>CAWJJJ010000009.1:0-181709 GCA_963843185.1 uncultured Alphaproteobacteria bacterium
AGGGAAGAGGTTGGGTGAGGGGGCTATGCCCGTCGATTCCCCCTCACCTAGCCTCTCCCCCTAGCGGGGGAGAGGAACATGAGAGGGCCGGTCCTTCATCGTGAGGGGCAGGCCGGCGGCCATCAGGATCACCCGGTCGGCGCGCGCCGCGACCCGCATGTTGAGCCGGCCCTGCAAATCGCGGAAGGCGCGGCCCAGCGGCGTCTCGGGCACGAGGCCGAGACCGACTTCGTTGCTCACGAAAACCACCGGCGACTTGTAGTTTTCGAGGGTCCCGACCAGCTCGTCGGTGGCCTGGTCGATGTCGGCCCCGGCCTGCATCAGGTTGGAAAGCCAGAGGGTGAGACAATCGACCAGCACCGGCCGGCCGTGCACCGCCGCCGCCTCGAGCGCCTCGGCGAGCTTCAGCGGCTCCTCGATGGTGGTCCAGCCGGCGCCGCGGCGGCTGCGATGGGCCATGATGCGGGTCGCCATCTCGACGTCGCCCGCCTCGGCCGTGGCGACATAGACCGCCGGCTGGGGCGCTGCGCCAAACAGGCTGCCGGTGGCGAGCTTTTCGGCGTGCGTGCTCTTGCCCGAACGCGCGCCGCCCAGCACGAGCGTGACCGGCGGCAGCGGAAAGCTTGCGATGTGCTCCATCAGCCGACGCTCATCAGCCGACGGACGCGCGCACCAGCCAGCAGGCGCCCGGCAGGGCCACGCCGTCCGGGCCCTGGTGCGGCGCCAGCACCGCGGCGATCGCCGCCTTCGCCTTCTCGACCTCGGCCGGTCCGGCGTCGGCGAAGGCCCGCGCCAGCGGGCCGAAGCGGCCGGTGTTTTCGGCCACCTCGGCCGCCGTGTTTCCCATCCAGATCGGCCGATCGAGCGGCTCGATGTCGGGCGTGCCGAAGCCCGCGTCCCTCAAGATGCGCTCGACCCTGGCGCGATCGCCGAAGGAATACTGGCCGGGATCCTCCGGCCCAGGTCGCGGCATCGGCGGCAGGAAGGGGGCGGCGGCACGCAGCGGGACAAGACCCCAGGGATTCTCCTGCGGCGTGCGCCAGCACAGGAAGACCAGCCGTCCCGCAGGCTTGAGCGCGTGCCGCAGATTTTTGAACGCCGCGACCGGGTCGCCGAAGAACATGACGCCGAAGCGCGAGAAGACGAGATCGTAGGTCGCCGCCTTGAAGGGATAGGTGACCGCGTCGCCGACGACGAAGGTCGCATTGTCGACCCGATGCGATCGCGCCGCTTCGACCAGCGGCTCGGAAATGTCGACGCCCAGCACATGGCCGTTCGGGCCGACCGCGCGCGCCAGATCCGCCGTCGTGCCGCCCATGCCGCAGCCGATATCGATGACGTGCTCCCCCGGCCGGGCGGCGGCGGCAGCCAGGACGTCCTTGCCGAGATCGGCGATCGAACGCTCGATGCGCTGGTGGTAGGAGGCGAGCCAGCCCTGTCCGCCCGGGCCGTTCCAGAACGCGGCCTGTTCCGCCGCGAGTTCGGCTTTGCTTTTCATGCGAGCGCCGCCGCCTTGGCCACGACGAGTTCGCGCGGCATGTAGTTCACGAACGCCACGCGCCAGGCATGCGCCGGATCGGCCTGTTCGAAATGCTCGATCAAGGTGAGCGAGACATTGTCGATCTCGAAGCGCACCGCCGCCTCGGGATGGAGGCCGAAGGCATGCGCCAGTGCGGCACGGATCGTGCCGCCATGCGCCGTCGCCACGATGTCGCGGCCGCGATGCGCCTCGGTCAGCCGATCGATGCTGCGCACCGTGCGGCCCTGCAGGTCGACGAAACTCTCGCCGCCGGGCGGGCGATACTCGGGTGGACCGAGCCAGAACAGGTGGTTGTTGGCGCGCTTCTCGGCGATCTCGACATAGGTCAGGCCCTGCCATTCGCCGAAATGCTGCTCGGCGAGATCGGGGTCGATGTGGAGCCTGTCCATGTCGGCGCCCGCCCTGGCGAGATGCTCGGCGGTCTTGCGCGCCCGCAAGAGGTTCGAGGCATACCAGACGGCGCCCCGGGGCAGCAGCCTGGCCTGGTGCTCGAACAGCGCCCGGTTGCTCACGTCGCAGTCCTTGTCGGACTGGCCGTAGCAGCGCGCCTCGGGGTTGGGCACCGGCGCATGCCGCACCCACCACCACCGCGTGATCTGTCCCGTGATCTTGGCGCCCGTCGCCATGCTGTCTGTCTTCCTTTCTTCATGTTCCTCTCCCCGCCAGGGGGAGAGGCTGAGGTGAGGGGGTTACACCGTGCGCCGCCCCCTCACCCAACCTCTCCCCCTGGCTGGGGAGAGGAGCTCGATAACGTCATAAGCTGAATTCTTAGTGGGTGATGAAGACCGCCGCCACCACGAGAAAGGCGATCTCGGCCTTCTGCTGGACGGCGCCCAAGCGTGTCGCCGGTGTAGCCGCCGATGCGGTTGGCGATCCAGTGCGAGGCGCCCCAGGCGGCGGCCATGGCGGCGAGCGGCGCCAGGAGGGCGACGAAGAAGCCCTTGGCCAGCAGCAGCAGGAAAGCGAGCGCGGCGCCGAGCCCGATGGTGAGCCAGACGTCGTTGTCGGTCGGCTTGCCGGCCTGGGCGCCCAGCCCGTCGCCGTGCACCGGTGAGAAGGCGAGCAGCGGATAGGCGATCACCGCGCGCGACAGAGCGTGTGCGGCGATCAGCACGACCAGCCCGGTGGCGCCGCTGAACTGCGCCAGGCAGGCCACCTTGACCAGCACGGACAGAGCGAGCGCCAGCACGCCGAACGTGCCGTTGCGGCTGTCGCGCATGATCTCGAGCCGCCGCGCCGGCTCCAGCGCATGCGGCCCCAGCCCGTCGGCGGTGTCGGCGAGACCGTCTTCATGCAGCGCACGCGTGATCACGATCGCGGCGCCCACCGCCAGCACGCCGGCGAGCCAGCCCGGCCCGGCAAGGCCGCGGGCGACGGCGAAGACCAGCCCCGCCGCGAGCCCAACCGCCGCGCCGATGACAGGCAGCACGGGCAGCACGTCGGCCAACTGCCAGCGCGGCGCGCCGACATCGAGCTTGAGCCCGGTGAAGAAGGAGGCTTGTTCCTTGAAGGCCTGCAGCCACTCGTCGAAGGAGGACGGGCGGCCGCTGACGGGCGAATTGGGATTGGTCATGCGGGGGGACTGGCCATGATAGGCTGAATATAGGATGGTCCGCGCCCGCAATGAACGCCCAGTCTCAAACTTTCGTGGCCGCCACTTTCGACGAAATGCGCCGCATCCTGCGCGACCTGCCGGGACCCGACCTTGCGGCCAAAACCGAGGTGGTGCGCCGCCAGGCCGAGCTCACCAAGCCGCCGGGCTCGCTCGGCCGGCTGGAGGAGATCGCCGAATGGCTGGCGGCCTGGCAGGGCCGCGCCAGCCCGCGGGTCGAGCGGCCGCGCATCGCGGTCTTCGCCGGCACCCACGGCGTGGCGGCGCAGCGGCGTGTCGGCCTATCCGTCCGCGGTCACCGGGCAGATGGTGAAGAACTTCCTGGCCGGCGGGGCGGCCATCAACCAGCTCGCCGCGGCGATCGACGCCGACCTCCGCATCTACGAACTCGACCTCGACCATCCGACCGGCGATTTCAGCCAAGGGCCCGGCGATGGACGAGGAGCGCGCGGCCAACGCCATGGCCTACGGCATGATGGCTGTCGAGCCCGGCATCGACGTGATGTGCCTGGGCGAAATGGGCATCGCCAACACCACGACGGCGGCCACGCTATGCGCCGCTCTGTTCGGCGGCACCGGCGCCGACTGGGCCGGGCCGGGCACCGGCGTGAAGGGCGCCGCCCTCGCCCACAAGATCACCGTCATCGACGCGGCGCTGGCGCATCACAGGCAGGCGATCGCCGCACACGATCCGCTCGCCTTGCTGGCGGCGGTGGGCGGCGAGGAGCTGGCCGCCATCGCCGGCGCCGTTGTCGCCGCCCGCATGGGCCGCGTGCCGGTGCTGCTCGACGGCTATGCCTGCACCGCGGCGGCGGCCGTTCTCTTCGCCATCGACCGCCATGCGCTCGACCATTGCCTGGTCGCCCATCGCTCGGCCGAGCCCGGCCATAGCGCGGCTGCTGCAGGCGATCGGCCAGCGGCCGTTGCTCGAGATGGACATGCGGCTGGGCGAGGCCTCGGCCGCGGCACTGGCCGTGCCACTCCTGAAGGCGGCTGCCGCCTGCCACAACGGCATGGCGACCTTCGCCGAGGCCGGCGTAAGTTCCAAGGATGCCTAGGCGATTGAGAACGACGTCGACAGCGCCGCGCAAGAAGACCGACCGGCGCCAGCGGGTCAACGACCCCGAAGGCACCAAGCGCAACATCGTCGAGGTCGCGACGCGGGAGTTCGCGCAAAAGGGCTATGGCGGGGCGCGGGTCGACGCCATCGCCAGCCGCACGCGCACAAGCAAGCGCATGATCTACTATTACTTCGGCGGCAAGGAAGGGCTCTACCTCGCCGTGCTCGAGGAGGCCTATTCGAGCATCCGCCGCACCGAGGCCACGCTCGACCTCGAGCGCCTGGCCCCCGAGAAGGCGCTCGCCACCCTGGTCGCCTTCACCTTCGACTACCAGAACGCCCATCCGGAGTTCGTGCGCCTGGTGATGAACGAGAACATCCTGGACGGCGTCCACATGGCGCGCTCGCGGACGATCGGCCGGCTGAACACCGTCGTGATCGACGCGCTGCAGGACCTGCTGGCGCGTGGACGGCGGGCCGGGGTGTTCCGGCGCGACCTCGACGCGCTCGAGGTGCACATGACGATCAGCGCGCTCTGCGTGTTCAACGTCGCCAACCGCGCCACCTTCTCCACCATCTTCAAGCGCGACATGGCCTCGCCCGAGGCCCTGGCCGCCCGGCGCGAGCAGGTCGTCGACATCGTCCTGCGCTACGCCAGGCGCTGAGCCAAACCGTCCAGGTTTGACAAACGTACTAGTTCGTACAATCTTCGATGATCGCCGATCGGGCTGACAAGAAATCACTGGAGGAAACAGGCATGCGATCGATCAATCGTCGTGGACTCGTGGCCGGCGGCGCCTCGCTGGTCGCCCTCGGATCGGCCCTTCCGGCCGGCGGACAGGCGCGGCCGAAGCTGCGCCTGTCCGCCGCCTTCACCGACCAGGACCTGCGCGCCGAGGCCTACAAGGACCTCGGGCAAGCCATCAAGGGCGACTTCGACCTCGAGCTGTTCCTCAACAGCACGCTCTTCAAGCAGGGTACCGAGCTGGTCGCCATGCAGCGCGGCAATCTCGAGATGTGCAACCTCGCCCCGGCCGACATCTCCAAGCAGGTGCCGGCCTGGTCGATCATGACCTCGGCCTACCTGTTCCGCGACGCCGACCATCTCAAGAAGACGTTCAGGAGCGACGTCGGCGGCGAGATGATCAAGCTGGCCAAGGACCAGCTCGGCATCCAGATCATCGCGCCGGTCTATTTCGGCACGCGCCAGGTCAACCTCAAGCCCGACAGGAAGATCACCACGCCCGCCGACATGGCCGGCATCAAGCTGCGCATGCCGCCGGGCGAGTTCTGGCAGTTCCTGGGCGAATCGATCGGCGCCAACCCGACCCCGGTCGCCTTTGCCGAGGTCTACACCGCCCTGCAGAGCGGCGCGATCGACGGCCAGGACAATCCCCTGGTCGCCAGCAGGCTGATGAAATTCTACGAAGTGACCACGCAGTTCGTCCTGACCAGCCACGTCATCGGCTATGACGTGATGGCGGTCACGTCGAAGGTCTGGGACGCCATGAAACCCGCCCAGCAGGCGACCTTCCGGGCCGCCGCGGAGAAGGCGATCGACGACTGCACGGCCAAGTTCCAGGCGCAGGAAAAGGACGTCGTCGACTTCTTCAAGGCGCAGGGCAAGAAGATCTATACGCCGGACGTCGCCGCATTCCGCAGCTCATGCCCAGAAGATGTACCTCGACAAATACGGCAAGGACTGGCCGAAGGGGGCGCTGGAACGCATCAACGCGATCCAGTGACGTAGCGCTTTCCCCGGAGGCAGGGATGGAGCCCTACCGCATCGGCCGATGGCTGCGGCGGCGCGCCGAGGACGTGGCCGTGCTGCTGCTCGCCGTGATGTTCGGCTCGTTCATCATCCAGATCGTGTTCCGCTACGTGTTCAACTGGCCGGTCGGCTGGACCTCCGAGGTGAGCGTGCTCACCTGGCTCTGGGTCGTGCTGTGGGGCGCGGCCTTCGTCCTGAAGGACAAGGAGGAAATCCGCTTCGACATCCTCTACGGCGCCGTCCCCGCCCGGGTGCGGCGCGCCTTCGTCGTGGTCACGGGTGTCGTCCTGGTCGTCCTCTACGCCATCGCCCTGCCGGCGTCGTGGAACTACGTCGCCTTCATGAAGGTGGAACGCGCGGCCTACCTCCAGGTGCCGATGAGCTGGCTCTATTCGATCTACATCCTGTTCGCGGCGGGCTGCATCGTCCGCTACGGCTGGCTCGCCTGGAACGCGCTGCGCGGCCGGGATCCGGCGGAATGATGCCGAGTCCGTTCGCCATCGCGGTCATCACGATCATCTTCCTCTCCGCGCTCGGCCTGCCGATCGGCCATTCGATGATCGCGGCCTCGATCCTCTACCTGCTCGTCGTCGGCCAGGACCTCGGCACCGCCGCCGAACAGCTCCTCAACGGGCTGTTCAACAGCTACGTGCTGCTCGCCGTGCCGCTGTTCATCCTCGCCGCCGACCTGATGAATGTCGGCACCATGACCGACCGCCTGCTGCGCTTCTGCCAGGTGCTGGTCGGCCGGTTCCGCGGCGGCCTCGGCCACGTCAACATCGTGTCCAACGTCATCTTCGCCGGCATGTCGGGATCGGCCATCGCCGATGCCGTCGGCATCGGCCGCATCATCATCGGCATGATGACGCGCGACGGCAAATACCCCGTCGCCTACGCCGCCGCCATCACCGCCTCCGCCGCGGTCATCGGGCCGATCATCCCGCCGTCGATCCCCATGGTGCTCTATGCGCTGATTTCGGATGCCTCGATCGGCTACCTGTTCCTGGGCGGCGTGGTGCCCGGCCTGATGATCGGCGTGGTGCTGATGGCGATGAACTCCTTCATCGCCCGGCGCCGCAACTATCCGACGGAGAAGCCGGTGCCTCTGCGCGAGGTGCCGCGCATCACGCTCAGCGCCTTTCCCGCGCTGATGCTGCCGGTCATCCTGCTGTTCGGCATCTATGGCGGCGTGATGACGCCGACGGAAGGGGCCGCCGCCGCCGCGGCCTATGCGCTGCTCGCCTCGACGCTGCTCTACCGGTCGATCTCCTTCGCCCAGCTCTACCGGGCGATCCTGTCGAGCGCCAAGGCGACCACGTCGGTCGGCATCCTGATCGGCGGCGCGCTGGTGTTCAATTACGTGGTCACCATCGAGAACATCCCGCAGTCGCTCAGCGCCTTCATCGCCGGATATCATCTGACACCGCTCGGTTTTCTGTTGCTGGTGAACGCGATCCTGCTGATCCTGGGCTGCCTGCTGGAGGGCAGCACCATCCTTCTGGTCATCGTCCCGATCTTCATCCCCACGGCGCGGGCGCTGGGCATCGACCTGGTGCATTTCGGCGTGGTCGTGGTCGTCAACATCATGATCGGCCTGATCACGCCGCCCTACGGCCTGCTGCTGTTCGTCGTCGCCAACATGACCAAGACCCCGCTGATCGCCATCGTGCGCGAGGCCTTTCCCTTCATGATCGTCATGGTCGCCTCGCTTGCCCTCATCACCTGCCTGCCGGAAACCGTGCTCTGGCTGCCCCGGCTGATCGGCTACAAGGGCTGACGATGAAGAGGACGCACCTGGTCGGCCTGATCGGCGCCAACATCCAGCGCTCGCTGTCGCCGGCGCTGTTCGACGATTTCTGCGCCGCCTCGGGCTGTCGCGGCCACTACCATCTCATGGACGTCGAACGGCTGGCCGGCCGCGGCCTCGCCGAGCTGCTCGCCGCCGCCCGCACCGCGGGCTTTGCCGGCGTGAACGTCACCTATCCGTTCAAGGAAAAGGTTCTCGCCCTGCTCGACGAGGTCTCGGCCGAGGCCCGCCAGATCGGCGCGGTCAACACCGTCACCATCGGCCGCGACGGCGCCACCGCGGGCTACAACACCGACCGCATCGGCTTCCGGCGCAACTTCGAGGAAAGGCTCGGCCGCGGCTCCGTGGCCGGCCAGACCGCGATCCTGGTCGGCGCCGGCGGCGCCGGCCGGGCCGTGGCCTTTGCCCTGTTCGACCTCGGCCTGAAAACCCTGCTGGTGAGCGACCGGAGCGAGGCCCAGGCGGCCGGCCTGGTCTCGGCGCTCGCCGCCCATCACGGCGCGCAGTGCTGCCGCATCGAGCACGATCCGGCGTCGGCCCTTGCGGGCGCGGCGGGCCTGGTCAACGCCACGCCGGTCGGCATGACAGGACTGCCCGGCATGCCGGTCTCCGCCGGCTCGGTCGAGGCGCGCCACTGGGTGGCGGACGTGATCTACAGCCCGCTCGAGACCGAGCTCGTGAAGGCCGCCGCCGCGCGCGGCGCCCGGGTGATGGGCGGCGCCGGCATGTGCGTGCACCAGGCGGTCGAGGCCTTCCGGCTGTTCACCGGCCTCACCCCCGACGTCGCGCGCCTGCATGCGGCCTTTGCCCAGGCGGCGGCCGAGCGCGACCGCACCTCCGCCGCAGCCGACTGAAGGGAAACGCCATGACGACACGCCTGATGATCATCAACGGCCCCAATCTCAACCTGCTGGGCGTGCGCGAGCCGCACATCTACGGCTCGACGACCCTCGCCGCCATCGAGGCGAGCTGCCGACAGTTCGCCGACCATCTCGGCGTCTCGCTCGCCTGCCATCAGTCCAACCACGAGGGCGAGATGGTGGAGCTGATCCAGTCGGCGCGCGGTGCGGCCGACGCGATCATCGTCAACCCGGCGGCCTATTCGTTCACCTCGGTGGCGCTGTTCGACGCCTTCAAGATCTTCGACGGGCCGATCATCGAGCTGCACATCTCCAACATCCATGCGCGCGACGAGCTGCACCGGCATTCCAAGCTGTCGGCCGCGGCCAAGGCGGTGATCTGCGGCCTGGGGCCCTACGGCTACATCGTGGCCATGCAGGCGGCAGTCCATCTGGTCGGCAAGCTGCCCGAGTCGTTGCCGGAGCCGCTGCGAGTGGGGCCGCAGTGAGGGACCGGCGCGGCATCGCCCCCGTCGCGCCGCTCGACGAATGGCCGGGCGGTCAGTGAGCGAAACGGCAATCCAGGGGTGAAGTCGATGAAGACCTCGATCGCGACAGTCTCCCTCAGCGGCACATTGGACGAGAAGCTGGAAGCCATCGCCGCCGCCAGGTTCGACGCGGTGGAGATCTTCGAGAACGACCTCGTCACCTTCAACGGCACGCCGTCCGACGTCCGCAAGGCCTGCGCCGAGCTCGGCCTCGACATCGTCACCCTGCAGCCGTTCCGCGACTTCGAGGGCATGCCGGGCGTCCAGCGCGAGCGCGCCTTCGCCCGGGCCGAGCGCAAGTTCGACGTCATGCAGGAACTCGGCTGCGATCTCCTGATGATCTGCAGCAACGTGGCGCCCGAATCGCTGGGCGGCATCGACCGGGCGGCGGCCGACCTCGGCGAGCTGGGCGAGCGGGCCGCCAAGCGCGGCCTGCGCATCGCCTTCGAGGCGCTGGCCTGGGGCCGGCACATCAACGACTACCGCGATGCCTGGGAGGCGGTGCGCCGCGCCGACCATCCGGCGGTCGGGCTGGTGCTCGAACTCCTTCCACATCCTGGCGCGCGGCACCGACCTCGGCCCGATCCGCGCCATCCCGGGCGACCGGATCTTCCTGGTGCAGCTGGCCGACGCGCCGCTGCTGCAGATGGACTACCTCTCGTGGAGCCGCCACTTCCGCAACTTCCCCGGCCAGGGCGACCTGCCCGTCCTCGATTTCATGGAGGCGCTGGCGGCGACGACCTATGACGGGGCACTTTCCCTGGAAATCTTCAACGACCAGTTCCGCGCCGGCTCGGCCCGCAGCGTCGCCGTCGACGGGCACCGCTCGCTGCGCTTCCTGGCCGACCAGCTCGCTAGCCGGACCGGCAGGCGGCCGGCAGGCACGCCCGCCCTGCCGCCGCGCTCACGCGCCCTGGGCGTGGGGTTCGTCGAGTTCGCCGCCGACGATGACGATGCGCGGCGCCTGGAGGCGTTGCTCGCCGGACTGGGCTTCCGGCGAGCCGGGCGGCATCGCTCCAAGGCGGTGACGCGCTGGTGCCAGGGCGGCATCAACCTCGTCGTCAACCGCGAGAAGGAAGGCTTCGCCCATTCCTTCGGCCTGGTGCACGGATCGGCGGTCTGCGCCCTGGGGCTCGCCGTCGACAATGCGGCAGCGACCTTCGAGCGGGCGACGCTGCTGCTCGATGCGCCGTTCCGCCAGGCCGTCGGGCCGGGCGAGCTCGACATCCCGGCGGTGCGCGGCGTGGGCGGCAGCCTGGTCTATTTCATCGACGCCACCAGCGAGCTCGGCCGCGTCTGGGACATCGAGTTCGAGGACACCGGCGAGGGCGCGGCCAACGACGCCGGCCTCACCGCCGTCGACCATGTCTCCCAGTCGATGCATTACGAGGAAATGCTGACCTGGGTCCTGTTCTATACCTCGCTGCTCGATCTCAGGAAGATCCCGCCGCAGGAAGTCGCCGACCCGGGCGGCCTGGTGAGGAGCCAGGTGATCGAATCGGCCGACGGCGGCCTGCGCATCGTGCTCAACGCCTCGCAGAGCCAACGCACGCAGTCCTCGCGATTCCTGACCGAGCTGTTCGGCTCGGGCGTGCAGCACATCGCCTTCGCCACCGACGACCTGCTGGCGACCGTGGCGCAACTGGAGCGCAACGGCGTCAGGCTGCTGGCGATCCCGGAGAACTACTACGACGATCTTTTGGCCAAGACCGACCTGCCGGCCGAGCAGCTGGCGACGCTCCGGGCCCACAACATCCTCTACGACCGCGAGGGAAGCGCCGAATACCTGCAGGTCTATACCGAGACCTTCGACCAGCGCTTCTTCTTCGAGATCGTCCAGCGTCGCGGCTATCGCGGCTACGGTGCGGCCAACGCGCCGGTCCGCCTGGCCGCGCAGGCGCGCCTTTCGTCGGACGACGATGCGCTGGCCGCAAAGCTCGGCTGAGCGAACCGCTACTTCGCAGCGCCCGGCAGGAAGTCGTCGAGCGGCACGCCGAAGCTGTTGAGCGCCCACGAGACCATGTTGTACTGGCCGACGGTGAAGACGGCATCCATGAGCTGCTCGGTCGAGTATTTTTTGGCGAGCACGGCCCAGGTCGCATCCGACACCACCGAGTGCTCGTGAAGGTCGTCGGCGACCTGCAGCAGTGCCGCCTCGTGCTCGCTCCAGCCCGCCGCCTTGGGCCCCTGCTTCAGCCGTTCGATGTCGGCCGCGGCGACGCCGCCCTTCCGGGCGATCAGCTCGTGCTGGGCGAATTCGTATTCGGCCTGGTTCAGCCAGCCGATGCGCAGGATCAGCAGCTCGCGGTCGCGGAACGGCAGGGTCTGCTTGCTGAGGATGTGGCCGGCAAAGGGCGTCCAGCGCCTGACCAGCGCGGGGTGGTGGGCCAGCACCTTGAAGATGTTGAAGACCTGGCCGTTCATGGCGTTCTTCTCGACGGTCGCGCGGTCCTCCGCCGCCATGGTCGACAGATCGCGCATGGGAATGCGCTGCTTGCGCTTGATCACCGTGGTTCCTCCCTTGTCGACATAGACCGGCATCCTAGCCGGCATCGTCGCCGCTCGGGGAGAGGAAAGCGGCATCGCCTGACGATATGCGCCACTCATGGCTGCTCCCGAGTGATCAGCAGGTCGCCGACGACGGCGGCGAGCACGACCGCGCCGCCCGCGCAGGTCAGGAGCGGCGGCACTTCACCGAAGGTGAGCCAGACCAGGGCCGGGGCGAGCGGAGTCTCGAGCGCGCCGATCAGCGCCGAGCGGGTGGCGGAGATCAGCCGCGTGCCGACGGTGAGCAGCAGCAGGCCGAGGCCGAACTGCAGCGTGCCGAAGAAGACGAGGTTGATGAAGTTCCAGCCCGTGACGCTCGCCGGATCGGCCAAGCGGCCAGACGACGAGCGCGCACAGGAAGGCCGAGAGGGCCGCCGCCGGCAGCATGCAGACGGCGCGCTGGCGGCGGATCACGACCATCATGGCCGAGATCAGGATCGTCATCAGCAGCGCCAGGAAATCGCCGAACAGACGGCCCGAGCCGAAAGCGGCGCCCACCGTGACGGCCACCCCGAGGAGCGCCACGCCGCTCGCCGCCAGGGTGGTCCAGCGCTCGCGCGCGCCGGTCCACAGCCAGGCGAGCCCGGCCGTCATGAAGGGCGCGGTGGCGTTGATGACCAGCACGTCGGCCACCGTGGTCTGGCGCAGCGCATTGACGAAGCAGATGGTGGCAGCCGTCGAGCAGCCGGCGGCGAGGAGCCCCGGCCAGCCGATCCGGCGGAGGGCCGCGACGAGTGCGCCGCTCTCCCGCCAGGCGATGTAGCCGGCGATGAAGAGGCCGCCGAACAGGCCGCGCCAGAACAGCATGGTCCAGACGTCTACCTCGATCAGGCGCGTGAAGAAGCCGGCCGTGCTGAAGGCGAATGCCGACAGCACGACCAGCAGCGGGCCGCGCCAGGCCGGGCTTTTGCCGTGCGTCATGGCGAAGACACTAGCCCTCGCCTACTGACATCGTTATGTCAGGAGCGTCGTTGCCCGTGGAGGTCGATTGCATGCGCCGCGCCGACCGGCTGTTCGATGTCATCCAGGTCCTGCGCTCGGCCAGGAAGCCGGTGACGGCGGCAGCCATTGCCGATGAGCTCGAGGTCACTGTGCGCACGATCTATCGCGACGTGGCCACCCTGCAGGCCCGCCGGGTGCCGATCGAGGGTGCGCCAGGCCTGGGTTACGTGCTGCGCAAGGGCTTCGACCTGCCGCCGCTGATGTTCACGGTCGACGAGATCGAGGCCATCACGGTGGGCGCCAGGCTGGTCCGGCGGCTGCGCGATTCGGAGCTGCAGCAGGCCGCCGCGCGGGTGCTGGACAAGGTGACGGTGGTGTTGCCGGCAAGCCTGCGCTCGCATGTCGACAGCGCGCCGTTCTACGTGTCGAGCGGCAGCGCCGTCACGCCGAGCGGCGTGGATGCGGCACAGGTGCGCAGCGCCATCCGCGACCGGCGCAAGATGCGCATCGCCTATCTCGATGAGAAGAACAGGCGCACGCGCCGCACCGTCTGGCCGCTGGCCATGGCATATTACGTCGACGTGACGCTGGTCGGCGCCTGGTGCGAGCTCAGGAAGGACTTCCGCAATTTCCGTGTCGAACAAATCGCGGCGTCACGCGTGCTGGCCGCCCGCTTCCAGGATCACAATGGACAGTTGCTGGCCAAGTGGCTCGCTTTGCCCAAGGACCGGCCCGTAACCAAGCTGTGATCAACGTCGGACTCTCGCCCGTGGCCGACATCGAGCCGCGCTGCCGCCAGCCGGGCATGACCGGGCGTTGCGAATTCGGCGCCATCCAGCACGAAGAACGGATGGGCGATCGCATGGAAGCGGAAGCTGTTGCCTTCCCACAGGACGATGCCGGCGGGCTTGCCCCAGACTTCGACGACGAAGGGTTCGAACATGGCTGGGCCTCCTTGGGCTCTTCGGAGGTAGGGTCGATCCGGCGCCGCGACAAGGATGACGATTGCCGAATCGTCCGAGAGCCGCAGCAAATACCGCGCGTACGGCATCAATATGGCGGACGATATTTTTACGCTCACGACGCTCAGTCCCGACATGACGGAACAATGAACGACCTCAGTCCCTCTGCAAGAGCGTCGCAATCTTCCTGAGATCGTTCCGCGTATAGGGCTTGCGAATGAAGGAGATGCGATCATCGCCTGCGAAGCGTTGACGCAGGGCAGGATCGTCATAGCCGGTCGCCACGACAATGGGCAGGTTCGGATGGCGTGCCCGCAACTCGCTCACCAGCACGTCGCCCTTGATGTCCGGCAGGCCGATGTCGACGATGGCCAACGCGATGTCGTCACCGATCAGGCGCACCTTGTTCATCGCCTCCGTCGCCGATCCCGCGGTCTCGACCCGGTAGCCGAGCTCCTGGAGCTGCTCGGTGGCGACCATCTGCACCAGAATCTCGTCCTCGACGAGCAGCACGCGCGGCGGGCCGGCATGCTCGTCGAGCAGATCGCTCAGCTTGGCTGCGACCGCAGCGTAGGTGAAAGGCTTGGGCAGGAGAACGACGCCGGGATCGAGGCGGCCGTCATGCACGATCGCGTTGCGGGCATAACCGGTCGTGAACAGCACCTTGAGATCGGGCCGCAGCTTGCGCGCGGCGTCGGCGAGCTGCCGGCCGTTCATGCCGCCGGGCAGGCCGATATCGGTGAAGAGCAGGCTGATTTCCGGATGGCCGTCGATCAGATGCAGCGCCGCCGCGGCGGTCGACGCCTCGAGCACCGTGTAGCCCAGCTCGCGCAGGATGCCGGTCGTGTTGGCGCGCACGTCGTCGTCGTCCTCGACCGCCAGGATGGTCTGTGCGGCGCTGCCCCGCGGCACGGGCGTGGCCGCTTCCGGCGCGGCGACCGCCGCCTCCTCCGACAGTTGCCGCGGCAGGTAGAGCTTCACGGTCGTGCCGAGGCCGACCTCGCTGTAGATCTTGAGGTGGCCGCCCGACTGCTTCACGAAACCGTAGACCTGGCGACAGGCCGAGCCCGGTGCCGTGGCCGACATCCTTGGTCGTGAAGAACGGCTCGAAGGCGCGGGCCTGGACCTCCTTGGTCATGCCCGAACCGGTGTCGCTGATGGAGATCACCACGTACTGTCCCGGCAGGACCTCGGTTTGCGCGGCCGCGTAGGCCTCGTCGAGATGGGCGTTGGCGGTCTCGATCGTGAGCTTGCCGCCCCGCGGCATGGCGTCCCGCGCGTTGACGGCGAGGTTGAGGATGCTGACCTCGAGCTGGTTGGGGTCGGCCAGCACCCGCCACAGGCCGCCGGCCAGCACCGTTTCGATGGCGATCTGCTCGCCGAGCGCACGGCGCAGCAGTTCCGACATGCCGGTGACCAGGCGTCCGGCATCGACCGGCTTGGGATCGAGCGGCTGGCGCCGCGAGAAGGCCAGCAGGCGCTGGGTGAGCGAGGCAGCCCGTTGCGCGCCGCGCATCGCGTTCTCGGCCGAGCGGGCCATCCGGTCGGTGTCGATCGGCCGTGCCTGCACGCCGCGCTGCAGCAATTCGATGTTGCCGATGATGACGGTCAGCAGGTTATTGAAGTCGTGGGCGACGCCGCCGGTGAGCTGGCCGATGCCTTCCATCTTCTGGGCCTGGGCGAGCTGCTCCTGCGTCCGCTGCAGGGCCTGGGCCGCCTCGCGGCGTTCGCTGATGTCGCGCGTGATCTTGGCGAAGCCCAAGCAGGTTGCCGCTCCTGTCGCGAATCGGATTGATGACGACGCTGGCCCAGAATTCCGAGCCGTCCTTGCGCACGCGCACGCCCTCGGCTTCGAACGCGCCCTGGCGCGTGGCCGTTTCGAGGGCGCGGGCCGGCATCCCGGCCGCGCGATCGGCCTCGGTGTAGAAGCGGCTGAAGTGCTGGCCCACGATCTCCGAGGCGAGATAGCCCTTGATGCGCTCGGCGCCGGCATTCCAGTTGCTGACGATGCCGTCGGGGTCGAGCATGTACAGCGCATAGTCCCGCACGCCCTCGACGAGATGCTGGAAGCGGCCTTCGGCGCGTTCGCGTTCAGTCGCCTCCTGGATCAGCCGGGCATTGGTGGCGGCCAGCTCGGCGGTGCGTTCGTCGACCTTGGTCTCCAGGCTCTGCTCGCTCAGCCGCAGCGCCTCTTCGACGCGCCGGCGGCGCTCAATCTCGTCCTGCGCGGCACGGTAGAGCCGGGCCTTGTCGATCGCGATCGCCGCCTGGACGGCAATCGCCGCCACGATGCGCTCGGCGCGTTCGTCGAAGACGCCGCGCTCGGGATGGCCGAAGAACAGCCCGCCCAGCACCTCGCCGGTACGCGAGACCACCGGCGCCGCGAGGTAGCTGCGGACCGGCAGATGGCCCTCCGGCATGCCGTGGTACGGCTCGTTCCTGCCGAAGCGCGGATCCCTGGTGATGTCGGGCGAGCGCACGATGCCTTCGCCCTTGAAGGTCGGCGCGAATATCGCGGTGTTGCGCGGCATCGGGAAGCGCGAGAAGGCTTCGCGCGGCACCCCGGACAGGGTGTAGAGCGTGTAGGACTCGCCCTTGTCGTCGACGATGTTGTAGAAGAACGACCCGAAGGCCGCACCCGACAGCTTCGTGGCCGCGTCGGTGACGACCTGGACCGCCCGCTCGAGCTCGATTTCCGCCGACACCGCCGTGCCGACCTCGTTCAGCAGTTCGAGGACTTGCGTCTCCTCCATCAGCAGCCGCGCCGTCTCGCGTCGCATGCCCGCCACATGCAGGTTGGTCTCGACCCGTGCCAGGAGTTCGCGCGCGGAGAACGGCTTGATGAGATAGTCGTCGGCACCGGCGCGCAGGCCCTCGACCTTCGCCTCCTCGGCGGCGCGCGCAGACAAGCAGAATGACGGGTATGTCCCTGATCGCCGTGTCTTCGCGTATCGCGGCCAGAAGTCCGAAGCCGTCCAGCCCCGGCATCATGACGTCGGACAGGACGAGATCAGGCTTGAGCGCCCGCGTCGCCGCCAGGGCGGACTCGCCGTCGGCGACTGCCTCGACGCGATAGCCGGCGGCGCGCAGCAACCGCTCGACATACTGGCGCATGTCGAGATTGTCGTCGGCCAGCAGCACGAGACGGTCCTGCGCCTGGTGCGGGGCCTCGGCCGGGCTGAGATCCTGCGGGCCGGATGCCGTCGGCGCCTCGCTCGCCCGCTCGCCCAGCCAGCTCGCCGCCTCCTGCACATAGGCCTGCGTCCGGATGCCGACCGGCGCCTCCTCGCGGCCGGCCTGGAGTCGATCGGCAGGCAGATGGTCGGTGCCGAAGAACAGGCGGACGGTGAAGGTGCTGCCCACGCCGACCTCGCTCTCGACCGAGATCGTGCCGCCATGCAGCCGGACCAGCTCCTGCACGAGCGCCAGGCCGATGCCGCTGCCTTCGATGCTGCGGCCCCGGGCGCCCTCGACACGATGAAACCGCTCGAACAGATGCGGCAGTTCGCCGGGCGGGATGCCGGTGCCGGTGTCGCGCACCGAGACGTCGACCGCCTTGCCGTCGGCGGTCGGACGCATGTCGATCGTGATCTCGCCCTCGAAGGTGAACTTCAAGGCATTCGAGAGAAGGTTGAGGACAATCTTCTCCCACATGTCGCGATCGACATGGACGGCGGTCGGCAGCGGCTGGCAATCGATGCCGAGGCGAAGGCCGGCGCGGTCGATGGCCGAGCGGAACGTCGAGGCCAGCTCGGCGGTGAAGGCACAGAGATCCACTGCCGCAAAGCTCGCCTGCGCCTTGCCGGCCTCGATGCGGGAAAAATCGAGCAGGGAGTTGACGAGCTTCAGCAGCCGCACGCCGTTGCGGTGGGCGACGCCGACCAGCTCGCGGTTGTCGGGACGCACTTCGTTGCCGGGCTTGGCCAGGACCTCCTCCAGCGGGCTCAGCATCAAGGTGAGCGGGGTGCGGAATTCATGGCTGACGTTGGAGAAGAACGCCGTCTTCGCCCGGTCGATCTCGGCCAGGGCCTCGGCCCGCCGGCGCTCTCCTTCATAGGCTTCGGCATTGGCGATGGCCGATGTGATCTGTCCGGAGACGAGATCGAGAAAGCCCGCATAGTTGTCGTCGAACAGGCGGAAGGGGTTGAGGCCGGCGACGACGAAGCCAGACCGGCCCGTCTCGCCGCTGGCCGCGATCGGCAGGATGACCGCGTGGCTCGCCGGCACGTCCCAGGCACCGCAGGGCATCCCGCCGTCGAATCTGGCGGCGAGATCGCCGACGACTTGCGCCGCGTGGCTCTGCAGCGCGGCAGCAATGGGCCACGGGTCAGACGCATCGAGCGACAGGGTCGGAACCGCGGCGGGATGGTCCCGGGTGATGCCCGTCGTGCTCACGAGCGTAGCCGAGCGGCTGCCCGGCTCGGTCATGTAGATCATGGCGAATGGCAGATCGCGCGGATCGGTTGCCAGCGCCCGGGCGGCGCGGTCGCAGGCCTGCTGCCAGGACCGGGCCTCCGACGTCGCCGTCGCCAGTTCGCGCAGGAGCGTGAGCTGGCGCTCGCCGATCACCCGCTGGGTGTCGTCGCTGTTGGCGCAGAAGATGCCGCCGGCCGTGCCGTCTTCGGTCGGGATCGGGCTGTAGGAGAAGGTGTAGTAGGTCTCTTCGGGGTAGCCGTTGCGCTCCATGATCAGGAGCTGGGCTTCGACATAGGTGCCCTCGTGGCCGCTCATCGCCGTGGCGAGCATGGGCCCGATGTCGCCCCAGATCTCGCGCCAGACCTCGGACGTCGGACGGCCCAGCGCCCAGGGATGCTTGCCGCCGATGATCGATTTGTAGGGGTCGTTGTAGAGATAGATCAGGTCCCGCCCCCAGCCGATCCAGATCGGCTGGCGCGAGGTGAGCATGATGCGGACGGCTGTCTTGAGGCTCTGCGGCCATGATTCGGGGTGGCCGATCGGGGTCGCCGCCCAGTCGTAGGACCGCATCAGTCCGGACAGTTCGCTGGTTCCGAGAAACAGCCTGACGAGCTCGCTGCCGGCGTCAGCCGGCATTTCGCCCTCCTTCGACTTCGATGCTCCCCCGTGCGACATTTATCCCCGCCGCGTGCCTCCAATAAATGGCCCGAGAATGTGCAACGTCAACGGGCAAAGAAAGTTTCATCCAGTCGGGCTACTTTCCCAAGGATCACGAGCTTGAAGCGTTCGACTTTCCTGGGCCTTGCCGGAGCTTCGCTGATCGGAACAAGGGCCGTCGCGCAATCAACGGCGGGGAGCCGCATGCATCAGCGCAAGATTCCTTCCTCCGGCGAGACCTTGCCCGTGGTCGGCTGCGGCACCTGGCGGACCTTCGATGTCGGCGCCAAGCCCGAGGACCGCGCCCCGCTCGCCCAGGTGCTCGAGGTGCTGTTCGCGGCGGGCGGCTCGGTGATCGACAGTTCGCCGATGTACGGCGCGGCCGAGGGCGTGGTCGGCGACCTGCTGGCCGCCGCCGGCACGCGCGGCAAGGCCTTCATCGCCACCAAGGTCTGGACCTCGGGCCGCGACAACGGCGTCGCCCAGATGAAGAAGTCGATGGCGCTGCTCAGGACCGATCGCCTCGACCTGATGCAGATCCACAATCTGGTCGACTGGCGCGCGCACCTGCCGACGCTGCGCGCCTGGAGGGCCGAGGGCCGTATCCGCTATCTCGGCGTGACGCATTACACGCAGAGCGCCCATGCCGAACTCGAATCCGTGCTGCGCGCGGAGAAATGGGATTTCGTGCAGATCAACTACGCGCTCGACGACCGCGCGGTCGAGAAGAGCCTGCTGCCGCTGGCCGCCGAGCGCGGCACGGCGGTGATCGTCAACCAGCCGTTCGGCGGCGGCGGGCTGTTGCGCAAGCTCGCCAGCCGCAAGCTGCCCGGCTGGGCGGGCGAGATCGGCTGCACGAGCTGGGCGCAGATCCTGCTGAAGTTCGTGCTGGCCAATCCCGCCGTCACCTGCGCCATCCCCGGCACCGGCAAGCCCGAGCACATGAAGGACAATGTGCAGGCGGGGCTCGGAGTCTATCCCGATGCGGCGATGCTGAAGAGGATGGTGGCCGACGTCGGCGTTTAAGCTGGGGGCGCAACTCCCCCTCAGTCATCCTGAGCGAAGCGAAGGATCTCATGCCCGTGGCAAGCGGCGATGAGGTCCTTCGCTGCGCTCAGGACGACAGTACCTCTATAATTCCAATGTCATCTGCGGCTGCTCGGGCGCCTCGTCCCGGCCGTGCAGGTTGTGCAGCGACACGCCCAGCAGGCGCACGCGCTTCTCCAGCGGATAGAGGGTACGCACCAGCTCGATGCTGGTCCGCTCCAGGATCTCTCGGCTCGAGACCGGCTCGGCCAGGGTTCGGCTGCGGGTGATGATCTGGAAATCGGCGTACTTGATCTTGACCGTCACGGTGCGGCCGGCGACTCCGGTGCGCTCGCAGTAGGACCAGACATCGTCCAGCACCGCGGCGATGCCCTGCTCGATCTCGGCCGGCCGGCCGAGATCCTGCATGAAGGTCGTCTCCGAGCCGACCGACTTGCGCGGACGGTTGGGCACGACCCGGCGGTCGTCCTGGCCGCGGGCAATGGCGAAGTAATAGGCGCCGGACTTGCCGAAATACTCTTCGAGGAACTCGAGCGACTGCGCCTTGAGGTCGGCGCCGGTGTGGATGCCGAGGCGGTTCATCTTCTCCGCCGTCTTCGGGCCGACGCCGTGGAACTTTGCCACGACCAGACCCTCGACGAAGGCCGGGCCCTTCTCGGGCGGGATCACTGTCTGGCCGTCGGGCTTGCGATGGTCCGAGGCGAGCTTGGCCAGGAACTTGTTGTAGGAGATGCCGGCCGAGGCGGTGAGGCCGGTGCGCTCGAGAATGCGGGCGCGGATCTCGCGCGCGATCTCGCTGGCGAGCGGCATGTCCCTGAGGTTGGTGGTGACGTCGAGATAGGCCTCGTCGAGCGACAGCGGCTCGACCAGCGGCGTGTAGTCGAGGAAGATCTCGCGGATCTGGCGAGAGACTTCCTTGTAGACGTCGAAGCGCGGCTTGACGAAGACGAGCTCGGCGCAAAGCCGCTGGGCGGTGGCCGACGGCATGGCCGAGCGCACGCCGAACTTGCGCGCCTCGTAGCTCGCCGCCATCACCACGCCGCGCTGGCGCCCGCCGACCGCCACCGGCCGGCCGCGCAGCGCGGGATCGTCGCGCTGCTCGACCGACGCGTAGAAGGCGTCCATGTCGATATGGATGATCTTGCGGGTCTCCGGCTCGCGCATCGCACCGGGTTATACGCCCAATCGCCGGCTACCGCCGACTTACCAGAATTTCCACCATTGCTTCGGAGCGGCCACGTTTTGCACCGCCTGCCGACTTTGCGGGTCGGGCTGCGGCCTCTGGTCGAGCCCGCCGACCGGCATCGGCGCCGGCAGGTCGCTGTCGCGCCAGCCGCCGCCCAGTGCCAGCACCAGGTTGGCGCTGGTCGTCAGGCGGCTGAGGCGGACGGTGAGCAGGCCCTGCTCGGAAGACAGCGCCGCGGCCTGGGTTTGCACCACGGTGGTATAGGGCACGGTGCCAAGGCGATACTGGTTAAGCGACAGCCGCTCGGCCTCGCGGGCGGCGGCGACGGCGGCGCGCTGCACCTGCTCCTGCTGGACCAGGACGCGCTGCTGGACCAGCGCATCCTCGACCTGCTGGAAGGCCACGAGGATGGTCTGGCGGTAGAGCGCCACCTGCGAGTCGTACTTCGCGCGCGCACCCTCGACCTGCGCCTTGAGCGCGCCGCCGTCGATCAGGGTGGCGGAAAGCGAGGGGCCGACCGACCACACCGCGTTGCTGAGCGAGGCCAGCGCGTTCAGGCTGCTGGCGACCAGGGTGACGACGCTGGCAAGCGAGATATTGGGATAGTAGGCCGCCTGGGCCACGCCGATCTGGGCATTGGCCGCCGCCATCTGGCGCTCGGCCGCGGCGATGTCGGGACGCCGCTCGAGCAATGTCGACGGCACGCCGGGCGCCAGCGTCGGCGTGTTGGGCGGCACCGGTCCGGGCTCGATGGTGAGCTCGGACGGCGCCTTGCCGATCAGCACCGCAAGGGCGTGCTCGAACTGGGCGCGCGTGATGTTCTCGGCGACCAGCTGGACGCGCGTCTGCTCGAGCTGGGCCTGCGCCTGGGCAAGGTCGACGCGGCTCACGATGCCGGCGTCGAGCTGGTTCTGCACGATCTCGACCGATCGCGTATAGGCCGCCACCGACTCCTGGTAGACCCTGATGCGCTGCTCGGAGATGCGCATCGAGAAATAGTTGATCGCCACGTTGGCCTGCGCCGACAGCCGGAGATTGGCGAGGTCCGCCGCACTGGCCTGGGCGGCCGCCGAATCGCTCTCGATCTGGCGCCGGATGCGCCCCCACAGGTCGATCTCCCAGTTCAGGCCGGGACCCGCGTTGAACTGGCCGACGCTGCCCGTGCTGGCGTTGACCACGGTGCCCTGGACCGCCCGGCTGGTGCCGCTGCCGCTGCCGCTCTGCGTGAAGCCGCCGCTGCCCGTGACCGTCGGATAGAGGCCGGACGTGTCCTGCCGCACCAGCGCGCGGGCCTGGCGGTAGGCCGCTTCGGCCTGGATCAGCGTCTGGTTGGAGATGTCGACCTGCGCCGCCAGCCGGTCGAGCGTCGGATCGTCGTACATCGACCACCACGGGCCGCGGTCGATGGCGTCGCGCGGCATGGCGGGCTGGAAATTCGCCGCCGCGCCGACCACCGGACCCGTCGTCTCCTTGTACTCCGGCGCCGGCGGGTCGGCCGCCGGCGGACGCTGGTAGTTCGGCCCGACCATGCAGCCGGACAGGGAGAGGACAGCGGCAAATGCCGTGACCCGATGCTTTACCGTCATGCCGGCGCACCGGCGCTACCCATCGCGCGGGCGACGCGGCTTGGCCGGTCGCGGTCGCGGCGGCGGAAGCGGTCGAGGTAAAGGTAGATCACCGGCGTGGTGTAGAGCGTCAGGATCTGGCTCACGAACAGGCCGCCGATGATCGAGATGCCGAGCGGCTGGCGCAGCTCGGCGCCGTCGCCGAAGCCCAGGGCCAGCGGCAGCGCGCCCAGCATCGCCGCCATGGTCGTCATCAGGATGGGCCGGAAGCGCAGCACGGCGGCCTGGTGGATCGCCACGCCGGGTTCGAGGCCCTCGTTGCGCTCACGTTCCAGCGCCACGTCGATCATCATGATGGCGTTCTTCTTGACGATGCCGACCAGCAGCAGCACGCCGATCATGGCGATGATGCTGAACTCCACGCCCGTCAGCTTGAGCGCGAGCAGCGCGCCGATGCCGGCCGACGGCAGGGTCGAGAGTATGGTGAGGGGATGGATGTAGCTCTCGTAGAGAATGCCAAGCACGATATAGACGGCCGCGAACGCCGCCAGCACGAGCAGGAGCTGGTTGTTGAGCGAATCCTGGAAGGCCCGCGCCGTGCCCTGGAAGGAGCCGTGGATGGTCGCCGGCATGCCGATCTCGCGCATGGTGTTGTTCACGTAACCGATGGCGTCGCTCAGCGTCTTGCCGGGCACCAGATTGAACGAGATCGTGCTGGCGACGAACAGGCCCTGGTGGTTGACGGCAAGCGGTGTGGTGCCGAAGTCGTAGCGCGTCACGGATGACAGCGGGATCATCGTCTCCGCCGTGGTGCTGACGGCCGCACCGGTCGAGGCCGAGCCGCGGCCAGTGACGGCGATCTGGTTGGTGCGCTGGTTGCGCACCGCCTGCGCGGGGTCGACTGCCCCCGCCGCCGTCGATGCCGTCGCCGCCGAGGCGATCGCGCCGGTCGCCTGCGCGCCGCTGATCGCGCCGCCCGACGTGCTGACATAGATGTCCTTCAACGCCTCGGGATTCTCCCAGAACTCGGGCGAGACCTCCATGACCACGTGATACTGGTTGAGCGCGTTGTAGATGGTCGACACCTGACGCTGGCCGAAGGCGTCGTAGAGCGTCGAGGAGATGCTGCGGGTGTTGACGCCGAGCCGGGCCGCTGCGTCGCGGTCGATCGTGAGGTTGACCTGCAACCCGCGCTGCTGCTGGTCCGAATCGACATCTGTGATAACCGACGTGTCATGCTTCAACGCCTCCACGAGCTTCGGTCCCCAGGTGTAGAGGTCGGACAGCGAATCGGCCTGCAGGGTGAACTGATACTGCGAGTTGCCCTGGCGGCCGCCGACCCTGATATCCTGCACCGCCTGCAGGAAGAGCTGCGCACCGGCCACCTGGGAGAGCTTCGGCCGCAGCCGGGCGATCACCTGGTCGGCCGACAGTTTGCGCTCGCCGAGCGGCTTCAGCGTGGCGAAGACGAAGCCCGAGTTGGTCGAGTAGCCGCCGGTGAAGCCCGCCGTGCTGGCGATGTCCGGATCTTCGCGAACGATCTGCATGAACTGGCGGAACTTCCGGCGCATCGCCTGGAACGAGATGCTCTGGTCGGCCCGGATGCCGCCGACGATGCGGCCGGTATCCTGCTGGGGAAAGAAGCCCTTGGGGATCGTCACGTAGAGATCGATATTGAGGATCACCGTCGCCAGGAAGACGAGCATCGTCGGCAGCGGATGACGCAGCACCACACCGAGGCTGCGGCCGTAGAAACCCTGCAGGGCCGCAAAGCCGCGCTCGCTGGCGCGAAAGAACCATCCGCGCGACCGATCGCCATGCGGTCGCAGCACGTAGGCGCACATCATGGGCGTGGTCGTGAGCGACACGACCATGGAGACCACGATGGCGATCGTGAGCGTGACGGCGAATTCGCGGAACAGCCGGCCGACGATGCCGCCCATCAGCAGGATCGGGATGAAGACCGCGATCAGCGACAGGCTCATCGACACCACGGTGAAGCCGACCTCGCGGGCACCCAGCAGCGCCGCCTCGATCCTCGACATGCCCGCCTCGATGTGCCGGGAAATGTTCTCCAGCACGATGATGGCGTCGTCGACCACGAAGCCGGCGGCGATCGCCATGGCCATCAGCGACAGGTTGTTGATGCTGTAGCCCAGCAGGTACATGCCGCCGAAGGTGGCAACCAGCGACACCGGCACCGCGACCGCGGCGACGAAACCGGCGCGTGCCGATCGCAGGAAGGCGAAAGTGACCAGAACGACCAGGATGGTGCTGGCGATCAGCGCGTGCTCGACTTCGCGCAGCGAGGCGCGGATCGTCGTGGTGCGATCGGCCACCGTCTGCAGGTCGACGTCGTTGGGCAGCGCCGCCTGCAATTCCGGCAGCACCGCCTTGATCTGGTCCACCGTCTCGATGACGTTGGCGTTGGGCTGCAGGTAGATGATCACCAGCACCGACCGCTTGCCGTTGGCCTGGCCCTCGTTGCGGATGTTCTCGGTCGAATCGATGATCTCGGCGACATCCGACAGCCGCACCGGCGAGCCGTTGCGCCAGGCGATGATGAGATCGCGATATTCGGCGGCGGTGCGCGCCTGGTCGTTCGAGTAGATCTGGTAGCGCCGCTCGCCGACCTCGAGCGCGCCCTTGGGCGAGTTGGCGTTGGCTGCCGCCAGCGCCGCCCGCACGCTTTCAAGTCCGATCCGGTACTTCGCCAGGGTCGTCGGATTGATCTCGACCCGCACCGCCGGCAGCGAACTGCCGCCCAGCGCCACCTGACCGACGCCGCTCACCTGGCTCAAGGCCTGCTGCAGGACGTTGGAGGCGGCGTCGTAGAGGCGCCCCTGGCCCAGCGTGTCGGAGGTAAGCGCCAGCACCATGACCGGCGCGTCGGCCGGATTGATCTTGCGATATTGCGGATTGCTGGGCAGATCACCCGGCATCTCCATCCGCGCGGCGTTGATGGCGGCCTGCACGTCGCGCGCCGCGCCGTCGATGCTGCGCGACAGGTCGAACTGCAGGGTGATGCGCGCGTTGCCGACGGTGCTGGACGAGGTGATCTCGGTGACGCCGGCGATGGCGCCGAGCGCGCGTTCGAGCGGCGTCGTGAGGCTGGTGGCGACGGTTTCCGGCGAGGCGCCGGGCAGGCTGGCGGAGACCTGGATGGTCGGAAAATCGACCTTGGGCAGGGGTGCCACCGGCAGCTTCAGGAAGGCCACCGCGCCGGCGAGCGCCAGCCCTACCGTCAGCAAGGTCGTCGCGACGGGCCGGGCGATGAAGGGCGCCGAGAGGTTCACGGCTGGGCCCCTTGATCCGCTGCGGGGCGGACGGGATAGAGCGGCGTGTCGAGCGGCACGCCGCGCACCCGCCGGGCCAGCCGGTCGAACGCGAGGTAGATCACGGGCGTGGTGAAGAGCGTCAGGATCTGGCTCACGATCAGGCCGCCAACGATGGTGTAGCCCAGCGGATGGCGCAGCTCCGAGCCGGTGCCGCTGCCCAGCATCAGCGGCAGCGCGCCGACCAGCGCCGCCACCGTGGTCATCAGGATCGGCCGGAAGCGGAGCAGGCAGGCCTGGTGGATCGCCTCCAGCGGCGCCTTGCCCTCGTTGCGCTCGGCGTCGAGGGCGAAGTCGATCATCATGATGGCGTTCTTCTTGACGATGCCGATCAACAGCACGATGCCGATGATGGCCACGACGCTGAGATCGTCGCCCGCGACCATGAGCGCCAGCAGGGCGCCGATGCCGGCCGATGGCAGGGTCGAGAGGATCGTGATGGGATGGATGTAGCTCTCATAGAGCACGCCCAGCACGATATAGACCGTAATGATGGCGGCCAGGATCAGCAGGAGCTGGCTGTTGAGCGACTTCTGGAAGGCAAGGGCTGCGCCCTGGAAATGCGTCGTGATCGACGGCGGCATGCCGATCTCGCGCTCCGCGGCGACAACGGCGTCGACCGCCTGGCCGAGCGAGGCGCCCTGCGCCAGGTTGAACGAGATGGTGGTGGCGGGGAACTGGCCCAGCCGGTCGATCCTGAGCGGGCCCGTGCGCTCCTCGAAGGTGGCGATGGCCGACAGCGGCACCTGCTTGCCGCCCGAGCCGGGCAGATAGAGGTTGGACAGCGAAGCGATGGAGCGACCCATCGACGGGTCGACCTCGTAGATCACGCGATACTGGTTCGACTGGGTATAGACGGTCGACACGATGCGCTGGCCGAACGCGTCGTACAGCACGTTGTCGACCGACGCGGCGGTGATGCCGAAACGGGCGGCGGCATCGCGGTCGATCTTGATGAACAGCGTCAGGCCCTTGGACTGCAACTCGCTCGTGACGTCGACGATCTCGGGCACCTTCTGCAGACGGTCGAGCAGGCGCGGCACCCAGGTGTCGAAATCCTCCGGCTTGGCGCTCTGCAGCACGAACTGGTACTGCGTGCGGCTCACCGTCGAATCGATGGTGAGATCCTGCGCCGGCTGCATGTAGAGCGAAATGCCCTGCACGTTCGCCGTCTCGCGCTGCAGGCGACGGATGATCTGGCTAGCCGACAGACTTCTGGCGTCGCGCGGCTTGAGGTTGATCAGCATGCGGCCGGAGTTCAGCGTCGGATTGGTGCCGTCGACGCCGATGAACGAGGTCAGGCTTTCGACATCGGGATCGCCCAGGATGGCGTCGACGAGGCTGCGCTGCCGCTTGCTCATGGCCTCGAAGGAAACGCTTTGCGGCGCCTCGGTGACGGCCTGGATCAGCCCGGTGTCCTGGACGGGGAAGAAGCCCTTGGGAATCACGATGTAGAGCAGGACGGTGAGCGCAACGGTGCCGACCGCGACCATCAGGGTGAGCGGCTGGTGGCGGAATACCACGATCAGGCAGCGATCGTAGAACGAGATCAGCCGCCCGAACCAGCGCGCGCCCAGCGCCTCGGCCTCGGGATGGGCCTGGGGCTGCGGCTGGGCGGCGCCCGCAGCACCCGACCGCCGGCGCAGGAGCTGCGCGCACAGCATCGGCACGAGGGTGAGCGACACCACCGCCGAGATCAGGATGGTGACGGAGAGCGTGACGGCGAACTCGCTGAACAGGCGGCCGACCACGTCGCTCATGAACAGCAGCGGAATAAGCACGGCGATCAGCGACACGGTGAGCGACACGACGGTGAAGGCGATCTGGCGCGAGCCCCGCAGTGCCGCTTCCTTGGGATCGTCGCCGCGCTCGATATAGCGGGCGATGTTCTCGATCATGACGATGGCGTCGTCGACCACGAAGCCGGTGGCGATGGTGAGCGCCATGATGGAGAGGTTGTTGAGGCTGAAGCCCGCGAGATACATCACCGCCAGGGTGCCGACCAGCGACAGCGGCACCGACAGGCTGGGAATGAGCGTGGCGCGCGCGTCGCCCAGAAAGAGGAAGATCACGCCGACGACCAGGGCGACAGCGAACGTGAGCTCGATCTGCACGTCGCGCACCGAGGCGCGGATGGTCAGCGTGCGATCGGTCAGCACCGCCACGTCGAGCGAGCTCGGCAGCGTCTCGCGCAGCCGCGGCAGCAGCGCCTTGATGCTGTCGACGACGGCGATGACGTTGGCGCCGGGCTGGCGACGGACGTTCACGATCACTGCCTGGGTGGAGTTCGCCCAGGCGGCCAGCCGGTTGTTCTCCTGCGCCTCCTCGACGGTCGCCACGTCGGACACCCGCACCGGCGCCCCGTTGCGATAGGCCACGACGATGTCGCGGAAAGTGGCGGGGTCGGTGACCTGGTCGTTGGCGTTGATGGTGTATGAGCGCGCCGCGCCGTCGAAATTGCCCTTGGGCGTGTTGACGTTGGCGTTGGAGATCGTGGTCCTGAGGTCGTCGACATTGAGGCCGTAGGCGGCCAGCGCCGTCGGATTGGCGCGGATGCGCACGCCGGGCTTCTGGCCACCCTCGAGGCTGACGAGGCCGACGCCGGCAAGCTGGGAGATCTTCTGGGCAAGTCTTACGTCAACAAGGTCGTAGACCTTGGTGAGCGGCTCGGTCTTGGAGGTGACGGCAAGCGTCAGCACGGGCGCGTCGGCGGGATTGATCTTGGCGTAGACCGGCGGCGAGGGCAGGTCGGACGGCAACAGGTTGCCCGCGGCGTTGATCGCCGCCTGGACCTGCTGCTCGGCCACATCGAGGCCGAGCTGGAGGTCGAACTGCAGCGTGATCGACGACGCGCCGGCCGAGCTGGTCGACGTCATCTGGTTGAGACCCGGCATCTGGCCGAACTGGCGCTCCAGCGGCGCCGTGACCGACGAGGTCATGACCTCGGGACTGGCGCCGGGATAGAGCGTCAGCACGCGGATCGTCGGGTAGTCGACCTGCGGCAGGGCCGACAGCGGCAGGAACTTGTAGGCGATCATGCCGACCAGCATGATCGCCACCATCAACAGCGAGGTTCCAACCGGCCGCTCGATGAAGATCCGCGACGGATTCATGTCGCGGTTGGGGTTACTGGTTCGATTGCGCCGGCCGGCCGGCGCCGCCACCGCTGCCGGTGCCCGTGCCGTCGCTCGTTCCGGTGGCGCCTTGCCGGCGTCTTTGCGGCGCGCCTGGCGCGGCGGGTGGCGCGGCGGCGACCGGCGGGCCGGACGTCACCCGCGGGGCAGCGGTCGGGCGGCGGATCTTGGCGCCGTCGCGCAGCCGGTCGGTGCCGTCGATCACGACCTGGTCGCCGACCTCCAGGCCTTTGGTGATCTGCACCTTCTCGCCGTCGGTCACGCCCAGTTCGACGACGCGGATCGTCACGGTATCGTCGGCCTTGACGAGATAGACATAGGTCCCGGGCTGGCCGCGCTGAATGGCGGCGACGGGAACGATCGTCGCATCCTTGACGGTATCGACCAGGAGCCGGACGTTCACGAACTGGTTGGGAAACAGGCTCTCGTCGACATTGTCGAAGATGGCGCGGAGCTTGACCGTACCGGTCGTCGTGTCGATGACGTTGTCGGTCGTGTCGAGCTTGCCGACGGCCAGTTCGCTCTTCTGGGCGCGGTCGAGCACACGCACCTCGAGCGAAGCGCCCGCCTTGAGGCGCTTGCGCACCGGCGGCAGCGCGTCCTCGGGGATGGTGAAGACCACCGAGATCGGCTGCACCTGGATGATGACGCAGATGCTGGTCGCATCGCCCATCGTCACGTAGTTGCCCTGATCGACCCCACGCAGGCCGATGCGCCCGGTGAGGGGTGCCACGATCTTGGTGTAGGTGACGTTGAGCTTGGCGGCGTCGACCAGCGCCTGGTCGATCACCAGCGCCGCCTCGTATTGCCGCACGAGCGAGGCCTGGGTGTCCAGTTGCTGGCGGGCGATGGAGTCCTGGGAGACCAGCTTCTTGTAGCGCTCGTAGTCCAGCTGGGCGTTCTTGAGCAGGGCCTCGTCCTTCTGCTGCTGGCCGGTCGCCTGCTGCAGCGCCACGTCGTAAGGGCGGGGATCGACCACGGCCAAGAGGTCGCCCTGCTTGACCAGCTGGCCTTCCTTGAAGTCGACCTTGATGAGCTGGCCGGTGAGCTGGGTCTTCACGTTGACAGTGTTGAGCGGGGTCACCGTGCCGAGGCCCCGGATCACGACGGGAATTTCCCCCTTGGCAGCCGTGGCGATACCGACCGGGGTGGCCGCACCGGCGCCAAAACGGTTGTTTTTGGCGGGGTCCGAGGTGGTTCCTCTCTGCGAAATATACCAGCCGGCGCCTGCCACGATCGCAAGCCCCAAGCCGATCCCGAGCAGGGTCCGCAGCCTTTTCATCTTCCCAATCGCCCCCAAGACAAGCCCGCTTCCAACTAATACGGACCGAGGGAGCGGAGTCTCCCCCACGGCTTCCAAGGGTGCAAGGCTGGCCGGTCGTCAGGGTCCACGGCACTTAACGCAGGACGGGCCCAAAGGTCCCCAAAAGATCTGCGAGGCGGCGGTTTTAGGGGCAACCGCCGCCTCGGACGGGTCAGTCGGCCGCCTCGGTGGCTGTCAATCCGCCGCCTTGTCCGGGACGTAGAGCGCGTTGCCGCCGGCGCGGAACTTCTCGCTCATCTCGTCCATGCCCTTCTTGGCGTACTCGCGGATATCCTGGGTGATGCGCATGGAGCAGAATTTCGGCCCGCACATCGAGCAGAAATGGGCCGTCTTGTGCGCCTCCTTGGGCATGGTTTCGTCGTGGAACTTCTCGGCCGTCGCCGGATCGAGCGAGAGGTTGAACTGGTCGCGCCAGCGGAAATCGAAGCGCGCCTTGGAGAGCGCATCGTCGCGCAGCCGCGCCGCGGGATGGCCCTTGGCGAGGTCGGCGGCGTGGGCCGCGATCTTGTAGGTGATGACGCCCACCTTCACATCGTCGCGATCCGGAAGACCGAGATGCTCCTTGGGCGTGACGTAGCAGAGCATCGCCGTGCCGAACCAGCCGATCATGGCCGCGCCGATGCCCGAGGTGATGTGGTCGTAGCCCGGCGCGATGTCGGTGACGAGCGGCCCCAGCGTGTAGAACGGCGCCTCGCCGCATTCGCGCAGCTGCTTGTCCATGTTGGCTTTGATCTTGTGCATGGGCACATGGCCCGGCCCTTCGATCATGACCTGGCAGCCTTTGTCCCAGGCGACCTTGGTGAGTTCACCCAGGGTTTCGAGCTCGGCGAACTGCGCTGCGTCGTTGGCGTCGGCGTTGCAGCCGGGCCTGAGGCCGTCGCCCAGGGAGAACGACACGTCGTACTTGCGCATGATGTCGCAAATGTCGCCGAAGCGCTCATAGAGGAAGCTCTCGCGATGCTCGGTCAGGCACCACTGCGCCATCATCGAGCCGCCACGGCTGACGATGCCGGTGACCCGCTTGGCGGTGAGCGGCACGTGCGCGAGGCGGACGCCGGCATGGATGGTGAAGTAGTCGACGCCCTGCTCGCACTGCTCGATCAAGGTGTCGCGATAGACCTCCCAGTTGAGCCTGGTCGGATCGCCGCCCACTTTCTCCAGCGCCTGGTAGATCGGCACCGTGCCGATCGGCACTGGCGCATTGCGCACGATCCATTCGCGCGTGTCGTGGATGTTGCGGCCGGTCGACAGGTCCATGACCGTGTCGGCGCCCCAGCGGATCGCCCACACCATCTTCTCGACTTCTTCCTCCATTGAGGAAGACACCGCCGAGTTGCCGATGTTGGCGTTGATCTTGACCAGGAAATTGCGGCCGATGATCATCGGCTCGAGCTCGGTATGGTTGATGTTGGCGGGAATGATGGCGCGGCCCCCCGCCACCTCGGCACGGACGAACTCGGGCGTGATGAAGGCGGGCAGTGCGGCGCCAAAGCTCTCGCCGTCGGCCAGCCGCTCCTCGGCCTCCTCGAGCATCGCCTTGCGGCCGAGATTCTCGCGCGCCGCGACGTAGATCATCTCCTTGGTGATCACGCCGGCGCGCGCCCATTCGTATTGGGTGATCGGCTTGCCGTCGAGGCCGCGCAGAGGCCGCGGCGTGTTGGGGAACGGCAGCAGGGCCGAGGCCTTCACGTTACCGTTGTCGATCGGCGCGATCGGACGGCCGTCATATTCCTCGACCCCGCCACGCTCGAGCACCCAGGCGCGGCGCGGGCGGGCGAGGCCCTTGTTCACGTCGATCGTGACGGAAGTATCGGTGTAAGGGCCGGTCGTGTCGTAGACCCTCACCCTCGGTTCGGTGGGTTCGCTGAGCTCGATCTCGCGCAGGGGAACGCTGATGTCGGACGCGCCCTCGGGCGTGACGTAGACCTTCTGCGAGGAGGGCAGCGGGCCGGTCGTAACCTTTGGTGATGGTGCAGAAACGATATTGTCCATGACGAGGATCTCCCGTGGCTGGTTGGCGTACGGAGACCCGGTTTTGTCGTGCAAAGGTGAAGCATCCTGTCCCTTCGCCGGCATGACCCGGATCAGGTTCAAAGGGTCACCGCGTTGCCGAAGCCGGCGGTATCTCAGCCCCCTAACGGGACCCCCCTTGGACGAAGGCAACTTTAGCCCCGACGAACCGCGCTGCCTACAGGGAACCGCTTCACTCCGCCTGCGTTCTTTCGGGATAACCTAAGAACGGGGATACAAATGGCGGACGGCAATTCGGGCGGAAACAACGGCATGCTCTATTTCATCGTCGGCGCGCTCTGCGTCGTCGTTGCCGTGGGCGGCTTTTTCATGTTTGGCGGCCACCTGCCGGGGTCCAACCAGGCCAAGTCGGTCGACGTGAAGATCGAGATGCCCAAGGTCGAGAAGAAGTAACCGCTAAACCACCTTGTCGGACCGCATCCCGGCGATGTCGGCGGCCGAGTAGCCCGCCTCGCGCCAGGACCTCGTCGGTGTGCTCGCCCAGCGTCGCGGGCGGCCGATCGACCGAACCGCCGCCATGCTCCAGCCGGAAGCCCGAGCCCACGACCTTGATCGGGCCGTGCTCGGTCTCGACCGTCTGCAGCACGGTGCGGTGGTCGAAATGGTCGAGCTTCACGGTCTCGGGAATGCTGAGCACGCGGCCGGCCGGCACGTCGGCCTTGGCGAAGCGCTCGGCCCAGGCTGGCCGACGTCTGCTTCATCGAGCTCGGCCTCGATGATGTCGTGCAGCGCCTTGTTGTTCTGGATGCGCGTCGGCCAGTCGGCGAAGCGCGGATCGGCCAGCGCGTCGGCGCGGCCGATCTCCTTCATCAGGCGCTGGAACTGCGGCTCGGTCATGACGGCGAGCACCATCCAGCCGTCCCTGGTCCTGTAGTTGATCGCCGGTCGGCTTGCGCGTGACCGACAGGTTGGCCGCCTGCTCGTGCACGCGGCCGGTCATCAGGTGCTCGGTGAATTGCTGCGCCAGATAGGCCATCACCGCGTCGATCATGGCGACGTCGACGAGCTGGCCCTTGCCGGTGTGGGTGCGCTGGAACAGGGCCGAGGCTACGCCGAAGGCCGCCGTCGCGCCCGACATCACGTCGGCGCCGGCGAAGCCCACGCGCGTCGGGCCGTTGGTCGGGAAAGCCGGTGATCGACATCAGGCCGGACATCGCCTGGATCATGCCGTCGAACGCAGCGGTCGCGCGCTCCGGCCCGACCTGACCGAAGCCCGAGACGGCGCAGTAGATCAGCCTGGGATTGATGGCCTTGAGCGTCTCGTAGCCGATGCCGAGCTTGTCCATCACGCCGGGACGGAAGTTCTCCATCACCACATCGGCCTTGGCCGCCAGGCGCTTGACGACCTCGATCGCCTTGGGCTTCTTGAGATCGAGCGTGATCGAGCGCTTGCCGGCATTGACCGCCACCCAGGGCGCGGCCAGCCCGCGCTTCTCCCAGTCATTGGCGCGGTTGCCGTAGCGCATGTCGTCGCCGTCGCGCGATTCGACCTTGATGACGTCGGCGCCGAGCAGCGCCAGCTGGTAGGAGCCGTAAGGTCCCGCCAGGACGCGCGTGAAGTCGAGGATCTTCACCCCGGTGAAAGGCTTCGTCATCGCACGCTCACGAAGCGACGCCCGCCTTCTCGCGCTGCCCGCGCGCCACCTGTTTCACCTTGTCGAACTCGGCGCGGCGCTTGGCGACCTCTTCCGGGCTCATGCGCGCCAGATTGTTGTAGTCGAGCTTCCAGTCGCCATCGGCGGCCCAGCGCAGCGGCGACTGCACCGTGGTGCGCGGCCCGGGGCGCTCTCCAGCACCTTGAGCGTCAGGTCGAGGGTGAAGCGTTGCGTGTCGGGCTCGTGCGGCTTGCCGCAGGAATTGCCGAGCGGGAAGTCGCTGAACAGGAAGCGCGGCACGCCGGCATGCTCGACGATGTCCTTGGCCGCTCCCATGACCACCGTGGGGATGCCGTTCCGTTCGAGATATCGGGCGACCAGACTCACGGTCTGGTGACAGACGGGTCAAGTCGGGACCAGAAGTGCTGCGTCGACCTGGTCCTGCCGGCAGCGCGCCAGGATCTCCGGCGCATCGGTCTCCAGCGTGACGCGCTGGCTGCGGTTGGTCGGCGCGCCATGGAAGCGCCTGGCGAGCCTGAAGCGGCCGGCGGCGGCAAACTCGCGCAGCAGCGGCAGCGGGAACCAGGTGTTGCTGTCCTTGGCCGTGGTGTGCTTGCGGTCGTAGCCGATATGGGAGATGCGCGTGTCGTGATCGACCGAGCTGTCGCCCGAGAAGACCGTGTAGAATTTGGCGGCCGCGTTGTAGGCGGCGCCCGGTCCCTGGTCGCCCTTGTCGGGCTGGTAGGGCGCGGCCGTCGTGATCAGCGCCAGCGTGCTGTCCTTCAGCGGCTTCTTCAAAGGCTGGAACGGCGCATCGACGTAATGCGCCCAGCGATAGGGATTGTCGTAGCCCAGCGCCAGGTAGTACTCGCGCGTGCGGCGCATGTATTCGAGCGGCGCATCGTAATCCGGGGCGAAGTTTGACGTGTCGGCCATGGCCAAACCTGCGGCGCGCCGCGTCCGAAGTCAATTTCGCGCGGGATGACAATTTCGCGGGCAAGCCATAGGTTTTGTCCAAACGGGAGGAAGCAAAGATGGCCGGATTGACTCGGCGCGCCGCCTTGGGCGCCGCAGCCGTTGCCGCCCTGGCGCCACGGGCCTGGGCGCAGGACGAACCGCTTCACATCGTGCTCGGCTTTCCTCCCGGCGCGAGCAGCGACACGGTCACCCGGCTGATCGCCGAGAAGATGCGCATGTCGCTCGGTCGGCCGGTCGTCGTCGAGAACAAGCCGGGCGCCGGCGGCATCGTCGCCAATCTCGCGGTCAAGGCCGCCGCGCCCGACGGAAACACGCTGCTGATGACGCCGCTCGCGACGATGGTCGCCTATCCCTACTCCTATTCGAAGCTCGACTACGATCCGTTCAAGGACTACGTGCCCGTCGCGCATGTCGCGGCGTTCCAGTTGGCGCTGGGCGTCGGCCCCGACGTCCCGGCCAAGACCCTCGCCGACTACGTTGCCCTGGTGAAGAAGGGCGGCACCTATGCCAATTTCGCGTCCGCCGCGGTGGGCAGCCTGCCGCATTTCTTCGGCATCCTGTTCGCCCGCACGGCCGGCATTCAACTGACGCACGTTCCCTACAAGGGCACGGCGAACGTCCTTCAGGCACTGCTGTCGGGCGAGATCCCCGCCGCCATCGTGCCGATCAGCGACATGGGCACGCTCGCCCAATCGGGAAAGGGGCGCATCCTCGCGACATCGGGCGCCAAGCGCTCGCCGCAATATCCCGACGTGCCGACCTTCAAGGAGAGCGGCTACGACATCGAGGGCTCGGCCTGGTACGCGCTGTTCGCGCCGGCCGGCACGCCGAAGGACGTCGTCGACCGGTTGGCGGCGGCGGCCACGGCGGCTGTCCAGGAGCCCGACGTCAAGCAGCGCATCGGGCCGCTCGGGCTGGAGGCGACCGGCCTGGGGCCGGCCGAGCTGGCGGCGATCATGAAAGCCGACTCCGACAAATGGGGTCCCGTCATCCGCGCCTCGGGCTTCAAGGCCGATTGATCGCGGCCGGAAGACGACGTCCACCGACCGACCCGCTGCGCCCGCGAGCGGCTGGCCCTGGCCGCCAGCATCAAGGGAAGCTGACAGGGAAGTAACCCCGTGGCCATAGTGCCGCCCAACTCGGGCGCGCTATATAGCCTGTGCAATGAGGCTCGGGGAGCGCGCGTCATGAGGATCAAGCGGCGCAGTGTGCTGGCGGGCGGGGCGGCTCTTTGGGTCTCTGCGCCGGCGATCCTGCGGGCCCAGACGGCGGCCGGCACCACCGTCAGCCACGGCTTCGCGACCCATGGCGACCTCAAATACCCGGCCGACGCCAAGAATCTCGAATACGTAAATCCCGCGGCGCTGAAGGGCGGGCTGGTGCGCCTGGCCGGCCGCGGCACCTTCGATTCGCTGAACCCCTTCATTCTGAAGGGCACGCCCGCCGGCGCCGTGGGCCAGATCTATGAAAGCCTCATGTTCTCGACCAACGACGAGGCCGCCACCTCCTACGGCCTGGTGGCCGAGACCATCGAATATCCCAAGGACCGCGCGTGGGCCGTCTTCACCCTGCGGCCGCAGGCGCGCTGGCACGACGGCAAGCCGATCACCGCCGACGACGTGGTCTTCTCGTTCGACATCCTGAAGTCGAAGGGCGCGCCGCAATACGCCGCCTACTGGCAGGATGTCGCCAAGGCCGAGAAGCTCGACGAGCGGGTCGTGAAGTTCACGTTTCGCGGCGGCGAGAACAACGAGCTTCCGCAGATCATCGGCCAGCTCACGGTCCTTCCCAAGCATTGGTGGGCGACGCGCGATTTCGAGAAGACCTCGCTTGAGATACCGCTGGGCAGCGGCGCCTACAAGGTCGACAGCTTCGAGCCCGGCCGTTTCATCACGGTCAAGCGGGTCGACGACGCCTGGGCCAACGACGTGTGGATGAACCGCGGCCGCAACAACTTCGATACGATCCGCTACGACTACTATCGCGACGAGACCGTGGCCTTCGAGGCGTTCAAGGCGGGCGAGGTCGATTATCGCGAGGAGTACACGTCGCGGAACTGGGCGGTCGCCTACGACATTCCCGCCGTCAAGTCGGGCGCCATCCAGCGCGCCACGCTGAAGCACGAGAGCACGCTGCCGATGCAGTGCCTGGGCTTCAACCTCCGGCGCGAGCTGTTCAAGGACCGCCGCGTGCGCGAGGCCTTCGTCCACCTCGTCGACTTCGAATGGTTCAACAAGACCCTGTCGTACGGGCTGCTGACCCGGATCAACAGCTACTTCTTCAATTCCGAGCTGGCCGCCACCGGCCTGCCGTCGAAGGAGGAACTCGAAGTCCTCGAGCCGCTGCGCGGCCAGATCCCCGCCGAGGTCTTCACCACGGAGTTCAAGCTGCCGGTGACCGACGGCAGCGGCAACAACCGCGAAGGCGCGCGCCGCGCCATCGCGCTCCTCAAGGAGGCCGGCTGGGAGATCAAGGACGGCAAGATGACCAGCAAGGCTTCGGGCCAGCCGTTCAGCTTCGAGCTGCTGCTGGGCGAGCCGCGGCTGGAGCGTTTTGCGCTGCCCTTCAAGCAATGGGCGGAAAAGGTCGGCATCGAGGTCCGCGTGCGCACCGTCGACCCCGCCCAGTACCAGAAGCGCATGGACGATTTCGACTTCGACATGACGATCGCCCTGTTCTCGCAGTCGCTGTCGCCCGGCAACGAGCAGCGCGAGTACTGGGGTTCCGAAGCCGCCCGCACCAAGGGCAGCCGCAACCTGATCGGCATCTCCGACCCGGCGGTCGACAGGCTGATCGAGCTGGTGATCTCCGCGCCCGACCGCAAGAGCCTGGTCATGCGCACGCGGGCGCTCGATCGCGTCCTGCTGTGGCACCACTATGTCGTGCCGCAATATTATTCGACCGAGTTCTGGATCGCCTACTGGAACAAGTTCGGCCGTCCGGAGAAGCTCGCCAAATACCAGCCGCGCGGCCTGTCGCCCTGGTGGGTCGACCCCGAGAAGGAGAAGGCGCTGCGCAGCCTGACCGGCAAGCAATGAGGTGGCGGCGGTGGTGATGGCGGACGCCGTGGCCTGACGATGCGCGCCTACATCCTGCGCCGCCTGCTGTTCATGATCCCGACCCTGCTCGGCATCATGGTGATCAACTTCTTCGTCATCCAGGCGGCGCCCGGCGGGCCGGTCGAGCAGGCGATTTCCCAGCTCCAGGGCCGCGGCGACGTCACCAGTCGCTTCACCGGCGGCGGCGAGACGGCGGCACCCGCCCCGCAGGCGACGCCCGGCGGCGAGCAGAACAACAACATGTCGCGCGGCGGGCGCGGCCTGCCGCCCGAGCTGATCGAGCGCATTCGCAAGCAGTACGGCTTCGACAAGCCGATCGGCGAGCGCTTCTTCCAGATGATGCGCGGCTACCTCGTCTTCGACCTCGGCGAGAGCTTCTTCCGCAACGCCCGCGTGGCCGACCTGGTGATCTCCAAGATGCCGGTGTCGATCTCGCTCGGCCTGTGGACCACGCTGCTGGTCTATATGATCTCGATCCCGCTCGGCATCGCCAAGGCGGTGCGCGACGGCTCGCGCTTCGACGTCGCCTCCTCCTCGGCCGTCATCATCGGCAACGCCATTCCGGGCTTCCTGTTCGCGCTCCTGCTGGTCGTGCTGTTCGCCGGCGGCAGCTTCTGGAAGGTCTTCCCGCTGCGCGGCATCGTTTCCGACGACTGGCGAAGTCTGTCGTGGGGCGCCCTGGTCGTCGACTATGCCTGGCACATGGTGCTGCCGATCACGGCCATGGTGATCGGCGGCTTCGCCACGCTCACCATGCTGACCAAGAACTCCTTCCTCGAGGAGATCGGCAAGCAGTACGTGCTGACCGCGCGGGCCAAGGGCCTGGTCGAATGGCGCGTGCTCTACGGCCATGTCTTCCGCAACGCCATGCTGATCGTCATCGCCGGCTTCCCGGCCGCCTTCATCGGCGTGCTGTTCAGCGGCTCGCTGCTGATCGAGGTCATCTTCTCGCTCGACGGCATGGGCCTGCTGGGCTTCGAGGCCGCCGTGGGGCGCGACTACCCGGTGATGTTCGGCACGCTGTGGACACTGGGTCTCCTCGGCCTGGTGGTCGGGCTGATCGGCGATCTGATGTACATGCTGGTCGATCCGCGCATCGACTTCGAGGCGCGGGGCGCCTGATGCGGCTTTCGCCCATCACGCGGCGGCGCTTCAAGAGATTCTTCGCCAACCGGCGCGGCACCTGGTCGCTCGCGATCTTCGCGGCGCTGTTCTTCGTCAGCCTGTTCGCCGAGCTGATCGCCAACGACCGGCCGATCCTCGTGCGCTACGACAACGCCTTCTACTTCCCGGTGTTCAAGTCCTACCCCGAGACCGCCTTCGGCGGCGAGTTCGCCACCGAGGCCGACTACAAGGATCCGGTGGTCGCCAGGCTGATCGATGCCAAGGGCTGGATGCTGTGGCCCGCGATCCCCTACAGCTACGACACCATCGTCAAGAATCTCGGCCAGCCGGCGCCCTCGCCACCCAGCTGGCGCCATCCGCTCGGCACCGACGACCAGGCGCGCGACGTGCTGGGCCGCCTCGTCTACAGCTTCCGCATCTCGGTGCTGTTCGGCTTCGTGCTGACCATCCTGGGCTCGGCGCTCGGCATCATCGCCGGCGCCGTGCAGGGCTATTTCGGCGGCCTGACCGACCTCCTCTTCCAGCGCTTCCTCGAGATCTGGTCGAGCATGCCCGTACTTTACCTGCTGATCATCATGGCGAGCTTCATCGAGCCCGGCTTCTGGTCGCTGCTCGGCATCATGCTGCTGTTCGGCTGGATGGGGCTGGTCGGGCTGGTGCGCGCCGAATTCCTGCGCGGGCGCAATTTCGACTATGTGCGGGCGGCGCGGGCCATGGGCATGCTGGACGTGCGCATCATGTTCCGGCACATCCTTCCCAACGCCATGACAGCGAGCCTCACCTATCTGCCGTTCATCCTGGCCGGCTCGGTCACGACCCTGACGGCGCTCGACTTCCTCGGATTCGGCCTGCCGCCGGGCTCGCCGTCGCTGGGCGAGCTCCTGCTCCAGGGCAAGAACAACCTCACCGCGCCGTGGCTCGCCTTCACCGGCTTCGTCGTGCTGGCGCTCATGATGTCGCTGCTGGTGTTCATCGGCGAGGCGGTCCGCGACGCCTTCGATCCGCGCAAGGTGCTGGCATGAGCGAGCCCCTGCTCGAGGTCCGCGACCTGTCAGTGACATTCGGCACCGGCGAGAGCGCCGTGCGCGCGGTGCGCAACATCACCTTCGAGGTCGGCCGCGGCGAGACCCTGGCGCTGGTGGGCGAATCGGGCTCCGGCAAGTCGGTGACGGCGCTGTCGATCCTGCAGCTCCTGCCCTATCCGATGGCGAGCCATCCGACCGGCAGCATCAGGTTCCAGGGCCGCGAGCTGGTCGGCGCGCCGGCGCGCGAGCTGCTGGCCGTGCGCGGCAACCGCGTGTCGATGATCTTCCAGGAGCCGATGACCTCGCTCAACCCGCTGCACACGATCGAGCGGCAGGTCAACGAGGTGCTGATCCTGCACAAGGGCCTGACGCGCGACGCCGCGCGCAAGCGCACGCTCGATCTCCTCGAACAGGTCGGCATCCCGGAAGCGGCCACGCGGCTCGACGCCTATCCGCACCAGCTCTCCGGCGGCCAGCGCCAGCGGGTGATGATCGCCATGGCGCTCGCCAACGAGCCCGACCTGTTGATCGCCGACGAGCCGACCACGGCGCTCGACGTCACCATCCAGGCGCAGATCCTGAAGCTTCTGAAGACCCTGCAGGCGCGCTACGGCATGGCGCTGCTGTTCATCACCCACGACCTCGGCATCGTGCGCAAGATGGCCGACCGGGTCTGCGTGATGACCCAGGGCCGGATCGTCGAGCACGGCCCGGTCGAGCGGGTGTTCGACCATCCGCAGCATTCCTACACCCAGCACCTCCTGTCGGCCGAGCCCAAGGGACGGCCGGCGGCGAGCGACCCTGCGGCGCCGGAGATCCTGCGGCTGGACGATCTGAAAGTGCACTTTCCCATCAAGCGCGGCCTGATGCGCCGCACCGTCGGCTACGTGAAGGCGGTCGACGGGGTGAGCCTCGCGCTGAAGGAAGGCCACACGATCGGGCTGGTGGGCGAATCGGGCTCGGGCAAGACGACGCTGGGGCTTGCCCTGCTGCGGCTCGAGGCCAGCCAGGGCGGCATCCAGTTCGACAAGCACGACCTGCAGAAGCTCAGCCAGCGCGATCTGCGGCCGCTGCGGCGGCAGATGCAGATCGTCTTCCAGGATCCGTTCAGCTCGCTCAGCCCGCGCATGTCGGTGGGCGAGATCGTCGGCGAAGGGCTGCAGGTCCATCGCATCGGCAGCGAGGCCGAGCGCAGCCGGATGATCGACCAGGCGCTGCAGGAGGTCGGCCTCGATACGGCGGCGCGCGAGCGCTACCCGCACGAATTCTCCGGCGGCCAGCGCCAACGCATCGCCATCGCCCGCGCTTTGGTGCTGAAGCCGCGCTTCATGGTGCTCGACGAGCCGACCTCGGCGCTCGACATGAGCGTGCAGGCGCAGATCGTCGACCTGCTGCGCGACCTGCAGGTCCGCCACAAGCTCGCCTACCTCTTCATCAGCCACGACCTCAAGGTCGTGCGCGCGCTGGCCGACGAGGTGGTCGTGCTGCGCCACGGCAAGGTGGTCGAACGCGGCCCGGCCAGGCAGGTCTTCGAGGCGCCGCAGAGCCCCTATACGCAGGCGCTGATCGCCGCGGCGTTCAACCTCGAAGCCATCGGTGCCGACAAAAACGTCGTCGCCACCTGACGACGACGACAGGAGTTCTGGATTAATGGCGAACGCCATCGCTTACATCAGCCGCGACACCGACGGCGTGCTCTGGAACAAGGTCCTGGAAGCGGAGCTCGGCCCGCTCGATTTCAGGCGGCTCGATTCGCTGGGCGACAAGGACGACGTCGAAATCGCCCTGGCCTGGAAGCCGCCGAGCGGCCTGCTCGCCTCGTTTCCCAACCTCAGGCTGATCGTCTCGCTCGGCATGGGCGTCGATCACCTGCTGGTCGACGACAGGCTGCCGGCGGGCGTGCCGATCGTGCGCATCATGGATGACGGGCTGGTCGGCCAGATGAGCGAGTACGCGATCTTCTGGGCGCTGCGCCATCATCGCGACATCGACAAGTACGCGGCCAGCCAGCGGGCGCGGCAATGGAAGGTCGAGGAGTTCGTCGACACCATCCATCGCCGCATCGGCATCCTGGGGCTGGGCACGATCGGCCAGGACACGGCCGCGAAGATCGCCGCGCTGGGCTTTCCGACCGCGGGCTGGAGCCGCACGGCCAAGAGCCTGCCCGGCATCAAGACCTTCCACGGTCCGGACGGCTTTGCCCGCCTGCTGGCCGAGAGCGACATCCTGATCGACGTGCTGCCGCTCACGCGCGACACGCGCGGCCTCCTGGACGCCAAGGCCTTCGCGACGCTGCCCAAGGGCGCCTATTTCATCAACATGGCGCGCGGCGGCCACGTCGTGGACGAGGCGCTGCTGGCGGCGCTCAATTCGAATCACCTGAGCGGCGCGGTGCTCGACGTGTTCAACGAGGAGCCGTTGCCGGCGAAGCATCCCTACTGGACGCATCCCAAGGTGCACGTGACGCCGCACATCGCCGGCGCCACCAACCCGCGCACCGCCTCGCCCGGGGTGATCGAGAACATCAGGCGCCTGCGCGACGGCCGCGAGCTGATCCATCGCATCGATCCGAAGGCGGGGTATTAGCTGGGGGCGCGCCACTCCAGTGGCGCGATCATGAATCAGGAGTAGACGCGCCACTGGAGTGGCGCGCCCCCAGCGAAGAGCAACTCCTACTTCCCAATCCGCTTCTCGATGGTGGCGAAAATGGCGCGGGCGGCCTGGGCTTCGCCGCCTTCGGGGCGGCCGGGACGGGTGGCGTTGTTCCAGGCCATCATGTCGAAATGCGCCCAGGGCACGTCGTCGGGCACGAACTCCTTGAGATAGAGCGCGGCGGTGATGGCGCCGCCGAAGGCCACGCCCGGCGCGTTGTTGATGTCGGCCACCTTGCTGTCGAGCAGGCGGCGGTAGCCGGCGAACAGCGGCATCCGCCACATCGGGTCGGTGACGTCCTTGCCGGCGGCGATCAGGTCTTCGGCCAGCGCATCGTCGTTGCAGAACAGCGCCGGCAGGTCGGTGCCCAGCGCCACGCGCGCCGCGCCCGTGAGGGTCGCGCAGTCGACCATCATGGTGGGCTTCTCCGACGCGCCCTCGAACAGGGCATCGCACAGAATGAGCCGGCCCTCGGCGTCGGTGTTGCCGATCTCGACCGTGATGCCCTTGCGCGTCGGCACGACGTCGAGCGGCCGGAAGGCGTTGCCCGACACGCTGTTCTCGACCGCCGGCACCAGCAGGCGCAGGCGCACCGGCAGCCTGGCCGCCATCACCATCGCGGCCACCGCCATCATGGTCGCGGCGCCGCCCATGTCCTTCTTCATGTTCAGCATGCCGGTCGCGGGCTTGAGGTCGAGGCCGCCGGTGTCGAAGCACACGCCCTTGCCGACCAGCGTGACCTTGGGATCGCTCTCGCGGCCCCACACCAGATCGATCAGGCGCGGCGCGCGCGTGCTGGCGCGGCCCACGGCATGCACCATCGGATAGTTCTGCTTCAACAGATCGTCACCCACGATCACGCGCACGCGGGCCTTGTGCGCCTTGCCGAGCGCCTGGGCAGCGGCGGCGAGCTCAGCCGGTCCCATGTCGGAGGACGGCGTGGTGATGAGGTCGCGCGCCAGCGAGATCGCCTCGATCATGGCCGTCGCGCGCGCCTTGTCGGCGGCCTGCGGCCAGACGATCTTTGCCCCGGCCTTGGCCTTCTTCGAGCGGTAGCGCTCGAAGCGCCAGGTGCCGAGCCCGATCGCCACGGCGGCATCCGTCGCCGAGACCGGCGCGGTGTCGGACGCCAATCTCCAGGTTCCGGTCGGCAATTTGGTCGCCAGCGCGCCGAAATCCCACAAAGTCGGTGTGGCCGACAGCACCAGGACTGCACCGGCTGCCTTGCCGTCGCGGCCGGGCAGGACGGCAAGATCGCCCGCGTTGCCGGCCATGCCGGACGAGTCGATCCAGCCGCGCCGGGGCGCGCTTTGCTCCCTGAGCCAGCTCCGCCACTTCGGGTGGCTGACAAACTGCACGGGAAGGGCAGAAGAAGAACGGTCGACGAAGGGCAGCGACATGGACATGTTCACCAATCTGTAGTGCAAGAGTGAAGATTGCCGGCCAAAGTGTTCCGCTGGCAAGTAAGGGAACGTGAACCGGGGAGGACGTATGGCCGACTTCACCCTCGTGATCGGCAACAAGAACTATTCGTCGTGGTCGCTGCGCGGCTGGCTGATGGCCAAGATCGCCGGCATCGAGTTCGACGAGGTCGTGGTGCCTCTCGACCTGCCGGAGACACAGGCCGCGATCCGCAAGTATTCGCCGTCGGGCCGCGTGCCGGTGCTGCTGCATCGCGGGCTGGCGATATGGGAATCGCTGGCGATCGGCGAATACCTGAACGACCTCATGCCCGAGGCGGGCTTCTGGCCGTCCTCGGCGGCGGCGCGCGCCCACGCCCGCTCGATCTCCTGCGAGATGCTGGCGGGCTTCCCCGAGCTGCGCGCCAACATGCCGGTGAACATCCGCGCCTCCTATCCCGGCAAGGGCATGACGCCGGCGGTGCGCGGCGAGATCGAGCGCATCACCGGCCTGTGGCGCGACTGCCGCAAGCGCTTCGCCGGCGCCGCGCCCAAGGACGGTGGCTTCCTGTTCGGCGGCTTCAGCGCGGCCGACGCCATGTATGCGCCGGTCGTGACGCGGCTCAAGACCTACGGCGTGCAGCTCGATTCGGACTCCGAGGCCTACAGCGCCGCCGTGCTGGCCCATCCGGCGATGAAGGAATGGACCGCGGCGGCCAAGAACGAGCCCTGGCTGATCGCGGCCTACGAGCTGAAGTAAGCCGCCGGAAACCTTGGTGGCTGAAACAGTGGTCGCCGGGCAGAGGGCTGCCAGAGTTAATGGCACAGGCCGATCCTTCGCAGAGAAGACCGGCAGCATGGGCCACAACATTGCGCGCGGTTGTCAAGGGGCGGCGCGATCACATAATTCTTGCGCGCCGTAGGGCAGGCGGAAAACGGCCGCGATGCCAGCAAAATGCTGTCACGCTCGGGCTCTTCGCCGGGGGCGCGCCACTCCAGTGGCGCGATCTTCCCTGGCGCAACAATGACGCGCCACTGGAGTGGCGCGCCCCCGGCATGAACCTAAAAGCTCGCCTTGTCGGACAGGACCTTCAGGAAGGTGGTGAGGTCGGGCCGGGCGCCGGTGCGTTCGCAATATTCGCTGAACTCGGCGGGCGAGATGTCGACCATCTTGCAGACATGGCGGCGGGCCCGCCAGTCGGCCATTTTCTTGGTTTCCCGGAAGTGCCATTCCTCGTAGCTGCAGGCCGGGTAGTGCTTGACGATCCGCTGGAAGGCCGCGTGGTCGGCCGCCGATCGCACTTTCGCAAAATACTGAATTGCCATCGTGTTCTATCCCTGAATGCAGGGCTTTCTATACCGCGGCGCCACGGCCGGCCAGCCTCCCGGCGCGACGAAATTTGGCGAAAAAACGGCGCCGCGCCTTACTCCAGGAGCGCAGCCAGCTTGCGCAGGGATTGCGTCGTGCCGGTTTCGTTGTCCTCCGGCCGGATGCCTGCCGGGATGTCCTGGCAGAGGAGGGTGATCTCGGTGCCGCCGTCGGCATCGGCGAGGGTGGTGGTGATCTTCATCTCGCCGGCGAAAGCCGGGTTGCGCGAGTCGAAGGTGACGGCCTCGACGATCTTCCGGTCGGGCACCAGTTCGACGAAGCGGCCCTCGAAGGTGTCGGTGTCGTCCGAGGTCTTGCCGCCCGGCGACTGTCGCGGATCCCGGTAGGTGAGCGACATCCGGTAGGTGCCGCCCGCGCGTGGATCGAAGGCGTGCATGCGGCCCGTCATATTGTCCGGCGCGCGCCATGCGGCCAGGGCGTCGGGATCGAGGCAGGCGCGGTACACGGCCGGGCGCGGCGCCTTGATGATCCGGGCGACCCGCGTGCTCGCGCGCGTCATCGTCCGACGCCTCCTTGCTGGGAGCGCGCCACTCCAGTGGCGCTCATCGGATGTCGATAGAGGAAGATGCGCAACTGGAGTTGCGCGCTCCCAGCATCAGTTCAGCCCGTAGAGCCGCGCGACATTGTCGTGGACGATCTTCTTCTGCACGCCGTCGGAAAAACCGGCGAGGTTGCGGTTGAGCGTCTCGCGCGAGTTCGGCCAGATGCAATCGGGGTGCGGATAGTCGGCGCCCCAGATGATGTTGTCCTCGCCGATCAGCGGCACGATCGGCTCGAGGTACTTGTCCTGCTGGTAGGTGACGAAGCCCTGGCGGCGGAAATAGTCGCTGGGCTTCATCTTGAAGCCGAGCGCGCGGGCACGGTCGTGATACTCGGTGTCGAGCCGGTCGAACACATAAGGAAGCCAGGTCACGCCCGACTCGCCCAGCACGAAGTTGAAGTCGGGATACTTCTCGCAGGCGCCGGAGGCCAGGACCGAGACCAGCACCTCCATCGTGTCGAGCTGGAACAGGGCCGAGCGGACCAGCCGGTGCTGGACGGCATATTCCTTCTCCATCTCGGGCGTATCGGGCGCGCGCACCGCCTTGAAGCCGGTCGAATGGAAGGAGATCGGGAACTTGCACTCCGCCGCCGCCTCCCACAGCGCGTACCAGGCGTGATGGTAGAGCGGCAGGCCCATGCGCTTGAAGGCAAGGTCGCCGCCCTTGAGCCCCATCCTGGCGCAGCGCCGCACCTCGGCTGCGGCCGCGACCGGATCGGTGTTGGGAATGATGGCCAGCGGAAAGACGCGGTTGGGATCGGCGCGGCGGGCGAAGTCGGCGGCCCAGTCGTTGTAGCGCGCATTGGCCCAGACGCGGAGGTCGGCGTCGTCGATCAGATCGTTGATCATCAGGCAGCCGTAGATGATCTCCTTCTCGAGCCCGTCACGGTCGAGATCGGCGATGCGCAGCTCGGGCGTGGTCGGCCTGGGCTTGGCGCCGGGGTAGCTGTCCCATTCGAAGCCGGCGTCCTTCATCTCGTCGACATGGCCGAACGAGCCCTTGGTGTAGGGCAGGAAGCCCGGGCCGACGCCGTTCCACATGCCGCGGTCCTTGTCGTCGACGAACCAGTGCTGCCCGTCATTGCGCTCCTCGACCCGCGGCGCGTTCTTCTTCCACTTGGCGGGCGCCTGCGCCGACCAGAGGTCGGCGGGGCAATAGGTGAGGTCGATATGATTGTCGCCGGAAATGAGCTTGTGCTGCATGGCGCGTTCCCTCGGTCGGCAAGACAGGGCGGGGCATTGCGATGGCGCTCGCTATCGTACGGGCGACCCACGGCACACGCCATGAGGATTTTCCGCCCAGCGGGGCGTCGACGTTCGCTCGCCGCCCGGTGCTAGTCGTGTTGCTCCAGCAGCCCTGCCTCCACACGCAGCGCCTTACCGAGCTTTGCCAGGAGCTTCCGCCCGGCCCGTCGCTCGCCGCGCTCGATCTGGGAAAAATAGACTGCGCTCGTGGCGCAGGCCCTGGCGAGGGCCGCCTGTGTGAGGCCGCGATGCGCGCGCAGCGCCTTGAGCGGAGAGGCGCCGCCCAGGATCGCAGACATGACGGCGTCGGGGAAAGTCTCGCTCGGGTTTTTCAGGAAGGCGCGCACGGCAGCGACGTCGGTGCGGTCCTCGAGCGTGGCCTCGATGCGCCGCCACTCCTCGATGGGGATGACGACGAAAGCGGGCTTGCCGCCCTGGGTAATGATCTGCCTGCTCATTCGTAGATCTCTCTTCGGTGTCCGACCCTGATCACGATGACGGTTAGGATCTCATGTTTCAGCGTGTAGACGACGCGCCAGTCGACGATCCTCAGACGGTATCCTTCGACGTTGGTCAGGCAATCTGCTTTATCCAAGTCAAGCAAATTGCTCTATCAAGCCAGCCTTCAGCTCATGAATCCGCCGTCGGCCACCAGCGGGCTGCCGATCATGGCCGAGGCCGCATCCGAGCAGAGGTAAAAAACACCGCGTTGGCGGCGCAACCGAGCCGCCGAAGCTGCTACCGACGACGACCACCTCGACTTCCGCTACCGACATGTTTACTGCCCCGTTCCCTGCAAGCCGATCCATCGGCACGGCTATTCCGCTTGAGCGCAATCGAGGAATGTCGGTTGATGGCGGACAGACTGGGGCTGAAGGAAGCTCGCGCGATCGTCGACGCGATGCTGGAAGCGGCCGCGCAGAAGGGCCTGAAGTTTGCCGCCGCCGTCGTCGACGCCGGCGGCGACCTCATCCATCTCTCGCGGATGAACGGTGCCTCGGCCCTCAACGCGCGCATGAGCTACAACAAAGCCTACACGGCGACGAAATGGCAGAATGACACGAGGATCATCAAGCAGCGGCTGTTCGACATGTCGCTGGGCGACGAACGGCGCGAGATCACGTGGTTCTGCGATCCCCTCTACACGCCGGTGTGGGGCGGCATCGTTCTCAGGTCGAAGGACGGCATGATGTTGGGGGCCCTCGGCGAGAGCGGCGGCACCTACCAGCAGGATGAGGAGATCGGCCAGTTGGGAGCGAAGCTATTCGCGGCGCTCTGAACTTCCCGCGCCGCTGGCACGATTGGGCGGACGGGCACTCTTCGCACGCCGACCGCATGGCACAAGGCTTCTTCTTCCCTCAGGATAGCCGCATGAACGACAACGAAGCGACCATTAAGCAACGCATCTCGTTCCTGGAAGGCGCGGTGGAGCAGCTCTGCCTGGATGCCGATCAAGCGGAGGCACAACTCCTGTTGACGCCGGCAGACGAGCACCTGCACGGCAGAGTCATCGCTCTCAGAAAAAAGTGCGACGACACGCAGGCAGAGATCGAGCGTCTGCGTTCGGAATTGACTGCGAAATAAGGTTGATATCGGAGCGCATGCTCGGCGCCGACCGTCGCGGAACCAACCTGGCCTGAACCTGCGACGCGGAACGGCGGCACTTTGTCATTCCCTGCGGAGCGTGCTTTGCTTCGTTCGACACGACTTCGAGGGAACGCCATGGCGAAGCAGGACCAGAGGCCACAGTCGGATGGCGCACCGGTCACCACTGTTCGGTTGCAGAATATCGCCCAGTCTTATGGCCAGTCCGCGGCTCTCATGGCGGCAGTCGAGGTCGGAGTGTTTACAGCAATCAGCAACGGTGCCGGGACCTACGAGCAGGTCGCCCGGGCCGTCGACATCCATCCGACCAACGCCGAGCGCCTCATGGTGATGCTGTGCGCCGCCGGTCTGCTTGAGAAGACGCAGGGCCGTCACAAGAATGCTTCCGATGTCGAGCGCTTCCTGGTGGAGGGCAAGCCCGGCTACATGGGGCCCTGGATAACATTCACCAAGCCGCAGTGGAACGAATGGGGACGGCTTGGCGAGCACATCCGCACCAAGAACCTGAAGGTTATGGGCGCGATAGAGACGTTCACCGTTGCCGACGCGCGGCGTTACCATGACGCGACCTACTCGATCGGGCTGGGCGCAGGCCGCCGCTTCGTTCGTCAGGTCAACCTCAAGGGCCGCAAGCGCATCATGGACATCGGCGGCGGCTCGGGGGCCTATTGCATCGCCGCCGCGAAGGAGCATCCCGGAATTCGTGCCGTGATCCTGGACTTGCCTGTGGTGTGCGAGGTCGCACGCACATTCATCGCCGAGAACGGCGTCGCCGACCGCATCGAGGCTCGACCGTGCGATTTCACCCGCGATCCATTCCCGACCGACTGCGATGTGGCCATCATGGCTTCCAATCTGCCCATGTACGGCCGTGAGATGATCGCCAGCGTCATCAAGAAGGCACACGACGCTTTGTTGCCCGGGGGGCAGATGCACCTCGTCGGCGAGATGACCAATGACGAGCGTAGCGGGCCCTGGGGGCCGGCCTATTGGGGCCTCGGCCAGGCCGTCGGAAATTCGCTCGGGCTCGCCCATTCGGAGGCAGACGTGATCGGCTACTTCCGCGCGGCTGGCTTCGCGGATGTGGGCCTGCACGAATTCATCTCCGGCTCGCTTGGCCGCGTCGCCGGCACGAAGGCCAGGTAACGAACCGCGGAGCATCACCCATGTTCCACACGGTCATCTGCGATCTGCTGGGGATCCGCTATCCGATCCTGCAAGGCGCCATGCAGGGCGGCGGCGGTGTCGAGCTGGTGGCGGCCGTGAGCGAGGCCGGCGGTCTTGGCGTGCTGCCCACATTCGGCGGCACCGATCAGAAGCTCAGGGCCGATATCACCGGCGTGCGGGCGCGAACGGCAAGACCGTTCGGGGTCAACATCATGCCCATGGGCCGCGGCATTACCGAACGGTGCGCGGCGACATGCATCGAGCTGGGCGTTCCCATAGTCACCACGGGGCGTGCCGATCCGGGTGAGGAGGTGGTGCGCCGCCTCAAGGCGGCGGGCATCAAGGTTGTTTCAGTGATCCCGACCGTAGAGCACGCACGGCGCATGGCGGGCGAAGGCGTCGATGCAGTCGTGGCCTCCGGATCGGAGGCCGGCGGCCTAGTCGGCACGATCTCCACGCTCCCCCTCGTGCCGCAGGTCGTGGACGCGGTGCAGATTCCGGTGCTGGCTGCAGGGGGTATTGGCGACGCGCGCGGCTTCCTCGCTGCTCTTGCGCTCGGTGCCGTGGGCATCCAGATGGGCACTCGCTTTATGGCGACGACCGAGTTCGACCTGAATGAGTGGGGCCGCGCACAGCTCCTCTCGATGCGCGAGACCGACACCATCGTCACCCGTGCGATGACGGGGGCCACAGTGCGCTGCGTCAGGACGCCCGAGATCGCCGCCTACGAGGATGCGCTCGCCCGACACGTCGACGCCGCCGAGCTGACGGAACTCAAGCGCCGAGTGCGCGGATCGCGCTACGCGGAGGGCAAAGGCGACCGTCGGCAATCAGCCGCCGGCCAGGTTGCGGGCATGATCTCCGACGTCGTGGCGGTCCGCGATCTCATCGACGGCATGCTGGCCGAGGCCGCGCGGCTCGCAGAGCGAATGCCGGCGCTAGCGAGGGGGTGATCTCCAGTGCGTCAGCGTGCAAGCATGGATGTCCAGATGGAGGCAGCGCATGGTCTATACCCTCGAGCAATTGAGCGCCGACATCGGCAAGGCTCTCAAGGCAGATTCCGGTATCGTCGGCAAGCAGGCGGTGGGCAAGCTCGTATCCAAGGTGCTGCTCGACGATGAATTCATCGCCAAACACCTGACCGCCGAGCAGTGCCGCCCGCGCAAAGTGCTGTACGAGGATCCGGAGCTGGGCTTCTGCGTCTGCGGGCATGTGTACGAGAACGCCGCGCACGGTGCGCCGCACGATCACGGCTCCACCTGGGCGATCTACGGCCTGGCGACCGGCGACACCGAGATGACGGACTGGCGGATCGTCAAGAAGGGCGAGGGCGATGCGCCGAGCCTGGTCGAGCCCGTCAAGACCTACGTCATGAAGCCGGGCGATAGTCACTTCTACGATGTCGGCGCCGTCCACTCGCCGAAGCGCGACGGCTTGACCAAGCTGGTGCGCATCGAGGGCGCCAATCTCGACCGCGTCCAGCGCTCGAACATCAAGGCGGCCTGAGAGAAAGCATGTGATGAAGCTCGACTATGTGTCCATCGAGAAGCGCGACGGCATCGCTATCGTACGCTTCGACCGCAAGGCCAACCTGAACGCCTTCAACGAGAAACTGGTGGTCGAGCTGAACTCATGCCGCGCGCGGCTTCCACGACGACCTGGACACCCATACCGTGGTGCTGGCCGGTGCGCCCAATGCCTTCTCCGCCGGCTTCGATCTCAAGGCGACGGATGGCTGGACCAGCGAAACCGACGACCTGAAGCGGCGTCAGCGCGCTTATGGAGGCGTGCGCCTGTGCAAGGCCTGGGAAGCGATGCCACAGATCACCATCGCCGCGATGGAGCGGCTGGCGGTCGGCGCCGGCGTCGCCATCGCACTGGCCTGCGACTGGCGCGTGCTGGGCAGGGGCGCCTACCTGTACGTGCCGGAAGTGAAGATCGGCCTCAACCTGCAATGGGGCGCGCTGCCGCGGTTGATCAGCCTGGTCGGGCCGGCTCGGGCCAAGCGCATCTGCATCCTCTGCGAGAAGATGCCGGCGGCGCAGGCGCTGGAATGGGGGCTGGTCGAGGAATTGGCCGACGACGGCAGGACGGTCGACCGGGCGTTGGAGCTGGCCGAGGTTGTGCTGTCAATGCCGGCACCCACGGTGCGTATGGTCAAGGAGGCGGTGAACGCCACCGCCGGCGCACTGCACGCCGCGACCGCCTTCGCCGACGCCGACCAGAGCCAGCTCACCGCGACGTTTCGCCAAGCCAGGTCGGCCCGCGATACGTTCCGCAAATCATAGGCCGGGTTCGCACACGTGCAGCGGCCGGCAAGTCCGGGCGACCAGGGAAAGAACGGTGGGCCAGGAAATTCGGATCGCAGCCGCCGATGGCGGGATGTTCGCCGGGTATCTGACGTTGCCAGCGCACGCGCGGGCGCCCGGCCTGATCGTGTTGCCTGAAGTGTTCAACACCAACCCGCATATCCGCTCGGTGGCCGACGGTTACGCGGCGTCGGGGTTCGTCGCCCTCGCACGCGAGCGCGGCCAGAACCGCGAAGACGCGATGCGCGAATACCTGACTTGGGAGATCAACCTGGTCAAGGACACGGCGATGGACGACGACCATCGCTTCCGCGTCATCACCGGTTGAACCGCCGCGGAGGCCCCGAGTCCGCTCGGCACGACCTTTCGTTCGACGGCCGCGGCTTCGATTGCCTTCTCTTGCACGGAAGCCGCTTCAACCCCCTAAAGCCACCTCCATCCTTCTTCAATACGACGTCATGAGCGCCAACCAATTGCATTCTCCGAAAGGCCTCCTTGATTTGGATCATTGAAAATGTTTCGCGGCGCGACGAACATCATGGGAGAAATTTCGCAGAAGGCGCCACCTGGCAATGCGAGTGGCATCCTGCCTTTGGTCTGGCTCCGCGAGACTACGTCCGTTCGTCATCGACGAAGTGCGGTCGAGCGAGCGAATGAAGGACGCTTGGTTCAAATCCGAATATGAAAGGTAGTGCGATGCCGACAGCCAAGAAGCGTAATGCCCTACTGCCCTGGTTTATCGGTCTTGCGATTGTAGCAGTCGCCGACTTTTGGGTTGCCTACCAGATGTTTTCCACCGGATGTCAGGCACCGGGCTTTGTTCAGGCGATCGTGGTAATTCTCATACCAGCCGTCTACCTGGCATTGATGTACCTCACGTTCAAAAGCCAGGATTAGCGCCCAGGCAAAGAGCCTGCGCCCAGGTTCGCACGGGATACTAAGCGCCCAGGACCTCCCGCTTCTCGGTCCTTGTCATCGTGCCGGGTGTCCATTTGCCACCGATGTGTTTGACGCTCGAGACCCAGCCTTGACGCCCCGGAGTGGTTTGACCGTGATATCCAGCGCCCAGATCAGTGTCTATCCGTTGCGCCAGGAGCATCTTGGTCCGGCGGTCGAAATCGTACGAGAGACGCTGGAGGCACACGGTCTTCAAGCCCAGGTCGGTCCGATGAGCACGATCGTGACCGGTGAAGCCGGTATCGTCTTCGCGGCCCTCGCCGAGGCCTTCGACAAGGCGGCGCGAACCGGTCAGGTGGCCATGACCTTCACGGTTTCCAACGCCTGTCCGGTCCCGCGCTAGGGTCGGGGGCATGCCGGCATGAATGACCGCCGACAGCCCGTTGGTTCTACCGGCCAGTTCGGCCCGGAGATCTATGCCATCTGGCGGGAATCATCGCTGGGAGAGATCACCGAGGATCTCGAGCAGCGACTTCTGTTCCGCCTGGCCGGTGAACTGCATGGCCGCAAAGTTCTGGACGTCGGGTGCGGTGACGGAACCCTGACGCTGGCGTTCGCGCGCCGTGGCGCGGCATCGGTTGTGGGTTGCGACATCGATCCGCGCATGATCTCCCGCGCCATCAGGCGGGCGACGCAGGGCGAACAAGCCGTTCACTACACGGTCGCGAACCTCGTGCATTTGCCCTTCGCAGACCAAAGCTTTGATCTGATCACAGCCATCACCGTCCTCGCATTTGTTCCCGACACCGGAAGAGCCGTCCGGGAAATGGCCCGTGTGCTCAAACCCGGAGGGCGCCTCATCATTGGCGACCTGGGGAAGTGGAGCTTCTGGGCCGCGCGGCGACGGGTGCGCGGGTGGCTGGGATCGAAGATGTGGCGCGGCGCGACGTTCAGAACGGCGACCCAGTTGCGCCAACTCGTGCAATCGGCCCAGCTCCGCGTCGAACACGTATCCGGCGCGATCTTCTTCCCACCCTGGCTGCCGCTCGCAAGGCTCCTTGCGCCACGGGACGCCGCTCTTGGTGAACGGACGACCCTGGGGGCTGCCTTCGTGGTGGTTCAATCCTGCAAGGAGTGACCGGTAGCTGAGAGTTGGCGTGTATGCGCTCGAGTCCGGGCCGCGGTGTGGGCGGCCGGGCGCGCTACTTGGCGATTGGCGCTGCGTGGGGTGGTCACTTTGCCGATGGCTCCTCCCAATTCCGGAGCAAGGCACCCTCGCGAGGGCCGCAGACTTGTGCTTGTTTGCTCGTCGTGCCGAGGTTAGGTTTTTGTACATAGACGGAAGGTAAATCAGTATGCAGCCCATCCGCTACGTCGACGCCTTGATCGCCAAGTACGGTGCCATGGGCTTCCCACCCTACGACTGGAGCCGCTACGACGACGCGCCGTTCACGCCGCTCGGCAAGCCGTTGTCGCAGTGCACGGTCAGCATGCTGACCAGCGGTGGCGCCTCACGCTGCGCCATGCCGCCCTTCGACCCCGAGGCGCGCAACGACCTGCGTCTGGACACGATCGAGGCCGACGCCCCGTCCGGCGATTTCCAGATCCACGACAGCTACTACGACCACAGTGACGCCGACCGCGACCTGAACTGCATCTTCCCGATCGATCGCCTGCGCGAGATGGCCAGGGATGGCGAGATTGGCGCGGTTGCGCCGCGGCTTTGGAGCGGCTTCATGGGGCGCATCTACAAGCGCCAGGCGGTGCTGCAGGACAAGGCTCCGGCACTGGCCCGCGAGCTGAAGCGGGACAAGGTCGACCTGTTCGTGGCCGTCCCGGCTTGACCGCTCGACCACCAGACCGTGGGTCTGGTCTGTCGTGTCGTGGAGGAAGCCGGCATCCCGACGGTGTGCGTGTCGACGGGACGTGACATCACGGCGCTGGTGCGCCCGCCGCGCAGCTACTTCGTCAATGCCCCGATGGGCAACAATTTCGGTGCAGCGGGCGATGTGGCCGCGCAGCGCCGCATCCTGCGCGCGGTACTCGCGCTCGCCGTCGAAGCGCATGAGCCAGGCTGCATCGTCGACGATGTCCTGCAATGGCCGGTGCCCTTCGCCTTCAGCCCGGCACCGCCGACACCGGAGGCGATCGCCAGGCAACGGCGCAAATAGAACATCGATGCAACAACAGGAGGAAGAGCAAATGCCGGAACTGGCCCCCGATACACCGCGGCCGTACGTGCGTTACATCGACAAGACGCGCGCGTACTACCTGTCGCAGGGCTACGAAAAGCCTTACGTCTGGGCGCACAACGACAGCGCGCCGTTCACCCCGCTGGCCAAATTACTGTCAGCCAGCACGATCACCCTGATCTCGACCAGCGAGATCGCCATCAAGGGTGATCCGCGCTTCGACGACAATCCGGAGACCAGGGCGCAAGGCAACGTCTATGCCGTGCCGTCGAACACCCCGGCATCGAAGCTCTACAGCCGGACGCAGAGCTACGATCGCTACGCGACGTCGCTCGACGACCCCAACGCCTATTTCCCGATCGACCGCCTGCACGAGGCGGCGGCGCGCGGGCGTATCGGCAAGGTCGCGGCGGATTGCCTGGGCGTCTACAATGCCTACAGCCAACGCAAGACCACCGAACGCGATGCGCCGGAGGTGCTGGCACACTGCCGCGCCATGGGGGCCGACGTCGCCGTTCTCGTCCCGGTTTGACCAGTGTGCCACCAGACCGTGAGTCTGGTCGCCCGTCATCTGGAAGCAAACGGCATTCGGACGGTGGTCATCGCCACCGCCCGTGACATCGTCGAATCCGCCGCCGTGCCGCGACTGCTGTTCGTCGACTTTCCGCTCGGCGCGCCATGCGGCGAGCCGTGGAACGCCGAACAACAGCGCGCGGTGCTGGAGATGGCGTTCCGTGTGCTGGAAACAGCGACGGCGCCAGGTACCACGGTCGAGGCCGGCCTGCGCTGGAGCAAGGGACAGCGCTGGAAGGACCTGATCTTCACCGAGGAACAGCCATTCCTGCCTGGCGAGGCCGGCGAGGCCTGGCTGAAGAAGAAGGCGCTCTATCGGCAGATGAAGGCCGAGGGCAAGATCTGAGCCACCAAGCATCGGGGCGGCCGCGCCGGTCCGCCCCGGTGACAGCCCAGGAGGTCCGCGTGCCGCAATCCATCATCGTCTATTCCACGCCGCTGTGCGGGCCCTGCGAAGCGTTGAAGCGCGCCCTGAAAGCGCGCGGCGTAAACTTCCGCAGCGTCGATCTGCTGATCGACGAGGAGGCGGCCGAACGGCTGGAGGACCAAGGCATCCGCAGCGCGCCAGCGCTGGAGATCGACGGCCGCTTCTATACCGGCGCGGCCCTGGCCGATGACCGGCTCGACGCGCTGTTGCGGCCATAGGGGCCGGCGATGCGATCGCTCGAATTTGGATGGACATATGTCTTTGCTGAAGGCGCGTCACTGCGGGCGGAGTAACCTTCGCCCGCGTCTTCTCATGCTCTTTTGAACCGCGGGCGTCCCGCCCGCTTCATGCGCATGAGCGGGCGGGACGCCCACGGTCCGGAAGATCATGACGCGCCAGTGCGATGACACCGCCGAGGGCATTGTCAAGTTTCTTGGCAGCCTCACGCGGCCGAACCGGATCGACGACGCAACCGCTTGCCTGTCGACGGCGAGGCACCAGCGCCGGGCCGGCAGTAGATGTCGGCCAGCGCCTTCATGATGTGCTGCGCCGGACCCTTCGCCAGCCGATAGTGGATCGAGCGCGCGTTGCGCCGCGCATCGACGATGCCCAGCCGCTTGAGGCCGGCAAGATGCTGCGACAGCGCCGACGGACTGAGGCCCACCAGCTCTGCGAGGTCGCCAACCCGTACCTCGCCATCGCTGAGCTGGCAGAGGATGAGAAGGCGATTGCGGTTGGCGAGCGCCTTCAAAAGCTTGCTTGCGGCGCTCGCGCTCCGCATCAGTCTGGCGTGGTCGATCTTGGGCATTGCGTCGTTCGGCCTCGCGATGCATATTTTAGAGAACACTAATAAGTCCGGTTGAACCGGACGGCCGACGCTTAAGTCTGCCGACAGGATCGGTCAAGGCGTGGCGGAACTGGATGTCTTTGGCGCGCTTTGCTGGTGGAGCAGCATTCGCCGTCCCTACGGCGTTCGCGCCAGCACCGGGGCCGGCGCAAGCGTGGGCGCCGCTGCGGCTTGAACGGTCCAGCCGCGACGGAACGCGGCGTCCGGTTCCTTTTCCGCGAAGTTCGGACCGGTCTTTTCTGAACTTCAACGCGACACACAAGAACGAACGGAGGATCCATGCTTTCACGCAGAACCGTGCTCGCCGGAACGGCGGGCGCCGCAGCAGCACAGCTTGCGGGCGTCGCTGCCTGGGCCCAGGGTAAGCCGCCACTCGCGGCCGGTCTGCCGTCTGGCGTCGCGTCGGCGGCGACCCTCGAGGCGTTGCCGGGCAAGAAGCCTCTGATCAAGCTGTCGTATCGGCCGCCGAACTACGAGACTCCGGTTTCCGCCTTCAAGGACGTGATCACGCCGAACGATTCCTTCTTCGTTCGCTGGCACCTCGCCGACATTCCCGAAATCGACGCTGCCGCGTGGTCGCTGTCCGTCGGCGGCACCACGCCGCTCCGGCTGACGCTCGACCAGCTCAGGAAGGACTACGCCCCGGTCGAGATCGTCGCGGTCTGCCAGTGCTCGGGGAACCGGCGCGGACTGTCCAATCCGCACGTCCCGGGCGTCGAATGGGGCTACGGCGCCATGGGCAATGCCAAATGGAAGGGCGCGCGGCTCAAGGACATCCTTGCCAAAGCGGGCGTGCCCGAGGGCACGATCGAAATCGAGGTCAACGGCGCCGACAAGGCGGTCCTGGAAAAGACACCGGACTTCGTCAAGAGCATCCCGCTCGGCAAGGCGCTCGACGAAAACACGCTCATCGCCTACGAGATGAACGGCGCACCGCTGCCGCACTTCAACGGCTTTCCGGCTCGCCTGATCGTGCCCGGATGGACCGCCACCTACTGGATGAAGCAGATCACCAGCATCCAGCCGCTCGCCAAGCCATTCGACGGCTTCTGGATGAAGGCGGCTTACCGCGTGCCGGCCAAGCTTTTCCCGACCCGCGACCGCTTCCTCACGCAGGAGACAGCGGTCAATACGCCGATCACCGAGATCGTGGTGAACTCCATCATTACCAGCCCCACCAGCGGCGAGAAGGTGAAGGCCGGGCCGCTCACCGTGAAGGGCATCGCTTGGGACGGCGGCTATGGCATCCGCGACGTGGAGGTCTCGGCCGACGGCGGCAAGACCTGGTCGGCGGCGACGCTCGGCTCCGACCTCGGCCGCTTCTCCTTCCGTGAATGGAGCTTCGTCGTGCCGGCGGCCAAGGCCGGCAAGCTTTCGCTGATGGCGCGGGCCAGCAACGACGCCGGACAGACACAGGTCCCCAAGGCATTGTTCAACCCCGCGGGCTATCATCACAACGTGATGCAGAGCATCACCCTCGACGTCGCCTGAGGAGGCCACACATGACCGGAAAGAACCGTACTTTCCTCGGCATCGCCGCGCTCGTCCTGCTCGTCGCGCCCCTCCTCGCGACTGCGGTGCGCGCCGCCGACGAATTCGACATCAAGCTGAAGCCCGGCGCCGGCCAGGACGTGACGCAGCAGCAGTGCGCCGCCTGCCACAGCCTGGACTACGTGCTGACCAATTCGCCCTTCCCGACGCGGGCGGTTTGGGATGCCGAGGTCAATAAGATGATCAAGGTATTCGGCGCCACGATCGAGCCGGGCGAGGCGAATACGATCATCGATTACCTGGCGAAGAACTACGGAACTTGAGCCGACAAACGGTACGATGATGGACCAGAGCGGTGTCAGCGGAGAGGCCGAACTGCCCGCCCGACTTCGAGCGACGAAATCGACGGCCAACTGCACGGCTTCACCCCGATAGCGCTTCGATACCGTGGACGCGGAGCCGGGCGTCGACGACGGCCGGGGTGTCGAGGCTCGTGCGGTCCGCACGGCCACCCGTCGCCCCGAGCGTAGCCGAGGGCGCCCTCTTTCCGGCGAAGGCGGCCAGTTATTGAAGCGAGGTCTCTCCACGCCGCCGTGCTACGCACGGCCGGTCGAGACGACGGAGGGATGACCATGACCCAAACGCTCATGCTTCTGGTGGCCTGCACCGTGCTGGCGGGGCCCGCCGTCGGCCAAAGCGACGATGCCGCCTATTGCGCGCAGCTCGCAGCCCTGGCGCGCCGCTACACCGGCAGCGCCGGCGGCGACGGCGGCCTGCGAACGGACTTCGCGACAATGGGCGCCATCGACGACTGCAACAAGGGCAACACGGCCGCCGGTATTGCCGAAGGAGCTGCGCGCGCAGGGATTCACGCTTCCCAAGCGTTGATCTCTGCCTCCCGGCAGGGAGCCGTTGCAGCGGCGCTTTGAGCGTGATCGGATTCTCCTTCTGTGCGAGTATCGATTAAATGATTTCCCGTCGAAACCTGTTGGGTGGGCTGACTGGCCTGGCCCTGCCGGCTTTGGCCGGGTGCGGCGGGAAACCGCCGACCGGGTCGGGCTTCGCTGCCGCCACGCCGCACCCTGGGCCGGCCGGGCTGGATGCGGTGATCGACATCAGCCACAACGTCACGGTCAGCGACTTCGGCGCGGTGCGCCGCAGCAACATCCTGGCCGTCCTGCACAAGGCGAGCGAAGGCGGCGACTGGTTCGATCCGTCGTACGCGCCGCGGCGCCGCGAGGCCGAGGCGGCCGGGCTGCTGTGGGGCGCCTACCATTTCGGCACCCGCCAGTATTCGGGCGAGAAGCAGGCCGCCGCCTTTCTGTCGGCCGCCCAGCCGGGGCCGGCGACGCTGCTGGCGCTCGATTTCGAGCCCAACGACACCAACCCGCGCAACACCATGCAACTCGACCAGGCCGAGGCCTTCGTGCGGGCCGTGCAGCAGGCGACCGGGCGGCTACCCCTCGTCTATACCCATCCGAACTGGGCCAATGGCGGGATATCGGGCCGCCGCCGCATCAGCCTGGGAAGGGCCGTCAGTCCCGACTCCGTGCTGGCGCGATGCGACCTGTGGCTGGCCGACTATCGCGAGGAACCCGAACTGCCCTATGCTTGGGCGCAGCGCGGCTGGCACCTCTGGCAATATGTCGGCAACGAGACCGAGAGCGATGCGGCGTACGGCAGCGTGCCGCGCGCCGTCCCGGGCGTCAGCCACTGCGACCGCAACATGTTTGCCGGCGATGAGGCGGCACTTTACCGCTTCTGGAAGGGCGGCGGCGGAACGGCGTGACTGCGCGAGCCGATCAGGTCAGGCAGCCGGAGTCGCTTGGGGCCTCATTCAAGTGGGCCAGGCCCTGGCCGGAGGCCGCGCCTATCGGTGCGCATCACGGGCATCTCGGAATCTTCGTCGAGGTGGGGAACTTGAAGGTGCGGGCGGCGCTGCCGCGCAACTGGCCCAGCGCTTGCTGGGCGGCGGCGCAGAGCGCGCCGCCGTTGTCGGCGCCTTCGCTGTTGGCCACCGCGAATATCCTCAGCCCGCCATTGGGCGCCGGAACGAACACCATGTACGAGGCGAAGTCGGCCGCGGCTTTAGTCGAGGCACTGGAGCCTTTCGACATGGCTGGCCGAGCTGACATTCTCCGTCGTGTGGATATCCCGAGCGCTCTCGTGGGTGGTCTTATGAAGTCACGGATACGAAGCTGGCGCGGCCATAATTTTAGACCGACATTCTCCAGGTGAGCCCATTTAAACGGCGCAAACGCTACCATTCTGGCGGGCGCCGGGTAAATAGTCAGTGGCCGGCACAGTTTTCCCGGCGCTTCCGCCGCGCTCAACATCCAGGACAACCTTTGATCCACCGATTCGGCTCTTTTCCTCGCCATTCAGACACACTACTCGCGTGGTGATGACGGATCCGATCGTCCGAGCCCTACGCCGGAGCCGGTCGAGGTCGCAGTTCGTCGATCAGTCGCAGGATTTTCTCGAACAGTTCCTTCGGCACTGCGACCTCGGCCATCTGGAAGATGGCGTAACGGGCGTGGCGTACGACCTTGGCACCGATCTTCACGAGCTTCTCCCGCGAGCTTGTCAGCGACCACTGCGCGACCGCCTCGGGCAAGGCCAGCGTCCGCATGAAGTTGGCGAGGTTGTAGGCCAGCGCGTGCAACTGAAGACGCACCGCGCTGGCGGCAAACGAGCAGCATGACAGACGCGTCCACTTGATCGCGTTCTTGCCTTCTTTGATCCATTGCTCGCACGTCCCGCGCTTGTTGTAGAAGGCAACAACCCGCTCGGAAAGGCGTGACAGGTTGGTGACGATGAAGCCGACGCGGGGATAAAGCTCGCCCGGGTGCCACTCGACCTTGGCCACGACGCGGCGCGGCATCGTCCAGCTTGCCGCCTGTTAGCTGAAGCTGGCGTAGGAGCGCCGCACCGTGAGCGGAGGCCGGCCAACAGGGCGCTTGAGAAAGTCACCGATGCGCTCCTGCAGGATACGGTTCGCCGGCGGATCTTGTAACCTTCGGCCTCCAGGAACTCGTAGACCTCGGGGTTGGCAAAGGCGGCATCGGCGCGAAAGTAGCGGCGCACGTCACTATCCCGGTAGCGGGCCACGACCGGTTCGAGCACGTCCTTCCAGCCGTCCGCCGAATGGACGTTGCCCGGACGCAGCGCGCACCGTTCCAGATCGAACTGGTTGAACACGAACAGCGGATGGTAACAGGTATAGGCGAAGTGGCCGTTGTAGGCGGTGCCTTCCTGCTCACCATGCGTCGGGCTGACACTCGCATCCATGTCGAGCACGATGGACCGCAGCGAGCGGCGGCCATGAACGCAATCGATCCATTGCCCGGAGAAACCGGTGAGTGCGGCGAGGTTCGCATCATTGGCGAGCCACTCGGTCTCGAACCGCCCCATCTGGCTGGTCGAGGCCGCGTCGCGCTCGACAGCCTTGCCGCCGACGATCCAGCACATCGCAGGATCACGCCCCAGCCGGTCGGCGTCGTTGACGTCCTCATATCCGGCAAGCCGACCGAACACCGACTGGCGCAGCATGCCCACAGCATGGCGACCGTTGCGGCCTGTGCGCCCGTCAACCAGATGCTGCTCCGCGATGGCCATCAGGCCGAGCGCGTCATCGAGTTCGCGATAGGCCAGCAAACCGGCATCTGAGGTGACGCTGGAACCGTGGAACTCCAGATTGAGGCGGCGGTCGAAATCGAGCCGCAGAGCATCGGATTCGGCTTCACCCGCTGGCTGTGCCATCATCGCCTCGATCCAATGAAACAAGATGCTGAATCCTATGGCTCAAATGGAACCGGCGCGGCCAAGTTCAAGGCTTCATCCGGGTAATGAGGGTTAGAGCGTGATCGCGCGGGTCGAAAGCCGCACTTCGGGCTTCCCGCAGCACCCCGATCGAACTCTAACTCTCAACCCAAATCAGCTTTTGGGGAGCAGGCCAACGTGCCTAAGAAAAGCTCAACTACCGCGACCTGTTGCCGAACGGGGCAGAATTGAATTGACTTGACTTGGCGTTGAGAAGTCTGCTCGGTGGGTCGCAAGTGCCGAAGGTCAGATCGCCTTCTCTCGTCGTCTCGTGCTTCTTCGGTCGCATCGTGTTCTCCGATGCGGCAATCGAAATCACGCTTCGCAAGCCAAGGGAATCCCAAAGCGAAATCGCAAGGTTCTGCAGCTTCGGAACGCCAAACCTTGCAACCTTAAACCTGCTGATGCGCCGAAACCTGATCCATCTTCAATCACTTAGATGTTGTTCACCGACGACTACCCCCCAGGGGGCGATTGTCCGCGCCGAGAGCCGGGCGCCGCCTACGTCGGCGGCGGCTCGGCCGGTCCGATCAGCTCGGCCGGTGTCGCATCGACCACAGGCTTGGCCGCGTTCGCTCGCTTCGCCCTCTCCTCGGCGATGAATGCGTCCAATTCGTCGACCGTCATTTCAGCGACACGCTTGCCGTTGTCTTCGTCTGTCTCTGGCGCCTTGGGTTCCACATGCCCAGCGAGCGCAAGCGCAAGCTTTATGGCGTTGAAACGGACTGCGGCGGAGACCTTGCGATCGCGGATCAACAGTTCCAACTCGCGCAAAGACAGGGACGCGAGCTTATCTATCCTTCGATTTCTAAGGGCCTTCACTACCTCACGAATGCGAGGGTCTCCAACCATCCGTGCGCCGGCGACGCTCGGATTGGCGTAGCCGACGACTGCGGCGGCCTGCGTCGGACCAAGCCCGCACGAAAGCCCGTAGGCAAACCTTTCCTGCATTTCAGTGAGCTGGGCCGAGGTGATGACGGTCAGATTTACGGACACACGGTCCCCCTAAGTGTTTTCGTCATTTAGTTGCGCCGCCGCGAATCGGCCAAGCTGACCCCACTAGGGGGCTTGACGCGGCGCGGCGCATTGACATGTCCCAGCCTAGTGTCTGTTTGGATTCATCTTGAAGCTATCACGGCGGCGGCGATGTGGATCATGGCGGCGAAGCTCTGATCTGTTTTATCGGCTCGCACGGCGATGCGTTTGAATTCCTTGAGCTTTCCGAAGAAGTTTTCGATCAGATGGCGCCACTTGTACATCTCCTCATCCATCCTGCGCGACGAAGTTCGGCGCGGGTGCTGGGAGATGACGACCTTTGCGCCGCGCGCGTCGAGATCGGCGATAATCGTATTGGAGTCGAATGCCGTGTCGGCGATCAGAGCATCGAACTCGATGCCGTCGAGCAGCGGCGGAACACCGACTGTATCGAACCGCTGTCCCGGCGGGAGCACAAAGCGCACGAGGTTACCCAGCGCATCGGTGAGGGCCAGGATTTTAGTCGTCATACCGCCCTTGGAGCGGCCGATCGCTTGGCTCGAAGTCCGCCTTTTGCGCCTTGTCCATGGCGATGGACCTTGACGATGGTGGCATCGACCATGGCGTATTCCATGTTCGGGTCATCCGGCATCGAACAGCCGTTTGAACACGCCGGCGTTGGCCCAATCGCGGAAACGCGTGAAGGTGCTGTTCCAGTGGCCAAATGACGGCGGCAGGTCGCGTGACGGCGGCAGGTCGCGCCAGGGACTGCCCGTACGGACAATCCAAAGCACCGCCTCGACAAACAGCCGGTTGTCCTTGCCTCTGCGCCCGGGATCGCCCGGTTTACCAAGGCACAGCGGCTCCATCTTCGCCCATTGGGTGTCGCTCAATACAAGTCGGTCCATCCCTAGCTTGAATCACAACAAACGAGTTTTAGGGAATCCTAATTCCCAACAGACCCTAGGCACGATACCCCAATCGGCGCCGTTGGCGGCCGTTGAATGGCGGGTAGAATGGTGGGTACGGATAGAATGGTGGGTACGGGTAGAATGGTGGGTAGGAGTGACCGCATGGCCTGACAACGCTGTCTTTGTTGACTTTTGTCGCAGTAACGCGCGGTGGTCCAAACCCCGTGCCCTTCCACCTTGAGCGGAGTCCACATCCCATGCCCGACGTCACCACGGCCGTGCCCAACACGCACCTCGCGCCCTACGCCGCCAAGGGCCTCAAGGGCCGAATCCTGTCCGGCGTGCAGCCGACCGGCAATCTCCACCTCGGCAACTATCTCGGTGCGATCCGCAACTTTGCGCGCCTGCAGCACGACTACGAATGCCTCTATTGCGTGGTCGACATGCACGCCATCACCCAGCCGCAGGATCCCAGGCTGCTCGCCGCCCAGACGCGCGAGATCGCATCGGCCTTCCTCGCGGCCGGCGTCGACGGCCGGAAGCAGATCATCTTCAACCAGTCGATGGTGCCGGCGCACGCCCAGCTCGCCTGGGTGTTCAACTGCGTGGCCCGGGTCGGCTGGATGAACCGCATGACGCAGTTCAAGGAGAAGGCGGGCAAGGACCGCGAGAATGCCTCGCTCGGCCTCTACGCCTATCCCGCGCTGATGGCCGCCGACATCCTGATCTACAAGGCCACCCACGTGCCGGTCGGCGAGGACCAGAAGCAGCATCTCGAGCTGACGCGCGACATCGCCATCAAGTTCAACAACGACTTCAACGCGCCGGATTTCTTCCCGATCACCGAGCCGCTGATCTTCGGCGCGGCGACGCGCGTGATGAGCCTGCGCGACGGCACCAAGAAGATGAGCAAGTCCGATCCGTCGGACTATTCGCGCATCAACCTCACCGACGATGCCGACGCCATCGCCCAGAAGATCCGCCGCGCCAAGACCGATCCGCTGCCCATGCCGGAGAGCGTGGCCGACGCCGAGAAGCGGCCGGATGCCGATAATCTTCTGGGCATCTACGCCGCCCTCGCCGACCGCGAGAAGGACGACGTGATCCGCGACTTCGCCGGCAAGCAGTTCTCCGAGTTCAAGGCCGCGCTCACCGAGCTCGCGGTGGCCAAGCTGGGACCGGTCGGCGCGGAGATGCAGCGGCTGATGAAGGACCCCGGCCATGTCGACGCCGTGCTGCGCGACGGCGCCGAGCGCGCCGCGCGCGCTGGCCGCGCCAATCCTGGCGGAGGTCTATCGGACGGTGGGATTCCTGAAGCCTTAGTGCTGGGGCGCGCCACTGCGGGCGGGGTAACCCCCGCCCTGAAGTGGCGCGTTCTGTCATCCTGAGCGAAGCGAAGGACTCATGCCAGTTGCAGGCGGCGATGCGGCTCCTTCGCTTCGCTCAGCGACCCCTGAGGGGGAGCGCGACCGGAGTCGCGCGCGCCAGGGCGTCACCCTTCCATGCGGGTCAGCGCCCACTTCACGGTGCAGCCCTCCATCGGCACCTGGCCGACCAGCACGATCTGCTCGGTGCGGCGCACGCGGCCTTCCTCGCCGAGATAGATGCTCTCGGCCAGGCCGATGCCGGCGCCCGAAGCGCGCAGGCGCCAGCCGCGGCCGCTCGGCAGGCGCATCAGCACTGCCTGGCCGCTTTGCGCCAGGGTCGCCTTCACCGCCGGATGCAGGTGGAAGCGCACGATGAAGCGCCGGTCGGGCACCGTCACCGGCCGGCCCTCCGGGCCGACGAAAGTGTCTTCGCCGCGCAGGTCGCCGCCGTCGGGCGACAGCCACAGGCGGCGGCGGTGGAGGATGCCGTAGAGCGAGCGATAGCCGTCGTGGCTCATGTCGAGCCACTGCGCGCCGTCGTTCTCGGCGCGGTCGACCAGCACGTTGCCGGCGCGATATTCCAGCGCGCCGTGGTTGGTGATCTCAGTCGAATTGGTGTCGTCGACCACCGCCGTCGAGTGCGCGGCGGTGTAGCGCATGAAGTGCCGCCAGTCGCGCAGCGCGCCGGGATAGGTGCCGCAATTCACGATCAGCCGCTCGTGCGCGGCGCTCATCTCGAACGACAGCGTACCGGCATGGGCGATGCCGTCCATGCCGCGGCCCGGCGGGCTGCCGGCATCGACGATCACCAGCGAGGTGCCGGAGGCCAGCCGCTGGAAGCCGCTGACCAGCGCCATCATCGGCGCGCGCCTCGCCCGAGCCGGAGCGCGCCAGCACCAGGTCGGTGAGCGTGCGGTCGCCTTCCCAGGCGCCGTTGAACAGCGCCAGGCCGCCGTCGCCGTGGCGGAAGAAGCGCAGCATCGGCGCCAGGCGGTCGATGGCGGCGATCAGCTCGGCCGGCGCGCGGCGCTCGGCCGAGGCAAGCGCTGCCCGCACGTCGAGCAGGTGGCGCAGCACCGCGAGCTGCAAGTGCGGCGCACGCTCGGCCACGATGCCGTCATGCAGGACATAGCGCTTCACGAACCGCGCGAGCCGCGTCAGCGTCTGTTCGAGGCTCCGCTCGTAACGCTTGCCGTCGCGCAGGAAGGCCAGGTCGGCGAAGATCAGCGCCTTGAAGCCGGCGACCGCCTCGTGACCGACGAGGCCCGAGCGCAGCACGCGCTTGAGATGGGCGCGCTGGCGGCCGAGCGCGAAGACGAAGCGGGCGGCGAAGCCCGGATCGGCGGCCGTCGCCAGCCAGTCGTAGTGTCGGATCCAGGAGACGATGCGCTCGGCCAGAACCTCGCGTCGCCAGGTGAGCGGCGACCAGCGCCATTCGTGGTTGATCCAGTCGTCGACCAGGCGGACGGCGAGCGAAGCGGCGGAGAGGTCGCCGCAATCGCGCAGGTCGCGCAGCCAGTCGAAGCCGTTCAGCGCGTCGAGCCACAGCGCGGGCGCGCCCGGGCGTTGCCACGGCGGATCGTCCGAGTCGGGCGCCACGGGTCCGGCGGCGCCGCGGGCGGCGAGTTCGCCGCCGATCAGGCGCCGGCCGACCGCCTGGTCGCCCGGCCAGGTGTCGGGCGCCACCGCGAAGAAGCTGCGCGGCGTGCCGTAGCCCAGGGTCAGCGAATAAAGCGAGGAGCCCAGCAGCCAGCGGCGGAATTGCCGCGCCTCGCCGGGTGCCGCCTTCTTGGGGCGGGCAGGCTGGGAGCGGGAGGGCACGGAGCGGATGGGCCGGGCGCCGGCCACCAGAGGCTCACCGGGCCGTCGCACGTCTGAGGCAACCAGCGTCATTTGTTTCTATGTCTTTGGCCCGGCGGGTTTTTATGCCGGACGTTGAGGGGTTTCGTAGTTTACCCGACCCGGGCGGCCGTGGCGATGGCCTGCAAAGGCCCTTGAACCGGCCCCCGGACACCCCAAATTTACCCTCAAGGGAAGGCCTAATTGGCTTCCCGGCCACTCGCTCCTCGGAGGAGGGTTCTATGAGCCGCGTGTCGATGTTCAATTCGCCCCTGTTGCTGGGTTTCGACCAGCTCGAGCGCACCCTTGACCGCCTGGCCAAGAGTGCCGAGGGCTACCCGCCCTACAATATCGAGCGGATCGGCGAGAACGGCCTGCGCATCACCCTGGCAGTGGCGGGCTTTGCGACCGACGACCTCGCGATCGAGCTGGTCGAGAACCAGCTCTCGGTGCGCGGCAGGCAGACCGACGATGCCGACCGGGTCTACCTGCATCGTGGCATTGCCGCCCGCCAGTTCCAGCGGGCCTTCATGCTCGCCGACGGAATCGAAGTTACGGGTGCCCGTCTGGATAACGGGCTGCTTGAAATCGATCTAGCGCGCCCCGTGGCCGAGCCGCGCATTCGCACCATTTCCATCGATTCCGGCAAGACCGACGCCGAGGCGAGCAACATGATCGACATCACCGCGCGCCGTACTCATTCCCGATGAGGGGTTCGCGCAGACGCTTCCAAGGAGGTAGCCATGGAAAACGAGCAGACTACTTTTGCGCCCCTCGCAGATGACGCCTTTCTCAGCCTCGGCGCGCAGCAGATCGCCTACATGAAGACCATCAACCTGCCCGCCGGCGCGCATGCGATCGGCATCTTCTCCGCCGACGGCAAGCCAATGGCCGCCGCCCCCTCGATCGAGGTCGCCCAGGCGTTGATCCGCCAGCACGATCTCGAGCCGGCGCTGGTGCATTAGAAAGAGAAGAAGAACACTTCACTCGTTCAAAGGCTCCCTCTCCGCCGCGTCACCGGGGGAGGGAAGCGACCAGCGCGAAGCGGGCAACAACGCTCCGGCGACGCGCATATCGCCGAGCTGGCCCGGCATTATTTCGAAGGCGACAGGTCTGCCGAGGCAATCGACATCGAAATCTTCGTTGTCCGGCCGCCGCGCGAGCGACCGATCGCCTGCGCCAGGGCCCCTTTCCACCACCCGCGGAACTATGGACTTTGGCCATCGTGCTGTTGATGATCTGCGTATCGGCCGCGGCGGTTGTTACCAGGGCGTCGAACAGGCGCTCCCAAAGCCCGCGTCGAGACCATCGGTTGAAGCGATTGTAGACCGTCGTTTGACGGCCCGAAGACAGCCCGGCAGTCCTCCCACCGGCAGCCCACCTTCAGCACATGAACGATGCCGCTGATCACCCAACGGTCGTCGACCCGACGTGCACCCGGTTGATTACGCGGCAGAGCGGTTCGATCACCGACCACCGCCGAGCGTTGAGCCGAACTCGCTCGACATCATCACGATCCGTCGTTTCAGAACTTGAATCACTACTGGCAAACGAATTCATTGCTTTGTATGAGTTTTGACCTAGGGTCTGTTGAGAATCAGGATTCCCTAAAGCTGGTTTGTGTGATTCAAGCTAGGGATGGACCGACTTGTATTGAGCGACACCCAATGGGCGAAGATGGAGCCGCTGTGCCTTGGTAAACCGGGCGATCCCGGGCGCAGAGGCAAGGACAACCGGCTGTTTGTCGAGGCGGTGCTTTGGATTGTCCGTACGGGCAGTCCCTGGCGCGACCTGCCGCCGTCACGCGACCTGCCGCCGTCATTTGGCCACTGGAACAGCACCTTCACGCGTTTCCGCGATTGGGCCAACGCCGGCGTGTTCAAACGCTTCGCCGCCATGATCCACATCGCCGCCGCCGTGATAGCTTCAAGATCAATCCAAACAGACCCTAGCCCTACTGCACCCCCTCACCATGCAGGGCGGCGTCTAGGCCCTCGGGCGTCGACGATCTTGAGGATGATCCAGGTGACGATGGCGCAGAAGACCGCAATCACCGCCACGCCGTAGAGCTGGGTCAGGATCTGACCACCGTTGCCGTCGATCAGGCCGACCGGCAAGGCCCTTTTGGACTCGTTGATCACCTGCGTTGCGGACACGCCGACCAGGATCGAGCCCACGATGCCGCCCATGGCGTGCACGCCGAAGACATCGAGCGAGTCGTCGTAGCCCAGCCGGGTCTTGAGCACGACCGAGGCCCAGTAGTACACGGCACCCGCACCTACGCCGATCACCAGCGCGGCCCACGGTTCGACGTAACCCGGAGCCCGCGCGATGGTGCCCAGCCCTGCCACCGCACCCGTTAGTATTCCCAGCACGGAGGGCTTGCCGCGGCTCATCCATTCGATCGCCATCCAGACCAGCGCCGACATGGCGGCTGAGACGTGGGTGCTGAGCATGGCGCTGCCCCAACTCTCCCGACGACAATGCCGAGCCGGCATTGAAGCCAAACCAGCCGACCCACAGCAGCGACGTGCCGACCAGAGTCGGGATCAAATTGTGCGGTGCTATGTATTCGGTGCCGTTGCCATGGAGATCACGATGCAGCAAACCAAGCCGGCGATACCGGCATTGAGGTGGACGATCAGGCCACGCGCGAAATCGAGCACGCCCGCGGTGCCGAGGAAGCCGCCGCCACACATCCAGTGCGCCACTGGCATGTAGACGAGCAGCAGGCACAGCGCCATGAACCACATCGTGGCCAAGAATTTCATGCGCTCGGCGAAGGCGCCGACAATGATCGCGGGCGCTATGACGGCGAACGTCGCCTGGTACATCAGGAAGACTTTCTCGGGCACCGTCTTGGCGAGCTCGTGGACACTGCCCAGTAGGCCCTTGCCGAAGCGCGCAACAGCGAGCCGATAAAACCGTTGAGGTCGCCGCCGTTGGTGAAGGCCAGCGAATAGCCGACGATGAACCACAGCACCGTCACCACCGCCGCGATGGCGAAGGCCTGCAAGGCGTCGCCAGCACGTTCTTCTTGCGCACCATGCCGGCATAGAAGAGCGCCAGCCCCCGGATGTTCATCATCAGCCCCAGGGCCGTGGCGACCAGCAGCCAGGCGGTATCGCCTGTATCGATGGTTGGCTTGTCGGCGGCGGATGCGGCGGATCCGAACAAACATCGCCCACGGCAAGGGCGCGCCGATGCGCAAGACCGTCTCAACATTTTTTCTCCCATGTCGTCTTGTCTTATTCGTTGTATTGTTTATCGGTTCGTCTTGTTGGTTCGCCTCAGAGCGCGTTGGATCCTGTTTCCCCGGTGCGGATGCGCAGCGCCTGCTCGACCGGCGTGACGAAAATCTTGCCGTCGCCGATCTTGCCAGTATGAGCTGCCTTCTGGATCGCCTCGATGGCGCGTTCGGCCTGGCTGTCGTCGACGACGATCTCGACCTTCACCTTGGGCAGAAAACTCACCAGGTATTCGGCGCCCCGGTAGATCTCGGTCTGGCCCTTCTGCCGGCCGAAGCCCTTCACTTCGCTCACGGTGAGGCCCGACACGCCAACACCGGTCAGGGCATCGCGCACCTCGTCGAGCTTGAACGGCTTGATTATGGCGGACACGAGTTTCATGCGTTTTCCTCCGGCCACTCCGGCTTGTGTCGACAGACTGGAGACTGGCGTCTGACACCGGCTGCGTCAAACAACGGCACCGTAAATCGGAGCGAAAAAGGCCCGGCGAGGAATCGCCGGGCCCGAAGGATCCGCCGCGACACGGAAGCGACGGTGGAGAGGGAACCAGGGAGGAGGTCGGGTTCCCGGACTTCTGGGGTCGGTGCCTAGTGCACCGTCTCCCCGTGCAGGTTGATGTCGAGGCCTTCGACCTCTTCCTCGGCCGTGACGCGCAGGCCGATCAGCATGTCGACGACCTTGAGGATGATGAAGGTCGCGATGGCGCACCACGCGATGGTGACCAGACAGCCCCAGAGCTGCGTCAGGACCTGGCCGGGATTGCCGTCGATCAGGCCCTTCTTTCCCTCGCCGCCGATCGCCTCGACAGCGAACACGCCGGTCAGGATGGCACCGGCGAAGCCGCCGACGCCGTGCACGCCGAAGGCGTCGAGCGAATCGTCGTAGCCAAGCGCCTTCTTGAGGCTGGTGGCGGCCCAGAAGCAGACCAGGCCGGCAACGATGCCGATGACCAGCGACCCCATCGGATTGACGAAGCCGGAGGCCGGGGTGATCGCCACAAGGCCGGCCACCGCGCCGGAGATGATGCCGAGCACCGACGGCTTGCCGCGCGTCACCCACTCCGCGAACATCCAGGCAAGCGCTGCCGCCGCCGTGGCGAACTGGGTCACCGCCATCGCCATGCCGGCATTGCCGCTGGCGCCGACCGCCGAACCGGCGTTGAAGCCGAACCAGCCGACCCACAGCAGCGAGGCGCCGATCACCGAGTAGACCAGGTTGTACGGCGCCATGTTCTCGGTGCCGAAGCCCTTGCGCTTGCCGAGCACCAGGGCGCAGACCAGACCGGCCACGCCGGCGTTGATGTGCACCACGGTGCCGCCGGCGAAGTCGAGCACGCCCCAGTCGCCGAGGAAGCCGCCGCCCCATACCCAGTGGGCGATCGGCGCGTAGACGATCAGCGACCACAGCCCCATGAACCACATCATGGCCGAGAACTTCATGCGCTCGGCGAAGGCGCCGGCGATCAGGGCCGGCGTGATGATGGCGAAGGTGAGCTGGAAGCTCATGAACACCGTCTCCGGGATGGTCTTGGCGAGATCCTGAGCGCCGTCGAGCGTCAGGCCGCGCATGAAGACGCGGCTGAGGCCGCCGATGATGGTGCTGCCCGAGGTGAAGGCCAGGCTGTAGCCCACGATCAGCCAGAGAACCGAGATCAGGCAGGTGACGGCGAAGCTCTGCATCACCGTGGCCAGCACGTTCTTCTTCCGCACCATGCCGCCGTAGAACAGCGCCAGGCCCGGAATGGTCATCATCAGCACCAGTGCCGTCGAGGTCAGCATCCAGGCGGTGTCGCCGGTGTCGAGCTTGGGCTTTTCGTTCGCGGCCATGACGAGCGCCGGCAGGAGCAGCGTACCGGCCGCCCCCAGGCCGGCGAGCAGCGAGTTAAACTTGATTTTCATCATACTTCCCTCAGGTCGTTGATTGGTGAGTTGGTGTGCGGGATCAGAGCGCTTCGATGCCGGATTCACCGGTCCGGATGCGGATCGCCTGCTCGACGGACTGAACGAAGATCTTTCCGTCGCCGATCTTGCCGGTACCCGCCGCCTTGCGGATCGTCTCGACCGCGCGCTCGACCATGCTGTCGTCAAGCACCACCTCGATCTTGACCTTGGGCAGGAAACTCACGGCGTACTCGGCGCCGCGATAGATCTCGGTCTGACCCTTCTGCCGACCGAAACCCTTCACTTCGCTGACGGTCAAACCCTGGATGCCAAGAGACGTCAGTGCGTCCCGGACATCGTCCAGCTTGAACGGCTTGAATATTGCCATGACCATTTTCATTTCGGTTGTCCTCCACTAGGCGGAACACCCACCCCCAAAGTTCAAAATGAGCAGCAGCAAGCTGCGTGCCAAACACGCTTCGGTTGCTAACGGTTGGCATCCGTCTTGCTTCGTAGCTAGCGGAGCCTAACAAATAGACTTTAGGGGTGGTCGTGTTGCTTAAAAAATTTACCACAATTGGAATCGGCCTGTTCACATTCTGTGCAGCTGGCACCGTCCAGGCGCAGACGCCGCCAACAACCCCACCGCCCGACAACAAGACCGTCGCGGCCCCGGCCCCTCCGGAGAAGGAGACATGGAAGGGCCCGTTCGGCGGCAGCTTCACCGCGACCATCGCCTTCGTGACCGACTACTCGTATCGCGGCATCTCCCAGACCCAGCGTCAGGTCGCCGTCCAGCCCTCGTTCGGCTACGAGACCGCGCCGGTCAGCGAAAAAGTGCCGCTCAGCGCCTATGTCGGTGCCTGGGGCAGCAACGTCTATTTCCCCAATACAGGCACCTTTGCCGAGATCGACCTCAATGCCGGCCTCAGGCTCAAGCCGATGGAGGGCAAGCTCACCGTCGACCTGGGCTACACCCGCTACAACTATCCCGGCGCGGCCGGCGACCTGTTCTTCGACTTCAACGAGTTCGCCCTGGTCGTCGGCTATGATTTCGGTGTCGCCCAGGTGAGTGGCGCCGTCCGCTACAGCCCCAATTTCTACGGCAACTCCGGCATCGCCTGGTACAAATGGGCTCAGGTCGCCGTGCCGCTCCCCTTCGTCAACTTCAACGAGAACGTCACCTTCAAGGTGTTCGGCACCGTCGGCAATCAGTATGTCGAACGCTTCGCCAACTACGGCATCGGCAACGACAACTACTGGGACTGGCAGATCGGCATCGGCGCCACCGTCTACGGCTTCGACCTCAGCATCGCCTATGTCGACACCAACCTCGACAGTCCGAACTGCGGTAACACCATGAACTGCGACGCCCGCGCCATCTTCACCGTCAGCAAGACCTTCTGACCCTGCCGAATTGATCCCGCCATAAAGGGCCGCCGCCCAGCCGGGCGGCGGCCATCCATGGCGCTCGTCCCCGGCGAGGACGCCGGAATCGGCGGGCGAGTCTGGTCCTGCGGCCAAATCGCGATCATCCTGACGCCCTGCGCCATCCTGCCTTGCAGGGTCGCACGCAAAGCGGCGGGGAGACCGATTTGTTGAGAAACCTTGTTTCGATCGGTGCCGTGCTGTTCGCGCTGTGCGCATCGCGGGCAGCCGCGGCCAACGAGCCGCAGAAATGGACAGGCCCTTTCGGCGGGACATTTACGGCGACCTTGGCCGCGATGTCAGACTATTCGTTCGGCGGCATCTCGCAGACCCAGTTGCAGCCGGCCATCCAGCCGAGCTTCGGCTACGAGAACTCCGATGGTCAGCGACAAGGTCCTGCTGTCTGCCTATGTCGGCGTCTGGGGCAGCAACGTCAATTTCAGCACGACCGGCTCGACCGTCGAAATCGACCTGATGAGCGGGCTCAGATTCAGGACCCTCGACCAGAAACTCAGCGTCGATATGGGGTTCATCCACTACAACTATCTCAGCACGCCGGCCACGTCGTTCTACGACTACACCGACCTCTCGCTGCTCGTCAGTTATGATTTCGGCTTCGCCGAGATCAACGGCAGGGTCCGCTACAGCGGCAACTCGTTCGGCAACTCCGGCATCGCCTGGAACAAGCATATCCAGTACAACGTGCCGCTGCGCTTCATCAGGCTGCACGAGAATGTGTCGCTCAAGACCTTCGGCACGCTCGGCAACCAGTGGGTCGAGCGCAATCTGAACTACGGCATTCCGAACAACGACTACTGGTACTGGCAGCTCGGCCTGATTGCCAACGTATATGGAGTCGACCTCTCGCTATCCTATGTCGACACCAACATCGACGTCGCCGGATGCGGCAACACCCTGAATTGCCAGGGCCGCATCATCTTCGGGCTGTGGAAGAATTTCTGACGTCATCGACAGCCTTGCCGCCCGGCCGGGCGGCTGCCATCTATGGCGCATGGACAGCGATCGGTTTGATCTCGCGGTCGTGGGCGCGGGCCTCAACGGCAGCCTGCTGGCGCTGGCCGCAGGCGAGTCCGGCCTCAGCGTCGCACTGATCGACCGGGTGGCGCTCGCATCCTTCACCGACGCCGGCTTCGACGGGCGCACGACCGCCATTGCCTATACCAGCCAGCGCCTGTTCGCCGCCCTCGGCATATGGCCCGAGCTGGCCGACCAGGCCGAGCCGATCCTCGACATCCGAATCTCCGACGCCAGCCACGACGGCCGGCCGAGCCCGCTGTTCCTGCATTTCGATCACCGCGAGGCCTCTGACGACGGCAAGTCAGAGAGCGGCGACGCCGCCCCGATGGGCTGGATCGTCGAGAACCGCTTCCTGCGCGCCGCTTTGCTGCGCCGCCTGGCGATCTGCAAACAGGTCGAGCTGATCGCGCCGGACGAAGTGATCGAAACCAGGCGGGATGCCGACCGTGCCGAACTTGCCCTCAAGAGCGGCCGCCGCATTCATGCGCGACTCGTGGCCTCGGCCGAGGGCCGCTTCGGCGCGATGCGCGAGGAGGCCGGCATCGGCGCCCGCGCCTGGTCCTACGACCAGATCGCGATCGTGCTGGTGGCGCGCCACGAACGGCCGCACCGCGGCGTAGCCCAGGAGAAATTCCTGCCCGGCGGCCCCTTCGCCATCCTGCCCATGCGCGACGGCCCCTCTCGTGAAGGGCCGGAAGGCGTGCATCGCTCGTCGATCGTGTGGACCGAGCGCGCCGACCTCGCGCGCCGCCTGCTCGAGCTCGATCCACCGCGCTTCCAGGCCGAGTTCGCGCGACGCTTCGGCGACCATCTCGGCCGGGTGGAGCCGACCGGCCCGCGCTGGTGGTATCCGCTCGGCCTGGTCCATGCCGAGCGCTATATCGACACGCGCCTGGTGCTGGTGGGCGATGCCGCCCATGGCCTCCATCCCATCGCCGGCCAGGGCTACAATCTCGGCGTGCGCGACATCGCGGCCCTGGTCGAGGTGCTGGTCGACACCAAGCGGCTCGGCCTCGACATCGGCGCCGGCGACACGCTGGAGCGCTATGCCCGCTGGCGGCGCGCCGACAATTTCGCCATGGTCGCCGCCACCGACCTCCTGAACCGACTGTTCTCCAACGACATCAAGCCGATCCGGCTGGTCCGCGACGCAGGCCTCGCGGCGGTCAACCGCATCCCGCCCTTGCGCCGCTTCTTCGTCCGCCACGCCATGGGCCTGGTCGGCGACCTGCCCAAGCTGATCCGCGGGCAACGGCCCTAAACTCGGGGGCCCGGCCACCCTATCTCAGGGGCCAATTTCGAGGATTTTACATGGCCCAAGCGCAAGTGCCCGTGACCGTGCTGACCGGCTATCTCGGCGCCGGCAAGACCACCCTGCTCAACCGCATCCTGAGCGAGCAGCACGGCAAGAAATACGCCGTCATCGTCAACGAATTCGGCGAGCTCGGCATCGACAATGACCTCGTGGTGAATGCCGACGAGGAAGTGTTCGAGATGAACAACGGCTGCATCTGCTGCACCGTGCGCGGCGACCTGATCCGCATCATCGAAGGCCTGATGAAGCGCAAGGACAAGTTCGACGGCATCCTGGTCGAGACCACGGGGCTGGCCGATCCCGGCCCGGTGGCACAGACCTTCTTCACCGACGACGAGGTCAAGGCCCGGACCCGGCTCGACGCCATCGTGACGGTGGTCGACGCCAAGCACTTCCTCGGGCAGCTCGAGCAGGGCGACGAAGCCGAGGAGCAGGTGGCCTTTGCCGACGTGATCCTGCTCAACAAGACCGACCTGGTGAGCGAAGACGAGCTGGCGACGGTCGAAGGCAAGATCCGCTCGATCAACCGCTATGCCCGCATCTTCAAGACCGAGAAGAGCCGGATCGGGCTCGACGCCATCCTCGACAAGGGTGCGTTCGACCTCAATCGCATCCTCGAATTCGAGCCCGACTTCCTCCATCACGGCCACGATCACGACCACGAGGAGGCGGTGAAGAGCCTGTCGATCACCGCCGACCGCCCGGTCGATCCCGAGAAGTTCCAGAAGTGGATGGGCGCGCTCCTGCAGCTCAGGGGACCCGACATCTTCCGCAGCAAGGGCATTCTGGCCATCGACGGCGCGCCCAAGCGCTACGTCTACCAGGGTGTCCATATGATGATGGACAGTGACTGGGGCTCGCCCTGGAAGGACGGCGAGAAACGCTCGAGCAAGCTGGTCTTCATCGGCCGCAACCTCGACGGCGACAACCTGAAGCGCGGCTTCGAAGACTGCCTCAAGTAATCGCGTGAAGCTCGACCTCGCAAATCCGGCGTGGCGCCAGACCCTGCCGCCGGCGCGTTCGATCGCGGCCGACGCGCCGGCCTCGGCCTGCGCCTTCAGCCGCGACGGCACGACGGTGGCCTTCGCCCTGGGCGACGGCCGCGTGCGCCTGTTGCCGGCCGACATCTCCGCCAGCGCAGTCGATGCCGGCCCGCCGGTGCACGGCGGCGCGGTGCTGGCGCTGGTCGCCGACCCGGCGGGCGACGGCTTCGTGAGCGGCGGCGACGACGGCCGCCTGCTGCGCATCGGCCTCGACGGCACGGCAACCGAGCTCGTGAACCAGAAGGGCAAGTGGGTCGAGCATCTCGCCGCGCACCGCGCGACCGGCGCCGTCGCCGCCTCGATCGGCAAGAGCGCCTTCGTCGTGAAGAACGGCGAGGTGCGCGAGTTCGGGCCGCACCAGAGCACGGTGGCCGACCTCGACTTCAGCAAGGACGGCAGCCGGGTGGCCTGCGCCCATTACGGCGGCGTCACGGTATGGAGCCTCGGCCAGGCCACCCTGCCGCCGCGCCGCTTCGCCTGGCGCGGCAGCCACGTGGCGCTGCGCTGGAGCACCGACGGCAAGTTCATCGCCACCGGCACGCAGGAGAACGACATCCATGTCTGGCGCATGGCGCAGGCCACCGACATGCGCATGCAGGGCTATCCCGCCAAGGTGAAATCGCTCAGCTGGACGGCCGACGCGCGCTTTCTCTACACCTCCTCGCAGCCGGTCTTCACCGCCTGGCCGTTCTCCGGCAAGGGGCCGGAAGGCAAGCCGCCGCTGCAGTTCGGCGAGGAAGGCGCGGGCCTGCTCACCGTCGTCGCGGCGCACCCGGCCGCCGAGTTCGTGGCCGGCGGTTACGATTCCGGAGAGCTGCAGCTTGGCGACATCAAGAGCAAACGCTCGGTGGTCCTGAAGATGGCCGACGGTTCGGCCATCACCTGCCTCGCCTGGTCGCCCGACGGCCATAAGCTCGCGGTCGGCAACGAACGCGGCGACCTTCTGGTGGTCGATCTCCGGCGCTAGCCGATCAGCGCCGCCAGTAGTTGTTGGCCGCGGCGATGGTGGCGAACTCCACCGCAACCACGTGACTGGCCGCGATCAGCCCGTTCGCATCGCGCGCGTACTGCGCTCGACCGGCGACCAGCACTTCCACCTCCTTCTGCATGGCGTGGATGGAATGGCGGGCGAGCATGATGGCCAAGGCCCTGCCCTCCTCCGGCGTCGCGGTGATCAGCGTGTTGTTGGGAACAAGTGGCTCTGGCGGCAGCTGGGTCATCAAGCGTCTCCTTCGTACGGCGAGGCTTTTAGCATTGCCTATCCGCGCCGGACCAGCAGCCGGTGCGACAGCAGGCAGAGCACGCCGGCAATGCCCATGGCCGTGGTCATGGGCGCGATCGTGCCGTCGAAGGTCTGCCCCACCACGGCGCCGAACAGCGCCCCGATGCCGAACTGCATGACGCCCATCAGCGAGGAGGCGGTGCCCGCCATGTGCGGATAGCGCTGCAGCGCCAGCGCCATCGAGTTCGGGCCGATCAGGCTGATGGTGGCGATCTGGGGCGCGAAGCAGAAGAAGAACGGCCACATGCCGATCGTGCCGTAGCGCGCCTCGATCAGGCCGAGGATCAGCGACGCCGTGCCGGAGACTGCCGGCACGATCACCGCATAGCGCAGGATCTTGTCGGCACCGAACACCGGTGCGAACTTGGCGTTGAGCAGGCTGCCCAGGGTCATGAACACGACCATGCCGCCGAAGATCAGCCCGTAGGCGCGCGGCGCTATGCCGTAGCGCTCGATGAACACGAACGGTGAGCCCGACAGGAACGAGAGCAGCGCCGAGAACATGAACGTGCTGGTGAAGGCGTAGCCCATGAAGGCGCGGTGGCGGAACAGCTCGCCGAAGCGCTTCAGCACCGCGGACAGCACCAGCGGTTGGCGATATTCCGGCCGCAAGGTCTCGGGCAGGCGGATGTAGGCGGCGGTGAGCGCCACCACGCCGATTCCGGCCAGCACCCAGAAGATCGCCCGCCAGCCCAGGAACCACAGGATCTGGCCGCCGAGCAGCGGCGCCAGCATGGGCGCGATGGAGGTGCAGGCCATCATCAGCGACATGGCGCGCGCCGCCTGGTCGCGCTCGGCGAGGTCGCGCACCATGGTGCGCGCCAGCACCACCCCGCCGCAGGCGGCCAAGCCCTGCAGGAAGCGCAGCGCCACAAGATGGCCCGCCTCCATCGCAAAGGCGCAGCCGACGCTGGTCAGGACATAGACCGCGATGCCGCCCAGGATGACGGGACGCCGGCCGAAGCGGTCGCCGGCCGGCCCGTAGAAGACCTGGCCCGCGCCAAAGGCGATCATGAAGGCCGACAAAGTGAGCTGGATGTCGCCCACCGTGCCGTGCAGGTCGACGGCGATGACCGGCAGCGCCGGCAGGTACATGTCGATGGATAGCGGCGTGAAGGACGACAGCAGGGCAAGCAGGATCAGCAGCACCGGCGTCAGGGTCGGGCGGGTCGCGGTCGTGGTCATCGGGCTGGCTGTAGCAGCATTGCCGAGGCGGTCCCATGCTATAAGCGGACCATGTCGTCGCTGCCCGACCTCACCGAGCCGCAGATCCGCCGCTACGCCCGCCACATCGTGCTGGCGGAGATCGGCGGAATCGGCCAGGCGCGGCTCATCGCCGCGCGCGTGCTGGTGGTCGGCGCCGGCGGCCTCGGCGCACCACTCCTGCAGTATCTTGCCGCCGCCGGCATCGGCACCCTGGGCGTGATCGACCACGACCGGGTCGACCTCTCCAACCTGCAGCGCCAGGTCATCCATCGCACCGCCGACATCGGCACGTCCAAGGTCGAGAGCGCCCGCCGGGCACTGGCCGACATCAATCCCGAAGTCGAGGTGATCGCGCACGACGAACGTCTCATGGCCGACAATGCCCAGCGCATCGTGGCCGGCTACGACATCGTGGCCGACGGCAGCGACAACTTCGCCACGCGCTACTTGCTGAACGACGTCTGCTATCGCCTCAAAAAGATTCTGGTTTCTGCCGCGATCCTTCGTTTCGACGGCCAGATCTCGACCTACAAGGCCTGGCAGGGCGCGGGCCATCCCTGCCTGCGCTGCATCTTTCCCGCGGCGCCCGCGGAGGACGCCGTGCCGAGTTGCGCCCAGGCCGGCGTCCTGGGCGCGCTGGCCGGCACCTTGGGCGCGCTGCAGGCCACGGAAGTCGTCAAGGAAATCCTCGGCATCGGCCGATCGCTCTCGGGCAGGCTGCTGATGTACGACGCGCTGGCCGGCTCCTTCGACGAAATGGCGATCGCCAAGCGGCCGGACTGCCCGACCTGCGGGGCGGCATGAAATCCAACGAAGGCGGCCTCTCCGTGATCGTGCGCGCGGGCGACTATGAAAGTGTGCACTACGCCCTGGCGCTCGCCGCCGCCGCCCTCGCGGTCAACAAGCCGGCCGTGCTGTTCTTCACCATGGCCGGCATCCGCGCGCTCGCCGGGCCGCCGCCCGCGATCGACGATTGGGCGCGCGATGCGGAGAACCGCGAGCGCGGCGTCGGCGACTTCGAAACCCTGCTGCAGGCGTGCGTCGAGCTTGGCGCGCGCTTCATCGTATGCGAAATGGGCCTGCGCTCGCTCGCCATCGACCGCGCCGGCCTGCGCTCCGACGTTCCTTTCACGATCGCAGGGATCGTGACCTTGCTGGAAGAGACCAAGCCGGGCATGCACCTGGTTTCATTGTAGATCCGTCACTAGAGATCATTCGGGAGAACTCATGACATCCGCCGCCTTCGACGTGCTGGGAATCGGCAACGCCATCGTCGACGTCATTTCGCGTGCCGACGATGCCTTCCTCGGCCAGCACGGGCTGGTGAAGGGCAGCATGATGCTGATCGACGAGGCGCGCGCCGAGACGCTCTACGCCGCCATGGGGCCAGGCATCGAAGTCTCCGGCGGCTCGTGCGGCAACACCATGGCCGGCATCGCCTCGTTCGGCGGCAAGGGCGCCTATATCGGCAAGGTGCGAGACGACCAGCTGGGCGGCGTGTTCGGCCACGACCTGCGGGCGACCGGCGTGTCGTTCGAGACGCCGCAGGCCACCTCCGGGCCCGCGACCGCGCGCTGCCTGATCCTGGTGACGCCGGACGCGCAGCGCACCATGAACACCTATCTCGGCGCCTGCACCGGCCTCGGCCCGGCCGACATCGACCCCGCGCGCGTGGGCTCGGCCGCCGTGACCTATGTCGAAGGCTATCTGTGGGATGCGCCGGAGGCCAAGAAGGCCGTGCTGAAGGCGTTCGACGCCGCCCATGCCGCGGGCCGGCTGGTCTCGATCACGCTGTCGGACTCGTTCTGCGTCCACCGCTATCGCGACGAGTTCCGCGACCTCATCCGCAACAAGGTCGATATCCTGTTCGGCAACGAGGCCGAGATCAAAGCGCTCTACGAGGTCGAAACGTTCGAGGAGGCGATGGAGGCGACCCGCAAGGAAGCCAAGATCGCCGCCCTGACCCGCAGCGAAAAAGGCTCGGTCGTGATCAAGGGCAGCGAGACCTACGCCGTGCCGGCCGCTCCGCTCGCCAGGCTGGTCGACACGACCGGCGCCGGCGATCTCTATGCCGCGGGCTTCCTGTTCGGCTTCACGCACGGCAAGCCGCTCGCCGAATGCGCGCGGCTGGGCGGGCTCGCCGCCGCCGAGATCATCAGCCACGTCGGTGCGCGGCCCGAGCAGGCGCTGCGCGGCCTGATTTGAGCGCTCCCGTTCCAACAACTCCCCGGGCGCGAAGCTGGCGCCAGACGCTGGCGATCTACGCGCATCCGCGCGTGATCTCGCTGCTGTTCCTGGGCTTCTCAGCCGGGCTGCCATTTCTTCTCGTCTTCTCGACCTTGTCGGCCTGGCTGCGGGCGTTCGGCGTGAGCCGCACGGCGATCGGCTTCATCAGCTGGATCGGCATCACCTACTCCTTCAAGTTCGTCTGGTCGCCCGTGGTCGACCGGGTGCCCCTGCCCGTGCTCGACGCGCTGGCTGGGCCGCCGGCGGGCCTGGATGCTGCTGGCCCAGGTCGGCATCGGCCTCGGCCTGTTCGCCATGTCGTTCTGCGATCCGCGGGTCGACCTTTGGTGGCTCGCGGTTTTCGCCGTGGTCGTGGCCTTCTCCTCGGCGACGCAGGACATCGCCCTCGACGCCTTCCGCATCGAGGCGACCGACGAGTCGCTGCAGGGCGCCACCGCCGCGACCTACCAGCTCGGCTATCGCATCGCCGTGCTCGCCGCCGGCGCCGGCGCGCTCTACATCGCCGAGTTCGGCTCCTGGCCGCTTGCCTATCGCAGCATGGCGGCGCTGGCGCTGGTCGGCATCCTGACGACGTTCATCATCGCCGAGCCCGAAGTGCGGGTGGCCGCGGGCACCGCCGAGCGCGAAGGCAAGATCGCGGCGTTCGCGGCCCGCCAGGCCGGCCTGCCGCCCGCGCTGCGCGATGCGCTGGTCTGGATCTATGGCGCCATCGTCTGCCCGTTCGTCGACTTCTTCGCGCGCTTCGGCTGGATGGCGCTGGTGCTGCTGGCGTTCATCGGCCTGTTCCGGCTGAGCGACATCGCCATGGGCGTGATGGCCAATCCCTTCTACATCGACATGGGCTTCAGCCTGCAGCAGATCGCCAACGTCACCAAGATCTATGGTTTCGTGATGTCGATCCTGGGCGCCCTGCTGGGTGGCGCCCTGGTGTTCCGCCTCGGCGCGGCGCGACTGCTGGCGCCCTCGGTGTTCCTGATCGCCGCCAGCAATCTCACCTTCTCGTGGCTCGCCATCATCGGCCAGCCCGATACGCTGGTGCTGGCGGCGGCGATCAGCGTCGACAATCTGGTGAGCGGCATGGCGGGCTCTGTGTTCATCGCCTTCCTCTCCGGCCTCACCAACACCGCTTACACGGCCACGCAATATGCGCTGTTCAGCTCGATCATGACGCTGCCGGGCAAGCTGATCGGCGGGTTTTCCGGTCTGGTCGTCGATTACCTGCAGAGCTCGGCGCGCGATGTGCCGGCCTTCGCCGCCCTGCTCGATGCGGTCGGCGCATCGCCCAAGTACGGCGGCTATGCGATCTTTTTCCTCTACACCGCCCTGCTCGGATTGCCCGCGCTGGTGCTGGCCGAGGTCGTCCGCCGTCGCTTTGAAAAAGAAACCCCTCCTTCTTCGAAGAAGGAGGGGCAGTAAATCGGCGACGGGGTGTCGTCCGTGCCGGGGGAACCGACCTATTCCGGAGCGGGGCGTGGGGTGCCAGCCGGGAACAGGCAAGCTTCAGGTACAGGCGCAAGGCTACAAAACCGTTACTGCCGGTGTGGAAAACCCGCGATGCACCTCAGCCGGGCTGGGCGTCGAGGGCGTAGCCGGCGGCGCGGACGGTGCGGATGAGGTCGGCATATTGCTCGCCGTTCAGCGCGATGCGCAGGCGGCGGATATGGACGTCGACGGTGCGCGCCTCGACATAGACGTCCTTGCCCCACACCGCGTCGAGCAGCTGCTCGCGCGAGAAGACGCGGCCGGGATGCTCCATGAAATGGCGCAGCAGGCGGAACTCGGTGGGGCCGAGATGGACCGGCTTGCCGGCGCGCGTCACCCGATGGGCGACCAGGTCCATCACGATGTCGGCGTAGGACAGCGCCTCGTCGGCCAGCGCCGGACGGATGCGGCGCAGCACGGCGCGGATGCGCGCCACCAGTTCGGTCGGCGAGAATGGCTTGGGGACGTAGTCGTCGGCGCCGGCGTCGAGGCCGCGCACCCTGTCGCCCTCCTCGCCGCGCGCCGTCAGCATGATGATGGGCACGTTGGCGGTCGCGGTCTGGCGGCGGAGCTGGCGGCAGACCTCGATTCCCGACATCAGGGGCAGCATCCAGTCGAGCAGGATGATGTCGGGAACATCCTCCTGGACCGAGGCCAGCGCCTCCTCGCCGTCATAGGCCACGGCGACGCCGAAGCCCGACTGTTCGAGGTTGTAGCGCAGCAGCTCGACCAGCGCGGTCTCGTCCTCGACGATCAGGACGCGCGGCTTCATCGACGATGTCTGCGTGTCGCGCCGCGAGGGCGCCTGAGCCGCCATGCTCATGGCGCTTTGGCCGTGGCATAGAGCGAGGCGCTGCCCTTGGGCCGCGCCTCATCGAAGCCGTGGCCGGTGCTGCGGAAGCTCACCAGCTCGGCGATGTTGGTGACGTGGTCGCCGGCGCGCTCGATGTTCTTGGCCATGAACAGCAGATGCGTGCAGGCCGTGATCGTGCGCGGATCCTCCATCATGTAGGTCAGCAGCTCGCGGAACAGGCCGGTATAGACCTGGTCGATCTCCTCGTCGCGCTGCCAGACATCGTGTGCCTTGGCGACGTCGCCGTGGGCGAAGGCGTCGAGCACGTCCTTGAGCGCGGTGCCGACCAGGCGGCCCAGCCGGTCGATGCCGGTCACGGCCGAGAGCGGCGGCGTCATCTGGCCGAGCACGATCGAGCGCTTGGCGGTGTTCTTGGCATAGTCGGCGATGCGCTCGAGCGCCGCGGCGATCTTGATCGACGACAGGATGACCCGCAGGTCGACCGCCATGGGCTGGCGCAGGGCGAGCAGCTTCACCGTCTGCTCCTGGACGGCGTTGTCGAGGGCATCGACGCGGGCATCGTCGGCGATCACCCGCTCGGCAACCTCGGTGTCGCGCTGGCGCAGCGCCACGAGGGACTGCGCGAGCTGGCTCTCGGCCAGGCCGCCCATCTCGCTGATCGTCGCACTCAGCCGCTCGAGTTCCTCGTCGAAGCGTTTCAGCGTGTGTTCCGCCATTTTCTTCTCCAGCTCCTGACCGCCCTTAGCCGAAGCGGCCCGTGATGTAGGCCTGCGTGCGGCTGTCCTTGGGCGTGGTGAACAGAGTCTCGGTCGCGCCGAACTCGATCAGCTCGCCGAGATACATGAAGGCCGTGAAGTCCGAGACGCGCGCGGCCTGCTGCATGTTGTGGGTGACGATGACGATCGTGTAGTCCTGCTTCAGCTCGTCGATCAGCTCCTCGATCTTGGCGGTCGAGATCGGATCGAGCGCCGAGCACGGCTCGTCGAACAGGATGACCTCGGGCTTCACCGCCACGGTGCGGGCGATGCACAGCCGCTGCTGCTGGCCGCCCGACAGGCTGAGCCCGTTGGCGGCGAGCTTGTCCTTGACCTCGTCCCACAGCGCGGCGCGGCGCAGCGCGGTCTCGACCCGGCCGTCGAGCTCGGAGCGCGGCAGGCGCTCGTAGAGCCGGATGCCGAAGGCGATGTTCTCGTAGATCGACATCGGAAACGGCGTCGGCTTCTGGAACACCATGCCGATGCGCGCGCGCAGCAGGTTGATGTCCTGGTCCGGCGCCAGCAGGTTCTCGCCGTCGAACAGCACCTCGCCGGTGGCGCGCTGGCCCGGATAGAGGTCGTACATGCGGTTCAGCACGCGCAGCAACGTCGACTTTCCGCAACCCGACGGGCCGATGAAGGCGGTCGCCTTGTTGGCGTAGAGCTTGAGGCTGATGCCCTTGAGCGCGCGGCCGTCGCCGTAGAAGAACTCGAGGTCGCGGATGGAGATCTTCTCGGCCAGCCCGGCGGTGTCGATGCTGGCGTGGGCCGCCACGGGAACGGCGACGGCCGGGCTGTGGGCGGAGGCAATGCTCATGACGACTTCCTCGTTGCAGTGAGGGAACGGGCGATGATGCTGAGGGCCAGCACGGTGGCGGTGATGAGCAGCGCGCCGGTCCAGGCGAGCTTCTGCCACTCCTCGTAGGGCGACAGGGCGAACTGGAAGATGACCGCCGGCAGGCTGGGCATCGGCGCGTTCATGTCGAGGCTGAAGAACTGGTTGTTGAGCGCGGTGAACAGAAGCGGCGCCGTCTCGCCGCTGATGCGGGCGATGGCCAGCAGGATGCCGGTGACGATGCCGGCGCTGGCGGCGCGATAGGCGATCCGCACCATCATGTGGGCGCGCGGCAGGCCGATCGAGGCAGCGGCCTCGCGCAGCGTGTCGGGCACCAGGGTCAGCATGTCCTCGGTGGTCCGCACCACGACCGGGATGACGATGACGGCCAGCGCCACGGCGCCGGCCCAGCCCGAGAAGTGGCCCATCGGCGCCACCATGATCTCGTAGACGAACAGGCCGATCACGATCGACGGCGCGCTCAACAGGATGTCGTTGATGAAGCGCACGATGCTCGACAGCTTGCTGTGGCGGCCGTACTCGGCGAGGTAGGTGCCGGCGAGAACGCCGATCGGCGTGCCGATGAGCACCGCCAGGATCGTCATGGCGAGGCTGCCGACGATGGCGTTGAGCAGGCCGCCGGCGGCGCCCGGCGGCGGCGTGTTCTCGGTGAAGACGGCGAGCGACAGCCCGCCGACGCCCTCGTACAGCAGCACGCCCAGGACGAGGACCAGCCAGCCCAGGCCGAACGCGGTCGCCGCCAGGGCGAGCGCCTTGGCGATGGCGTTGCGCCGGCGGCGGCCGGCATAGAGCGGAATTCTTGCGGATGACCGCCATGGCGCTAGCCCAGCCGCCGCTGGATGCGCAGCAGCAGGTAGCGCGCGAAGGCCAGGACGATGAAGGTGATGAGGAACAGGATCAGGCCGAGCGCGATCAGCGAGGAGGTGTAGAGGTCGCCGACCGCTTCGGTGAACTCGTTGGCGATCGAGGCCGAGATGGTCGTGCCGGGTGCCAGGATCGACGCCGAAACCTTGTGCGCGTTGCCGATCACGAAGGTGACCGCCATGGTCTCGCCGAGCGCCCGGCCCAGCCCCAGCATGAAGCCGCCGATCACGCCCACCCGGGTGAAGGGCAGGACGACATGGCGGAACACTTCCCAGGTCGTTCCGCCGACGCCGTAGGCCGCCTCCTTCAGGACGGGCGGCACGGCATCGAAGACGTCGCGCGAGATCGAGGTGACGAAGGGCAGCACCATGATCGCCAGGATCAGGCCCGCGGTCAGCATGCCGATGCCGTAAGGCGGGCCCTCGAACAGCGAGGAAAGTCCCGGCACGTTGGCGAAGGTGTCGATCAGGAAGGGCTGCACGTACTTCTGCAGGAACGGCGCGAACACGAACAGGCCCCAGATGCCGTAGATGATGCTGGGAATGCCGGCCAGCAGCTCGATGGCGATGCCGATCGGCCGCCGCAGGACGGGCGGGCAGAGCTCGGTGAGGAAGAACGCGATCATGAGGCCGACCGGCACGGCGATCAGCATGGCGATGGCCGAAGTGACCAGGGTGCCGTAGATCGGCGCCAGCGCGCCGAACTTGTCGGTCACCGGGTTCCACACCTCGGTGGTGAGGAACGACGGGCCGAAGGTGGTGAGTGCGGGCATCGAGCCGATGACGAGCGCCAGGATCACGCCGCTCAGCAGCACCAGGACGGTGATCGCAGCCGCCTGGGTCATGCCGTGGAAGACGGCATCGCCCGTGCGCAGCCGCCGCAGCACGGCAGCCCGCGAGGATGACGCTTCGGCCGATCCCACATTCGTCCTGTTCATGGTCACGTCGGCCACTTTAGCGCCCCTCCCCGTCGATTAAAGCTCCCCCCGGGCTGCTTCAGCGCGGATCGATCCGCGCTGAAGCGAGGGATCTCCCGTCTCAGTTCGTCACGGCGTAGAGCGGCTTGCCGCTGGAGTCCTTGATCTCGGACGACCACATCTTCTCGATGTCGCTCACGACGTTGGACGGCATGGGCACGTAGTCGAGTTGCTCGGCCATCTTGTCGCCCTTGGCGTAGGACCAGGCGAAGAACTTCAGCGCCTCGGTGACGGCGGCCGGATCCTGCGGCTTCTTGTAGATCAGGATCCAGGTGGCTGCCGTCATCGGCCACGACTTGTCGCCGGGCTGGTTTGCCAGGATCACGCCGTAGCCGGGCTTCGACTTCCAGTCGGCATTGGCGGCCGCGGCCTGGAAGGCGTCCATGGTCGGCGCGACGGTCTTGCCGGCTTTATTCACCATCTTGGTGAAGGTGAGCTTGTTCTGCTTGGCATAGGCGTATTCGACATAGCCAACCGAGCCCTTGGTCTGGGCGACGTTGTTGGCGACGCCTTCGTTGCCCTTGGCGCCGATGCCGGCCGGCCACTGCACGGCCGTGTTGGTGCCGACCTTCGACTTCCAGTCCGGGCTCACGTCCGACAGGTAGTAGCTGAAGTTGTAGGTCGTGCCCGATCCGTCCGAGCGATGGACGATGGCGATCGCCTGCGACGGCAACTTGGCGCCGGGGTTCAGCTTGGCGATGGCGGGGTCGTCCCACTTCTTGATGTCGCCGAGGAAAATCTTGGCCAGCGTCGGGCCGTCGATCACCAGCTCGCCCGGCTTGACGCCGTCGATGTTCACGACCGGCACGATGCCGCCCATCACCATCGGGAACTGAGCCAGGCCCGTCTCGTCGAGCTCCTTGCCGGGCAGCGGCGCATCCGACGCGCCGAAGGTCACGGTCTTGGCCTTGATCTGCTTGATGCCGCCGCCCGAGCCGATCGACTGGTAGTTGAGGCCGATGCCGGTCTCTTTCTTGTAGGCGTCCGCCCACTTGGCATAGACCGGGTAGGGGAACGTGGCGCCGGCGCCCGACAAGTCGGCGGCGTGCGCAGCCAGCGACGAAAAGGCGAGGGCGGCGGTCGCCAGGGTAATCTTTGCGAAATTCATAGGGTCCTCCTTCGTGAAATCCCGAAGCGCCTCTCCCCTAGGAGCCCCTCGTCACTGTCTTATTACAGATATGTGACAATGCGATGACACCTGGCATCGGCCCTGAGGATGATCCCGCGGAAATAGCCAAGTCCTTGAAGGAATTGGACAAAAAAACAGTGGTGGCCGAAACGTTGGTCACCGCTGGGCGAGGTCCAATGTTTCCGCAGGGGGTTTCCGCCCTTTGCGCCCTTTCCGCCCCGACGGGCGAGTTTGCAGTGCTCGGGGCCGTAGCTGGTCGGTGTCCGGGGTCGCCATGCGCCGATCCTCTGTTCGTGAGTGTCGGCAGGGATAGGCCACAACATTGCGCGCGGTTGTCAAGCCTCGCGCGCCATCGGATCGATCACATAATTCTTGCGTGCCGCGTAAGGGCCGTGCGTCGCCGCCGAACAGAACAATACTTGCGCTCCGTCAGATCCTGGTCGATCCCCGATCGGAACGGTCACCAGCTCATGCGCAGGCCGGCGGTGAGCGCGTGGTTGTCGGTGCCGCCGCCGACACCGTCGTCGTAGCGCAGGTAGATCTGCGTCGCGTCGGCGACCGCGGTGGTGGCCGAGAAGCCCAGGATGGCGCTGTCGCGGATCGGCGTGGCGCCGAACACGGTGAAGCTGTTGCCCGGCGCGCCGGCGAAGGCCGCCGTGATCGGCCGGCCGGTGTCGGCGAACTCGTGCTGCCAGCCCAGGCGCAGCGCCAGGTCGAGCGTGCGCGCGTTGCCGAGCCCGATCGAGCTGGCGAGATCGGCGCCCAGCGTCGTGCGCAGCGAGTTGGTGGTCTGCTGCGCCACGTTCAGGCTGAGCGACTGCGCGCCCGATTCCGAGAAGGCATTCTGCGTCACGCTCGAGACCTGCAGCCGGCCGAACGGCGTGATGGTCGCCGCGGCGGGGGCGTAGAGGCCCAGCTTGTAGCCGCCCTCGGCCTGGCCGAGGAACTGGTTGGCGCCGGTCGAACCGCTGGCCGTCCTCTGCTGCAGGCCGGGGATCAGGATCTGGCGTTGCAGCTGGTTGTTGAAATACGCGTAGCCCGCCAGCGCATCGAGGTAGAGGCCCGACTGCGTGAAGCTGCCGTAGGCCGCGACGCTCACCGAGTCGCTCCAACCCTGGCCCAGGAAGGAGTTCACCCACTGCGTGCCGTGGGTGTAGCCCGCGCCGATGCCGACCAGGAAGCGCGGGTCGAGGCGATAGTCGAGGCCGGCTGCCGCGCCGCCGAAGTTGTAGGTGAGCGTGCTGGCATTGCTGTCGCCCAGCACCGAGCCCAGGCCCCCGAGCGCACTCACCCACGCACTCAGCGGGCTGCTGGCGCCGTCGCAGGCGGCGATGTCGCAGGCCTGCGCCAGCGCCTGGCGCTGGCCGGTCGCCGAGGCGCCGCGCGCCATCGCCATCTGCTGGCCCAGCGCATTCATGAACATCGCCGAGTTGTTGGTGTTCATGGTGCCGAAGTCGGCATAGGGCTGGCCGCTGATCGCATCGAGCGCGATCGGGCCCTGCGTCGTGCTGAGCCCGGCCATCGCCCCCAGCACCGTGGCGAAGTCGCCGCTCGCCCCGGCGTAGGACTGGTCGAGCGCCGCGCCGACCGCCTTCTGGTTGGGCGTGTTGCCGCCGAACGAGAAGCCGCTCAGCGCCAGGGTCAGGAACACGTTGTTGGCGTCGTAGGCCAGCGACGGCGTCAGGAAGGCGAAGTTGCTGGTGACACCCGTGTAGGTTCCCGTCACGCCGCCGGTGGCATTGAGGATGGTGTAGGTCGTGCTGGCGCCGTAGCTGCCCGCCGCGGCGATCACCTGCACCGTGCCGCCGTTGATCGTGGCCGTGCCCGGCGCGCCGGTGACGTTGATGCGATCGCCCTGGCCCGCCGCATTGACCTCGACCTGGTAGATGCTGCCCGCGCCCTGCACCAAGCTGCCGCTCACGTTCAGCGTGCCGATCGAGTTGCCCGGCGCCAGTGTGCCATTGTTGGTGACGATGCCCGCGATCGTGCCGTTGCCGCCCAAGGTGCCGCCCGCACCGACAGTGACATTGCTGGTCAGGCTGCCGTTCACGGCAAGCGTGCCGCCGTTGACCGCGGTCGGACCAGTGTAGGTGTTGGCGCCGGCCAGGTTCAGGATGCCGTTGCCCTGCTTGGTCAGGCCGCCCGTGCCCGTCAGGCCATTCGCGAAGGTGATGTTGCTGCCATTGGTGTCGAGGGTGGCGCCACCTGCGCCCAGCACCAGCCGCGAGGAGACGTCGGTCGTGGTGCCGGCCGCCCATTGCAGCCCGCCGCCGGCGAGCGTGATCATCCCGGTGCCGAAGTTGTTGAGCGCCGCGAAATTGATCATGCCGCCGCTGATCGTCGTGCCGCCCGAGTATGTGTTGGCGCCGGTGAGCGTGAGCGTGCCGCTGCCCTGCTTGACGAGGCTGCCGCCGGGGTTGCTGCTGTCGTCGAGGATGCCGGCGAAGGTCGTCGAGTTCGCCGTGCCCACGATCAGCGCATTGTTGCCGAGCTGGATCGTCGATCCGGCGACGCCGCTCAGGTCCTTGATGGTGCGGGCTCCGCTGGCCGCCGAGATGTCGAACTGCGCGCCCGCGCCGGCGAGGTTGACGCCGCTCGACTGGGCGATGCTGCCGTTATTCGACAGGGTGAGCAGGCCTCCCGCGGTGATCGTCGTGGCCCCGGTGTAGGTGTTGACGCCGCGCAGATCCTGCCCCGACCCGCCGCCCGCGATCAGCAGCCCGCCGCCCGTGCCGCCGCCGATGCCGCCATCCTGGATGACGCCGTCGAACGTCGAGCCGCTGGTGATGGTGAGCGTCTTGCTGCCCAAGCTGACGTTCCCGTTGCCGACCAGTGCGTTGATCGACGTGCCCCCCGAGTTGACCTGCGAGATGTCGAATGTGCCGCCGCCGGAAAAGGTGACGGAGGCGGCGCTGGCGATCGAGCCGTTGCCCGTCAGGGCGAGAGTGGCACCAGCATCGATCTGCGTGGCGTTGGTGTAGCCGTTGACCCCCGACAGGGTCAGCGTTCCGGCGCCGATCTCGAGGCCGCCGCCACCGTTTATCGCGCCGGAGAATTGGCTCGAGGCGTTGGAGACGAACAGCCCGCCGCCGAGTTGCACAATGCCGCCGCCGGCCAGGGTCTGGATGGAGGTGAAGCCGACGTTGCCGGTCATGTCGAAGGTGGCGCCGCCGGCGACCGTCACGCTGCTCGAGCTCGAGATGTCGGCGCCGCTGGACAGCGCGAGCGTGCCGGCGGTGATCGTCCATGGCGTCGCAGCCCCGGTCGTGCCGGTCAGCGTCCAGGTGCTGGTGCCCGTCTTCTCGACCGCGTTGAAGGCGTTGAAGCCACCTCCGAGCAGGGACGTGTCGAAGCTCGAGTTGGTGCTGCCGCCCAGCCGCAGCGTGTTGTTGCCGGGTGCGGCATTGAGCACCGCACCGTTGATGGTCGAGCCCGCCCGCAGCTCCAGCACATTGGTGCCGCCATTGAAGATGATGGCCTCGACGGCCTGACCCGTGATCGTGCCGCTGTTGATGATCGTCAGGTCCGAGCCGATGATGCCGAATCCGCCGAAAGCAGGGGCTCCCCCGGCGCCGCCGCTGATCGTGCCGCTGTTGATGATCGTGAGGCCCGAGCCCGAGATACCCGCGCCGCCTAAGCCGGCAGTGCCCGCAGTGCCTCCTCCTGCAGCTCCGCCGGCGCCGCCGGCGCCGCCGGATACGCTGCCCAGATTGGTGAAGCTGGCGCCGGACGTCGTGAACTGCACGCCAACGCCGCCACTGCCGCCGTCGCCGCCGTGGCCGGTACCACTCGTGCCGCCGTTCATGCCGCTGCCGCCCGTGATCGAGCTGCTGTTGCTGCTGGCGCCCGCACCGGTAACGATGGCGCCGTAGCCGCCGGCGCCGCCGCCGCCCCCGCCGGCGGTTGTGGCGCCGTTGCCACCTCGGCCGCCGGCGCCGCCGGCAAGTGGGGCACTGTTGGTGATCGAGGTTGCGCCGGCGCCATTGCCATTGGCCCCGCCACCGCCGCCGCCACCGCCGTTGCCGGCGACGCTATTGTCTCCACCGGCCTGGCCGGCCGCGCCGGGGGTGGCGCCGCCCGCGCCGGCGGCGGCGCCGGAGGTACCGCCACCGTTTCCCCCTGTGCCGCCGCCGGCGGCCCCGCCGCCACCGCCGCCGCTGGAGCCGGGATTGCCGCCCGGAGATCCGGGATTGCCCGGTGAAGCCGGCTCCGCCTGCGCCGCCTGGCGTGCCGCCGGCGCCGTCTCCGCCCCTGCCTCCGTCGGCCCAGGCGGACGCGGCGCCAACCGTCAGCACAAGCGACGTCAGGCAGATGCCGGCCAGCAGGGCCGCCGCCAAGCGGCCGGCGATCTTCGAACGGTCGGTCCTGTGTTTCATTCTCTCCCCCGAGAGCCGCCTTTGCGTCTCCTTGTGTCGCCACATTACGCGACCCGGCCGGGAGTCGGCATGCGGAATCAGTTCCGAAAAGTCACAAGCAAAGCTGCTCGATGACGCGCGATCCCGCGCCAGTCAGTATGTTTGTAGCATCATCCGCGAGGCGTCATGCTCTCACCGCATGTCGGCCGGCCATCCTTGAGCGATTTTTTGTGTGCGTGTCTTCCTCCCTGGCCCGGCTTCACACCGGTTGTCGCTGCAGGGAGTACGACGCGGCCGGCACGCGGACAGAGGTCAAAAAAGATCAAATGAGCCCCGCCAGCATCCGCAAAGCCTCTCCCCGACGGGACAGGAGTAGCGCATCGCCCGTGCAAACGCGCCGCGCCGCGGATTATGCGCGCCGGTCGGCGAACGGGCGCACGCGTCGCGGTCGCCGGGAATTGCTTCAGCCCGCCGCCGGCAACGTCACCGTGAAGGTCGAGCCCTTGCCCGGCGTGCTCTGGATGTCGAGCCGGCCGCGATGGCGGTTGACGACGTGCTTGACGATGGCGAGGCCGAGGCCGGTGCCGCCCAGCTGGCGCGAGCGGGCGGTGTCGACGCGGTAGAAGCGCTCGGTGAGCCGCGGCAGGTGCGCGGCCGGAATGCCGTCGCTCTCGTCGCTCACGGCGACGGCGACCCGGCCCGCGCCCGCCGGACGCGCCGTCACCCGCACGGTGGTCGCGGGCTTGGCGTATTTCACGGCGTTGTCGACCAGGTTCTGGAACACGATGGTGAGCTCGTCATAGTCGCCGACCGCCCGGGCCAGGGACGGATCGACGCTGAGCTCGAGCACCACCTTGCGCGACGTGGCCTTGAGCTGCAGCAGGTCGAGCACGCCGCGGAGCACGCGGTCGAGATCGACCGCGGCGTCGGGGCGGGCATGCTCGTGCTGCTCGATGCGCGACAGCATCAGGAGGTCGTCGACCAGGCGGCGCATGCGGTCGGCCTGCTCGGCCATGATGCCGAGGAAGCGCTCGCGGGCGTCGGCATCGTCGCGCGCCGGCCCGCGCAGGGTCTCGATGAAGCCGGCGAGGCCGGCGATCGGCGTCTTGAGCTCGTGGCTGGCGTTGGCGACGAAATCGGCGCGCATGCGCTCGGCCCGCCGCCGCGCCGTGGTGTCGTGCAGTACGATCAGGGCGAGCGACCCGTCCGCCGCCGCCCGCGGCAGGCGCCGCAGATGGGCGATGACGTCGAGCTCGGGCGGCCCGGGCAGCATGAACTCGACGGCGGTCTGGTCGGCACCGGCGAAATTGCCGTCGACGCCGGTCTCCAGCAGCCCGTCGATCGCCGCCAGGAGCTGCGGCTGGCGGAAGGCCGTGGACAGGTCGCGTTCGGCGCCGACCGCGCCCAACAGCGCCCGCGCCGCGAGATTGGTGCGCACGATGCGGCGCTGGCGGTCGACCGCGATCAGCGGGTCGGGCAGGCCGTCGACGATGGCCTGCGCGGAGGCCGCGAGATTGTCGATCGAGGCGCGCTGGCGGCGCCAGCCGGTGGAAAGCATGGCCGCCGCCGTCGCCAGCTCCTCGGTGGCGGGCGCGAACGACAGGCGCGGCATCACCGGCTCGCGTTCGTCCGACAGCTCGCCGACGAAGCGCGCGAAGCGGGCGAGCGAACCGAGGTAGCGTTGCACCAGGAAGACGGTCACCGCGGCGATGCCGGCCATCGCGATCAGCGCCGGCCGGCCGGCGAGGGCGCCCGACCAATAGAGAACCGCGAGCGCGGCGAAGGACGGCGCCAGCGCTACGGCGTTGGCCGCAAGGTAGCGACGCAGGGGGACCGGCTGGTCGGCCATGGCACCGCTTAGTCCTCCCCCGTCCTTATGGGCAGGGCTATCGCATATGGTGAATGCAGATGATTTCCCGTCGTCTCGACCAAGGCCCGCAGGGCCGTGTGGAGAGACCTTCCCACCACGATAAGCCGCATATCGTGGTGGGAAGGTCTCTCCGCTCCGCGCTTCGCGCTCCAGTCGAGACGACGGAGTTCGCCATAGCCGATAGCCCTGCCCCTGAAACGGGGAAGGCAGATGAAATCATGGATCCCGGTCATGGCTGCCGCGGCATGAACAGGCGGATGGCGATGAGGCCGTAGACAAAGCCGCCGATATGCGCAGCCCAGGCGATCTGCTCGCCGCCCGCCCCCGGCATGCCGCCAAAGATGCCGAAGAAGACGTTGAGAGCGATCCAGATTCCAGCGATCGGCAGCAGCGACCTCAGGCTGCCGACTTGGCGCATCAGCATCAGCACGCCGCCGAACACGCCGCTGATGGCGCCGGACGCGCCGATCACCGGGTCGATCGATGCGGGAAACAGCAGGACATGGACCAGGCCCGCGACCACGCCGGCCGACAGATAGAACAGGATGAAGCGGCGCACGCCCAGCATTCTTTCGACCGGCGCGCCGAATGCCGCCAGGGTGATCATGTTGACGCCGAGATGCAGCCAGCCACCATGCAGGAACTGGTAGGTGATGGGGGCGGCCACGAGCGACAGGAGATCGCGGCCATCGCCGCTGTAGGCGGCCGGCACCAGGCCGAACTGGTCGATGAGGGTCTGGTCGGCCTCCTCGCCCAGCAGGGTACGCAGCAGCTGGACGGCGACGTTGATGCCGATCAGCCACAGCAGCACGGGCGGCAGGTTGATGGCCCGCTCGCCCGCGCCGCGTCCCGGCCCCGGGCGGCCGCTGTTGTCGAAAGGCATCCAGAACTCCGTGTGAACGTCGTGTTTCCGACTTGGGCGCTGTGCTGCCGACTGCTTAGCGCTTTAGGCGGCGCGAGCCCAGCCAAAGAAAGACGCCGCCCAGGATCAGCGTCGGCGAGCCGAATATGACGGCAATGCTCGAGTCCCCGCTGAACAAATCGCCATCCGTCGCAGCCAGCATGCAGCCCAGGGTGAGCAGCAACAGGACGGCGCCCGAAACGGCGAAGAACCAGCCGAGCCCCCTGTTCTTCGCCGGCGGCGGCGGATGAAACGGCGGCGGGAGCGGTGGGGCGGGATCGCTCACGTGTTGGCCTCAGCCTGGCGCGCCTCGGCCAGGCGCGCGTTCCCGGCGGCGCCCGGACGATAGAAGGTGTTGTAGGTGTCGAACGGGATGATGCTGCCGTCGGGCGTCACGAAATGGACGCAGGAGCGCTTGACGTTGGCCAGGCAGAAATTGAAGCGGTCGAGGAACTCCACGATCGTGACGCGGAAGACGTTCTCGTAGCCCGAGCCCTCGGGCATCGGCACGTCGGGCAGGCAGCAGAGCAGCGAGCCCAGCCGTTCCGTCGTGTTGCTGTCGGCGGTCGACAGCGACAGGAGATCGACGAAGCGCCGGCGCAATTCGGGATATTTCTCGAACGAGATGGCGTTGGGCATGGCGGGCAGCAACGCCTCGCGCGGCACCAGCGAGGTGAGCGGGATCACCGTCTCGCCGTTGCGCAGGCCGTAGCCGATCGAGATCGACGCCGGATTGCACGGCAGCGGGATCATGTCGCCGTCGGCGAAGACGCCGGAATCCTCGACGATGCGGCGGCGGATCTCCGACAGCACGATGCGGTTCAGCTTGGGATCGAAGCCCTCGTTGCGGCCGGCGTCCTGGACCGGCTGGAAGTTGACGCCACGCACGCACTTGTAGGTGAGCGCATGGCGCACGATGGCGCCGATCTCCCCGTCGTTGACGCCGCGCTTGACCGTGCAGACCAGCGTCGTCGAGATGCCACGCGCCTCGAGGTTGGCCAGCGCCTGGCGGCGGATGCGCGACAGCGCGGCGCCGCGCAGGTTCCTGAGGGCCGCATCGTTCAGGGAATCGAACTGCAGGTAGACCTCGAAGCCCGGCCTGAACTCGGCCAGCGCATCGGCGAAAGCGGGATCCTCGGCGATGCGGATGCCGTTGGTGTTCAGCATCACGTGCCTGATCGGCCGGCGCCGCGCCGCGGCGATGATCTCGAGGATCTGCGGATGGATGGTGGGTTCGCCGCCCGAGATCTGCACCAGGTCCGGCTCGCCTTCGCTCAGCACCAGCGCATCGAACATGCGCTCGACCTCGGCCAGGCTGCGATGCGTGTTCCGCTTCGGCGAGGAATCGGCGAAGCACACCGGGCAGGCGAGGTTGCAGGCCTCGTTGATCTCGACGATCGCCAGGCAGGAATGCTGCTCGTGGTCGGGGCACAGCCCGCAATCCCACGGGCAGCCGCGCTCGGTGCGTGTGTGCGGCTGAAGCGGCCGGTCGCCGGGCTTCAGGTATTCGAGCGTGCGCCGCCAGTAGACGGGGTCGTCGGATACCAGGGTCTTCATCACGCCGTGCTCGGGGCAGCGCTTGGAATAGTAGATGCCGCCGTCCTCCTCGACGATCTTGGCCGGCACCAGGCCGAGGCAGGTCTCGCACAACGAGGTCGTCTGGCCGAGGAAGAGATAAGGCGCCGACTTGCGCTCGATGCCGTCGTACATGCGCCTCCTCCTAGCGAGCCGCGCTGCTGCGGATCATCGCGGCAGCGTACAGCAGCAGGCCCAGGCAGACCACATGGAAGAGGTTGAACGGACCCAGCACGGTCGCATAGGGCTTGAAGAACTCCCACACGAAGCGCTGCAGGGCGTACCAGCCGACCGTCAGGTAGAAGCCGTTGGCGAGCCAGAAGCGGTCGCGCGCCCGGAAGCGCCAGATCAGGACGACGAACATCGCCGCCATCGCGAGCGACTTGTAGAGCTGCACCGGATGACGATGGATGCCGTCGCCGAAGTCGACGCCCCAGGGCAGGCCGGTCGGCGTGCCGTAGGTGAAATCGGCAAGGCCCGAGAAGAAGCAGCCCCAGCGGCCCACGGCGACGGTGGCGGCGAAGGGGGCGGCGAAGACGATGCCGGTCGAGCCGGCGACGCCGGTGAGGCGCTTGAAGGCCTCGATCGCGGCGATGGCGCCGGCGATGCCGCCGACCATGGAAAAGCCCAGCGCGTGCACGCCGGAGAGAAGCGCATTCGCCGTGCCGAAGAACAGGGCGCCCAAGAGCGCGCCCGCGCCGGCCGTGACGGCATAGGCGCCGGGGTGCGGCACGCGATTGGCCGGCAGCGCATCGGCCGGCAGGAGATGACGTGTGGTGAGCCAGAACACCGCCATCGAGGCGAGCCAGGCGGCGACGTCGAAGACGGCGTGGATGTAGGGCAGGCCGAAGTAGGTCAATGGCCTTACCCTCCCCACGAAGTGGGGAGGTGGGCCGAAGGGACGGAGGGGTCATGAGCAGCAGTCGCGATGCTCATGACCCCTCCGCCCGCTGCGCGGGCACCTCCCCAGCGATGCTGGGGAGGAAAGGCATCACTTCTTCGGGCCGCCCTGGCCCAGGCCGCGCAGGCGCAGGCGCAGCGCGTTCAGCTTGATGAAGCCTTCGGCGTCGCGCTGGTTGTAGGCGCCGGCGTCTTCCTCGAAGGTGACGTGCTGCATCGAGTAGAGCGACTTGGGCGACTTGCGGCCGACCACCGTGGTGTTGCCCTTGTAGAGCTTGAGCCGCACCGTGCCGCGTGACGTTCTCCTGGCTCTTGTCGATCAGCGCCTGCAGCATCTCGCGCTCGGGCGAATACCAGAAGCCGAAATAGATCAGCTCGGCATACTTCGGCATCAGCTCGTCCTTGAGATGGCCGGCGCCGCGGTCGAGCGTGATCTACTCGATGCCGCGATGGGCGGCATGCAGGATCGTGCCGCCCGGCGTCTCGTAGATGCCGCGGCTCTTCATGCCGACGAAGCGGTTCTCGACCAGGTCGAGGCGGCCGATGCCGTTGGCCTTGCCGAGCTCGTTCAGCTTCGTCAGCAGGGTCGCGGGCGACATCGCCACGCCGTCGATGGCGACCGCGTCGCCCTTCTCGAAATCGACCGTGATGTAGGTCGCCTTGTCGGGCGCGGCCTCGGGCGAGATGGTGCGCTGATAGACGATCTCGTCGGCCTCCTCCCAGGGATCCTCCAGGATCTTGCCCTCGCTGGACGAGTGCAGGAGGTTGGCGTCGACCGAGAAGGGCGCCTCGCCGCGCTTGTCCTTGGCGATCGGGATCTGGTGCTTCTCGGCGAACTCGATCAGCTTGGTGCGCGAGGTCAGCTCCCATTCGCGCCACGGCGCGATCACCTTGATGTCGGGCTTCAGCGCATAATAGGTGAGCTCGAAGCGCACCTGGTCGTTGCCCTTGCCGGTGGCGCCATGGCACACGGCGTCGGCGCCGACCTCGCGGGCGATCTCGATCTGGCGCTTGGCGATCAGCGGCCGGGCGATCGAGGTGCCGAGCAGGTACTCGCCCTCGTAGAGCGCGTTGGCGCGGAACATCGGGAAGACGAAGTCCTTCACGAACTCCTCGCGCACGTCGTCGATGAAGATGTTCTCGGGCTTGATGCCCAGCATCTCGGCCTTCTTGCGCGCCGGCCCCAGCTCCTCGCCCTGGCCGAGATCGGCGGTGAAGGTCACGACCTCGCAGCCATAGGCCGTCTGCAGCCACTTCAGGATGACCGAGGTGTCGAGGCCGCCGGAATAGGCCAGCACGACCTTCTTGATGTCGCCCTTCTTGTAGGGTCCGGTATAAGTAATGCTCATGGCTGCCGGCTTTCGTGTCGGTTCGGTGAAGGCGCGCGAATATAGCGGCCGACCCCGGCCGGGCAAGCCGCCGCAAAGCCGCTATAATGATTCCTCAAGCAGGCAGGACATGGCCTCAACCCTAGATCGTCTCACCTATGCCGCGCGCCAGACCGCGCGGGTCGCCTGGTATGCCGGCCACTATGCGGCGGGCCGGCGTCTGCTCAAGCCCATGCCCAAGCCCGACTTCCCGATCGGGCCGACACCGTCGCGGGCCGAGATGACCGCCGACATGCGCGCGCTGTTCGAGCGCGAATGGCGCGACATCGCCGCCGGCCTGTTTCCCGCACCGCGCGCGCGCGGACCGGAGCCGGCCGAGTTCCTGCGCCGCAGCCTTCGCTACTTTCGCGACCTGCCGCAGGTCGATGCCCGCCGCCACGGCCAGAGCGACGCCCTGCCGCCCGGCGAGCAGGGCGACGGCCTGCCCGACTACTACCGGCAGAACTTCCATTTCCAGAGCGACGGCTGGCTCAGCGAGCATTCGGCGGCGATCTACGACACCCAGGTCGAGGTGCTGTTCACCGGCGCCGCCGACGTCATGCGCCGCCGCGCGCTCAAGCCGATCGCCGACTGGATGGCCGGGCGCAACCAGCGCGACCTCAAGGGGCTCGATGTCGGCTGCGGCACCGGCCGGCTGCTGGCCTTCCTGCACGATGCCTGGCCCGGCATGAAACTCAGCGGCCTCGACCTCAGCGCACCCTATCTCGCCGAGGCGCGCCGCCTGATCGGCCGCACGGCGCGCGTGAAGCTGGTCGAAGGCGCCGCGGAGAAGCTGCCGTTCGACGATGCGAGCCTCGACTTCGTGGTCTCGTCGTTCCTGATGCACGAGCTGCCCCGGGCAATCCGCGACAGGCCCTCGCCGAGATGGCGCGCGTGCTGAAGCCGGACGGGCTCATCGTGATCGTCGATTCGATGCAGAAGGGCGACGAGCCGACATGGGACGGCCTGCTCGATCTCTTCCCGCATTATTTCCACGAGCCGTATTACGCCGAGTACGCCAACGGCCGCCTCGAGGCATGGGGCGAGGCAGCCGGCTTGAAGGTCGTCGCGGCCGAACGCGCGTTCCTGTCCCGTGTCATTGCTCTGGGCAAGATGTGATTGGCAGCGCAGCCCTCTACGGATGCTGGGCGGCACTCCTCGCCTTCGTGACATTTGCGATCGCAAACGGCTATGGGATGCTCGGCTTGGGAGCAACCGATTTCCTTCCTGGCTTGCTCTCTATCCAGATCCTGCCCGCGGCGTCAACGTTCGTGGTGGGTTTCCTGGGTTGGATCTCGCTACATCTGACGAAACGTCACCCGGGCTGGATTGGCTATAGCTGCTTGGCATTCGGCGTCGTCGTCGTTACTCAATCGCTTTTGAGCCTGCCCATTGTGCTCTTCGTGCGATCACTCGATCCCATCCAATTCATTCGTATAACTGGAGGAGTCCTCACTTTGCACGGCTGGTTCACGGTGCCGATCGCGCTGGCAGGCACAGCGCTGTTCGTCCGCTGCCTCGAGCGTGGCGCTAAAGCGCCACCTTCTCGCCCCGGGCGCGCAGGCTGGCGCTCTTGAGCTGGCCGCAGGCAGCCGAGATGTCGCGGCCGCGCGGGGTGCGGATGGGGCCACTCAGGCCGCCGTCGTTCACGATCTCGGCGAAGCGGTGCATGCGGTTGTTGGAGCTGCACTCGTAGGGCGCGCCGGGGCAGGGGTTGAACGGGATCAGGTTCACCTTGGCGTGCAACGGAAGCCTCGAGCTGTGGAGTGAAGCGGCCGGGCTCAAGCCCGTCGCCGGCGAACGCGCCTTCCTGTCGAAGGTCGCGGCGTTCACGAAATAGCTACGGAAGGGCGACCGGCGGCCTCGCGCCCATGTTCTCAGCCTGACGGCGCATGGCGGCATCGAACGTCAGAAAAGAGTTGACGTGACCGCTTGAAGCAAGGTGAAGCGCGTCAGCAAAGTCCATGCCTCTTCGGAACCAGTCGGCGGCTCGCGCAACGGCTGTTGCATCCTCGACTTCGACATTCGCGGTGGCCAGGATGGTTTCGATCGCGGATGCAATCGTTGCTCTCGGCTCGCGATAGACGCCGCGCAGAACCCATTCGAACTCGACCACCACTGTCTTAGGAACGAAGATTGAATTGGTCGCCAGCGCTTGCCGCGCAGCGGCCAACTGCCGTGCATCGTCACGCGCGAAGAGCCGGACAAGGACGTTAGTATCGACCGCGCGCATGCCGCCGCTGAACTTCCTTCTCGATCGCGGCGTTCATTTCCTCGATCGTATGGGGCGGCCCTTTGTACTTCAGGATGCCGGTCCAGTCGTCGATCGTGAGCTTCTTCTTCTTTTCGACCGGCTTGAGCAGGACGCCATCCGGCCGTTCCTCCACGGTCAGGCGTGTACCTGCCTTCCAGCGCCGCTTCTCGCGAAGCGCCTTTGGCAACACGACTTGTCCCTTCGTGGAGATCTTGGTCTGCATCGGCTTATCTTACCGGTAAGACGACAGACCGTCAAACGCCCGCCTTCGCTTCGATATCCCTTACGCGTTCGCCGCGCCCGCGCAAGCTCGCGCTCTTGAGCTGGCCGCAGGCGGCGAAGATGTCGCGGCCGCGCGGGGTGCGGATGGGGGCGCTCAGGCCGCCGTCGTTCACGATCTCGGCGAAGCGGTGCATGCGGTTGTTGGAGCTGCACTCGTAGGGCGCGCCGGGCCAGGGGTTGAACGGGATCAGGTTCACCTTGGCGTGGATCGGCGTCAGCAGCCGCACCAGCTCGCGCGCGTCGGCGTCGCTGTCGTTGACGCCCTTCAGCATGGCGTATTCGAAGGTGATGCGCCGGCTGTTGCGGGCGCCGGGATAATCGGCACACGCGGCCAGCAGCTCGGCGATCGGCCATTTGCGGTTGATCGGCACGAGCGTATCGCGCACCGCATCGCTGACGGCGTGCAGCGAGACGGCGAGGTTGACGTCGAGCACCTCGCCCACCTTGGCGATCATCGGCACGACGCCGGAGGTCGAGAGCGTGATGCGCCGGCGGCTGAGCGCGATGCCCTGGTCGTCCATGACGATCCTGAGCGCCGCCGCCACGTTGTCGAAATTGTAGAGCGGCTCGCCCATGCCCATCATGACGATGTTGGAGAGCATGCGCGTGGTCTCGGTCGGCGTCGGCCATTCGCCGTAGCTGTCGCGCGCCACCATGAACTGGCCGACGATCTCGGCGGGCAGGAGGTTGCGCACCAGGGGCTGGGTGCCGGTGTGGCAGAAGCTGCAGGTGAGCGTGCAGCCGACCTGGCTCGAGATGCAGACCGAGCCGCGATCCTCCTCGGGGATGTTGACCGTCTCGGCCTCGTTGCCGTCGGGGAAGCGCAGCAGCCATTTGCGCGTGCCGTCGATCGAGCGCTGCTCGGTCACGATCTGCGGCCGCTCGACCACGAACAGCTCGGCCAGGCGAAGCTGCGTCTTTTTGGCGATGTTGGTCATGCGATCGAAATCGGTGACACCGTGCCAGTAGATCCACTGCCAGACCTGGCGGGCGCGGAACGGCTCGAGCCCCGCCTCGACCAGCGTCGTCTTCAGCTCGTCGCGCGACAGGCCGACCAGGTTGCGGCGCAGGTCGTTGCGGCCGCGCGGGGGGCCGGCTCGGTGATCTGCAGCGGTTCGGTTGGCAGGACGGCCATGATGGGCCTCAGATAGGGCATGCACCCCGCCGCCGCTAGGGGCCTGTTTATCGCTGGGCGCGCATCTGCCAGGCCTCTATGGCCGGGAAGCGATGGATGAAATTGAGGATATTGAGGGTCAGATTGTCGTGGACGAGCGCCCCGACGCCGATCTCGAGCACCAGCACGAGGGCCACCGTCGCCTTCCACGGCAGCAGCCGGGCGAGCGCGAAGCCCGACATCATGGCCACGGTGTCGGACAGCGAATTGAGGATGCTGTCGCCGGTGTAGCCGGCGGCCAGCGCCTGCTTGCGATAGGCCTCGATCACCCAGGGCGAGTTCTCGGCGATCTCCCACGACGCCTCGATGCCGACCGCGATCGCCAGCCGCACCAGGACCGACGTGCGGGGCAGCAGGAGCCGCAGCAGACCGTAGAACAGGACCCCGTGGACGATATGGGAGGCCGTGTACCAGTCGAACAGCTGCTGGGAGAGTTCGGACGACCAGATGTCGCCGACCCACAGGCGGACGGTGCCGCAGCTGCAGATCCAGACTCTTCCCATCAGATGCAGGACGAGAGCCTGGACCGCCATGATGCCGAGAACGGCCAACCCGGCGATCCTCGAGGCCGTCACTTCTGCGCCTGGGCGGCGCGCGCGCGTTTGCGTTGCTTGCGCTTGTAGAGGGGATCGCCGAACACCGGCAGCTCGACGGCCTGGGTCGGGGCACCTTCGGCGACGGGACGCGGTGCGTGCCTTCCGAGGCTCAACAGCCGGTCGTACATGATCAGGGCGCCGGCGACGCCGAGATTGACCGAGAAGCGGGTGGGAATCCTGCACGACATAGTCGCACAGCGACTGTACGTCGGCCGAGAGGCCCTCGCGCTCGGACCCCAGGATGTAGGCCGCCTGGCGGGGATGGCGGAAGCTCGGCAGTTCGATCGCCTCGTCGGTGATCTCCACGCCGACCAGCCGGCAGCCCTGCGGCAGGCGGAAGGCTTCGAGGTCGGCAAAATTGTAGGTCGGCACCGAGCGCGGCGTGTCGGAGGTGTCGCTCGAGAACCCTTCCCGACTGTTGTACTGGGCCTTGAGCGTGAACACGAAGGAGGCGCCAAAGGCATGGGCGGTGCGGAACAAGGTGCCCACGTTCATGGCCTTGCTGACGCCTTCCACACCGATGCCGAAATAACCTTTCATGGCCCTTCGTTTTGTTGCACTAATCCTCCGGGTAGCCCCCTGCCCGCCGTGAAACAAGGCCAGAATGACCGTTCCTCAGCCGTTGGATGTCGTCCGCGCCCAGTACGAGGCGCTGCCTTATCCGCCGCGCGACCCGCGCGATGAGGCCATCCGACTGATCACCGGCACGCCAAGCCACCTGCTCGAGGTCAACCACTACCTGTTTTCCGGCCGGCTCAATTTCATGCGGCCGTTCCGCGCCCTGGTGGCGGGCGGCGGCACGGGCGATGCCTGCATCATGATCGCCCAGCAGCTCGTCGACCGGCGCTGCCCGGGCGAGGTGGTCTATCTCGACCTCTCGACCGCCTCGCGCGAGATCTGCGAGGCCAGGGCCAAGGCGCGCGGCCTGCGCAACATCCAGTTCCTGACCGGCTCGCTGCTCGACCTGCCGTCGATGGCGATCGGCCAGTTCGACTACATCGACTGCACCGGCGTGCTGCATCACCTGCCCGATCCCGCCGCCGGCATGCGCGCGCTCGCCAGCGTGCTGGAGCCCGACGGCGGCATGGGCGTCATGCTCTACGGCGAATATGGCCGCAGCGGCGTCTATCCGCTGCAGGAGCTGCTGCGCACCCTGGCGCCCCGGTCGATGGCGCTGGAGGACCGGCTGGCAATGGCCAAGCGCCTGATCCGCTTCCTGCCGACGACCAACCTGTTCCGCCGCAATCCCTATCTCAACGATCACGTCACCGGCGGCGACGCGGGCCTCTACGACCTGCTGCTGCACAGCTGCGACCGCGCCTTCACGGTGCCCGACATCGGCAGTATGGCCGCCGCGTGCGGCCTGCGCGTCGTGGCCTTCCTCGAGCCGGTGCGCTACGAGCCCGCCACCTACATGAGCGATCCGATCATCGCCCGTCAGGCGAGCTCGCTCCCGCTGCTCGAGCGCGCGGCCTTCGCCGAGCGGCTGGCGGGCAACCTGCGCACCCACGTCTTCTATGCCACGCGCGCCGGCTTCGACACGGTGGCCCGGCCCGAGGACACCTCGGCCATTCCGGTGCTGCGCGAGATGGACGCGCAGAAACTGGCCGCCGGCCTGCAGCCCGGCGCGCCGCTGGTCGCCAATCTCGACGGCTACCCGTGGCGCGCCCAGTTGCCTGCGCTGGCGCCGCGCATCATCTCGCAGATCGACGGCCGCAAGTCCGTGGCGGAGATCTACACCTCGCTGGGCGCCCAGGGCGGCCTGCCGCAGTGGGAGGATTTCTACGCCCAGTTCGAGGATCTCTACGTCAAGCTGAACGGCGTCAACCACCTGCTGCTGCGCTTCAGGACCTGAGGCGCCGCGCCATCAGCTTGCGCTCGGGCTCGGTCCGGGCGAGCGCCATCGCCTTCTCGAATTCCCTCAGCGCCTCGTCGCGCCGCCCCAGCTCGAGGAGAAATACGCCCCGCGCCGCGTGGCCGTAGGGATTGCCCGCCATCGTGGGCAGCGCCCGCAGCCCCGCCGATGCGCCCTCGGCGCGGCCCACCGCGACGGCGCGCGCGAGCTCGACCACCGGCGAGGGATCGCGCTCCAGCAGATGATCGTAGATCGCGGCGATGCGCCGCCAGTCGGTCTCAGCCGCCGTCGACGCCGTGGCATGCAGAGAGGCGATCTCGGCCCGGAGATGCCACACCGTCAATTCCTCGCCCGCGGCGGAGCGTTCGAGATGGGCGAGGCCGAGCGCGATCAGGTTCCGATCCCATTTCTCGCGCGGCTGGTCTTCCAGCAGTTGCGCGACGCCGTCGGGGCCGACCCGCGTCGGCAGGCGTGCCGCGGTCAGCGCCAGCAGAGCTGCCAGAGCGTCGCTCGCCGGGCCCATCGTCATGGGATGCTGCGCCAGCGCCCGCGCCAGGCGCACCGCCTCGACGCAGAACTCCGGCTGGACCAGCGCCTCGCCCGATGAGGCCGAATAGCCCTCGTTGAACATGAGATAGAGCGCCGTGCGCACCGTCTCGGCGCGCTCGGGCAGCGCGTCGGGTGGCGGTGGCTCGATAACGACAACGGCGGCTTCCAGCTGGCGGCGGGCGCGCACCAGGCGCTGGGCGATGGCGGTCGGCTCGCCGAGCATGCCGGCTGCGATCTGCGGCACGGTGAGGCCGCACACGGTCTTGAGCGCGAAGGTCACGCGCATCTCGGGCGACAGCGCGGGATGGCAAACCGCGAACAGCAGCGCCAGCTCGTCGTCGTTCAGCTCGCGGTCGAAGCGGCCTTCGCTTGCAACGGTCGGGGGTGCCAACGGGACAAGGACCTCGGCGAGTGCCAGGCCGCGCGACTCGTTGCGCAGCAAATCCACCGCGCGGTTGCGGGCGACCACTGCCAGCCAGGCTTCCGGCCGCGCCGGCACGCCCTTGAACGGCCACAGCGACAGCGCCTGCAGGAGCGCGTGCTGCACGGCGTCTTCGGCGGTGCCGATGCGGCCCGCACCCAGCCGCCTCGCCAGCGCGGCGACCAGGCGATGGCCCGAATCGCGCGCCAGCGAGGCTATGAGGGTGTGGACCTGGTCGCTCAGCCGGCGGCCTTCGCTCGAGGGGCTTCTGCGGCCGTCATCAAGTCGATCGGACGCAGTTCGACCCAGTTGGTGGCGTTCCACAGATGCGGGCAGTCGCGGGCGAGAGCATCGGCCTCGGCGTCATCCCTGGCCTCGATCACGAAATAGCCGCCGACGACGTCCTTGGCCTCGGCATAGGGGCCGTCGCTCGAGAGCGGCTTGCCGTCCCTCATGCGGATGTGGCGCACCCGGCCGACGGCCAGCTTCTCGCCGCCGACCAGCTTGCCCTTCTGGCGCATCGTCTCGGCCCACGCATAGTAACGACGCACCACGTCCGTCATGACCTCGGGCGGCAACGCCGCGTTGGTATCGGGAAGCTGGTGCAGCAACAGCATGTATTGAGCCATCTCGACCTCCTGGTGATGACGGCAATTCGGTTTGCCGTCACCTGATCGACGTTGCGGTCCATCTCGAATCGACAATTCGTCGAGATCGGCTGCGGCGGGACGCTCAGCCGGCGGCCGCCTTGCGCTGCTCCTGCATCGAGTTGATCGGCCGGATCTCGACCCAGTTGGTGGCCGAGAGGCCAAGATGCGGGCAGTCCCTGGCGACGGCCTCGGCTTCGGCGGCGTCCTTTACCTCGATCACGAAGTAGCCGCCGATCACGTCCTTGGCCTCGGCATAGGGCCCATCGCTGGCGACCGGCTTGCCGTCCCTGACCTTGATGTGACGCACGCCGCCGGCCGCGAGCTTCTCGCCGCCCGCCAGCTTGCCCTTCTGGCGCAGCCCGTCGGCCCAGGCCATGTAGCGCCTGGTCATCTCCAGCATCTTCTCGCGCGGCAGGTCCATGTTGTAGTTGGGGACCTGGTGCAGCAGCAGCATGTATTGAGCCATGTCGATCTCCTTTGAGTGGCGACGGTCGTCCGTCACCTCATCGACGTTCGGGCACGGGCAGAATCGACATCCTTTCTTTCTTACTCCTCTCCCCCTTGGGGGAGAGGTTGGGTGAGGGGGTGATGCAGGAGGTGGTCTTCGCGTTGCACCCCCTCACCTAGCCTCTCCCCCAAGGGGGAGAGGAACACGATTCAACGACACATCACGCCGTCTTTGCCTTCAGCGCATCGGGATTGATGAGGTTGATCGGCTTGCCATCGAGCCAGGCTTCGACGTCCTCGATCGTGCCGGCATAGAAGTGGCGGTAGCTCTCCTCGACGACGTAGCCGAGATGCGGCACGAGGGTGACATTATCGAGCTGGGTGAGCGGATGGCCCTTGGGCAGCGGCTCCTTGTCGTACACGTCGAGCCCGGCATGGGCGATGGTGCCGGCCTTGAGGGCCGCGATCAGGGCGGCCTCGTCGACGATCGGGCCGCGTGAGGTGTTCACCAGGATCGCGGTCTTCTTCATCTTGGCGAGGTCGGCGGCGCCCAAAAGGCCGCGCGTGCGATCGGACAGAACCAGATGGATGGTGACGAAGTCGGAGGTCTTCAAAAGCTCGTCTTTGGTCACGAGCCTGGCGCCGCCCTGGGCCGCCTTCTCCGCCGTGAGGTTCTGGCTCCAGGCCACGACATCCATGCCGAAGGCCTTGGCATAGCCCGCGACGCGACTGCCGAGCTTGCCCAGGCCGAGCACGCCCAGCCGCTTGCCTTCGAGAACCTGCATCTGCCTGATGCCGTCGTGCCAGCCGCCGCTGCGCATCAGGCGCTCGCCCTTGGCGAGGTCGCGCGCGCACGACATCAACAGCGCCCAGGTCAGTTCGGCCGTCGAGGCATTGGAGCCGCCGCCCGGCGTGTTGCTGATCGGGATACCGCGCTCGGTCGCCGCCTTGTCGTCGAGGCTCGAGGCGCGGGCGCCGGTCAGGACCATGAATTTCAGGTTGGGCAGCTTCTCGATCAGGGCGCGCGGAAAGGCCGTTCTCTCGCGCAGCAGGCCGAGCACCTGGAACGGGGCCAGCTTCCTGGCGGCGTCCTCGACCGAGGCGAACGGTTCGTGAAAGACCGTGATCTCCACGCCGCGTTTCTTCAGCCGATCCCAATCGGCCATGCGCATGGCTACTTTCTGATAATCGTCGAGCAGGGCGAGCTTGATTGTTTGCGGCATGGCGTTTCCTGGGAGACAATGGTTGATCTGATACTATAGCCGCAGGAGGCGGTTATGAGCATCACCGTCAAGCTGATACATCCCGATTTCGTGGCCGAGATTTCCGGCGTCGACCTTGCACGTCCGCTGAAGCCCGCCGACCGCGACGCCATCGAGGAGGCGATCAACCGTTATGCGATCGTGGTCTTTCACGGCCAGACGCTGACCGACGACCAGCAGATCGACTTCGCGCGGAATTTCGGCCCGATCGCTTCCTCGGCGCAGAAGGCGCGGCATACCGGCATCAAGCACCGCATCGCCTCCAACGACATCGCCGACATCTCCAATCTCGACGGCGACGGCAAGGTGCTCCAGCCCGACAGCAAGCGCCGGCTCGACTGGCTGGCCAACCGGCTGTGGCACACCGACGCCTCGTTCCGCGCCGTGCCGGGCGCGCTCTCCATGCTCTACGCCCATGTCGTTCCCGACGAGGGCGGCGAGACGGAATTCGCCGACCTGCGCGCGGCCTACGATGCGCTGCCCGACAAGACCAGGAAGCAGATCGAGGGGCTGATCGCCGAGCACTCGATCTGGCATTCGCGGGGCCAGCTCGCGGTCACCACCTATACGCCGGAAGAGCGCGCCGCCCTGCCGCCGGTACCGCAGCGGGTCGTGCGCAGGCATCCCGGCTCGGGACGCAAGACGCTCTATGTCGCGGCACACGCCTCGCATATCATCGGTATGCCGATCGCCGACGGCCGCCTGCTGCTGATGGACCTGATCGAGCACGCCACCCAGCCGCGCTTCGTGCATGCCCACAGCTGGAAGCAGGGCGACCTGGTGATCTGGGACAATCGCTGCACCATGCATCGCGCGCGGCCGTTCGACACGACCAAGGTGCGCGATCTCCGGCGGGTCACCACGCGCGACGTGGCCTCGACCCTCGAACAGGCCGCCTAGGAGACGACGATGCCGCGGCCCGTCGATGTCTGGCTGGCCGCCGGCGTGCGCACGCCGTTCGCCAAGGTCGACGGCCCGCTGGGCAGCCTCGACGCCATCGAGCTGTCCGTGCCGGTGGCGCGCCACATGGTCGACCTCTTGAACGGCGGCAAGCCTGACTTTGCGGTGTGGGGCATCGTGGTGCCATCCCTCACCTTCAGCAACATCGCCCGCGAGGTCCTGATGGATGCGGGCATCGACGCCACGGTGCCCGCCTTCTCCACCATCATGGCCTGCTCGACCAGCATGATGGGCGCCATCGAGGCGGCCGGTATGATCGACGGCGAAAGCTACAATCTCGTCTTGATGGGCCTTCCAGACCTTCAAGCCTCTTGGCGTGGCCTGTCTACTCTACATGGCCTGAATGACGTTGAAGGAGCACGGCTCTTTGTAGATCGAGGCAGAAACGCGCACCAGCTCGGCCACCCAGGTGATCGTCTCTGCCATACTGATCAACATCCTCAACCCCAAACTGGCGATCTTCTTCTTCGCCTTCCTGCCGCAGTTCGTGCGAACCGACGAATCGAACCCTCCCCAGCGCATGTCCGAGCTGAGCGCGGTCTTCATAGCTCTGACCTTCTTCGTCGGCTACGGCCTGTTCGCGGCGTCGTCCGCAACCATGTGATCTCGCGGCCGCGCGTGCTGACCTGGATGCGCGGGACCTTCGCCGCCCATGGCGCCAAACTGGCCTTCGCCGATCGTTGATGTTCAGCGCTTTCGGTCGGGAGGAAGAATGACGCGCTCCCGGTACCGATGGTTCGTCATCTTCCTGTTGTTCGCGATCACCGTCGTCAACTACATCGATCGCGCCGCCATCGCCTACGCCATCCCCATGATGCAGCGGGACCTCGGCCTCTCGCCGGCAAACGCCGGCGCAATTCCAGGCGCGTTCGGGTTCGGCTATGCTCCTGTTCCGCGACAATCCGGCGAACTCCCGCTTCGTCAATTCGGCCGAGCTCGCCCATACCCGCGCGCGCGTCTCCGCCGCTCGGCCGCCGTCCTGAAGACTTGGCCCGAGCAGGGCGTGCTCTGGGCGCTCCGTCATAACCTTACCTACAACACGGCCGGGGCGCTCGCCTCCGCCTGCGGCCTGGTCAAAGAGAAGGCTTGCTCCTGCGCGCGGCTGACCTTCATCGTGGCGACGGGCTCGGGGGCGGCAACGTCAAGATGCCAGACGCTCTCCTCTGCGCTCGCTATGAAGCCAAGCTTTAAGTAATGATCCCTCACCATGTCGTTTCGGCCACTTGGGATATAGCGGCCGACCAGCCGGGTGATACCGCGCTCGCGTGCGCGCAGGATCAACTCCCGAAGAACCATCTGCTCGACGGTTCGTCCAAGAACGCGACAGCTCATCAGCCACGTATCGATCGCCCAGGTTTGGGCCGATTGGGGCCGGCAGATCACAACACTTATCATGCCGTTGTCGCCAAAGACGTCGGTCAGTCGAACCTGCAGCGTGAAGCACGCGGGATCCTGTTCGAGTGCGGCGACCTCTGCCTCAGAGTATCGCCGTGTGGTCAGATTGAACTGGTTCGACTTGTTGATGAGCTGAACGATGCGTGAGCGACCAACTTCGTCGAATGGCGCAAAGTGAATCTTCATGCCGAGGGAGGCATAATAGGCCTCGACATCGCCCACGCTGTTCTTGAGGGCCACGCGCTGTGCATTGCGTTCGTAGAATTCGGCCCGTTGGCGGTCTTCGTTGGAGAACGCCGTGCTCTCAAAGTAACCGGCTGCGGCCAACGTGCGGGCGTAATAGGCCGGATCGGCCGGGAGTTCAGGAACCGCGACGTCGGGGAGCATCTGCCTGATGATGCCGCGCTCCACCGGGTTGTCGTCGAGAAAGACAAAGGAGTCCAATCCCAGCGACAGTTCCTCGCTGATCGCCTTGATGTTAGTCGCCTTGTCGTTCCAGTTTGCCTGGAAGACGGCCAAATGGCTCTCGCGAAGCAGCATTTCCGGATGGTCTCGCAACACGCCGCGTGCGATCGCGTCGTCATTCTTGGAGGAGACCGCCAGCACGATGCCGCGGCAACGCAGGTCCAGGGCCAACCTCTGCACGGCCCGAAAGGCTTCGCCGACCGCATGGCCTTCGGCGATCTCGATGCCTTCCATGCCATCGTCGCCGATCACGCCACCCCAAAGCGTGTTGTCGAGATCCAGCACCAGGCAACGACGCGACTTGCCACGCATCGCACCCAATAGTCGCCCCACATGGTCGGCGTAGAGCGGTACGTAAGCGTCGGCAAAAGGTAGCTTGGCAAAGTTCCACTGCGCCGGACAATGCCAGCGCGCCAATCCGATGGTCTCGGCAAGAGCGGCGACGTCGAAGAGGATATCGGGCTGCCCCTCAAGCCGCGCGATCAATTCCCTATTGAAGCTGTCGACAAGATTGCGCGGAGTCTTCGCAATTCTGCGGTCGGCACTACCGAACAAGCTCTCCGGGAGAGCCGCCAGCGTCTGCACGATGCAGGCGGTGCCGCTATTGCGACGAAGGGCCTTACGAAAACCATCCACCATTTCGACCGCTCCTAAGGCGGACGTCTCCGCCTGCAGCGGCAGCGCACGCGCGTCGAGGGCCAATAAGACGGCGTCACATTTCGAGCGGTTGATCAGCGACTTCAGGATCGAGGGCTTGTTGCGCGTAAAGCCCGTAGGGTACCGTCACGCACTGCAGGGCAATGCCATGGCGCAGCGCGCTTCCGATCAAGGCCGGAACGATAAGGTCGAGAGTGCCGTTGCCCAGAACACCAAGCTTGAAAGGGGTAAGCGGCACCAGCGCCGCGCCGGACGCGGCGAGACGGCCGACGGCGGCCGCCAGGCGCCGCAGATCCGATGCTCCCAAGGCATGCGTCGCCAGCGCCCGCAGCTCGCGTCCCGGCGCCTCCAGTTCATCGACGGCACGCACGCGCTCCTTGAAGTCGGCCGGAGCGGCGGGGAGCCAGGCGAGTTCCTCGAACAGATTGCCGATCAAGGGCACCTCCTTGGGCTAGGACGAGTTCGACTATGCGCTTCCCTTGACAATCACCGACACAAGGTCGCCCACGTTGCGTAGCGCTTCCATCTGACCAGCCGACAGGTGCACGCCAAACTCGCGTTCAAGGCCGAGCATCAGCTGCACGTTAGCCATGCTGTCCCAACCCTCGACATCCTTCGCAGTCGTGTCCGGGTGCAGCACCAAGTCGTCATTGTCGAGAATGTCTCGGAAGATCATGTTGAGACGCTCATAGACGCTCTCAGTAGTCTGCATGGTGGCCTCTCGTGCTTGCTGGTGCCGCTAGTGCCCGGCATTCCTAGAATTGGAAGTAAATGAATTCCGGCGGTGCTGCCGAGATCGCCTTGGCCATGGCCAAGAATCCGAGCATTCCGACCGCCACCGCAAAAAGCGGAGAGGGCCGCCAGGCGAAGGAGCCGAACAAGGAAATCTGCCGCTCGAGCCAGCCGGGGCTGCGCAACCCGCCCAAACCCGTGGGAAAGCGCCGCAGCCACTCCTGCGTGTTGGGAAGGAGCCAGATGATCGCCATCAATACGACTGTCAATTGTACCTGCCGATGTGTCAGCAATTGCGAGCTTTGGAAGGTCACGCCATTGGCGCCAAACATAGCCTCGATGATACTGAATGCCGTGCCCACATCGTGCGAGCGGAAGAAGACCAACCCCAATACAACGCACGCCAGGGTCAGGAGCACGGAAGGCACGACGAGAACCGGATTGTCGTCATTCCAATTCCATCGCAGGCTTTTCTTGAAGCTACGCCATCCGTGATTGAGGCTGATATAAGTCCCGTGCATCAAGCCAAAAATCGCAAACTGCCAGCCGGCGCCGTGCCATACGCCGATGATGAGGAACGCCAGGACCGTCGGCCATGCGACGAGCGTGAGGAACGTTCCCAACGTCATCTGCCCGCGCTTAGGAAGCGGCTTGCCGGCTGCCATGCGGCGGCGGGTGAGTTTCAACGTCAACGGGCTGTAGATGTAGGCCGTGACGAACCGGGTCAGCGTCATGTGCCAGCGCGACCAAAAGTCGATGATGTTTGCTGCCTTAAGCGGCGAATCGAAGTTGAACGGAAGGCGCACGCCGAACATCAGACCAAGACCGACCGCCATGTCGGAGTAGCCGGAGAAGTCGAAGTAAATCTGAAGCGTATAGGCGAGACCTCCGCCCCACGCTTCGAACATCGTGAGGACTTCGCCCCGCGCCCCGGCGTCGAAGACGGCGTTGGCGTACACGGCGATCGTGTCGGCGATCATCACCTTCTTAAAAAGGCCGACCAGGAACATGGTGACGCCCACCGCGATCATTTGCGGCTCGGCACGGGCAATATCGGCCCGTGCGAACTGGGGAATAATCTCCTTGTGATGCGTGATGGGTCCGGCGATCAGGTGGGGAAAGAAGGTGATGAACGCCATGTAATTAACGAAACTCAAGTCTTCCACAAGACCGTCGTAAGAGTCGCAGAGATAGGCAATCTGCTGGAAGGTGTAGAAGGAGATCGCCAGCGGCAAGACGATGTGCGGGATCGGCAGTCCGACGCTCAACGCGCTCTCGATCGTTCCGACCAAGAACCCCGCATACTTGTAGTAGCCGAGTGCCGCCAGATTGAGCACGATTCCGGCGATCAGCAAGGTCTTGGAGCGATGGCGCGACAGGAGTCGCTGGATCGCAAAATTGGCGCCGATCGAGATGACCAAGAGTGGCACATTGCTGACGTCCCACCAAGCATAAAAGAACAGCGACGCCAAGGTGAGCCAGATGATGGCCCATTTCTTGTGTCCCAGCAAACCCAGACCAAAATATCCCCCCAGCGTGACGGGCAGAAAGCCGAACATGAAGATCGCGGAGTTGAAGAGCATGGTCGACCTTCACTGCTTGGGGGAGCCGAAGCCGGTCGCCTGCACCAGTCGCCGGGTGAAGCTTGGTACCGCGCTCCAGAGCAGATGGACGGCGTCCGCATAGTCGGCTGCCGGTATTGTAATCTCCGACCATCCATCCCAAAAAACGGTGGGCTTGCCGTCCAACGCGCGCCGAATCTTCATTTCCCAGTTGCGTCTGGGTCTTTAAATCTCGGTCATACTTGTCGGACCAATCGCCGAGCAACGGCATCGTGACGACGACAAGGTGCTTGCCGCTCTTTTCCAAATCGTCCGCAAGTCCAGCCAACGCAGCCACGCAATCCGGTTGGATATTCGGTGCCGGCCCATACACCAACCCCTGGTTTCCGCGGGTGTAGAGCGGACCATCCCCGTAACGAGTAAAGATCCATTTGGTGCTGAATGCGTTCTCAAGCAGCGAGAACAAATCGAAATACTTGAAGTAGAAGTTAAGGTCGTCCGCGCCTGCCAAGTAGGATGAAACGTCCTCCGCGTCGAACATGGCGGTCCTTTTCGACCGGCAGGAGTCCATGTCAAAAGGGGTAACCAGCAGAAGCACATCCGTAATTGTCGGGTAGCGCTGCAGGAAGAAGCGAGCAGCGAACGCGCTTTGATTGACCGACAAGCCGCAGAATGAGCCGCTCAAGGGCCGGACCTTGGGATACCGCTCGACGATGGCGTTTGCGTCGATGTTCCGCCAGGGTATGGAAGACCCTACGATCAAGTGCGTTGGAGCGGTCGGTGGATGTTGCCGGAGGAATTCGAGCTTGGCGTCGAAGCAGTAACTGTTGGTGAAGGCGGGCGGGGGTTTGAGCTGTGCCGCCCCCAGGCCCCACAAGACGCCGACGAAGGCGGCCGCCACGATGACGATCGTGGCCGCGACGGCGGCGAGATAGCGAACGGCGTCACCCGGCGTTTCCGCTATCAGCTGGCCGCTGGCCTCCGATCGGGATCCGGCGATGGGAATGGCATAGGTCTGCGCCGACGCGCCGGGTCGAATATATCGAAGAAGGGAGCGCATGGGTGGTTGTCGCCGGCCCTACGGCCCTACGGGCGAGGGTCGTCGCAAAGCAGCACTAGCCGACAGAGCCTACTCTCTTGGCTCATCGATGAACCAATTTGGCGGCACTGCGGGCCACGCCGTCGGAGTATTGCGGCGAGAAATGGCGGTGGAACGGCTACTACTTTTGAAAACATTCGAACCCCGAAACCCCAGAACCAGAAACCCCAAGATGGGCTCTTGTACCGCAGCCGCCTGATGTGAGGACGTGGCAAAGACGTGTCATCACATTCATGATCAGGACGCCGAGCACAACTCAGGATTGCGAGCTTTCTTGCAAGTGACATCTTGAAGGTTGGTTTCTTCACATCGGAACCAAAATCAGCCGTCGGCGTTGACTAACCTTCCGCACCTAGTTTGCGGCGGGCGCTCGCCACAAGATCCAGATTCGCCGGCACGTAGCGATAGACGCCATCTTCCCCCTTTGCGGCAGCATAGCTTGTAGGGTCCGATCTGCCCTTCTTGCACATGGCCCCTCCATCCGCAGCGACGCCGGGGCCCCATTTTGGGCATTGCAAGAGGTCCAACCGAAGCGTGCCGACACTCCAGCAGGGCGCAAGGCGCAAATCCTGGCGGCGATCGACCAGCACAGGGTTTAGCTGCCAGAGCATCAGGTGGCCGAGACCGAATTTCGCACCGCTGCGTAGTGTATTGCCGCCGGCCTGATTGTCGCGTCACGATCGCAGCGCGCTCAACTCCGCGATGGCCGGCAGCACCCACAGGCACATGAAGCGCAATCCCCATTCCCGGTTTTGATCGAGCACGTGCGCGAAGAAGAGCTGCTGCCGACATCAACAGGATGAGGACTGTGGCATTGTTCGTGATGTCGTGGCTCACCGCCGGATCGGCCGCGATGCGACGGTCCATGCAGCCGCGGGCCGCCCAGGCGTACTGCAGCGGATGGCACAGCGTAGGCGTCGCGACGAACATCAGCGTCGCTCCCGCAAACGCCAGCATAGTAGCAACTGGGTCGACCGGACAAAATAGAGCCAGCGGCAGCCAGTCAACCGCCACGACCCCGCAGCGGCATCGCCAATGGCAAAAAAAATTTGAAATAGCTGGAGCGGGCGAAGGGATTCGAACCCTCGACCCCGACCTTGGCAAGGTCGTGCTCTACCCCTGAGCTACGCCCGCGCTCCGATCCGGCTGGGTATGATGCCGGAACGGCGGCGTTGATAGGGCTTTTCGGTCCCCTTTGCAAGCCCGCCCAAAACCTCAGCCGCCCGCCAGAAGACGCTGCAGATACTTGCCGTATTCGCTGTCCCGGATCGGCTCGATCAGCCGGGCGAGGCCCGCATCGTCGATATAGCCCTTGCGCCAGGCGACCTCCTCGGGACTGCCGATCTGCAGGCCCTGGCGGTCCTCGACCGTCTCGACGAACTGGGCGGCGCGCAGCAGGCTCGACGGCGTGCCGGTGTCGAGCCAGGCATAGCCGCGGCCCAGCTTCTCGACGGTGAGGCGGCCCTGCCTGAGGTAATGCGCATTGACGTCGGAGATCTCGAGCTCGCCGCGCGCCGAGCGCGGTATCTGCGCGGCGACCTCGCAAACGTCCGCATCGTAGAAATAAAGTCCCGTCACCGCCCAGTTCGACTTGGGCTCCTTCGGCTTCTCGACGATGCTGACCGGCCGGCCGGCCGGCGTCGAACTCGACCACGCCGTAGGCTGCGGGATCAGATACCCAGTAGGCGTAGATCACCGCGCCCGTTGCCCTTGGCGCCACGCTCGGCCACTGCCGGCAGCGAATCGCCGTAGAAGAGATTGTCGCCCAGGATCAGCCCGACCCGGTCCTTGCCGACGAAGTCGCGGCCAACCAGGAATACCTCGGCGATGCCGCCGGGCTTGGCCTGGACGGCGTAGCTAATGTCGAGGCCCCACTGCCGGCCGTCGCCGAACAGGCGGCGGTAGGCTTCCTCGTCGTGCGGATTGACGACCAGCAGGATCTCGCGGCAACCCGCCAGCATCAGCGTCGCCAGCGGGTAATAGACCATCGGCTTGTTGTAGACCGGCAGCAGCTGCTTGTTGGCTGCCCGAGTCATCGGGTAAAGCCGCGTACCGCTGCCACCTGAAAGAACGATGCCCTTCATCCCAGCAATATAAATCGACCCGATGCTGACCCCGCAACAACTATTCGCCCGGCTGGAGCACTGGGCATCGCCCATCGCACGGTCGAGCATGCGCCCGTGTTCACCGTCGAGGAGGCCAAGGCGCTGCGCGGCGACCTGCCGGGCCACCACATCAAGAACCTCTTCCTGCGCAACAAGAAGGAGGAGATGTGGCTGGTGGTGGCGCTCGAGGATCGCGCCTCGACCTCAAGCGGCTGGGCGAGGCGTTGGGCGCCGGCCGGCTTTCCTTCGGCAGTCCCGAGCGGCTGCAGCGCTATCTCGGGGTCGAGCCGGGCTCGGTGACGCCGCTGGCCCTGATCAACGACGAGGCGCCGCGCGGTGCGCCTGGCGCTCGACCGCGGCCTGGCGGCGGATGGACCCGTCAACGCCCATCCGCTGGTCAACACCATGACGACGGCCCTCGAATTCGCCGACCTGCTGCGCTTCTTCGACGCCACGGGCCACGCGCCGCGCTGGCTCGACTTTCCGCTATGATGTTATATTGTAACGTCATGTTCAACCGTCTCCTGCTCGCGACAGCGTTGCTGTTCGCCGGCCCTGCCCGCGCACGCCCAGACCAGGCTCAAGGTCGTGGCGACGTTTTCCATCCTGGGCGACCTGGTGGCCGAGGTCGGCGGCGATCGTGTCGAGGTCGCTGCCGTGGTCGGCGCGGACACCGATGCCCATACCTACCAGCCCAAGCCGACCGACGCGCGCACGCTCGCGGCCGCGCGGGTGCTGGTGAGCAACGGCCTGGGCTTCGAGGGCTGGATCGATCGGCTGGCCGAGGCGGCACCTTTCAGGGGCCGTTCCATCGTGGCGACCACGGGCGTGCCGACTCTGGCGGCGCCCCCGTGGCACGGCCAGACCGGCGGCCTCGATCCCCATTGCTGGCAGGATGTCGGCCGTGCCCGTCTCTATGTCGCCAACATCGCCGCCGGCCTGGCCGAGGCCGATCCTGCGAACGCCGCCTACTATCGCGACCGCGCGCAGCTCTACGACAGGCGACTGGCCGACCTCGACCGGTGGATCAAGGCGGAGATCGCCAAGGTGCCAACCGGCCAGCGCAAGGCCATTACCGGCCACAACTCGTTCCGCTACTTCTCGAGCGCCTACGGCGTGCAGCTCCTGGCGCCGCGCGGCTACAACACCGACAGCGAGCCGTCGGCCCGCGACATGGCCGTCCTGATCCGCCTGGTGCGCGAGCAGAAGATCAAGGCGCTGTTCGTCGAGAACATGACCAATCCCGGCCTGGTCGACCAGATCGCCCGCGAAGCCGGCACCGTGCCCGGGCCGCGTCTCTACAGCGACGCCCTGTCGGCGCCTGGCGGCCCGGCGCCGACCTACGAGGCGATGATGCGCCACAACGTGACGGCGCTGGTCGCGGGCATGCTGAAGAACTAGTCGGCCGCCGTGACCGCCAGCCCCGAGGCGCGGCGCGCGGCCTGCAGGGTGTTGAACATCAGGCACGCCACCGTCATCGGCCCGACGCCGCCCGGCACCGGCGTGAGATGGCCGGCCACGGACAGCGCCTCGTCGAAGGCCACGTCGCCCACCAGCCGGCCCTTGCCGTCGGCCGCGGGCACGCGGTTGATGCCGACATCGATCACCGCGGCACCCGGCTTGATCCAGTCGCCACGCACGAACTCCGGCTTGCCGATCGCGGCCACCAGGATGTCGGCCCGCCGGCTGAACGCGGGCAGGTCGCGCGTGCGCGAATGGGCGATGGTGACGGTGCAATCGGCGCGCAACAGGAGCTGCGCCACCGGGCGACCGACCAGGTTCGACCGGCCGATGATGAGGGCATTGCAGCCGGTGAGCGATCCCAGCGTATCGTGCAGGAGCATCGAGACGCCGAGCGGCGTGCACGGCACCGGAAAGTCGAGCGGCGCGCCGGGTGCGGCCGAGCCCAGCCGTCCGACATTGAAAGGATGGAAGCCATCGACGTCCTTCGCGGGATCGACGGCGAGCAGCACGTGCGCAGTATCGATGTGACGGGGCAGCGGCAGCTGGACCAGGATGCCGTGCACACTGTCGTCATCGTTCAGCCTGGCGATCAGCGCCAGCAACTCGGCCTCCGATGTCGTTTCGTCAAGACGATGATCGAAACTCGCCATGCCGAGCTCGGCCGCCAGCTTGCCCTTGCTGCGCACATAGACCTGGCTGGCGGGATCGGCGCCGACCAGCACCGTCGCCAGGCCGGGCGAGGGCCCGCCCTTGGCGATCAGTTCGGCCACGCCCGCAGCCACGCGCCGCGCAGGCTTTCGGCGTGCGCCTTGCCATCGATCAGTTTCGCCTCAGCCATGGTCCTTCGTCCGTTCCCGCAGCCACGCCGCGATCCGCTCGACGAGCAGAGCGGGCTCGCCGGCGATGCTCACGACCTTGTCGCGGTTGGCGGCGCCCCGCATGACCGCGAACGCCGATTTCGCCAGCCGCCATTCGCCGGCAAGCAGCTCGATCACGGCGGCGTTGGCCTTGCCATCCTCGGCGGGTGCCGTCACCGCGGCCCTCAACCTATGCCCCGCGGCACATTCGAGCGCAGTGCGGCGGGCCCGCGGCTGCGCGCGCAGCTCGATCGTCACGCCCTTGGCGGTGCGGCGCAGGAACACTGGATCGGCGGGAACCGTTTTCAGCGGAGCAGTGCCGGCCAGGCGTACTCGTGCAGGAGACTCTCGAGGACGTACAGGCCGAGCAGCAGGATCACCGGCGAGATGTCGACGCCACCGAAGTTGGGCAGGATCCGGCGGATTGGGCGCAACACCGGCTCGGTCAGCCGATAGAGCAGATCGACCACCACGCGGATGAACTGGTTGCGGACATTCAACACGCCGAACGCCACCAGCCAGCTCATGATCGCGCTCCCGATCACGACCCAGGTATAGATGGAGATCACCAGATCGATCAGCTTCAGCAGCGACAGCATCGCTTCTCCGCTCTTCTGACGCCGACCATCCGCCGGCCGCGCACCCTACTCGGCAGGGATTGCCGATCCAAGCCCATTTCAGGACCTCGCCACGGCCAGGTCGACGCGGCCGAGGCGGATCGAACGGGCGGCCGAAATGTCGCGCGGACCGTGCTCGGGCAGCAGGCGCGCGCCATCGATGAAGGTCCCGCCTTCGCTGCCGAGATCCTCGAGGCCGAGGCGGCTGCCGGCGATCAGGAGACGGGCGTGCGGGCGGCCGACCGACGGGTCGGGCACCGAGAGTTCGCTGGGCTGCGCGGCAGCCGCGCCGGTCAGGACGTAGCTGGCCGATGATCCGTCGAGGGTGAGCGTCACGCCGCCGCCGGTGAGCCGCCAGCCCCGCCGATCGGCCAGCGCCACCGCTGGCGGCGCCAGCGCGCGCGGTGGCGCGGGCCGCGCCGGACCACCGGTCGGCGCCGGGCCATATCCAGGGGCGGCATTCGCTGGTTCATCGCGCGGCCAGCGCATGAAGGCGAACACCCACAGCAGGATCAGCGGCACGATCGAGGACGACGACGGTCAGGGTCAGCAGGACGGCGCCGAGGCCCGTCCAACCCGGCAGACCGGCTTTTTCCACGATGCGCCACGCCATCCATGCGGCGAGCACGGCGCCGACCACGGCGAAGGCGCCGGTGAGGCCGAAGATGCCCATCAGGGCGGCGACGTCGAAGCCCATCGCTCAGCGCCCTCCGGGCGAGGCTTCGCCGTTCGGCCAGGTGCTGAAGGCCAGCACCGCCATGACGATCATCCAGCCGATGACCGGCACGAGATGGAACAGCGACAGCGCGCCGGAGAAGCCGGCGCGCGTGCAGATGCGCCAGGTCGGAATGATCAGCAACAGCGCCACCACGAGGTGCACGATCGCCAGGACGAGCAGAGCCAGCGAGCCGAGACCGACGATCCAGGCGACGAGAAAGGCCATCGCTAGACGAGCGCCACGACTTCGATCTCGACCAGCACGTCGCGCGGCAGGCGCGCCACTTCGACCGTCGAGCGCGCCGGCGCGAGAGCGCCGAAATATTCCGCCCGGCCGTAGACCTCGTTCATGGCAACGAAGCTGTCCATGCTCTTCAGGAACACCGTGGTCTTGACCGCGCGGTCGAGGTCGCTGCCGGCGGCCTTCAGCACGGCGCGCAGGTTCTTCAGGACCTGATGCGTCTGCTCGCCGATGCCGCCCGAAACCAGGTTGCCGGTCGCCGGATCGAGCGGGATCTGGCCGGCGCAGAACACCATGCCGTTGGCGACGATGGCCTGCGAATAGGGACCGAGCGCCTTGGGGGCGGCGTCCGTCTGGACTGCCTTCTTGCTGCTGTCTGCCACTGCCTGCACTCCTAACCGTGAGGAAAGACGCTAACACAGGCCGGTTTGCTTGACAGGTGACCTGCCAACCATTATCCGCGCCTCTCCGGGCCCAATTCGGTTGATGGGGGGCTGTAGCTCAGCTGGGAGAGCGCCTCGTTCGCAATGAGGAGGTCAGGGGTTCGATCCCCCTCAGCTCCACCAACCGGCCCGAATCTCATCCTTTGGCCGCATTCTCTGGCTTGCCGCGCCGCGTCGCGTCACAATTGCCGGCGATGCGCAGACGCAAGCACCCGACGCCTGCCGAGCTCGGCCTGACGGCCGCCGAAGGACGAATCCTCCGCTCCCTCACGACGCCGCAGCACGTCCAGGAGTTCGTGGTCGGCCTGCATGCCAATTTCGAGGAAAGCGGCGACACGCTGCGCTCGGTTCGCGGCGTGCTGCGCCACCGGCGCGCCCACTGCATCGAAGCGGCCTTCACGGCGGCCTGCGCGCTCTGGCTGCAGGGCGAGCCGCCGCTGATCATGGACCTCACCGCCAAGGGCGATTCGGACCACGTCATCACCCTGTTCCACCGCAACGGCTGCTGGGGCGCGATCTCCAAGAGCAACCACGTCTGGCTGCGCTGGCGCGATCCGGTCTATCGCAGCCTGCGCGAGCTCGCGATGTCGTACTTCCACGAATACACCAACAAGCATCGCAAGACGCTCAGGACCTACTCGCGGCCGGTCGACCTCAGGCGCTTCCCGACCGCAATGTGGATCACCAACGAGGACGACTGCTGGGATGTCGGCGCCGCGCTCGACGATGTGCGGCACTATCGGCTGATCAGTTCGGCCCAGGCGCGCCACCTTATGCCGCGCGACGACACCGAGCTCAGGGCCGACGATCTGGTGCAGTATGAGAGCCGCGACCGCAAGCGCGCGCGCAGATATTGAGAGGATCCGCGATGAAGGCTCTGATCGCATTCATTCTCGTCTCGCTTCTCAGCAGCGCGGCGTCCGCGTCGCCGATTCCCGCCGAATGGCAGGCCGCGGCGCAGGCGGTGATCGGCGAGCTGGAACGCGACACGCCGCAAGCCGCCAAGCCGTGGACTACCGAGCTGGCGCACGGCTGGAACCTGGCGCGGGCCTGGCGCAAGCACAACAACGGCAACGTCGAGATCACCCTGGCCGAGTACCTTACCTTCACGGCGCTGTGCCGCCGCGGCTGTGCCGACAGGACGATCGACGGACAGAACTATGTCGCGGTGGCGGAGCAGGTGAAGGCGTTGCGCAGCGAACAGGGCGGGCCCTATGCGCTGGCCGCCAACGCCCATGCCTGGCTGGCCGGCCTTCCCGATCCGACGCGGAGCTGCCGCCAAGAATGCCGGCATGTGGGCCAAGGACCTCGACAGCGCCGCGGCCGATTTCGCCACAGGCAACCTCTACGCGCTCGCCTGGCTGCTGGCCCGGGCCCAGCCGACGCCGGCCGAACAGGCCGAGACCTTCGCCCGGTTCGCTCTCTTCGTGCAGGGCAAGGCCTGGATCGGCGGACGTTGCCTCGACATTTCCAGGGTGGCGACCGTTCTCGATGCCCCGCCGCGCATCGAGGTTTGCAACTAGCCTTTCGACCGTGGATCATCCGGGCCACGTTCACGTGCGGCACGGCCGTGCCGACGCTCTGAACAGAAGTCCGGGAGTATGCCATGACACTGGAAGGCGGATGCTATTGCGGCGAGTTGCGCTACGCGGCCGAGGGCGAGCCGATGATGAAGGCGCAATGCCACTGCCGCGAATGCCAGTACATGAGCGGCGGCGCGCCCAACATGTTTCTTCTCATGCCGATCGAGGGTTTCAGCTACACCAAGGGGACGCCCAAGCAATTCACGCGCAGCGATCTTGAACGCGCCGTGACCCGGGAGTTCTGCGCCGACTGCGGCACGCATATCGTGACACGGCGGCCGGGCCTGCCCGCGGTGGTCCTGAAAGTCGGCACGCTCGACGATCCAAGCCTTTTCGGCAGGCCGCAGATGGCGATCTACACCGTCGACAAGCAGGCTTTCCATCACATCCCGGACGGCTTGCCGACCTTCGAGCGACTGCCGCCGCGCTAACGAACGAAAAGAGGGCCGCGAGGCCCCCTTTTGCAGATCCGACGCCGCGCGCGCGTCACTCCGCGGCGATGGCGTCCTTCACGAACTTCTTGGCGTCGAAGTCCTCGGCGACCTTGAGGTCGTTGCCCAAGAGCTTCTCGACGTCGATCTTGGCGTATTCCATCACGCCCATGTCGCCCAGCGCCTTCTGCACCTTCGGGCCGAACAGGCCGATCTCCTTGAGGATCGGCACGATGCGGGTGAAGAGACGCGTGCGGAACGACTGCATGGCGCCCGAGTTGTAGGCGTGCTCCATCAGCTTATCGACCGGCAGGCCCGAGCGCATCCAGACCTCGGCCTGGTTGAAGCGGTCGCGCATGAAGTAGAGCGCCTCGACCGTGAACTCCTCGCGCTCGGCCCGCTCGTGGTCGGAAAGGTGCGGATAGTATTCGCGCAGCGCCATGCGGCCGAAGGTGACGTGACGGGCCTCGTCCTGCATGACGTAGGCGTTCACCGCGGCGGCCAGGTTGTTCTTGGCGCTGTCGCGGATGCGCTGGAAGGCGGCCAGCGCCAGGCCCTCGATCAGCACCTGCATGCCGAGATAGGTCATGTCCCAGCGACGGTCGGACAGCGTCTGCTCGAGCAGGTTCTTGAGCGACTCGGTGATCGGGTAGGCCGCCTTGAATTTCTCGTGGATCAGCCGCTTGTAGGTCTCGACGTGGCGCGCCTCGTCCATCACCTGGGTGGCGGCATAGAACTTGGCGTTCATGTCCGGCACGGTGTTGACGATCTTGGCGGTGGCGATCAGCGCACCCTGCTCGCCATGCATGAACTGGCAGATCGAATGGCACTGCAGGTTGAAGCGCAGCCAGTCGCGCTCCTTCTCCGTCATCTTGTCCCAGAACGGCGAGCCGTAGATCGGGATGGTCTCGTCGGCCATGCCCATCGGGTTGCCTTCGAACAGCTCCTGGCTCCAGTCCAGCCGGGTGCTGGTGTCCCACTGCTGCTGCTTGCCCTTCTCGTAGAGATTCAGCAGGTCGGACGAGCCGGCGTCATATTCCCAGTTGAAGGCGATCTCGGTGGCGCCATCGAACTTCCAGTTCGTGATCTCGACGGGGAGTTGGTAAATCTTCTGCGTCGTCATTGGCTCTTGCCTCCTCGCACCTAACGCGGTCCCATTCCCAACCGGAGCAGTAAATATGACGCTCCGTTCATTTTTCTGGCCGGAAACTATCACACTCTGGTAGGGAAGTCCCGCACGGAACGACAAGGTCTCAGAACTCGGGTTTATCGATGACTTACAACAAGTTACGCATCGCCAGGATCGTCCAGGAAACGCCAGATGCGCGCTCCTTCGTCCTCGAGGTTCCGGCCGACCTCGCCGACAAATACCGCTATCGGGCGGGACAGTTCCTGACCTTCCGGGTGCCGCATCCCGACGGCGTCTTCAACCGCTGCTACTCGCTGTCGAGCGCGCCCGAGACAGACGGCCTGCCCAAGGTGACGGTGAAGAGAGTCGCGGGCGGCAAAGGCTCGAACTGGTTCCACGACGCGCTGAAGGAAGGCGGCATGCTCGACGTGCTGCCGCCGGCCGGCCGCTTCGTGCTGGGCGAGGGCGATGCGCCGCTGCTGCTGTTCGGCGGCGGCAGCGGCATCACGCCGATGATGTCGCTGATCAAATCGGCGCTCAAGGCGGGCAAGCGGCGCATGCGCCTGTTCTACGCCAACCGCGACAAGCCCTCGATCATCTTCGACAGCGAGCTCGTCTCGCTTCTCGCGGCGCACGACGGCCGGCTCGAGGTGATCCATCATCTCGACGCCGAGCAGGGCCTGACCAGGCCGGAAGAGATCATCGCGGCGCTGAAGGGCTTCGAGACTGCCGAGGCCTATCTCTGCGGGCCGGCGCCGTTCATGGCCCTGGTCGAGAACACGCTGCTCGGCGCCGGCATGCCGCGGGACAGAGTGCGCCTCGAACGCTTCGAGGCCTCGGGCAACGACGCCGTGCCGATCGAGGCGCCCGATGAGGGCGATGTGATCCCGAGCGAGATCACGATCCATTTCGAGGGCAAGGCGCACAAGGTGCCCTATCGCAAAGGCCTCAGCATCCTCGAGGCGGCGCGCGCCGCGGGCCTCAACCCACTGTCGTCCTGCGAGGAGGGCTTCTGCGCCTCGTGCGCGGCCAAGCGCATCAAGGGCAAGATCGTGCTGGCGAAGAACGACATCTACACGCCCGACGATCTCGCCAACAACTGGATCCTGACCTGCCAGGGCCATTGCTTCGGCCCGGAAGTCGAGATCACCTACGACGTCGTGTGAGCCTTCCCGCCGACCCCACCCGCGACACGCTGCGCGCGACGATCCTCACCGTCGTCGCCGGCGTCGCCGACGCCGTGGGCTATATCACCATGGGCGGCGTGTTCGCCGCCAACATGACCGGCAACACGGTGCTGGCGGGCATCGCCGCCGCCCAGCACAACTACACCGACGCCTGGCATCACCTGGCACCTTTGCTCGCCTTCTTCCTGGGCGCCATGCTGTCGCGACTGCTGCTGCGGCTGTTGCACAAGCCGACCGCCGGGCTGCTGGTCGAGGCGGCACTGCTCGCCGTCGTCGGCTTCCTGCCCTTGAGTCCCGAACCTGCGGTGTTGATCGTGGCGCTGGCGATGGGCGTGCAGGCCTCGAGCATCACCCATTTCTCCGGCCATGCGATCAGCACCGTCGTGGTGACCAGCACGCTCGCGCGTACCGCCGAAGCCGTGCTCGACCGGCTGTGGCCGGGTGAGCCGAAGCATGTCCCGGCCGTCGCCAACCTGCGACTGCTGGCCCTGACCTGGATGGGCTATCTGGCCGGCGCCGTGATGGGCGCACTGCTGCTCGCCGTCACACCCTATCCGTTGCTGGTGCCGGTGGCGCTGCTCGCCCTGCTCCTGGCCCTCTGAGCCGGCTACATCGGCGGCGTGAGGCCATCCTTGCCGTAGGTTATGCGCGGCGTCAGCAGCGTGCCGTCGGGCTTCTTTTCGGCCGCCGAGATGAAGATCCCGGTCCCGGGCTTCACCTCGGCCCTGTCGCCGGGCGCATAGGTCACGACCACGGTCTCCGGCGTGACGACGAGCGTTTTCTCGCCGCCCTTGTACTTCAGGGTCAGCGTCTGGCCGCTCACGCCGGCCACGGCCGCCTCGACGCTGGCATTGGTCATGGTGGCCTGCGGCATGAGATCCGAGGGGCGATGTCCCTCGCCGGTACCGCGCATCGCCTCGGGGAAGATATGGACCTCGACCGCCTTCAGGCCGCCGTCGGGCCCGGGCATCCCCGTCGCGCCGACGAACATGCCGGGCTTGATGTCGGCCATGCTCGCCCTGACCATCGCCACGAACAGCGGTCTGTCGGTGAGCGCCACTTTCAAGGTCTCGCCTTCGCGGGTCTTGACGACATACATCGTCCCGTCCACGCCTTCGACGGTACCGCGCACGCGCATGGTGTTCTGGGAGAACGCCGGCAAGGCGCCACAAATCAGGGCGACGCCCGAGACGACGACAAGCGAACGCCGCAGAATACCGTGCATCGGATCCTCCTCGGTCATCGCGTTTTATCACCGAGGCAGAATCACACCGTCAGCAATGACGGGCCCGCACGCGATTGTGAAGAAGGAGGGCTGCTAGCCGGCCGCGAGCGCCGTCTGGATGAACATCTTCCTGTCGAAGTCCTCGGCGACCTTGCCGTCGTTGGCGAGCTGCTCGACGACGTCGATCTTGGCGTATTCCATCGCGCCCATGTCGGCGAACGCCTTCTGCACGCGCTCGCCCCACAGGCCGATGTCCTTGACCGTGGGCACGATCCGGCTGAACAGCCGGCCGCGGAAGGAATTCATCTGCTTGGAATTGTAGTGGATGTCGTCCAGCACCTTGGCCGGCAGGCCGAGCCGCTCCCACACTTCCGACTGGTTGAAACGGTCGCGCATGAAATAGAGCGCCTCGACCACGAATTCCTCGCGCTCGTCGCGTTCGGCGGCGGAAAGCTTGGGGTAGTAGTCGCGCAGGGCCAGGCGGCCGAACGAGACGTGCCGCGCCTCGTCCTGCATGACGTAGGCATTGACCGCGCCGGCCAGCGTGTTGCCCGACTTGTCGCGGATCGCCTGGAAGGCGGCCAGCGCCAGGCCTTCGATCAGCACCTGCATGCCGAGATAGGTCATGTCCCAGCGGCGGTCCGTCAGCGTCTGTTCGAGCAGGGTCTTGAGTGCGGGGTTGATCGGATAGGCGAGCTCGAACTTCTCGTGCAGCAGGCGCTTGTAGGCCTCGACGTGGCGCGCCTCGTCCATCACCTGCGTAGCGGCGTAGAACTTGGCGTTCATGTCGGGCACCGTGGCGACGATCTTGGCCGTGGCGATCAGCGCGCCCTGTTCGCCATGCGTGAACTGGGAGATCGAGTTGGCCTGCAGATTGCGGCGCAGCCACGCTTTCTCCTTGGCAGTCATGCGGCGCCAGTAGTCCGTATCGTAGATCGAGATCGCCTCGTCCTTGAGCTCCATCGGATTGTCAGGGTTGAGCTCGAGCGACCAGTCGAGCCGCGTGCTGGCGTCCCACTGCTGCTTCTTGCCCTTTTCGTAGAGATCGAGGAGCGCGTCGGAGCCGTCTTCGTATTCCCAGTTGAACTGGATGTCGGTCGCGCCGTCGAATTTCCAGTCGGTGACCTCGACCGGCAGGGCGTAGATCCGTTGCGTGCTCATGAGGGGCCTTCCCGAGCGAGCGATCATGTGGTTTGCCAAAAAGATGACGCTTTGGTCACCTTCTGGCAAGTCTCAGGGCTGCAGCCGATAGCCGCCACGGTCGGTGATCAGGATGGCGGCACTGGCCGGGATCCTTCTCGATCTTCTGGCGCAGGCGATAGATGTGGGTTTCCAGCGTGTGGGTGGTGACGCCGGCGTTGTAGCCCCAGACCTCGTTCAGCAGCACGTCGCGCGCCACCGGCCGGTCGCCGGCGCGAAACAGGTATTTCAGGATCGAGGCTTCCTTGTCGGTGAGCCGGATCTTCTTCTTGCCGCCCTTCTCCATCAGCATCTTGGCGGCGGGGTGGAATTCGTAGGGGCCGATCGTCATGACCGCGTCCTCGCTGCGCTCGTGCTGGCGCAGATGGGCGCGCAGCCGGGCGAGCAGGACGTTGATGCGGAACGGCTTGGTGACGTAGTCGTTGGCGCCCGATTCGAGGCCGAGGATGGTGTCGGCATCGCTGTCGGCCGCCGTCAGCATGATCACGGGCGAGCGCACGCCCTGGCGACGCATCAGCTTGCAGAGCTCGCGGCCATCCATGTCGGGCAGGCCGATATCGAGCAGGATGGCGTCGTAATGGGCGAGCTTGGCCTTATCGAGGCCTTCGGCTGCGGTGCCGACCTGGATGGTGGTGAAGCCGTCATAGAGGTCGAGCTGCTCGGCCAGCACAGTGCGCAGCGCCTGGTCGTCGTCGACCAGGAGAATTTTCTTGCCGCGATTGTTCACTGACATGCTGCTGCTACCTGCGGGCGCCCCCGGACACTCTATCTGGTACGCCGCAGCGGCAAAAGCGGTTCACTTCGGCAAAAAGCCGCGCCATGTTAGAAGGTAGAGTATGATTCCGGGTCAGGTTCATTCCCGCACTGCCACTGCGCTGGCTGCCGTCGAGCGTGCCTTGGCGGAGCTGCGTCGCGGCGGCATCGTCGTATTGCGCGACGAAGATGGCGCTTGCGGCCTGGTGATTGCCGCGGAATCCTGCGGCCCGCTGGCCCTGCAGCGCCTGCAGGGGCTGGCCCAGGACGCCCCCGTGCTGGTCACTACGCGCCGGCGCGCCGAAGCGATCGGCATGGAGATCCCGCCGCACATCGCCGGCGGCATGGGCGAGATCAACAAGCCGATCACGCTCGACCTGCCTGAAGGCGTGCCGGTCGACGTCATTCTGCAGCCGCACGAAAGCGATCCGCCCGATCATGCCGGCGGGGCGAGCCGCCACGTGGCCCTGCGCCACCTGTCGCGCCCGGTGGTGAGCCATGCGCCGCGCATCGCCGAGACCGCCATCGAGCTCGCCAAGCTCGCCCGCCTGCTGCCCGCCGTCGTGCTGGGGCCGCTCAGCCGCGATCCGGGAAGCAAGCGGCGCGACTGGGCGCGCGACCAGGACCTGATCTATGTCGATGCCGTCGACGTGCTGGCCTACGAGGCCACCGCCGCCCGCAACCTCCACCAGGTGGCGCAGGCGCACGTTCCGCTCGAGGGCGCCGAGAATGCGCGCATCCTCGCCTGGCGGCCGAGCGACGGCGGCAAGGAGCATCTCGCCATCGTGGTGGGCGAGATCGATCCGACCGAGCCGGTCCTGATCCGTCTCCATTCCGAATGCTTCACCGGCGACCTGCTGGGTTCACTGCGCTGCGACTGCGGCGTACAGCTGCGCGGCGCCATCGCCGAGATCGCCAAGCAGGGCTCGGGCGTGCTGCTCTATCTCGCGCAGGAAGGCCGCGGCATCGGGCTCGTCAATAAGCTCCGGGCCTACGAGCTGCAGGACGAGGGCTTCGACACGATCGACGCCAACGAGCAGTTGGGCTTCGATGCCGACGAGCGCATCTATGCGCCCGCCGCCACCATGCTGTCGCGCATGGGCATCAAGCGCGTGCGGCTGATGACCAACAACCCGGAGAAGATCACCCAGCTCGAGCGTTACGGCATCGAGGTCGCCGAAAGGGTCGCACACTCCTTCCCGGCCAACGGACACAACGAGAATTACCTGCGCACCAAGGCCGAGCGCGCCGGCCACCTGCTCTGACGGTCCGCCATGCGCGTCGGAGTCCCCAAGGAAATCAAGGATCACGAGGATCGTGTCGGGCTGGTGCCGTCGTCGGTCGCCGAGCTGGTGCATCACGGCCACGAGGTGCTGATCGAGCGCGGGGCCGGCCAGGGCGCGGGGCTCGGCTGACGACCAGTACGTCGCGGCCGGCGCCCGGATCGCCGCCGACGCCGCCGAGGTCTTCGCCTCGAGCGAACTGATCGTGAAGGTGAAGGAGCCGCTGGCGCCGGAGCGCAAACGCCTGCGCCCCGGCCAGGTGCTGTTCACCTACCTGCACCTGGCGCCTGATCCCGAGCAGACGCGCGACCTGCTTGCAAGCGGCGTCACCGCCATTGCCTATGAGACGGTCACCTCGCCGACCGGCAGCCTGCCGCTGCTGACGCCGATGTCGGAGATCGCCGGCCGCCTCGCACCGCAAGTTGGCGCGCACTATCTTGAGCGCACGTCGGGCGGACGCGGCGTGCTGCTGGGCGGCGTGCCGGGCGTGCCGCCCGCCGAGGTCGTGGTGCTGGGCGGCGGCGTCTCGGGCACGCACGCCGCCACCATCGCGCTTGGCATGGGCGCCACGGTGTTCGTGGTCGATCGCTCGGCCGAGGTGCTGCGGCGGTCTGGCGGTGCAACTGCCCGGCGCGCGCACCATCTTCTCGACCCGCGACGCGCTGAGCCACATCCTGCGCCGCGCCGACCTTCTGGTCGGCGCCGTGCTGGTGCCGGGAGCTGCGGCGCCCAAGCTCGTCAGCCGGGCGATGGTGGCGACCATGAAGCCCGCCAGCGTGATCGTCGACATCGCCATCGACCAGGGCGGTTGCTGCGAGACGTCCAGGCCGACGTCGCATTCGCATCCGACCTATGTCGAGGAAGGCGTAACGCATTACTGCGTCACCAACATGCCGGGCGCCGTGGCGCGGACCTCGACCTTTGCGCTCAACAACGCCACCCTGCCGTTCGTGCTGGCGCTGGCCGACAAGGGCTGGCGCCAGGCCATCGCCGACGACCCGCACCTGCGTAACGGACTGAACGTGCATGCCGGCAAGCTCACCTGCCGGCCCGTCGCCGAAGCGCTGGGCCTGCCTTTCACACCGGCTGAAGTTCTGGCCGCGTAGCGGCTCAGCTGATCCTGCGGCCTTTTTTGGCCATACCAAGCCGCTAAACTCCCGCCACGACCCCGAAGAACGGGGCGCTTGAGGAGGAAACATCATGTCGAGAATTCGCCGCCGTGCGCTCATCGCCACGGGTGCCGCTTTCACGCTGGCTCCCGCCATCGTCCGTGCCGAGAAGAAGTACGATCCGGGTGTAACCGACAAGGAGATCAAGCTCGGCCACACCAACCCCTATAGCGGGCCGCTGTCGGCCTATGGCGTGATCGGCAAGGGCATCACCGCCTACTGGAACATGGTCAACGACCAGGGCGGCATCAACGGCCGCAAGATCAACTTCATCACCTACGACGACGGCTATCAGCCGCCCAAGACGGTCGAGATGGTGCGCAAGCTTGTGGAGGACGACCAGGTCTTCGCGCTCTACCAGCTGCTCGGCACGCCGACCAATACAGTGGTGCACAAGTACCTCAACCAGAAGAAGGTGCCGCAGCTCTTCGTCGCGACAGGCGCCTCGAAGTGGGGCAATCCCAAGGAGTTCCCGTGGACCATGGGCTGGCAGCCCGACTACGCCACCGAAGCGGCGATCTACGCCAAGCACATCATGGCCAATCATCCCAACGCCAAGGTCGCGATGCTCTACCAGAACGACAATTCGGGGAAGGACTACCTCAACGGCTTCATCGCCGGCTTCGGCAAGAACAAGGACAAGTTCCTGATCAAGACGGTGAGCTACGAGGTCACCGACCCGACGGTCGACAGCCAGATCATCCAGCTTAAGGATTCCGGTGCCGACGTCCTGTTCAATGATGCCGCGCCCAAGGCCGCCGCGCAGGCGATCCGCAAGGTCGCCGACCTCGGCTGGAAGCCCGCGCACTACCTCGCCAACGTCGCGGCCTCCGTCGCCTCGACCTTGAAGCCCGCCGGGCTGGACAACAGCAAGGGCATCATCACCGCCGCCTACCTCAAGGATCCGACCGACCCGCAATGGGCCAATGCACCGGACTTCCTCGAATGGAAGGCGTGGATGGCGAAGTACCTGCCGCAGGGCAACATGTCGGACGCCTCCTACACCTACGCTTACGCGGTGTCGGCGACGATGCGCCATGTGCTGACGCAGTGCGGCGACGAGCTGACGCGCGCCAACCTGATGAAGCAGGCCGCCAGCATGCATGACCTCGTGGTGCCGATCCTGCTGCCCGGCATCAAGATCAACACCAGCCCGACCGACTTCTATCCCATCCAGTCGGTCCAGCTGGCGCGCTTCGACGGCGAGACGTGGAAACTGTTCGGCGAGGTGCTGTCGAGCGAAAGCAGCTGAAGCGCCTCTTTCCCTCCCCTCGTCTTGCGAGGGGAAGGTGCCCGCGCAGTGCCTGCCCTCAGCTAAGTCGAAGGGTGCGGAGGGGTCATGAGCCACAGGACGTGCGCTCGGCTCATGACCCTCCGGCCTTCGGCCACCTCCCCAGCATGGCTGGGGAGGCGCGGTGACGGCCCTGATCGACTTCGACGAACGCGGCAGCGAATGCATGCTGGCGCGAGTGGCCGAGCTCAACAGCGGCACCTAGGCTATTGGGCGATTTTGGATGTCCATTCCCCTATCGGCGCATATCTTGGAAATTATTTTCGCCCCTGCCGCAATCGCGCTCGAATATAAGAAACCCTGACGCGGCCGGCATGACAAGATGAGCGACGCTGGGAGGCGAGAGGGGTTCTGCATGACTTTGCCTGTGGCAACGCTTGACCATGTGGTCATAAACGCGCGCGACGACATGGATCGCGCCGCCGACATCTACCACGCGGCTGGGCTTCACGCTCACCGAGCGCGGCTACCATTCGCTGGGCTCAACGAACCATCTCGCCATCTTCGGCACCGACTATCTCGAACTGATCGCCGTGCCCAAGGGCGCCACGACCGGCCGCCTCGACCTGCTGACTTTCCCGTTCGGACTGAACGGCCTGGTCTTCGGCTCGGAGGATTCGGCCATCACCTATGGCGAGCTCTCCAAGGTGGGCGTGCCGGTCGAGCCGCCCGTCGAGTTCACCCGGCCGGTCAAGGTCGACGGCAAAGAGCGCGACGCGCGCTTCCGCACGGTGCGCATGAAGGCAGGCGTCGTGCCCTACGGCCGCGTCTACTACTGCCACCACTTCACGCGCGACCTCGTGTGGCGCGACGAGTGGCGCCACCATGCCAACGGCGTCGTGGCCGTCCAGCGCGCCCTGATCGTCGAGCCCGACCCGGCGGCGGGCGCCAAGCTCTATGCCGACATGTTCGGCTCCGAAGCGGTGCGCGACATCAAGGGCGGCAAGAGCGTCGTGGTCGGCAACTCGCGCTTCGACATCGTCACCGAGGCCGAGCTCAAGGCCCAGTTCGGCGACGCGGCACCCGACCCTCAGGGCCGCAAGGCCTATATGGCCGGCCTCACCTTTCGCACGACCTCCGTCGAGAAGGCGGCACGCGCCTTGCAGAACGGGAAGATCGGTGGCGTGGTCCGGAGCGCGGGGCGTCTGGTCGTGCCCGCCGAGCAGGCCGTGAACGCCGTCCTGGAGTTCGTCGAGTAGATTTGCGTTGTCGGGGCATCGCCGGGGAAGGGCGTGAAGGGATCATGGAATATTACAACTGCTTCGCGGCAAGCTATGCGAACGCGCGGGCCAGCGGCTCGTCGGGACTGGCGGCGCGGTGACGATCAAGTACGACAACCAGGGTGACGCGATCTCGCGCGACGTGCCGCGCGACAGCCTCGCCTTGATCGATGCCGGCGGCAACGGCAGCGAGCGCTGCTACAGCTACGACGACATCTTCCGCCTGAGCGGTGCCGTGGCGCGCGGCCTGCACAAGCGCGGGCTGAGGCGCGGCGATCGCGTGGCGATCCTGTCGGCCAACCGCGCCGAGTTCCTGCTCACCTTCCTCGGCACAATGCAGGCCGGCATGGTCTCGGTACCGGTGAACTACAAGCTGCCGGCCGAGACCGTCGCCTACATCGTCGAGGACTGCGACGCCAGGCTGGTGATCGGCGACGACACGCGCCTGACGCTGGCGCCCGACAGCGTGCCCAAGATCTCCTTCAATTCCGGCTTCGCGGCGTTTCTCGACGAAGGGCCGTTCACGCCGGTCAGGATGAAGCCCGAGGAACCGGCGATGTTCCTCTACACCTCGGGCTCGACCGGGCGACCCAAGGGCGTGGTGCTGTCGCACTATTCGCACCTCTGGGCGATCAGCCAGCGGGTGCGGCGGCCGGTGCCGCAGGGCCAGCGCTCGCTGGTGGCTGCGCCGCTCTATCACATGAACGGCCTGGCCATGTGCCAGACGACGTTGCACCAGGGCGACACTATCGTCCTGCTGCCGCAATTCACCACCAAGGGATACATCGAAGCCGCCGCGCGCCACCGCGTGGCCTTCCTGACCTCGGTGCCGACCATGATCGCCATGATGCTGCGCGAGCGCGAGATGCTGGCGAACGCGGATCTCTCCGCCGTCGAAGCCGTACGCATGGGCTCCGCGCCCATCACCCAGGCGCTGATCGACCAGGTGCGCGCCGTGCTTCCCAAGGCCGCGATCAGCAACGGCTACGGCACGACCGAGGCGGGGCCCGTGGTGTTCGGCCCGCATCCCAAGGGCATTCCCCAGCCCGAGCTCTCGACCGGCTATCCCCATCCCGAGGTCTCGTTGCGCCTGGTGCGCGACGGCAAGGTCGTCGAGGACGACGATCTGGAGGGGGGCGCGCTCGAGATGAAATGCGGTGCGTTGATGACGCACTACCACAAACTGCCCGAGGTGACGGCCAAGGCGATGACGCCGGACGGCTATTACCGCACCAGCGACGTTTTTCGCCGCGACGAGAATGGCTTCTTCTATTTCGTCGGCCGCGTCGACGACATGTTCGTGTGCGGCGGCGAGAACATCTATCCCGGCGAGGTCGAGAAGATGCTGGAGCGCCATCCCGCCATCCACCAGGCGGCCGTCATCCCCGTGCCCGACGAGCTCAAGGGCCACAAGCCGATCGCCTTCGTCGTCAAGGCGCCGGGCGCCGAGCTCGACGAGCAGGCGGTGAAAGCCTATGCGCTGGCCAATGCGCCTGCCTACCAGCATCCGCGCCGCGTGCTGTTCGTCGAGGAGATGCCGCTCGCCGGCACCAACAAGATCGACAAGCGCGTGCTCGCCAAGCAGATCCCACCTGGAGGAGAAGCCTAAAAATGAAAGCCGCTGTCGTCCGCGAACATGGCGGGCCCGACCGCCTGAACTTCGAGCGTAGCTTCCCCGATCCCAGGCCCGGCGAGGGCGACGTGATCGTGGCGGTGAAGGCCGCTTCGCTCAATTACCACGACGTCTTCACCCGCCGCGGCATGCCCGGCATCAAGGTGCCGATGCCGGCCATCATGGGCCTCGACGTGGCGGGCGAGATCGCCGAAGTGGGTCCGGGCGTCGGCGGCTGGAAGAAGGGCGATCGTGTGCTGGTCGATCCCATCAACCGCGTCGAGGGCGGCTTGATGGGCGAGACCGTGCATGGCGGCCTGGCCGAACTCTGCAAGGCGCGCGCCCATCAGCTCATCAGGATTCCTGACGGTGTGAGCTTTTCCGACGCTGCCGCGCTGCCCGTGGCCTACGGCACGGCGCTGCGCATGATGACGACCAACGGCCACGTCGCGAAGGGCGAGAAGGTGCTGATCCTGGGCGCCTCGGGCGGCGTCGGCGTGTGCTGCCTGCAGCTCGCCAAGCTGGCCGGCGCCGAGGTGATCGCCTGCGCCGGCACCGACGCCAAGGCCAAGCGGCTGGCCGAGCTGGGCGCCGACAAGACCATCAACTACGTCGAGAAGGACTTCATGAAGGAGGTCTTCGCGATGTACGGCAAGCCGACGCGGCGCGGATCGGGCACCGACCAGGGCGTCGACGTCGTGGTGAACTACACCGGCGGCGACACCTGGGTGAATTCGTTGAAGTGCCTGAAGGTCGGCGGCCGGCTGCTGACCTGCGGCGCCACCGCAGGCTACGATCCCAAGGAGGACATCCGCTTCATCTGGACCTTCGAGCTGAAGGTGCTCGGCTCCAACGGCTGGGCGCGCTCCGACATCGAGACGCTGCTCGAGCTGGTGCAGCAGGGCAAGCTCAAGGTGCTGGTCGACAAGGTCTTCAAGCTCGAAGAGGCGCGCGAGGCGCTGCGAGTCATCGAGGACCGTCAGGTATTCGGCAAGGTCGTGGTGGCGCCATGAGCGACAAGCTGGTGCCGCTGACCAGGGAAGAGCTTCAGAAGATGCTCGACCACTCGCCCTTCATCGCCTTCCTCGGGCTGAAGGTCACCGAAGCCGATGCGGCCAGCGAGCAGCTCACCATGAGCTGTGCGATGAGGCCGGAGTTCGAGCGCGGCGCGGGCACCGGCCAGTGGCATGGCGGGCCGCTGGCGGCGATCATCGACACGGTCGGCGACTACGCGCTGATCATGGCGCTGCGGCGCGGTCTGCCGACCATCAACTTCCGCGTCGATTATCTGCGGCCCGCGATCAAGACCGGCCTCACCATCACGGCCAAGGTGCGCCGCGCCGGCAAGAGCGTGGGCGTGGTCGATATCGATGTGTTCAACGATCAGAAGGCGCTGCTGGCGGTCGGCCGCGCGACCTACTCGACGCTGCCGGCCTAGGAGATCGCACACGGCACGAGTTTGCTTCATCGACGAGGGGAGTTGGGCAACGGAGGGGTTCATGACGAGCAAGGTTTCACGTCGCGTCTTCGGCGCCGGCGTGCTGGCAAGCGGCCTTCTCGGCAAGTCTGCATCGTCGCCGGCACAGGAAGCGCCCAAGCGCGGCGGCACCCTGGTCGCCACCTGGGGCGGCGGCGAACCGCAGGCCTGCTACGTGCCGGCCGGCGGCGGCTCGAGCCCGACCTTCTCCTCCTCCAAGCTGTTCGAGCGGCTGGGCAATCGAAAAATGGACGGCGGCTTCGAGGGCGAGTTGGCGGAAGCCTGGAATCCAGCCGCCGACTTCAAGTCCTACACGATCAAGATCCGCAAGGGTGTGAAGTTCCACGACGGCAAAGACATGACCACGGACGACGTCGACTATTCGATCGGCGAGATCTGGAAGAAGCATGCCGCCGCCTCGACGTTGACCGACTTCGCCGGCGTCGAGGCGCCGGACGCCGACACCGTCGTCGTCAAATTCAGCAAGCCGGTTCCCGAGTATTTCTTCTCCTCGCTGCTCTGCGGCAACGTGAACTACATCGTGCCCAAGCATGTCTATGCCGGCAGCGATCCCGCCACCAATGCCGCCAACAACGCGCCGATCGCCACCGGCCCCTGGAAATTCAAGGAATGGGTACGCGGCAGCCACTTCGAGTACGTGAAGAACGACGCCTACTGGCGCAGGGACATGCCCTACATGGACCGGCTGATCATCCGCTACGTGCGCGATCCGGCCGGCCGCGCCGCCGCCATGGAGGCCGGCGACATCCAGATCGGCGTGTTCAATCCCGTGGCGCCGCCCGACATCAAGCGGCTGACCGCGACAGGCAAGTTCGTGGCAACGCCCAAGGGGTACGAGGAAAGCGTGTGGTCGACGACGTTCGAGGTCAACATGCGCAATCCCCTCTTCGCCAAGCGCGAGGTGCGGCAGGCGATGTTTCACGCCATCGACCGCAACTTTATCGCCAAGACCGTGTACTACGGCTACGCCCGGCCCGGCACGAGCCCGATCTTCTCGCCCAACAAGGAATTCTTCACCGCCGACACCTACAAGACCAACTTCGATCCCAAGAAGGCGGCTTCTTTGCTCGATGCGGCGGGCTTCCCAAGAAGGCCGCCGGCAAGCGCTTCACGCTCAACCTGCTGGCGGCCGGCTGGTTCACGGAGGACGGCAAGATCGGCTCGTACGTCAAGCAGGCGCTGGAGGATGTCGGCGTCGGCATCAACCTCACCGTTCCCGACCGGCCGACCTCGATCAAGCGCATCTATACCGACTACGATTTCGACGTGGCGATCTCCAACCAGGCCAATCCCTCGGAGCCGGTGCCGATCACGACGCAGTACTACACCAGCGACGGCATCAAGAAGGGTGTTCCCTTCCGCAATGCGTCGGGCTTCCATACCGACGAGGTCGATGCGCTGGTCGAGAAGATCAAGGTCGAGACCGACGCCACCAAGCGCAAGGCGCTGGTGGTCGAGTTCCAGAAGATTATCACGCTCGAAGCCCCCAACCTGCCGCTGGTCGAGCTCGAAATCGATCACCGTCGCCAGCACCAAGGTTCAGAACCACTCCAACGACCCCAACTACCTGGCCGCCAGCTGGTACGACATATGGCTGGCGAGCTGACCGCGTGCGACAGCCGGCGGCACGCGGGCGGCGTGCCATTTCGTTTGATTGAGCTATGATCCGCCGCATGAAAATGCGCCTTGCCTGCGGCCTTGCTGGCTGCCCTGCTCCCCTCCGCCATGGCCTCGGCGCAGACCATGGAGTTCGCCTGCCCCAACCCCGGCACGACTTTTACCTACGACAGCGGCACCAAAGTGGTAGCGCGCGGCCGCGACGGCATGGATTGCACCATGGAGATCGTGGGCGGCAAGCCCTACAAGCTGCGCGCACTCTTGATCGATAATCCCTCGCCCGACGGCAGGGATACCGCTGCCTTCATCGCCGCCCTGAGGCCGGAGCGGCTGTGGCCGCTGCAGGTCGGCAAGAAAGTCGAGGCGGATTTCAGCGCCGGCGGGCGCAGTTGGCACTACATCCTGACGGTCGCGCGTTACGAGAAACGCACCGGCCCTGGCGACGCCCTGATCGATACCTTCGTCATCGAGATGAACGAGCAGGGCAACAAGGGTGAGCGCTCGATCTCGCGCTGGTGGATCGCGCCCGCCGACAAGTACGCCATCCGATTCGATTTCAGCGACGGCGCCGGCCACGCCAACCGGGCCGTGGTGACGAGCGTCATGCGCTAGGAAATCACCGCCTGGAGCATTTCCGGCAGGTTCTCGGGCCACACTGTCGCTTCGCTTCGCGACAGGTCCTCCCGCGACCACCATCGATGCTCGACCATGACCTCGCGTTCCAGATCGGTCCAGTTGGCCCATGACAAGGTGTCGTCGGCGACGCGGACAAGGAAGAACCGCTCGTCCGATACGACATGCTCGCCGTCAGGCATTTGAATGGCGACCTCGCGTCGGGCGATCTCCGCGCCGACGTTTTTCCGCCGCAGCCCGGTTTCCTCCGCCAGTTCCCGGACTGCCGCCTGCTCCAGCGTCTCGCCGTCCTCGACGCCGCCACCGGGCGTCCCCCAGAAGTCCTGACCGGCGAGCGCGCCGGTCCGGTGCACAAAACGAAACAGCAGGAGCCGATTCGCACCATCCACGATGAGAAAACGGGCGGACAGTCGCCTGCGCATCGTCCCCGCCGATTGTGCCTAGACGACCGAGCCGGGATCGGTGTTGGCGCCACAGATCAGCGTGGCCACCCGCTCGCCCGGCGCCGGCCGGTAGGCTCCCGCCATCAGGGCGGCAAGGCCGGTGGCACCGGCCGGCTCGGCGATCACCCGCAGCTCTTCCCACAGGGCACGCTGGGCCACGCGCACCGCTTCGTCGCTCACCAGCACGAACTCGCGCACCAGCTTCTGGGCGACCTCGAAGTTCGGCGCGCCGATGCGGCTGGCGCCCAGCGCATCGGCGGCGATACCGGAAATTTTGACCTCGACCGGATGGCCGGCGCGTAGCGCTTCGTGCAGCGTGGGCGTTCCTTCGGTCTCGACGGCCACGATCCTCGTGCCTTCCCCGATCGCTGACGCGCAGCCCGCAATAAGGCCACCGCCGCCCACGGCCACCAGCAAAGTGTCGAACCGGGCCTGCTCGGCGAACTCGAGCGCCACGCTGCCAGCGCCCGAGAACACCACTTCGTCTTCGTAGGCTGGCACGATGAGCGCGCCGGTCTCGGCAGCGCGCTTCTCGGATGCGGCCCGCGCCTCGGCATACACAGCGCCGACCTGGTGAACGACGGCGCCATAGCTTCTGAGCCGCGCGACTTTGGTCGGCGAGGCGATGGTCGGCACGAAGATCTCGGCCTTGTGGCCAAGCGCGCGGGCGGCATAGGCCGCGGCGGCGCCGTGATTGCCGCCCGAGGCGGCGATGATGCCCGAAGCCGGCACTTTCGAGGCCAGGAGTTTGTGGAAGGCGCCGCGGCCCTTGAACGAGCCGCTCACCTGCAGCAATTCGAGCTTGAGCGCGGCGGGCACGTGGACGCCCAGCGAACCGGCGGCAAGCTCGATGACAGGCGTGCGGCGCACATGCGGTCGGATGAGGCCCCAGGCGGCCTCGACATCGGCACGGGAGATCATGGAAGCTCAGGCGTGCCGGCAAGACGCGATATGGCGCAGATAGTGGTCGAAGTCCGGCGTTTTCGCGCGCGGATCCTTGGCGCTTTCGTCATAGCGGCGCAGCCGCACGGCTTCGGCATGCAGCGGATTGGCGCGGAACGCCTCAACCTCATCCGCTGACATCAGGCCGCCCTGCAGTTCCAGGCTGCGCACCGAGTCGGGCGAGAGCTTGCCGAAATAGTCCGACTCGACGGTGCAGAGATAGCGCTTGGCCGCGACGTGCAGGCGGACAGGCTCGCTCACTTCCGGACCGAAACGTTCGGCCAGCCACCTGGCGCCCAGCTCCTCGTGCACGTCGTCGAGGCCGCGCGCGGCGGGGTCCTCGCCCAGCTGGTGGATCATGTGGCCGACATCATGCAGCAGCGAGGCAAGCACGGTGGCGGGCGGCGCGCTGTCGGCCTCGGCCAGCGCCGCGGCCTGCAGCGCGTGCTGCAGCTGGTTGATCGCGCTCAAGCCATAGCGCTTGGTGGCGCGGCCGACGAAGATGTCGAGAAGTTCCTGACGCAGGGCATCGCTCATGCGCCCTTTTTATCATGAACCGCGGCATATCCGGGAATCATTGCCAGCGCATTTTTCAGGGGATCGGGCCGCCACGCGCGCGTAACAAAATCGCCATGCTTGTCGATCCCGCCGCAGCCGGCGAAGGCGATCGTTCCCGGAGTCAGCGCCGACGGCAGGCCCCGGGTATAGGGAATGCGGCGCCTGTCCAGCAGGCTCTCCAGGGCGGCGTTCTCCTCCTTTGTCGAATCGGTATAGGCGCTCAGCAGGAAGGCCTGCCGGCGGCGCGCCGCCACCCACCCGGCGAACTTGTCCTCGTCGCCATAGAGCGCGTCCATCAGGATCACGCCCTTGACGCGATGACTTGCGCCGCCGCGCTCGAGCGCATAGGCGGCCGAGAGATAGCCGCCGCTGTAGGCCACGACCACGACGGGTGCCGAATTGAAGGCCCCGCCGGCGCGGCGATCACCGTAGAGACGCATCAGCCGTTCGGCCGCCTCGTCGATATAGGTGGCGAAATGGCCGGGCCGCCAGAAATTGCCGGCGCTCGAATCGGCGGCGTCCACGGCAAGCTGCGGCGCCACCAGCGCCACGTTCTGGCCGGACTCCGCCAATTGCCGCGGCACGGCCTGACGCGCGATGACGTCGCGCTCGAGGGTCGCGCCCTGGCCGTGCAGGAACAGCACGATCAGCGACGGCCGCTGCGGATTGTAGCCCGGCGGCAGGTAGAGGAGCGAACGGCGGTCGCTGTAGGTCTGATCTTCCCAATAGACTTCGCCGCGCGGGCTGGTGTGGCCGCGCCGCCTGCCGTCACGCGCATCGAGGAAAGGCTTGTTGGTCCCGGGGATGCGGCTGCGATAGGGAAAGACCGAGGCGTTGAAGGCGACCAGTTCCGTCTTCGCCTCCTTGAGCGGCGCCAGACCGGAGGGCGGTTTGGACGCCGCCTTGGCGGCCGGCTTGGAAGCCGCCTTCGCGGCCGGCTTGGTCTGGTGTTTGGCGGGTCGCTTGCTGTGGGCGTGCGCAACGGTCGGCATCAGCAGGACCCCCAGCAGCAGCAACCGCCGCTTCACGCGACGACCGCCCGCCGCAGCGGCTGGAGCGGCATCAACACGGAGAAGAAGGCAGGCATCGCCACGAGATAGGCAACGGCGCCGACCAGGACAACCGCGGGCAGTCCGAAACTCGTCGCCACGATCGGCACCAGGGCGGCGCCGATCACCGAGAAGCAGCCGTTGATGCCCCACGCCCACAGGAACATGTGATCCTTGCCCAGGCGTCCCAAGGTCGTCATCGCGGTCGGCATGGGGAAGCCCATCAGGAAGGCCGGCGGCATGAGCAGAAGCAGGCAGAGCGCGATGCGCAGCGCATAGGGCAGCGTGCCGATCCAATCCAGCGCATAGTCGATGGTGAAGGCGTAAAGCGTCAGGATGAGAAAGATCGCGAGGAAAATTCGCGGCATGATGGTGCGCGCGCGATCGAGGAAGCGCTCGGAGACGAAACTGCCGAAGCCGGAGAACACCAGCATACCGGTGATCAGCACCGAGGCCGACACGATGGCGTTGGAGAGCGCCAGGATGAAATGGGAGATCATGCCCACCTCGACGATGATGTAGCCCAGCCCCAGGCAGAGGAAATAGATCATCGTGCCGAACTTGCCGGGATAGCGGCTGAAGATCGTTCGCCAGCCGAAGATCAGCGGGAATAGCACCAGGGTGAAGGCGAAGATCGCAGCGATGCCGAGCGTCGCCCACAGCAGCAAATAGCCCCACTCGTCCTGCACCAGCTCGAGCCGGTCGGTGAATTTCAGCAGGTCCTTCACCTTGATGTAGGCGGCGAAGTAGGGCTGGTGGTTGGTCAGGATGCGCGTGTCGAAGACGTAGTCGTCGGCCACCTTCTGCCAGCCGCCATCGACGAGATAGTGCCAGGCGAGCCGCGCCAGGACGGTCGCCGGAAGGCGCACCACCGGAGGAGCGCCATCCTTCACGTCGGTGGCGCCGGACATACCCGGCGGCGGCTTGTCGTTGGGCTCCTTCTCCGACGGTGCGGTGGGATCGACCGCCTCGCCCTGGAAGAAGAACTGATCGTGGTAATCCTGGAGGATCTGCGCCAGATCGGACTCGTCGACCTTGAGGCCGGGATAGTAGATCTCGTCGAACGACATCGCCTTGGTGTGGGCGTTGAGCTTGGCGATCTCCTCGGGCGTGAAGCCGCCGCGCTTGTAGAGCACGGTCGCGGTCGAGAGATAGGACGAGACGACGTAGAAATCCTTGGCGATGTCCGGTCCATCAACGTCGCGCGCCGCGGCGGCCATGGTGGCGTAGAGCTTCAGCACCGACTTGGGCGGCTCTTCCTTGTTCCACAAGGTGACCGAGAGGATGCCGCCCGGCTTCAGCGCGCGCATATAGGCGCTCATCGCCTCGCGCGTGTAGGAATACTTTTCGACGACGGAGAAGCCGCCGGGGTTCGACAGGCCCGCCGAATCGGCGAGCGACAGGTCGATGACGTCGTAGCGATTCTTGGTGTGGGCGACATAGAGGCGGCCGTCATAGTCGATGACGGTGACCTTGGGATTGTTGAGCACGTCGCCGGTGAAATCGCGCAGGCCCTTGTCCTCGCGGAACGCCGTCAGCACCGCGGGATTGCCTTCCGCGACCGTGACGTGCTCGGAGCCCGCCTTCAGCGCCACCGCCGTCGACAGGCCGCCGCCGAACTGGACCACGAACGTGTCGGGCTTCTGCTTCAGGATGTAGGGGTAGTACATCGAGAGGTACTTGAAATAGGCCGTCTCGTTGGCCGGCAGGTCCTTGATGATGCCCGACGGCCCCTCCGAATCGATATAGAGGCCGAGATAGGCATTGGCCGGCATGTTGGGCAGGTTGAATGCGGCGTTGTCCGACTGGCCCGGCGCAAAATGCAGGTAGGAGCTCGAATAGATCTCGAGGTAGCCGAATGGTGAGCTGCGCTCGTAGATGCGCCGGGCATCGGGGAATTTACGGGCGTAGGCCACACCCTTGTAGTCCGACACCGCGAGCTTGGGGATGCCGAGCGCGCCGGGCGCCACGTAGTGGACCGCCGCAGCCAGCACCGCGACGCCGACGATGGCCGCGATGCCGCGCCGGTCGCCCATCGCCGTGAACCACAGCACGCCACCGGCCAGCCAGAGCAGCAGCGGCGCCATGATGAGATCGTCGGGCCGGTAGACATACATGGCGAGCAGCACGGAAAGTCCGCACAGGCCGGAGCCGACCAGGTCGGCGAAGTAGACGCGGTTGAAGGTCTTCTGAGCCTTCAGGAAGACGGTGCCGAGATAGAGCGCGCCGGCCAGGAAGGGCAGGAAATAGAGCACGAAGTTGGCGAGCAGGCGCCACTTCTGCATCGGGTCGGAGACCAGGAAGATGGCGTTGAACGGCACCTGCTGGGCGGCGAGGTTGCACACCACCATCAGCGGCCCGAAGGCCAGCAGCGCGCCCTTGATGGCGCCCAGCCAGTGGCGCTCGAACCAGCCCTTGGCCACGCACATGACCGCGCTGGTGAGGCCGAAGCCGAACATGGCGAGGCTCACCACCAGCGAGCCGAAATGCGCCCAGCTCCCCACCGAGAAGACGCGCATGATGCCGATCTGCAGCGCGATGATGCTGCCGGCGACCAGGCCAACGGACAGATAGAAGGTAAGCGGGGGGCGATGGTCGAGATCGACCAGGACGGTCAAAGGGGACTCCGTTGTTGGGCCGTCGTTGCGGCCGAGCGGGGCCGCGCGTGCATGGCGCGCAGCCCCCTCGTCTCAGCGTCGTCTTCTCGGCGTCAGCGGTTGTGCGTGCCGACGATGTTGTCGCCCTCGAGCTTGGTGAAGGGCACGAACGGCACGATCTTGCCGCCGTAGATGTCCTCGCGGCTGGTGGTGATCGAGCCGTCGGCGCCCTGGGTCTTGGAGACCTTGAGCACGCGCTGCGCGCCCGGCGGGCCGACCGGGATGACCATCACGCCACCGGCCTTGAGCTGCTGCAGAAGGGGCGGCGGCACATGGTCGATGCCGCAGGTCACGATGATCTTGTCGAACGGCCCCGCCTCTTCCCAGCCGTAGTAGCCGTCGGCGATCTTGCTCTTGATGTGCTGGTACTCGGTGTAGCCCTTGTCGATCAGCTTGTCGTAGAGCGCGCGCGTGCGTTCACCCAACGGCTTGATGATCTCGATCGTATAGGCATTGTCGGTAAGGTTGGCGATGTAGGCCGACTGCACGCCCGACCCGGTACCGATCTCGAGCACTTTCTCGCCGCGTTTGACGTCGATGACGTTGGTCATGCGCGCCTGGAGATGCGGGCCCGACATGGTCACGCCCCAGCCGATGTCGAGGAAGGCGTGCTCATAGGCGCGCTTGTGGATCGCCGGATTGACCGAGGCGAATTCCTCGCGCGGCGTCAGCAGGAAGGAACGGATGGTGGCGGCGCCCCAGATGTCCTTGTTCTTGAGCAGGGCCTGGAAACGGTCCCAGCGCTGGCCGAGGAACACCGGATCCTCACCACGGGACTTGCCCCAGGCGATGAAATTGTCGCGCGTGTCGGTCGGCGGGCTCAGGTCCCAGCTGTAGGGCTTGATGGTCGCGGCGGAGGCCGCCGACGCAAAACCGGCGGCAGCCAGCGCCGCGCTGCCGGAGACGAATGTACGCCTCTTCAATATATCCTCCTTGGCGCGGACCCCGAGAGGGGGAGAGGCGAAACCGCCGGAATGGCCCGGCGATTCGGGGGCAACCGCACGGCCAATTGATACGGGAAATGTGGCGAATTTGCCAGTGCACCAGGGTCGCGCCGCCGGCGCACGGCTCCGGCTGCCGGGCCGCCTCTCGGCTGCCGCGCCGCCGCCCGCGGGGCTGCGCGCCGAGGCAGCCGGAAAGCCCGTCCAGGGCAAAGCGCTTGGTGTTTCCGGTCAGGGGGCGTCCGCCAGGCCGACAGCGGCCGGGAGTTTTTTCGCACCGTACAAGGGGCCGGATTCCGCCCCCGGTCATGGATGCGTGAGTTCACATGATCTGGTTGACGACGCCGCCATCGACCCGCATCGCCGCGCCGGACGTGCCGGAGGCGGCCTCGCTGCAGAGATAGACGCCCAGTGCGGCCACCTCGTCGGCCGAGGTGAAGCGGCGGATCAGCGAGGTCGGCCGGAAGTCGCGGATGAAGGCGGCCTCGATCTCGGCCACGGTGATGCCTGCGGCCTTGGCGCGCTCGGCGCGCATCCGGTCGGTGTTCTCGGTATGGGTGGGTCCCGGCAGCAGCGCGTTGACCGTGACACCGGTGCCGGCCAGCTCCATCGCAAAGCCGCGCGACAGCGCGAGCTGGGCGGTCTTGGTCATGCCGTAGTGGATCATCTCCTTGGGGATGTTGAGCGCCGATTCGCTCGACACGAACACGACCCGGCCCCAGCCGCGCCTGGCCATGCCGGGCGCGTAATGGCGCGTGAAGCGCACGCCGCTCATGACGTTCACGTCGAAGAAGCGCTGCCATTCCGCATCGTCGATCTCGAAGGCCGGATTGCGGCCGTAGATACCGAGACTGTTCACCAGAATGTCGAGCTCCGGCACCTTGTCGAACACGGTCTTGGCGCCTGCCGCGGTGGCGCAGTCCGCGGCGATGCCCGTGACCTTGGCATCCGGCACCGCCACCTTCAGCCGCTTCAGCGCGGCATCGACGGTGGCCTGTGTGCGGCCGCTGACGACCACGCTCGCGCCCTCGGCCGCGAGTCTCCTGGCGATGGCGTAGCCGATGCCGGCGGTCGAGCCGGTCACCAGTGCGTGCTTGCCGACGAGCCCCAGGTCCATGGCATTCCTACCTAGATTCGAGTCATAAGGTGCGATGTCGCCTTGAGGCGATAGCCGATACGTTCGTAGAAGGCTCGCGCTTTGTCGCGGTCGATGCGGGTGTAGAGTGCCGTTGCAGCAAGGTTCCTGCGCAAAGCCCAGGCTTCAGCCTCGCGCATGAGTGCCTCGCCGATGCCGGCCCCCCGCCGATCGCGATCGACGACGAGCGCCTGCACCACGGCTTCGCAGGGCTTCTCGAGGGCGGGCCGCTCGAAGACATGCAGGACGCCGACGACCTGGCGGTCCACTTCGGCAACGATGATTCGATGTCCCGACGCAGCCGATACCCGTTCGAATCGGTTGCGGAACTCCGCCTCCTCCACGACGTCAGCCAACTGCCCGATCAAATGACGAACGGTCGGGATGTCGTCCGGCTGGATATCGCGGATGATCATCCTGTCGCCGCCTCATGTGTATTTGCGGACGTCGTCGATCACCTTGCCGTCGTTGGCCAGGCTGCCGGGCCTGGCGAACTCGACCTTGCCGCCGACCTTGCACACGTTTCGGATCGTGCCTTCCATCGTCTTTTCGAGGTCGGGCGAGGGTTGCCCGGTCTCGACCTTCAGGGTCATGACGTCGGCCTGGTTGACCCAGTCGATGACCAGCCGCAGTCGGCCGAGGCCGGGATGCTTCCTGGCGATCTCGGCGACCTGTTCGGGATCGACGAACATGCCGCGCACCTTGGTGCGCTGGTCGGCGCGGCCCATCCAGCCCTTGATGCGCATGTTGGTGCGCCCGCACGGGCTGGTGCCCGCGAGCACCGCCGACATGTCGCCGGTGCCGAAGCGGATCAGCGGATAGGCGCGGTTGAATGTCGTGACGACCACTTCGCCGACATCGCCCTCGGGCACCGGATCGCCGGTGCCGGGCCGCACGATCTCCACGATCACGCCCTCGTCGACGATCATGCCTTCGATCCTTCCGTCGGGGGCCGCGGACTCGTAGGCGATGGTGCCGACATCGGCCGTGCCGTAGCTCTGCAGGCAGGTCATGCCCTTGTCGATGAACATCTGGCGCAGCGACGGCGGCAGGGCCTCGGCGCCGACGAAGGCATGCTTGATCGACGAGATGTCCTTGCCGAGCTCGCCGCCCTTCTCGATCAGGATCTTGAGGAACGACGGCGTGCCGACATAGCCGGTGGGCCTGATCGCCGCGATGGCGTCGAGCTGCAGCTCGGTATTGCCGACGCCGCCCGGCACGACGGCGCAGCCGAGCGCCCGCAGCGCGGATTCCATCATGATACCGGCCGGCGTGAGGTGATAGGAGAAGGTGTTGTAGACGACGTCGCCGGGACGGAAGCCGCCGGCATACATGGCGCGCGCGCCGCGGAAATAGTCGGGCTCGTCGGTGTCGATCTCGAAGATCGGGCCGGGCGACATGAAGACGTGGCGCACCTTGCTCATGGGCACGGTGATCAGCCCGCCCATCGGCGGGGTCTTCTTCTGCACCTCGCCCAGCATCGACTTGCGCAGCACCGGCAATCCGGCGAGCGCGGCGCGCGAGGTGACCGCGGCCGGGTCGACGTCATTCAGCCATTGCTTGAAGAACGGCGCGTTCTCCCTGGCGTGGGCGATCTGCTGCGGCAGGGCCTGCATGAGGGCCTTCTCGCGCTCGGCGGCGGAGCGGGTTTCCAGGGTGTCGTAGTGCTTGGACATTGTTGGTTTCCTCGACCTGTTGAGCGCACCGTAGACGGCGGCCCCGGCCCTTGCCAAGCCGGGCTCGGGCGCTATATCAGGGTTCGAATATCTTTGGAGTCCACGCCATGGCGAACGTCAGGATCGCTTACGAGACCTTCGAGAAAGCCGCGCCGGCCGCCAAGGCTGCGCTATTGGCAATGGGCAAGGACACCGACGGATCCGGCCTCGACAAGGAGGTCGTCGAGCTGACCAAGCTCCGCGTGTCGCAGATCAACAACTGCGCATTCTGCCTGCAGATCCATCTCAACGTGTCGCGCCGGCTCGGTGTACCGCAGGAGAAGCTCGACCTGGTGGCGACCTGGCACGAGGCCGGCATCTTCTCCGAGAAGGAGTGTGCGGCGCTGGCCTGGGCGGAGACAATGACCCGGCTCGCCGACCGCAGCGTGCCCGATGAGGCCTATGACGCCGTGCGCCGGCACTTCAGCGAGGAACAGGTGATCCTTCTCAGCGTCGCGATCGCCAACATCAACGCCTGGAACCGCCTGGGTGCGGCCTTCCGCTTCGCGCCGCCGATCCAGAAGAAGGTGGCGGCGGCGGCGTCCTAGGGCATCGACCTGGCCACCGGCCCAGCCGATGGCCGCAGCCGGAGCGTGAAGACAGCCCCGCCGGCGGGCCGGTTTTCGACGGTGACGCTGCCGTCGTGGGTCTCCGCGACACGTGCCACGATCGCGAGGCCAAGCCCACGGCTTTCGGCATGCGTGCGGTCGCGCCGCCAGAAGCGCCGGAAGATCGATTCGCGCTCGGCCCCGGCCACGCCCGGACCGTCATCGAGGACGCGCACGACGCCGTCGGCCGACACATCGACCTCGATCGACCCGCCGGCCGGGGTATGGCGGATCGCATTCTCGACGAGGTTGCGCACGGCGCGGAACAGAGCCTCGGGATGGCCGCGGACCCAGACCGGTCCCTCGGCGCCGGTGAGCGCGATCGCCTTGGACATGTCGACGGCGAGCGGCGCCATGAAGCCGACCGCTTCGGCGCAGACGGCATGCAGGTCGGCCCTGGCGTCGCCGGCGATGACGAAGCTTTCCAGTTCGGCGATGTCGAGCACCTGGCTCACGATGCGCGTCATGTTGACGAGATCGGTGCGCAGGGCTTCGCGCACCGGCCCCGCCTCCAGCGAATCGACCCGGGCGCGCATGATCGCCAGCGGCGTGCGCAATTCGTGGGCGATGTCGGCGGTGAAGTCGCGCTGGGCGCGGAAGCCCGCTTCGAGACGGTCGAGCGCCTGGTTGACGGCGTGGACCAGCGGCAGGATCTCGGTCGGCATCGACTGCTCGGGCAGGCGCACGTCGGTGCGCGTCGGGCCGATCGCCGCCGCCGTGGTCGAGGCGCCGCGCACCGGGTCGAGCGCACGGCGAAAGATCAGGATGTCGATCAGCAGCAGCAGCAGCAGGATCGGGAAGGTGATCCACGCCACGCGTGGAAAGAACGAGGTGACGACATCGTCGATGATGACGTCGGGCTGCGACAGGTCCTGGCCGACCTGGATCCAGTACAGGCGCTCGCCGACCGCACGGGCGACGCTGACGCCGAACAGCACCGAGTCCGTGCTGCGTCGGCGTATGACCCAGTCGCCGACATTCGCCTCCTTGGATGTAAACAGCGCCGCGCCGTCGCTGCGTGAGGAGAAGAGCACGCGGCCCTTGGCATCAAGCACGGCATAGGCATAGAGCCCGTAGCCACCCGAGTAGAGCGGACGCATGTCAGTCGGGATGTCGAGCGCCACGCCGCCGTCGGGCTGCGGCCGCAGGAAGCTGGCGATGATCGCCGCCTGGCTGCGCAGCGCATCGCGATGCAGGCTGTTGGCGGCCTGGTCGAGCAGCCAGTAGAGCGCCAGCGGCATCATGATGGAGGTCACGCCGATTGCAACGACGTGCAGCACCACGACCCTCGAAATGATCGAGCGGAAGCGCCTCACCCGCTCTTTTCCTCGGCCATCAGGTAGCCGACCCCGCGCACCGTGTGGATCTTTACCGTGGCGCCGGCGTCGGCCAGCATCTTGCGCAGGCGATGGACGTAGACTTCGACGGCGTTCGAGCCGACGTCGCCCGACAGGCCGAACAGATGATCCTCGAACAGCCGCTTGGGCGCCACATTGCCGCTGCGTCGGAGCAGGATCTCGAGCACCGCAGTCTCACGCGCCGGAAACGGCCGCACGCTGCCGTCGACGATGACCTGCCGGCCCTCGGTGTCGAGCGCCACGTTACCGAAGGTGAGCCGTCTGCCGAGCAGGTTGCCGGGGCGGCGCAGCAGGGCCTGGAGCCGGGCGACGAGCTCCTCCATGGCGAACGGCTTGGCCATGTAGTCGTCGGCGCCCTCGCGCAGGCCGGTTACCCTGTCGGTGACGCCGTCGCGCGCCGTGAGGACAAGTACCGGTGTTGAATCGCCGCGGCGGCGCATGTCGCGCAGCACGGTGAGCCCGTCATCGTCGGGCAGGCCGAGATCGAGCACGATCGCTGCATATCGCATGGTCGCCAGCACGTGGGCGGCATCGCCAGCCGTGGCCACGGAATCGGCTGAAAAGCCGCCCTGGGCGAGGCCCTTCTTCAAAAGGGCGACGAGTTCCGTGTTGTCCTCGACGAGAAGCACCCTCATCGGCGTGCGCCTCCGATGCGCGATGTCGCATTTGCGGCGATCCTAGCACGGCCGCGGAGGCATGGCCCCGTCAGGTTCACGTAATCGGAAAGGACTAGTTTGCCTCGTCTCCCGGAACATCCGATCGGACCACCAAGCTCATGAAGTCGGAGCCCAACCCCTCGTTGAGATCGCGCCTCAGGCAGAACCGCCTGTGGGTCGCCGCCGGCGGAGTCGTGGTCGCCGCCGCCATGGTAGGGATCTGGGCGTTCGACACGGACCCGGGCAATGCGGTGGCGCGTCCTGAGAAGGTCTCGCGCGACACCGACGGCGCCTTCCGGCCGAGCGAGACGCAATGGACGAGCCTCAAGCTCACCACCGTGCGTCAGGTCGCCTTCCGCGACGAGCGCGCAACCGACGGCAGGATCGCCATCAACGAAGACACCACGACCCCGGTCTTTTCGCCCTATTCCGGCCGGGTCAGCCGGCTCATCGCCAAGCCGGGCGACCTGGTCGAGCGTGGCGCGCCGCTGTTCGCCATCGAAGCCAGTGAGTTCGTCCAGGGCCACAACGATCTCGTCACTGCGGTCGCCGCCGTCGACAAGGCGCGCTCGCGCCTGGTGCTGGCGCAGACTGCCGAGAAGCGGCAACGCGAACTCCAGGCGATCCGCGGCGGCGCGCTGAAGGACCTCGAACAGGCGCAGTCCGATCTCGTCGGCGCGCAGGGCGACCTGCGCTCGGCCGAAATCGCGCTGGCGGCGGTGCGCAACCGGCTGCGCATCCTCGGCCGCTCGGACGAGGAGATCGACAAACTTCAGAAGGCCGACCGCATCGGTTCGGAGTCCATCGTGTACGCGCCGATCGGCGGGCACGATCATCCAGCGCAAGATCGGGCTCGGCCAGTACATCAACGTCGGCGCCAGCGATCCGGTCTATACGGTCGGCAACCTCTCGACGGTGTGGCTGATCGCCAACGTCCGCGAATCGGATGCGCCCAAGATGAAGGTGGGAGCCCCCGCCGAAGTCACGGTGCTGGCGTTCCCCGGCAAGGTGTTCCATGCCAGGCTCGCCTACGTGGCGCCGGCGCTCGATCCCAACACGCGCCGCCTGCCGGTGCGCGCCGAGATCCGGAACACCGGCGACGAGCTGTTGCCCGAGATGTTCGCCTCCTTCCGCATCGTTTCGGGCGACGGCCGTCTGATGCCGGCGGTGCCGGCCGACGCGATCGTCTACGAGGGCGCCAGCGCGCGCGTGTGGATCGCGCGCCCCGATGACAAGACGGTGGTGTCGCGCGCCATCACGGTCGGCGACACGACCAACGGCCTGGTCGAGGTGCTCAAGGGTCTGACGGTGGGCGAGGCCGTCGTGACCAGCGGCACGCTGTTCATCGATCGCGCCGCCCGGCGCGACTGACCGCCGGTCGCGTCCGGCCGCTTGAACGCAAGTCCCATGCACACCATCGTCGCCGCCGCCCTGAAGCAGCGCGTCCTCGTCATCATCCTCGGCGTCGCACTGATGCTGGCCGGCCTGGTCGCCTACAAGACACTCAACATCGAAGCCTATCCCGACCCGGTGCCGCCGCTGGTCGACATCATCACCCAGAATCCCGGCCAGTCATCGGAGGAGATCGAGCGCTACATCACGGTGCCGATCGAGATCCAGATGGCCGGCATGCCCTACGTGCAGGCGATCCGCACCATCTCGCTGTTCGGTCTCAGCGACGTCAGGGTGCAGTTCACCTACGACGCGAGCTACCAGCAGGCCTCGCAGATGGTGATTAACCGCCTGTCGCAGCTCGGGCCGCTGCCCAACGGCGTGCAGCCAGTGCTGTCGCCGACCAGCCCGATCGGCGAGATCTTCCGCTACCGCATCGTCGGCCCGCCGGGCTATTCCGTCACCGACCTGAAAACCGTCCAGGACTGGATCCTGCAGCGCCGCTTCAAGGCGATCCCCGGCGTCATCGACGTCACCGGCTGGGGCGGCAAGACCAAGACCTACGACATCAACATCGACCTCGATCGCCTGCTCGCCTACGGGCTCACCCTCAAGCAGGTGCTGGACGGGCTGAACAACGCCAACATCAATGTCGGCGCCAACACGGTGAACATCGGCTCTCAATCGGCGATCGTGCGCTCAGTCGGCCAGATCCGCTCGATGGACGACATCCGCGACACCCTGCTGGCCGCCCGCAACGGCACGCCGGTGCTGGTCTCCGACGTCGCCACGGTGACGGTGGGCCACCAGCCCCGTCTCGGCATCGCCGGCCAAAACGACGACGACGATATCGTGCAGGGCATCGTGCTGATGCGGCGCGGCGCGGAAACCTTGCCGACCCTGGAAGGCGTGCTGGCCGAAGTCGACAAGATCAACCGCGCCGGCATCCTGCCGCCGGGCGTCCATATCGAGCGCATCTACGACCGCAGCGCCCTGGTCGATATCACCACGCACACCGTCCTGCACAACATGGTGATGGGCGTCGTGCTGATCTTCCTGATCCAGTGGTTCTTCCTCGGCAACCTGCGCAGCGCCCTGATCGTATCGGCCACCATTCCCTTCGCGCTGCTGTTCGCCGTGGTGGTGCTGGTGCTGAGCGGCGAATCGGCAAATCTGCTGTCGATGGGCGCCATCGACTTCGGCATCATCGTCGACGCCACCGTCATCATGGTCGAGAATATCTTCCGCCATCTCTCCGAGGCGGGCCATTCGCAGTCGCGGCCGACCCGTCCCGCCCCTGATGGCCTCGACGGCAAGCTGGCGACGATCTTCCACGCCTCGACCGAGGTCACGCAGGCGATCTTCTTCTCGGCCACCATCATCATCGCGGGCTTCCTGCCGCTGTTCACCCTGTCAGGCGTCGAGGGCCACATCTTCGGCCCGATGGCGCGGACCTATGCCTACGCCCTGTCGGGCGGGCTGCTCGCCACCTTCACCGTCTCGCCCGCGCTCGCCGCCCTGCTGCTGCCCGAGAAGGTGGCCCATGCCGAAACGCGGGCCGTGCGCGTCCTGCGCCGCTTCTACGAAAAGGTTCGCAACCTCGTGCTCGCGCGACGCCGCACCGTGCTGGCCTGCGGCGTCGCGCTGGGCGCGCTCGCCGTCCTTGCCGGCAGCTCGATCGGGCTCGAGTTCCTGCCCAAGCTCGAAGAAGGCAACATGTGGATCCGCGCCGTCATGCCGGCGTCGATCTCGCTCGAGGCCGGCAACGACTACGCCAACCGCATGCGCAGGGTGATCAAGAACTTCCCCGAGACCGAGACCGTGATCTCGCAGCACGGACGGCCGGACGACGGCACGGATTCGACCGGCTTCTTCAATGCCGAGTTCTTCGTGCCGCTCAAGCCGTTCGACCAGTGGCGCAAGGGTCTCGACAAGGAAAAGTTGATCGCCGAAATCAACGACGCCCTGCAAAAGGCCTTTCCCGGCGTCGAATTCACCTTCTCGCAATACATCCAGGACAACGTCCAGGAAGCGGCTTCGGGCGTGAAGGGCGAGAACTCCGTCAAGGTCTACGGCAACGATCTCGAAACCCTGGCCAAGGTGGCCAGCGACATCCGGAACGCCATCGCCACCGTGCCCGGCATCACCGACCTCGCCGTCTCGGCCTCGCTCGGCCAGCCGACCATCCGCATCGACATCGACCGCAGCAAGGCCGCCCGCTACGGCCTCGCCCCCGGCGACATCAACGCCACCGTCCAGGCGGCGATCGGCGGCCAGGCGGCGGGCGATGTCTACGAGAACGGCAGCGACCGGCACTTCCCGATGATCGTCCGCCTGGCGCCGCGCTATCGCGAGAACATCGAGGCGATCAGGCGTATTCCGATCGGCGTGCAGGGCGCCAACGGCGTCGCCCAGGTGCCGTTGAGCGAGGTCGCCACCGTGGAGCTCGTATCGGGCGCCTACTACATCTATCGCGAACAGCAGGAGCGCTACGTCCCGGTGAAGTTCAGCGTGCGCGGCCGCGACCTCGGCAGCGCCATCCTCGAAGCCCAGCAGCGCGTGGCCGAACAGGTCAAGATCCCGGGCGGCTATCACGTCGAGTGGGTCGGCGAGTTCGGCAACCTCAAGAACGCGCTGCAGCGGCTCGCCATCGCCGTTCCGATCGCCATCGCCCTGATCCTGCTGCTGCTCTTCACCAGCTTCGGCTCGCTGCGCGACACCCTGATCGCCGGCAGCGCGATCCCGATGGCGCTGGTCGGCGGCGTGCTGGCCCTGTTCCTGGCCGACATGTCGTTCAGCATCTCGGCCGCCATCGGCTTCGTCGCCCTGTTCGGCATCGCCGCCATGAACGGCATCATGGTGCTGTCCTGCTACAACCGGCTGATCGATTCGGGCCGCGAGCGCGAGGCAGCCCTTGCCGAGACCTGCACCGTCCAGATGCGGCCCGTTCTGATGACCTGCGCCGCGGCGTGCGTCGGCCTGCTGCCCGCCGCCTTCTCGACCGCGATCGGCAGCCAGGTCCAGCGCCCGCTCGCCATCGTCGTGGTCGGCGGCACGTTGCTGGCACCCTGCCTTTTCCTGACCGTGCTGCCGGCGGCGATCGGCCTGTTCTCGCGCCGCCCGATCAAGGCAGCGGCGTCCCGCGCCCAGGTGGCGGAGGCATATTGATGCGACTGTTACCGCTTGCCGCGCTCCTGGTTCTGAGCACCTGCACGCTGGGCGCCTGCACGCTGGGGCCGAACTTCCTGAGCCCGGACGCACCCAATACCGACCGTTATCTCGCCGATCAGCAACCGACCGAACTCACCTCGGCGCCCATTCCCGGCGGCGAGGCACAGCGGATCGTGCAGAACCTCGACATTCCCGGGCAGTGGTGGGGCGTGTTCCAGTCGCCGCCGCTCAACAACCTGCTCGAGCGCGCGCTGGTCGCCAATCCCGATATCCGGGCCGCGTCGGCGTCGCTCCGGGCCGCCCAGTTCAACGCGCGAGCCCAGCGCGCCACCATGTTCCCGACGGTGCAGGCAGGTTTTGGCGCTTCTCAGAACCAGACGACGGATGTCCTGGCGCCGATCCCCGCGAACAACAATTCGATCTTCGGCCTGTTCACGGCCGGCCTCACCATCAGCTACACGCTCGATCTGTTCGGCGCCAACCGGCGGGCGATCGAATCGCTCGAAGCGCTGGCCGAGGTGCAGTGCTTCCAGCTCGAGGCGGCATACCTGTCGCTGGCCGCCAACGTCGTCGCCGCGGCCATCCAGGAGGCCTCGCTGCGCGCCCAGATAGAGGCGACGCGACGCATCATCGCCGCCCAGCGCGAGACGCTCGGCATCCTGCGGCGCCAGGAAGGCCTGGGCGCCATCACCGGCGCCGACGTCGCCACCCAGGAGGCTTCGCTCGCCCAGGCCGAGACCGCGTTGCCGCCGCTCGAGAAGGCGCTGGCCCAGCAGCGCAACCTGCTGGCCACGCTCACCGGCCAGCTGCCCAGCAACCAGCCCGCCGAACGCTTCGAACTCACCGACCTCAAGTTGCCGCAGGAGCTTCCGCTCAGCCTGCCGTCCCGGCTCGTCGAGCAGCGGCCCGACGTGCGCGCCTCGGAGGCGAGCCTGCATTCGGCCAGCGCCCAGGTGGGCGTCGCCACCGCCAACCAGTTCCCACAGATCACGCTCAGCGCCGGCATCAACACCACGTCGATCGCCCTCAACCAGCTGTTCGGGCCCGGCCTGACGGGCTCGAATGTCGGCACCAGCGTGCTTCAGACGGTCCTCGATGGTGGCGCGCTGTTGGCCAAGAAGAAGGCGGCACAGGCCGGGCTCGAGCAGGCCGACGCGCAGTACCGCTCGGTCGTATTGACCGCTTTCCGCAATGTCGCCGACACCTTGCGGGCGCTGGAATATGACGCGATCACGCTCAAGGCCGCCGTCGACGCCGAGCGCGCCGCGGCGACCAGCTTCACCATCGCCCGGCGCCGCCTCGAGCTCGGCGACACGACCTACGTCGTCGTGCTGATCGCCGAACTCACCTACCAGCAAGCCCTGCTGACGCGCGTCCAGGCCCAGGCCAACCGCCTCACCGACACGGCGGCTTTGTTCCAGGCGCTTGGCGGAGGCTGGTGGAATCGCAGCGCCGCCGACACGACACCGGCCAGCGAGCGAGCGCGCTGCCGGCCGCCGGCGCTGGCATCGGCGTCGCTTCAGAAATAGTGCGGTTGCATCCCCTGTACCGTAAGCGGCCCGTAAGGGATTGTGTCGTAAGTGACATGTAAGAGAGGATCCGCCTTCAGCGGACGCCCGTACAGGTCGCGATGCAGGCAATCGTCGGCGCCGCGCTTCAGCAGCGCATACTCGTATTGATTCTCAGCGCCGCGCTGATCGCGGGCGGCCTGTTTGCCTACAAGCAACTCAATATCGAGGCTTATCCCGATCCGGTGCCGCCGCTGGTCGATATCGTGACGCAAAATCCCGGCCAGTCGTCGGAAGAGATCGAGCGCTACATCACCATCCCCATCGAAGTGCAGATGGCGGGAATTCCCTTCGTGACATCGATCCGCACCATCTCGCTGACCGGCCTCAGCGACGTGAAGGTGCAGTTCACCTACGATCTCACCTATCCGCAGGCTTCCCAGCTGGTGACCAACCGCCTGGCGCAGCTCGGCCCGCTGCCCAACGGCGCGCAGCCCTTCCTCTCGCCGACCAGTCCGATCGGCGAGATCTTCCGCTATCGCGTGGTCGGCCCGCCGGGCTTCACGGTGACCGACCTGAAAACCATCCAGGACTGGATCCTGGAGCGCCGCCTGAAATCGGTGCCCGGCGTGATCGACGTCACGACCTGGGGCGGCAAGAGCAAGACCTTCGACATCACGGTCGACCTCGACAAGCTCCTGGCCTACGGCATCACACTGAAGCAGGTGCTCGACGCGCTGAACGGCGCCAACATCAATGTCGGCGCCAACACGGTCAATCTCGGCCCGCAATCGGCGGTGATCCGCAGCGTCGGCCAGATCCGCACCATGGCCGACATCGGCAACACCATGCTGACCGTGCGCAACGGCTCGCCGGTGCTGGTCTCCGACGTGGCGACCGTCTCGGTCGGCAATGCACCGCGGCTGGGCGTCGCCGGGCACGACGACGACGACGACATCGTGCAGGGCATCGTGCTGATGCGGCGCGGTGCCGAGACGCTGCCGACCCTGCGCGGCGTCGAGAAGGAAGTCGACCGGATCAACAGATCGGACCTGCTGCCGCCCGGCGTGCGCATCGAGCGGATCTACGACCGCAGCGTGCTGGTCGACGTGACGACGAAGACGGTGCTGCACAACATGGTGATGGGCGTCTGCCTCGTCTTCCTGATCCAGTGGCTGTTCCTGGGCGATTTGCGCAGTGCCCTGATCGTGTCGGCCACCATTCCCTTCGCGCTGCTATTCGCCGTGGTCGTGCTGGTGCTGAGCGGGGAGTCGGCCAACCTGCTGTCGATGGGCGCCATCGATTTCGGCATCATCGTCGACGCCACCGTCATCATGGTCGAGAACATCTTCCGCCATCTGGCCGAGACCAGCGCCGGCCACGCGCCGCGCGGCTCGGCGCTCGCCGTGCCGCGCGGGCTCACCGGCAAGCTCGCCACGATCTACCGGGCATCGGGCGAGGTCACGAAGGCGATCTTCTTCTCGGCCACAATCATCATCGCGGGCTTCCTGCCGCTGTTCACCCTGTCGGGCGTCGAAGGCCACATCTTCGGCCCGATGGCCAAGACCTATGCCTACGCGCTGTCGGGCGGCCTGCTCGCCACCTTCACCGTTTCGCCTGCGCTCGCCGCCGTGCTGCTGCCGTCGACGGTATCGGAGACCGAAACGATCATCGTGCGCACCCTGCGCCGGCTGTACCGGCGGATCATCGACCGTGTGCTCGTCCGGCGTGGCCTGACGCTGGCCGTCGGCGCCGGCCTCGTCGTGCTTGCCGGCTTCGCCGCCAGCACTGTCGGGCTGGAATTCCTGCCCAAGCTCGAAGAAGGCAACATCTGGCTCCGGGCGGCGCTGCCGCCCTCGGTGTCGCTCGACGAGGGCAATGTCTACGCCAATCGCATGCGCCGGCTGGTCAGGAGCTTTCCCGAGGTCGAGACGGTCATCACCCAGCATGGACGGCCCGACGACGGCACCGATCCCGACGGTTTCTCCAACGTCGAGTTCTTCGTGCCGCTGAAACCCAACGACAAGTGGCGCAAGGGCCTCAGCAAGGAGGAGCTGATCGCCGAAATGGGCGACGCGCTGCGCAAGGGCTTCCCGGGAGTCACCTTCGGCTTCTCCCAGTACATCCAGGACAATGTCCAGGAGGCGGCGTCCGGCATCGACGCGGAGAACGCCATCAAGATCACCGGTCCCGACCTCGAAACGCTGCGCAAGGTGGCCGTCGAGGTCCGCGGCGTGCTCGAGAAAGTGCGCGGTATCACCGACATCCAGGTGCCGCCGCTCCTGGGTCAGCCGACCATCAAGATCGACATCGACCGCCAGCGCGCCGCGCGCTACGGCCTGTCGCCCGGCGACATCAATGCCACCATCCAGGCCGCCGTCGGGGGGCAGGCGGCGGGCGATCTCTACGAGCAGGGCAGCGACCGGCACTTCCCCATGCTGGTGCGGCTGGCGCCGCGCTACCGCGAAAACATGGAGGCGCTCCGCCGCATCGCCATCGGCGCGCCCGGGCCGAATGGCGGCGTGGTCCAGGTGCCGCTCGCCGAGGTCGCCAACGTCGGACTGTCGACCGGCGCCTTCTACATCTACCGCGAGGCGCAGGAGCGCTATATCCCGGTGAAGTTCAGCGTGCGCGGCCGCGACCTGGGCGGGGCCGTGCTCGAGGCGCAGCAGAAGGTGGCCGCCGAGGTCAAGCTGCCGAGCGGCTACCACCTCGACTGGGCCGGCGACTTCGAGAATTTCCAGAACGCCATGGCGCGGCTCGCGATCGCCGTGCCGATCGCCATCGGGCTGATCCTGCTGCTGCTCTATGTCAGCTTCGGCTCGCTGACCGACACCCTGATCACCGGCAGCGCCATTCCGATGGCAATGGTCGGCGGCATCCTGGGCCTGTGGCTGGCCGACATGTCGTTCAGCATCTCGGCCGCCATCGGCTTCGTCGCCCTGTTCGGCATCGCCGCCATGAACGGCATCATGGTCCTGGGCTGCTTCAACCGCCTGGTCGAGGGCGGCCTCGACCGCGAGGCGGCGCTCAGCCAGACCTGCGAACTGCAGATGCGGCCGGTGCTGATGACCTGCATCGCCGCCTGCGTCGGCCTGCTGCCGGCCGCCTTCTCGACCGCGATCGGCAGCCAGGTTCAGCGCCCGCTCGCCATCGTCGTGGTCGGCGGCATGCTGCTGGCCCCCTGCCTCTTCCTCACCGTGCTGCCGGCGATCATCGGGACCTTCTCAGGACGTCGCGTACCGGTTGCATCGGAGGCGTGACGCCTCGCGACCGACGCCTGGCCCTCGAAGATACGACCTTCCTCGCATGCTACTGCGACGCACCCGCCGGGTTCTCGTAGGTGGTCCCAGGCACACAAGGAGTGCCAACGTACATCATCTTGTCGGTCGACCAGGTTTCAATGCCGCAATTGGCGACCTTGGTCGTGGCTGTAACAGGTGTTTCAGCGCGCGACGGAAGATCGTACTGGGCGTCTCGAAGCGCCTTCTCGAGACCGGGAATGCCGGCAGCATCACCCGCCTTGCACTTTTCGACGGCCGTCCGGGCTTCGAGGCTCTGCGGCTGCTGTCCTTTCTTGGAACTCATGCCGAGATACTGGTCGTACTTGCCGATCAGGGCGCCGCAATAGCTGGCATCGCTCGACTGCGCGAAGGCAGCACCTGGCAAGGAGACAGCGACGACGGCCAACAGGCCCTTCAGGGAGGTCTTCATGTTTCTCTCCATCGCTCGATGATCGAGCGACGAATAATTGTGCGGCAAACGCGACCACAATTTGGCCTTGGCGTTACATCAGGCTGACAACGGGCCAAGGCTTCTTCACGAACTGATTTTGGTGCTTCGCCGATCGACCTGCCCAGCCGAGGGCAAGATTTGGGTTTCACCGGCGTCGCCTCCGACTTCACCGGCGCCGACCTGACCTGCCTCTTCATGGTGTCGGCAGCGATCATCGGCATCTTCTCTCGGCGGCGCGTCCCGGTTACATCTGAGGCGTGACGCCTGCCCCCGATCTCCTGGACCTCGGCGACCGCCGCCTGCGCCTGCGCCGTCTGGCGCCCCGGCAAAGCGACGGGCTCGACCGCACGACGCTGGTGTTCCTGCACGAGGGGCTGGGCTGCATCGAGATGTGGCGCGACTTCCCGCAGAAGCTTTGCGATGCCACGCGCTGCAACGGCATCGTCTACGATCGTACCGGCTACGGCGGCTCGAGCCCGTGGCCCGGCGATCCCGGCGTGCGCTACATGGAGATCGAGGCCGACGAGGTCCTGCCGCGCCTGCTGGCCGCGCTCGGCATCGACGATTGCGTGCTGGTGGGCCACAGCGACGGCGGCACGATCGCGCTCAACTACGCCGCTTCGGATCCCGAGCCGTTGCGGGCCGTCGTGACCCTGGCCGCCCATGCCATCAACGAGCCGGTCTGTGTCGAGGCCATCCAGCGTGCCCGCGCGGCTTTCGCTTCGGGCGAGCTGCGCGAGCGCCTGCGGAAATATCACGGCGACAATGTCGACCGCGCCTTTCGCCTCTGGTCGGACGCCTGGGTGGCGCCCGGCTTCCAGCCGATGGACGCCGACGGGCGTCTGCCCGGCGTCGTCGTGCCGGTCCAGGCGATCCAGGGCGAGGACGACGAGTACGGCAGCGAACTGCAGCTCGGCATCATCGCCGGCAAGGTCGGCGGCTACTGCGAGACGCGACTGATCCCCGACTGCGGCCACAGCCCGCACCTCCAGCAGCCGGCCTACGTGCTCTCGGAGATCACCCGCTTCGTGGCCCCGCTGGCGCTGGTGGGTTAGCCAAATTCCTGCCCTTTCCTCGCACTATCATGCTCCTCTCCCCCGCTAGGGGGAGAGGCTGGGTGAGGGGGTATGGACAAGGTCTCAAGATCCCGCGAACTGCGACGCGACGGGAGCCGAGTTGAGAAGATCTGCTGGCATCTGATCCGTGACCGGCGGCTCAACGGCGTCAAATTCCGGCGGCAGCACCCGATCGGCCCATATTTTGCCGACTTCGCTTGCCTATCCAGGAAGCTCGTCATCGAGATCGATGGCGATCATCACGCGTTTCAAGTCGAGGCAGATACCCGTCGCACCGCCGCAATGGAACGGGAAGGCTGGCGTGTCTTGCGTTTCTGGGCGAACGAAGTCGTCCAGAATCCAGAGGGCATTTGGTCAGCGATTGAGATCGCGCTGAGCGATTCGTCTGCAAACCCCTCACCCAGCCTCTCCCCCTAGCGGGGGAGAGGAGCATGAGGCGCTAAAGCCGCTTCAGCTCGCTCGATGCGGCCCAGTTGAATTCCGACACGGTGGGACAGCGCGCCTGGGCGAGCTGAAGCTGTTCGCGCGCCTTCTGCTTGTCGCCGCGTCGCAATGCATCCATGCCGACGAAAAACGCCGCCGGACACTTGCCGTTGGCGCGCTTGGCGGTGTCGTCCGATTCGGCCATCACCTCGAGCTCGCCGGCCGGCAGCTTGCCGAGCAGGAACCTGGCGATCGGGCCGGGCCACTCGTCGAGAGTCTCCTGGCCGATGGCCTTGGCCAGCGCGCCACGCGCGTCGCGCCTGGCCCGGACCTGGGCAGCATAGCGCCAGAGCAGCGGCCCCAGGCGCGACCTCAGCGCCGTGCGGTCGGCCAGCGAGGCGTCGAAATCGTCGGCCGCTGCCGCATACCGGCCGAGATTGAAGTTGGCGTGGCCGCGATAGTAGAGCGCCGTGCGGCGGTCGACGGGCGTCGTCGCGCCGGCCAGCGCGCCGTCGAGCAGACCGAGGGCGCGCTGGAAGTCGGCGATCTGCATGTAGACCTGGGCCTGGGCGATCACCAGCCACGAATCGCCCGGCTTGCGCTGCAACGCGTTGTCCAAGGTACGCAGCGCCGCCGCACGGTCGCCGCCGCCGGCCAGTTCCGGCACGGTTCCCGACAGCACCAACTGCCAGGCGGTGGGAAGGACCTTGCCCATTTCGGCAATGTCCTTCTGGCTGTCGGCCTCGCGGCCCAGCCGGCTCAGCTGGTAGGCGCGGATGCTGAGATAGATCGAGCGGTCGAAGGCCGAGAGCTTGGGGCTCGACAGGATCTTGTTGAGGGCCTCCAGGGTGGTGTTGCGGGTCTCGGCGGGAACGCTCGGCGTGCCTGCCGACCGGCCAAACTCGCGCGCCGAGGGGTCCCAGGATTCGGTGGCATTGCGCTGCGCCAGAGCCACCGACGAGACCGTCACGAGGGCTGCAAAAGCCGCGATTGCCCAAGCCAATTTCCGTCGCATCGGGGCAATCTGGCACAATGGCCTAGCGCCCGCATCCGCCGATTGCCTCGCCCGGTCCCTGCCCCTATTTTGCCACCCGACCGCACAAATCGACCTTGAGGAGTACCGACTAATGGCTGCCGCCCATCCCAACAGCTTCAAGGCCCGCAAGTCGATGAAGGTCGGCAGCCGGAACTACACCTACTTCAGCCTCAAGGCGGTCGAAAAGGAGGTCGGCGACCTTTCCCGCTTGCCCTTCTCGCTGCGCGTCCTGCTCGAGAACCTGGTCCGTCACGAGGACGGCACCACGGTCAAGAAGACCGACATCGCCGCTTTCGCCGACTGGCTGAAGAACGGCGGCAAATCGGTCAAGGAAATCAACTTCCGGCCCGCGCGCGTGCTGATGCAGGACTTCACCGGCGTGCCGGCCGTCGTCGATCTCGCCGCCATGCGCGACGCCATGGGCCCGCTGGGCGGCGACGCCAAGAAGATCAATCCGCTGGTTCCCGTCGATCTGGTCATCGACCACTCTGTGATCGTCGACAATTTCGGCAACTCGAGCGCTTTCGGCGCCAATGTGAAGCTCGAATACGAGCGCAACCTCGAGCGCTACCAGTTCCTGCGCTGGGGCCAGATGGCGTTCGACAATTTCCGCGTCGTGCCGCCGGGCACCGGCATCTGCCACCAGGTCAACCTCGAATACCTGGCCCAGGTCGTGTGGACCAAGAAGGACGGCAAGGAGACGATTGCCTATCCCGACACGCTGGTCGGCACCGACAGCCACACCACCATGGTGAATGGCCTCAGCGTGCTGGGCTGGGGCGTGGGCGGCATCGAGGCCGAGGCCGCCATGCTGGGCCAGCCGCTGCCGATGGTGATTCCCGACGTCGTGGGCTTCAAGATGACCGGCAAGCTGCGCGAGGGTGCCACGGCGACCGACCTGGTGCTCACCGTCACGGCGATGCTGCGCAAGAAGGGCGTGGTCAACAAGTTCGTCGAATTCTACGGCGACGGGCTCGACGAGATGCCGCTCGCCAACCGCGCCACCGTCTCCAACATGTCGCCCGAATACGGCGCGACCTGCGGCTTCTTCCCGGTCGACGAGGTGACCCTGGGCTATCTCAGGACCACCAACCGCGGCCAGGCCGCCAAGCTGGTCGAGGCCTACGCCAAGAAGCAGGGCCTGTGGCGCTCCAAGAAGTCGCCCGAGCCGATCTTCACCGACACGCTGTCGCTCGATCTCGGCGATGTCGAGCCCAGCCTCGCCGGCCCCAAGCGTCCGCAGGACCGCGTGCCGCTGAGCCAGGCCGCCCAGCAGTTCGTCGCCAACATGGAGAAGGAGTTCGACCGCAAGGACGACGGCAAGCGGATCAAGTGCGAGGGCACCGACTACGACCTCGGCCACGGCGACATCGTGATCGCCGCCATCACCTCCTGCACCAACACCTCGAACCCCTACGTCATGCTGGGCGCCGGCCTGATTGCGCGCAACGCGGTCAAGCACGGGCTCAAGGTCAAGCCGTGGGTCAAGACCTCGCTGGCGCCGGGCTCGCAGGTCGTGACCGAATACCTCGAGGCCTCGGGCCTGCAGAAGGACCTCAACAAGATCGGCTACAACCTGGTGGGTTATGGCTGCACGAGCTGCATCGGCAACTCCGGCCCGCTGCCCGATCCGGTGACCAAGGTGATCAACGATGCCGACCTCGTGGTCTGCGCGGTGCTGTCGGGCAACCGCAACTTCGAGGGTCGCGTCAATCCGCTGACCCGCGCCAACTATCTCGCCTCGCCGATGCTGGTGGTGTGCTACGCGCTGGCCGGCTCGATGAAGATCGACATCACCAAGGATCCGATCGGCCTCGGCAAGGGCGGCAAGCCGGTCTATCTCAAGGACATCTGGCCCACGAACATGGAAGTCCAGAAGCTCGTCGACAAGTTCGTCACCGCCAAGGCCTTCAAGAAGCGCTACGCCGACGTCTTCAAGGGCGACAAGTTCTGGCGCGGCATCAAGACCAAGCCCAGCCTGACCTACGCCTGGGACGACAAGTCGACCTACGTGCGCAACCCGCCCTACTTCGACGGCATGGGCAAGATTCCGGGCGCGCTCAGCAACATCAAGGGCGCCCGCCCGCTCGGCCAGTTCGGCGATTCGATCACGACCGACCACATCTCGCCGGCCGGTTCGATCAAGAAGGACAGCCCGGCCGGCGCGTATCTGGGAGAGCACGGCGTCGCGCCCAAGGACTTCAACCAGTACGGCACGCGGCGCGGCAACCACGAGGTGATGATGCGTGGCACCTTCGCCAACATCCGCCTCAAGAACGAGATGGTGCCGGGCATCGAGGGCGGCTTCACCCATCACTACCAGACCGACCAGCCCGAGCCGATCTTCGACGTGGCGATGCGCTACAAGAAGGAGCACACGCCGCAGATCCTGATCGCCGGCAAGGAATACGGCACCGGCAGCTCGCGCGACTGGGCGGCCAAGGGCGTGAACCTCCTGGGCGTCAAGGCCGTGGTGTGCGAGACCTTCGAGCGCATCCATCGCTCGAACCTGGTCGGCATGGGCGTGCTGCCGCTGCAGTTCAAGGACGGCATGACGCGCAAGACGCTCAACCTCACCGGCCACGAGAGCTTCGACGTGAGCGGCATCGACGGCACGCTCAAGCCCGGCATGGACGTGCCGCTCACCATCCACCGCCGCGACGGCGCCAGCGAGACGATTACGCTGACCTGCCGCATCGATACCGCCGAGGAGGTCGAGTACTTCAAGAACGGCGGCGTGCTGCACTACGTGCTGCGCAATCTGGCGCACGCGGCCTGAGCGACGGCGGGACCAAACCCACCATGGCGACGGGGCTGGCAGGCCATGTCGTCGCCATGGCGCGCAACAATGCCTGGGCGAACCACCGGCTGCTCGCGGCCTGCAAGGCGCTTGCGCCCGGCGAGTTCGCCGCCCCGCGCACCGGCTTCTTTCCCTCGCTGCGCGCCACGCTCAACCACATCCTGTGGGTCGACATCTATTACATCGACGCGCTCGAACGCGATCCGACGGTGCTGAAGCGCTACGACGATCCGCCGCCCGACTTCGCCGATGCCGCCCTGCTCTACGACGCCCAGCGCACGAGCGATCGCCGCCTGATCGCCTTCTGCGAGCGCCAGACCGAAGAAAGCCTGGCCGAGGGGCTGGTCCTGCCGCGGCCCAACCGCACGCCGCCGCCCACCAGCGTGGTCTCGGTCCTGGCGCATCTCTTCCAGCACCAGACCCATCACCGCGGCCAGGCTCACGCCATGCTGAGCAGCACCGGGGTGAAGCCGCCGCAGCTCGACGAGTTCTTCCTGGCGGGCGAGGAGCATCTCCGGCGTGACGAGCTGCGCGCGCTCGGCCTGCCCGAGGCCTGATGCGGCCGCGCCCGTCCTTCGCCGGTGCGGCCATCGAGGTGAGCGATCTCGCGCGCTCGGTGGCGTTCCATCGCCTGTGGCTGCCCATGCTGGGGTTCCACCGCGTATGGGCCGGCCCCGACCGCGTGATGTGGTCGCGCGGCTACGATCATTTCGTGATGCGCCAGGCCAAGGACGGCGTCTCCTACGGCCCCGGCGCGCTGTGGCTCGCGGTATCGGCCGAGAGCCGCGCCCAGGTCGACCAGGTCCATGCCGAGCTGCGCGAGGCCGGCGCCCAGATCCTCCAGCCGCCCAAGGAACTCGACTACTTCGCGCCGGGCTACTACTCGGTGGGCTTCCGCGACCCCGACGGCGTGCCGATCGAGGTCGTGCATCGCTGGGAGGAGCTGCCCGAGCTCGCCGATGCCGAGCAGGTGCGGGTGCCCGGCCACGGCGTCAACCTCGGCGGCTATTTCTTCCGGCCACAGGCCGGCACCCCGCCCTATCCGGCGCTGATCCTGCTGCACGGCTTCGCCGGCCACGCCCACAACCTGGCGGGGCTCGCCCGCCGCGCGACGGCCAACGGCTACGCCGCGCTGGCGCTGTCGCTGCGCGGCTGGCTGGGGTCGGAAGGCGAGAACGACCAGGGTCTGCGCCAGCCGCTCGACGTGCTGGCGGCGATCGACTGGCTGGCCAAGCGGCCGCTGGTCGACCGCGACCGGGTGGGACTGGTCGGCTCCTCGATGGGCGGCCAGGTGGCCCTGCTCACGGCCGCCCACCGGCCGCCCATCAAGGCCGTGGCCTCCTACTTCGCGCCGACCGACCTGGCACGCTGGCGCGAGGCCAATCCCTTCATCCGCGATTACCTCGACGACCTGTGCGGGCCGGAGGGCCTGCCGGTGCGCTCGCCTATCCTGCGGGTGGCGCAGATCGACGTCCCGGTGCTGCTGATCCACGGCGACCGCGACGAGAACGTGCCGGTCGAGCAGACCGTGGCGATGGCCGAGGCGCTGCGCGGTCACGGCAAGGACGTCGAGACGCTCATCGTCCCCGGCGCCACGCACTATTTCACCGACAAGGAATATGGCATTGCCTTGCGCAAGCTGTTCGACTTCCTGCGCCGTCATCTCAATCGGAGCTAACCGTTCATGCGCGTGTCCGAAGCCATCAACTCCCGCCGCTCGATGCGCGTCTTCACGTCCGATCCCGTGCCGCGCGCCGACATCGAATGGATCATCGCCAACGCCACGCGCGCCGCGTCGAACGGCAACCTGCAGCCGTGGAAGCTCTACGTCACCACCGGCAAGGCGCGGCAGCGGCTGTCGGCGGCGATCCTGAAGGCGATGGACGACGGTGATAGCGGCCCGGGCGCCGAATACGATGTCTATCCCAAGGAGTTCACGCCGCTCTACGACGCCCGCCGCAAGCTGGTCGGCAAGCAGCTCTACACCCTGCTCGGCGTGCCGCGCGGCGACGCCGTCGGCATGCTGAAGCAGTTCCGCAAGAACTATGATTTCTTCGACGCGCCGGTCGGCATGATCCTGTGCATCGAGCGCCGCATGGGCGGCGGCCAGTGGATCGACTGCGGCATCTTCCTCGACCAGCTCATGCTGCTGGCGCGCGAGAAGGGCCTGCACACCTGCCCGCAGGCGGCCTTCAGCCGCTACCAGCACGTCGTGCGCCGCGAGCTTGGGATTTCCGACGACCAGATCGTGATCTGTGGCCTGGCGCTGGGCCACGCCGACCCCGACGCCGTGCCCAACAACCTGATCACCGAGCGCGCGCCGATCCAGGACTTCACGACCTGGTACAGCGAATGACCGCTGCCCAGCGGCAAACTCTCTATCTCGCCGTGGGGTTCTGCGGCCTCATCGGACTGTACGACGTGGTCTATGCCATCTTCACGATGGCGCGCCTGCCGAGCATCGGGCCGATCCTCGACGTCCTGTTCCCGGATTTCTTGGTGTTCCATGCCGCGACGCGCGCCTACTTCGAGGGCAAGCTGGCGCTGGTCTACGACATCGACCTGTTCACCCGCTTCCAGATCGCGACCTATCCCGATCGGCTGGACCAGACCGTGTTTTTCCGGCCCTTCTTCTATCCGCCGATCTTCGTCCTGCTGCTGCTGCCGCTCGGCCTGCTGGGCGCGACCAAGGCCTATGCGGTCTTCATGACGGTGACGGCAGGGTTGGCGACCCTGCTGGAGGGCAAGCGCGATCCGTGGGGCTGGCTCGCCATCGTGACCTCGCCCGCCGGCATGTGGGTCATCCTGTCGGGCCAGAACACGTTCCTGAGCGTGGCATTCCTCTACGGCGGTCTGCGTCTGCTCGACCGATCACCGCTCGCCGCGGGCGTGCTCCTGGGATTGCTGAGCTACAAGCCGCAGATCTGGGTCGTGGTTCCGGTGGCCCTGGTGGCCGCGCGGCAGTGGCGAGCGTTGGCCTGGAGCATCGGCACCGTCGCGCTGGTGTCGCTGCTGAGCCTTGCCCTTTTTGGGCTCGATTTCTGGCTCGCCTTCCTGGAGGCGGCGCGCGAGGCGGCATCGCCCCGCGTGGTGAACGAGATGTTCGAGAATATCTTCATGCACATGACGACCCTGATGCCCGCCATGCGCATCCTCGGCCTTCCGCCCGCGGCTGCAGGCGCCGTCCAGATCGCCGGCGCCGTCCTCGCCATCGCCGCCGTGTGGCGCGCCTTTCGCCGGCATGGCTCCAGCGACGCGCGCACCGCCGTGCTGGTGACGGCGGTCTTCCTGATTTCGCCCTATACGCTGAACTACGACCTCCTGCTCCTGATGCCCGCCGCGGTCGCCCTGTTCCGCGTGGGCCTGGCACGGGGCTTTTATGCCGGCGAGCGGCTGCTCTATGTCGGGCTTTGGCTGATTCCGACCATGTGCATGGTCCTGAATCGGGCCGGCCTTCCGATCACGCCGCTGATCATCCTCCTGTTCGGCTGGATCGCCTGGCTGCGCCTAAATGGTCCTGCCAAAGTCGAATTGCCGAGCGCGGCGACGGCGGGCTAAAACCGCAGCAATTCGCGGCAAAAAGCATGCGGGAGGATTCCATGACCGATGAACTGATCGCCGTCAGCCCCGAGTGGGCCAAGCGCGCCTATGTCGACGACGCCAAGTACAAGGCGATGTACGAGGCCTCGATCAAGGACCCCGTCACATTCTGGGGCGAGCACGGCAAGCGGATCGACTGGATCAAGCCCTATAGTCCGGGCGCGGTGCGTGACGTCGACTACACCGGCGATGTCCGCATCCGCTGGTACCATGACGGCGTGCTGAACGTGTCGGCCAACTGCGTCGACCGCCATCTGGCCAAGCGCGCCGAGCAGACGGCGATCATCTGGGAGGGCGACGATCCCGCCAAGTCCAAGAAGATCACCTATCGCGAGCTGCACGCCCAGGTCTGCCGCATGGCCAACGCGCTGAAGGAGCTCGGCGTCAAGAAAGGCGATCGGGTCACCATCTACCTGCCGATGATCCCCGAGGCGGCCTACGCCATGCTGGCCTGCACGCGCATCGGCGCGATCCACTCGGTCGTGTTCGGCGGTTTCTCACCCGACAGCCTGGCCAACCGCCTCGTCGATTGCGACAGCAACATCCTGATCACCGCCGACGAGGGCCTGCGCGGCGGCAAGCCGGTGCCGCTCAAGGCCAACGCCGACGAGGCGTTGCAGAAGGCGCCGGGCGTCAAGAAAATGCTGGTCGTCCGGCACACCGGCGGCAAGGTGGGATGGAAGGACGGCCGCGACGTCTGGTGGCACGAAATCGCCGCCAAGGTGGCGGCCGACTGCAAGCCCGAGCCGATGGGCGCGGAGGATCCGCTGTTCATCCTCTACACCTCGGGCTCGACCGGAAAGCCCAAGGGCGTGCTGCATACGACGGGCGGCTACATCGTGTTCGCCTCGATGACGCACCACTACGTCTTCGATTACCACGACGGCGACGTCTATTGGTGCACCGCCGACGTGGGCTGGGTGACCGGCCACAGCTATATCGTCTACGGCCCGCTCGCCAATGGTGCCACCACGCTGATGTTCGAGGGCGTGCCCAACTATCCCGATTCCAGCCGCTTCTGGCAGGTGATCGACAAGCACCAGGTCAACATCTTCTACACCGCCCCTACCGCCATCCGCGCCCTGATGCGCGAGGGCGAGGCGCCGGTGAAGAAGGCGACGCGCAAGAGTCTCAGGCTGCTGGGCTCGGTCGGCGAGCCGATCAATCCCGAGGCGTGGCTCTGGTATTACCGCGTGGTGGGCGACGGGCGCTGCCCGATCGTCGATACCTGGTGGCAGACCGAGACCGGCGGCATCCTCATTACGCCGCTGCCCGGCGCCACCAAGCTGAAGCCCGGCTCGGCGACAAAGCCGTTCTTCGGCGTGCAGCCGGTCATGGTCGATGCCGAAGGCAAGGAGCTGCAGGGCGCCGCCACCGGCAATCTCTGCCTGATCAACTCCTGGCCCGGCCAGATGCGCACGGTCTACGGCGACCATCCGCGCTTCATCGACACCTACTTCAAGACCTATCCCGGCAAGTACTTCACCGGCGATGGCGCGCGGCGCGACGAGGATGGCTACTACTGGATCACCGGCCGGGTCGACGACGTGATCAACGTCTCGGGACATCGCATCGGCACCGCCGAGGTCGAGAGCGCCCTGGTCGGCAACTTGAAGGTGGCCGAGGCGGCCGTCGTCGGCTTCCCGCACGACATCAAGGGCCAGGGCATCTATGCCTACGTGACCCTGAAGGCGGGCCAGGAACCGTCCGAGGATCTGCGCAAGGAGCTGGTCGCCTGGGTGCGCAAGGAGATCGGGCCCATCGCCACGCCCGATGTCATCCAGTGGGCGCCCGGCCTGCCCAAGACGCGCTCGGGCAAGATCATGCGCCGCATCCTGCGCAAGATCGCCGAGAACGATTTCGGCAATCTCGGCGACACCTCGACGCTGGCCGATCCGGCGGTGGTCGACGATCTCGTGAACCACCGCGGCAAGTAAGTGTAGGAGTCCGATGGCCAATCCGACGACAAATCCGACCATAGGGCACCTCGCGGCGACCCTGGCCGCCGGCCGCACCACCTCGCGCCAGCTCACCGAAGAAGCCCTCGCCCGCATTGACGACGCCAAGGGCGAAGGCAAGCGGGCCTTCATCAAGGTCTGGCGCGCGCAGGCCCTGGCCGCCGCCGATGCAAGCGATACGCTGCGCGAAGCGGGCCTCGTGGCCTCGCCGCTGGCCGGCATCCCGGTCTCGGTCAAGAATCTCTGCGACGTCGCGGGCGAGACGACGCTTGCCGGTTCCAAGGCGCTCGGCGACGCCCCGCCCGCCAAGGCCGACGCCCCCGTGGTGGCGCGCCTGCGGGCGGCCGGCGCGGTGATCGTCGGCAGCACCAACATGAGCGAGTTCGCCTTCTCCGGCGTAGGCTTCAACCCGCATTACGGCACGCCGGGCAACCCGGCCGACCGCAAGCGCGTGCCGGGTGGTTCCTCGTCGGGCGCGGCCGTCTCCGTGGCCGACCGCATGGCGGTGGCGGCGCTCGGCACCGACACCGGCGGCTCGGTGCGCATTCCCGCCGCCGTGTGCGGCATCGTCGGCTTCAAGCCGACGGCGCGGCGGGTGCCAATCGACGGCGTCGTGCCGCTGTCGACCTCGCTCGAATTCGATCGGGCCGCTCGCCAACTCCGTCGAGTGCTGCGCCATCGTCGATGCGGTGTTCGCGGCCGAGCCGATACAGGTTCCCGAGGCCGCGCCGCTCAGCGGCCTGCGCTTCGCGGTTCCCCGGCAATTCGTGATGGACGATCTCGATCCCGTCGTCGCCAAGGCCTTCGAACGCGCCTTGAAGGCGCTCGCGGGCAAGGGCGTCAAGGTCGAGGAGATCGAGCTGCCGGAACTCGACGAACTGCCGGCCATCAATGCCAAGGGCGGCTTCGCCGCGTCGGAAGCTTATGCCTGGCACAAGGAGCTGATCGCCCGCCGCGGCAACGACTACGACCAGCTCGTGGCGCCGCGCATCCGCCGCGGCATGGAGATGTCCGCCGCCGACTACATCGATCTTTTGGCCAAGCGGTCCGACCTTCAGAGGCGCGTGTCGGCGATCACGTCCAATTACGACGCCGTCGTCATGCCGACTTGCGCCATCACCGCGCCGACGCTCGACGAGGTATCGACGCCCGAGGGCTTCACCAGGAAGAACATGCTGCTTCTGCGCAACACCACGGTCGGCAACTTCCTCGACCGCTGCGGCATCAGCCTGCCCTGCCACGCCGCGGGCGAGTTGCCCGTCGGCTTCATGCTGATGGGCGAGGCCATGGCCGACAAGCGCGTGCTGGCGATGGCGCGCTCAGTGGCGCCTGTCGTCAAGCCTCACTAATTGCGCGGATCGTCCGGCCGTCGCATGCGCCAGACATTGTCGGTCGTGGTGTATTCGCTGTAGCCCAGGCGCGCGACCGGCTTGAAGGCCAGGGTGTCGATGCGGCCGTCCTTGATGATGCCGTCGTCGATATGCACGCCCACCACCTGGCCGAACACGACCGAGCCGCGCTTTGCCTCGTTGCCCTTCTCGGCCGGCAGCTCGATGGTGCGCCAGTACTTGCATTCCAGTGCCACCGGCGATTCCTTCACCCGCGGCGGCTTGACGAGATTGCACGGCTCGGCCGTCAGGCCCGCCAGCCTGAGCTCGTCGACGCCGAAGGCCACCATCGCCGTGGTGACGTTCATCTGCTCCTTGAGGCTCTCGCTCACCATGTTGACCACGAACTCGCCCGTCAATTCGGCGTTCATGCGGCTGTGCTTGGTCGGCGTGTCGCCGTAGGTCCCGGTGATGGCGAAATAGACCATCGGCGGGTATTCGCTGACGCCGTTGTAGAAGCTGTAGGGGGCGAGGTTCACGCGGCCCTGTCTGTCGACGGTCGAGATCCAGCCGATCGGCCGCGGCACGATCAGCGACTTCAGCGGATCCTGCGCCAGCCCGTGATCGCGTTTGGCGGCATCGTAGAACATGGCGCCCCCTCTCGGCCTCTCAGCGGTAGTACCGGCTTGCCTCGGCGTAGGCGGCGTCGAAGGCCTCCTCCAGCCGGGTGTTGAGCCCGCGGCATGACCGGACCACCTGCTCGGCCCACACGACATAATCGCTGAGCCGCGCCTCTGTCCATCCCGCCGGCGGGCTGGTCATCAGGCCGCGCAGGTTGGAGGTCTTGTCGGCGATCTTCAGGAGTTTTGCGCGCCGCGACTTGCCCGGCGTCTTGGTGATCTGCAGGCGCTTGCGTTCCTCCTTGGGCAGCGACTTGTCGTCGGTCACCTCGGCCACGAGGGCGGCGACCTCGGCGCCGAAGCGCTGCTCGAGATCCTCGTAGGTGGTGTCGGTGTCCTCCAGCGTGTCGTGCAGCAGCCCGCCCATCAGCAGCACCACGTCGTCGCCGCCGGTCGCTTCGGCCAGCAGGGCGGCAACCTCGATCAGGTGGTTGACGTAGGGCTCGGCGCGCTCGCCCTTGCGCCGCTGCGCGATGTGCTGGCGGGCGGCGTAGTCGGCGGCACGCGCCAGCAGGACCAGGTCGGTGCTCATCAACTCCTGTTGTGCGACCACCGGTCAGCCTTGTCGAGACGGGCCGCCCGGCCCATGTTCCGCGCCATGTCACGTACCATGAAGGCGCTGCTGGGCGTCTGGATCCTGGTTCTGGTCGCCGCCGCGGGCTGGATCGGCTGGGACGCCTTCAGCGGCGGCCGGCCTGCCATTGGCGGGTCTTTCGCCCTCACCGACCAGGACGGCCGCACCGTCACCAGCGACAGCCTCAAGGGCAAGCCGACCCTGATCTATTTCGGCTATACCTACTGTCCCGACGTCTGCCCGACCTCGCTGCTGCTGATGGAGACGGCGCTCGACAAGCTGGGACCGGACGCCGCCAAGAAGGTGAATCTCGTCTTCATCACCATCGATCCGGAGCGCGATACGCCCAAGCTGCTCAAGGGTTATGTCGAGAATTTCGGCCCCACTTTCATCGGCCTCACCGGCACGCCGCAGCAAATCGCCGACGCCGCCCGCGCCTACCGCGTCTACTATCAGAAGGTCCCCGGCAAGGACGGCAGCCCCTACCTGATGGACCATTCCTCGATCGTCTACCTGCTCGACCGCAATGGCCGGTTCGTCACCCACTTCACCCACGAGGCCAAGGCCGAGGCGATTGCCGCTTCTGTGGGACGTTTGCTGTAGGCCCCAATTAAGTCACTAAATCCTCATGATTTGTGCACTGCACTATTGAAGTGACAAGGGGCGGCCGCCGCGTACAATCGTACCCCTCCGTGGAAGGCCGCCTGTACGCTTGATGTGTGAAGCGCGAGATTGGGGTCTCCCGTGGACACGATGATCGTGTCCACGGAGCGTAAATGGACATGATCGTAAATGTCAGTTTCGAGTTCGAACGGCGAGAGTAAGCGCCGCCGGCGTGTGCGGTCTGAAGACGAGAAGCGGCGGATCGTTGGCGAAACGTTCGAGCCCGGCGCATCGGTTTCGGCAGTGGCGCAGCGCCATGGGCTGAACACCAACCTGCTGTTCACCTGGCGGCGCGAGATGGGCCGCGGCGTGTCAGCGTTGGCTGACGATCCGATGGCTTTCGTGCGGGCCGTAATCGGCACGGCGCCGGTGACGGCTTCAGCGCCGTCGTCGCCATCGGCAGCCGGTCAGATGGAGATCGTGCTCGCCGGCGGGGAGCGAGTGATCGTCGATCGGACGGTTGACGGAGTGGCATTGGCTCGTGTGATCAAGGTCCTGTCTCGGCGATGATCCCGGTTCCATCAGGCGTTCGGGTTTGGATTGCGGCCGGTCACACGGATATGCGCTGCGGCATGAACTCGTTGGCGTTGGGCATCCAGCAAGCGCTGCAGCACGATCCCCACGCCGGCGATCTTTACGTCTTCCGAGGCAAGAGCGGCAAGCTGATCAAGATCTTCTGGTACGACGGGCTGGGCGCTTCGCTCTACGCCAAGCGGCTGGAGAAGGGACGCTTCATCTGGCCGGCGACGCACGATGGCGTGGTGGTGATAACGCCCGGCCAACTTGGCTATTTGCTTGAAGGGATCGACTGGCGCCATCCCCAGCACACGTGGCGGCCGGAGATAGCAGGCTGATAAGGCGCTTTGCTTCGCAAACGCCGGTGCGGCGGATTGAAATCGGCACGCATCGAGTTCACCACAAGCCGCCGCGTCTGTGCTCTTCTGTCGCCACCATGACATCGGTCGATGCCCTGCCGGACGACGCGGAGAGCCTGAAGCGGCTTCTGCTGGCGCGCCAACAGGAGCTTGCCGTGGCGCGCGGGCAGGTTGCGACTGCAGCCGCTGAAGCGGCCGCCTTGCGGGCCAAGGCCGCCGATGACGAGGCCTTGATCGTCCACCTCAAGCTGCACATCGAGAAGCTGCGGCGCGACCGCTTCGGCCAGCGCTCCGAGCGCAGCGCCCGCCTGCTCGATCAACTGGAGCTGCAGCTCGAGGAACTCGAAGCCACGGCCACCGAGGATGATCTGGCCGCCGAGAAGGCGGTGGCGAGGACCACGACCGTCGCGGCCTTCACCCGCAAGCGCCCGACGCGCAAGCCATTCCCCGAGCATCTGCCGCGCGAGCGCGTCGTCGTTGCCGGCCCGACGGCCTGCCCCTGCTGTGGCGGCACACGCCTGTCGAAGCTCGGCGAGGACATCACCGAGACCCTGGAGGTCATCCCCCGCCAGTGGAAGGTAATCCAGACGGTGCGCGAGAAGTTCTCGTGCCGCGACTGCGAGAGCATCGGCCAGGCGCCGGCGCCGTTCCATGTGGTGCCCAGAGGCTGGGCGGGGCCCAGCCTGCTGGCGACGATCCTGTTCGAGAAGTACGGCCAGCATCAGCCACTCAACCGCCAGGCCGAGCGCTACGCGCGCGAGGGTGTGCCGCTAAGTCTCTCAACGCTGGCCGATCAGGTGGGCACGTGCTGCACGGTACTGCGGCCCGTCCATGATCGCCTTGTGGCTTACGTCCTGGCCGCCGAGCGGCTGCATGGCGACGACACCACGGTGCCGGTGCTGGCCAAGGGCAAGACCATCATCGGCCGATGTTGGGCCTATGTGCGCGACGACCGGCCGTTCGGCGGGCGGGCACCACCGGCCGCGGTGTTCTTCTACTCGCGCGACCGGTCCGGCGAGCATCCCCAGCAGCACCTGACCAATTGGGGTGGCATCCTGCAGGCCGATGCCTACAGCGGCTACGGCAAGCTGTATGAGGCCGACCGGCAGGCGAACCCAATCCTGGAAGCGGCCTGCTGGGCTCACGCGCGGCGTAAGTTCTTCGTCCTCGCCGATATCGAGGCCAATGCCCGACGCAAGGCCCAGCGCCGAGCGCCTGCTGTTGTCTCGCCTGTTGCCCTCGAAGCAGTCCGGCGGATTGACGCCCTGTTCGAGATCGAGCGCTCCATCAACGGTCTGCCGGCTGATCGGCGGCTTGCCGTTCGCCACGAACAAGCCGCGCCGCTGGTCGCCGCACTCGAAGCATGGATGCGCGAGGAACGGCGTAAGCTGTCACGCCACACCGACGTCGCCGGCGCCATCGATTACATGCTCAAGCGCTGGGCCGCTTTCACCCGCTTCCTCGACGACGGCCGCATCTGCCTGACCAACAATGCCGCCGAACGAGCTCTGCGCGGCATCGCCCTTGGCAGGAAAGCCTGGCTGTTCGCCGGTTCGGATCGCGGAGGTGACCGTGCCGCCATCCTTTACGGCCTCATCGTTACCGCCAAGCTCAACGACGTCGATCCCCAGGCCTGGCTGGCCGACGTCCTTGCCCGTATCGCCGGCCATCCCGTCCAAAAGCTCGATGAGCTGATGCCCTGGAACTGGCGCAAGACAGACGCCGTTCACGACGCACTGGCGGCGTAAAGAACTCCCACCGCGGTACTCGCCGCAGGAATACGTACAATCCCCGGCCCATGCTCTATTGCGCGTAGATTCCGCATAAGCGTGCACTGCCGTCCACGGCTGTTCGCCGACACTCGATTTGCTTTCGGGATCGTGCCCCGAGTCGTGGTGTAGCTGAGCGTCGGTCAAGAAGACGATCTCGGGGTTGAGCCGGATCGATCAGTCTGCCGCAATGGGCAAGCCGACGATGGGATCATCGCCGCCGGCGCGATGCTTTCCAGCGTGATGTAGCGGGCGCGCTGGACGGCCCACTCATCGTTCTGCTCGAGCAGGATGGCGCCGCCGAGCCGGACGATGGCGGCTTCATTGGGGAAGATGCCGACGACCTCGGTGCGGCGCTTGATCTCGCCATTCAATCGCTCCAGCGGATTGGTGCTGATGCAGCTTGGTGCGGTGCTGGGGCGGGAAGCTCATGTAGGCGAGCACGTCGGGCTCGGCCTGGTCCATCAACGTAGCAAGCTTTGGGACCTTGGGCCTGAGCTGGTCGGCGACGCGGCGCCACTGGGCGCGGGCCTGCTCGGCATCGTCCTGGGCGAAGGCTGTGGCGATGAAGGCCGAGACGACCCGCCGGCCGCTCCTGCCGGCATGGGCCAGGAGCATGAAGTGGACGCGGCAGCGTTGCCAGGTGGCGGTGAAGATCTTGGAACGGCCGCCTTGATGCCTTCGTGGGCATCGGAGACGACCAGCTTCACGCCGCGCAGGCCGCGCCGGGCGAGCTTGCGCAGGAACGCCGTCCAGAAGGTCTCGGCCTCGGAGGGACCGATATCCATGCCCAGCACCTCGCGCCGGCCGTCGGCATTGACGCCGACCGCGACGATCACGGCGACCGACACGATGCGGCCGGCCTGGCGGACCTTCACGTAGGTCGCGTCGATCCACAGATACGGCCAGTCGCCCTCGATCGGCCGGTCGAGGAAGGCCTTCACCCGCTGGTCGATCTCCTCGCACAGCCGACTGACCTGGCTCTTCGAGATGCCGCTCATGCCCATGGCCTTGACCAGGTCGTCGACCGAACGGGTCGAGATGCCATGGATGTAGGCCTCCTGGATCACCGCCGTGAGCGCCTTCTCGGCCATGCGGCGGGGTTCCAGGAAGCCCGGGAAGTAGCTGCCCTTACGCAGCTTGGGGATACGCAGTTCGACCGTGCCGGCTCGAGTCTCCCAGTCGCGCTCGCGATAGCCGTTACGTTGCACCAGCCGCGTCGCGCTCTTCTCGCCATGGCCGGCGCCGGTCAGGGCGCCGACCTCGATCTCCATCAGCCGCTCGGCGGCAAAGCCGATCATATCGCGCAGCACATCGGCATCGGGGGTCTTCTCCACGAGCGAACGCAGGTTCATCATCTCAGCGGTCATCGGTGGTGTCCTTGGTCAAGAGTTGGTCTTCCCAACCCGACCCTAACCCGGAAATCGCCGGTGACCGCCGCAAGGACGCTCCCTCGCTACGGCGCTATCAAACAGCGCGCTCGCTCGCGGCCTTGCTCCGCCAGCTACACCACTACCTGGGACACGACCGCGTTACGCTGCCAAGGCTGTCGGGTGGAGGGCCGGGCGTAAGCCCGGACCGTAAGCCAACAGCCTTGCTCGATATACTTTGAGCGGCGTCTCGCCACCATGCGCGGCATGAGGGCGCCGATGATCGTAGAAGACCATCCAGTCGCCGATCCCCTGACGGGCCTCCCGCCCGCCCGAGAAGGCATGCAGGTAGATGCACTCGTACTTCAGCGAGCGCCACAGCCGTTCGATGAGATGTTGTCGAGGAAGCGGCCGCGTCCATCCATCGAGATGCGTACCCCGGCCTCCTTCAGCCGCTGCGTCCACGCCCACGACGTGAACTGGCTGCCCTGATCGGTGTTGAAGATCTCCGGTCGGCCATGACGGTCCAGTGCTTCATCCAGCGCATCGACGCAGAACTGCACGTCCATGGTGTTCGACAGGCGCCACGCCAGAACCTTGCGGCTCCACCAGTCCATGATCGCCACAAGATACAGGAAGCCCTTGGCCAGCGGGATGTAGGTGATGTCGGCACACCATACCTGGTTGGGCCGGTCGATCCCGACGCTCCGCAGCAGATAGGGGTAAAGCTTGTGCCCGTAGGGCCAAAAAACTGAACCGGCCGACGCG
>CAWJJJ010000010.1:0-254881 GCA_963843185.1 uncultured Alphaproteobacteria bacterium
GCGACGGAGAAATGGGAGGCAGCCAAGGAAGCCCTCGGGCAGATCAATGACAGGAAACTGACTTACAACTTGTGGGGTAGCGATCTGAATGGGCCCAGGGATTGGGATGCACCGGTGCCACCTGTCATCGCGGGCAACAGCAGCTCGGTGAACCGCACCCTCATCGATGCGATGGGTCTTCAGTTGCCCAGCATGCCGCTCAGCGCCCCCGGAACCGAGAACCAGCTTCTGCCGCAAAATGTGATCGATCAAATTCGCCAAAATCGCGGGATTCCGCCGGTGCCGAAAGGGGGGGTTGTTCTAGGCGGCGCGGCTTGGCCGCCGGGTGAGTAAAGGCTGGATGGAGGTAAAAGGTGATCCGATATTTTGTCTGGCTTTGTATCTGGGCAGGTGCAGCAGCCATCTTCTTGGGCGGCTGCCACTACAGTGAGGACGACAAATGGAAGGTATGTTGCGCTCTATACCTCCTTGACGAAACGCCGAGCGCTTCGGCCCGAACGACGATTATCAAGTGGCAAGGGGCGACATCGTTTACCGGTGAGGGTCGTGCAGTAGATTGGAACAATGACGGCAAGTCTCCCGATGCCAACAAGGAACGGCAAATCAAGTCGGAGATCGCCAACTTCCTGGCGGGCAGTCCCGGAGGACGAGCTACCGACTATTTCCTCAGCCTGGGAATGACATGTAATCCCGACACGGCAATGCCGAAGGCTGATGTGACGCGCTGTGACATTGAGCTGCCGATACAAGTCGAGTGCGGTCCGACCTACAGATGGCTTCCCGGCACAACTCCTATTCCCAAAGAGATGCAAAAGCCGCTTCCTGCGCTTCTTCGCATGACCGTCGACGTATCGACGAGCAAGTTACTTGACGTTTCCACGCGTATCGATCCGGTTCCCGGAGGACGCCTATGCCACCGCTAGACCCGTGACGTGCAGCGCAAAGGCATAGGCGATCGCCACCTCGTCGAGGCGGTCGAAGCGCCCGGCCGCCCCGCCATGGCCGGCGCCCATGTTGGTGCGCAGCAGGACCGGACCGCCGCCGGTCATCGTGGCCCGCAGACGCGCGACCCACTTGGCCGGCTCCCAGTAGGTGACGCGGGGATCGGTCAGGCCGGCCATCGCCAGGATCGCCGGATAGTCGCGGGCGGCGACGTTGTCGTAGGGCGAGTAGGAGAGGATGGTGCGGAACGCCGCCTCGTCGGTGATCGGGTTGCCCCATTCGGGCCATTCCGGCGGCGTGAGCGGCAGCGTGTCGTCGAGCATCGTGTTCAGCACGTCGACGAAGGGCACCTCGGCCACGATGCCGGCGAAGAGTTCGCCCGCCCGGTTGGCTGCGGCGCCCATCAGCATGCCGCCCGCGCTGCCGCCGTGCCCGACGATGCGCCCGGCCGAGGTGTACTTGCCGTCGATCAGGGCGCGCGCCACGGCGGCGAAATCGTCGAACGTGTTGGTCTTCCTGTCGCGCTTGCCGTCGAGGTACCAGCCCCAGCCCTTGTCCGAGCCGCCGCGTACATGGGCGATGGCGTAGACGAAGCCGCGATCGACCAGCGACAGGCGATTGGCCGAGAACGACGCCGGCATCGCCATGCCATAGGAGCCGTAGCCGTAGAGCAGCAGCGGCGCTCCGCCGTCGCGCACGAAATCCCGGCGGTGCAGGATCGACACCGGCACCAGGGCGCCGTCGTGCGACGCCGCCAGGATGCGGGTCGTGACATAGTCGGCCGGATCGTGACCGGAGGGGATCAGCTGGCGCTTGCGCAGGGTGCGCTGGCGGCTCGCCATGTCGTAGTCGTAGATCTCGGCCGGCGTCGTCATCGAGGAGTAGGCGAAGCGCAGGGTGGTGGTGTCGAATTCGTAGCCGTCGACGATGTCGAGCGCATAGGCCGCTTCCGTCGAAGGCGATGACATGCTCGGCGCCGTCGGCAAGATCGCGGATCACGATCGAGGGCAGCGCGTTCGCCCGTTCCAGCCGCACCAGATGGCCGGCGTAGAGCGCCAGCGCGGATGATGTAGATGCCCGGACGATGCGGGATCAGCTCGCGCCAGTGGCTGCGATCCGGCGTCGCCAGCGGCGCCGTGTCGATGCGGAAGTCGATCGCCTCGCCCTGGTTGGTGAGGATGAAGAGGTCGTCGCCGCGATCGAAGACGGTGTAGCGCACGCCGGTCTCGCGCGCCGCCACCAGGCGAGGCGTGGCGTCGGCTTGCGACAGGTCGATCAGCCAGCGCTCGGAGGTTTCCTGGTTGCCGGTGGCGACGACGCAGAAGCGGCCGCTCGCACTCTCCTCGACACGCGTGAACCAGCCGCTGTCCTGTTCCTCGTAGACCAGCACGTCGTCGCCCTGCGCCGTGCCCAGGCGATGGCGGTAGACCTGCAACGGCCGGTGGTTCTCGTCGAGGCGGACATAGTAGAAGAACGTCGAATCGCGGCCCCAGACGACGCTGCCGCTGGTCTGCTCGACGATGTCGGGCAGATCCTCGCCGCTCTGCCATCCGCGCACGCGGACGGTGAAATACTCCGAGCCGCGCAGATCGGCGCTCCAGGCCTCGAGGCGATGGTCCGGCGAATGCTGCGTGTCGCCGAATTTGAAATACGCCGACGCCTTGGCGAGCGCGTCGCCGTCGAGGATGATCCGGTCATCGCCGCCGTCGCGCGGCGTGCGGCCGATCAGCCTCGTGCTGGCCGCCCTGGCGGTATTTCCACAGATAGGCGAACGGCCCGTCGGGCTCCGGCACGCCCGAAATCGTCTTCCTTGATGCGGCCGCGCATCTCGGCGACCAGCGTCTTCTGCAGCGCCTGCGTCGGCCCGAGGACCGCCTCGGTATGGCGGTTCTCCGCCTCCAGGTACGACCTGATGTCGGGCTCGAGCAGCGCCGGGTTGCGCAGGACCTGCCTGCCAGTTGGCGTCCTTCAGCCAGGCATAGTCGTCCGAGAGGGCGATGCCATGGATCGTGCGACGGAAGCGGACGTCGTGGCGCGACCGGCGGGTTAGGCGTAGTTGCCGCGCTCCTTGCCGTTGGGCTTGCCATTCGCCTTGCTGCGTCGCCTTCGAAACGCGGCCGGTGCCGGCTTGGCCGCCGCCTTCTTCGGCTTGGCGCGCAGCAGCTTGCGCATCTCCGCGCCCTTGGTGTCCCACCAGTCGGCCAGGATGCGCACGTCCCAGCCGATGCAGAAATGCTTCACGCCCATCTCGAGGTAGCGGCCGGCCTGGCTCGGGATCGCGCAGCTCGATCCTGGGATGCAGGCCCTTCTTCAGCGCCGTCTGGATGGTCTTGGTCTCGGCCGCCAGCACCTCGGGATGCCGTACTGGCCGGTCTTGCCGATGCTCATGGAGAAGTCCGAGGCGCCGAACTGCACCATGTCGATGCCCGGCACCGACAGGATGGCGTCGAGATCGTCCACGCACGATTTCTTCTCGACCATGATGGCAATGACGACCTCGTTCAGCGCATCGACATAGGCCGGCGTGCCGCCCTGGCGCACGACGCCGACGTCGCGCCGCATGCCGACGCCCAGCAGGCCGCGGCCGCGCACGCCCTTGCTCATGGTCGTCTCGGCGCGCACGGCGTTCACCGCGGTGCGGGCGTCCTCGACGGTGCGGATGTCGGCGAACAGCACGCTCTGGAAGCCCGCGCCGATCGCGCGCATCGCCTGGTGGGTGTACTGGGTCTGCTCGATCTTGATCATGCCGCCCAGGCCCGATCAGCTCGAAGGCGCGGCCGAGATTGTCGAGGTCGTGCAGGTCGAAGGGCGCGTACTCGGCGGTGAACTCGACATAGTCGTATTGTTTGGAATGGCCGATCAGCTCGACCAGGGTGGGCCAGGCCGACAGGATGTGCGTGCCCACGGTCGGCTTGCCGGCATTCAGTTTTTCGCGGAGCAGATTGCGGCGCATGGCGTTTCCCCTCGGCTGATTGGCGCGCATAGTGCGCGATAGATCGGGTTGGGGAAAGCGGGGAGAGGGTCTCTTGAAGCAGATCAAGATCACGGCGGCGACGGTCTATGTCACCGACATTCCGGTGCGCCTGGTGCGCCGCCACGGTTCGGGCGACGTCGCGGGCTCGGTGAAGAACGCCATCCTGAAGCTCGAGACCGACGCCGGCCTCACCGGCTGGGGCGATGCCGCGCCCTGGGCGGTGTTCACCGGCACCATCGAGGCCAATGTCGCGGCGCTGCACGTCTATCTGCGGCCCTTGCTGATCGGCGCCGATCCCCACCGCATCGAGGAACTGATGGCGGCGGCGGACCACGCCGTGGTCGGCCATCCCGAAGCGAAGGCCGCCATGGAGATGGCGCTGTTCGACATCGTCGGTCAGGCCTCCGGCCTGCCGGTGGCCGAGCTCCTGGGCGGCCGCTGCCGCGACGACATTCCCTTGTCGTTCTCGGTCGCCGATCCCGACGTCGACCGCGACATGGCAGATGGTGCAGCGGCTCTACGGCGAGGGGCTGCGGCTGTTCAAGATGAAGACGGGCTTCGCCGGCCACGCCGCCGATCTCAAGCGCATGGAGCGCTTCCGCAAGGAGCTGCCGGCCGATGCCGAGCTGCGCATCGACTATAACCAGGGCATGGTCACGCACGAGGCGATCCGCCAGCTGCGCGACGTCGAGGCCTTCAAGCCCACCTTCATCGAGCAGCCGGTGCCGGGCAACCAGCGCGCCGCCCTGGCCGAGATCACCCGCGCGCTCGACACGCCGGTGCTGGCCGACGAGAGCGTGTTCACGCCCGGCGACGCGCTGCTGGTTGCCGCCAACCGCATGGCCGACCTGGTCAGCATCAAGATCATGAAGCATGGCGGCATGCTGGCCGGCCGCAAGGTGGCGGCGATCTGCGAGGCCGCCGGCATCGCCTGCTATGGCGGCGACATGTTCGAGACCGGCATTGCCCATCTCGCGGGCACGCACATGATCGCGGCTACGCCCAACATTTCGCTGGGCTGCGAGTTCTACCAGGCCAAGTACTTCCTCGAGCGCGACCTCCTGGCCGAGCCGTTTCCCATCGCGAACGGCCGCGTGATCGTGCCCCGGACGCCCGGCCTCGGCGTCAAGGTCGACGAGGACCGCGTGAAGCACTACGCGGTGGAGACGTTGAAGTAAGGGCCTTCTTGGCTCGCATCTTGCGTCGCCCGGGCCCGAGACCTAGACTTTTGTTCGTGCAGGAAAGGGGCCTGCGCCAACAGGACGAACAATCGATCCAAGCAAGGGGGCAATCATGAGCATCCGTCGTCGTCATATCGCCGCCGCGGGCGTCGCCGCGGCCACGCTCGCGGCCGTGAGCATCGTTCCGGCGCGCGCGCAATCGAAGACCGAATCGACCTGGGAGCTGATCAAGCGCACCGGCAAGGTGCGCATGGGCATCTTCGACTATCCGCCGTACTTCCTGCGCGACAAGGCGAGCGGCGAATGGGTCGGCGCCATGGTCGAGATGGCCAAGGACATCGCCAAGGAGCTCGACGTCAAGCTCGAGATGGTCGAGGTCGGCGGCTTCGGCGAGGCGGTGCTCTCGCTGCAGGCCAACAAGGTCGACATGAACTTCGGCCTGCAGGCGACGCCCAAGCGGGCCACCGCCATCGACTTCGCCGGCCCGATCTACTGGATCGAATGGGTGACGGTGAACAACCCGAAATTCCACGGCAAGGTGTGGGCCGACTACAACAAGGCCGACGTCAAGGTCGCCGTCATGCAGGGCACCTCCGACGAGCTGCTGCTGCGCAAGATGGCGCCCAAGGCGACGCGCGTGGAGTTCAAGGAGATCGCGCAGGTCGCCCTCGCCGTCTCCTCGGGCCGCGCCGACGCCTTCACCACCACCGTGCTGGCCAGCATGGTGATGAAGCTCAAGAACCCGGGCCTCGGCGACTTCGTCAATCCGACGCCGCGCATCGCGCTGCCCGGCTACATCGGCATGCGGCTGGAGGACGATGCGCGCTGGCAGAAGTTCCTCAACCGCTGGGCCGAGTGGAACATCGGGCTCGGCCTGAACGAAACCCGCATGAGGGAGTCGCTGAAGACGCTCGGCATCGACGAGATCCCGTCGACCGTGTCGTTCTCGCCCAACTGATGGCCAAAACCGTCACCGTGATCGGCGCCGGCATCGTCGGCGTCTGTTGCGCGCTTCATCTGCAACGCGAGGGCTTCGAGGTCCGGCTGGTCGAGAAGGGCGAGCCGGGCAGGGCGGCGTCGTTCGGCAATTCCGGCAGCTTCGGCATCGCCTCCTGCGTGCCCTTCGCCATGCCCGGCATCCTGAAGAAGGTGCCGCGCATGCTGTTCGATCCGGACTCGCCGCTCAAGCTGCGCTGGAGTCACGTGCCGAAGGCGCTGCCGTGGTTCCTGCGCTTCATCGAGGCCGCCCGGCCGTCGCGGGTCGAGGCCATCGCCGCCGCGCGCAACAGCCTGCTGCTGCACACCCATGCCGGCTATGCGCCGCTGATCGAAGGCGCCGACGCCGGCCAGTGGGTGAGCGACCAGGGCCTGATGATGACGTTCGAGAGCGAGGCGGCCTTCGAAGGCGCCGCCTATGCGCTCGATCTCCGGCGCCGCCACGGCGTGCACATGGACATCCTCGACGGCAACGAGGCGCGGCAGATGGAGCCGGCGCTGTCGGACAAGGTCGTCAAGGCGGTGTCGCTGCCCGACGTCCATCGCACGGTCGATCCCTTTCGCCTCACCTCGGCGCTGGCCGCCGACTTCGTGCGCCGCGGCGGGGAGATCGTGACCGCCAACGTGAGCGGCTTCGAGATCGGCAGCGCGGGGCCGACGCAGATCCTGACCGACCGCGGCCCGATGCCGGTCGAGCATCGTGGTGATCGCAGCCGGCGTCTGGTCGCGTCCGCTCGCCGGCCCAGCTCGGCACCGAGGTGCCGCTCGAGGCCGAGCGCGGCTATCACGTGATGTTCGCCAATCCGGGCTTCGAGCTGCAACGTGCCCTGGTCTCGGCCGATCGCAACGTCTCGCTCGCCCACATGACGGACGGCATCCGCGCCACCGGCATCGCCGAGTTCGCCGCCCCCGATGCGCCGCCCGACATGGCCAATGCCCGGCTGGTGCAGCGCCAGGCCCAGGCGCTGATCCCGGCGCTGAAGGGCGAGCCCGCCTCGCAGTGGATGGGCCCGCGCCCGTCGCATCCCGAATTCCAAGCCGGTGATCGGCCGCTCGCCGCGCCACGCGCAACGTCTTCTTCGCCTTCGGCCACGATCACCTCGGCCTGACCATGGCCGGCATCACCGGCAAGCTGGTGGCCGAGCTCGCCGCCGGCAAGCCCGCGAGCGTCGATCTCGCGCCGTTCCGGCCCGACCGGTTCTGACGGGACCGGGCGATGGGCTACAAGTGGGATTTCAGCGGCGTCTATTCCTACTTCAATCTGTGGGTGCGCGGGCTCGGCGTCACCCTGGGCTATTCGCTGGGCACGGTGCTGGGCGGCCTCATCATCGGCGTGATCTGCGGCATGCTGCTGCTCTATCGCCGCAAGTGGGTGACCCTGCCGATCCACTATTACGTCGAGATCTTCCGCTGCACGCCGCTGCTGGTGCAGATCGTCTGGTTCTACTACGCGCTGCCCATCGTGCTCGATGTCGAGCTGCCGGCCTGGCTGGCGGCGGGGCTGGGGCTCACCCTCTACATGGGCGCCTTCTCGACCGAGATCTTCCGCGGCGGCATCATCTCCATCGACAAGGGCCAGTGGCAGGCGGCGCGCGCGCTGGGCATGACCAACGGCGAGATGATGCGCCACATCATCCTGCCGCAGGCGATCAAGCGCATGGTGCCGCCCTTCGTCAACCAGTCGATCGTCCAGCTCAAGAACACCTCGCTGCTCTATGTCGTGGCCGTGCCCGACCTGATGTACACCGGCTCGATCGTGGTCGCCGACACGTTCCGCCCGCTCGAGGTCTATACCAGCGTGGCGGTCATGTATTTCGCCATCCTCTATCCGCTCACCCTGTGGGCCGCCCGCATGGAGGCCCGCGTTGACCAGTAACGGCGCGATGGTGAAGGTCGACGGCCTGCGCAAGAGCTACGGCACCGTCGAGGCGGTGCGCGGCGTGTCGCTGGAAGTCCAGCGCGGCCAGGTCGTCGTGCTGATCGGCCCGTCGGGCTGCGGCAAGTCGACCTTCCTGCGCTGCATCAATCTCCTCGAGGCGCCGTCGGCCGGCACCCTGCAGGTCGGCGACCGCACGATCGATTTCGGCGCACCGGTCATTCGATGCCGCACGGCCGCGACGCTGGCGCGCTTCCGCGCCCGCATCGGCATGGTGTTCCAGCAGTTCGACCTCTTCCCGCACATGACGGCGCTCGGCAACGTGATGTCGGGCCCGGTCATCGTGAAGAAGATGCGCGCGAGCCGAGGCCGAGGCGATCGCGCGCGATCTCCTGGCCAAGGTCGGGCTCGCAGCCTTCACCGACGCTATCCGCGCGCAGCTGTCGGGCGGCCAGCAGCAGCGCGTCGCCATCGCCCGCGCCATGGCGATGGCGCCGGAGGTCATGCTGTTCGACGAGGTGACCTCGGCGCTCGATCCCGAGCTGGTGGGCGAGGTGCTCGACGTCATGAAGCAGCTCGCCACCGAGGGCACGACCATGATCGTCGTGACCCACGAGATGGCCTTCGCGCGCGACGTCGCCGACCGGGTCGTCGTGATGGATGCCGGCCAGGTGGTCGAGCAGGGAGCGGCGGAAGACGTCTTGCTGCAGCCCAGGAACCCGCGTACGGCGTCGTTCCTGTCGCGCTTCCACAGCACCATCGGCGAGCGCAAAGGCTAAGGGGGAGTTCTCGGCAAATGATTCCGTCGAAGGAAAACCTGACGATCTGCTTTGCCCATGCGGCCTACCGCATGCAGGACCGCTTCGAGCTGCGCAAGACGGGCATCAGGAACTTCCAGGTCTGGGCCTACGACGAGCTGGTCAAGCGCATCGGCGAGGCCGACGTGGTGGTGGCCTCGGGCATGTGGAAGAACGACCTGATCCCCCATGCCGGCAAGCTGAAGTTCATCCAGTCGATCAGCTCGGGCATGGACCAGTATTCCAAGGAGCAGCTCGGCGCGAAGGGCATCCGGCTGGCGAGCGCCGCCGGCGTCAACGCCCGCGCCGTGGCCGAGCATGCGCTCGCGCTGATCCTGGCCATCGCGCGGCGGCTGCCCGAGGCGCGCGACAACCAGCACAAGAAGGTGTGGCGCGGCATGCTGGGCGACCTCACCCAGCGCGAGGACGAGCTGGGCGGCAAGACCCTGCTGATCGTCGGCATGGGCCGCATCGGCAGCCATCTCGCCATGCTCGCCAAGGCCTTCGACATGAAGGTGGTCGGCATCCGCCGCGATCCGGCGCAGGGCGCCAACGGCGCCGACTCGATCCACGGCATGGCCGACCTGGTGAAGCTCGTGCCGCAGGCCGACTTCGTGGCGCTGGCCTGCGCGCTCACGCCCGAGACCACCGGCCTGATGAGCGCGGCGGCCTTCGCCGCCATGAAGCCGTCGTCGGTGTTCGTGAACGTGGCGCGCGGCAAGGTCGCCGACGAGGCGGCCCTGATCGAGACGATGCGGGGCAACAAAATCTGGGCGGCCGCCATCGACGTCACGGCCGAGGAGCCGTTGCCTGAAGCCTCGCCGCTCTGGTCGATGCCCAACGTCTTCATGACGCCGCACACCGCGGGCGAGACGCGCGCCTACGAGGACAACGTGCTCGACATCCTGATGGAGAATCTCGGCCGCCTGTGGCGCGGCGAGAAGACGCTGCGCAACCAGGTGCTTTAGGCGCGTCGCGCGTCCTGCTAGGCTTGGCCTGCAACTGACTGAAGCGCCAGACCGTCGACCGGTTCCGGCAGGGGGAGGGAGAAAGATGACCGTCGCAGATCCGCATCATCTGATTCTGACGGGCGAGAACCCCTTCATCCGGCTGAGCGAGAAGGATGGCGATCCCAATTCGACCGACGCCAGCTACTGGCGCATCCTGTTCTGCCCGGCCGGGCCGGGCCACGTCCTCTACCTCAAGAGCGAGCTGACGCACGGCCACTGGCGGATCTATTCCGACAACATCGCCATGGCGCGCTGGCTGCAGCAGACCGTGCAGGGCATGCTGAATGCCGAGCTCAAGGACATGTCGCTCCCGGTGGTCGATGCCGACTTCAGAAGTCGGGCGATCCGCGCTACTTCTGGACCGAGCACATCAGGGCGCACGACGCCGACATCGCCATGACCTGGTACGACATCGGCGAGCCGCTGCTGATCCACACCGAGCCGAACCAGCCACCCAACCCGGCAGTACGGCGTCTGCACCGTGCTGGTGCCGGCGCTGGGCGCCCGCCTGACGCTGAACGGTGCCCAGGCGCGCGGCATGCCATGGAAGCGCGAGCGCGAGGGCCGGCCGTTCAGCACCTCGCGCTGGCGTTTTCTGAGAGCTGGACCGAGCCGCGCTGAAGGCAATTCGCCTCATCGGCCGCGGGCCTCCAGGCCCGCGGTCCGGCCTAAACCCAAGACCTATGCCGCGGAGTTGGCAGGGCAGGTCCTTATTGTCTGTATCAATGCCCAAGTGCAAATTGGGTATCGTCGCTCCTATATCCAAGTGGGTCGCAGGCCCCAGGTGAGGGCTGACATGATGAAAGCAAGGATTACCGCCCGGGCCGCAAGTTTCGTGAACGAATGGGCGAAGTGGGCTGAAATACAGATCGGGCCCGGGTTTGTGCCCCTGATCATGTGGCAGGCGGGTGATAGCGGGAATCCCAAGTTCACACCGCAGCTCACCGTGGGTTTCGAACGACGTGAGGCTGTTGATCGTTCGCGTGTCATGGAATGCGAAGGCAAGGAAGTGGAGATCTATCAATACGCGCCTGACGAGTTGTTTGGGGAAGAGGCTCAGAAGTTCATTGATGTGAGAAACAACAGGCTGATTCTTGCTGAAGGGTCGATGCAGGGCGACCCGCGTTAAGCCGCGGTCGGGCGCGAAGCCCATGGCGTGGGCGAGCTGGGTATAGCTTGCCCGCCGCACCTCCTCGTCGTGGGTCCAGGTGACGACGGCCATCTCGTCGACGCCGACCCGCTTCTTCAGCTCCTCGATGCGGGCCGCGACCTCAGGGCCGGTGCCGACGAAGGAGTCGCGGCGGAAGCGCTCGACCCGGCCCGGGTCGTAGGCCGCGAGCGCCTTGGCCGCGACGTCGGGCGCATCGAGCGGCTCGAGGATGCCGCGGTCGCGGTTGATGCGCGACAGCGCGCGCGAGGTGAAATGGTACTGCGCCTCTTCCATCGTCGTCGGCCGCCAGCGCCCAGACGCAGAGGCCGGAGCGCGGCTCGGGATGGCGCGCGCTCGGCCGGTAGGTGCGCTTGTAGAGCTCGATCGCGCGCTCGCCGCCGGCGCCGTCGCTGAAGAACCAGGCGTAGCAGTAGGGCAGGCCGAACAGGGCGGCGACCTGGGCGCCGTAGTCGGAGCTGCCCAGGATCCAGACTTCCGGCGCCGTCGCGCCCTGCGGGAAGGCCTTCACGGCGGCGAAGGGATGGCGGTCGACCAGCGGCTCGTCGTGCACCCAGGCGATCAGGTCGCGCACGTCGGCGGGAAAATGCTCGGGCCGCTCGTTGGCCGCCGGATTGAGCGCGAAGGCGGTGCGGCCGTCGGAACCCGGCGCGCGGCCGAGCCCGAGATCGATGCGGCCGGGCGCCAGGGCGTCGAGCACGCGGAACACCTCGGCCACCTTGAACGGCGCATAGTGCGGCAGCATGATGCCGGCGCTGCCGATCCGGATGCGCTCGGTGGTGGCGGCGATCGCCGCGATGACGATCTCCGGCGCGGTGCCGACGATGGTCGGATGGTTATGGTGCTCGGAGACCCAGAACCGCTCGTAGCCCAGCGCCTCGCAGTGCCGGGCCAGCGCCACGGTGTTGCGGATCGACTGGTCCTGCGGGCGGCCGGCGACGGCGATCGACTGATCGAGAACGGAAAGACGCATCACGGGGACAGATGGGTTGCCGGTGCTAATCCGGCAAGCCCGAGATCTGGTAGAGGGCCTGGAGCAGCGGGCTGGGCGTCGTCAGCACGCTGAATGCCCCCTTGAAGATGACGGTGATTTCGCCCCGTCGGTAGATGTGGCTCAGGGCGGTATCGACGGCGAGGCGGAAATCGGAATCGCCGCGTTTCATCGCCAGCGCGATCGGCTCGATGCTGAGGTAGGTTTCGGCCATCAGCAGGCCGGCCGCCTGCTTTTCCTTCTTGATCAGGAAGGCGAGCGTGGCGCGGTCGGCGAAATAGGCCGCGACGTCGCCTTTTTCCACCGCGTCGATGCCCTCCTGGTTGGTCTTGACCAGCACGATCTCGGCATTGATGTGCGTGCCGCTGAGCGCGCGGCGCAGTTCCTGCTCGGTGGTCGTGCCGGGCAGCACGGCGACCTTCTTGCCGGCGAGGAGCTTCACGTCGCGCGGGCCGTCGGGCCGGATCACGAAGCTCGCGCCGTCGATGAAGATCGGGATCGAGAAATCGACGATCTGCCGGCGTGCCAGCGTCGCCGTCGCCCCTTCGCACAAGAGATCGGCCTTGTTGCCGGCGATGGTCTCGAAGCGGTTCTGCGAGTTGACCGGAACATAGACGATCTTCAGGTCGGGGATGGTGAGCTGCTCCTTGAGCTTGATCGCCACCTCGCGGCAGACCTCGAGCGAGTAGCCCTGCGGCGTGGCGGTCGATGGGCTGCCGGGAACGATGTAGGAAAACGGCGGCGCGTCGGGATCGTAGGCGATGCGCAGCGTCTTGCTGGTGCGGATGTCGTCGATCGTCCCGGCCAGCGGCCGCGCCGGCGAACAGCGCCCCGCTTGCCAGCGCCAGCGCGCCCAGCGTTCTCGACATCGAACCCATGATTTGAACCCCTGCCTTGCCCGCGCGCGGCTGTCGGGAAACAATCCGACATCCCGGCCGTTGTGACCACAGGTATTCCGCGGCCCGATCAGGAGGAGCATCCCATGGCGCGTGCCAAATCCCGTCCCAAGTCCCAGTCCCAAGTCCCAGCCCAAGTCGAAGAGGCCCGCGGCCAAACCCGTGTGCAAGGTCGTCGGCATCGACCACATCTCCATCCGCGTCAGCGACTACGCGAAGTCGAAGGCCTTCTACGGCAGGCTGTTCGAGTTCCTGGGCTTCGAGATCTCGGACGAGTATCCCAACACGATCGGCTGGACCAACGGCCATACGCGCTACTGGATCGCGCCGGCCGAGGGCCGCCGGAAATACCGCATCGGCGACGTCGGCCTGCACCACTATGCCTTCGAGCTGCGCAACCGGAAGGATGTCGATGCGCTGCAGGGCTTCCTCGAAGGCCAGGGCGTGCGCATCGTCGATCCGGCCGGCGAGTATTACGACGACTATTACGCCGTGTTCTTCCTCGATCCCGACGGGATCAAGCTCGAGGGCATGAAATACGGCGAGATGACCGCCAAGAAGAAACGCAAGTCCCTGAAAAACAAGGGCTAATCATCAATGACAGTACGGGCTCCAGGCCCGGCTGGCGGCGACCGGCAAAGGGGCGTAACCACGGCGGGGCGGGACGGTGCTGTCCTGTCCCGCGGGAGCTTCGTTGATCGCCCTCAGGATCCACCACAAGACGACCTATCGCTACCATGAGCCGGTCCGGCTGGGGCCGCACCGGCTGATGCTCCGCCCGCGCGAGAGCCACGAGCTTCGCCTGCTGTCGAGCTTCGTCGACGCGTGACGCCCGACGCGGTCGTCACCTGGGCGCACGACGTCTCCGGCAATGCCGTCGCCACCGCCACCTTCCAGGGCCTGTCCGACCATCTGCGTGATCGACAGCGTGGCCGAGCTGCAGCTCGATGCCGCCGCCTGGCCGGTCTTCGACATCGCCGCCTCGGCCATCTCCTACCCGTTCCTCTACGCGCCCGACGACTGGATCGACCTCGGCCCCCTGGCGGCGCCGCAATATCCCGATCCCAAGGGGCAGTTGCGCGACTGGGCCCAGGCCTTCGTGCGCGGCAAGCCGACCGACACGCTGGCGCTGCTCAAGGACCTCAGCACCGGCATCACCGGCTGGATCCTCTATCAGAGCCGCGAGGACGAGGGCACGCAGTCGCCGGTCGAGACGCTGGAGCGCGGCTGGGGCTCGTGCCGCGATTTCGCCGTGCTGTTCGTCGAGGCGGCGCGCAGCCTGGGCTTCGGCGCCCGCATCGTCTCGGGCTATCTCTACAATCCCGAGCGCGACGCTAGGATCGACCGGCTCGGCACGACCCACGCCTGGGCCGAGGTCTATCGTGCCCGGCGCGGGCTGGATCACCTTCGATCCGACCAACCGCGGCGTCGGCGGCTTCAACCTGATCCCCGTCGCCGTCGCCCGCGAGCATCGACCAGGCCATGCCGGTGGCCGGCAGCTTCATCGGGAATGACCGACGCCTTCCGCGGCCTGTCGGTGGAAGTCGTCGTCGGACTGCTCAAGGGAGACACACCGTCATGACCGACAAGACGATCAACCTCGACAAGCGCCGCGGCATGGCGGCGCAGAAGGCGACCGACCTCCGGCGCCTGCTGTCGGAGGTCGAGGCCAACGAGAAGGTCCTGCGCCAGCGCCAGGACGAGCTGGAGGCGCATCTCCTGGCCGCCGCCGCGACCACCTGGCCGGAGGCGGCCGAGAAGGCGCGCTACCTCCTCGGGCTCTATGCCGCGACGCTCACCGCCGAGGACACGCGGCGGCGCAAGCTGGTCGCCGCCGTGCTCAAGGATTTCGACAAGCTCGACCGCGAGCGCTGAGGCGAACCCTCTGGGCCGCAGGCGCGGGCTTGTCGCTCGCCGCCGTGCGCGCCAAACTCCGCGCCTCCTCAAAAACCGCGTGGAAAAACCAGATGTCGACGACCGCCATCGAGACCAAGCCGCAGGCTCATTCCGTCAGCCCCAAGGGCATGCTGATCGGCGGCAAATGGGTCGAAGCGAAATCCGGCGCCCGTATTGCCGTCGAGAATCCCGCCAGGCGCGCGCCGATCGCCGAGGTGCCGCGCGCCGCCGCGGCCGATGTCGACGCCGCCGTCGAGGCCGCCGCCCGGGCCTTCCCGGCCTGGAGCAAGGTGCCGCCGCGCGACCGCGGCCGGCTGCTGCCCGGATCGCCGACCAGCTCGAGGCGCGCGCCGAGGAGATGGCGCGCACCATCGCGCTCGAGACCGGCAACGCCTTGCGCACCCAGGCGCGCGGCGAGGCCAAAATGACCGCCGACATCTTCCGCTACTTCGGCGGGCTGGGCTCGCGAGCTCAAGGGCGAGACCATCCCGCTCGGCGAGCAGGTGCTGTCCTACACGCGGCGCGAGCCGCTGGGCGTGGTCGGCGCCATCATCCCGTGGAACGCGCCGGTCATGCTGGGCGCGCTCAAGATCGCGCCCGCGCTCTGCGCCGGCAACTGCATGGTGCTGAAGGCGGCCGAGGACGCGCCGCTCGGCGTGCTGCTGATGGCCGAAATCTGCCAGGAATTCCTGCCGCCCGGCGTGCTGAACGTGCTGACCGGCTACGGCGAGGAATGCGGCGGGCCGCTCGCCAACCATCCGAAGATCGCCAAGCTCTCCTTCACCGGCTCGACCGAGGTCGGCAAGGTCGTCATGCGCGCCGCCGCCGAGCGCATCGTGCCGGTGTCGCTCGAGCTCGGCGGCAAGAGCCCGTCGATCGTCTATCCCGACGTCGACGAGGACTGGGCGGTCGACGGCATCATCGCCGCCATGCGCTTCACCCGGCAGAGCCAGAGCTGCACCGCCGGCTCGCGCCTGTTCCTGCACGAGGACATCTTCGATTCGTTCCTGGGCAAGCTCGAGAAGAAGACGACGGCGCTCAAGATCGGCGATCCGCTCGACGAGGCGACCGACATCGGCACCATCATCAACAACAAGCAGTTCACCAAGGTCTGCAAGTATGTCGACGAGGGCCTGAAGCGCACGCGACGCCAAGCTGGTGTTCGGCGGCCTGCCGCCCAAGACCGGCCCGCTGAGCGAGGGCTACTACGCCATCCCGACCGTGTTCGCCGACCGCTCCAACGACTGGCGCCTGGCGCGCGAGGAGATCTTCGGGCCCGTCCTGGTGGCGATCCGCTGGAGCGACGAGGCCGAGGCGATCCGCATGGCCAACGACAGCCATTACGGTCTGGCCGCCTATGTCTGGACGCACGACATCGGCCGCGGCCTGCGCGCCGCGCACGCCATCGAATCGGGCTGGGTCCAGGTCAACCAGGGCGGCGGCCAGGTGCCCGGCATGTCCTACGGCGGCTACAAGCAGAGCGGCATCGGCCGCGAGTTCTCGCTCGAGGGCATGCTCGACAGCTTCACCCAGCGCAAGAACGTGACGGTGAACCTGGCGGTGTGATCGCTTTCAAACTTCCGTCATCCCGACCGGAGCGAAGCGAGCGGAGGGACCTGTTCTGTTGCTTCGGCGATAAGAAAAGGTCCCTCGGCTTCGGTCGGGATGACGGAATAAAGAGGCTGTCATCCTGAGCGCAGCGAAGGATCTCATGGCGTGGCAAGCGGCGATGAGATCCTTCGCTGCGCTCAGGATGACATCGTGACATTTTGTAGGTCAACTGGGCTCGCGTTGGTGGGAATTCGCGTCAGTCCGATCCGTTGTCCTTTCTCTTTTCATCACCCGCCGCGAAATGCGCCATCTGATCGGCCCGCGCTTTCCTGAACGCGGGCCGGTCGGTCGCCCGCGCGACGTAGGCTTCGCTCGCCGGCCGGTCGCCGAACGCGCGCACCGCCGACACGCGCAGCACGTCCGCCATCAGCAGGTCGGCGGCGGTGAAGCGGTCGGCCACCAGCCATTCCCGATCGCGCAGCCGTTCCTCGAGCTGGTCGAGGCGCTTGCCCATCCATCCTGTGAGTTCGTTGTCCGCGTCGCCGGACATTTTCAGGAACCACCACGGCACGGTGACCATCTCGATCGAGTTGAGCGCGGCGATCATCCACTGCACCGTCTCCGCTTCCCCGGCCGGATCGCGCGGCATCAGCCTGCTCGCTTTTCCGCGCCAGGTGCAGCAGCCCGGCGCCGCTCTCGAACATCTCCAGGTCGCCGTCGCTCAGGAACGGCACCTGGCCGAAGGGCTGCTGCGCGAGATGATTGGTCTCGCGGCCGTCGAAGGCAACGGTCTGCACCGCGTAGGGCAGGCGCGCTTCCTCGCACGCCCACCTCAGCCGCAGATCGCGCACGAAGCCGCGCGGGCCCTTGGGAACCCAGTCGTAGGTCCAGATGGTCAGTTCGCTCATGGCCGCACGCCTTTCCGACGGTTGGATGCCTGGGAGAAACCATCCTCGCGGATTTACGTTCCGCTCACCGTCTCGGCGTCCGCCCGCGGATGTTATCGAAGCCCTGCTTGATGGCGGCGAAGCGCGCCTCGATCAGCGGCTCGAATTCGAGATCGGTGAAGATATAGGGCCAGTCCTTCTCGACGCCTTCGCGGACCAGCTCGCCGACATAGAGGGGATCGATGCCGCCGGCGACGCGTTCCCGGACCATGTTGATCAGCTCGGCGATCGGCCCCGACGTCGGCGGGGCACGGACCGCCTCGGCGAAACGCCGGGGGAGATTGCGTCTCGAGTTCACGATTTGCGTGCGGATGAACCCGGGACACAGCACCGAGACGCCGATCCCGCGCGGCGCTAGTTCACGCCGCAGGCCCTCGGACAGCGCGACCACGCCATACTTGGAAACGTTGTAGGCAATGCTCCCGCCTGAAATAAGCCCGGCGATCGAGGCCGTGGAGACGATGTGTCCACCCTCGCCATGCTGCTCGATCAACGGCCCGAAAATCTCGATCCCCCAGATGGTCGCCATCAGGTTGACGCCCAGCGTCCAGTTCCACGCCGCCTCGGTCCAGGTGCCGTAAGGCCCGCCACCGCCGACGCCCGCGTTGTTCACCAGGATATGCACCTTGCCGTAACGCGCCGTCGTGGCCTCGGCGGCCGCGGCGAGCTCGGCCTTGAGGGAAACGTCGGCCTTCACGCCGTCGACATCGGCGTTGGTGAGCCGGAGCTGCGCGAGCGCGGCGGACAGGGCTTCTTCCTCGATGTCGCACAGCATGACCTTCGCCCCCGCCTGGGCGAAGGCGGTCGCGATCCCGAGGCCAATGCCCGACGCGGCACCGGTCACGAACGCGGTCTTTCCAGCCAGTTCCTTCATGCGCCTTCTCCCCCGTGCCAGCGTCCTTGCGGTCACTCCGCCCTCGGCCAGTCTTGCGCATTGAGCGCCAAGGTCAATTTTGAAACTTGCACGGCGGGCAGATATACGCTTAGGGTCAATGATCCGTTGGCCTCAAGGTGCGGGAGGTTATCCCCCTTGAGCTGGCCACCGGACCGCCCCGCTCAGCACTATCCCGGACGGTCCCACAATTCAGGGGCCTGGCTGGCGGGTGCCGGGCTACCGGCTGCCGGTCACGGGGAAGGCGATGGCCATTCCCGCCGCCTGGTATGACCCCGTGATCTTTCCGCCGTCGCGCGTCATCAGCTGAAACTGCCCTTTGATGGGGAAGTCGGCCGGATCATGGGGTTTCTCGAAACGCCCGGTCCAGGTGTTCCGGTCGTAGCCGACCTTGCCGCGCAGCACGTAGGTGCCGGACCGGGTCTCCCAGTAACCCACGAGTTCGCCGTGGCCGGCTTCGTCGATGGTGAGTGTGCCCTGGCAGGGGCAGTTGGTGCCGACATTGCCGGTCCACGAAATCTTCCACGTGCCGTGGAAGTCCTCGACGTTGTCGGTCGGTGGACCGATCGAGCGGCCGAACGGCACACCGACCGGCGGCCCGAAGTTCTGCTGGCCGAGTGCCGTTTGCGCCGTCGCGCCCGCGAGGGCGAGAGCCGGGACCAAAGCAAGGGCACGGCCGCGAGTGAAGGTCGACATCATCGATCCTTCATAGGGCGATTGGACGGCCAATGATACGCGGACTGTTCAATTGACCTCCATGAACTCAAAGGCCGTCATGGCGGTCTGACTTTCCTCGCTGCACTACGTATAGAAGCCGTGGACAATGTGGTTGTGTTTGTCGGCTACCATGCTTGGCAATAGTGCCACGCGCCTCGTAGAGCCACCTACGACGCATCGAAGGGGCGGCGGATGAACTCGATCTGCTGAAGCGCCGTGGCACACTGCTCCGCCGACATTGCCGTGTTGCGCGCGCGCTGAAAGTCCGCGGCGTCTGCAGCGCCGTTGCCGGCCTCGATCGCGGCCGCGACCGCTTGGATCGCGGGCCACAGCAGGTCGAGCAACTGGCTCGTGGCGGCCCGCCCGTCGGTGATGCGCGCTTCCGAAATTCGATCCTCAACTGCGGAGTCTTCGTGATGGTTATACCGGCTGACAGCGACGTCGGCCTTGCGCATGTCGTCGGCCGCGCGATGGTTACCTTGTTCGTCGCGGAGGGTTCGCCCATCAGGATCTACGCGGTGCTGGGCCATCTCGCCTGCAAGGCTCAACACGAGATCCTTGCGCCACACTTCCGGACCAAAGCCCCGATCAAACGTAGCGCCGCCCTGCCACTGATCGAAGTCTATCTTGATGGACAGCAGCGTCAAACCGAGCGCTTCACCGACAACGGCGTGGGCTGCTTCATGAATTGCGAGAGCGTGGTTGCCGTCTGACGGCCGTGACTGTTTACACCACGCAAGGACGTCTTCCTTGCTCAAACGCCGCTTTTCCATGAGCAAGCGCGCCAATGAGTGAATGTCGTCTCGCATCTGTTCAACGAACTCTGCTGCGTTGTTGAGCGCTTCCCCAGTCAGTGAGTTACGCTCCGCTGGAAGAATTTTGGCAACATCAAGGACGCGTGTTGCCATCGCTTGATCGGCCTCTTGGTAAGCCCATGCCTGCAAAAGAGGTTCACGTCGCTCGGCGGCGTCGCTTGCTGCACCGGCACAAATGACGATGAGCGACATCATAGCGGCGTTAACCTGTGCCTGACGACCTTCATGACCTGACGGATTAGCCAACGTGACGTGTGCTGCACCAAGGCCATTCGCAGATAACTGGGCATCTAGATCAATATCCCCGGGCCCTAATCCAGCCGCGGCAAACGCATGAGCGGCAAGAGCGTGCGCAACTTCGTGGCGGGCAATCCGCTGTAACTCAGACACACCAGGATCGGTCGGTTCGCCCTTAGCCATTGCCATGTCACTCCGAATTCAAAGAATCAGCGCCGCTAGGCATCACGTGCTCCCCCCGATGCTGGACCTCCCAAGTCCAGCCCGCATGGTACGTGCATATATCATTGGGCTGCTAAATCCCGTACCGGCGTGCGCCCTCGCCATCGTGCGGTCCTTGAGCGCGCACCGGCGCAGGCAGTTAGGGTTTGTCTGACTCCGGTACCGAGGGGTCGCCGGGAATTTGCATCGGCGGCACCTCGGCGAACTCCTTGGGAAAGATGTTTGTTCGCGTGGCGGCGAGCGGCTCTACCTCCGCCGGCCTATCAACGGTGAACTTGAATTCGTGGTAGCCCAACAGACGAGGATCATCGAAATCAATATAGATGTGGGGAACCGGGGCAGAATTGTCGCCCGCTTCATCGATTGCCATGATGCATTCGAAGGGAACCAGTGTTCTCCTGTAATAGTGGGCCTTCAGTTGGTCCGGCTGTTCTCCCCAGAAATGAGCCACGCGACGACGTAGCTTCTGCGCCTCGAACTCGTCCTCGTCACTGTCCCCCCATGTGTCCTCCCAGCTTGACACCTTCGCGGCGTTGACCTGTTCGGCGATGTCCCATGTCCCGTCCGGATTCACCAGCGCCAACTTGTCTTCCAGGATAACGATGAGCCCCCTCGGGTGGACCTCCTCGACGATCCTGAGATTCCATCTCCGATCCTTTATCAGATCGCCTTTAGCGTCCTTGTGGTAAGGGTACCTGTCGTCAGTCGGGTCACGAAAGAGAACAGTCCTCATCAGGTAAGTTCCTGTCCCGATGACCTTCTCTACGCGCTTTTTCGTCGCCAGCTTAGCGCGCAGTTCAGTGCGGACGCTCCTTCGTCGGATGGTCAGCGAGATGCCGAAATAGGCAAACAACAGATTGTCGTTTTTTGGTTGGAAGAGTTGGTCCTCGATCTCGCCCTTGCCCCACAGATGACTTTCCGAGATGCCGTGGGTCCGTGCCCAATCGTGCAACACGTCGCGTGTCGCCTTCGAGAAGTCGCACGCAGCGGCGAAGATGATTCCAAACAGCTGCTTGTGCGTTTCCGTCGGAATTCCTTACAGATAGGCTGCCATCCTCTTCGGCGTGATGGATCGTTCTCGCTTGCACTGGATCAACCAAAGCCGATCCGTCGATCCGACATCTGGCACCTCATCGTCCTCATCGCTGGTTGGCGGCGGCTCCTGGTCCGGTTGCGTGATCTCGTAGCCGCGCGCATCGAAACTGCCGTCGCTGCCCGATCGACCAGTTGCCTCGAGCTTGCGCCATGTCTTGAAGTCGTAGACCAATTGGCGGATCAGATCCTCGAACCTTCGAGGTTCGAGATCGAAAATGGCAAGGGATTGGTGGTACGAGTGGCGCGTGCCATTTATCGCTTCCGGGTGGCGGCCACTTCGTCGATGTACGCCTCGCCCATGTCGGCTGGAGCGCCGGTGAGGCGAACGACATCCGCCACGAGCTCCCGTCGTTGCTCGTCGGTGAGGTCGACAGCGGCCAGGATGACGTCACGACCCGTAGTGACGTCGAATATCTGGACCGTGTAGGGGTGGGTTGCGGTCATTTGGGGACCGTATGCGGAAACCGGGCGGCTCCGCCAGCCGCTTTGGCGAAGCTGGGCTCGGGGACCTTGCCCCGATCGGCCACGGCGCGATCGGGCGTTTATTTGGCTTGGCAGGCTACGGGGTCTTACCGGCCGTGCCGTTCTAAGCCTCACCGTCAATGCGGTCGCACTCGCCGTTGAACCATAGCTCAAATGGCTTTCGCATTGGCCCATCCAGCCTTGCGGGAAGGTTGACCGCTAAAACATCGCCGCGGGCAGCAACCAACGCCCTCGGAAGACCGTGATGGTCGGTGAACTCGTTGAGGCTACGGCGCAAGGCGTTCACGTCATGCTCTGTGTAAGATCCCGAGAGTTTTATGAGTGCATCATTGACGTTGCGGCCCACAACACGCCGTGGCTTTCGAGTTTCGAGCGAGAGTTCAATGGCCTGCCGTTCGAGCGCCTCCAGATCCATGAGGCGGCGGTTGTGCACGAACGTCGCAAGTTCGCTCCACACGCCGGGGGGACGCGCAGCAATCGTTACCGCCATACACCCTCTTGTCGTACTCGCAAATCCCTCGGCCCGCTTCGGTCTTGGGGGGCAGCAACGCCGGCCTGGTTACTGGCCCGCGATAAGTCGGCGAACCTTTTCCGTTCATCGGCCGAGCAACGCTCGGGATGATGGAGCCAAGGACCGAACCGAGCTCGCAGTTCGTACGCGGGATTGAGCGCTGGCACACCGCTTACCTGGACAAGGAGCTCGGCGGCGTCTCGTTCGACGATCGAGGGGGGACTGTAGATCATAGCTTTTATGTAGGTCTCAAAGTCGGTCGTTCAACTGCGCGCCGGCCCGGCCCAAGGCCAAATCGCCTTTATGCGACGGCTCGCTTTACCTCTGGTGGCATAAACAATCTGTGTACGGCAAGCTCGCGGCGGAATTTGTCGACCGCCCTTGGCTGGACCTCACGACCCGACGCGCGGTCGCTTCAAAAGCGTCGCTCACGCCTTACAGAAAATCGAGTTTGGGCCGTCCACCCACGGTTCGGCCAACAAAAGGGCGCTCAGGCTGCGCTTTTCAGCCTCGCTATGGTGGTGTCGATCTTCTCGGCCGTGCCACGGCCGAGTGCTGAAACAGTGGACGCGAGCGAAGCTGGCACCTTGACGAAGCCGCCACGGCGCGGTGGGGGAGCGACCTCGCCCAATGCCATCAGCCGGACCTTATCGTAGAAATTGTCGAGCGTGAGATAGCTGTTGATGACGCTTTGAATTGCATCGCTCGGCAGTAGGCCGAGCTTCGGCATCAGCGCCGACAGGACGCGCTCGCCTGCCCGGACATCGGGAACAAAGAACCCGCCGGCACCGTCGGACGGAGCAAGATCGGCGGCCGTGTTCGTGCTCATGATGTAAAGGCATCGCGGAAGCCGGTGAGTTCAGCGATCAGCGCGGCGCGAAGAGCACTGGCGTCGTTTTCGCGCAAGAGGTCATCACGCTTTCTATTCAGCTGAGCGTTGAAAAGCGCACCGGCTAGGATGGCAATGAGGCCGAGCGATGATCCAATCAGCGTACCCAAGATTTGCAGCATCGTCCCTTCCTTCAATCGTCAGCGCTGTAGCGGACGTGTTCGCTTTTCGGCGTTTTGGGAGGGCTTGCGATCACATCTTCCCAGACTGCTACGGCTGACGCATGCACGATGTCGTGCCGCGAGTAGTGGATGTGTGAGCCTCCATCCCAGTGATTGCTGTGCCGCCCCGTGTCCCTCTGATCAAAGCAGAACAGGTGCCATTCAGGCGTCTTCGGATGGTAAATCAAATGGGCTGCGAATAGCCGCCGCTCGCTGAACATGTTGCTGACCTTGCTGAGAGCCTTGCGTGCCTTGCCGCGCGCCGGACCAACACCGCTGGAGGCAAGCGATCTCAACTCCTCTTCAGTCGGCCATAGATGCGGCGGCTGGCGATCGTCAAAGTGGCTCGCGTAGCGATACGGGGCGAGAGCGCCAAAGCGAGCATTCAATAGAATGTTTGCGAAGTCGGAGGATGTGATCGTGACCTCGCGGCAGTACAACTGGACCGCCCGCTTGTCAGGCAGTCGCATCAGATCGAGCACGGCGGATCGCACGTATTCAGCCATCGGACCGCCAGAGTACGATGGCGATCATGTGGGCAACCACCTATTTCGGATTGTAAGCGTCGCCCTTATCGCGTTTCAACGTCGGACGACGTGCGTCCCCACAGCCTCGTCAAGGCTTTGGCGCTGACGCAGGCAGCGGTCGATAAAGGCCACTGTCGCCCGACCGTAGACGCGTTCCCACGCGTTACTGACCAAACTTTCGTTGATGCGCCTAATCAGCTCGTTTGGGCTTGCATCGATCGTCCTGCGGATGACCCGCTTGTCGCGAGCCGCAATGAACACACTGCGCGGGGAGAGCGGCATCATGGCGATAAAATCCGGGTCCTTGGGATGCTTGGAAACCCAAAGCGGGCGGTCAGGCAGTAAAAGTTCGACGCTGGCATGCGAAAGGCCGTGAACGATCCATTCCATCTCAAGGAATTCGCGGATACGGTCCGCGTTCACGAGGAACTTGACCATTTGGATGAGACCCAAATTTTTAATTCCCGAGACATTGTTCTCAACCCATTCGAGAAGCGTGGCTTCGACGGCATCACCCTTCACTCCAAGGTACTCTTCAGGCCGCTCCGCCAGTGCGCGGCGCACGTGCTTGTCGGTGATCTGTTTGCAAGCGCGACCTTCTCCGGAACTCGCGCGATGGCAGCCATCAGGAAGATCGACCAAACTTGCCGCTCCCCTTGTGAGAGGTCCTCATCGCGACGCTCTATCTTTTCGTAGACCGGCGCGGCATCGCTTTCGAGTTTCGCAAAGAACTCGCGCTCGAGAGCGTGCCTATTGTGCTCGGGGACCTCGGTAAACGCATAGAGGTCCGGCTCGAAGGCAATGTACTTCGGCGTCAACCGATCACGGAGAACGCGGCCATTCCTTCGGACGAAATAGGGGACTTTGCCGTCGCTTTCCGCCCAATAGCGCAGCGCAAATTGTGGGACATAGTGGTGCTTCAAGTGAGCCGCCCGATCAACCTGCGGCGCCAATCGAGGAATAGGCGTGGCGGTCAGCGTAGGCGTTCATGTAGACCACATCGGCTCTTCGCCGGGCATCGTGTGCGTCGATATAGTCTTGTACCTCCATATAATTCGAGTGCTTCGTCGGCCGCACCCCGGCGTCTTCGTCGTATTCGAGGAAATCGCGACACATCTGGTCGAGACGCAGGAGCGAGGCCGTTTGGACCCAAACGAAAGCGGCAGCGGAAATCTTCAGCCGTTCGACCACCTGCCGCGCGCAAACGCCGGACAGCAGCACGAGCGGACCGCCAGCCTCGATGGTGCGCCGTAAGTCGTCGATGCGAATGGCGTTGGCAAACGGCTCCTTTCGCGCTTCGATGAAGTCATCATCGGTGGTAGCGGGGTGAAACCTGTCTACATCTACAGCGGTGCAGTTGCAGCGGCCAGCCATATCGCGAGCCAGCGACGTCTTGCCAGCTGTACACCGTCCATCGAAGGCGATCAGTCCGCTACCAATGCCTGCGATGTAGTCGGCCAACTCGTCGGGATCGTCTTTGACGAAGCGGGGCAGTCGGCTCATGGCATCACCTCGTACTGCTCGAAGCCTAGACGAACGGGCTCTTCCAAGTCTTAAGAAAACCGGGTCGAAAGACGTTGTGCGGCACATGAGCGACGAGATGGGCAATCTCCGAAAAGTCCCGCACGACGAACGCTTGAAGCGCGAATGACAGTCGGAAGGTGATGAAGTGTGCGGTCCGAGCGCCAGCACCCTCTTGTCGACTAGCGTATTGGAACTGATCGGCCGATCCAAACCTGCCCTGTTCGAGCGCTTCAGGCGGGCCCAACATCGCGATGAATTCCTCGGGCACGCCTTCCTCAACCAGAGTGTTGTTCGACTTCGAAAAAACGCAGACGCCGCCCATCTCGGGCAAAATCTCGTTCGTCTTCTCGAAGTGCAACGCCAGCGCGATGCGCGCTCCGAATGCTGCAATGTAGGACGCCGCAATCGGGCCGAACGTAAAGGTGGCCTTCGCCTCGGGGAATGTCTTGCGCACGGGATGGTCGCTCGGTAGCACCTGCTCGACCTGCATCTCCTTGAGGATTTCTGGCGCATTGTTGTCGATGGCGTGGAAGATCTTGGCTATCTCCCGTCGATGCTGCTTGGTGCCCGGCGTGACTGAATAGAAGCGGGCGAACAGCGCGGCCACCTGATCGGTGCGTCGACCGCCGTCGGCGCAGCCCTTGCAACACATGAACTCCAGCCCCTTCGGGCGCCGCTTGAAGTTGAACGCACCCCGTGGCGGGACGTGGTCCACAGACGTGCCGCGAGAGGTGCCGCCGCAGAACACACACCACGGCTGTTCAAGCTGCATCCGCTGAAACCGCGTCAGCGGCGGGTGACCCGTTTGAACATTCGACATGGAGGCTCCGCGCGGCAGAATGCCGAATCGAGCTATCTATTGATACGACAAGCCTGTGGAGAGCCAGCAATTTTGGGTTGCGTCCTCACATCGTCGTGTGGACGGTTAGGGCGACAGGCCGCGAAGGGATAAACTTGGCAAAGCGCAGGACGAGGCCACTAGCCGGGTAAAGGCCGATCTCATGGCCCGAAGCCGGATATAGCCAACTTCATCGTAATTGTTGCCCGGCGGCGGGTGCACGGGTGTTGGGGTTCCGGGTGAGCATGGCCCAGGGATCACCCGGCTAAGTGATTGATATTGGTGGCGCTCCCTACGGGATTCGAACCCGTGTTTCAGCCTTGAGAGGGCCGCGTCCTGAATGCTGGGCGGCCTTCGGCAATCCCACGCGCACCGCCGGCCGCTTCCGCGAATGCTTCGCCGGCGGCCGCTTCACCCATCGAGATCGATCTCACACATGCGAGAAATTTTGTTTTTTCCCCGCCCATAGCGGCGCGCAAGAATTATGTGATCGCCCGCCCGCTTGACAATCGCGCGCAATGTTGTGGCCTATGTCTGCCGAGCCCTACCTGGACAGGATCGGCATCATGCGCGCTCGCCTCGATCATCTCCCGCAGCACCATCGCTCGGTGACACTTCACGCGGCCGCGCCTGACATCGATTTCCGGACCTCTATGCGGTGCGAAAAAACTCCCGGTCGCCAGGATCCGTGCTCGCGCAATTTTCCGTCCCACGCCTGCCACGCCAAGCCACCGGCCATTGGCATATCGCTTGCGGAAATTGCGCAAATTGCCAAGTTCCTGGCAGCGGCCGGCCCCCGCTGGGCCTCGAGATTGGCGGTGCGCTTGCGGAAACTGCGGAAACCCCCGCCATGGCCCGCCCGCCCGATACCCGCGACAGGCGCGAGGGCAGGGCGGAAAGGGCGGAAAGGTCGGAAACCCCTTTTCCGGGCCCTATAGCGGTGCGAAAGAATTCCCTGGGCGGTGATCTACGGCCTGAACTGCAGCGCCCGCGGCACCAGCCGCGAGGGCTGCGCGACGATCCGATAGGCGTCGGCGATCCATTCGCAGACGAGCCGCCGCGTGTCGCGCGGATCGACCATCTCCTCGATCTCGAAGCGGTTGAGCGGGCCGATCGGGCCGCGCACGCTCTCGATGCGGGCGTTGATCTCGGCGCGCAAGGCGGCGGGATCGGCCGATTCCGCGAGCTGCCGCTTGTAGGCCGCCTCGATGCCGCCCTCGGGCGGGATGCCGCCGACATCGGCCGCGGGCCAGGCGATGCGCACCGACGCCGCCGAGCGCGGCGTCGCATAGTTGTTGCCGGCGACGCCGAAGCTTCTGCGCATCAGCACCGTGAAGATCGGCACGGAAACCTGGGCGAAGGCCACCATCCATTCGCCGCCCTTGCGGATCGTGCCGGCGATCTCGTGCTCGATGCCGACCGCGAAGCCCGGATTGTCGACCAGGTTCAGCACCGGCAGGTGGAAGAGGTCGCACAGGTCGAGATGGCGGCGCAGCTTGTCGCAGCCGTCGGCGGTCAGCGCGCCGCCATTCTCGTGCCGGCTGTCCGAGGCGATGACGCCCATCGGATGGCCGGCCATGCGCACGAAGCCGGTGACCTGGTCGGTGCCCCACAGCGGGCCGACCTCGAAGAACGAGTCCTTGTCGGCCAGCAGGCGGATGGCGCGGCGGATGTCGAAGGTCGCCGTGCGCTTGCGCGGCACCAGCGTCAGCAGCTCCTCCTCGCGGCGGTCGGCCGGGTCGCTGCAGGCGGCGACCGGCGGCGCCTCGTAGGCGCTGGACGGCAGGTACGACAGGAAGCGCCGCGTCTGCGCCATCGCCTCCTCCTCGGATTCGGCCAGATTGTCGACCGAGCCGTTGCGGCAGTGGATGTGCCAGCCGCCGAGATCCTCCTTGGTGACCTCGTAGCCCATGGCGTGGCTCACGACCGGCGGGCCGGCGACGAAGAGCTGGGAGATGTCGCGCACCATCACCGAGAAGTGCCCGAGCACCGCCTTGGCGGCGCCGATGCCCACCACGCTGCCCAGCAGCAGGTTGACCACCGGCACGGTGGCGAGCTGCTCGGCGTAGTAGGTGCTGCCGAGATGGCCGGGCAGGAACGAGCCGCCGCCGCCCACCACGCGCGGCCGGCCGGCCTTGATGGCGCCGGTGCTTTCCTTGACCGAGGCCGATCCCGTCGTCTGGCCGTCCTGCTTCGGCACCATGGTGGCGACGCTGCCGCCGCCCGACGAGCCGTCGAGCAGGCGGATCGAGGGCGTGCGCAGCTCGATCGACAGCCGGTCGAGATAGCGCGACTTCTGGCCGATCGCGCCGTCGGCATGGCCGCCGCGCGAGGTGAAGTCGTCGGCGCAGACGATGCAGGCGCGGCCCTCGATGCGGCCCTGGCCGCCGACATGGCTGGCCGGCGTGAACTCCACGACGTCGCCCGCCTCGTCGAAGCTGGCGAAGCCCGCCAGGCTGCCGATCTCGCGGAAGCTGCCGGGATCGAGCAGCCCGTCGATGCGCTCGCGGCAGGTGAGCTTGCGCCGGTTGCGCTGGCGCACCACGCCGGGATCGTTCGAGCCGGGCGCCAGCCGCTTGTGCGCGATCGCCTGCAGGCGCAGCGACCTTGTCCAGCATCGGCGCCCAGCTTTCGTCGGCCGTCACGGGCGGCGCGGCCCGGGCAGCGCCGGCCGCCGGCTTGATCACGGCCAGGATCTGCCCGCCCTCGACCGTGTCGCCGACCGCAAGCGGCGCCAGCGTGACGACGGTGCCGGCGCAGGGCGCCGCGACGGATGTCTCCATCTTCATGGCGCTGACGACAAACAGCAGGTCGCCCGCCTTCACCGCGCCGCCCTCGCGCACCTTGACCTCGACGAGCGAGCCCGCATGCGGGCTTTCGATGGCCTCGTGCCCGGTCGGCACCGGCAGCGGCCGGGCCGGCGGCCGCGTTCGCCGCGCCGCGGCCGCGCCCGAGGGAAGCGGCCTGCTGGTCGAGGAACTGCAGCGTGCCCGCCTGTCGCCTTCGGCGGGATCGAGGGCGTCGGAGAGGAGCGTGGTCCGCGCATTGCCCGCCCGGAACTCGGGATGGGCCAGGATGGCGCGCAGCTGCTGGCCGTTGGTCGGCACGCCGGCGATATGGAACTCGTCGAGCGCGCGGGCCAGGCGATCGACCGCCGAGTCGAACGTGCCCGAGGAGCCCGACTGGCAGATCAGCTTGGCCAGCAGCGGATCGAACTGCGGCGGCGGCGCCAGGCCGAGGTAGCCGCAGGCATCGACCCGCACGCCCGGCCCGGACGGCTCGCGATAGGCGCTGATCGTGCCCGTGCCCTGGACGACGACGCGCGCCTGGACGGCAAAGCCGCGCGGCGTGCCGGCCGCCTTCTGGTCGGCAAGGCCCAGCGAGGCGAGCGACGCGCCGGCCGCGATCCGGAACTGCGCCTCGACCAGGTCGAAGCCCATGACCTGCTCGGTGATCGTGTGCTCGACCTGGATGCGCGGATTGCACTCGATGAAGAAGTGTTCGCCGGTCTCGGGATTGACCAGGAACTCGACCGTGCCGGCATTCTCGTAGCGCGCCGCGCGGGCGAGCTTGACCGCATCGGCCAGGATGCGCCGGCGCAGGCCCTCGTCGAGGTTGGGCGCCGGGCGCGATCTCGACGACCTTCTGGTTGCGGAGCTGCACCGAGCAGTCGCGCTCGAAGAGATGCACGAGGTTGCCCTGGCTGTCGCCCAGCACCTGCACCTCGATGTGGCGCGGCCGCGGCACGATCTTCTCCAGGAACACCGCGCGATCGCCGAACGCCGCCTCGGCCTCGCTCTGGCAGCGCGCGAAGGCCTCGTCCATCTCCGCGGGCCCCGCCACCGCGCGCATGCCGCGCCCGCCGCCGCCGGCCGAGGCCTTCAGCATCACCGGGTAGCCGATCGACTTGGCCAGCGCCTTCGCCTCGGCGCTCGACGCCAGGGCGGCCGGCGCGCCGGGAACGACGGGAACGCCCTGCGCCTGGGCGAAGGCGCGCGCCGCGACCTTGTCGCCGAACAGTTTCAGCGTCGCCGGCGCGGGTCCGATGAAGCGCAACCCCTCGGCCTGGCAGCGCTCGGCGAAGCCGGCATTCTCCGACAGGAAGCCGTAGCCGGGATGGACGCAGTCGCAGCCGCTGTCCCGCGCCGCGGCGATGACGGCGTCGATGTCGAGATAGCCCCGCACGGCATCGCCGCCGCCGCCGATCTGCCGCGCCTTGCCCGCGAGCCGGGTGTGCAGCGACAGCGAATCGGCCGGCGTGAAGACGGCGACCGAGTCGATGCCCAGCGACGCCGCCGCCCGGGCGATGCGGATGGCGATCTCGCCACGATTGGCGATCAGCACGCGCTTGAACATGGGTCTTTCTCCAAAGGAAACCTCATCCTGAGGAGCCGCGCGCAGCGCGGCGTCTCGAAGGATAGGCAACAACAACGACGTAGCCACCCTTCGAGACGGCCCTGCGGGCCTCCTCAGGGTGAGGTTGGGCTACTTGTCACGGCAACCGGTAGACGCGCCGCGCCGTGCCGCTGAACAACGCCGTCTTCTCGGCCGCCGAGGCGCCCGCCGCCATCAGCTTGAAGGCGTTCCACAGCACGGCATAGCCGGTCGAGATCTTGTCGACGGGGAAGTTGCTCTCGAACATGCAGCGTTCGGCGCCGAAAGCCTCGATGCAGGTCTCGATCCACGGCTTCCAGGCGTCGGCGATCTCGCGCGACGTGGGCGGCGCCGGCCGGCGCATGTGGTCGAACATGCCGATATCCATGCCGAGGCCACCCAGCTTCACCACGACGTTGGGGCAGCGCGCCAGCTCGGCCATGTCGGCCTTCCACGCCGCGAACACCGCGTCGGCCTTGCCGGCATAGGGCCCGATGCCCAACGGCCCGCCGCAGTGGTTGAGGATCATGGTGGTCTGCGGCACGGCGCGGGCCAGCGCCGTCACCTCTTTCAGTTGCGGATGGTATTGCCAGGCCTCGTAGGTGAGGCCGAGCGCGCCCAGTTGCGCCACGCCCTCGCGGTAGGCCGGCTGGCCGTAGAGTCCCTGCGGCGGGTCGGTGTGGCTGTTGCGCACGTCGGGGCTGGCGTCCCAGCCGCCGGCGTGGCGGATGCCGCGGAAGCGGCCGTTGCCCGCCGCGAGGTGGGCCTCGAGCACGGCGCGGGCGCGCGCGCCCAGCGTCATGTCGACATAGGAGACGATGCCGGCGCAGGCGCGCGTCGGGCCGTAGAGGCCGCTGGCGCTCATCGCCGCCACGCCGCCCGCGAACTCCGTCTCGCCCACCGGCCGCATCTCGGCCGGACCGTCGGTGCGATACATCGAGCGGCAGTCGATATAGACCGTCGCCGTGATGGTGTGGCCCGTGCCGGTGTCGGCCACCAGCTCGTCCAGCAGGTAGCGATGGTTGGCGTGGTCCCACAGGTGATGGTGCGGATCGACGATCGGCAGGTCGGGCTCGAGGATCGGCTCCTTCGCCTGCTTCGCCAGCCACGCCTCGTCGGGCACGAACGCCCGCCGCGTCCGCTCGACACTGGGTCCTTTCGCCATGCTTCCCTCCCTTAGCGCCCGTCCTCATCCTGAGGAGCGCGCGCAGCGCGCGTCTCGAAGGATGGCAACAAACGTGATGTTGCCCACCCCAAGGCGAAGGTTACTTCGCCGGATTCGAGACGCCGCGCTCTGCGCGGCTCCTCAAGGTGAGGTTGGGTGGTGTGACTCACGGCAGCCTCGGCTGGTGGAACTTGTAGGGCGGATAGTCCTTGTCGATGTCGGAGACGACTTCGATGACCGCCGGCGAATCGGCCGCCAGCGCCTCGCGCAGCGCGCCGCGGAAGGCATCGGCGCGTTTCGACCTGCCAGGCGGGCACGCCGAACGCGCGGGCATAGGCCTGGAAATCGGGATTGTGCAGCACGGCGCCGGAGTGCCGGCCCTCGTAGAGGCGCTCCTGGTCGCGCTTCACATTGCCGTAGGAGCCGTTGTTCACCAGCACGGTGACGAGGTTGATGCCGAACTGCTTGGCCGTCGACAGGTCCGAGCCGCCGAACAGGAAGCCGCCATCGCCCGTGACCGACACCACAGGGCGGCCGGGATTGGCGACCTTGACGCCCAGCGCGGTAGGGAAGCCGTAGCCCAGCGTGCCGGAGAAGCCCGACGAGACCAGCCGGCGCGGCTGATGGACGGGATAGCCGTACCAGATGATGTAGCCGAGCTGCGTCACCTCATCGACCACGATGCCGTCGTCGGGCAGCACGTCGCGGATCACCTTCATATAGGAGTATTGCGGGTCGGCTTTCTCGATCGCGGCCCGTTCGGCTTGCTTCGCCGCCGCGATGGCCGCGGCGCGCGCCGGGTCGCTCTTTTTCGAGACCGCTGCCATGAGGGCGCGCGTGCCGTCGGCGGCATCCGCGACGATCGCCACATCGACGGTCTGCCGCCGATGCTCGGCCGGATCGATGTCGATGCGCGCCGTCTTGAGGCCCGAAGGCGCCGGTGCCCAGCGCGCGATCGGCATGTCGAGGCGCGTGCCGATGCCGATCAGCAGGTCTGTCTTGTCCCACAGCTCGAAGCCGCCCAGCGTGTTCAGCGACAGCGGATGGCGCGAATCGACCACGCCCTTGCCCATGCGGTACGAGACCACGGGCGCGCCGATCTTCTCGGCCAGCGCCAGGATCTCCGGCCCGGCATCGACCGCGCCGCCGCCGATCCAGATCATCGGCGCCTTCGCGGCGTCGACCAGCTTGGCAAGCGCGGCGATCTTCTCGGGATCGGGCACGGGATTGGCGCGCTTGCCAAGCGGCTCGATCGGCGTCACCTCGGCGCTGGCCGGGAACATGTCCCACGGCATCTCGACGGCGACCGGGCCGGGGCGGCCGGACGGTCATCGCCTGGAAGGCGCGCGCCATGACCTGCGGCGCCTCGGTGGGATGCTCGATGCGCTCGGCGAACTTCAGCAGGGTCTTGAGCGTGGCGAGCTGGTCCGGCATCTCGTGCAGCTGGCCGCGGCCGCGGCCGATCATGGCGCTCGGCACCTGGCCGGTGATGCACATGATCGGCGCGTTGACGGCCCACGCGGTGGTGAGCGCGCCCATCGTGTTCATCACGCCGGGGCCCGGCACCACGGTGAAGGCCGACGGCTTGCCGCTCGACTGGGCATAGCCCAGCGCCATGTAGGCCGTGGTCTGTTCGTGGCGCGCGTTGATCACCTTCAGCCGATTGGCGTTGCGCGCAAAGGCGTCGAACAGCCCGTACATCTGCACGCCCGGCAGGCCGAAGATCGTGTCGATGCCGTGGCGCAGCAGCGAGTCGACGATGGCGTCGCCGCCGGTCATGCGAGGCATGGGATGCTTCCTCTCTCTTTGCCGCCGATCTTGTTGCCGCCGATCTTGGCACGGCCGGCCGGCCTGCGGTCCTCCCGCACGGGGCAAGCGCCGCACGTCGAAATTGGCTATTCGATTGAATGCCTCCTAACTTACGGCGGGGGAGGATGCAAGCCAGATGGCGAAAGCGTTGCGCCTGGGTGTCGCCTACGATTTCCGCAATCCGCCTGCCTCCGGCATGAGCCACCAGGACCTCTATGCCGCGATCATGGACCAGGTCGCCTGGCTCGACGGGCTGGGGCTCGATCTCGTCTGGTTCACCGAGCATCACTTCGTCGAGGACGGCTATCTGCCGTCATGGATTCCGGTCGCCGCGGCGATGGCGGCGCGCACCAAGCACGTGCGCTTCTCCTGCGACGTCTGCCTGCTGCCGTTCAACCATCCGATCCGGCTCGCCGAGGACCTCGCGGTGCTCGACACCATCAGCGGCGGGCGGGTCGAGATCGGCGTCGGCATGGGCTACGCGCCGCACGAGTTCCGCGGCTTCGGCCTGCCGGTCTCGCGCCGCGTCTCGCTGACCGACGAGGGGATCGAGGTGCTGCGCCGCGCCTTCACCGGCGAGAAGTTCAGCTTCGCGGGCAAGCGCTACACGTTCCAGGACGTGACGATCAGGCCGGGCTACGTGCAGCCGGGCGGCCCGCCGCTCTGGATCGCCGCCATGTCGGAGGCCGGTGCGCTCCGCGCCGCACGGGCCGGCGCGAACCTGCTGCCGCAGGGACCGCGGGCGCAGTCGCTCGATGCCTGGACGGCCGAGCTGCGGGCGGAGGGCCGCGACCCCGCGGCCCATCGGGTCGGCATCATCCGCTCCTGCCTGGTCACCGACGATCGCGAGCGCGACTGGGCGCGCGGTGCGCGTCGCCGAGCGGCGGCGCATGGAAGTCTACAACCGGTTTCGCGAGGAAGCCGGCGGGCATGGCGGCGTCGCCGGCATCACCGAGGCGGATCGGATTCCCCAGACCTGGGTGGTGGGCGACGTCGACCATTGCGTGGCCGAGCTCACCTCTTTCATCGAAGAGTATGGATTGACCGATATCGTGTCCTGGGCGGTGCCGCCGGGCATGCGGCCGGACGAGATGAATCCCAGCCTGGAGCGCTACGCCCGCGATGTGGCGCCCCGGCTGCGGGCGCGGTTCGGATCGACCTAACGGAACGGAGTGCTGCATGAAATTCGGAGTCACCGTCGCGCCGCGCGTGTCGGACTGGAAGCTGTTCGTCGATCTCGAGACGATGGGCTACGACGCCGCCTGGGCGGCCAATTCGCAGATGCTCTATTCCGACGCCTATGCCGTGCTGGCGCTGGCGGCGGCCAACACCTCGCGCATCCGGCTCGGCACCGGCGTGTCGGTGGCCGGCGTCCGGCTGGCGCCGGTCACGGCGCATTCGATCGCCACCATCAACAAGCTGGCGCCCGGCCGCACCTTTCTCGGCATCGGCACCGGCCACACCGCGATGCGCGTCATGGGCAAGGACCCGGTAAAGGCCGGCGCCTTCCGCGAGTACCTGCGCGTGCTGCGCGCGCTGCTGCATGGCGAGGAGGTCGACTACGCGTTGGGCGATGCCGGCGAGCGCAGCGACATCCGCTTCCTGCATCCCGACGCGGGCTTCATCGACGTCGACCATCCGGTGCCGATCTATGTCGCCGCCGACGGCCCGCTGGCGCTCAAGACGGCCGGCGCCTACGGCGACGGGCGCGTCTGTTCGCACAACCAGACCAAGGCGCGGCTGCAGAAGAGCCTGGAGGCGATGCAGCAGGGCGCATCAGCCGTCGGCCGCACGCTGCCCGAAAACTTCCACACCGCGGCGCTCAGCTACGCCTGCGTGCTGCAGCCCGGCGAGAGCATGACCTCGGACCGCGTGATCGACGAGATCGGCCCGATGGCCGCCGCGACGCTGCATTACTGGTGGGAGCTCTACGAGAAGGACGGCGACACCAGCACGGTGGCCGGCCGCTGCCGCAACCTGTGGGACGAGTATCTCGCCTTCACCGAAAAGATGGAGACGCCGCCCGCCAAGCGCTACCAGCAGGTCCATCTCGGCCATTGCGCCTTCCTGCCGCCGGAGGAGCGCCGCTTCATCACCGAGGACCTGATCCGCTCGACCGGCGGCCTGGTCGGCACGCCCGACGAGATCATCGCCATGCTGCGCGAGCGCGAGGCGATGGGCCTGAACGAGATCACCTTGCTGCCGGCGATGGATGCGGCGCGGCGCAATCTCGGCGACTTCGCCGAGAAGGTGATCGCGCGGTATTGAGGTGCTGATTCCCGAACACCCTCATCCTGAGGAGCACGCCGCAGGCGTGCGTCTCGAAGGATGGGCAACAACGACGCGTATCCCACCCTTCGAGACGCGGCCCTGCGGACCGCTCCTCAGGGTGAGGTTGGGTCTGTATCAGCATTATGAAAGAACAGAGTCACCGCCATGAACGAGACCGATCTCTGCTTCACGCTGGCGACGGAGCCGGTCGACGCCGTCGATTCTTTATTCAGGCGATGCGCCGACCGGCGGCCCGCCGGGCGGGCGATGCAGGAAGGTGATGGTGAGGAACGCCCCGATCCACGAGCCGACCGCGGCGAAGGCGACATAGACCCAGTTCTCGGTGTAGCTGATCACGGCGTAGGACGAGAGGACATACCAGAAGCTGCTCCAGGTCGCCGCCGGTATGCGTTTGCGCGCCACCACGGCGGAGGTGAACATGACATAGACCGCGTCGGTCGCGGCGGTGGCAACCAGGACGCCGGCGGCGGTCAGGGGATCAATCATCATCATCGCGGTTTCACCTCGGGGTTTCGATCATTGCGGCAACACGAAGCGCACGCCGGCGCGCGCCAGGCCGCCGCCCAGGGCGACCGGCGATCCGTCGGCCCGCCAGCAGGCGGCGCCGGTCATGCCGCCGTCGTCGTGGAACTGGATGGCGTTCATGCCGCCGGCCACCGTCGGCATCACCTGCAGCTTATGACCGCGCGCTTCCAGGCCGTCGCGAACGTCTTGCGGAATGCCGTGCTCGACCTCGAGCACGGGGCCTTCGGTCCAGACCCGCGGCGCCTCGACCGCCTCCTGCAGGCTCATGCCGTGGTCGATCAGGTTGATCAGCGCCTGGAAGGCGGCGGGGAAGATCTTGCGGCCGCCGGGCAGGCCCAGGGCATAGACGACGCGGCCGTCGCGCGCGGCCATCATCGGCGACATCGAGGTGGTGACCCGCTTGCCCGGCGCGATGGAGAGCGCATTGCCCGGCCGCGGATCGAAGTTCGACATGTAGTTGTTCGGCACCATGCCGGTGCCGGGAATGATGAAGCAGGCGCCGAACAGGCTGTTGATCGTCTGCGTGGTGCTGACGACGTTGCCCTGGCCGTCGGCTGCGGTGAGATGCGTGGTGTCGGCGCCTTCCATCTCCATCAGCGCGCCGGTCCAGCGCTTGGCGCGGCCGAGGTCGATGCCGGCGCGGCGCTCCTTGGCATAGGCCTTGGAAGTGATGCGCTCGACCGGCACCTTGACGAAGTCGGGGTCGCCGCTGGCCTGGGCGCGGTCGGCGAAGGCGATCTTCAGGACCTCGGCCAGGAGATGAATGCCGTCGACGGTGCCGAAGCCCAGAGCGGCGATGTCGTAGCCTTCGAGGATGTTCAGCATCTGCGCGATATGCACGCCCGAGGCGGCCGGCGGCGGCGGCCCGACGATCTCCCAGCCGCGATACTGGCCGCGGATCGGCTTGCGCTCGACGGCGCGATAGTCGGTGAGGTCCTCGCGGGCGACGAAGGCGCCCGACCTTTCCATGCACTCGACGACGAGATCGCCCAGCGGCCCGCCATGCAGCGCGCTCTCGCCCTGCCGGGCAATCAAGGCGAGCGCCTTCGCGTAGTCGGGCTGCACCAGGCGCTCGCCGGCTTTCAGCGGGTCGCCGTCGGGGATGAGGCGGTCGGAAATCAGCGGGTCCTGCAGGAGGTCGGCCGACGCGCCGACGATGCAGTCTGCGAGGTAGGGCGTGACGGCAAAGCCGCGCTCGGCGTAGCGGATCGCCGGCTGCATGACGTCGGCCAGCGACAGGGTTCCATAACGGTCGAGCGCCAGGCACCAGGCGCGCAACGAGCCGGGCGTGGCGACCGATTTCGGGCCGACCAGGTTGTCGCGGCCCTCGACGTCGTAGACTTCCGGCGCGGCGCCCGGGATCGGTCGGTACATCGTCGGATGCCCGGCGGCGGGGACGGCGCTCATGCCGTCGATGATGGTGTGGCTGCCGTCGGCCAGGCGGACATGCATGGTCGTGCCGCCGATCAGGCCGACCATCATCGGCTCGACCACGGTCAGCGCGAACTGGGCGGCGACGGCTGCGTCGATGGCATTGCCGCCGGCGGCCAGCATCTCCATGCCCGCCGCCGAGGCCAGCGGATGGTTGGTGACCACCATGCCGCGCGTACCGTGGGCCGGCTGCTTCTCGCAGGTGAAGGACGTGCCGGCGCGCTCCCGCCAGGTCGACTTGCTCATGCCGCACTCCTTTTTTCACGCGCCCCTTGGAAAGGAAACTCTACACTTGATAAAGTCAACCATCACAAGGGGTCACACGATCATGACGACGATCGATGCATTCCGCAGCAGCGTGTCGGCCGAGGCGCCGCCCGCGGACATCGGGCCTGCCCTGCAAGCGCTGTGGTGGGCCCGTCGCGGCGACTGGAAGCGGGCGCATGAATGCGTCCAGCAGCACGAAGGCGAGCGCGACTGCGATTCGGTGCATGCGCACCTCCATCGGCAGGAAGGCGACATGCGCAACGCCGGCGGCTGGTACAAGCGCGCCGGCCGGTCCGTGCCGACCGTGTCGCTGGAAGAGGAGTGGAGCCTGCTCGCGACCGAGATGCTGTCGCGACAGTAGCTCATCCCTTCGGCTTGCGCGTCCAGCGCGGCGGCAGGACGCGGGTATTGAGGACGAAACGCGCGCTGTCGTCGGTGATCCGGAGCGATCCGATCAGCGGCAGGTCGTACTGGCTGCGAAAGTAGATCTCGGCGCGCTGGGCGATGCCCGGGTCGTCGTTCGTGACCTCGATGAGATCGGCGCGAAACGGACACGTGAAGGTGCCGGACTCGCCGGGCTCCAGCCCATTGGCCTGCTTGCCCGAGAGCCGCAGGTTGGTCGCGTCGACCATGGCGGGGTCGACCATGGTGGGCGAGCTCGGCGAGGCGCGGACCTGCGCCAGCACGCAGCCGACCCTGAGGTTGGACAGGGGAAACCAGGGATCCCTGTTCTCGACCCGGAACGTCACGTCGAAAGGCGAGCCCGTCACCACGCCGGCGGAGGAGAAGGTTGGCCTCGGCCGCAGCGCCCACAGCCCGGCTGCCGTGCCGACGAGCGCGGCAAGAACCAGCAGCGTGAGCAATACGCGCTGCAAAGTCCCGGCAGCACCCTTGGCGAGTTGCAGCAGCTCCTGATCGAAGGGCAGGGGCGGCGGCACGGGCGCCCGGGGCGAGCGTCGCTTGCGCGGGCCCGCCGCGCGTGCGGGCCCCCGGGGCGCGGGCTTGCTCTGCTTCCTTGCCATGGTCGTCGACCTGCCCCGATCTCGTTGCCCGCATTAAAGCACGGCGGCGGCTCAGCCGAGGATGCGCTGCCGCGACGCACGGATCATGTTGGCCGCGTCCATCGTGACGATCTCGGCGCCGCGCACGACAATTCTCTTCGGCATCACGGGCCTCTGGTGTTCAATCGGCGGACATCATGGGGGAGAGGCGATGCTGGCCGAACCGGGACATTACGACTATGCGCCGTACAGCGGGCGCCCGAAGATCGTCTGGCCGGGCGGGGCGCGCATCGCCGTCTGGCTGGCCCCCAACATCGAGCATTACGAGCTCGAGCCGCCCGGCAATCCGCGCAAGGTCCCGTGGCCGCGGCCGGTGCCCGACGTGCTCAACTACTCCCATCGCGACTACGGCAACCGCGTGGGTTTCTGGCGCATGGCCGACGTCATGGCAAAACACGGCGTGCGCGGCAGCGTGTCGCTGAACGTCGCGGTCTGCGACCACTATCCCGAGATCATCGAGCGCTGCTGCGCGCTCGGCTGGGAGCTGTTCAGCCACGGCACCTACAACACGCGCTATTTCTACGACCTGTCGGAAGACCAGCAGCGCGCCGTGATCGCCGACAGCCGCGAGACCATCCTGAAATACAGCGGCCAGTCGCTCGACGGCTGGCTGACGCCCGCCATCACCAACGACGAGACGACGCAGCACGTGCTGGCCGAGGAGGGCATCAAGTACACGCTCGACATGGTGCATGACGACCAGCCGATGCCGGTCAAGGTGCGCAACGGCCGGCTGATCAGCGTTCCCTATTCGCTCGAGGTGAACGACGTGCCGCTGTTCCAGAACCGCAACACGCCGGTCGAGCGCTATACCGCCATGGTGAAGGCGCAGTTCGACCAGCTCTACGCCGAGGGCGCCGAGAGCGGCACGGTGATGTGCCTGCCGCTTCATCCGTTCCTGATCGGCCAGCCGCAGCGCATCGCCGCCCTCGACGAGGCGCTCGGCCATATCGTGGCGCATGACGGCGTCTGGCTCGCCACCGGGCGCGAAATCGCCGCCTGGTACACCGAGCATTACTACGACGTCTTCTCCAAATGGCTGGCGGCCGGCACGCCGGGAGGCCGGCGATGAGCGGCCCGGGCATCCCCAACTATCTCGACTATCCCTGGCGCCGGCGCGGCCTCGACCACGACCGGTTCCCGCACCGCAACCTGCCGCAGGCCAAGCCGACCGTCTGGCCGGGCAAGGCCCGGGTGGCGCTGTGGGTCGCGGTCCATGTCGCGGAGTTCCCGATGGACATGCCGCGCACGCCGTTCGTGGCGCCGGGCGGCGTCGATCGGCCCTATCCGAGCTACTGGGACTATACCCAGCGCGACTACGGCAATCGCGTCGGCATCTATCGCCTGATGCGGGTGCTGGATCAGCGCGGCCTGCGGGCGACGGCGCTGCTCAATGGGGCGGTCGCGACGCGCTATCCCGCGCTCGCCAAGGAGATCGCCGCCAGCCAGTGGGAGGTCGCGGCGGCCGGCCTCGACATGGGTCACCTGCATCATGGCGGCCTGCCCGAAGCCGAGGAGCGGGCGCTGGTCAAGCAGGCCGTGGGCGCGCTCCGCGGCGCGTTCGCCTCGAAGATCCGCGGCTGGCATTCGCCGGCCCATTCCGAATCGATGCGCACGCTCGATCTCGTGGCCGAGGCCGGCCTCGACTATGTCGCCGACTGGATCAACGACGACATGCCCTATCCGGTGACCACGTCGGCCGGCAGGCTGACGGCGATGCCGCTCGCCTGGGACCTCAGCGACCAGCGCCTGCTCTTCCAGCAGCACATGGACACCGCCGAATTCGTCGAACAGGTGCTGCGCGCCTTCAAGACCCTCTATGCCGAGGCCGGCCGGACGGGCAGCGGCCGGATCCTCACGCTCACCATCACCCCCTGGCTGATGGGCCAGCCGCATCGCATCCGGGCGCTGGCCGCGCTGCTCGACCGCCTCCTCGAGTATGTCGGCGTCTGGCCGGCGACCGGCGCGGAGATCGTCGACGCCTGGCGCGCGAGCGCGTGACTCGGCAAGGCTAGACCGGCACCTTCTTGTGATGCTCGGTCGCGCCCTGGTAGGCGTGGCCGACCCGGTAGAGCAGCGCCTCGTCGAACGGCCGGCCGACAAGCTGCAGGCCGATCGGCGCGCCGTTGCTGATCGAAGCCGCAGGGCACCGACAGCGCCGGCAGGCCGAGCGTGTTGAAGGGCCGGGTGAGGCCGGTGAAGCGCGCCACCATGCTGAGCGTGGCGGGCCCGCCCGACTTCTCGACATCGGTCTCCTCGATGGTCGGGATGGGGAAGGGGATGGCCGGCAGCAGCACGGCGTCGACACCGTCCATCGCCGTCTCGAGGAACTCGCGCACGAAGTGCGCGCGCAGGCGCAGCGCGTCGATGTACTGCGTGGCCGGAATGAAGAAGCCCGCTTCCATGCGCGTGCGCACCTGGTTGGCGTAGGGCGCGTCCGCTTCCATCCATGGCCGGTGCATGGCGGCCGCCTCGCACTTCACCATGACTTCGGCCGAGCGATAGAGCGCGGTGAAGTCGGGCATCGTGGCCGGCGTGATCTTGGCGCCAAGCCTGCCCAGCGCATCGGCCGCTGCCTGGATCGCGGCGCCGACCTGCGGCATCGACCGGCGTCACGCCGTCGGGCAACGACAGGCCGATCCTGAGTCCCTTCACGCCGCCTTCGAGCAGCGCTTCGTAATCGGGCACGGGCTTCTCGCTGGTCGTCGAATCGTCGGGGTCGTGGCCGGCGACCACGGCCAGCATGCGGGCATTGTCGCGCACGGTGCGGGTGAGCGGGCCGACATGGTCGAGGCTCCACGAGCGCGCCACGGCGCCGGCGCGACTGACGCGGCCGTAGGTCGCCTTCATGCCGACCACGCCGCAGGCCGCGGCGGGCAGGCGGATCGAGCCGCCGGTGTCGGAGCCCAGCGCGCCATAGACCATGCGCGCCGCCACCGAGGCGCCCGAGCCGCTCGAGCTGCCGCCGGTCACGCGCTTGTCGTCCCACGGATTGCGGCAATGGCCGTGATGCACGTTGTGGCCGGTCGGGCCCGCCGCGAACTCCGCCATGTTGAGGAAGCCGAGCTCGACCACGCCGGCCGCGTCGAGCTTCTTGAGCGCCGTCGCGGTGACCGGCGCCACCCAGTTGCGCCGGATCTCGCTGCCGCCGGTCGAGAGCTCGCCCTGGCGGTAATACATGTCCTTGTGCGCCATCGGCACGCCGTGCAGCGGGCCGCGCCGCTTGCCGGCGGCCAGCTCCTTGTCCATCGCCCGCGCCTGCTCCAGCGCCTTGGCCTTGTGCAGGCGCAGGAAGGCGTTGGTGCGCGGCTGCCACACCGCGATCCGCGCCAGGCAGGCTTCGGTCGCCTGCACCGAAGTGATGCGGCCGGCGGCGATGGCGTCGGCGACCTCGCTGAGATCGCGCAGGGCCAAGTCGTCGTTGATCCTTTCGTCGTTGATCATTTGGCCTCCCGCGCCATCAGGCTGGCGAAGGCCGCCGGCTCGTCGTCGAAGGTGAGGCGCGCCGCCGCGGCCTTGCGCACGGCGTCGTTCAGCACCTCGACCTCGGCCGCGATCTCGGCCAGGCGCTTGTCGTCGTAGGTGAGGCCCTGCAGCTGCCTGGCGATGCCGGCGGCGATGCGTGTCCTGTCGTCCATGAACCCTCCTCAGGCGGCCAGGCTGAGCATGCGCTCGCCCAGCCGCGCCTGGTCTTCCTTGGTGAACGTCATGATCTTGCGGATCTTCTGGTCGAACTTCATGCCGACGGCTTCGGCGCAAGCAGCAAGCGTGCCGGTCTCGGCCTCGAACAGGAAATGCGTGAAGGTCAGCACCTTGTCGGTGAAGGAGGCGAGCCCGCTCATCACCACCAGCAGGTCGCCGGCGTGCAGCGGCCGGCGATAGTGGTTCAGCATCTCGACCACGACCGAGCCTTCGCCCCGTTCCTGCATGGCGCTGCGGTCGAAGCCGAGATGGTTCCACAACGGCGGCGCGCCGTCGGAATAGCGGCCGAACTGGTGGTGCGGCAGGAATTCGCCCCGCTCGTCGCATTCGGCCGGCGTGATCACCGTGCGGCCGACCTCCACGAGTCCGGTGCGCGCGGCGCCGGCCAGCGTGAGGTCGGGCAAGGCGAGCTTGCCGACGCTGCGCGGCCGGGCATTGGCCGGGAGCGTCATTTGCGCGGCTTCGGCGCTTTTCCGAAACGACTCGGGCCACGGCCGGTCGCAGACGATGCGCCGGCTGACGGTCGCCGCGACGGTGCTGTCGGACGCGTTGCGGATCTCGTGATAGGCGAGCAGATGGCGCTCTCCCAGCTCGACCGGGGCGGAACGCACCTCGACGGCATCGACGACACGGAACTCGCGCAGGTAGCGGACGTGGTCGCTGGCGGCGTGGAGGCTGAGCCCCGCGGCGCGCTGCGCGCGCGGCCCGAGACCCAGATGCGCCATCAGGTGGGCCGAGGCCTCGTGGCCGAACTCGGTGTAAAATTGCACGTTCAGGTGGTTGTTTTCATCGCACTGCCAAGTGTTCACGGCGGTGCTGAAAGTCGGGATCAGGGCGGGGCTCGACACGCTGGGCGCTCTCTGCAATCTGTGGATGACTGCTCCAAATGGCCTAAAAAGCCCCAAGAATCGACATTTTTCGTGCATTGAGCACTTGCGGGGCAATGATTCGTGGATAACCTTGGGCCCGCCAACGCGCCTGGGGCGTCAGGAAGACGTTGGCGAAACAAGAAATGTAAGGACCCCTCACCATGGCAATGCCAACTACCAAGACCACCGTTCCCACCGTCCCGCTGTCCAAGGTCGCGGCCGAACTGGCCGAAAAGACCGGGATGACCAAGAAGGACGCGGCCGGCTGCCCTCGACGATTTCGTCGGCTTGATCGTGAAGCACCTCAAGAAGGGCAACAAGGTCCGCATCACGGGCCTCGGCATCCTTCAGGTGCGCAACCGTCCGGCGCGCATGGGCCGCAACCCGGCGACCGGCGAGGCGATCAAGATCAAGGCGTCGAAGAAGGTCGCCTTCCGCGTCGCCAAGGATCTCAAGGAAGCAGTCTAAGCCCGGTTTCGACGGGCGACTCGTTCCGACGGGGAAAGATCGGGCGGGTGCCGGCGCGAGCCGGCCTCGCCCTTCTTTTTGTCCGCGCTCCAGCCCTAATCGCGACCGAAGCTCTTGCGCACGGCGGCCATCGCGCCATCGGTCGCCTGCAGGGCGCGGTCGATGTCGGCGTCAGTGTGGGCAGCCGACAGGAACATGTTGTGCTGCGGATGGAGCCAGGCGCCGCCGCGTAGCGCTTCGCTCGCAAACAGCCGGCCCTTCTCGACTTCGGGATCGTCGGCGAACAGGACCGTGGGCATCTGCGCCGGTCCGGTCTGGCGCAGCACCAGGCCGTTGGTCTTCGCCTGCCGGGCGAGCCCGTCGCGCAAGCGCTGGCCGAGCCGCGCCATGGTGGCGATCGTGCCGTCGCGTTCGAAGATCTCCAGGGTCTTGAGCGATGCCGCCATCGAGGCGGCGCCGCACCAGAACGATCCCGTCATGAACACCGACGCCGCGGCATCACGGAATTTGTCGCTGCCGGTGACGGCGGCCAGCGTGTAGCCGTTGGCGATCGCCTTCGAGTAGGCGGCAAGGTCGGGCCGCACGCCCACCGTCTCCCAGCTGCCGCCGAGATGCAGGCGAAAGCCGGCGCGCACGTCGTCGAGGATCAGCGCCGCGCCGCTCTCGTCGCACAGCCGGCGCGCGGCGCGGGCGAACTCGGGCGTCGGCAGCTCCTGGTCCTTGCCGTAGTCGTGCCTGAAGGCCGAGGCGACCACGCCCGCGAGGTCGCCCTCGACCGACTGCGCGGCGGCGGCCAGGCTTGCCACGTCATTGTAGTCGTAATGCACGAGGTGGACGCGGTCCTCGGCGGTGGTGCCGTTGGGGTGCGGCGTGCACCAGGGCGCCGAGCCGTGATAGGCGCCGCGCGCCACCAGGATCTTGCGCCGCTTCGTGGCGGCGCGCGCCACCACGACGCAGAGCGTCGTGGCGTCGGTGCCGTTTCTCTGGAACAGCGCCCAGTCGGCGTGCGCCACCATGCCGACCAGTTTTTCGGCCAGCTCGACCAGCCGCTCCGACGGGCCGGTCAGCACGTCGCCCAGCGCGCGCTGGGCTGCCGCGGCATCCTCGACCTCGCGGTTGCCATAGCCCAGCACCATCGGCCCGTAGGCGCACATGAAGTCGACATAGGCGTTGCCGTCGACGTCCCACAAGGTGGCGCCCTCGGCGCGGGCGAAGAACTGCGGATAGCCGGGCGGCAGGCGGGCGACGTTGAGATGGCCGTACATGCCGCCGGGGATCACGCGCTGGGCGCGTGTCCGCAGAGCGGCATCATTGGGAAGCGAGTTGGAGATCATGTTGGAACTCTTTGCCGGACGCGTTAGGCGCTAGTATAGGCCGCACAATCGACGAGGTGACGTGAATAGCTTCATCGCCCTGAAAATCCTGGCGCAATTGGCCTCGCCCTTGGGCGTCTTCGTGAGCGGCCTGCTCGTCGCAGTCGTGTTGACCTTGCTCGGGCTGCGCCGTCTCGGCCGCCTGATCGGCGGGCTGGCGATCGTGCAGCTGGTCGTCTTTTCCTTCAGCCTGACGGGCAACGCCCTGCTTCGGCCGCTGGAGGACGAGGCCCGTGCCGCGGCAGCGTTGGCGCCGGCCTGCTGCTATGACGCCATCGTCGTGCTGGGCGGCAGCATCGGCCCGGCGATCCCGCCGCTCCGCCCCGATCCCGAGCTGTTCGACAGTTCCGACCGCGTGTGGCATGCCGCGCGGCTGTTCCATCGCGGCGTGGCGCCGCGCATCATCGTGAGCGGCGGATCCTATGCCGTGCAGACCGGCGATGCGCCGCCGTCGCAGACCGAAGCCATGGCGATGCGGCAGTTCCTCCTCGCCCTCGGCGTGCCGGACGATCGCATCGTGATGGAGGGCAAGTCGCTCAACACGATCGAGAACATGCGCGAGACGCGGGCGCTGGTGGGCACGGCGAAGGTCGCGCTGGTGACATCGGGCTATCACATGCCGCGCGCGCTTCGACTGGCGCGCGCCGCCGGCCTCAATGCCGAAGCCTTTCCCACCGACTGGCAGGTCCTGCCGACGGCGGCGCCGTGGTGGGAACTTCTGATGCCACAGATCGGCGCCATCGCGGCTTCCGGCGTGGCGATCAGGGAGTATCTGGCTTGGGCCTTCGACTATCGCCGCGTAATCGCAAAGCCCTGAGCCATGGCCTATACCGCATACCGCCTCGACCGCCGCAGCGCGCTTCGCGCCGCGGCCGGCTTCGCCCTTGCCGGCCCGCTGCTCGTGCCACTTGCCCGCCGGCCGCACGCGCAAACGCTCGACAAGGTGAGCTTCCAGACCGACTGGCGCGCCCAGGCCGAGCATGGCGGCTACTATCAGGCGATCGCCGCCGGCCTCTATCGCAAGGCCGGCATCGAGTGCGACCTGCGCCCCGGCGGGCCCAGCCTCAATACCAGCCAGCTCCTGCTCGCCGGCCGGGTCGACATGATCATGTCGAGCAGCTTCGAGGCCTTCACCTATGTGCGCGAGAAGGCGCCGTTCTACACCATCGCCGCGATCTTCCAGAAGGATCCGCAGGTCCTGATCGGCCATCCCGATACCGGTTTCGACAGCTTCGAGAAGCTCAAGGGCCGCACCCTGCTGATCGGTGCCGGCGGGCGCGTGACCTACTGGCCCTACCTGCGCCGCAAGTACGGACTCTCCGACCGCCAGCTCAGGACCTACAATTTCAACATGGCGCCGTTCCTCGCCGACAAGAACGACGTGCAGCAGGGCTTCCTGTCGTCCGAACCCTATGCGATCGCCCAGGCGCTGGGCCGCCCGCCGGCGGTGCTGCTGATCGCCGACGCAGGCTTCAGCGCCTATCAGGCGACCATCGCCATCTCGCGCACGATGGCGGTCGAGAAGCGGGACCTGGTGCAGCGCTTCGTCGACGCCACGCTCGAGGGCTGGGCGCAGTATCTCAAGGGCGGGCCCGGGATCGCGGCGGCCAACGCGCTGATCAAGCAGGCCAATCCGGAGCAGACCTACGACCGCATGGCCTACGCCATCAAGGTGATGAACGAGCGCGGCATCGTGCTGTCGGGCGACGCGCTCAAGGATGGCATCGGCGCCATGAGCGATGAGCGCTGGAACAGCTTCTACCAGTCGATGGTCGAGGTCGAGGTATTGCCCAAGGGGCTGGACGTCGGCCGCGCCTACACGCTGGAATTCGTTAACAAGGGCATCGGAAGGCCATAGGAGAGCGGCATGCACAAGGTGAGCGAAGAACACGAGATGCTGCGCGAGCTGGTCAAGAAGTTCGTGCGCAACGAGCTGATGCCGCTGGAGAAGAACATCCTCGACCGCTTCGCCGCGGGCCAGCCGGCGGCACTGAGCGACGAGGAGAACGTGAAGCTCTTCAGGCAGTGCAAGGAGCTCGGCCTGTGGGCGCTCGACGTACCGGAGGAGGCGGGCGGCGCCAACCTGCCGGCGGTGGCGCTGGTCGGCGTCAACGAGGAGCTGGGCTACACCGCGGTGCCCTTCACCTTCCCGCCGGACTCACCCAATCTCCATATGATGCTCGCGACCGTCACGCCGGAGCAGCGCAGGAAATACCTCGAACCCTATGCGGCCGGCGAGACCACGTCGGCCATCGCCATCTCCGAACCCGGCGCGGGCGGCGATCCCGCCGGCATGAAGACCAAGGCGGTGAAGGACGGCGACCATTGGGTCATCAACGGCCGCAAGATCTGGATCAGCCGCATCGCCAAGGCCGACTTCACCATCGTCATGGCGGTGACCGATTCGAACCTCGGCGCGCGCGGCGGCATCACCGCCTTCCTGGTCGACAAGGGCACCAAGGGCCTGGTCGTGGCGCGCGCCATTCCCATGCTGGCCGGCCAGCGCACCTACGAGGTCGTGTTCGAGGATTGCCGCGTGCATGAAAGCCAGGTGCTGGGCCGCATCGGCGCGGGCTTTGCGCCGATGCAGCTTCGCCTCACCGTGCGCCGCCTGCAGATGGGCTCGTGGTGCGTCGGCATGGCGCAACGCGCGCTCGACATGCTGGTCGAGCACGCCAACCAGCGCGTCACCTTCGGCCAGAAGCTCGCCGACCGGCAGGCCATCCAGTGGTGGATCGCCGATGCCGCCACCAAGCTGCACGCCTGCCGCCTGATGGTGATGGACGCCGCGGTCAAGCAGGACGAAGGCCGCGACGTGCGCATGGAGGCCTCGATGATCAAGGTCTTCGCCACCGAGATGGCGACCGAGGTGATCGACCATGCCCAGCAGGCGTTCGGCGCCATGGGCGTCACCCAGGAGCTGCCGCTTTCCTGGCTGGCGCAGAAGGTGCGCACCATGCGCGTCTATGAAGGCCCGTCGGAGGTCCACCGCATGGTGATCGCGCGGCGGATTTTGGGCGGCCGTTGACAGTCAACCGCCGCCGGGCGGATCATCTCACCTGCGCAGACGGAGTGCCCCCATGACCTATACGCTCGATGCCTTCACCAAGGACGCCAAGGCCGCCCTCAAGGCCGACACCGGACCGGGCGGACGCGAGACGGTGCGCGTGCTGCTGGAGAAACTGCTCACCAACAAGGCTTTCGTCGACGAGGCCGTGGGGCCGGCCGCGCCGATCGGCACGCGCAAGCTCTACGAGGACAAGGACCTGGGCTTCGTCGTGCTGGCGCACTGCAATCCCAAGCCGCACAAGAGCCCGCCGCACGACCACGGCGCCTCGTGGGCGGTCTACGGCCAGGCGGTCAAGCACACCGACATGAGCGAGTACCGGAGGCTCGACGGCGGGCGCGGCGCGGGCGAGGCCAAGCTCGAGCAGGTCAAGGCCTATCGCCTCGAGCCCGGCCATGCCGGCATCTACGACGTCGGCGCCATCCATGCCATCGACTATCCCGAGGGCAGCCGCTTCGTGCGCGTCACCGGCCGCGACCTCGACTACGTGCAGCGGCTCAAGTTCGACACCTCCGCCGGCAAGGCCATCACCATCGAGAGCGCCTCGGCGAGCGGCTGACGCGCGCAGGGAATTCCAGGCGCTAGCGGGCCGCGGTTTCGTCGGGCTCCTGCGCGAACTCCTCGGCGGCGACGGCGAAGTTCAAATTCTGGCCGACCTTGAACTGGAAGGTCGTGATGCCGAGCAGGTGGCCGCGGGCGTCGAACAGCCCGCCGCCGGACGAGCCCTGCGAGATCGGCGCCGAGGTCTGGATCACCCGCGACTGATTGAAGATGCGCTTGGACGAGACGATACCCTCGGCCACCGTCAGTTCGAGCCCTTGCGGCGTGCCGATGGTGATCGCCCGTTCGCCGATCTTGATATCGCTGTAGGGCCGGACGGCGACCCATTTCGGCAGCTTGTCGGTCGTGCGCAGCACGCAGCGGTCGGCGTCGGCGTTGCGGGATACCACCTTGGCGGCAAGGTCCTGCTTCTCACGCGTGATCGTGACCTCGGCGAGATCGCCGACGACGTGGCAGTTCGTCAGGAGCTCGTTCTCGCTGATCGCGACACCCGATCCCAGTCGCTGGTCAGCCCGGACCTTGTAGACGGCGCCTGCCGCCCTGTCGAAGATCTCGTCGGCGCGCAGATCCGGCCCGTCGCTGCTCTCGACCTTGAGCGCAGCCGTCTTGCCCGACGCGTCGATGCCGGACGTGGCCGGGTTGGCCTTGGCCTGCGGCTTTGGCCTGGCCTGCGGCTCGTCCGAGAATCCCGAAGACGCAAGCGGCAGGTCTTCGACCTTCGGGCGCGGCCGGATGGTGGGATCGGGCATGCTGCGCAGGACGACGAGGCTGCTGTCCATGGCGGCGAACAGGCCGGGGTGCGCGTCCGCCGTCTCGACCGGCGCGGTCATCTCGGCCCAGATCGAGCCGCTGCCGTAGCATCTCCATCTGATATAGCTGACGCGATCGCCGTTGCGCACGAGCGCGACGATTCCGTCGACCAGCCGGTTGCGATAGGTCGCCCGGGCCAGGCCTGCATAGACGTTCTCCATGCTCCGGCAGCTCGGATAGCCGAGCTGCACGCCGATCGATTGGCTGACGGTGCCGCTTCCGTAGTACCAGAGGCCGTCGCCTTCGGAGCGTGGGTTGCCGAACGTCACGAATTTGGTCGGCACGCCGATGGCGAAACCGACGGCGCTGTCGTGCAGGATCGACCAACCGACCTCGTCGCGTTCCTTCAGGCCTTGCGAGACGAGTTCCACCATCTGCTCGTTGGGCAACGTCTCGGTAGGCGCATGGCCTTTCGATTTCTGCCAGGCCTGCGTTGCCTTGCGCACGGCGGCATTGAGGTCGCCCCTGACGAAGGCGTTGAAGTGCCCGGTCCACATCAGCGCGTGCCGGATGTCGCGCGGCGCTATCGCCTCCGCGGTCGGCGCGCTGTTCCATCTGTAGGAGAAGACTCCCGAGTCTTGCTGGGCGGAGGCCGGAACGCCGGCCAGCAAGCCCAGGCTGGCCATCGCCAGGCAACAAAAGCCACGAAGATCCTTGAAGAAGGTGGCCAAGGCGCAATTCTCCCGCCTCCATCTTCTGCGATATGCCTGGCACGGCCCACCGCCGGTTTGTATCAAAAGCAACCTATCGCCGGCCGGGCCGTGAAGCCGCCGCCGCAATCGGGGCAGACATTGTCCCGCACGTCCCTCGACGCGCGGTCCGAGCATCAGCTCATCCGCGCCGCGGCTTCTTCATTGGCCTTGCGCCGGCGTCTCGAGCAGGGGCGCCAGGCGCTCGCGGATGCGCTTGACCCGCTCGGCGCCGGCCTTCTCGGGGCTGCCCGAATCGAACGGCGGCTGCGGGTCGTACTCGAGCACGAGCTGGATCGACCTGGCGACTTCCTCGCCCGCCAGCTCGGCCGCGACGGTGAGGCCGAAATCGATGCCGGCCGTCACGCCGCCGCCCGAGATGCGGTTGCGATCGCGCACCACGCGCTCGGCGACCGGGATGGCGCCGAAATCCTTCAGCATGTCGCGCCACGCCCAGTGGCAGGCCGACTTGTAGCCCTTGAGCAGGCCGGCCGCGCCCAGCACCAGCGAGCCGGTGCAGACCGAGGTGACGTAGCGCGCCGTCGCCGCCTGCTTGCGCAGGAAGTCGAGCGTCTCGCGATCGGCCATCAGCGCGACCTGGCCGCCGCCGCCCGGGACACAGATCACGTCGAGCGGCGGGCAATCCGCGAAGGTCGTGGTCGGCACGATCGAGAAGCCGGCGTCGGTCGGCACCGGATCGCGGCTCTTCCAGATCATGTGCAGCGTGGCGCCCGGCACGCGGCACAGCACCTGGGCGGGGCCGGTGGCGTCGAGCTGGGTGACGTCGGGATAGAGCAGGATGCCGATCTGGACGGGCTCAGCCATGGGTGTCTCCTTTGCTGGCGCGAGGGTAGGCGTTCGCGCCGCTGGCAGAAATGACAAATCAGGTCTATTTTCCGCCAATGACCCGACCGCACCGCATCGCGCTCCTCGCCTATGAGGGCTGCCAGCTCCTCGACATCGCCGGCCCTGCCGCGGTGTTCGGCGCCGCCAACGAAGGCCGCGATCGGCCGTTCTATGATTTACGCATCGTCTCGCCCGACGGCGGCGCGGTCGCGTCCAACGCGGGCGTGGCGCTGCATAGCCACAGGATCGGCGGCCAGCCCGACACGTTGCTGGTGGCCGGCGGCTCGCGCGGCCTGCGCGCCATGATGGCGCGCCAGGACGTGGCCCGCTGGCTGCGCAAGGTGGCGCCGCGGACGAGGCGCTACGGTTCGGTCTGCACTGGCGCTTTCGTGCTGGCGGCGGCGGGTCTCCTGGACGGCAAGCGCGTGGCGACGCACTGGGCGAGCTGCGATCGCCTGGCCGCCGGTTTTCCCGCCCTCACCGTCGATGCCGATTCGCTCTATGTCGTCGACGGCAAGGTCTGGACCTCGGCCGGCGTCACCACCGGCATCGACATGGCGCTTGGCGCTGGTCGAGGCCGATCTGGGCGCCGCCACCGCCAACCTGATCGCGCGCCACTTCGTGCTCTACGCGCGACGGCCGGGCTACCAGTCGCAGTTCAGCCCGCTCCTGCAGGCGCAGACCGCGGCCGAGGCGCCGTTCGCGGCCCTGATCGACTGGATGCAGGACAATCTCGACCGGCCGCTCGACGTGCCGGCGCTGGCGGCGCGTGCCGGCCTCTCCGAGCGCAGCTTCTACCGCAAGTTCACCGAGGCCACGGGCAAGACGCCGGCGCATTTCGTCGAGAGCCTGCGCCTCGACGCGGCGCGCACGCTGCTTGCCCAGGGCCTGCCGATCAAGGCCATCGCCGGCAGGGTCGGTCTCTCCTCGCCGGCGCGGTTCGGCCAGGCCTTCGAGCGCCGCTTCGGCATGGCGCCGTCATTGTTCCGCGAGATGCACCGAGGCGCGTGAGGCCCGCTGGCGCGGGCTACATGCTGCCGCCGCTCATGCGCTGCATCTGCTCCTCGTGATGGCGCTCGATTTCCTCGAGCGTCGCGTTCGACGACTTGCTCGCGGCGCACGCGCACAGCTGAAACGGCATTCAGGGCCAGGGCCATGAAACTCGGGCAGAATAAAACTCGGGGCAGAGGGTTGACCGGGATCGGCTAAGCTGATTAAGCGCTGTGAGTTCCCGATTCATACTGTGTCACGAATGTGGCAGCCCGAGGCGTTGTGAGTTCCGACGAGCAGTGCAACTCTTCGAGACGTTAAGGGTTGTCATTTGGTGCTTGGCCGCGAAGGCAATTCCCGCGGATAGGAGGTGTGAGCGTTTTGTTGCCCAGGATTTATTATCTCCATCCCCGACCTGCCGGCGCTTCCTCGCCGGATTGGCGCGTGCACGCGGCCAATGCCGCTCGACTGGGTTTCGACCATCTCTGCGCCGGGCCGATCTTTGCGCCGGCAGGCGGACATCCGTTCCTGATTTCCGATCTGGGGGCGACGGACCCGAGATTGGGCATTGCCGGATCGCCCGAAACTGCGGTGCGCGAGATGGCCTCGCACTGCAGCGCGAAGGGTTTGCGATTGTTTCTCGACATTGTGCTCGACCGGCTGGCAGCAGACGGCCCCAGCGCGCGCGAGGCCAACGGCCTGTATGAGAGCCGTGATCCTGGCGGCGTCGTCGATCCCCGCGAGGATCCTGCAGCCCGGGCGGCTGCGACTCTGCGGACGAATGCCATCGACCGGCTCGTGCCGTGGTGGACGGAGCGTCTCGCAGGCCTGGTGCGGGCAGGCGCCTCGGGATTTCGGCTCGTCGGGCTGGAGCCGCTCCCGGGCGACGCCCTGCAGAAGATCATCGCCGCGACCCGCCGCCAGGCACCCTGCGGATTCTGGGCCTGGACGCCGGGCTTGAACTGGTCGCGTCATGCCGATCTGGCCGGCATCGGGGTCGATGGCGTCTTCGCTTCGACCGCCTGGTGGGACGGCCGAGCAGCCTGGTATGTCGAGGAACGCGAATCGCTGCGACGCATCGCGCCGGTCATCGGGCTGGTCGAAGCGCCCCTGCGCGTCGGACCCACGGACATCGGCCAGAGGCGACGCGCGCTGCGGCTGGCGGCGGCCACCGGCGAGGGGTTCATGATGCCGGCCGGCTTCGAAACGGAACTCGAGACGGAGGTCAAGCAGGCGACCCGCGAGGTCGGATGCCTGTCATCCTTCGGCGCCGCCGGTCCGATGCGCCGACTGAACGAAGCGTCGGCCGAGGTGACGGTTCTGGCGCGGCTCGATGCCGCCGCCGGTCCGGCTGCGCAAAACGGCGTCGTGGTCCTCATCAACAACGATCCGTCGCGATCGCAGCCGATCCCCGTCAGCCTCGATCCTCTCGATCCGGCCGCCGGGGCGCTGCTCGGCAAGCCGCGGTCGATCGACGGCGGACCGCCGCCCGATCGGCTGGCGGCGGGGGAGGTACGCTTGGTCCTTGTGAGTCGCATCGCCGCCGTGCGCGAAAGCAAGCGGCAGGATCGCCGTGCGGCGAGCGCCGCCGCCCTGCGCCCGCCCGTCGTCATCGATCGCGTGACGCCGCAGGTGAGCGGCGGCCCGTTTGCCGCCAAGCGCATCATCGGCCGGCCGATCGCCGTCGAAGCCGACATCTTCGCCGACGGCCACGACGTGCTGGCGGCCGAGCTGCTGTGGCAGGCGGTCGACGAGAAGGAGTGGCAGCGTGCGCCGCTCGCGCCGATCGGCAACGACCGCTGGCGCGGCGCCCTGTTGCCCAGGCGCATCGGCCGGCATCTGTTCGTGATCGAGGCATGGCGCGACGAATATGCGAGCCTTTGCCATGCGCTGGAGGTCAAGCATCGCGCCGGCATCGACGTCGCCACCGAGATCGCCGACGCCCGGGCGCATCTGGTCCGGCTGAAACTGGAGCCGATTGCGCAAGCATTGTCCGACGGAGACGTGGATAAGAACGTCGTCCTGCTGACCGGCGCCGAGACCCGCCGCCGCGTCGCCGAGGCCGATGATCGCGCCCTGGCCAATCGCAGCGAACCGATCGCCGTGGAGGTCGAGCGGCCACAGGCCGAGTTCGCGAGCTGGTACGAGCTCTTCCCGCGGTCGTTGGGCACGTTCGACGATGTCGCGAAGGCGCTGCCGCGCATCCGCGACATGGGCTTCGATGTCCTCTATTTCCCGCCGATCCATCCCATCGGCGTCACCAACCGCAAGGGCCGCAACAACGCGCTCAAGGCCGGTCCGGATGATCCCGGCAGCCCCTATGCCATCGGCGGCGTCGAGGGCGGGCACGATGCGATTCATCCGGCGCTCGGCACACCGGAGGATTTCCGCCGCCTGGTCGCGGCCGCCGCGGAACACGGTCTGGAGATCGCGCTCGACTTCGCCATCCAGTGTTCGCTCGACCATCCCTGGCTCAAGGAGCATCCGCAGTGGTTTCGCCGCCGCGCCGACGGCTCGATCCGCTATGCCGAGAACCCGCCCAAGAAGTACGAGGACATCGTCAACGTCGACTTCCATGCCGAGGGCGCCGTGCCCGACCTCTGGCTCGCCTTGCGCGACATCGTCCAGCACTGGGTCGACGAGGGCGTGCGCATCTTCCGCGTCGACAATCCCCACACCAAGCCGCTGCCGTTCTGGCAATGGATGATCGCCGATATCCGCGGCCGCCATCCCGACACGATGTTCCTGGCCGAGGCCTTCACGCGGCCCGAGATGATGTACCGGCTGGGCAAGATCGGCTTCTCGCAGTCCTACACCTACTTCACCTGGCGCAACACCAAGGCCGAGCTCACGGATTACCTGACCGAGCTCACGACGAGCGATGTCGCCGACTATTTCCGCCCGCACTTCTTCGTCAACACGCCCGATATCAACCCCTTTTTCCTCCAGTCGTCGGGCCGGGCCGGCTTCCTGATCCGCGCCGCGCTGGCGGCGACCCTGTCGGGCCTGTGGGGCGTCTATTCGGGCTTCGAACTGTGCGAGGCGGCGGCCCTGCCCGGGCGCGAGGAATATCTCGACTCCGAGAAATACGAGATCCGGCCCAGGGATTTCGCCGCGCCCGGCAACATCGTGGCCGAGATCTCGGCGCTCAACCGCCTGCGCCAGTCGCATCCGGCCCTGCAGAGCCATCTCGGCGTCACCTTCTATAACGCCTTCAACGACCAGGTGATGGTGTACGGCAAGGCGACGGCGGCCCGCGAGGACATGATCCTGGTGGCCGTCAGCCTCGATCCGCATGGCGTGCAGGAAGCTGCCTTCGAAGTGCCGCTGTGGGAGTGGATGCTGCCCGATGACGGCGCGGTCGAGGTCGAGGACCTGATGCGCGGCCGGCGCTTCGTGTGGCAAGGCAAGATCCAGCACCTTCGGCTCGATCCGGCCGACCTGCCGTTCGCTATCTGGCGCATCGCGCCCCTGGGAGGTCGGGCATGAACGCACCTTTGGCCGCTGCTTCGTTGCCGGTCGCGCAGGACGCGCTCTGGTACAAGGACGCAATCATCTACCAGGTCCACGTAAAATCGTTCTTCGATTCCGACAACGACGGCATCGGCGACTTTCCCGGCCTGATCTCCAAGCTCGACTACGTCGCCGAGCTTGGCGTCAACACGCTGTGGCTGCTGCCCTTCTATCCCTCGCCGCGGCTCGACGACGGCTACGACATCGCCGAGTACACCGCGGTCCATCCCGAGTACGGCACGCTCGACGACGTCAAGCGCTTCATCGAGGAGGCGCATCGGCGCGGCATCCGCGTCATCACCGAGCTGGTGATCAACCACACCTCCGACCAGCATGCCTGGTTCCAGCGCGCCCGCCAGGCGCCGGCGGGATCGCCCGAGCGCAACTTCTACGTCTGGTCGGACGACGACCAGAAATACGGCGGCACGCGCATCATCTTCGTCGATACCCAGCGCTCGAACTGGACCTGGGACCCGGTGGCCAACGCCTACTACTGGCACCGCTTCTACGCCCACCAGCCCGACCTCAATTTCGACAATCCCGAAGTGCTGAAGGCGGTGCTGCGCATCATGCACTTCTGGCTCGACATGGGCGTCGACGGGCTCCGGCTCGATGCCGTGCCCTATCTGATGGAACGCGAGGGCACGAACAACGAGAACCTGCCGGAAACGCATGACGTGCTGAAACGCATCCGCGCCGATCTCGACACCTCGTATCCCGGCCGTATGCTGCTGGCCGAGGCCAATCAATGGCCGGAGGACACCAAGGAATATTTCGGCCAGGGCGACGAATGCCACATGGCGTTCCATTTTCCGCTGATGCCGCGCATGTACATGGCGCTGGCGCGCGAGGACCGTTTCCCGATCACCGACATCATGCGCCAGACACCGCAGATCCCCGACAACTGCCAGTGGGCGATCTTCCTGCGCAACCACGACGAGCTCACGCTCGAGATGGTGACCGATTCGGAGCGCGACTATCTGTGGCAGACCTACGCCACCGACCGGCGCGCCAGGCTCAACCTCGGCATCCGCCGCCGGCTGGCGCCGCTCCTCGAGCGCGACCGCCGCCGCATCGAGCTGATGAACAGCCTGCTGTTCTCCATGCCCGGCGCGCCGGTGATCTATTACGGCGACGAGCTCGGCATGGGCGACAACATCCGGCTCGGCGACCGCGACGGCGTGCGCACGCCCATGCAATGGTCGCCCGACCGCAATGGCGGCTTCTCGCGCGCCGATCCGGCGGCCCTGGCGCTGCCCGTCATCATGGACGCGCTCTACGGCTACGAGACGATCAATGCCGAGGCCCAGACGCGCGACGCCCATTCGCTGCTGCACTGGATGCGCCGCATGCTCGCCATCCGCCGCCAGCATGCCGCCTTCGGCCGCGGCGCCTTGCGCTTCCTCTACCCCAAGAACCGCAAGGTGCTGGCCTACCTGCGCGAGCTCGACGGCGAGGTCATCCTGTGCGTGGCCAACGTCTCGCATACGCCGCAGGCGGTCGAGCTCGACCTCTCGGAATTCAACGGCCGCGTGCCGGTCGAGCTGACCGGCGGCTCGCTGTTCCCGCCGGTCGGCAAGCTGACCTACCTGCTCACCCTGCCGCCCTTCGGCTTCTACTGGTTCATCCTGACCAGCGAGAGCGAATCGCCGTCCTGGCACACGCCGGCGCCCGAACCGATGCCCGACTATGTCACCGTCGTGCTGCGCAACCGGCTCGACGAAGCGCTTGAAGCGGCCGCACCCGTCCTCGAGCGCGAGACGCTGCCGCCTTACCTGCAGAAGCGCCGCTGGTTCGGCGCCAAGGACCAGATCCTGCAATCCTCGCACATCGCCTACACGGCACGATTGGGCGGCGAGCTCGACGTGCTGCTGGCCGAGATCGAGGTCAAGACCGACGGCAAGACCAGCCGCTGGCAGCTGCCGCTGTCGATGTGCTGGGAAGACGAGCCGAGCGCCGCCCTGCCGTCCCAGCTTGCGCTGGCCCGCGTGCGGCGCGGCCGGCGCGTCGGCCTTCTGACCGACGCCTTTTCGCTGCCGGTCTTTGCGCGCCAGATGCTGGCCTCGCTCGCCGACGCCCGGCGCATCGACACGCCGGAAGGCCAGATCGTGTTCGAGCCGGCGCCCGACAAGATCGAGGTCCTGCGCCGGCCGGCCGATGCGCCCGTCATGTGGCTGACCGCCGAACAGTCGAACAGCTCGCTGATCGTCGACGACGCGGTGATGCTGAAGATCTTCCGCCGCATCTCGGCCGGTGAACATCCCGAGGCCGAGATGGGCCGCTATCTCACGGCCAACAATTTTGCCAATGCGCCGGCGCTTCTCGGCGAGGTGAGCCGCATCGACGCCCAGGGACAACGCCATGCGCTGGCCGTCGCCCAGGCCTTCGTGCGCAACCAGGGCGATGCCTGGACCTGGGCCCTCAATCAGGTCAACCGCGCCTTCGACGCCACGGCGAGCCGCGAGGCCTCCGCCGAATCGCGTGGCGACGACATCAAGGACTATCACGCCCTGGCGGCGGCGATCGGCCGGCAGCTCGGCACCATGCACACCGTGCTGGCGCGGCCGACCGACGATCCGGCCTTCGCGCCACGCCTGGCAGGCCGCGAGGACGTCGCGGCCTGGATCGAACGGGCGATGGAGTTGCTGTCGCAGGCGTTCGACGCCATCGGCGCGCGCAAGGACTGGGAAAACGAAACGGCCGAAGCCTACGCCCGCGCCTTGCTGGCCGGTCGCGGGCCGCTGGAGCAGGCGCTGCGCCGACTGGGCGAGAGCGGCGAGGGCACGCTCATGACGCGCATCCACGGCGATTTCCATCTGGGCCAGGTGCTGGTCGCCAGCGCCGACGCCTACATCATCGATTTCGAGGGCGAGCCCGCCCGCCCGCTGGCCGAACGCCGCGGCAAGGCGAGCCCCTTGCGCGACGTCGCCGGCCTGCTGCGCTCGATCGACTATGCGGCGGCGACGGCGCTCGACCCCAAGAACGTGATCGCCAGCCGCGTGTCGCCGGGACGGCGCCAGAGGCTGATAACGCGCCTGCGCGAGGGCGCGGGAAAGGCCTTCCTCGGCGGCTATCGCGAGGCCACCGGCAGGGCCGGCAGGAAGGACAGCCGGCTGCTCGACTTCTTCCTGATCGAGAAGGCGGCCTACGAGGTGAACTACGAGGCGGCCAACCGGCCGGCCTGGCTCGCCATCCCGGTGGGCGGCCTGGCGCGCATCGCCAATCGCCTTCTCGCGCCTGCGCCGGGTGCCTCCTCGTGACGGCTGTGGCGCTCACGCGGCTGGATCGCGCCGACGCCGAAGCGCTGGCGGCGGCGCGCCATCGCGACGCCTTCGGCGTGCTGGGGCCGCATGACGGCCCGGCCGGACGCGGCATTCGCGCCTTTCTGCCGGGGGCGCAGGCCGTCGACGTGCTGCGGCGCGGCGATCGAACGTCGCTCGGCCAGCTCCAGGAAGGCGAGGTGCCGGGTCTGTTCGAAGGACCCGTGTCCGACGCCTCGCCCTATCTCTTGCGCATCCAATGGCCCGCCGCGGTGCAGGAAACCGAAGATCCCTATTCCTTCGGCCCGCTGCTGGGCGAGCTCGATCTGCACCTGTTCAATGAAGGCCGGCATTTCAAGCTGGCCGAGGCATTGGGCGCCAACCTCGTCACGGTCGACGGCGTGCAGGGCGTGCGCTTCGCGGTGTGGGCGCCCAACGCCGAGCGCGTGGCGGTGATCGGCGACTTCAACGCCTGGGACGCGCGCCGCCATGCGATGCGCCTGCGCTTTCCCGCGGGCATCTGGGAGCTCTTCGTGCCGCGTCTGGATGCGGGCGCGCGCTACAAGTTCGACATCGTCGGCGCGGGCGGCCTGCGCCTGCCCGCCAAGGCCGATCCGGTGGCCCAGCAGGCCGAGCCTGCGCCCGCCACGGCCTCGGTCGTGGCCTCGCCGTTTGCGTGGCGCTGGAGCGACCAGCGCTGGATGGCGAGCCGCGCCGAGCGGCAGTCCGCGTCGGCGCCGATCTCGATCTACGAGATGCATGTCGGATCGTGGATGCGGCCGGCCGACGGCGACCGCGGCTCGCTGTGGGATCTCGCTACCGAGCGGCTCATCCCCTACCTTGCCGATCTGGGCTTCACCCATGTCGAGTTGCTGCCGATCACCGAGCACCCGTTCGGCGGCTCGTGGGGTTATCAGCCGCTCGGCCTGTTTGCGCCCAGCGCCCGCTTCGGGCCGCCCGAGGCCTTTGCCCGCTTCGTCGATGCCCTGCATGCGGCGAACATCGGCGTGATCGTCGACTGGGTGCCGGCGCACTTTCCCACCGACCCGCACGGCCTGGCGCGCTTCGACGGCACGGCGCTGTACGAATATCTCGATCCGCGCGAGGGCTTTCACCGCGACTGGAATACCTACATCTACAATTTCGGCCGGCACGAGGTTCAGGGCTTCCTGATCGCGAGCGCGCTGCATTGGCTGGAGCGCTACCATGTCGACGGCCTCAGGGTCGATGCGGTGGCGTCGATGCTCTATCGCGACTACAGCCGGCCGGCCGACGCCTGGATCCCCAACATCTATGGCGGGCGCGAGAACCTCGAGGCCGTGGGCTTCCTGCGCCATCTCAATGCCGTGGTGGGCGAACGCTGCCCCGGCGCCATCGTCGTCGCCGAGGAATCGACGGCGTGGCCCGGCGTCACCGCGCCGCTGCCCGACGGGCTGGGCTTTTCCTTCAAGTGGAACATGGGCTGGATGCACGACACCCTGCGCTACATCGAGCACGAGCCGATCCATCGCGCCTACCACCACGACGACATCACCTTCGGCCTGCTCTACGCCTTCTCGGAGAAATTCGTCCTGCCGATCTCGCACGACGAGGTCGTGTACGGAAAGGGCTCGCTGCTCGGCAAGATGCCGGGCGATCGCTGGCAGCGCTTCGCCAACCTGCGTGCCTATCTCGGCTTCATGTGGGCCCATCCCGGCAAGAAGCTGCTGTTCATGGGCAGCGAGATCGCCCAGGCGCGCGAGTGGAACCACGACGCCGAGCTCGACTGGCCGCTGCTCGGCGATCCGATGCATGCCGGGGTCCAGCGCCTGGTCGGCGATCTCAACCGGCTCTACGCCGGCGAGCCGTCGCTGCATCAGCGCGATTGCCTGGCCTCGGGCTTCCGCTGGCTGATCGGCGACGATCGCGCCAACTCCGTCTTCGCCTTCGTGCGCGTGGGCGAGGCCGGCAGCGCGCCTGTCCTGGTCGTCTGCAACATGACCCCCGTGCCGCGCCACGGCTATCGCATCGGCGTGCCGCGCGCCGGCCGCTGGCGCGAGATCGCCAACACCAATTCGCGCTTCTACGGCGGCAGCGATCTCGGCAACGACGGTACGGTCCATGCGCTCGAACAGCCCTCGCATGGCGAGGGCCATTCCGTCCTGCTCACCTTGCCGCCGCTTTCGACCGTGATGCTGCGCGCCGAGGGCTGAACATGGTGAGCTTGCCTGATCGGCTGCTGCCCGGGGCGCCCTATCCGCTGGGCGCCACGTGGGACGGACTCGGCACCAATTTCGCCGTCTTTTCCGCCCACGCCACCAAGCTCGAGCTCTGCCTGTTCGACCCGTCGGGACGGCGCGAGATCAAGCGCCTCGAGATGCCGGAATGCACCGACGAGGTCTGGCACGGCTACCTGCCCAATGCGCGCGCCGGGCTGATCTACGGCTATCGCGCCTATGGTCCCTACGAGCCTCACCACGGCCATCGCTTCAACCATCACAAGCTCCTGCTCGATCCCTATGCGCGGCGCCTGGCCGGCGAACTGCGCTCCTCCGATGCGCTGTACGGCTATCGCGTGAACTCGCCGCGCGCCGACCTTTCCTTCGACCGGCGCGACAGTGCGCCGGGCATGCTGAAGGCGGTGGTGAGCGACGACAGCTTCAACTGGGCCGACGATCGCCCGCCCGCCGTGCCGTGGTCCGACACCGTCATCTACGAAGTCCACGTGCGCGGCCTCAGCATGCTGCGCCACGACCTCAGGCCGAACGAGCGCGGTACCTTCGCCGCCTTGGGCGACCCGCACTTCATCGACCACATGCGGCGCCTCGGCGTAACCTCGGTCGAGCTCCTGCCGATCCACGCCTTCGTGCAGGACCGCACTCTGCTGCAGAAGGGCCTGCGCAACTACTGGGGCTACAACACCATCGGCTTCTTCACGCCCGAACCGCGCTACCTTTCCGACAACACCCTCGACGAGATGCGCATCGCCGTGCGCCGCCTGCACGCCGCCGGCCTCGAGGTCATCCTCGACGTCGTCTACAACCACACCGCCGAGGGCAGCGAGATGGGGCCGACGCTGTCGTTCCGCGGCCTCGACAATGCGAGCTACTACCGCCTGGTGGCCGACAATCCGCGCCATTGCGTCAACGACACCGGCACCGGCAATACGCTCAATCTCTCCACGCCGCGCGTCCTGCAGATGGTGATGGATTCGCTGCGCTACTGGGTCACCGCCTTCCATATCGACGGTTTTCGCTTCGATCTCGGCGTCACCCTGGGCCGCGAGGACCACGGCTTCGATCTGCGCTCGGGCTTCTTCGATGCCATCCGCCAGGATCCGGTGCTGGCCCGCACCAAGCTGATCTCCGAGCCATGGGACATCGGGCCGGGCGGCTACCAGCTCGGCAATCATCCGCCGGGCTTCGCCGAATGGAACGACCGCTTCCGCGACAGCGTGCGCCGCTACTGGCGCGGCGACGCGGGCCAGCGCGCCGATTTCGCCGACCGCCTGGCCGGCTCGGCCGACCTGTTCGACAAGCAGGGGCGGCGGCCGTGGGCCTCGATCAACTTCGTTTCCGCGCACGACGGCTTCACCCTGGCCGACACCGTGAGCTACGCCGAGCGCCACAACGAGGCCAACGGCGAGGACAACAAGGACGGCACGGCCGAGAACTGGTCGGCCAACTGGGGTGTCGAGGGACCGACCGAGGATCCCGCGATCCTCGACACCAGAGGGCGCGTGCAGCGCGCGCTGCTCGCCACGCTCTTCCTGGCGCAGGGAACGCCCATGCTGCTGGGCGGGGACGAATTCGGCCGCACCCAGGGCGGCAACAACAATGCCTACTGCCAGGACAACGAGATCTCCTGGCTCGACTGGAAGCTGGCCGCGGGCGTCGAGGGCAGCGCGCTCACCGCCTTTGCCGCACGGATCATTGCGCTTCGCCACCAGCCATGTGGTGCTGCGCGCGCCGCGATTTTTGCATGGCCAGCACGAGCTGGCGCCGGGCATCAGCAACATCGCCTGGTTCGAGGCCTCGGGCGAACCGGTCAGCCACGATTCGTGGAACAATCCGGAGGAGCGGCGGCTGGTGGTGCGTCGCGCCGGCCGCAACGGCGACGGCAAGGTGTCGATCCTGACGGCCTTCTTCAACGCCTCCGGCGAGGTTCACAATTTCCGCCTGCCGCCGCCTGGCCTGCCGGCGCGGCTGCTGCTCGACAGCGCCCAGCCCGACGCACCCGAGCGCGACCTTGACGGCGAGGAGATCACGGTCGGCGCCCGCAGCGTCGTGTTGATCCTCAGCCTTCACAGGAATGAGGAGTCATGAGCGGCTTTGCCCGCGCCCTGCCGTTCGGCGCGACCCTGATCGCGCCCGACCGCACGCGCTTTCGCCTGTGGGCGCCGGCGCAGCACGAGGTCGGGGTCGAGATCGAGGGCCAGGCGCCGGTGGCGATGACGCGGTCGGCCGAGGGCTGGTTCGACGCCGAGGCGCCCTGCGGCGCGGGCGCGCGCTACCGCTATCGCCTGGCCGATGGCCGTGCGGTGCCCGATCCCGCCGCGCGCGCCCAGGCCGACGACGTCCATGGGCCGAGCCTGGTCGTCGATCCCGGCGCCTATCGCTGGCGGCATCCCGGATGGCGCGGCCGGCCGTGGCACGAGACCGTCCTCTACGAGCTGCATGCCGGCCTGCTGGGCGGCTTTGCCGGCGTCCAGGCGGCGCTGCCCGGCCTCGCGGCGCTGGGCGTCACCGCTGTCGAGCTGATGCCGGTCAACGCGTTTCCCGGCACGCGCAACTGGGGCTACGACGGCGTGCTGCCTTTCGCACCCGCCCGCAGCTACGGCACGCCGGACGAGCTGAAGGCGCTGGTCGATGCCGCGCACGGCCTCGGCCTCATGATCTTCCTCGACGTCGTCTACAATCACTTCGGCCCGGACGGGAACTATCTCGCGGCCTATGCGCCCGGCTTCTTCCGGGACGACATCGCCACGCCGTGGGGCGGCGCCATCGACTTCCGGCGGCCCGAGGTGCGCCGCTTCTTCACCGAGAACGCGCTCTATTGGCTGCTGGAATATCGTTTCGACGGGCTGCGCTTCGACGCCGTGCACGCCATCTCCGAGGCCGACTGGCTCGACGAGATGGCCGCCGAGGTGCGCGCCGCCGTCGAGCCCGGCCGCCATGCCCATCTCGTGCTCGAGCATGACGACAACGCGTCGGAGCACCTGCGGGGCGAGCTTCGATGCGCAATGGAACGACGATGCGCATCACGTCCTGCATGTCCTGCTGACCGGCGAGCGCGACGGCTACTATGCCGACTATGCGGCGGCGCCGGCCGACATGCTGGCGCGCTGCCTGGCCCAGGGCTTCGCCTATCAGGGCGAGCGTTCGGCCTATCGCCAGGGCAAGACGCGCGGCTCGCCCAGCGGCGACCTTGCTCCCACCGCCTTCGTGCTCTTCCTGCAGAACCACGACCAGATCGGCAACCGTCCGTTCGGCGACCGCCTGACCGGGCGTGTCGATGCCGAGGCGCTGGAGGCCGCCATCGCCCTGCAGCTTCTCTGCCCGCAGGTTCCGCTGATCTTCATGGGCGAGGAGACGGCGAGCGGCACGCCCTTCCTCTATTTCACCGACCATCACGGCGAGCTGGCCAAGGCCGTGCGCGAGGGGCGGCGGCGCGAGTTCGCGGGCTTCGCGGGGTTCCAGGCCGGCGAGACCACCGACGCGATCCCCGATCCGAATGCGGCGCAAACCTTCGACTGCAGCCTGCCCATGGCGGGCGGCGAGCAGGGCACTGGCCGACAGGCGCTCTACAGGGAGCTGCTGGCGTTGCGCGCCGCAGTTCTGATGCCACATCTCGACGGCGCCACGTCCCTGGCCGCCCATGCGGTGGGGCGGGCGGGCGCGGCCGCGCGCTGGCGGCTGGCCGACGGTTCGGTCCTCACCATCGCCTGCAATCTTGCGCGTGAGTCCTGCCCGGTCGAAAGGCCGGACGGCCGTCTGCTCTTCGCCTCGCGCGCCGGCGCGGGCGAGCAGGCTTTGCGCGGGCGACTGGAAGGGCTGACGACGGTCGCCTTCCTGGACCGGGCGGAATGAACGAGGAGGCGGTACGGGCCCGGGCCCGGGAGGCAGGCCTCGCCGTCGACTGGGTCGATGCCATGGGCCGGCAGCAGCAGGTGAGGACGGAATCGCTGCGCCGGATCCTCGAGTCCCTGGACGCAACGCAAGACCCTCGGCAGGTGCCGCCGCTCGTTACCGCGCGCGTCGATGCGCGCGTCGCCCTGCCGAACATGGCGATCGATGCCGACATGCCGGCCGAACTGACGCTGGAGGATGGCCGCGTCCGGCCGGTGACGATCCGGGGCGGCGAGGGCGCGACCGTGCCCGCCGTCGGCCAGGCGGGCTACCACCGCCTGCGCTTCGCCGACCGCGAGATCACGCTCGCCGTGGCGCCGGCGCGCTGTGTCACCCTCGAGGATGTCGGCGCCGGCCGCAGGATGTGGGGCGTCGCCGCCCAGATCTACGGCCTGCGTCGCCCCGGCGACGGCGGCATCGGCGATGCCGGCGCGGTGCGCGATCTCGCCGAGGGTGCGGCGCGCCAGGGCGCCGATGCCGTGGCGCTGAGCCCGGTGCATGGCCTGTTCGCCGCCGACCTGGCGCGGTACGGCCCTTATTCGCCGTCGAGCAGGCTGTTCCTCAATCCGCTCTACGCCGATCCTTCCGTCGTCTTCGGCGCCGACAGGGTTGCGGCCCGGACGCCACCCGGGCGCGCGCCCCTGGAGCAGGAGGCGCTGATCGATTGGCCGGCAGCGGGTGCGGCGAAGTTCGCCCTGTTGAGCGCCCTGTATGACGATTTTGCCGCCCATGATCTTGCCGCCGGAACGGCGTTGGCCGCCGACTTCGAGCGCTTCGTGCATGACGGCGGCGCGACCTTGCGCGAGCACGCGCTGTTCGAGGCGCTGCATGCCAGGCATTCGGGCAACTGGAGCGACTGGCAGGAGGGCTGGCGTCATCCGGGCGACACGGCGATCGCGCCCTATCTCGACAGCGAGGCCGGGACGGTGCGCTACCACCAGTTTCTGCAATGGCTCACCGCACGCTCCTTCGCCGCCGCCCAGGCGGCGGCGCGTGCGGCCGGCATGCGCATCGGCCTGATCGGCGATCTGGCGATCGGCATGGACCGCGCCGGCAGCCACGCCTGGGCGCGGCAATCCGACCTGCTGCTCGGCCTGTCCGTCGGCGCGCCGCCCGACCTCTTCAATCCGCGCGGCCAGGATTGGGGCCTCACCGGCTTCTCGCCGCAGGCGCTGGTCGCTCGCGGCTTCGAGCCGTTTCTCGCGACCCTGCGCGCCGCCTTGGGTCATGCCGGCGGCGTGCGCATCGACCACATCATGGGCCTCATGCGGCTCTGGCTCGTTCCGCGCGGCGCGCCGGCATCCGAGGGCGCCTACCTCGCCTATCCGGTGGAAGATCTGCTGCGCCTGCTGGCGCTGGAATCGCACCGCCATGGCGCGGTCGTGATCGGCGAGGATCTCGGCACGGTGCCGCCCGGCTTTCGCGCCCGCCTGCGTCGCGCCGGCATCGCCGGCATGGACGTGCTGTGGTTCGAACGGACGCGGCTCACCTTCAAGAAGCCTTCGCGCTGGCGCCGCGATGCGGTCGCCATGACGACCACGCACGATCTGCCGACGGCCGCCGGCTGGTGGAGCGGCGAGGACATCCGGACGCGCCGCGCGCTGGGCTTCGGCGCGGCGGGCGAAGAGGAGGAACGCCGGCGCGATCGCATCAGGCTGTGGCGCGCCTTCACCGGCGCCGGGGCCGCGCAGGGCGCGCCGCCGCCGGTCGAGCAGCCGGCAGCCGCCGTCGATGCCGCGCTCGCCTTTGTCGCGCAGTCGCCGTCGCCGCTGATGCTGGCGCCGCTCGAGGATTTGCTGGGGCTCGCCGAACAGCCCAACCTGCCGGGCACCGTCGACGAGCATCCCAACTGGCGCCGCCGCCTGGCGCCTGCCGCAAAGGACCTGTTCGAGACGCCGCCCGTGCAGGCGCGCGCCAGGATCATCGCCGGTCGCCGCGCGTGATCCCGCGCGCCACCCTCCGGCTGCAGTTTCACAAGGGCTTCACCTTTGCCGATGCCGAGGCGCTGGTGCCCTACTTCGCGCGCCTGGGCGTCAGCCACCTCTACGCATCGCCCATCGCCACAGCCCGGCCGGGCTCGATGCACGGCTACGACGTCATCGACCCGACGCGGGTCAATCCCGAGCTGGGCGGCGAGCCCGCGTTGCGCTCGCTGGTGGCAAAGCTCGCCGCGGCGGGCCTCGGGCTGATCGTCGACATCGTGCCCAACCACATGGCGGCCGACACCGCCAACGCCTGGTGGGCCGACGTGCTGCGCCACGGCCGCGCCAGCCGATATGCCCGCTTCTTCGACATCGACTGGTTGGCCGGCGAGAAGGTCCTGCTGCCGATCCTGGGCAAGCCGCTGGAGGAGACGCTGGCGGCGGGCGAGATCGAGGTCGGGCAGGAGACGCTGCGCTACTTTTCCCATGGCCTGCCGCTTGCCCCCGGCAGCGCGGGCTCGCTGCGCGACGTGCTGGAACGCCAGCACTACCGCCTCGCCTGGTGGCGCAGCGCCGGCGACTGCATCAACTGGCGGCGCTTCTTCGACATCAACGAGCTGGTCTGCCTGCGCATGGAGGAGCCGGAAGTCTTCGAGGCCGTGCACGCCCTGCCGCTCCGCCTTCACGCCGAGGGGCTGATCGACGGCCTGCGCATCGACCATGTCGACGGCCTCACCGATCCGGCCGGCTATTGCCGGACGCTGCGCGGGCGGCTCGGCGCGGGGGCCTGGCTGGTGGTCGAAAAGATCCTGCTGCGCGGCGAGACCTTGCCGCGCGACTGGGCGTGCGACGGCACCACCGGCTACGATTTCATGAACGACGTGAACGCCCTTCAGCACGATGCGTCGGGCGAAGCGCCGCTGGCGACGGCCTGGGCGGCGCTGAGCGGGCGCCCGGCCGACTTCGCGCCCGAGGAGCAGGCGGCGCGGCGCGAGATCGTGGCGCGAAGCTTCTCCGCCCAGCTCGAGGCCTGTGCCGCCGCCTTTCCGCCGGGCGAGATCGCCCGGCCGACCTTGCGTCGCGTGCTCACCGAGCTCCTGGCGCATTTCCCGGTCTATCGCACTTACGGCGCCGACGGCGTTTTCTCGCCCGCCGACCGCGCGGTGCTGCAGCGGGCCGCCGACGGCGCGCGCAAGACCTGCCTTGCCACCGACCGCTGGGCCGTCGACGCGGTCCTGCGCCTGTTCGGTTCTGCCGCCGGCAAGCTCGCCATTGCCCGCTTTCAGCAATTGAGCGCGCCCGTCGCCGCCAAGGCCGTCGAGGATACCGCGTTCTATCGCTACGGCCGGCTGCTCTCGCGCAACGATGTCGGCTTCGACGTGGAAACGTTTTCCCTCGACGCCGATGCCTTCCATGCCCGCGTGGCCGCGCGCGCCGCCGGCCATCCGCAGTCGATGCTGGCGACGGCCACGCACGATCACAAGCGCGGCGAGGATGTGCGCGCCCGCCTCGCGGTGCTGAGCGGCATGGCCGATGAGTGGGCCCTCCTGCAGGCGGGCTGGGTCGCGGCCAGCAAGCCGCTTTGCACCGACGACGCGCCTGCACCCGGCGACGTTGCCATGCTGCTGCAGACCGTCGTCGGCGCCTGGCCGACTCGATCTCGATCCCGGTGATCGTGACGGCCGCACCGCATTCGCCGGGCGCTTGGCGGCGTGGCAGCAGAAGGCGTTGCGCGAGGCCAAGCTGTTCAGCGACTGGGCGGCCGTCGACGAGGCCTACGAGGCCGCCGCCCGCCGCTTCGTCCTGGCGCTGGTCGCCGAGGCGGCGCTGCCCGACCTGCTGGACGAGATCGCGGCCTTCGTCCGCCGCATTGCGCCGGCCGGCGCGGTGAACGGCCTGGTGCAATGCCTGCTGCGGCTCACCGTCCCCGGCGTGCCCGATCTTTATCAGGGCACCGAGTTCTGGGATTTCAGCCTGGTCGATCCCGACAACCGCCGGCCGGTCGATTTTGCCGCGCGTGCGTCAGCGCTTGGCGACGGCGACATCCGCGCCCTGGGCGGGGCGTGGCGCGATGGCCGCCTCAAGCAGGCCTTGATCGCGCGCGTCCTCGCGCTGCGTGCGCGCACGCCGGAACTGTTCGCCGAGGGCAGCTATGTGCCGGTAGCGGCGCATGGCGAACGGGCCGGGTCGGTGATCGCCTTCGAGCGCCGCCACGGCGCGCAATGGCTGCTGGCGGCCGTGCCGCGCCTGCCGCTCGGCCTGCTGCAGGGCGAGGACGGGATCGGCATTGCGCCGCAAGCCTGGCGCAGACACGACGCTCCATCTCCAATTCGCCGCCGGCGGGACCCGTGATCGATGCGCTGACGGGCGCGCCGGTCGGGTCGCTGGGCGGCCCGGTGCCCTTGGCCGGGCTCTGCACGACGCTGCCCTTCGTCCTGCTGACGACGCAGGGCTAGACCAGGGCCGGCCGACAGATTTACATCAACGCGCAGGGCGGCATGCGCTACGGCACCGGACACGGAGTCGCATGCCAGATTTCGGAGGCGTACTCGGCGATGGTGCGGTCACTGGAAAAATGGCCGGAACTGGCGACGTTGAGGACAGCCTTTCGCGCCCACTCCTGTTGATCGGCGTAGAGCTCGAGCAGCCGACGGTCCGCCGCCAGATAGGACGTGAGGTCCGCCAGGTGCATGTAATGGTCGCGGGTCAGCAGGGGTTCGCGCAATGGCTCGAAGATGCCGGGTTCGTTGCGGCTGAAATGGTCGGTGAAGATCAGATCCAGCGCCTGGCGGGTCTCCGGCTCGTTGTCGTAATGCCACCGTGGATCGTACCAGCTACGGCTGTCCGCCACCTGATCCGCGGTCTGGCCGAACAGGAAGAAGTTCTCCTCTCCGGCGGCCTCCGCCATCTCGATCGTGGCCCCGTCGCGCGTGCCGATGGTCAGTGCCCCATTCATCATGAATTTCATGTTGCTGGTGCCGCTCGCCTCGTAGCCGGCGGTCGAGATCTGGTTGGAGACATCGGTCGCCGGTATCAGCCGCTCGGCGAGCGACACGCCATACTCGGGCAGGAAAACGACCTTGAGGCGGCCCTGCGCCGCCGGGTCGGCATTGATCGTATCGGCGAGGTTGTTGAGAAACTTGATGATCAGCTTCGCCAGCTTGTAGGCCGGCGCCGCCTTGCCCGCGAAAAAGAACGTGCGCGGCGCCATCCCGGGATCCGGCTTTTGGCGGAGCCGGTTGTACAGGACGACCACGCGCAAGCCGTTCAGCAATTGCCGCTTGTACTCGTGGATGCGCTTGATCTGGCTGTCGAAAATCGAGTCGGGGTCGACGATCACGCCGGCGGTCGATTTCAGCCAGTCGGCGAAACGCGACTTGGAGCGGTGCTTCGCCTTGCGGACGCTGTCGCGAAAGCCCGCATCGTCGGCAAACGGCGCGAGCTTCGCCAGCTCGGAGAGATTGGTGATCCAGCCGTCGCCGATCGCCCCGGTGAGGCAGTCGGCAAGCGCCGGGTTGGCCATCAACAGCCAGCGCCTGGGCGTCACGCCGTTGGTCTTGTTGTTGAAGCGGTCGGGAAACAGGTCGGCCAGGGCCTTCACGGTGACGGTGCGCAGCAGCCGCGAATGGATGGCGGCAACGCCGTTCGTGCTGTGCGAGCCGACGATGGCAAGGTTGGCCATGCGAACATGGCGCTCGCCATTTTCCTCGACGAGGCTCACCTGCCTGACGCGGTCCTCCTCGCCCGGGAAGCGGTTGCGCACCTCGTCCAGCAGGCGCTGGTTGATGTCGAGAATGATCTGCAGGTGGCGCGGCAGCATCAGCTCGAGCCATCTCAAGGGCCATTTTTCCAGCGCCTCGGGCAACAGCGTGTGGTTCGTATAGGCAAGCGTCCGCTTGGTGATGTCCCAGGCCTGATCCCAGTCGAGGCCCGCTTCGTCGAGCAGGATCCGCATCAACTCCGGAACGGCCAGGCTGGGGTGGGTATCGTTGAGCTGGACCGCGACCTTGTCCGGCAGGGCGTTCCAGTCGGTGTTGTACCGCCGGAAGCGCCGCACGAGATCCGCCAGGGAGCAGGCGACCAGGAAATACTCCTGCACGAAGCGCAAACCCCGGCCCATCGCCGTCGAATCGTCGGGGTAGAGGACCCGGGTCACCGAATTGGCGGCCAGTCGCTGGGCCAGGGCCTTGACGAACGCGCCGGCGCTGAACGCCTGGAGATCGAAGGCCTCCGGCGTGGAGGCGGCCCACAGGCGGAGCGTGTTGATGGTTTGTCCGCCGTAGCCCACGATCGGCCGATCGTAGGGTATGCCCAGCACGTGCGATGGCTTGCCCATGACCGCGCTCAGGGTTCCGTCCTGCACGGTGAACGAACTGCCCAGCTTGATCTCGACCGCCTCCTGCGGCCGGGCGACTTCCCAGGGATCGGGGTAGCGCAGCCAGTTGTCCGGATGCTCATGTTGCCAGCCGTCCTCGATGGTCTGGCGGAAAATGCCGTACTCGTATCGCAGTCCGTAGCCCATCGCCGGAAGCTGCATTGTCGCCATCGAGTCGAGAAAGCATGCTGCAAGGCGACCGAGACCGCCGTTGCCGAGGCCGGCGTCGGGTTCCTCCTCGAGCAGGCCCATCCAGTCGATCTTCGCTTGTTCGACGATCGACCTGGCAACGGGATCGAGGCGCAGGTTCAGGACGTTGTTGGCCAACGACCGGCCGATCAGGAATTCGAGCGAAATGTAGTAGATGCGCTTGGCGTTTGCGTGATCGTAGGCATGCTCCGTTCGCCGCCAGCGCTGGGAGAGGATATCCCGCATCGAGCGCGCCAGCGCCTCGTACTGCTGCCGCGGACCTGCCTCGGCGGGGTCGGCCACGTTGTCGAACATCAGATGCCGCTCGAAGAGTGCATCGCCTGTTCCGGTGAACTGGATCGGACCGCTGCCGTATTGTTTCAGGAGAGCGGCAAGGCTCGGCTTGTCAGCCGTCGTCTTCGTCATGGGATGGCCTTGTGGCATTGGCGAACGAGTCCATGGTCGACTCGACGACGGAGAGCTGCATCTGGCAAAAGCATGCGTCGGAATTGCACTATTGGCGGCCCCGATACCAGTTGTAATACGACCTAGTCCGGCGGCTCGCCCTGCTCGGGATCAATGGTTTCCCTCGTCGGGCGCAGCGCCGTGCCCAGGATGCCGGCGGCGATGATCGCGCAAATCGTCAGGAACGCCAGAAGCCAGTTGGGGACAAGTGTCGACTCCGCCAGGAAGCGCCAGCCCATGCCCAGCCACTCGGCGACGAACGCCCATACGCCAATGAGATAAAGGCCCGGTGCCGCCAGCACGATGATGATCGCCGCGGTAAGCCGTTTTCGCCGCGCGGAGTCCGGTTGGATGTTCCTGATCACGGACGGACAAATAGCACGCCTGGGGCGCCGGCGGGCAGCAGACCGTCACCCGTTAATGGCGGAGCCTGAGGCTGCCGATCACCAGCGCCGTGGCGGCGAAGCCCGCCGCCAGCCAGATCGCGGCGCGGGCGGCGTCGGCGGCGGCGGCTCCGCCGCTGGAGAAGTCGAACAGCCCGAAGATCAGCGCCACCAGCGCGGCGCCCACGGTCTGGCCCAGGGTGCGGGCGGTGGCGATGATGCCGCCGGCGCTGCCGCTGCGCTCGCGCGGCACGGCGTTCATCATCAGCCGGTTGTTGGGCGCGCCGAACATGCCGAAGCCCGCGCCGCACAGCACCAGGCGCCACATGATGTTGGCGCTCGAGGGATCGGGGGGCAGCAGCGCCGTCAGCACCAGGCCCGTCGTCATGCTGGTGAGGCCGATCGCGCCCAGGACGCCGGCATGATGGCGGTCGGCCAGGCGCCCGGCGATGGGGGCGATGCTCGCCAGGGCGAGCGGCCAGGCGGTCAGCAGGATGCCGGTGTCGGTGGCGTTGCGGCCCAGCACGGTGTGGAAGAAGAACGGCAGGCTGACGAAGGCCAGGCCCTGGGCGGCGAAGGTGCAGGTCGCGGCGGAGATCGAGAGCGAGAAGATCGGCCGCCTGAAGACATCGATCGGCATCATCGGATCGGCGAGCCGCTTCTGGCGCCACACGAACAGCGTGCCGAGCACGACGGCCAGCGCGAGCTCGGTGATGACCACCACCTTCTGATGGCCGTGCGCCATGCCGTCGATGCCGAAGATCAGCAGGCCGAAGGTGGCGCCCGACAGGGCCGCCGAGACCACGTCGAACGGCCGGTGGCTATGCGTCGTGTGCGGCAGGTAGCGCTCGGACAGCACGAAGGAGACGATGCCGAGCGGCACGTAGGCGGCGAACAGGATCGGCCAGGAGGAGATCGAGAGCAGCGCCGCGCCGAGCGACGGGCCGGCGGCGAGCGAGGTGGCGACCACGGTGGTGTTGAAACCCAGCCCGCGCCCCAGCTCGTTGCGCGGATAGATCGCGCGCACCAGCGCGGGCTGGATGGCCATCAGCGCCGCCCCGCCCAGCCCCTGGCAGGTGCGGCCGAGCAGGAGCCAGGGCAGCGAGGGGGCGAAGGCGCAGCCGATCGAGGCCAGCGAGAAGAAGACCAGGCCGAAGCGATAGACATGGCGGTAGCCCACGATGTCGGCCAGCGCCGCCACCGGCAGCAGCGAGATGACGAGCGCGATCTGGGTCGCATTGACGATCCAGATCGAGCTTTCGGCCGTGATGCCGAGGTCGTGGGCGATGTAGGGCAGCGCCAGGTTGGTCATCGAGTTGCTGAGCACCGACATCATCAGCCCGATGGTGATGGTCGCCACCGCGAACCGGCGCGGCCAGCCGGCGGGCATTCCGTCGGCATGCGAGAGTGCTTTGGGCGCTTCGGCCATCTCTTATTGCGGAACCGTCGGTGCGTCTCCGCCGATGGTGGTGCGCTGCATGAAGCGCTTGTACTTCACCGTGTCGTAGTAGGTGGCGCGATGCAGCACGGCGCGGTTGTCCCACACGATCACGTCGCCTTCGCGCCACGGATGCGACAGCCGGAATTCCGGCTGGTCGGCGCGCTGGCTGAGCTCCCAGAGCAGCGCCTCGCCGGTCGCCTTGGGCCAGCCGACGATGTGACCGGCATGGGCGCCAATATAAAGTGAGCGTCGTCCGTTGATCGGGTTGTCGCGGTAAAGGCGCTGCCTGACCGGCGGCAGCTCGGCGATCGCCTTGGCGCTCAAGATGCCCTTCTGCACGCGGTTGCGCGAGTAGAGCAGCGCATGCTCGGCGACCAGCGGCTGGACCGTGGCCTGCAAGGCCGGCGGCAGGGCGTCCCACGCCGCCCGCATGCACAGAAACTCGGTATTGCCGCCTTCGGGCGGGCAGACGCGCGCGGTCAGGATCGAGCACAGCGAGGGCACGCGCTTGAACGAGGAGTCCGAGTGCCAGAAGTAGTTGGCCTTCTGGTAGATCATGCGCATGTCGTCGGGCGGGATCGGCTCGCCGGTCATGATGTCGAGGTTCGACTGGCGCTGGAACTTGGTGCCGGCGGCGGGGTTGGAAACGCCGGTGGTCTCGAGCGGGCCGAAGTTTTCGCTGAACTCGATCTGCTTGTCGTCGTCCATCGGCTGGTCGCGGAACAGGAGCACGGAATGCTCCTCGAACGCGGCCCGGATCGGCCCGAACTCGCGCGCCGAGAGCGGCCGCGTGATGTCGATGCCCGACACTTCCGCGCCGAACAGCGGATGCAGCCTGGTGACGGTGATGGGCCCGGTGTTCCTCATCAGTCGACGCCTCTCCTAGTCGACGATCGCCTGGTAGGTGAGAACCCGCAGCTCGCGGCGGATCGGATAGGTCGAGGACGGCATGAGCTGGGTCAGCAGCACCACCGCCATGTCCTCCCTGGGGTCGCACCAGAACGCCGTCGAGGCGGCGCCGCCCCAGGCATACTCGCCGGGCGAGCCCAGGATATGCGCCTTGGCCGGGTCGATGGTCACCGAGAAGCCCAGCCCGAAGCCGATGCCGTAGTAGGTCGATTCCGAGAAGCGCGGCATGCCCATGTCGGCCATGTCGCCCTTGAGATGGTTCATGGTCATGAGCTCGACGGTCTTGCGGCCGAGCAGGCGCGTGCCCTCGAGCTCGCCCTTGTTCAGCATGAACTTGCAGAAGCGCAGGTAGTCCGATGCCGTCGAGACCAGGCCGCCGCCGCCGGAGTTCACCTTGCGCGGGGCGAGGTAGCGGCTCTTGCCCGGATCGTCGATCAGCTCGAGTTTGCCACCCGGTCCTGCCTGGTAGTTGGCGGCGAAGCGCTCGTGCTTGTCGGCCGGCACGTGGAAGTCGGTGTCGACCATGCCGAGCGGCTTCAGCACCTTGTCCTTGAGGTAGACCTGGAAGGGCTGGCCGGAGATGACCTCGACGAGGTAGCCCAGCACGTCGGTGGCGACGCTGTAGTTCCACGCCTTGCCGGGCTGGGCGATCAGCGGGAAGGTGCCCAGCCGCTCGACGATGTCCTTGAGGCTGGTGTCGCCGGTCTGGAAGTCGACGCCGCCGGTCTTGGCGCGATAGAGCGCATCGACCGGATTGCTCTCCATGAAGCCGTAGGTCAGGCCCGAGGTGTGGGTCAGCAGGTCGCGGAAGTTGATCTCGCGCTCGGCCGGCACCGAGTCGATCTTGCCGCGGCTGCCGCCGGCATAGACGCGCGGGTTGGCGAAGGCGGGGATGAACTTGGAGATCGGGTCGTCGAGCTGAAAGCGGCCCTCCTCGTAGAGCATCATGATCGCCGTCGAGGTGAGCGGCTTGGTCATGGAATAGATGCGGAAGATCGTGTCGGGCCGCATCGGCCTGTTGCGCTCGAGGTCGGCCTTGCCGCAGGTCTCGGCGAAGGCGAGCTCGCCCTTGCGCATGACGACCGCGACCATGCCGGCGAGGCGGCCGCTGTCGACCCAGCCGTTCATCCACTTGCGCACGCGGTCGAGCCGCTGAGCGGAAAGACCGACCTGTTCGGGGGCGACGAGCGGCAGCGTGTCCATGGCGATCCTCCTCGGTAGGCCGCTAGACTAGCGCAGGAAAGTGCCGTCAGACACGACAGAAACGGGAGGGAGCAATGGCGAGATTGTGCGAGGGACGGGTGGCGATCGTCAGCGGCGGGGCGCGCGGCGTGGGCCGGGAACATTGCCTGATGCTGGCCGAGCACGGCGCCAAGGTGGTGGTGAACGACCTGGGCGGCGACCGCGCCGGCAAGGGCAACGATGTCGGCCCCGCCCAGCAGGTCGTGAACGAGATCAAGGCCAAAGGTGGCGAGGCGGTCGCGAACGGCGACGACGTCTCCGACTGGAACGGCGCCAAGCACATGGTCGACCAGGCGATCGAGGCCTTCGGCAAGCTCGATGCGCTGGTGCTGAATGCCGGCATCCTGCGCGACCGCATGCTGGTCAACATGAGCGAGGACGAGTGGGACGCGGTCATCAAGGTGCACCTGAAGGGCACTTTCGCGCCGTCGCGCCACGCCGCGGCCTACTGGCGCGACCAGGCCAAGGCCAAGGGCGGGCCGGTCGATGCGCGCATCGTCACCACCACGTCGGTGTCGGGCATCTACGGCAATATCGGCCAGACCAACTACGGGGCGGCCAAGGCGGCCATCGCCTCGTTCACCGTCATCGCCGCGCGCGAGCTCGGGCGTTACGGCGTCACGGTCAACTCGATCTCGCCGTCGGCGCTGACGCGCATGACCGAGGACCTGCGCCAGTACAGCGAGGAGGACAAGAAGCGCGCGACCCGCAAATGGGTCGCCCCGGTGTCGACCTGGCTGGTGAGCGAGCAGAGCCGCGAGATCACCGGCCGCGTCTTCCAGGCCGGCAACGGCATCTTCGCCGTGGCCGAGGGCTGGCACAAAGGCCCCGAGATCGAGCAGATCAGGACCCGTACCAGGCCGGCAAGGCCCTGACCGAGCTCGCCCGGAAGGCGCGCAAGAACGCCGGCATGAACGGGCTGGATCTCGACTGACGCGCCGCTCTCGCCCGCCGCACGCGCGCGTGTGTCTCAGTCCCCCCTCCCTACTTCGCGCTGAGCGCGGGTCTCCCTCCCCCCGCTGCGCGGGCGGAGAGGACACGCTGACGCGGCGGAGAGGGAGCTATGGTTGCCGCTCGAAGATGTCGAGCGGCAGCACGGCCGATACCGTCATGTTCGGCACGTCGACGACCTGGCTGATGCGCAGGTCGACCGCGACGCTGGCCAGGCAATAGGCCTGCTCGCGCGTGAAGCTGTAGGCCTGGGCGATGTAGTCGATCATGTTGACGAGCGCGTTGCGCGCCGCGAGCGTGATGTCCTCCGACTCGGCGCGCCCGTCGCTCCTGAGCGACATGCCGGTCGTGGCGTAATAGCCCTTGCTGGGCGTCACGCCGAAGGCGCCATGCACGCCCGGCGCGCCGTGATGGGCATGGCCCGGCAAGGCATAGGAAGGATCGCGCTGGTGCCGCCGCGTGGCTTCGCCCTTCAGCACGTCGAAACGGGCGACGAAGGTTGCCCGCGTTTCGACCGCGGTGCCGCAGGATTCACCGTCGCCCTGCGCGAAGTGCGCGTCGCCGACCGAGAACAGCGCGCCCGGCACCTGGACAGGCAGATAGAGCGTGGCGCCGGCGGTGAGCGACTTGATGTCGAAATTGCCGCCGGTTTCATGCGGCGCGATGGTGCGGAACGCCTGGCTGGCGATCGGTTCGGCGGTCGGCACCGCGCTGGCCGCATCCGGCGGCATCACCATGCCGCCCCGGCCGGCCAGCTCGGCCTCGCGGGCCACGATGCGCTTCAGCAGCTCGTGCGAGCGGCGCCACGCCCATCACGCCCATGAACGGCGCGCCGGGAATGCGCACGCCGGGCAACTGCTGCGATACGGCAAAGCCGTTCGCCATCTCCCAGTGCACCAGGAACGGCGTGGTGAACAGATCGCGCAGGAAGCCGAAGCCCGGCATGATCATGGTGAAGCCGCGGTTGGCCGGAACGATCTGCCTCGATCTTCACGGCCAGCAGGTCGCCGGGCGCGGCGCCGTCGACATACACCGGTCCTGTCAGCGGATGGATGCGGCCCATCTCGATGCCGGCCAGGTCCGCCGCCGTCGTGCCGGGCTTGATCTGGCCGTCGAGGCCGTCGAGCGTCTCCATCTCGACCGACGAGCCCGAGGCGATGCGCACCGCCGGGGCGAGGTCGGGATGCCAGCGGTTGTGGCCCTTGTCGGCCTGGCGCACGAGCGGCAAGGCCGGATCGATATGAATATGGTCGTGCGCCATGCTGTCCTCCGGTGACGTGCCTTACATCCACCATGCAATTGAAATGCCACGGGGCTCGTTCTCCCCGAACCCGCCCTCCCCCTGGGCCGGGAGGAGTGGTAGGCTGGCTGCTCCATGGTCATGCCGCTCAAATGGCTCGCGCTGGTGCTGGTGCTCTCGCCCCTGGCAGCGCTGGCGCAATCCGCCGCGCCCTCCGGCAGGCACGGCGACGGGCACGCCGAGAACCATGACTGGTACAAGGATCTGAAACAGCCCGATATCGGCGCAAGCTGCTGCAACGGATCGGCCGACGGCAAGCAGGGCGACTGCCGCCCCGCGCCGTCCTTCATGGGGAGCGACGGGATGTACCGTGCCTGGGATGGCCGGGAGTGGCTGGTCGTGCCCAAGAGCAAGATCATCGACATGGTGACCCCCGACCGCGGCACGCATCTCTGCGAGACCTACGGCCGGGTATTCTGCTTCATCACGGGCAAGCCGCAGAGCTAGAGCGGGTTTCGATAAGGCAGACTCATGTCATGGCGGACCGCGGGCCTGGAGGCCCGCCTCTTTGTCTTTGCTGGGAGCGCGCCACTCCAGTGGCGCATCTTCGTGGATCACACAGCCCATGAGCGCCACTGGAGTGGCGCGCTCCCAGCCATGAGCGGGCCTGGAGGCCGCAGGCGCATGTGAATGCGCCGAGTCCGATGACACCTGATCGGGATCCGCTCTAGCGGCGTCTCAGTTCGCCGCGAAGCAGTAGAGCAGGCCCGCGCCGCCGGTCGCGACCAGGGATACCGCGTCGCAGGCGCGCGAGGGATGCGCGGTGTTCCACGACTTCGACGCATCGTCGTCGCGCAGGCCCATGCGGTCGGCATGGCCCAGCATCGCTCGCGAGCTGCGACGCGGCGAGCCAGGCGAGCGGGCGATCGGACATGCGGCTGGTCGATTCCGGATTGTTGCAAGGGCCGCGAAGTAAACTTTGATTCTTCAATTGATACAACCGCGTGGCTGATCGCCTGCGCGGAAGGCGTATCCTCCTGTCATGGAGCAAGCCGTCTACTACGCCGCGATTGCCGCGCTGATCGCCTTCGGCCTCTATGCCGGCCATCGCCGGGCGCGCTCGATGGGCCACGCCGTGCTGCTCGGCCTGGTCGGCACCGTGGTCGCCATCCTCGCCTTCTTCTTCGTGACCGCGGGGCTGGCCATCGTCGCGACCGGCAGTTTCCAGCCGCGGGACATGAGCGTCCGGCTGGGCGCGCTGCTGCTCTTCGGCTGGGCGGCGGGCGTGGTGTCGGCATTCGGCGGCCATCGCCGCGCCGCGAAGGCGGCGATTCGGCCGTTCTCGCGGTCATTCTAACGGACGAAACGCCGGCCTTCCCGAGGGCCACCCGGCGACGCTAAGCTGGCGTCGATCGGGGGGAAGAAGGCATGACGGAAGTGAAGCTCGGCGCTGCCACGGTGCAGCGCATAGAGGAGAGCTACGAGCCCAACTTCGACGCCAAGATGTTCTTTCCCGACTGGAAGCCCGAGGTGGTCCAGCAGCACCGTGCCTGGCTGATGCCCAACCACTACGAGGAAGGCTCCAATTCGCTCAAGCTCAGCGTCCATAGCTGGCTGGTGACGGTGGGCGGCAAGCGCATCCTGATCGACACCTGCGTCGGCAACCACAAGTCGCGGCCGCACCGGCCCAAGTGGCATCTGATGGAGAGCGAGTACCTCGAGCGGCTGAAGGCAGCCGGCGTCGAGCCCGACCAGATCGACATGGTGATGTGCACCCACCTGCATGTCGATCACGTCGGCTGGAACACCAGGCTGGAGAACGGCAAGTGGGTGCCGACCTTCCGGAACGCCAAATATGTGTTCAGCCGCACCGACTACGACCACTACCTGAAGCTCGACACCGATCCCAAGACCGGCCCGGCCAATGCCGGCTCGTTCCGCGATTCGGTGCTGCCGGTGGTCGAGGCCGGCCTGACCCAGATGGTCGACGGCTCCGCCCAGCTCGACGAGAACATCAAGGTCGAGCCGGCGCCCGGCCACACGCCCGGCACCATCGCCATCAAGTTCGAATCGAAGGGCGAGAAGGGCCTGTTCTGCGGCGACATCCTGCACCACGCGCTGCAGGTCTATCACCCGGAATGGAACAGCTTCGCCTGCGCCGAGGCGATCGGCGCGCGCAAGAGCCGGCTCGCGGCGCTCGAGCATTGCGCCGGATCGGGCGCGCGGCTGATGCCCTGCCATTTCGGCGCGCCGTTCACCTGCCACATCGACCACAAGGCAAGCGGCTTCGTGCCGCGCTTCGACGCTCAGTACTGAGAAGGGGAAGAGAGATGATATACGAGTTGCGTGTCTACAAATGCGTGCCCGGCCGCCTGCCGGCGCTGATCAACCGCTTCGCCAACATCACGCTGAAATTGTGGGACAAGCACGGCATCAAGCAGGCCGGCTTCTGGACCACCCTGGTGGGCGAGTCCAACATGGAGCTCTATTACATGCTGCAGTGGGAATCGCTGGCCGACCGCGAGAAGAAGTGGAACGCCTTCGCCGCCGATCCGGAATGGCACGCCAAGCGCGCCGAGACCGAGAAGGACGGCGCCATCGTGGCCAACGTCTCCAACCAGTTCCTGGCGCCGACGGCGTTCTCGTCGGTGAAGTGACCGCGGTCCGTTCGACTATTCGACCTTGAGGCCCGCCTCCTTGGCGAGGCGGTCCCACTTGGCGTAGTCGTCCGCCACATACCGGGCGAACTCGGCCGGCGTGCCGAACTGCGGGTCGGCGCCGAGCTCGGCGAACTTTTGCGCGATCTCGGGCGAGCGGATCGTGGCGTCGACCGCCGCGTGCAGCCTGTCGACCAGGCCGGCCGGCGCGCCGGGCGGCAGGAAGATGCCGTAGGAGATGGCGCAGTCGTAGCCGGGCAGGCCCGCTTCGGCGATCGTCGGGATGTCGGGCGCCGCCGCCGAGCGCGCCAGCGACGTCTGGCCGAGCGCGCGCAACTTGCCCGCCTTGACGTGCGGCAGCGCCGTCGCGAGACCGCCGAAATAGAGGTCGACCATGCCGGCCATCAGGTCGGCCATCGCCGGCCCGCCGCCCTTGTAGGGCACGTGCACGATGTCGACCTTGCCCATCGACTTGAACAGCTCGAGCGCCAGGTGCGTGGCGCCGCCGGCGCCGGCCGAAGCGCCGTTCAGCTTGCCCGGCTTGGCGCGGGCGAGCGCTAAAAGCTCGGCCACGTCCTTGGCCGGCAGGTCGTTGCGCACGACCAGCAGCATGGGATTGATGCCGACCGGCGCCACCGCGGCGAAGTCGGTGCGTACGTCGTAGGACAGGTTGCGGTTGAAGGCCGGCGCGACCGTGGTCGAGCCGTTCGAGGCCAGCATGAAGACGCTGCCGTCGGCAGGCGCCTTGGCGACCGAGGCGGCGGCGATCTCGCCGTTGGCGCCGGCGCGGTTCTCGACCACCACCGAGCGCTTCAGCCGCTCGGCGATGCCGGGCGCCACGATGCGCGACAGCAGGTCGTTGGGTCCGCCGGGCGGAAAACCCACGACCATGCGCAGGGGACGATCGGGAAAATCCACGGCTTGAGCGCGCGCCGAGGCGAGCGGCAGGCAGGAGAGGCCGGCGAGTGCGGAACGGCGACGGAGCATGTGCATTGCCGGTCATGTTAGGCCGCCTCGCGTCAGGGAGTAAACGAAATGCATCGCAGGACAGCCGTGCGCGAGGGCAGCGCCGATCGCAGGAAGCCGGCGGCGGTGATCCAGGAAGCCGGCATCCGCGCGGATTAGGTTTTCTGTCATCGCGGGCGGGGTAATCCCCGCCCTGGAGCGGAGCGAAGGATCTCATCGCCGTCGACGCCATTAGATCCTTCGCTTCAGCGCGGATCTGATCCGCGCAGACTCAGGATGACACCGGCCGCGTCGCGCCGCATTTCGCAGCGGCGTTCCGATTCGTATTTCACACATCCAAGAAATCCCAGTCCTTTACGGTGGGAAAGAATTCGGCGCCCCACCCGGCTTCCGCATCGACTTAAATGGTTTGGTTCGTGGCGCCACCAGCGACACCGCCAATGACGTGGACGCCAGCGTTTCGGCGCCGCCCACTTTTCAACCTGCGGCTGCTGGAGATCTGCTATGCGAAGGTATTAAAGCTGGTTGCCAGGCTGGCGGCGATTTGGGAAGCACGGCCATGTATCGCGTGGAGGGCCGCAATCTATGCATGAAGTGCGCAGTGAAGCAGCTCGGCTACGGAAGCGAGCCGAGCTCGGCGCTGCCGGGGCTCCTTGGTCGGTGGCTTCTTGGGCCGCAATAGGAGATCGTGCATGACCGATCGTGCAGCCCTGCTCGGCCGCCTCCTTGTGGGTGACATCTTCCATGCCATATGTCCCAACAAGGCGAGCTATATCTGCCTGGTCGAAGCCGTCACGAGCGATAGAATCCAGGCAAGAAGGGTGACGACGCAGGAGCACGTTGAATTCGATCGCAGCACCGGGCTTACAACCGGTGGTGCTGTGCCGTGCACCATCGATTTCATTGCGCCGCTGCCCGTTCACGTTCACAACGTCATGCTGGGACTCGATCGCAAGATGAGACTGGAGCGCAATCCGGAGAGATTCAAGATAAGTGAAGAGGAGAAGGAGGCGCTCCACTTCATGTCTTCATATTATCCCGCGAATCCTCTCTGACATGCCGCTCGCGACGACCAGACACGGCACGCTGCATTACGACGTCGTCGACCAGGTCGCACCATGGCGCGGGCGCGGCGAGGCGATCCTGTTTCATCACGGCATCGGCGCCGGCGCCGGGCTCTGGGCGGGCTGGGAGCCGGCGCTGGCCGACGGCTACCGCCTCGCGCGCTTCGACATGCGCGGCTGCGGCCGCTCGCACATTCCGGCGGCGGACTTCGCCTGGTCGCTCGATCTGCTGGTCGACGATCTCTTCGCCGTGGCCGATGCCGCCGGGCTGCAACGGTTTCATCTCGTCGGCGAATTCGATCGGCGGCACGGTCGCGCTCGCCGCGACGCTGGCGCGGCCCGAACGGATCGCCACCCTCACCGTCAGCAACGGCGCCCATCTCGGCGCCTCGATCCGCAGCGTCGAGGCGTGGCGCCGCCAGCTCGACGAAGGCGGCGTGAAGGCCTGGTCGGATGCCTTCCTGCCCGGCCGCTTCCATGATGGCGCCTTGTCGCCGGAGCGGCTCGCCTGGTTCGCCAACCAGCAGGAGAAATGGCCGCGCGAGTTCGATCCTCAATGCCCTCGGCGTGCTGATCGGCACCGATCTGTCGAGCCGGCTGAAGGATATAAGGTGCCCGACCCTGCTGCTGCATCCCGACGGCAGCCCGTTCATCCCCGTGCCCGTCATGGCTGAGCTGCATCGCTTGCTGTCCAATTCGGAACTCAATGTGATCGGCCATTCACGCCACGGCCTGCCTTATTCCCATGCCGGGCAATGCGCCGCACTGTTGCGGACTTTCCTCGACTTGCGCGCCCTCGACACTGGTTCGGCGGGCTGATATCCGTGCGCCGCGGGGAGGACGGCAAACAACCCACGAGGGAATGAATGAGACGCGTGTTGGCCGGCGTCGCCGCATTGGCGATTGCCCTCTCCGCTGCCCCGGGCTTCGCCCAGGAAAAGCTCACCGTGTGGTGGGTCAAGGGCTTCTACAAATCCGAGGACGACGCCCTCTACGCGGCGATCAAGAAGTTCGAGGCCAAGACCGGCGTGAAAGTCGAGCTCTCGCAGTATGCCGTGCAGGACATGATTCCCAAGACGGTGGCCGCGCTCGACGCCGGCACGCCGCCCGACATCGCCTATTCCGACACCTACGACGTCGAGGTCGCCGGCAAATGGGCGTTCGACGGCAAGCTCGAGGACATCTCCGACGTCATCGGGCCGATGAAGGGCCGGTTCTCGCCCAACACGGTGGAGACCGCCTTCCTCTACAGCGACAAGGCCAAGAAGAAGGCCTACTACGCCTTCCCGATCAGGCAGCAGACGCTGCACATCCAGTACTGGAAGGACATGCTGGGCCAGGCCGGCTTCAAGGAGAACGACATCCCGGACACGTGGAAGGAGTACTGGTCGTTCTGGTGCGACAAGGTCCAGCCCGGCATCCGCAAGGCGACCGGCCAGCGCATCTACGGCATCGGCAGCCCGATGGGCGTCGAGTTCGACGGACTCCTTCCAGTCGTTCCTGAGCTGGGTCGACGCCTACAACGTGAAGCTGGTCGACGATTCGGGCAAGCTCCTGGTCGACGATCCCAAGGTCCGCGCCGGCCTGATCAATGCGCTCAAGGACTACACCGACGTCTACCTCAAGGGCTGCACGCCGCCCTCGTCGACGACCTGGAAGGATCCCGACAACAACGCTCGCCTTCGACAACCGCACGATCGTGATGACGCACAACTACACGATCTCGATCGCGGCCAAGTGGCTCGACGACGCCAACAACGTGCAGCTCACCGCCGAGCAGCGCGCCGCCGGCCGCAAGGCCTACGACGAGCTGATCGCCACCGCGGGCTTCCCCAAGAAGCCGGACGGCACGCCGATGGTCTACCGCGCCGACGTCAAGGTCGGCGTGATCTTCGCGGGCTCGCCCAACAAGAAGCGGGCGCGCGAGTTCCTGACCTTCCTGATGGAGGAGGAAAACCTCCGCCCCTACGTCGAAGGCGCGCTCGGCCGCTGGTTCCCGGTCACCAAGGAGAGCCAGAAGAGCCCGTTCTGGCTGGCCGACAAGCATCGCAAGGCGGTCTACGACCAGTTCATGGCCGGCACGCTGCCGTTCGAGTTCACCAAGAACTACAAGTTCAGCATCCTGGACAACGAGAACGTCTGGGCCAAGGCGATGAACCGCGTGGTGAACGAGAAGGTGCCGGTCGACAAGGCGGTCGACGAGCTGATCGCCCGCATCAAGCAGGTCGCGGGCTGAACTCTGCCGCCCCAGCCCATGAGCATGAGCGGGCCTGGAGGCCCGCGGTCCGGATGAGTTAGCTGCGGTTCTGCAGCCGAACTCGCTGTCGATTTCCAAATAGTCGGCGCTAGAGCAAGTTCCGTTTCGACAGAATCACCTCACCCTGAGGAGCGCCCGCAGGGCGCGTCTCGAAGGGTGGGCAACGACAAGGCAGGTTGCCCACCCCAGGGCGGAGGATACTCCGCCCGACGAGACGCATCGCTGCGCGATGCTCCTCAGGGTGAGGTGATTCGATCCAAACGCATATTGCTCTAGGCCCGCGCCGGCTGCAGCGGCGGCAGGGCGACGGCATGCGCCGCCAGCCGCTTGCGGTCGGCTTCCGGGCGGATGAACAGCAGGCCGATGAGGCCGCCCACCAGCAGCAGGCCGCCCAGGATGAAGTAGCCGCGCTCGTAGCCGGCCATCGGCGTGGCGGCGTTCTGGATGACCGCGCCCATGGCGAGCGGCGCCAGGACGCCGGCCAGCGTCACGATCGAGGTCGTGATGGCGAGCATGGCGGCGCGCTGCGGCTGCGGCGTGAGTTCGCTCACGATCATCGGGATGACGACGTAGATCGTGCTGCCGATCGCGCCGCCCACGACGACCAGCGCGAGCTTGAGCTCCGGCGTCGGCATGCTGGCGACGAAGGGCAGCAGGCAGCCGCCCAGGATCACGGTGGCCGAGGCGAAGGCGCCGCGGCAGAGGCGGCTCGAGACGCCGGCCTTCTTCATGCGCTGCGAGAGCAGCCGCCGCCCAGCACGACGAACATGCCGAAGATCCAGGGCAGGATGGTGAGGTTGCCGCCCAGCTTCTGGCTGTAGCCCAGGCCCTGGACCAGGTACGAGGTGAACCAGGTGAGGCCGAGCGCCAGGCCCCAGTAGCTGGCGAAGCCCGCGCAGCAGGCGGCCACGATGCTGGGGCAGGTCAGCAGGTAGCGGTAGGGCACGCGCTCGGCGCCGCCGGTCATGGTGCCGGCCGCGTCCCGCACCGGCCGGTCGACCAGCGTGCCCTCGCGGCCGAAGATCGCCCACGCCACCGCCCACAGGAGGCCGACGATGCCCAGCGCGCCGAACGCCCAGTGCCAGGAATGGTTGACGATGATCCAGTTGAGCGCCGGCACGGCGATGATCACGCCGAGCGCCGAGCCCTGGGCGATGATGGCGGTCGGCATGCCGCGCAGCGAATTGGGGAACCATTTGTAGATGGCATGCGTCGCCGTCGGCGCCGCGGGCCCTTCGCCGGCGCCCAGGACGATGCGGCAGGCGATCAGCACTTCGAGGCCGACCGTGCCCAGCATCGGGAACTGCGCCACCGACCAGATGATCGCCATGACCAGGAGCGTGCGGCGCGTCTGCACGCGGTTGTTGATGAAGCCGACCAGCACGGCGGAGACGGCGAACAGGAAGAAGAACGACGAGCCGATCAGCCCGAACTGCTCGGGCGACAGTTTCAGCTCGGCCATGATCGGCTGGGCGGCGAGCCCGACCACGACCTTGTCGGCGAAGTTGATCAGCATGAAGAGGAAGAGCAGGGCGGTCATGCCCCAGGCCCCCGCGAGGGGCCGGTCCTGTACTGTCACCTGGTCGTCACTCCCAATGCCCGTTATGCCGGGCTTGTGGCGACATGAGACAGGAGCGGCGGGAGCGGCGCAAGGACCCCGCCCGCGCATTTTCGCTGCCTGTGCCGGGGCATCGGGCCGCCGCGCGACAACCGGGCGCAGGGGGCCGTCGGCTGCCTGGCCTGTAACAAACGCGCGGTATCGGCGTTGATGCGGTTGACGTGCCCAACGTCGCGAGCGGCGTCTTCAGCAGGGACGTCCCGTTGTTCGTCTCCTCACGGCTTGGCATTTTGCACGCGCGTTGAGTCCCGGATATTTTGCCCACTTGAAGTCGAACTCCATTGCGGGAGGGTAAGCCATGAAGATCGTCGTCATCGGCGGTACCGGCCTGATCGGCTCGAAGACCGTCGCCAATCTGCGCAAGGCCGGCCACGAAGTTCTCGCCGCCTCGCCCAACAGCGGCGTCAACACCATCACCGGCGAGGGCCTCAAGGCGGCCGTGGCCGGCGCGCAGGTGGTGGTCGACCTCGCCAATTCGCCCTCGTTCGAGGACAAGGCGGTGCTGGAATTCTTCCAGACCGCCGGTCGCAATATTTTCGCGGCGGAGGCCGCCGCCGGCGTCCGGCACCATGTCGCGCTGTCGATCGTCGGAACCGACCGGACCGACAACGGCTATTTCCGCGCCAAGGTCGCCCAGGAGAAACTGATCGAGGCCTCCGGCATCCCCTACACCATCGTCCGCTCGACCCAGTTCCTGGAATTCCTCGGCGCCCTCGCCGCCGAAAGCGCGGATGGAAACACGATCAGGCTTTCGCCTTGCCTGTTCCAGCCGATCGCGGCGGACGACGTCGCGACCGCCGTCGCCGACGTGGCGCTCGCGGCGCCGCGCAACGGCATCGTCGAGATCGCCGGCCCGGAACGGGCGCCGTTCAACGACATCGTCGCCCGCTATCTGAAGGCGGTCGGTGACCCGCGCCAGGTCGTGCGCGACCCCGAGGCGCGCTACTGGGGCGGCCGCGTCGAGGAGCGCTCGCTCGTGCCGTTGGGCGAAGCGCGCCTCGGCCACATCGGTTTCGACGAATGGCTCCGCCGCTCCCGCGCGGCCGCCTGATCCCGAATCCCGCAACCGGGGGAGGCTGGACGAAGCGCCTCCTCCGGTCGCGGCGTGTTGCCGCCCTGTTCAACAACTTTCGCGTCGGGATATAGTGAGTTCGCAAGAGAGTGTGGTCTCGGGCCGGAATGGCCCCGGGCCGCGGGCCAATCCGCCTTTCCGTGAAAGGTTCCCGCCATGAACGACCAGGGCAGCGAGAGGACCGAACGGGAGAGCGAGCCGGCTTCGGCGTCGCGCGCGGACGCAGCGCCAAGCCCCGAGGCGCCGCCCGAATCCGGGCCGGCCCCGCCGCAAAGCCGCAGCGCCGCGCGGCGGCGAAAACTGCTGATCGGGGGAGCGGGCGGCCTGGTCCTGCTCGCCGTCATTGCGTTCGCCACGCCGTCGATCGTGGAAGCCTTCAACACCGTTTCGACCGACGATGCGTTCGTGAACGGCCACGTGACCTTCGTCGCCGCCCGGGTGCGCGGCCAGGTCGCCCGCGTTCTTGTCGACGACGACAACCGGGTGCACCGCGGCGATCTCCTCGTCGAGCTGGACAAGGAGCCCTACCGCACGGCGGTCGCCATCAAGAAGGCGGCGGTCGACACGGCCAAGGCCGACCTCGAGGCCGCGACCGCCACGGTGCGCGGCATCGAAGCCGAAGCGCAGGAGCCGGCGCTGGAACCTGCAGCACGCCATGGAGGACGTCGCCAATCGGGCGGCCGAACTGCGCGCCCGGGTCGCCGGCGTCGAAAAGAGCAAGGCGGCGCTGACGCTGGCCGAGCTCGAATTCGAGCGGGCGAGGCAACTGGTGGCGTCGAACAACATTCCCCGCTCGGAGTTCGATCGCCGGCAGGCGGCCCTGGTGACGGCGCGCGCCGCGCTGGTCCAGGCCCTGGCCGACGTGAACCAGACCCGTGTCTCCCTCGGCCTGAAGTCCCTGCCCCTGGAGAGCAAGGATCTCGGCCAGGTGCCGCCCGATCTCGATCAGACCTTCTCGGCGGTCCGCGAGGCGCAGGCGGCGCTGATCGAGAGTGCCGCCAAGCTGGGTGTTCTCCACTCCTACAACCAGACGCCCAAGGAGATGCTCGCGGCGTTCGAGAAATCCGGTTCGGGCGACATCGACCGCACGTTCGCCCGGCTGGCGGCCGAGGCGCCGCCCGTCAAGCAGGCCGAGGCCAGGCTCGAGGCCGCCAGGCGCGATCTCGCCCAGGCCGAGCTCGATCTTCGCTACTGCGACATCGTCGCGGAGATCGACGGCGTCGTCACGCGCCGCAACGTCAATCCGGGCAACAATGTCCAGGTCGGGCAGGGTCTCATGGCGATCCGCTCGCTCGACGAGGTCTGGGTCGACGCCAACTTCAAGGAGACGCAGCTCGGCGACCTGCGCATCGGCCAGCCGGTCGATCTCAAGGTCGACATGTACGGCAGCCGGCGCACGTTCAAGGGCCGCATTGCCGGCTTCACCATGGGGACCGGATCGACCCTGGCGCTGCTGCCGGCGCAGAACGCGACGGGCAACTTCGTCAAGGTGGTGCAGCGCCTGCCGGTCCGGATCGACCTCGTGGGATACGATGCCGAGAAGGACCCGCTGTTCATCGGCACGTCGGTCGTCCCGGTCGTCCATATCAACGAGCCGGCGACCGGACCGGATGCCGGCAAGTACCTCCAGGCCCACGTGACACGATCGCCGTCCGCCGGTTCGCTCGCCGGTGCGCCCGGCGCCGGGAAATGACGGTCCTTGCCGCCTCGCGACCCCGGGGCGCCACGAACCCCTGGGTGGTGGCCGCGATCGTGGTCGTGCCCACCTTCATGGAGGTGCTCGACACCACCATAGCGGTCGTGGCGCTGCGCTATATCGCCGGCGGGCTGTCGGCGACGGTCGACGACGGTGAATGGGTTCTCACCAGCTACCTTGCCGCCAACGCCATCATCCTGCCGATCACCGGCTGGCTGTCGGCGCACCTCGGCCGCCGCACCTATTTCCTGCTGTCGATCGGCGTCTTCACCCTCGCCTCGGGGCTGTGCGGAATGTCCACCAGCCTCAACCAGCTGATCCTGTTCCGCGTGATCCAGGGCCTCGCCGGCGGCGGCCTGCAGCCCTGCAGCCAGGGCGTGCTGCTCGATGCCTTTCCGCGCGAGAAGCAGGGCATGGCGATGACGCTGTTCGGCCTGGCGGCGCTGCTGGCGCCGGTCGTCGGCCCGACCCTCGGCGGCTGGATCACCGACCAGTATTCCTGGCGCTGGGTCTTCCTGATCAACGTCCCGGTCGGCCTGCTGGCCCTCGCCGCCTGCTATCTCAAGCTCCACGATCCGGACTATCTCGTCACCGCGCGCCGGGAGCTGCGCAAGCGGCCGTTCAGCTTCGACCTGATCGGCCTGTCGCTGCTGGTGATCGTCGTGGTTTGCTGGGAGGTGATGCTCAGCAAGGGACAGGAATGGGACTGGCTGGGCGATCCCTTCTGGCGCGTGCAGACGCTGGTGGTCCTGTTCGGCGCGGGCCTGGTCGCGCTGATCGTCTGGGAACTGCGCCATCGCAGTCCGGTGGTCAATTTCCGCCCCTTGCGGGAACGCAACTTCGCGGTCTGCTGCATCATCATCTTCTTCGCCTTTGGCGTGCTGTACGGCGCCAGCACCTCGTTGCCCGGCCTGCTCCAGTCCCTGTTCGGATACGATGCCTTGAGCGCCGGGCTGGTCATGTCGCCGGCCGGGCTGTTCGCCCTCCTGGCGATGCCCGTCATCGGCTTCCTGCTCGGCCGCGGCACGGATGCGCGCTGGCTGCTCGCCGCCGGCCTGCTGGTGATGGCGGCCGGGAACTACTGGATGTCGCAGATGAACCTCGACATCAGCCCGGGCCAGGTCGTCTGGCCGCGCGTCCTGACCGTGCTCGGCCTGTCGATGTGCTTCGCGCCGGCGAACGTGGCGGCCTACCTCTACACGCCGCTGGAATTGCGCGGGGCGGCCGTCGGCCTGCTGAGCCTGCTGCGCAACGAGGGCGGCAGCGTCGGCACCTCGATGGCGCAGACGCTGCACGAGCGCCGCGACCAGTTCCATACCATGCGGCTCGGCGAGTATCTCGATCCCTTCAACGCCGCCGTGAGTTCCTTCATCGCGCAGGCGCAGGCACAGTTGCATAACGCCGACCCGGCTGCCGTGCAGCAACTGGCCTGGCAGGCGATCGAGAACCTGCGCCGCCAGCAGGCTTCCGCCTTTGCCTATTTCGACTGCTTCTGGATCTTCGCCATGGTGACGTTTGCGCTCGTGTTCGTGGTGCCCCTGATGAAACGCTCCGTCGCCGAAAAAGGCGCGCCCGTGGGCGGCGAATGAGGTGGGCTCGGCTCCGGTCGGAGACTAGACCGTGATGAGTTCAAGTCAATTCCGTCGTCCCGACCGGAGCGCGAAGCGCGGAGTGGAGGGACCTTCGCTCGACAATAAGCGGCTTGTCGTGGAGAGAAGGTCCTCCACTGGCCCCTTCGGCTGCTAGGCAGGCGCTGCGCTCGGCTCCGGTCGGGACGACGAATCGAGCCAAGATCATCACGGCCTAGCGCGCCATCCAGAGCGGCCGTGAGCCGACCGTTCCGAAGATCGCGCTCTGCTCGCCCGCCGAGGCCATGCCCAGGGGCACGACCGGGAAGCCCGCGCCGACGAAGTCGCGCCGTTCCTCCACCCCCTGTTCGGACAAGCGAACGGAAAAGGCCTCGCCCGAGACATAGGCCTCGTTGCCGACGCGTTTCTGGCTGAAATCCGGCGCCGTCACGACCGGCGTCTCCTCCGGGACGGCGACCGATCGCCGGGCGTAGCCGACGATCTCGATGGCGCCGGCGCTCCTGCGGATGCCGCGCCCGAACGTGTCGAACGGCGATGCATCGCGCCACAGGGGCCGGAGCGAACCGTCGTCGCCGACGGCGTAGGCCGCGGCATGCCGCTCCTGCCGGCAGTCGTCGCGGACGTCTCCCACCACGATCCAGCCGTCCTTCACCGCCAGCGCGCTGTTGACCCGGAAGCGGTCGATCCGGACGCGCCGCCGTTCCTCGAGCCCGGGCATGTCGAGAACGACGATGTCGGCCGCGTCGCCTTCCCAGCACAGTTCGAGAAGGCCAAGCCCGTCGAGGGTAAAGCGATCGGCGCCCGACGCGGGCTGCGGCTCGCGATTGATGGCGGCGATGCCCGACGTTCCCTCGACGCCCAGATAGCCGGTGTGCCGCGCCTGTCCGTTGCCGGGAAGCAGGATGTCGGTCCGGCCGGCGTCCGCGCCGGCGGGGTCGAGGCGCATCAGCGAGTACACCGTGCCGCTTTCCTGGCCGAAGATGGGCCCGACCAGCGCCACGGCGGACTGGTCGGCTGCGGCGGCCAGGCCCATGACCATCGTCGACGTGGGCCCGCTCGGCAGCCGATGGGACCACAGGAGCTTGCCGTCGGCCGAGATCCCGCGCAGCACCGGCGCGCTGACGAACGAACCGGCTTGCGGCAGCGAGAGATACCCGCCGGCGTAGATCGTCCCCTTCGCCGCCGCCGCAAGGCCGGCGCCGATCTCGCCGTCCTCGACCTGCCACGTCGTCGTGCCGTCCGGCGCCTGGCGCCGGATCAGCGACGGCGAGCGCTTGCCGTTCCAGGCGCCGATCGTGGAGGTGGCGAAGTCGCCGTCGAGGGGCGCGGCGGACAGGATCTCCTCGTCGACCGCCGGGTTGACCGCCGCGAAGGCGCCGAGCGCGCGCGGGCCGGTGGCGGCGCCCGCGTCGAGCGTGATCGATCCGTCGCCCAGCACCACCAGCGCCGCCCAGAAGCGCGGATGCAGCAGCGGCCGCGGCGCCGTGCCGTCGAGATGGCGGCGCACCGCCATGGCCAGGGCGTCGGCGATCGCGACCTTGCCGCCCCGCGCGGTGCGAAAGACATCGACGATCAGGTCGCGCGTGAGGGAGCTTTCGATCGGCCACAGCGCGGCGATGGTCGAGGGCACGCCGGCGATGGCGAACGACGTCGCCAGCCCCTGGATGCCGCTGTCGATGATCGACGGCGCGTAGCGCGCCGAATTGCACGCCGACAGCACGACCAGGCGCGCCCTGAGCGGCAGCGTCGCGATCTGCGAGGCGGTCAGCAGCCCGTCATTGAAGGCATCGCCCTTCGCGGGCGCGGGATCGCGCGTGAACACCAGCGCGGGCTCGCTGAGGCCGGGCAGCTCCTGCCTGACGAGGCCATGCGTCGCCAGATGGACGACGTCGAATTCCGACAGCGGCTCGAGCCGGAACGCCTCCTCGGTGGCCGCCTCGCGCCGCAGCAGGCGGACCTTCGTCGCGGCGAACAGGCTCGCCGCCCGTTCGACCTCTTCCGAGGTTTCCGGCAGGGGCGGCAAGGTCCCGCCCGGCAGCACCGGATCGCCGACCCCGAGATAGTCGAGGGTCGCGCGCCTGGTCTTCGCAAGCCGCTTGGTCGCCACGAAGGCGTCGATCGAGCTGGTCCTGACGAAGGAATGGTCGCGGATCAGCCAGTGCGCCTTGCGCAGGTCGTAGCCCGCGCCCAGCACGGGCGGGACCTCGGCGAGAAGCGCCGCCGGCGGCACCTGTCCCGCCAGGGCGCCCGCGACATGGTAGAGGCGCCGGCTCGAGCGCAGGCATTCCTCCAGCCCGCCGAACAGGAGCTTGCCCAGCCGAACCGCCGCGGCGGCGGGAAACTGGCTGTCCGCCTCGACCGAGGCCGGATGCGTGGCGGTCAGCGCCGCGCGCACGAGGCGGGCGTCGGCCATGGCCGTCGCCTCGTCGATCTGCTGCGTCGACGACAGCGTCCGATCGGCGCGAACGCAGATCTTGCCGAGCTTGCCCCGCGCCGGGACGTAGAAGATCAGGGCTTCGTCGGCCAGCAGCGACGATTTCACCGCCGCCAGGCTTGCCACCGAATCGACGGCGGCGGACGCATTGGCCTCGGCGAGGGCTGTGTGCAGGCGCCGTTGCTGGACGGCGAAATCGTTGGCGGTGCGCAGGATGCGCAGCCGGTCCTGCATCGTCGTCGCGGCGCCCGGCCTGTTGGGCGACGACAGGCGGCCGGCAAGGGCCGCGAGCTCAGCCTTCTCCCAGCCCGCCCGCTGATAGCCGATCGTGCGCACGCTCTGGGCGATGCGCCGGTTCTCGTCCGACGCCTGGAGGGCCTCGCTGGCGAGCGCGTCGTCGGCGCTCGTCTCGATCGACCGGCTGAGCACGACGTGGGCGCCCAGGATGAGGTCGTAGTCGGGCGCGCCGCCGGGCGAGAGGGTCGCCGCGATCGCGAACTCGAGCAGGAGCTGATCGGTCCAGTAGGGCAGGGGCGAGGCGTACAGCGACTTTCGATAGCGCTCCTGGAGGGTGGCAAGCCGTTGCCGGCCGGCCGCGATCAACGCCGAACGGGCCGCCTCCGTCCTGCCGGTCCGCAGCAGCTCGAGGCCGACGGCTGCCTGGCCGAAGGCCTGCGCCTGCTGGAGCTTCTCCGGATCCGTGGTCCAGCGCGGCGCCTGCTTCAGGAGCTCGCCCCATCCCTTGTCCGACGGGTCGTGCACGACCTGGCGGACGAACTCGTCGGCGACGGCGAAGGTGAACTCGCTCTCGTCGGCGAAATATCCCCGCTTCAGGATGGCCTCGCGGCTGGCCTGCAGCGGATGCGACTTGAGCAGCGCTCGCGCCGCCTCGCCATCGCCGCGCAGCACCTCGGCGCCCAGCAGCTCGTTGTACGCCATCGAGGTGAGGAACAATTTCCGCGCCGGCGCGAGCTGGAGCTGCGCCAGCGTCGCCAGGGCCAGGTGAAGGTCCTTCGAGACTTGCCCGAAGTCCCTGCGGTAGCCGGCCAGCGTGGCGCGCAGCTGCTGCAGCTCGTAGGCCGGGAAGCTGTTCGGCGGAATGGCCTGGAGCAGCGGCTCGGCGGCGGCGACCAGGCGCAGCGCGCGCTCGGCGTCGTAATTGTCGAGGAGCTGGCCCGCGATGCGCACGATAAGGCGCGCCGCGTCGAAGCGCTCGGCCGTCATCGACAGCACGCCGGCCAGCGCCTTGTCGAGGTGATCGCGCGAGTCCTCGAAGTCGAGGACGAGCCGCGACCGCCGGGCGGCGAGGAGCTGCAGCTCGGCGAAGAGCGACGGATCGTTCACCACGTTCACGATCCTCATGGGTCCCTCGCCCAGCGCGGCGGCGATGAACTCGATAGTGTCCCGTCGATATTTCGATGAACGACCACAGCATCAGGCCGTGGGCCGCGGTCGCCGGCTGCAGCTCGGCGGAGGGCACGGCGTTCAGGGCCTTGTCGGCCAGCGCCGAGACGTCGCGCGCGCAGTCGAGATCGAGGAGCACCACGCAGAGCCGCGCCGCGCGCTGGAAGGCCGGCTGGCGCTCGGCGGCGGCGGCGGTCTCGAAGCGGTGTTTCGCCAGCGCGACGGCATCGGCGTTGCGGCCGGCGAACAGCAGCGCGTCGATTTCGCCCTGCTGCGCCGCGGCCGGCGGCGGCGCGGTTGCGATCAGGGTCGCGGCGACGGCGAGGGCTCCCAGCCGGCGGCGCCAGACCCCGCGGCCGCGCCCCGTCATGGCTTCAGAGTCAGCAGGTAGGCATGGCGGTCCTTCGCCAGCGGGCCGGCCAGGGGACGGATGTCGGCGGCGCGCGGATCGTCGAGGTCGTAGAGGCGCACGGGCATGCGCTCGCCGTTCCCGCCGGCATCGATCCTGGCCTTCAGGGCGGCGTCGAGGACGACCTGCATCGGACGACGATCGCCGCCCGGCGCAAGATAGGGCTCGATCTCGCGCGACGCGGCGCTCGGCGAGGAGGCCGCGGCGGCGGACAGGCCCTTGAGGATGGCGGTCGGTATCTCGAGGTCGCGGAAACGCTGGCCGGCGACGGGGGCCTGCGGGGGAGATCCCCTCATGCGGATGTCGGATGGCTCGAACAGCGCATTGCGATCGCCGATCGTCACCATCGCGACCTGGATCGGCGCACTGCCCTGCATCGTCCGCCACAGCGGAATGCCGACGATGGCCACGATCGAGGCGAGCGCCGCCGCGCCGGCGATGCCCAGCCATTGCCGCCGGCCGAGCGCGCGCCACCATCCGCCGGAGGGCGCGGCCCGGAGCGGCGCGCCGGCGGCGAGAACCCGCGCCGCGAGCGCCTGCGGCACCGGCGGGCCCTGCCTCGCGGCGTCCTGCAGGCGGCGCTCGAGGACGCGCTCGGCGGCGAGGGCGTTCCGCCTGACCAGCGCCGCGGCGCGCGCCGCGTCGTCCGGCGCCAGCCCGCCCGCCACCCACGCGTCGAGCAGCCGCTCCTGCTCGGCGGACAGGACGGCGGCGTCGCGCCCGCGATTGGCCAGGACCGCCAGCATGACCTGGTCAACGGCCTCCGGTTCGTCGCTGCCGTCGGGCGGACGTTCGCTCATGGCTCGACCTTATCATCTGAACAAAAGACGAACCCGGCCGGCATGGCGTTACGCCCCCTCCGGGAAGAATTCCGGCGCAAGCTGGCGCACCCGGGCGAGGTAGCGCGCCTGGGCCCGCGACATCGCGGTCCGCAGCGCCCCCGCCGAGACTTTCAGGCGCTGGGCGATGGTCTCGTTGTCGAGGTCGCGGTGCAGCCGGTCGCAGATCAGCGTGCGGTCGCGCGGCTCGAGGACGGCCCAGGCCCGGATTCCGACCTGCCGCAGCTCCTTCAGGTGGGTCGCCGCCGTGATCGGCTCGGGCTCGGCGCCGGACAGCGGCTCCAGTTCCATCGGTGCCGCCCACGGCCTCCTCGCGCATCCGCCGGCCGCGATGGAAATCGATCGTGAAGTTGCGGATCACCCGGGAAAGATACATCGGCAGCGAGCTGCCGCGCTGCCACAGCCGCAGCACGCGCCAGTCGTTCTTCATCAGCCGCTCGAAGAAGGCCTGGAAGACGTCGTCGACGTCCTGCCGGTCGGCGCGCGAGCGGATGCAGTGATAGATGAGCTGGCTGTGGCGCCGGTAGAACGACTCGACCGCGCCGGGCGCTCCGCGAAGGACGTTGTCGACCAGTTCGATGTCCGACGGTTCGGGAGGCGGCGCTGGCGCCCGGGCCAAATTCTGTTCTCCGCTGCTGCCGCCAATCTAGTCCGCTGCCCCGCTCCGGGAAATCCCTCGCCGGCGAATTTCGCCCGCGGCCTGTAACGGCACGCCGATCCGCTCCGTCTCCCCGGCGAGACCGCGTGAGCATCGATCAGGGGAGAGGGGCCATGTTCGTCCAACTGTGCCGCAAGGCAATGACGCCGAGCGCCGGATTGCTGTCGCTGATCGTGGCCCTCGCCGCCCTCGCCGGCGCCGCGATCCTCGGCAACGGGCCGGCGAGCCTGACCGAGGACATGCGCCAGGGCGGCGCCGACTTCGAGAATTGCCTGGCGGCGATCGGCACGCTTCCGGCGTGGCAGGCGGCGAAGATCCGGCGCCGCGGCGAGGAGGCGCTGGGTCCGACCGTGCTGCAGATCAGGCCGTTCTGCGCCGGGACGAGCCGGCGGCCGTGGGACATAGATACGTGAGCGATCGGCGGCTCACCGGGCCGGGAGGCCGATGACCAGAAAATCCCATCAGGGAAGAACTCAGCACAAAAATTGGAGCCATTCCGACTAATCACCTGAGTTAAAAGTCTCCTTAACCCCAGGCAAGCAACGCCGGAATAAGCGTGTAGGCCGTTGCCCCCTTTGTCGTGAGGGCAAGACGGAGCAGTTTGCGATTACGCCTTGTCCACTCAATGTTGGCCGGCAGCTGCTCACCGAGCTGGCGGAGCTCAGGCGGCTCAACCCATGAGATCGGCTTTCTTGCACGGCGCAGATTGTCCTGGATCGATGCTGGGGCGCAGTCGAACAGAAGGACGTCGTTGTCCCAACGATCAATTGCGTCGAGGAGGGGAAGAAGATCCTTGCGTAGCTTGACGAGGCGTGGATCGGGCTCGTCCTGTTCCGCCAGTTCGCCGTCGATGCCCCACCATTCGCGAAAAGAGTCCGGAAGGGATCGCCTGATCGGAAAGTCGCGCGACGAATTAAACAGATGATATTCTTCCAATATCGGCATCGATGATGGACGCGGCACGGCATGCACCTCGTTTCTGTCGACACGCAGCTCGCTGCGCTCAACATGCAGTTCGTTCCACATCTCCAGGAACAGTTGGTCTGCGTCTGCGATGCGGATGAACCGGACATCGCTCGCCGCCTTCACGCGTTCGACATGCGGCCCTGCGGGGACCTGGCGGGTATAAAACCAGTAGATGGTCTTACCACGCGTGATCTTCCGGTCACTTAGTGCGGCCATAACGCCATCAGCCCAACCGCCGGAGTAACCTACGACGATGTAACCGATCTCGGGTTCGGGGCGTAACATAAGGAGCTTCTTTACAAAGGGAGCCGTTGTCGCGATGTCGCGGTCAATCACGTCCAGCCCATAGAGCGTGTGATGCCCGTGTGCCTTGATGATGACCGGCACGCCACCTGCCGACCTGGGCGGTGGTTCCGTCTTCGGATGGTAGACAACGTAGGGTTCGACATAGGCTGTCACCGCGGGAAGGGCCCAAAACGCCGCGAGGGCCAGGTCATCAAAATTGGTCGTGACGATGTCGCCGATGATATGCGCAGAACTTAGATGGGCTGCCACTAGGTGTGTGAGATTTGGTTCTCGATGGGCGCGTTTGATGCAGTTCATTAAGAACTGGCGCGGGTAATTGAAGAACTCGTCTTCCCACGGCATGCGCTCCGTCACGTGACGAAAAGTCCAGGAGAATTGAGACTCGCGTGCAGGTTTGCGCGGTATCTTGATGGCCTTCAGTTCGGCAAGGGTCGTCAGAATACTGACCATTTCAGCGGCGACGGGCACCCCGGCTGAGCGGGAGGCGCCGGCGCCAAGGATTAGCGTGAAGGCCGGTCCGTCAGTGTTCCAGTCGCGCGCGGCAGACTTAACCAGGCGCTCCATAAAGCTACCGAGCGGTGTCATCCTCCAACGTCTCCGGATGCTTCGAAAGCCAGGCGGGTACCTCCAGGCACCGTCAGTTTACGACGGTTGCAGGAGAATACGAATGCAAGCCTAGGGAATCCGTCCACGGTACGAGCCCTACTTCCACGACGAAGCCGCCCTATGCCTTCCTTGAGGCGCGCCAACCGCGAGTGCTCCCGCCTCTCTCTACAGTGGGAAAGAATGTGCCGGAAGGCCATGACGCCGAACGCCGGATTGCTGTCGCTGATCGTGGCCCTCGCCGCCTTCGCCGGCGCCGGAGGCTCGCGGTCCCTATGAGCATGAAAGCCGACTGTGGTATTTCAAACAGTCGAGATCACTGTGCGAGCAACCTAGGAGTCTTCCGGGAAATGGCCGATCCCACCCTATTCCTGACCGATGCACCGGACGATGCCGCGCGCAACGCCATCGGCAATGGCCTCGCGGACTACAACGCCGAGCAGGTGGGCTACCGTGATTCGCGGCCCCTCGCCGTGCTGGTGCGAGACGCGGGCGGCAAGACACTCGGCGGCATATTGGGAAGGACCTCGCTCGGCCTGCTGTTCCTCGACCTGGTCTTTCTGCCGAAGGAATTGCGCGGTCACGACCTTGGCAGCCACATGCTGCGGCTGGCCGAGGAAGAAGGGGTGCGGCGCGGCTGTCGCTCGGCGATGCTCTTTACCATCAGCTTTCAGGCGCCTGGCTTTTACGAACGTCATGGTTGGCACGAATTCGGCCGCATCCCCTGCGACCCGCCCGGTACCTCGCGCATCTTCATGACGAAGGCACTGCCGCCGGCTGCGGCCGCCGACTAGCAGTGCACAGAGATTATGACTTTTTGTCGAGTTGCCGTCCGGGTACGTGACCTTGATGACGCGGTCCGCGGCATCATGGTCGCAGGTCACCGTCCAGCCTTCCGAATCGGTGAAGGTCGGGACGGACCCCCGACGCTTCTGGATGTGTGAGTTGTATTTCGCCCAAATGGCGCGCTCCCTGCGGGGCGCAAGTATTCCCTCGCTGCCGTCCTCTACCCGGTGCGAAAAAACTATCTTGCGCGGCGCCGCGCTTGACAACCGCGCGCAATGTTGTGGCCTATCTCTGCCGACACTCACCCTGGAGGATCGGCGCGTTGGCCTCTCATTTCGATCGCTCGACCCTCGCGGCGGACTCTGCCGCGCGCCTTCGCGGCTGCCGTAGCCGGTTCACGCTCGGCGCGCTTGCGGAAACCGTGGCAACCCCCCGGCCGGTGACCAACGTTTCAGCCACCACTGTTTTCCGGTCAATTCCCGCACACGCAAAAAAGGCGCCCCGTTGCCAGGGCGCCCTTTCCGCAGCGATGTCTGAAAGCTCAGCCCTTGATCAGCGGGCACTTGCCGTCCTTGAGCGGACGGTAGGCCTGGTCGCCGGGCACGGTGGCGAGCAGCTTGTAGATGTCGTCCTTGCCCTTGGACTCGGCCGGCGACTTCACCTCGAACAGGTACATGTCGCGCACCAGGCGGCCGTCCTCGCGCAGCTTGCCGTTCTTGGTCATGACGTCGTTGACCGGCATCTCGCGCATCTTGGCCATCACGGCCTTGGCGTCGTCGGTGCCGGCGGCCTGCACCGCCTTGAGATAGTGCAGGGTCGAGCTGTAGACGCCCGCCGTCAGCATGCTGGGCAGGCGGTCCTTCTTGGCGCGGTAGCGCTTGGTCCAGGCGCGGGTCTCGTCGTTCAGGTCCCAGTAGAAGGACTCGGTCAGCACCAGGCCCTGCGCCACCGGCAGGGTGAGCGACTGCACGTCGGTGGCGAAGACCAGCAGGCCGGCCAGCTTCTGGCCGCCCTTGACGATGCCGAACTCGCCGGCCTGCTTGATCGAGTTGATCGTGTCCTGGCCGGCGTTGGCGAGGCCGATGACCTTGGCCTTGGAGGCCTGGGCCTGCAGCAGGTAGGACGAGAAGTCCTGCGTGCTGAGCGGATGGCGGACGCCGCCCACCACCTTGCCGCCCGCCGCCTTGACGACCTCGGTGACGTCGCGCTCGAGCGCATGGCCGAAGGCGTAGTCGGCGGTGAGGAAGAACCACGAATCGCCGCCCGCCTTGACCATGGCGCTGCCGGTCACATGGGCCAGGGCATAGGTGTCGTAGACCCAGTGCGCGCCGGTCGCCGAGCAGGCCGGACCGGTGAGGTCGGCCGAGGCGGCGCCGGTGTTGATGTCGATCATGCCCTTTTCCTGGCTGATCTTGCGCACGGCGAGGGCGACCGAGGAGGTGCCGAGGCCGGTGATCATCTTGACGCCGTCGACGTCGTACCATTTGCGCGCGATGGATGCGCCGACATCGGGCTTGGTCTGGTGGTCGGCCGAGAGGATCTCGATCGGGCGGCCGAGCACCTTTCCGCCGACATCCTCGATGGCCATCTGCATGGCCTCGACTTCGCCGGCGGTCAGGTCGCCATAGACGCCCGAGAAGCCTTCCATGACGCCGATCTTGAGCGGCGCCGGCGCCTGGGCCAGGGCCGATGGACCGGCGATCGCGGCCAGGCCGACGGCGGCCAGGCCCACGACGGCAGCAGCCGCGCCGATATGGCGGGCAGATTTTCCGAATCTCATTACGCTGGTCCTCCCAAATGCGGTTCCCCCCGCGAGGCGCGAAATCTAGCGACCGCGCGGGACCGGCGCCAGTGGCACGCCAGTGCTGGACAGCGGCCGCAAGCTTCGATTTATTCGCCACACCGCAGGGGGGCGGATGGCCGAAGAAGAAGTAATTCTCGAGGCGGAAGGGCTGACGAAGGAGTTCAAGGGCTTCGTCGCGGTCAAGAACGTCGATCTGCGCGTGCGGCGCCACACGATTCACGCCCTGATCGGGCCGAATGGCGCCGGCAAGACGACGTGCTTCAACCTCCTGACCCATTTCCTGACGCCCACGGCGGGCCGGATCCGCTTCAAGGGCCGCAACATCACCGGCAACTCGCCGGCGGCCATCGCGCGCATGGGGCTCGCCCGCTCGTTCCAGATCTCGGCGGTCTTTCCCCATCTTTCGGTGCGCGAGAATGTCCGTGTCGCCCTGCAGCGCAAGCTGGGCATTTCCTTCCAGTTCTGGCGCTCCGAAAAGCGTGCTGGGCGAGCTCGACGCCCGCGCCCTGGAGCTGGTCGACGGCGGTGGGCCTCGCGGCCTTCGCCGAGCAGCAGGCCGTCGACCTGCCCTATGGCCGCAAGCGGGCGCTCGAGATCGCCACCACGCTGGCCCTCGATCCGGAGATGATGCTGCTCGACGAGCCGATGGCGGGGCTGGGCCAGGAGGACATCAAGCGCATCGCCGCCCTGATCCGCGCCGTCGCCAAGGACCGCACCGTGCTGATGGTCGAGCACAACATGAGCGTGGTCGCCGACCTGTCCGACACCATCACGGTGCTGGCGCGCGGCGAGGTGCTGGCCGAGGGGACCTACGCCACGGTGTCGAAGGATCCCGCCGTGGTCGAAGCCTATGTCGGGACCGGTCATGCCTGAGACCCTGCTCAAGGTCGACGGCCTGCAGGCCTGGTACGGCGAATTGCACATCCTGCATGGCGTGGGCTTCGAGATCGGCCGCGGCGAGCTGGTGACGCTGCTCGGCCGCAACGGCGCGGGCAAGACGACGACCCTGAAATCGGTCATGGGCATCGTCGAGAAGCGCTCGGGCTCGGTCGCCTTCGAGGGCCACGAGACGATGGGCCAGCCGTCGGACAGGATCGCGCGGCTGGGCATCGCCTACTGCCCGGAGGAGCGCGGCATCTTCTCGAGCCTCAACGTCGAGGAGAACCTGCTGCTGCCGCCGGTGGTGCGGCCGGGCGGCATGAGCCTGGCCGAGATCTACCAGCTCTTCCCCAACCTGCAGGAGCGGCGGCGCAGCCAGGGCACCAAGCTGTCGGGCGGCGAGCAGCAGATGCTGGCGATCGGCCGCATCCTGCGCACCGGCGCCAACCTGCTGCTGCTCGACGAGCCGACCGAGGGGCTGGCGCCCGTCATCGTGCAGCGCATCGGCGAGATCATCCGCCAGCTCAAGGGCCGCGGCTTCACCATCCTGCTGGTCGAGCAGAACTTCCATTTCGCCGCCACCGTGGCCGACCGCCACTACGTCATGGAGGACGGCCGCGTGGTCGACACGGTCGCCGCGGCCGACGTCGAGCAGAACCTCGGCAAGCTGCAAGCGTATCTGGGAGTGTAGACGGCCATGTTCGAACTCCTCGGCATCCCGCCCCAGGCCCTGTTCGGCCAGCTCCTGCTCGGCCTGATCAACGGCGCCTTCTACGCCATGCTGAGCCTCGGCCTCGCCGTGATCTTCGGCATGCTGAACGTCATCAACTTCACGCACGGCGCGCAGTACATGATGGGCGCCTTCGCCGCCTGGCTGCTGCTCGGCCTGCTCGACGTGCCGTTCTGGGCATCGCTGGTGCTGGCGCCGCTGCTCGTCGGCCTGTTCGGCGTCATCCTCGAGCGCCTGCTGCTGAAGCGCATCTACCATCTCGACCATCTCTACGGCTTCCTGCTGACCTTCGGCCTCGCCCTGGTGATCGAAGGGCCTGTTCCAGGCCAAGTGGGGCTCCTCGGGCGCGCCCTATCCCAGCCCGATCCCCGGCGGCTACAATCTCGGCTTCATGTTCCTGCCGACCTATCGCGGCTTCGTCGTGCGTGGCGGCGCTCGTGATCTGCCTCGCCACCTGGTACGGCATCGAACGCACCAAGCTCGGCGCCTACCTGCGCGCGGCGACCGAGAATCCCACGCTGGTGCGCGCCTTCGGCATCAACGTGCCGCGCCTGATCACGCTCACCTACGGGCTGGGCGTGGCGCTCGCGGCGCTGGCCGGCGTGCTGGCCGCGCCCATCCAGCAGGTCTCGGCGCTGATGGGCACCAACCTGGTGCTGGTCGTGTTCGCCGTCGTGGTGATCGGCGGCATGGGCTCGATCATGGGCTCGATCGTCACCGGCTTCGGCCTCGGCCTGGTCGAGGGCCTGACCAAGGTGTTCTATCCGCCGGCCTCCAACACGGTGATCTTCGTCGTCATGGCGCTCGTGCTGCTGGTCAAGCCGGCCGGGCTGTTCGGGCAGACCAAATGAGGGGCCAGACCAAATGAGCGGCGGCCAGCGCACCCTCGTCGCGGTCGTCGTCGCCGCCCTGGCGCTGGCCGCGCCGTGGTTCGCCTATCCGGTGTTCCTGATGACGGCGCTGTGCTTCGCGCTGTTCGCCTGCGCCTTCAACCTGCTGCTCGGCTATGCCGGCCTGATGAGCTTCGGCCACGCCATGTTCTTCGGCATGGCGGGCTACTTCTACGGCAATGTCGTCAAGGTCTGGGGCCTGCCGCCCGAGCTCGGCCTGGTGGCCGGCGTCCTCGGCGCGGCGGCGCTCGGCGTGGTGACCGGCGCGCTGGCGATCCGCCGCCAGGGCATCTACTTCGCCATGATCACGCTGGCCTTCGCCCAGATGGTCTATTTCTTCTGCGTCCAGGCGCCGTTCACCGGCGGCGAGGACGGGCTGCAGGGCATTCCGCGCCGGGCGCTGCTGGGCGGGCTGCTGCCGATCCATGACGACCGCGTGCTCTATTACGTCGTGCTGGCGATCTTCCTGTTCGGCTTCGGCGCCATCTACCGCTTCATCCATTCGCCGTTCGGCCAGATCCTGAAGGCGATCCGCGACAACGAGCAGCGCGCCCTGTCGCTGGGCTACGAGGCCGACCGCTACAAGCTGCTGGCCTTCGTGCTGTCGGCGGCGCTGGCCGGGCTGGCCGGCGCCACCAAGGCGATGGTGATGCAGTTCGCCACCCTGACCGACGTCAGCGCCGGCGATGTCGGGCGAGGTCGTGCTGATGGCGCTGGTCGGCGGGCTGGGCACCATCGTCGGACCCGTGGTCGGCGCCTTCATCATCGTCACCATGCAGAACTATCTCGCCGCCTTCGGCGAATTCGTGCTGGTGATCCAGGGCGCCATCTTCGTGGTCATCGTCATGGCCTTCCGCAAGGGCCTGGTCGGCGAGGTCGCCGACTGGTGGAAGTCGCGCTCGGCCGCGAAGGCGGATCCGCGGATGCAACCGGGGCCGCAGCCCCGGACGCAGCCCGGCACGCAGCCGGGCGAGTGATCGCGGGCCGGGGCGTCGTGCCTCAGGCGCGCGTGATCGCGGGCGCGACATCGACGACGCGGAAGGGCCGCGCCACGCCGTCGTGCTCGGTCACCGTCACGTATTCGCCCTTCACGAACAGATGCCGGTCGAAGCGGAAGATCGGCTCGTCGTCGTCGTCGCCCGGCTCGTAGGAGAACGCCCAGTTGTTGTCGCGGCGATGGATGAGGATGCCGTGCTCGTCGGGCGCCTTGTCCCAGAAGCGCCGCACGGTGCAGGCGGCCCTGGCCTTGGGCCAGCCGGCGGAATCGAGATGGCCCTTGGCGTCGAGCGGGGCCACGAATTCGTAGCCGTGGAAGCGGCTGCCCTCGGGAAAGTCGGGGGTCCGTGCCAGTTCCAGACGGATGCGCTTGAGGCTCATGGGCCCTCCCGGAGTGTTGGTCTGTCGGCCTGACGACGTCATGTGCCGGGACAGGGCGCGGGCCGCCTTGATGCAGGTCAAGAGCTGCCGTGCCGGCTTCTGCCAAGGTATGGGCGATCCGAGGGAGGCAGCCATGACCACGTCCAGGACGAAGGACACCTACGGCTATCTGGGCACGGAATCGGTGGCGCTGCGCGAGCAGATCGAGCGGCTGACGGCGGCCATCGAGAAGGCGGCAAAGGCCGAGGGCGCCGACGCCCTCAGCGCCGCGGGCGAGGCGGCGCGCGAGATCGCGGCCCGCGCCGCGACCCTGGTCGACGAGCTGGCCGGCAAGGCCGAGGCCGCCAAGGCCGCGGTGGGCGATGGCCGCAAGCAGCTCGAGGGCAGCATCCGCGAGCAGCCGCTGATGGCCGTCGCGATCGCCGCCCTGGCCGGCTTCCTGCTCGCGACGCTCGTGCGGCGCTGAGAGCCGGGACAGCGCGATGATTCTCGCCCTCGCCAAGTCGGTCGCCCTCTATGGCGCCGTCATCGCCGCGAATGCCGGCCGCCGGTTGGCCGTGACGATCGCCGGATACCTGGTTGCCGGCGGCCTGTTCGCCGTCAGCCTCTGCTTCCTGACGCTGGCCGGCTATCGCGCGCTCCTGCAGGCGATCGGCGATGTCTATGCCTCGCTGATCGTGGGCGGCGTCTATCTGGTGGCCGGCCTCGTGGCGCTGCTCGTCATCCAGTTCCGGCGTCGCTGATCGCTCATGCTTCGCATCAAGCGGCTCGGCATCGACACGTGCCACGAGACGGTGGCGTTCCTTGCCCGGCGCTGCCCGCTCTATCGCGCGCAGGAGTTCGTGGCGCTGGCCCGCATCGAGGTCACCGGCGGCGGCCGGCGGATCGTCGCCACGCTGAACATCGTCGATGACGAATCGATCATGGCGGCCGACGAGCTCGGCCTGTCGCTGCTTGCCTATCGCCAGCTCGGCCTTGCCGACGGCACGCCCGTCGAGATCGCCCAGGCGGCGCCGCCCGCCAGCCTCGAGCATGTGCGCGCCAAGATCGACGGCGCCGTGCTGTCGCCCGAGGCCTACCAGGCCATCGCCCGGGATCTGGTCGCGCATCGCTATTCGAAGATGGAGATCGCCGCTTTCCTGATCGCCAGCGCCCGCTTCACCACGGCGGCGGAGGTCCTGTCGCTCACGCGCGCGATGGCGTCGGTCGGCGGCCGGCTGTCGTGGAACGGCGACATGATCGTCGACAAGCATTGCATCGGCGGCATCCCGGGCAACCGGACCTCGATGATCGTGGTGCCGATCGTCGCCGCGCACGGGCTGAAGATTCCCAAGACGTCGTCGCGCGCCATCACCTCGCCGGCCGGCACCGCGGATACCATGGAAGTGCTGGCGCGCGTCGACGTCGGGCCCGATGAAATGCGCAGGATCGTCGCTGCCGAGGGCGGCTGCCTGGTGTGGGGCGGGCATGCCAATCTTTCGCCGGCCGACGATGTGCTGATCTCGGTCGAGCGGCCCTTTCGCTCGACACGCCGGAGCAGATGGTGGCGTCGATCCTGTCGAAGAAGCTGGCCGCCGGCGGAACCCATCTCGTCCTCGACCTGCCCGTGGGTCCGACGGCCAAGCTGCGCGATTGGCCGAGCTTCGTGCGCCTGCGCAAGCTCTTCGAGTACATCTCCGACGAGATCGGACTGAACACCTCGGTCGTGGCGACCGACGGCAGCCAGCCGATCGGCCGCGGGATCGGGCCGTGGCTGGAGGCCCGCGACGTCCTGCAGGTGCTGGAGGGAGATCCGAAGGCACCGCAGGATCTCAGGGAACGGGCGCTTCTGCTGGCCGGACACGTCCTCGAGTTCGATCCTGCCCTGCGTGGCGGGCACGGCATCACCCGGGCGCGCGCGCTGCTGGAGAGCGGGGCGGCGCTGGCCAAGATGCGGGGCCTGATGGCCGCTCAAGGCCCATCGCCGGAATCGTCGGCGCTGGGGCCTCTGAAGCAGGATGTCGTGGCGCCGCGCGACGGGCTGGTCGCGGCGATCGACTGCCATCGCATGGCGCGCATCGCGCGGCTGGCGGGCGCGCCCATCGACAAGGGCGCAGGCGTCGATCTCTTCAAAAAGATCGGCGATCGCGTGGCCGAGGGCGAGCCGCTCTATCGCATCCATGCCGCCTTCGATGCCGACTTCCGCTTTTCGGCCAAGCTCTCGGCCGAGGGCAACGGCTACACCATCGCCGGCCCGACATGACGATTGCGCTGCACATCCACGGCGCGGCCGAAACGGTGACCGGCTCATGCCATCGCCTGGTCACGCCGCACGGCGACCTGCTGGTCGATTGCGGCATGTTCCAGGGGCCGAAGTCGCTGCGCGCCCTGAATTACCGCCCGTTTCCCTTCGACGCCCGCGGCATCGCCGCGGTCCTGCTGACGCACGCCCACATCGATCATACCGGCCTCTTGCCAAAGCTTGCCCTCGCCGGATTTCGGGGCCGCGCCTCGACGACGCCCGCCACGCGCGACCTGCTGCACTGGCTGCTGCCCGACGCGGGCGCCATCCAGGAAAACGACGTCGAGCGGCTGAACCGGCGCAATGCCCGCCGCGCCGAGGCGCAGGTGACCGCGATCTACACCAAGGCCGACGCCATTGCGACGCTCGACCTGATCGATGTCCACTCATACGACCGCTGGTTCGAGCCGCTGCCGGGAGTCCGCGCGCGCCTGCGCAACGCCGGTCACATCCTGGGCAGTGCCTTCATCGAAATGGAGATCGATGCCGCGCCCCGGCCGGTGCGCCTCGTCTTCTCGGGCGACGTCGGTCCGCTCGACAAGGCGCTGCAGCCGGATCCGACCTCGCCGGAGCCGGCCGACATCGCGCTGATCGAGGCCACCTACGGCGACAGGATGCGCAGCCACCTGTCGGAAGCCGATCGTCGCGCCCGGCTGGGCCGGGAGCTGACAGATGCGCTCGAGGCCGGCGGCAACACCATCGTGCCTGTCTTCGCCGTCGAGCGGACCCAGGAGATCCTGGATGACATTGCGCTGCTCAAGCGCTCGGGCGATCTCGCGACAGCCCCTGTGTTCCTCGATTCACCGCTGGCCGGCCGCACCACCGAGGTCTTTCGCCGGCATCGGGAAGCGCTAGAGCGCGGCGATGACGGTCACGGTTTTACCGGCGGCGACTTTCGCCTCAGCGAGACGGTCGAGCAGAGCAAGGCCATTTCCCGGATCCACAGCGGCGCGATCATTCTCGCCGGATCCGGCATGTGCGACGCCGGGCGGGTCAAGCATCACCTGAAGGATCACCTTTGGCGGCCGGATTCGACGGTGCTTTTCGTCGGTTATCAGGCACCCGGCACGCTGGGCGCCCTGATCCGCGGAGGCGCGGCGCAAGTCCGCATCCACGGCGAGGAAGTCAGGGTCAAGGCACGCATCCGCAGCATCGACTCCTATTCCGGCCATGCCGACCGCGACGAACTCGTGGGCTGGGCGCGCCCCCTGTTGGACGGCCTGGGCACGGCGCTGCTGGTCCATGGCGAACCAACGGCGATCGAAGGGCTTGCCGATGCGCTGTCGCAGGCGGGGCTGTCGCGGGCGCGCATCGTCGTTCCCACTCTCGACCAGGGCTTCATCCTCGAGCATCGCGAAGACCGGTGGATGGCAACGCCGGCTGCGCCGGCAACGCCTCGAATGGCTGCGAAAGAGGCGAGCGCACCGCGCGACTGGCATAACGACTATGCGCAGGCGCTGCTCGATCTGCGCGGCGCGCTGCAAAAGGCGCCCGACGACCAGAGCCGCCATCGCCTGCTGCAGGAGCTGCGCCGCCTGCTCGAGCGGCCCGACGGCGGCCGCTAGCTAGCCGCCCGCCGATTCCTCCTCGGCCTCGTCGTAGGCCGTCTTGATCATCCACCAGCAGAACAGGACGGCGAACAGCGCCAGGGCAAGGCCGAAGGCCAGGATGCCGAAGTCGCGCGCCGCGCCCGCCATGAGCAGGCCGACCAGGCCGAGCACGGCCGCGAAAATACCCATGATCCAGTGAGACATCGTTCTCTCCTCAATCGTCGTCGTCGAACAGGATGCGGCCGGCCGCGCCCTCGGGGTCGTCGTACTGGCCGTTGCGCAGCGCCCACAGGAACGCCGCGAGCGCGAGCAGCCCGAGTATCAGGGCGGCCGGCACCAGGATGAGCAGGCTGTCCATCAGCGTCCCTCCCGGCGCGGCGGGCGCGCGCCCAGGCGCAGGGCGTTGCCGATCACCAGCAGCGAGGAAGACGACATCGCCACCGCGGCGAGGAGCGGCGTCACCGCGCCCAGGACGGCAAGCGGCACGGCGGCGAGATTGTAGAGCAGCGCCAGGCCGAGATTCTGGCGCACCAGCCGGTCGGCCCGGCGCGCCACGCGCAGGATCTCGACCACCGGCATCAGCGCGTCGCCCTGGAACACCGCGTCGGCCGCATTCTGCGTCGCCTCGGCCGCGGTCGCGGGCGAGATCGAGGCGTAGGAAGCGGCGAGCGCGGGCGCGTCGTTCAGGCCATCGCCCACCATCAGTACGCGCCGGCCTTGCGCGGCGAGGGTCGCGAGTCGCGCCGCCTTGGCGGCCGGCCTGGTCTCGGCGCGCCAGTCGCTCACGCCGGCCTCGGCCGCGGCGCGGGCGACCGCCGCCGGCCGGTCGCCGGACAGCAGCTCGACGGTGAGGCCGGCGCGGTGCAGGGCGGCGATCGCTCGCGGCCGCATCGGGCCGCAGCCGATCGGCAAAGGCGAAGCGCACGGGCCGCGGCGCCGGGCCGCGCGAGCCACAGCTCCGAGCGGCCGTCGTCGGCGGCATCGGCGATGCCGCAGAAGCGCGCCGAGCCCAGACGGATGTCGCCCCATCTGCAGGCCCAGTCCGGACTGCTCGACCACGCCCTCCAGCGGAGCCGCGTCGGGGACGGCGCGGACCAGCGCCTGGGCCAGCGGATGGCGCGAATTGGCGGCGAGGGATGCCGCGATCCGCAGCGCCTCGCGGTCGCGGCCACCGTCGACCAGTTCCGGCCGGCCGAGCGTCAGGGTGCCGGTCTTGTCGAGCACGACATGGTCGACCTTCGCCAGGCGCTCGAGCGCGGTCGGCGCGAGCAGGAGAACGCCCGAGCGCAGCAGCCGCGAGGAGGCGACGACCTGGACGACCGGGACGGCCAACGCCAGCGCGCAGGGGCAGGTGATGATCAGCACGGCGGTGGCGATCAGCAGGGCGCGGTCCCACGCCAGGCCGCCCAGCAGCATCCAGCCGAGGAACGTCAGCAGCGCCGTGGCATGCACGACCGGCGCGTAGGCGCGCGCCACCCGGTCGGCGATCGCCACGAAGCGCGAGCGGCCGCGTTCGGCCGCCTCGACCAGGCGCACGATCTCGGCCAGCAGCGTGTGCTGGCCGGCGGCGGTCACGCGCACGCGGATCGGCGCGCCGGTATTGACCATGCCGGCGAACACCCTGGCGCCGGGTTCGGCCGAAACGGGCACGCTCTCGCCGCTGATCAGGGCGGCGTCCAGCGCCGAGCGGCCGTCGCTCACGACGCCGTCGGCGCCGACGCGCTCGCCGGCGCCCACCAGCAGCGTGTCTCCCGGCACGAGCCGGTCGACCCTGACGCGAGGCGACGGTGCCGTCGGCCGCCACGACCGTGGCGCTGCGGCTGGCGAGCGCCAGCAGGGCGCGGACGGCGTGGCGCGCGCGGCCGCGGGCGCGGCGGTCGAGGTAGCGGCCGATCAGCAGGAAGAACAGCAGCGTGATCGCCGAGTCGAAGTAGGCGTGCTGTTCGCCCACCCAGGTCTCGTGCAGGCTGACGACGCAGGCCAGGGTGACGCCGATCGAGATCGGCACGTCCATGTTCGTGCGGCCGGCGCGCAGTGCTGTGAAGGCCGAGCGGAAGAACGGGCGGCCGGCATAGGCCACCGCCGGCAGCGCGATCGCCGCGGACAGCCAGTGGAAGAGGCTGCGCGTGGCGTCGCCCATCGATCCGTCGTGGCCCGACCAGACGGCGACCGAGAGCAGCATGACATTGGCGGCGGCGAAGCCCGCGACCGCCAGGCAGCGCAGCAGCTCGCGCGCCTCGCGGTCGTCGTCGCCCGCAGCGGCAACCGCGTCGTACGGCGCCGGGCGAAAGCCGAGCGCCGCCACCAGGCCGGCATGGCTGTTGGCGTCGCCGGCCGTTCCGCGCCAGCCGAGCGACAGGCGTCGTGTCGACAGATGGGCGCGCGCGCGGGTGATCGCCGGATTGCGCGCCAGCAGGCTCTCCAGCAGCCAGACGCAGGCCGGGCAGTCGAGTCCCTCGACCAGCAGGTCCAATTCCATCTCGCCCGGTCCGGCCGGCCGGGCATGGCCGGCGAAGTCGGTGTCGAGCGGGACGGGGCGGCGCGCGTGCGTCTCCTCGAGCCGGCGATAGAAGGAGCCGAGGCCCGCCGCGCCGATGATGGCGTGGGCGCTGGCGCAGCCGGCGCAGCAGAACCGCGCCGTCGTTCGCGCCGCGCAGGGACTCGCCGCAATGCGCGCAGGCCTGCGCCGCGGGAGCAGGCACGGGCGCGGCGAAAAGGGCGGCGTCGGTCATTTCAGGAACATCCGCCGGGTCAGCGCATAGCGATCGCCGCCCCGCTCGACGACGATGTCGAGATCCCAGTTGCCGCGTTCCGGCAGTGCGACCAGGGCGGCGAACCGGCCCAGATCGAACGCCGCCAGCGCGACCGCAAGCGGCGGCCGCTTCTCGACCGGCCGGATCAGCTCGGCGCTGACGCGCGCGCCGGCCAGCGGCTGGCCCGCGGCATCGAACACGGCGACCTCGAGGCGGTCGCTATCGGCCCGCCATGCGGCGTCGACCCGCCAGCCCAGGGCATCGCGCGCCTTCTGCTCGGCGATGATCGCGTTGTAGTGCAGGCCGCGCTCGCGCGGCACGGGGGTGTAGAGCCCGGAGAAGGAGCCGACCGCAAACCAGATCATCGGTCGCATTGACCGCGATGACGACGGCGAAGCCCGCGACGAAGAGCCAGGGAATGTAGCGGCTGCGGCTGGCCAGGGCGTGGGTCATCGCGGGCTCCTGCTAAGGCATATCCGTTCGGGAAGCCTCGAGAGACAATCATTCACCACCGTCGTCTCGACCGGAGCGCGAAGCGCGGGAGCGGAGAGACCTGTCTCTCCACGATAAGCGGCCTATTGTGGAGAGAAGGTCTCTCCGCGCAGCCCTTCGGGCCTTGGTCGAGACGACGGGAAATCATCTGCGGCATCTTCTCTAGCGGGTCGGGCCGACGAAGACCGCGTCGTGCGACGCGCTCCGCCGGCCGCTCTCGTCGCGGATCACGAACTCGATCGCGCCCGATCCCGAGGGCGCGGCGGCGGCCGGAACGGTGAGGAAGACGCGGAAGGTGCCGACGGCGTCGGGATGCACGATCAGCCGCGTCGCCGGCCCTGCGCCTTCGATGTCGGCGCCGACGAAGCCCAGCGTGGCGGCGGGCAGGCCCTCGACGGCGAGCTGCAGGCGCTGCCCGGTCTGGCGCTTGTTCAGGATCTTGACGGCGTAGGAATTGCGGATGTCGCCGTTCGACAGGCGCACGAAGTTGGGGCTGCGGTCGCGCTGGACGGTGAGCTCGGTGTCGCCGCGCATCACGAACGCCGCCAGCATCACCGCCGCGACGACGGCGAGCAGGCCGGCATAGAGCAGGGTGCGCGGCCGCACCGGCCGCCACGCGACATCGCCCGCGCCCTGTTCCTTGGCCTGCTGGTCGGCGAGCGTGTCCCAGCGGATCAGGCCGCGCGGGCGGCCGACCTTGTCCATCGTCTGGTTGCAGGCGTCGATGCAGAGGCCGCAGCCGATGCATTCGATCTGCTGGCCGTCGCGGATGTCGATCCCGGTCGGGCACACGGCGATGCACAGGCTGCAGTCGACGCAGTCGCCACGGCCCTCCCAGCTGCCGCCCGCCTTGTGCTTGCCGCGCGGCTCGCCGCGCCACTTCTGGTAGGTGACGATCACGCTCTGCTCGTCGAGCATGGCGGCCTGGAAGCGCGGCCACGGGCACATATAGGTGCAGACCTGCTCGCGCGCCCAGCCGGCCAGCAGGTAGGTCGTGGCCGTCAGCAGGCCGATGAAGAAATAGACCTCGAGCGAGGCCGCGCCGCGAAAGATTTTTGCCAGCGTGCTGGGGGCGTCGACGTAATAGAAGACCCAGGCGCCGCCGGTGGCGGCGGCGATGGCGAGCCAGGCCGCGTGCTTGGCGATCTTGCGCAGGGCCTTGCCGGCCGACATCGGCGTGCGATCGAGCCGCATGCGTTCGTTGCGGTCGCCCTCGATCAGGCGCTCGACCAGCATGAACAGGTCGGTCCACACGGTCTGCGGGCAGGCGTAGCCGCACCAGATCCGGCCGAACAGCGCCGTGGCGAAGAACAGGCCGAAGGCGGCAAGGATCAGGAAGCCGGTGACGAAATAGATTTCCTGCGGCCAGATGACGACGTCGAAGAACCAGCCGCGCCGGCCGTCGAGGTCGATCAGGATCGCCTGGTCGGGCGCGCCGGGGCCGCGGTCCCAGCGCAGCCAGGGCACGAGGTAGTAGATGCCGAGCAGCACGACGAGCGCCAGCCACTTGACCCGCCGCCAGATGCCCGAGACGGCGCGGGGATAGACCTTGATGCGGGTGGCGTAGAGCGGCAGCGCCGCCTTGTGCGTCCGCAGCGAGACCGCATCGTCGTCGGGGAGCCTGACATCCATCGCCATTCCCGCGGCGCGCCTAGCGCCCGCCGCCCAGCGCGTGGACGTAGATGGCCAGCATCTTGATGGTGGCCTCGTCGAGCCGTCCGCTCCAGGCCGGCATGCTGCCGTTGCGCGCGTAGAAGATCGACCGGTAGATCGACGCGCTGTCGCCGCCATAGAGCCAGATGCCGTCGGTGAGGTTGGGCGCACCGAGTTCCTGGTTGCCCTTGCCGTCGGCCTGGTGGCAGGCGACGCACTGCTCCTGCCAGATTTTGGCGCCCTCGGGCGTGGCCTTGCCGTGGCCCGACAGGCTCAGCACGTAGTCGGTCACCGCCGCGACCTGCGCGGCCGTCAGCAAACCGTCGGCGCCGAAGCGCGGCATCATCGTCTGGTGCGACTTGTCGTCGGTGTTGCGGATGCCGTGCTGGATGGTGGCGTAGATCTGGTCGACGCTGCCGCCCCACATCCAGTCGTCGTCGACCAGATTGGGAAAGCCCCGGCTGCCGGCGCCGCCCGAACCGTGGCACTGCATGCAGTTGGTCTGGAATGCCGACCGGCCGCCGGCCAGGGCGAAGTTGAACAGCTCGGGATCCCTGCGGATGTCGGCCAGGGAGGCGGCGCGGATGCGGTCGACGAAGGCCGCGCGCGACTTCGCCTGGGCGTCGAGCGACTGGGTGAGCTCGGCGCGGCTCGAATAGCCGAGGATGCCCTGGGTATGGCCGTTGAACCACGGCCAGGACGGATAGAGCACGCAGTAGACGACGGCGAACACGATGGTCGCGTAGAAGGTGTAGACCCACCAGGTGGGCAGCGGCGTGTTCAGCTCCTTCACGCCGTCCCATTCATGGCCGGTCGTGTCCTGGCCGGAGAGCGCATCCTTTTCGATCTTGGTCGGCATGACGGGTCCCTCAGCTTTCGTCGTCGAGCGGGATGCGGGCGTCGCGCTCGAAGCGCTTGCGGTTGGCCGGCCGCCAGGCCCAGAAGGCGATGCCGGCGAACAGCAGCACCGCCCAGACCGTCCAGATCGAGGTGAGAATCTCGTGCACGGATGCGAAACCCACGGCCCCCTCCCTATTGCCGCAGCCGGTCGGGCGGCAGGTCGCCGAAGTGCACCAGCGTTCCCAGCATCTGCAGGTAGGCCACCAGCGCATCCATCTCGGTGATCTCGGGCGTCTCGCTGTTGAACTTGCCGATCGACGGCGCGCGGATAGCGCTTCTCCAGCGCGGTCGGGTCGAGGTCGGGATTGACCTGGGCCTCGAGGTCGGCGCGGGCCTGGGCGATCATCTCGTCGGTGTAGGGCGTGCCCACGGCGCGCAGCGCCTTGAGGTGGGCGGCGATGTCGCCGTACTCGAGCTTGCGTTGCGCGAGGAACGGATAGGCCGGCATCACGCTCTCCGGCACGACCGCGCGCGGCGAGACGAGGTGGGCGACGTGCCAGTCGTTGGAATAGCGGCCGCCGACCCGCGCGAGGTCGGGCCCGGTGCGCTTGGAGCCCCACTGGAACGGCCGGTCGTACATGCTCTCGGCGGCGAGGCTGTAATGCCCGTAGCGCTCGACCTCGTCCTTGAACGGCCGGATCTGCTGGCTGTGGCAGAGGTAGCAGCCCTCGCGCACGTAGATGTTGCGGCCGAGCTGCTCGAGCGGCGTGTAGGGACGGACGCCGTCGACGCGCTCGATCGTGGTCTCGATGGTGAACAGCGGGATGATCTGGACCAGGCCGCCGATCGACACGGTGATCAGCGTCAGGACCACCATCAGGATGACGTTCTTCTCGATCGTCTCGTGACGAATGAACATGGCGCGCCTCCTAGGCCGCGAGTGCCGCGCGGGGGCGCGCCGGCATGACTTCGGGCGCGCCGCGGATCGTGCGCCACATGTTGTAGGCCATGATCAGGCCGCCGCTCAGGAAGAACAGGCCGCCCAGCAGGCGGATCGCGTAGAACGGCTTCATCGCCGCCACCGTCTCGACGAAGGAGTACTGCAGGAAGCCCAGTTCGTCGTAGGCGCGCCACATCAGGCCCTGCATGATGCCGCTCACCCACATCGCGGTGATGTAGAGAACGATGCCGATCGTGGCGATCCAGTAGTGCCAGCCGATCAGCCGCGTCGACCACATCGCCGGCCGGTTCCACATCTTCGGCACCAGATAGTACATCGTGCCGAACACGATGAAGGCGACCCAGCCCAGCGCGCCGGAATGGACGTGGCCGATCGTCCAGTCGGTGTAGTGGCTGAGCGAGTTGACGGCCTTGATCGACATGACCGGGCCTTCGAAGGTCGCCATGCCGTAGAAGCCGACGGCGGTCACCGAGAAGCGCAGGCCGGGATCGGTGCGCAGCTTGTCCCACGCGCCCGAGAGCGTCATGAGGCCGTTGATCATGCCGCCCCAGCTCGGCATCCACAGCATGACGGAGAACACCATGCCCAGCGTCTGCGCCCAGTCGGGCAGCGACGTGTAATGCAGGTGATGCGGGCCGGCCCAGATGTAGAGGAACACCAGCGACCAGAAGTGCACGATCGACAGCCGGTAGGAGTAGATCGGCCGGTTCGCCGCCTTCGGGATGTAATAGTACATCATGCCGAGGAAGGCGGCGGTGAGGAAGAAGCCCACCGCGTTGTGGCCGTACCACCACTGGATCATGGCGTCCTGCACGCCCGCCCAGGCGTCGTAGCTCTTGGTGCCGGCGAACGATACCGGCATCGCCAGGTTGTTGACGATGTGCAGCATGGCGATGGTGATGATGAAGGCGAGGTAGAACCAGTTGGCGACGTAGATGTGCGGCTCCTCGCGCTTCATCACCGTGCCGAGATAGGCGATCAGGTAGGCGACCCAGACGATCGTGAGCCACAGATCGGCGTACCACTCGGGCTCGGCGTATTCCTTGCTCTGGGTGATGCCCATCAGGTAGCCGGTGGCGGCGACCACGATGAAGAACTGGTAGCCCAGCAGCACGAACCAGCCGAGCGGCGCGCCGCCGAACAGGCGGGCCCGGCAGGTGCGCTGCACGACGTGGAAGGCGGTGCCGATCAGGGCGGTGCCGCCGAAGGCGAAGATCGCCGCCGAGGTGTGCAGCGGCCGCAGCCGGCCGAAGGTCAGGTGCTCGTTGTCGAAGCTGAGCTGCGGCCAGACGAGCTGGGCGGCGATGACCACGCCGACCAGGAAGGCGGTGATGCCCCAGAACATGGTGAGGACCACGGCCGCGCGGATGACGTCGTCGACATATCGCGGCGCCGGCCGTGGGCCGGCGGAAAGGGCAGCACTGTCGGACATCGGATCTCCCCGCACTCGTGACGGCGGGACCTTAGGCAAGCAGCGCCGGTTGCTCTTTGATTCACATCAAGGCCGGCCCCCCTCCCGCCGCGTCAATTTGCGGACAAAATGGGGAGAGAGACGCATGAGCGAGACCTTTTCCGTGTTCCCCGCGCCCCGGCCGCAGATCAAGCGGGTCCCGCTGGACCGGCCGTGGGTCTGGCTGGCGGCGGGCTGGCGCGACATCGTCGCGATGCCCGGGATCAGCCTGCTCTACGGGCTGGTGCCGGTGGTCGCGGGATGGCTGGCCGTGCTGCTGATGCTGTGGGTCGACCTGCCGTATCTCGTGCTGCCGCTCAGCGCCGGCTTCTTCTTCGTCGGTCCGTTCATCGCCGTCGGCCTCTACGAGGCGAGCCGCCGGCGCGAGGCAGGCGAGGCCGTCGACGGCGGCACGGCCGTGCTGGCGTGGCGGCGCAATCCCGACCAGATCGCGCTGATGGGCCTTCTCCTTCTTCTCTTCCATCTCGCCTGGATGCGCGTCGCCCAGCTCCTGTTCGCGCTGTTCGGCTGGCAGGCCGTGCCGTCGTGGGACCGCTTCCTCGATCTCGTCTGGTACTCCTCGCGCAGCCTGCCCTTCCTCGCCTTCGGCGTCGCCTGCGGCGCGGTGCTGGCGGCGATCGCCTTCGCGATCGGCGCCTTCTCGATTCCCTATCTCCTCGATCGCCGGTCATCGAACATGTTCGAGGCGATCGCCACTTCCGTCGCCGCGGTGCGCCTCAATCTGCGCCCGATGGCCTTGTGGGCCGCGCTGATCGTGCTGCTGGTCGTGCTCGGCATGGTGCCGGGAATGATCGGCCTGGTGGTGACGCTGCCCCTGGTCGCCTATGCGACCTGGCACGCCTATCGCGACGTCGTGCGGTTCGATTGATCTGGGTCAATCTTCGCCGGGCCGACGGGATGTATAGGAGGCGCGGGGGAGTTCTTCAGGCACCAAGGAGCTTGCTATGGCCGACCCTCTTTCCAAGTTACCGCAAGGCGCCGCCCTGACGCCGTTCGGCGGCGACTTCGACCGGTTCTTCAATCGCATGGTGCGGAACTGGCCGTTCGGCTGGGCCGAGCCCGCCGCGAGCAGCGAGCCGCGCGCGCTGCGCGCCTTCGAGCACATGCCGAATGTCGAGGTCAAGGAGAACGGCAGGAGCTACACCGTCGCCGTCGAACTGCCGGGCCTCGACGAGAAGGACGTCAAGGTCGTCGTCGAGGACGACGTTCTCACCATCACGGGCGAGAAGAAGCTCGAACGAAGCGACGAGAAGACCCACTACTCGGAACGGAGCTACGGCAGCTTCACGCGGGCCTTCACCCTGCCGGCCGATGCCGACCGCAACGCCATCACGGCGCGCTTCAGCAAGGGCGTGCTGACGCTCGAGATCGCCAAGACGGTCAATGCCCCGACCCAGGGCAAGCAGATCGAAATCAAGCCGTCTTGACCGCGCGGAACGTCCGCTCGTCATGCCGCCTGCGGCGGGCTATGACGAGCGGCATCCGCCGTTCGGCTGTTTGCGCAGGACAATGACGCCGTGTTCGCGATGGTCCTCCAGGAACCCGGCCGGCCCCTCGTCGGCCGCACGCTGCCCGACCGTGCGGCGGGGCCCGGCGAGATCCTGGCGCAGGTCACGGCCTGCGCCGTCTGCCGCACCGATCTGCACGTGGTCGACGGCGAGCTCCGCGAGCCCAAGCTGCCGCTGATCCCGGGCCACGAGATCGTGGCGCGCGTGCTTTCCTGCGGCCCCGGCGTCGAAGGCGTCGCCGCGGGCAGCCGCATCGGCATCCCCTGGCTCGGCTGGGCGTGCGGGACCTGCCCGTACTGTCGCGCCGGCCGGGAGAATCTCTGCCCCCAGGCGCGCTTCACCGGCTACCAGATCGACGGCGGCTACGCCGACCGCGTCGTGGCCGACGCGCGCTTTTGCTTCGCCCTGCCCGACGCATACGACGACCTGCACGCCGCCCCGCTGCTCTGCGCCGGCCTGATCGGCTGGCGGTCGCTGGTCAAGGCGGGCGAGGGCAGGCGGCTCGGCATCTACGGCTTCGGCGCCGCCGCCCACATCGTGACGCAGGTCGCGCGCTGGCAGGGACGCGAGGTCTATGCCTTCACCCGCGACGGCGATTCCGAAGCCCAGCGCTTCGCCCGCGACATGGGCGCGACATGGGCCGGCCCGTCGACGGTGCTGCCGCCCGAGCCGCTCGATGCCGCGATCCTGTTCGCGCCGGTCGGCCTGCTGGTGCCGCTGGCGCTCCGCGCGGTGCGGCCCGGCGGCCGCGTCGTGTGCGGCGGCATCCACATGAGCGACATCCCGTCCTTTCCCTACGACATCCTGTGGGGCGAGCGCGAGATCGTGTCGGTGGCCAACCTGACGCGGCGCGACGCCGAGGAGTTCCTGCGCATCGCGCCCCAGGTGCCGGTGCGGACGGAGGTCGAGCGCTTTGCCCTGGCCGACGCCAACCAGGCGCTGGCGGCGCTGCGCTCGGGCAAGCTGCGCGGTGCCGGCGTGCTGGTGCCGGACACGCGCGTCGGAGCGGAGGCATGACCTACGCCATCCTGATGGTGCCCGTGCAGCTCGGCCAGGCGAATGCCGGTCTGCTGCAGGTCGCGGGCGATCTCGCCGAACGCTTCCACGCCGGGGTCGTCGGCGTCGCCGCCTGCCGGCCATTGCAGGTCGTCTGCCGCGAGTTCGCCCGTTCCGGCGCAGCTCTTCGAGGAGGATCGCAAGGAAATCGACCGCCAGCTCAAGACGGCCGAGTCGGAATTCCGCACGGCGCTGCACAGCCGCAGCCTGCGCCTCGAATGGCGCCCGCGGGTGACGGTCCTGCCGCTCGCCGACGTCTTGGCGAGCGAGGCACGCGGCGCCGATCTCATCGTCGCCGGCATCGACAGAAATGCACCGGCCGACGCGACGCGGCAGGTTGATCACCGCGACCTGGTGATGCAGGCGGGCCGCCCGGTTCTCATCGTTCCGGCGGCGGCCGGCCGGCCCGGCTTCGGGCGCGTGCTCGTCGGCTGGAAGGACAGCGCCGAAGCGCGCCGCGCCATCGTCGATGCCCTGCCGTTCCTGGCCAAGGCCGATCATGTGACCGTCGCGGAAATCACCACCCGCGAAGAGCTGGCCGCGGCGCGCACGCGCCTGGCCGATGTCACGGGTTGGCTCGAGCATCATGGCATCAAGGCGCAGCCCCTCGCCGCCGCCGCTGGCGGAAGCCATGCGCAAAGCCTGGCGGCTATCGCCGCCGAACAAAAGGCCGACCTGGTCGTCGCCGGCGCCTACGGCCACAGCCGGCTGCGCGAATGGGTGCTGGGCGGCGTGACGAGCGACCTGCTGCAGCGGTCGGACCGATGTGCACTGCTGTCGCGCTGAGCTAGAGGCGATTGCCGGCCAGGGCCAGCATCAGGGCGGCATTGGCGAACAGGAGCGGCGGGGCGATCCAGCGGGCGACGTCGTGCAGGCGGCGGCGGACGAGGAGGCCGCCCCAGCCGACGGCGATCAGCGCCGGGACGGTGCCCATGGCGAACGCCGCCATGGCGAGCGCGCCCTCGCTCGTCGAGGCGGTGCCGGCCGCGGCCGCGAGCGCGCCGTACAGCAGGCCGCAGGGCAGGAATCCCAGGACGACGCCCAGTGCGTAGCGCGCGGCGGGACTGTGCGACGAGGAGAGCGGTCCCGCCAGACGGGTCAGTACCGGCGCCAGCGGCGAGCGCGCCGACGCCGCCAGTCCGAAAGCCTGCAGCACCATCAGGCCGGCCGCCACGACGAGCAGCGCGGCGGCGAGCCAGGCGAAGATGGCCGTCGAGGTGAACAGCGCCGTTGCCGTTCCGGCAACGGCGCCCAGCGCGGTGTAGGTCGTCAGCCGGCCGAGATGGTAGGGCGCCAGCGCCGCCCCGGCGAGGCGCCGCCATTCGCCATAGGAAACGGCGGGACGCCGTTCGGCGTCGGACATGACCTGGCCCAGGACGAACGGGCCGCACATGCCGGCGCAGTGCGCGAGGCTGCCCGCGACGCCGGCGAAGAACAGCGACACCGGCAGCCCGACGGACTGCCCGGCGATGCCCGCCACGCCCTGGCGGCAGAAGGAAATCAGGTCGGCCATGAACTCCATCGTGCATCATCGCGGCGCCGGCGAGCCCGTCCCTTGACCTGCATCAATCCCTCCGGCCGGCCGGCATGGCACAGATGCGACGAAGGCACAGGAGGACGATGATGAGCTACAAGACCATTCTGGTTCATTGCGACGCCAGCAAGTCGGTGTCACACCGGCTGGACATGGCGGCGGAGCTGGCGCAGCGCTTCGGCGCGCGTCTTGTCGCCCTCCATGTCCGCCGGCCCTTCGAGACGCCCGTCTTCTTCGAAGGCAGCTTCCCGATGGACGATTTCTTCCGGACCTACGAGGAGGGCGTGAAGGCCGACGAGGCGGCGGCATCGGCCGCCTTCGCCAAGGCGACCAAGGGCAAGCATCTGACGACCGAAATGCGGATGGCCGACGGCTTCGTCGACGGCGAACTCTCCGTGCAGGCCCGCTATGCCGACCTCGTCGTCGTGGGACAGGCCGACCCCGAGCCGACGGCGACGCCGTCGGACCTGCCCGAGACCGTGGCGCTGGCGACCGGGCGTCCGGTCATCGTCGTGCCGCATATCGGTGCCAGGCCGCCGGGCAAGACCATCCTGCTGTGCTGGAACTCAAGCCGCGAGGCGGCCCGCGCGGCGGCCGACGCCATGCCGTTCCTCACGGCGGCGGAGAAGGTGATCGTGCTGGCCGTCAATCCCACGGCATCGGCCGCGGGCCACGGCGCCGAACCGGGCGCCGACGCCGCGGCCTGGCTCGCCCGCCACGGCGTCAAGGTCACGGTCCAGCGCGACGTGGCGCCGGATGTCGATGTCGGGTCGGTTATCCTGTCGCGCGCCGCCGACCACGGCGCCGATCTCATCGTGATGGGCATCTACGGCCATTCCCGGATGCGGGAGATGGTGCTGGGCGGCGCCAGCCGGACGCTGCTGGGCAGCATGACCGTGCCGGTCTTCATGTCGCACTAGGCGGTCGGCGACGCGAGCCGGATGACAGCCATGAAACGGGCAAGCCTTGCCTCGTATGACGGGCCGGTCGCGCGCTACACGAGCTATCCGACGGCGGCACAGTTCGATGCCGCGGTCGGCCCGGCCCGGCATGAGGCGTGGCTGCACCAGATGGACGGCGTCTTCGCGGCCCTTTATCTCCATGTGCCGTTCTGCCGACAGCTCTGCTGGTACTGCGCCTGCAACACCATGGCGATGCGCCGTGACGGCACGCTCGATGCCTATGCCGAGGCGCTCGGCCGCGAGCTGGAACTGATCGCGCAGGCGGCCCCCGACCTCATCGTCGAGTTCGATCCAGTGGGGCGGCGGGACGCCGACGCAGCTCGGCGCCGGCCGCCTCGCCGCCGTCGCAGGCCGGATCACCGCGCTGTTCGACCGGCGCGCCGGCGCGGAAGTGTCCATGGAAGTCGACCCGCGCTACTGCGATGCCGAAATCGCCGAGGCGATGGCCGCGCTGGGCGTGACGCGGGCGAGCCTCGGGGTGCAGGACTTCGACCCCTCGGTCCAGCAGGCCATCAACCGGCCGCAGAGCTTCGAGGTGACGGACGCGGCCCTGCAGCGGCTGCGCGGTGTGGGGATTGCGGCGTTCAACATCGACCTGGTCTATGGCCTGCCGCGCCAGACGCTCGAGACCCTGTCGCGCACGCTCGACCAGGCCCTGGCGCTCGCGCCCGACCGCTTCGCCGTCTTCGGCTACGCCCACGTGCCGTGGATGAAGCCGCACCAGAAGCTGATCGCCGCCGAGACGCTGCCGGCTGCGCCGCTTCGTGCGGCAATGGCGGCGCTGGTCGCCGAGCGCCTGGTCGGCGGCGGCTATGTGCAGGTCGGGCTCGATCACTACGCCAGGGCGGCCGACAAGCTGGCGCGCGCCGCGACCGGCGGCCGCCTGCGGCGGAACTTCCAGGGCTACGTGGCCGACAATTCGGCTTGGGTCGCGGGCGTCGGCGCCTCGGCGATCTCCTGCCTGCCCGCGGGCTATTCGCAGAACATCCCGGATGTCGCGCAGTACATGGCGGCCATCGCAGCAGGGCGGTTCGCCACCGCCCGCGGCGTTGCCGTCAGCGCCGACGACCGGTTGCGGGGCGACATCATCAGCCACCTGATGTGCCAGTACGAGGTCGATATCGGCAAAGCCTGCCGCAGCCGGCACGTCGACCCGGCCGATTTCCTCGCCGCGATCGACGGGCTGGCGCCGCTCGTGCACGACGGGCTGATCGCGATCGACGGCTGGCGCATCGCCGTGACCGACCGTGGCCGGCCCCTGGTGCGTTACGTCTGTGCCGCCTTCGACCGCTACCACAGCGGCGCCGAAGGCCGGCATTCAACCGGAGTCTAGTTGGGAGCAAAGTCGATGCCGAACGTCGTGCGGATCATCAAGCACCAGCACCGGGCCACGGCGTCGGTGCTCTTCGCGGTACGCGCCCTCGCGCTCAACGCGCTGCGCTCGGGCAAGCCCCCCGACTTTGCCTGGCTGCGGACGCTGCTCGGCTATGTCGAGCGGTTCCCCGAGCGGCTCCACAATCCAAACGAGGAGACCTACCTGTTCAATGTGCTGCAGCGCCGCGAACCCGGCATGGCACGGACCGTCGCCCGGCTTCGGCGCGACCACGCCGCCAGCACGGGCTACGCCAACCGGTTGCGCGAGGCGGTCGCCAACTGGGAGCGCGGAGACCCCAAGGCGGGCCCCTATGCCGGCCATGTCGCGAACGACTTCGCGCGCTTCAACTGGCGACACGCCCGCTTCGAGGAACGCGAGATCCTGCCCGCGGCGAAGGCTGCGTTCACGGAGACGGAATGGCGCGAGATCGAGCGGGCTTTCGCGGCCACCGCGGACCCGCTCGCCGGATCGGGCAGCCGGCAGCAATGCGAAGCGGCATTGCGGCGGCTGAACGAGCCGCAGACAGCCTAGAACAACCGGGAGAACGGCTCATGAGCGCGTATGAAATGGTGTCCAAACACGTGCAGGCGGCGTTGGCCGAGGGCCGGTCGCGGTCGGTGTCCGACGATGTGGTGGCCCGCTGCCTGCTGTCGGAGGCGATCCGCCTGTTCAAGGCCGGCGGGCGCTCGAACGACGATATCGCCGCCGAGCTGACTGCCGCCGCCGAAAACCTCGACGACGACACGCCGCTCGTCTTCATGCGGCCGTAGCGGCCTGCGCGGCGATGGCGTGTTCGGCGTCGCGCACCACCTTCATGGTGCGCAGCACGCTGCCCGGATTGACGCTGATCGAATCGATGCCGAGCTCGGTCACGAAGCGGGCGATCTCGGGGTAGTCGGCCGGCGCCTCGCCGCAGATGCCGATGTGGCGATGGTTGCGCTTGGCGCCCGCCACGGCCAGGCGCAGCATCTCGAGCATGCCGGGATCGCGCTCGTCGAAGTCGAAGGCCACGATCTCCGAATCGCGATCGACGCCCAGGGTGAGCTGGGTCAGGTCGTTGGATCCGATGGAGAAGCCGTCGAACAGCTGGGCGAAGGCGTCGACCTGGATCACGTTGTTGGGGATCTCGCACATGACATAGATCTCGAGCCCGTGCTCGCCGCGCGTGAGGCCGTGCTCGGCCATGGCGGCGATGACCCGGCGCGCCTCCTCGACCCGCCGGCAGAAGGGCACCATGACGCGCAGGTTCTGCAGTCCCATGACCTCGCGCACCCGGCGCAGGGCGGCGCATTCCAGGGCGAAGCCCGGGGCATAGGCGGGGTGGGCGTAGCGCGAGGCGCCGCGGAACCCGATCATCGGGTTCTCTTCCCTGGGCTCGAAGCCGGCGCCGCCGATCAGGCGGGCATATTCGTTGGTCTTGAAGTCCGACAGCCGCACGATGACCGGCTTGGGATGGAAGGCGGCGGCGATCGTGCCCACGCCCTCGGCCAGGGTCTCGACGAAGAACGCGGCCGGCGAGGCGTGGTGCTTGGTGCGATGGGCAATGGCGTCGCGATCGGCGGCCGACGTCACCTTCTCCGGCTGCACCAGCGCCATGGGATGAATGCCGATCTGCTCGCTGATGATGAATTCCATGCGCGCGAGGCCGACGCCCTCGTTGGGGCGCATGGCGGTGCGGAAGGCGAGGTCCGGATTGCCGAGGTTGACCATGATCGGCAGGCGCGGCCGGTCGAGCTTTTCCAGGTCGACGACCGTCGCCTCGAAGGGAACCTGGCCGGGATACACCCGGCCGATCTCGCCCTCGGCGCATGACACGGTGACCTGGGCGCCGGAGGCGAGCTTGCCGGTGGCGTCCTCGGCGCCGACGATCGCCGGCACGCCCAGCTCGCGCGCCACGATCGCGGCATGGCAGGTGCGGCCGCCGCGATTGGTCACGATTGCGCCGGCCTTCTTCATTACCGGTTCCCAGTCCGGGCTCGTCGTCTCCGCCACCAGGATGTCGCCGGCCTGGAAGGCGGCGAGATCGCGGGCGCCGCCGACGATGCGCACCGGACCGCTGGCGATCCGCTCGCCGATGGCGCGGCCGGTGACGAGCGGCTTGGCGCTGCCCTTCAGCGCATAGGTCTGGAAGGACTGGGCGAGCTGGCGCGAGACCACCGTCTCGGGCCGGGCCTGCACGATATAGAGCTCGCCGTCGAGCCCGTCCTTGGCCCATTCGATGTCCATCGGCACCGGATGACCGGCGCGGCGCGAGTAGTGCTGCTCGATGCGGATGGCGTAGTCGGCGAGCTTGAGGACGTCGCCGTCGGCGATGCAGTAGCGCTCGCGGTCGGCGGGCGGCGTGTCGACGTTGGCGGTGCTGCGGTCGCCCGATCCCGCGGCGTAGATCATGCGCTGCTGCTTGCGTCCCAGCGCACGTCGCAGCACGGCGCGGAAGCCGCTCCTGAAGGTCGGCTTGTGGACATGGAATTCGTCGGGATCGACGCGGCCCTGCACGACGTTCTCGCCGAGGCCGTACGAGCCCGTGACCAGGACGACGTCGCGGAAGCCCGATTCCGTGTCGAGCGTGAAGACCACGCCGCTGGCGGCGATGTCGGAGCGCACCATCTTCATCACCCCGACGGAGAGGCCGATCTTGAGATGGTCGAAGCCGTTGTCGTTGCGGTAGACGATGGCGCGATCGGTGAACACCGAGGCAAAGCAGCGGCGGCACGCCTCGAACAGCTCGTCCGGGCCGCGGACGTTGAGGAAGCTCTCGTGCTGGCCGGCAAAGCTCGCCGTCGGCAGGTCCTCGGCCGTGGCCGAGCTGCGCACGGCCACGGCGACGCCCTCGCCATACTGCTTTTCGAGCACTCGGTAGGCTTCGATCATCGACGCGCGCAAGGCCTCGGTCCCGGTCGCGGCATGGACGATCGCGCGTGCCTCGGCCGCGTTCTCGGCCAGGCGCTGAACATCGGCGCCGCCGAGGTCCTTCAGCAGGATCTTGAGCCGCTCCCAGGCGCCGGCCTTGTCGAGCGCATCGCGATAGGCCGCGGCGGTGAGGGCAAAGCCGTTCGGCACCTTCACGCCCTCGGCCGTCAGGGCGGAGTAAAGCTCGCCCAGCGAGGCGTTCTTTCCGCCGACCTGCGCCACATCCTCCGAGCGCAGCTCGCCGAACCAGCGGACGTAGCGGGATCGTTCCATAGCATGCGCTCCCGTGTCCGCTAGATGCCGAAACGCACTTCGGGCGGAAGGATGTCCATGTGGTTCTCGACGCGCTTTACGCCGCGGACATTCTCCGCCGCGATCCGGCAGGCGTCCCGCACCGCGCCGTTGTCGACATAGCCCCACAGGTGGACGGTGCCGTTCTCGGCCACGACGTTGGTCGGCAGGACCGAGGCCCAGCCGTGGCGCGCGAGTTCCGCCGTCACCGAGCTGCGCAGCGTCTCGTCGGCGGTGGCGTCTTCCGAAGGCAGGGGCTCGCGCGCCAGCAGGCCCTGCAGGAGATTGGCGCGGCTGACGATGCCCGCGATCTTGCCGTCGCGCAGGATCGGGATGCGCTTGAGACGATGGCGCTGCATGAGGGCGGCGATGTCGCGAAGCGGCGTCGCCTCGTCGGCCGTCACGACATTCTTGGTCATGACGTCGGCGACGCGATGCGCATGGGAGCGGATATAGTCCCGCGCCAACACGGCGTCGTCGGCCAGCAGCCTTTGCAGCCACGACTTGCCGGGCACGGTGCCGATCTCGGTGCGGTACATCAGGTCGGCTTCGCTGACGATGCCGATCATCCTGCCGTCGGCGTCGACCACGGGCGCGGCGCTGATGCCGGCATTGAGCAGGACCTGGGCCGCGTCGTACACCGAGGCATCGGCGGCGACGGTATGGACGAGCCTCGACATGACTTGCTTGGCGCGCATGCATCCCTCCTCGATGCTGGCCCGGCGAGAAGAGCCGGGAGAGATCTCCATTCACCACATCGGGGCGATGGCGGCTTTGCGGCAGATCAATTCTTCCGGGACCGGAAGCCCTGTAGGTTGCGCCAGCATCCGGCCTTGGGTGCCGCGAGAGGTCAGCCATGCCGCAGATGAAAGCCGCCGTCTTCGTCGAACCCGGCCGGATCGTGCTGGAGTCGAGGCCCGTGCCCGATGTCGGCCCGCTCGACGCGCTGCTGCGCGTGACGACGACCACGATCTGCGGCACCGACGTCCATATCCTCAAGGGCGAGTATCCCGTCCGCAAGGGGCTCATCATCGGCCACGAGCCGGTCGGCATCATCGAGAAGCTCGGCTCGGCGGTGACGGGCTACGAGGAGGGCCAGCGGGTGATCGCCGGCGCTATCACGCCGAGCGGGCACAGCTATGCCTGCCTGTGCGGCCAGCATTCCCAGGACGGCGCCGGAACGCGCCACGGCTTCAAGGCGATGGGCGGCTGGAAGTTCGGCAACACCATCGACGGCTGCCAGGCGGACTTCGTGCTGGTGCCCGACGCGATGGCCAATCTCGCGCCGGTGCCGCCGCGGCTCACCGACACGCAGGTGCTGATGTGCCCCGACATCATGTCGACCGGATTCTCCGGCGCCGAAAGTGGCAAGGTCCGCGTGGGCGATACCGTGGCCGTCTTCGCCCTCGGGCCGATCGGCCTTTGCGCCGCGGCGGGCGCGCGCCTGATGGGGGCGACCACCGTCATCGGCGTCGACACGATTCCCGAGCGCCTGGCCATGGGCGATGCGCTGGGCCTCGATCACACCGTCGACTACAAGAGCGGCGACCCGGTCAAGGCGATCATGGAACTGACGGATGGCCGCGGGGTCGACGTCGCCATCGAGGCGCTGGGCACCCAGTCAACCTTCGAAAGCGCGCTCCGCGTCCTGCGGCCGGGCGGCACGCTGTCGAGCCTCGGGGTCTACTCTTCCGACCTGCGCATCCCGCTCGACGCCTTCGCCGCCGGCCTCGGTGACATCACGATCGTGACCACGCTCTGCCCGGGCGGGAAGGAGCGCATGCGGCGCCTCATGGACGTCGTCGCCGCCGGCCGGGTCGATCTCCAGCCGATGGTCACGCACCATTACAGGCTCGATGACATCGAAGCGGCCTACGAGCTGTTCTCCCATCAGCGCGACGGCGTGCTGAAGGTCGCGATCACGCCCTGAGCCGGAGCCGGACATGACGAACCTGCCGCAACCGGCCAGCCTCGAGCCGCCCGCTGCCCTGCGCACGACCGGGCGCGGCTGGTTGCCGCGCGACTTCATCTGGGGCGTCTCGACGTCGAGCTATCAGATCGAGGGCGCGGCGGACGCCGACGGCAAGGGGCCCAGCGTGTGGGACGCCTATTGCCGGGTGCCCGGTCGCATCGCCAACGGCGATACCGGCGATGTCGCGTGCGACCACTATCACCGCTACGCCGAGGACATTGCCCTGATGCGCGGGCTGGGCGTCGGCGCCTATCGTTTTTCCGTGTCGTGGCCGCGCGTGCTGCCCGCCGGTCGCGGCGCCGCCAACGAGGCGGGCCTCGCCTTCTACGACCGGCTGGTCGACGGGCTGCTGGCGGCCGGCATCGAGCCCTGGCTGTGCCTCTACCACTGGGACCTGCCGCAGGCCCTGCAGGACCAGGGCGGGTGGCTCAACCGCGACATCGCCGGCTGGTTCGCCGACTATGCGACCTTGATCGCGCGCCGCTTCGGCGATCGCGTCCGGCATTTCGCCACCTTCAACGAACCGTCGGTGTTCACGCTGTTCGGCTACGGCTTCGCCTGGCATCCGCCGGGCCTCACCGATCCGAAGGCCTTGCACCAGGCGATTCACCACGTGAACCTGGCGCATGGCGCGGGCGTCGATGCGCTGCGCGCCCACGCGCCGCTTGCATCGGTTGGCGCCATCCACAACATGCAGCCGGCCCGCCCCGTCCGCCGCACGTCGGACGACGAGGCGGCCGCCACGCTGCTCGACGAATACTGGAACAAGGCGTTCCCCGAGGCGCAGATCATCGGCCACTATCCGCCGGCGCTGGCGCGCGCCATCGAGCCCTATGTGCAGCCCGGCGACATGGAGCGGATCTGCCGCCGGCCGGACTGGTTCGGGGTCAATCACTACTCGCCAGTCTATGCCAGGGCCGATGCCACCGCGCCGCTCGGCTTCGCCTGGGGCGATGCGCCGGACGACGTGCCGAAATCGCCGATCGGCTGGCAGATCGATCCGGACGCTTTCCGCGACACCCTGATCGATGTCGACCGGCGCTATCGCTTGCCGATCTATGTCCTGGAAAACGGCGCGGGCGCCGTCGAGAAGCCGGACGGCTCGGGCAGCGTGATCGACCTGGAACGGATCGGCTATCTCGCGACCTATCTCGGCGCGCTGCACGAGGCGGTCTGCGGCGGGCGCCGACGTGCGCGGCTATTTCGTCTGGTCCTTGCTCGACAACTTCGAATGGGGCGCGGGTTATGCCAGTCGATTCGGCCTCGTCTATGTCGACTATGCGACGCAGCGGCGGATCCCGAAGGCGTCGGCGCGGTGGTATGCGAAGTGCATCCGGGCGGTCACGGCCCGCCAGGCGCGATGAAACGCGTCCTGCTGGCCGATATCGGCGGGACCCATGCCCGGTTCGCGCTGCTGTCGGGCGATGAGCCGGGACCGATCCAGTCGCTCGACGTCCAGGCGCACGCCAGCGTGGGCGATGCGGTCCGAGCATTTCCTGACCAGGCACGGCGGCAGGCATGCCGGTCGACGAGGCGATCCTTGCCGCGGCCGGTCCGGTGGCGGGCGGCCGCTGCGTTCTCACCAACGCGGCGTGGATCGTCGAGGACAGCGACCTGAAGCGCCGGTTCGGCTTTCGCTCGGTGCGCCTCGCTCAACGATCACGAGGCGATCGCCTGGAGTCTCGGCCGGCTGGCGCCGTCGGACACCGTCCTCATCGGCCCCGATACGCCGGCCGCCGGCGCGCCGATGGCGCTGCTCGGTCCCGGCACCGGCCTGGGCATGGCCTGCTTTCTTCCCGACTCGCCGCGGGCGAAGCGCCGTCGTGAGCGAAGGCGGTCATGCGACCTTGGCGGCAAGCAGCGAGCGCGAAGCGGCGCTGATCGCCGTCCTGCGCCGGCAATTCGCGCATGTCTCGGCGGAACGCGTCCTGTCGGGGCCGGGACTGGTCAATCTCCATCGGGCGATCGCCATCGTCGACCGGCTCGACGTCGTCCCGCGCACCGCCGCCGACATCACGCGCGCGGCGCTCGACGGCAGCTGCGACACCTGCCGCCAGGCGCTCGACGCGTTCTGCTCCTTCCTGGGCTCGGTCGCGGGCGACATCGCCCTGCTGTTCGGCGCGCGCGGCGGCGTCTTCATCGGCGGCGGCATCGTTCCGCGCCTTGTCAACCATCTCGGCAATACGGATTTCCGCCGGCGCTTCGAGGCCAAAGGCCGTTTCGAGGGCTATCTGGCGCCGATCCCCGTGCGCATCATCACGCGGCCCGATCCGGCCTTCCTCGGCCTGGCGGCGCTTGCCCATGGCTGAAGCCGCCCCGCTGACGCCGCGACAGGCCGCGAGCCGCTGCGCCGGTTCTGGCGCGGCGCCCGCGGATTCTGGCGCGGCCGCAGCGGTCTCATCGCCTGGGGCCTGATCGGCGGGCTGGTCGTGTGCACCGATCCTGCAAGTCGTCGTCCAGTACAGGCTCAACCTCTGGAATCGCGATTTCTTCAACGCCCTGGAGTTTCGCGACGGCCGCGAGATCTGGCGCCAGACCTGGCTCCTGATGATCTTCGCGGCGGCGAGCATCTCGCTGGCGATCATCGCCGTCTGGGGCCGCATGACCTTCCAGCGCTCGTGGCGCCAGTGGCTCACGACAAGCCTGGTCGCCCTGTGGCTGGGCGACGATCGCTATCGCCGCCTCGACCTGTGGAACGGCGAGCACCAGAACGCCGAATATCGCATCGCCGAGGATGCCCGCGTGGCGACCGATGCGCCGATCGATCTGGCGGTCGGGCTGCTGAGCGCAGTCCTGTCCGCAGCGACGTTCGTCGCCGTGCTGTGGCATGTCGGCGGCGCGCTCGAGATCGCCTTGCCGGGGCTCGCCTTCACCATTCCGGGCTACCTGGTCGTCGCCTCCGTCGCCTACGCAAGCCTGACGACCGGCACCATGATGCTGGTCGGCCGCCACATGGTCGAAGTCATCGAGAGCAAGAACCAGGCGGAATCCGAACTGAAATATGCCTTCGCCCATCTGCGCGAAAGCGCCACCCGGCCGCTTTCCCATGACATCGGCGTGACTGCGGCCTTCGTCGGCACGGCCGTGAAGGACGTCATCGGCCAATGGCGCCGCCTGTGCGGCCAGCACATGCGCACGACGCTGGTGTCTCACGGCAACACCCTGCTGGCGCCGCTGGTCGGCCTGATCCTGTGCGTGCCGCACTACGTACAGGGCACGATGCTGCTGGGCGAAGTCACTCAGGCCGCGGCGGCCTTCGTCGCCGTCCAGGGCGCCTTCAACTGGCTGGTCGACAACTATCCGCGGCTGGCCGAATGGCTGTCGTCGGCCAATCGCGTCGGCACGCTGCTCGGTGCGTTCGACAGGCTGGAGCCCGGCCGCGGGCACTTGCTGCAATAGGCCCGGGCGGCCGCCGCGGACCCTTCGCACTCGCGCATTTCGCTGCGGCGGAAAAGCCACTGGACGAGCCGCCAGAATTGGAAACAATCTGCCGCCGGGGTGCGCTTCACGCTCGAATGCATGGAGGCCCACATGCAGAATTTCGTCCGGCAGCAAAACATCAAGCTTCTCCAGGAGGCGCTCAAGAAGGAACTCGATCCCGACAAGCGCCGCGTTCTCGAAAGCCTTCTGGCCAAGGAAAATGAAGAGCCAACCCAAGCCGAGGACCCCGTCCGCCTGACCACCTGACCGCCTGACCCGGAGGCCGTGCTAGGATCGCTGCGGACGCTGCAAGTGTATGGACCCGATGCCGGCACCGATGCCTTCGCCGCAGGACTATGCCGCCATGGAGGCTGCGCTGCAGGCGGCCGAGGCGCGGTTGCGCTCGATCCTCGAGACGGTGCCCGACGCGATGGTCATCATCGACCAGCGCGGCCTGGTCGAATCGCTGAGTGTCACCGCCGAGCGCCTGTTCGGCTATCGGGCGGACGAAGTGGTCGGCCGCAACATCAGGATGCTGATGCCCGACGCCGCACCGCGAGCAGCATGACGGCTACCTCGAGCGTTACCTCGCGACCGGCGAGCGGCGGATCATCGGCATCGGCCGCGTCGTCGTCGGCCTGCGCAAGGACGGCACGACCTTTCCGATGCATCTGACGGTCGGCGAGCTGCGGTCGGCCGACAGGCACTATTTCACCGGCTTCATCCGCGACCTCACCGACCAGCAGGTCGACCGAGACGCGGCTGAAGGAGCTGCAGTCGGAAGTGACGCACATGTCGCGCTTCACGGCGCTGGGCGAGATGGCCTCGACCCTGGCGCACGAGATCAACCAGCCGCTGACGGCCATCAGCAACTACCTCAAGGGCTGCCGGCGCCTGCTCGAGCGGATCGAGGGCGAACAGGCCGTCGTGCTGCGCGACGCGGTCGGCAAGGCGGCCGACCAGGCGCTGCGGGCCGGCCACATCATCCGCCGCCTGCGCGAGTTCGTGGCGCGCGGCGAGGGCGAGCGGCGCATCGAAAGCCTGTCCAAGCTGATCGAGGATGCCAGCACGCTCGCCCTGATCGGGGCGAAGGAGAACGCCGTGGCGGTTTCCTTTCGCCTCGATCCCGAGGCCGAGTTCGTGCTCGCCGACCGCATCCAGATCCAGCAGGTCCTGGTCAACCTGATCCGCAATGCGATCGAGGTCATGATCGAAGGCTCCGGGCGATCGCGCGCGTGGAGATCGCGACCGCGGCGACTGGCGACGAGACGATCGAGGTGAGCGTCGCCGATACGCGGACCCGGCCTCGCGCCCGAGGTCGCCGCGCATCTCTTCCAGCCGTTCGTCACCACCAAGACGCAAGGGCATGGGGCTGGGCCTGTCGATCTGCCGGACCATCGTCGAGGCGCATGGCGGCAGGATCTGGGTCGATAGCCGGCCCGGCGGCGGCACGATCTTCCGCTTCACCCTGCGCGCGGCGAAGCTCGAGGAGCCGTCCCTTGCCGAATAGCCGGGAGTCGAACAGCCAGATCGTCCACGTCATCGACGACGACGCGGCCGTCCGCCAGTCGCTGGCGTTTCTTCTCAGCACGGCGGGCTTCGCGGTGCGCGTGCACGAATCGGCCACCGCCTTTCTCGACGCCCTGCCGGCCATGCAGGCGGGCTGCATCGTCACCGACATCCGGATGCCCGAGATGGACGGGCTCGAGCTGCAGCGCCGGCTGCGGGCGAGCCGGATCGCCGTGCCGGTCATCGTCATCACCGGTCACGGCGACGTCGCTCTGGCCGTCGAGGCGATGAAGGCGGGCGCCGCCGACTTCATCGAGAAGCCGTTCGACGACGAGGTCCTGCTCGGGCGCGATCCGCTCGGCCCTCGCGCGCCGCACCGAGGCTGCCAGGGGCGAAGCGCGGGCCGCGGAAATCCGCGCCCGCCTGGAGCTCCTGTCGGCGCGCGAGCGCGAAGTGCTCGACGGGCTGGTCGCCGGCAAGGCGAACAAGATCATCGCCTACGACATCGGCATCAGCCCCCGGACGGTCGAGATCTACCGCGCCAACGTCATGACCAAGATGCAGGCCGACAGCCTGTCCGACCTGGTCCGCATGGTGCTTCTGAATGGCGGGTCGGCCTGAGCTCCGCGGCGGCGCGCAGCGCGGCCTTGCGTTGGATCAAGTCCGCGAGCGGCGGAGAACAGCTAGACATAGCCGGTCAACGGCCGGATGCTGGGGATGTCGAAAATGCTCGGGACTGTCCTCATCGTCGACGACGATGCCGCGGTGCGCAGTGCGCTCAAGTTCGCCCTGGAAGGCGAGGGCTTCAGCGTCCGCCTTTATCCGGGCCGGCGGCACTGCTCGCCGACCCGACCTGCCGCGCTGCGGTTGCCTGGTCGTGGATTACCGCATGCCCGTCATGGACGGGCTGGCGCTGGTGGAGCGCCTTGCGCCGGCGCGCGAGGTCACGATGCCGGCGATCCTGATCACCGGCCGCGCCAACACACGAGCTGCGCAGCTTCGCGGCGAAGTGCCGGCATTCATCAGGTCCTCGAGAAGCCCCTGTCCGACGGCGCCCTCATCGAAAGCATCCGACAGGCGCTCGCGACATGCGGCTAGCGGTCGGGCGACGAACCGATGCCGGACACCATCATGGGCTACGTCGTGCGGTTCACCGGCGCTCACCAGATCGGGCTGGCGCTGCTGTCGGTCGCGGTCTTCGCGCTGAGCGCGGTTCCGCTCGAACTGCAGCGCCGCATCGTCAACGACGTGATCGGCAAGGGCACCTTCCAGACCCTGTTCTGGCTGGCGGCGGCCTACGCGGCCGTGGCGCTCGCCGAGCAGAGCCTGAAGCTGGTCCTCAACGTCTATCGCGGCTGGGTGGCTGAAGACACCGTCCGCCGGCTGCGCAACGACGTGCGCGGCAAGGGCCTCGCGTCCGACGCGGCCTTCCATTCGCACGACGGGACGGGCGTCGAGATCGCCATGATCCTGGAGGAGGCCGAACCGATCGGCGGCTTCACGGGCATAAGCATCTCCGAGCCGCTGCTGCAGGGCGGAATCCTGGCGAGCGTGATCGGTTACATGGTCTATCTCGAGCCCCGGCTGGCCTTGCTCGGCCTGGCGTTCTTCGTTCCCCAGATGGTGTTCGTTCCGCTGCTGCAGCTGGCGATCAACCGCCGTGCCAAGGCGCGCATCCTGACCAAGCGCGGCATCAGCGGCACGATCGTCAACAGCGCCTTTCCGGAGAACCACAGCCAGCGGTGCTGGGCGGCGGGCCGATCCAGCGCGTCTTCGCCTTCAACATGGGCATCTACAAGCTCAAATATTCCATGAACCTGCTGATGAACCTGATGCACCATTTCGCGGTCGCCGTGGCGCTGTGCGTCGGCGGCTGGCTGGCCATCCAGGGGCACATCGAGGTCGGAACCGTGGTGGCGATCGTGGGCGGGCTCGGCAAGCTCAACGACCCGTGGGGCGACCTCGTGAACTGGGCGCGCGAGTTCTCGGTCGTCGGCGTCAAGTATCGCCTGTTCGCAGACGCCGCCAACCGGCTGGCCGGCGATCCGCCGGCCATGGCCGCTCGCCATGGCGCACTGAAACGAGGCGGGCGAATCGATGGTCCCCGACGCGTCAGCGATCGGCCTGACGGAAGCACAGGCCCAGGCTCGGCTCCGCGCCGAGGGTTTCAACGATCTTCCCAAGACCGATCACCGGACGTTCCTGCGCATCATCGGCGACGTGCTGCGCGAGCCGATGTTCGCGCTGCTGCTGGGCGCGGGCGTCATCTATCTCGTGCTGGGCGACCTCACCGAAGCCCTGATGCTGCTGGTCTTCGCCACCATCTCGGTCTCCATCACCGTGGTTCAGGAGCTGCGCAGCGAGCGGGTGCTCGAGGCGCTGCGCGACCTGACCAGCCCGCGCGCGCTCGTCATTCGCGACGGCGTGCGCAAGCGGATCCCGGGCCGCGAGGTGGTGCGCGGCGATGCCGTGGTCGTCACCGAGGGCGACCGTGTTCCGGCCGACGCGGTTCTCGCCGCCGCCAGCAATCTCCTGGTCGATGAATCGCTGCTGACCGGCGAGGCGGTCCCGGTGCGGAAATCGGCGGGCGACGGCGCCGCCGCCATGGCCCGGCCGGGCGGCGAGGATCTGCCCTTCGTGTTTTCCGGCACGCTCGTGGTTCGCGGCGAAGGCATAGCCCTCGTGCGCGCGACCGGCGCGCAAAGCGAGATCGGCAGGATCGGCCAGGCGCTGGGCCGGATCGTGCCCGAGCCGCCGCATCTGCAGCAGCAGACGCGCCGGCTGGTGCGCAATTTCGCCGTGGTCGGCATCGCCACGAGTCTGTTCGCCGTCCTGCTCTACGGGTTCCTGCGCGGCAACTGGCTGCAGGCGGCCCTGGGCGGGATCGCGCTCGGCATGTCGATGCTGCCGGAGGAGTTTCCCCTGGTGCTGACGGCCTTCATGGTGATGGGCGCCTGGCGTCTGTCGCAGGCCCGCGTGCTGACCCGCCGCGCCGCCGCCATCGAGATGCTGGGATCGGCCACCGTGCTCTGCACCGACAAGACCGGCACGCTCACCGAGAACCGCATGACGATCGCCGAGCTGCGCACGCCGGCGGGTGGCGACCAGGCACGCCTTGTCGCAACGGCCTTGCTGGCCAGCGCCCGCGAGTCGTTCGACCCGATGGAGCGCGCCATCAAGCAGGAGGCGGAGAAGGCGGGTGGCACCGATAGCCTCTACGCCGGCCGGGAGCTGGTTCGGCAATACGGGCTGCGGCCCGGACTTCTCGCCATGACCAATGTCTGGCGGCGGCAGGATGGGGAGACCGTGGCGTGCGCCAAGGGAGCGCCCGAGGCGATCGGCCTGCTCTGTCGCCTCGATGCGGAGCGGCTCGCCTGGCTGCATGCGGCGGTGAACGAGATGGCGGAGGAGGGCGTTCGCGTCCTGGGCGTGGCCCGCGCCGCTCACCCCGGGCCCGACCTGCCGGACGCCCAGCCGGGCTTTGCCTTCGACTTCCTCGGCCTGATCGGCTTCACCGACCCGCTGCGCGCCAACGTGCCCGACGCGGTGCGCGAGTGCCGGTCGGCCGGCGTGCGGGTCGTGATGATCACCGGCGACTACCCGGCGACCGCGCGGGCGATCGCGGCGCAGGCCGGCCTCGATGCCGAGGGCGTGCTGAGCGGTGAGGAGCTGGGCCGGCTCGACGCTGCGGGCCTGGCGGCGCGTCTGCGGACGGCCAACGTCTTTGCCCGCATCATGCCCGAGCAGAAGCTGCGCATCGTCGAGAGCCTGAAGGCCAACGGCGAGGTCGTCGCCATGACGGGCGACGGGGTCAACGACGCGCCGGCGCTCAAGTCGGCGCATATCGGCATCGCCATGGGCGGGCGCGGCACCGACGTCGCCCGCGAGGCCTCGTCGATCGTCCTGCTCGACGACGATTTCGGCTCGCTCGTGCGGACCCTTCGCCTCGGCCGCCGCATCTACGACAATCTGCGCAAGGCGATGGGCTATATCGTGGCCGTGCACGTGCCCATCGCGGGCCTGGCGCTCCTGCCGCTGCTGTTCGGCTTCCCGCTGGTCCTGACGCCGATCCACATCGCCTTCCTCGAGATGGTGATCGATCCGGCCTGCTCGATCGTCTTCGAGGCCGAGCCCGACGAGGCCGACCTGATGCGCCGTCCGCCGCGCAGCCCGCAGAGCCGCATCCTGCCGGCCCGGCTGGCCGGGTGGAGCGTGATCCAGGGCACGCTGGCCTTCGCCGCCGTCGCCTGCCGTCTTCGCCGGCGCGCTGGCGCGGCGAGATGCCGGAGAACGAACTGCGGGCGCTGGTGTTCGTCTCGCTGGTGCTGGTCAATGCCAGCCTGATCCTGGTCAACCGCTCGTTCAGCAGCTCGCTGCTGGCGGCGCTCGTGCGGCCCAACCCGTCGCTGTGGATCCTGCTGTCGGGCGTGGCGGCGCTGCTTGCCGTCACGCTCACCTGGCCGCCGGCCATGGAGCTGTTCCGCTTCGGCCCGCTCCATCCCGACGATCTCGGCCTGTCGGCTGCTGGCCGGCGCGGCCGTTCTGGTCGTGCTGGAGCTGATCAAGCCGCACTGGCAGCGCGGCTTCAGGGCGTAGTTTTCCCCGGCCTACGTAGAATCCCTTAGGTGTTGACCTGAATGGTGGCGTCCCGGACGGCGGGCTACCCAGAGCCTGTCCATTGGTTCCGACCGAGGAGAGCGCCATGCAAGCCTACACCGCCAACGCCGTTTCCCGCCTGCCGGCCGCCGCCGCCATCGTCATGAAGGGCGCCGCCGCGATGCCCCGCCGGAACGAGGCAAAGACCGCCGGGCAGGAGCGCAGTCTCGTCAAGGGCGAGGAGCTGTTCGCCGAAGGCGATGCCGCCGATCACTTCTACAAGGTCGTGTCGGGCACGGTGCGGACCTACAAGCTGCTGAGCGACGGCCGCCGGCAGATCGACGAATTCCATCTCTCGGGCGACATCTTCGGCCTCGAGCCCGGCGAGGAACATCGCTTCTCCGCCGAGGCCGTCGACGAGGCCATCGTGGCCGTCTTCCGCCGCTGCCGCTTCGAGACGCTGGCACACGACGACCCGGCGCTGGGTGCCGAGGTGATGATCTCGATGATGCGCAGCCTCGAGCGCGCCCACGACCACATGGTGCTGCTCGGGCGCAAGACGGCGCAGGAGAAGATCGCGACCTTCCTGCTCGACATCGCCCGGCGCATGCCCGGCGGCAACCGCTTCGACCTGCCGATGCAGCGCTCCGACATCGCCGACCATCTCGGCCTAACGATCGAGACGGTGTCGCGCACCTTGACGCAGTTCGCGCGGGATGGCGTGATCAAGCTGGCTGCGGCCAGCCGCTCGGTCGTCCTCCAGGACAGGGCCGCGCTGCAACGGCTCACGGCCTGAGGCACGGGTCCGTATGCAGCCGCATTTTCACGCCATCGTCTGGATCGATCATCACGAAGCGAAGATCTTTCACTTCAATGCCGACAAGGTCGACCGTACCGTGGTCCATCCCCACGACCGGATGGTGCATCTGCACACCAAGGCCCACACGATCGGCAGCGGCCATGCGCCGGTCGACAAGGATTTCCTCGATCACGTCGCCAAGGGACTCGCCGGGGCGGGCACGATCCTGATCGTCGGGCCGGCCGGCGCCAAGAACGAGCTGGCGAAACATCTGGCGGCGCACGAGCCCGATCTTTCCATGCGCGTGGCGGGCGTCGAAGCCGTCGACCATCCGACCGACGGCGAGCTGGTGGCGCTGGCGCGCCGCTTCTTCCACGCCAGCGATCGCATGCACCCGCCCGGCCTAGCGTCGTCGCCGGATGGCGTCGGAAAGCGCCGGAATTCTCCTCTACAAGCGGCGTGCGGCGGAGATCCTCGTGCTGCTGGTGCATCCGGGGGGACCGTTCTGGCGCGGCAAGGACGAGGGTGCCTGGTCGATCCCCAAGGGCGAGCGGGTGGCCGGCGAGGACGCCGAGACGACGGCCCGCCGGGAGTTCGCCGAAGAGCTGGGCCGTGCGCCCGGCGGCGCGATGCGCCCGCTCGGCCGGATCCGCCAGCGCGGCGGAAAACATGTCGAGGCCTTCGCTCTCGAGGGCGACTTCGCTGTCGACAGCCTGTCGAGCAATTCGTTCGAGATCGAATGGCCGCCGCGCAGCGGCCGCCTGCAATCGTTCCCCGAAGTCGATCGGGCGGCATGGTTCACGCTTGCGGCGGCGCGCGTAAAGATCAATGCGGGGCAACGGCCCCTGCTCGACGGGCTTGAAGCCCTTTGCTCGAGCGCCGGGTGACGGCGCCGCACGGTGCGTGGTGCAGTGCCCGAGAAGGCCCCAGCCTTCATCCATTGCCGCCCGGAGTACCGCGGTGCCCGGTGATCTGGTCGATGAGAATCCGGAAGTACACTCCCTTCATCGGGCGCTCTTTTCCTTCGATCACGGTCTTTGCATAGCCGGCTTCCCACCAGTCCGGCCGAGTTTGCAGCAGGGCGTGGGCGCTCGCGCGGTCAGCGTGGGTTTCGAGCTCTGCATATCGCCCCTGAACGATCACGGTTGCCCAGTCCTCCCGGCTCACCAGCTCTTCCACCTCGACGCAAACCAGGGGGTTGGCGCGCATCCAGATGATTTTCTGGCCGACGGTGGCGAAGCCGTAGAGTGCGTTCGCATCATACGTAACCGACATCGGCGTGATGTACGGTTGGCCTTCATGGGCACACGCCAGTCTTCCCAGTTTCGCCCGAGTCAAAAGCTCGATACTGGCCTGCTTTGTCATGCCTTGGATCAACATGGCTGCTCCCGTGTGGACTCTGTCACCAAGTAGGCCCGTTTTTTCCTCTTGGGGACTTGATCTATGTCATTTAGCGCCGCGCCGTTTCGCCGCGCGCCGCCAATCGAGGTGACCGCCAGCGTCGGCCTGATCGTCGTCGCCCTGCCTCGTCTTCGCCGAATTGGTGAAGCGGCCGGCCACCGGCTCCGACGCTCTTTCCCGGAAGTCGCGTCTCGCCTCGAGGCCCGCCCTCCCCTATATCTCGGGCGATTCAGGGCAGGGGGAGCGATGGCAGCCAGGCGATTCATGTGGCGGGCGACGCCCCTGGCCGGCCTCGCCGTGGCCGAGTGCATCTTCGGCTGGGGCAAGCAGCACGGCACCATGCGCAAGACCAAGCATCGCGGCATCGCCGCCGACTTCATGCTCAACCTCATCGCCAACAATCTCGTCCGCATTCCCAAGCTCCTCGCCACCTGAGCCCGGAATCCGCACACAAAACGCCTTTCTCCCTGCCAAAAGGCGACGGAGCCTCAACAAGTATCCTCAAAGCGATCCGAGATATTCGAAACTCAAAGGTTTTTCAACAAACTGCTAAAGATGCTTGCATTGCGCCTCGTCGCACAGAGCGCGGCCGTGACTTCGATCGCCTAGTGTCTGTTTGGATTCATCTTGAAGCTATCACGGCGGCGGCGATGTGGATCATGGCGACGAAGCTCTGATCTGTTTTATCGGCTCGCATGGCGATGCGTTTGAATTCCTTGAGCTTTCCGAAGAAGTTTTCGATCAGATGGCGCCACTTGTACATCTCCTCATCCATCCTGCGCGACGAAGTTCGGCGCGGGTGCTGGGAGATGACGACCTTTGCGCCGCGCGCGTCGAGATCGGCGATAATCGTATTGGAGTCGAATGCCGTGTCGGCGATCAGAGCATCGAACTCGATGCCGTCGAGCAGCGGCGGAACACCGACTGTATCGAACCGCTGTCCCGGCGGGAGCACAAAGCGCACGAGGTTACCCAGCGCATCGGTGAGGGCCAGGATTTTAGTCGTCATACCGCCCTTGGAGCGGCCGATCGCTTGGCTCGAAGTCCGCCTTTTGCGCCTTGTCCATGGCGATGGACCTTGACGATGGTGGCATCGACCATGGCGTATTCCATGTTCGGGTCATCCGGCATCGAACAGCCGTTTGAACACGCCGGCGTTGGCCCAATCGCGGAAACGCGTGAAGGTGCTGTTCCAGTGGCCAAATGACGGCGGCAGGTCGCGCCAGGGACTGCCCGTACGGACAATCCAAAGCACCGCCTCGACAAACAGCCGGTTGTCCTTGCCTCTGCGCCCGGGATCGCCCGGTTTACCAAGGCACAGCGGCTCCATCTTCGCCCATTGGGTGTCGCTCAATACAAGTCGGTCCATCCCTAGCTTGAATCACAACAAACCAACTTTGAAAATCCTGATTCCCAACAGACCCTAGGTAGACCATAGCCAGCGTTGGCGAAGTAGTTGGCGCATTCGTGTACGGCGAAGCGCTGGAGGAGTTGCCCGACGGCGTCCCATAGACCATCGATGGAGCGTGCGGCGGCTTTGCGCAGCAAGGCCTTGAGCTTGGCGAAGAGCTGCTCGATGGGATTGAGGTCGGGGCTATAAGGCGGCAGGTAGAGAAGCTGCGCTCCGACGCCCTCGATCGCGGTGCGTGCGGCCTGGCCCTTGTAGGAACCGAGATTGTCCATGATGACGATGTCGCCGGCGGCCAGGGTAGGGACAAGGAACTGCTCGACATAGGCGCGGAAGGTTTTGCCGTTGATGGGGTCGTCGATCACGCATGGAGCGGTGATGGCATCGTGGCGAAGGGCAGCGAGGAAGGTGCTGGTCGCCCAGTGTCCGTGCGGCACGGAGGAGACCAGGCGATGACCGCGCGGCGCACGGCCATAGCATCGTGTCATGTTGGTCTTCACCCATGTCTCGTCGATGAAGACCAGCTGCGCCGGGTTCAGGCTCGCCTGGCTCTCCCGCCAGACCGCCCGCGCCGCGGCAACGTCGGGCCGGGCCTGCTCCGAAGCGTGGAGTGTCTTTTTTACCCGTCAGACCCAGCCTCTCCAGACAGCGGTGAACCGACGTGCGGCCCACCGTGATTGCCTGTTCGGCCAACCGCGCCTGTAACTCGCCGAGCGTGATGCCCGGCTGGACTGCTACCAACTCACGGACCAATCCCTCGTGGGCCGCAAGAACCGATCCCTTGGGCGTGGATATTATAGGCGATCGGCACTTCGCACAGTGTCGCCACCCCCATCGCCGCCGGCGCTACGCTGCCCGTGCGCTTCCAGCGCTGCACCAGTTTGATAGCGCAGCTCTGGCTGACCGCGCAGCCGCTGCCCGTCGCGACAGCCCACCCTCAACCGCCCTGACGATCCGATTGCGAAGATCCAAAGAAAGAGGTCGCGCCATTCGTGCTGGCCTCCTCAGTCCCAGCCCTCTGCTTGAATCACACTTCAAGCCCGTTGGGGATCCCCATCCCGATTCCTTCTTCCTGGAATTCGCTCTAGCTACAGCTACTGCGCCGCCACTGCGCGCGGCAGGGCGTTGACGACGGAGGCCTTGCCCGAGGTCATCTCGTCGTGGATCCACTTGTAGGTCTTCTCCATGCCGTCCTCGAGACGGATGGAAGGCGCCCATTTCAGCAGCTTCTTGATCAGGTCGTTGTCGCTGTTGCGGCCGCGCACGCCCTTGGGCGCGTCGAGCTTGTAGCTGCGCTTGAGCTTCACACCGGCAATCTTCTCGACGATGTCGACCAGACGATTGATGCTGACCAGCTCGTCGCTGCCGATATTCAGCGGCTCGACGATGTTGCTCTCGGCCAGCCGGATCGTGCCGTCGGTGCAGTCGTCGATATACATGAACGAGCGGGTCTGCTCGCCATCGCCCCAGATTTCGATCTCGTGCTTGCCCGACAGCTTGGCGGCGATGACCTTGCGGCAGATCGCGGCCGGCGCCTTCTCGCGGCCGCCGTCGTAGGTGCCTTCCGGGCCGTAGACATTGTGGTAACGGGCGACGCGGGTGGCGATGCCGTAGTCCTCACGATAATGGCGGGCCATCCGCTCGCTGAAGAGCTTCTCCCAGCCGTAGCCGTCCTCGGGCATTGCCGGGTAGGCATCCTCTTCCTTGAGCGCGGTGACGTCGGTGCGGGTCTGCTTGTCGCCGTTGTAGACGCAGGCTGATGACGAATAGAAGAAGCGCTCGGTGCCGGCTTCCTTGGCTGCCACCAGCATGTGGGTGCTGACCAGCACCGACAGCATGCACTCGGCTTTGTGGGTCTCGATGAAGCCCATGCCGCCCATGTCGGCGGCGAGATTGTAGATCATGCTGGCGCCCTTGGCGGCGGCCCGGCACGGCTCGAGCAGGGCGAGGTCGCCCACCTGGTTCTCGACCCCCGGGGTCTTCTGGTACCACTCGGCGAGGGGTTTCACGTCGACGGCGCGAATCCTGGTGTGGCCGCGCTGCTGCAGCACGCGGACCAGATGGCCACCGATGAAGCCACCGGCGCCAGTGACGACCACGAGATCAGTCTTGGACATTGACGGGCCTTTCCAACTAAGAGGGGCCTCGATCGCACCCTGCTTCATACGGTCTCTCCGCACGGATGATCCGACGATTTGGCAGTCGTCGATTTACATGGACTATTCTCCACGGCGACCGCGGCCGGTGTTGTGAGCATGTTGGGGCCGCTGCCTCCTAAGGCGGTGGGTTCGCTCAGGCTCGAAAGTAGCGTCGAAGCAAAGCGGTAGGGCGTGCAGGAAAAGGCGAACGCTGCGGCCGATGAAATGTCGATGAAATTTTGCGGTCCGTGCACAATCATTCGTTCGATCTGGCGCGCCAAACTGACCGGATCGGACGAATCTGCCACCGCGCCCAGGCGATGGTCCCGCGTTAGGCGTCCGACTAGGCCGAATTCTTGAGCGAGTACCGGCCGGCCGGCGCGTGCTGCCCACATCAGGACGCCGCTCGACCCCACAAATCTCTGATAGGGGGCCAGCACGACGTCGCTCCGCGCCACCAAGACTTCGAGTTCGGCGCGGTTCAGCCACCTGTCCTCGATACGCAGCCAAAGTTCGGGCCGTTCGCGCGCCAACGCCGAGCGGCGCTCGTTGATGGCGCTGTGGATCGTGGGGTCGATGCGGCCGGCGAGCAGCAACGCGGTGCGTTTGGTTATGTGCGTCGGCAGGAGTTGCAAGGCGTCGAGCACTTCCAATGGTCCCTTGCGTTTGGTCAAATAGCCAAATAGCAGAAGGCCAACTCGCCCGGGGGGTGCGAAGTCGACAGCGGACGCTATGGAGTCATCGGACTGTACCTTGATAGGCGGTTCAGGCAAAGGACGCACCTTAGTGCCGTGGTTGTAATGCGACTCGGCGTGCGCGGGAAAGAAGGGATCGAGCGAGAACACCGTCCGCACGCTCGGATTTCGCAACATCAGGCGATAAAGCAAGTCCTTTCGCAAGTCGCGCAATCGTTCGGCCAAACTCGGCTGATATTTCCCGAGAGTGGCGTAGTGCACCGAAGGGCGGAACAGGACGCCGGCGACCGGTTTGCCCGATGCGCGTAGTCCAAGCGCTAGTGGCAGACAAAGAAGGTCCAGTGAGAGAAAGAATCCAAAGTCAGCGGCAGTGCGGGCGAGATATCGGCGCATGGTCCACCAGCGCGCGAACGCCGCTATCGATAGGGATCGATGAGTGCAAAGCCTGAGTTCGCGTGGCTTCAATACGATGAAGCGGATGCGGCCGTCCGTGACTGCAGGCATCGATCGGGACAGCGCGGCGCAAAGCGCCGGTGGCGCAAGCACGGAAATCGCCGCAGCTGTCGCGTCCGCCGCGACGAATTCGACCAGATGCTGCAGCCATTCCTGGGCATGACCCTCGGCATCGGGCTCGAGGATCAGGACTTCGCGCGGCGAGGTCATCCTACTTGCCTAAGCCGAATGCATCGAGGCAGCTCATAATGTGGCCAAGGCCGGGAAAACGACGGTGTCGGGAGAGCTCGGCAGGCCGCTTGCGACCGTGGTCTGACGGCAGCGTGCTGTCAGCCGCTCCGCAATGTCGGCGCTTAACGGCGCGGAACCGGTCAACTCGGGCCAACAATAGCGCGTGCCGAACGGGACTCGGGATGGGTCGCGCATGGCCTAGGAGCGGTATGTCGCCGAGGCAGCGGGCCGCATGCCCTCGAGGAACGGGTTGCCGTAGGCGTACTGGCGATACTGCTTGGATACTACGCGCGACATCACGACGCCGGCCACGTCTCCTTGGGCGTCGAGAATCTGCTTCAAGGCCTCGAGGACCGCCTCTTGCCGCGTATGGCCCCAGCGGACCACGAACACCACCTTTTCCACGAGGCGCGACAGCGCCAGCACGTCGGCCGTGACCAGCGCCGGCGGCGTATCGAGGATGATGAACTCATAATGCGGCTCCAGCGCCTCGAGTAGGTGGCGCATGCGATCCGAACTGAGGAGATGAGCGAAACGCGGACTCCAGAGCCCCGCCGGCATCACATCGACGCCGGACAAGGCATCGTGGTGAATGACAGCGTCGAGCGGCACTTCCTTGTCGATCAGCAAGCTCGCCAAACCGTCGCTGTTGCCGCAGTGGAAAATCTGGTGCAGGCGCGGGCTGCGCCAATCGCAGTCGATCAGCAGGACGCGCCTGCCGTTGCTGGCGAGCAACCGGCCCAGCGAGGCCACCATCACGGACTTGCCTTCCGACGGCGTGGCCGAGCTGAACAGCATGGTCTTGGGCGAACTGGCGGCTTCCGATAGCTCGACGCCGATGTGAAGGCGGCGGAGCGCTTCGCTATAGGCCGATGTCGGCTCTTTCAGCACCTGCGTCGTCGGCGGCGTCCGGCCCTTGATCTGCGGCACCATCGCCATGACCGGCAGTCCGGTCGCCGATTCGACCTGCTCGGCGCGACGAAACGTATGATCGCCGCCCTCGCGCAACAGGGCGATCGCGGCACCCACCATCATGCCGCCGGCGACGCCGAACAGGGCGATCAGCGCCTTCGGCGGATAGCTTGGTGCACCGGACGGGGTGGCCGGGGAGACAAGCTTGGCGTTGGCCTGAAGGATATCCTCGGCCCCTGTGCTCTGCTTGGCGCGCAGCAGCATCGCCTCCAGCAGGTTGCGGTTCACTGTCGCGTCGCGCTCAAGCGACTCGAGTTGGATCGACTGGTCGTTCACGGAGCCCATTTGCCGCTTCAGGGTCTCGAAGTTCTTGGCAAGCGCCTCGTAGCGCGCATTGGCCGTCCGCGCCTCCCGCCCCAGGCCATCGACGATCTTAGCGATTTCCGCGCTGACCCGGCCTTGGATAGTGGCCACCTCGGAGCGGGCGTTGACCATGGAGGGATGGCGGGCGCCAAGGGACGCGGACAGCTCGGCGGCCTTCCGCTCGGAGTCGGCAAGTGATTGCTTAAGCGAGGCGATGAGGGGCGAATGCAAAACTTCCGGCACGCTCTCGCTGTTAAGACCGCCTTTGCGCATCTCCTGAGCCTCGTTCAATCGCGACTCGGCCTCGGCCTTGGCGGACTGTGCGGCAAGAAGCTGGGAATTTAGCTCGCTGAGCTGCTGGGCGGTAACACCGCCGCTGCCGGCGCTGCCGACGCTGCCGGCGCTCTTGTAGAGATCGTGGTTTCGGCGGTAATCCTCCACCGCCTGGTCCGACTTGCGTACCTGCTCGCGGAGTTCGGTCACCCGGCTGACCAGGAACTTGTCGACGCGGTCCAAAGTCTCGATCTTGTCACGACGCTGATACTCCAAGTATCGCTTGGCGAAGTCGTTGGCGATGGCAGCCGCTGTCGCCGGATTTTGCGCCTCGGCCTTGACGCTGAGCACATGCGAACGAAGGAGTGTCGATACGTCGAGGCGGGAAAGCAGGATGTCGATAATTAGATTGTCGCGTACTGCCGCAGCCTTGGCGGCGTCCGGCGCTTCCTGCGTTTTGGGCGATACAAGGCGGTCGAACCACGGCTCGAGCGCCGCAGGTATGTACTGCGGGAGATTCAGGCGCGACCAAATCGACGGCTTTTGAAGTTCAGGATTGAAGGTGGGGTCGTCGCGAAGCTTCAGATCGTCCATCACCTGCTTGGCGATGCTGCGCGACTGTATGATAAATGCTTCGTTCTGAACACGCTCGGCGTCCGGGCTCACGTCGGCTATGATCGCCTCGACATTGAGCACGCGCGGCGCCTGGACGCCAACCAGTACTCTCGCCTCCGAAGTGTAGTAGGCGGGCATGGACCACGCCGCCACGATCGCCGCTCCGCCCAGCAGCAGTGTGCAGATGGCGATAAGTCCCCGTCGCCGCCACAGCTTGCGCAACGTTTCGAGGAGGCCCTCGTTCTCGGCGGGCGCCGCCGGGCGGGCGACCTGTTCGTCGGTTATGTAGTGGGGCGTCGGCGGCATGGCCCGGAGAGCCACCCGTCGACGCGCCAGTGGAGAGGATTGGTCGGATACGTAGGCCATCAGAAAAGCCTCTCGCGAATCTCAAGGGTGTCGCCCGGGCGAAGCGGCGTTCCGGGTTTCGCCTCGATACGGACCATCTTGCCCTCCTTGTCGAGGCGCTTGATGTAAAAGTCGTTTTTCCTCGCCCTGTAGGTGAAGCCCCCAGCCATCGCAACGGCGTTCAGCGCCGTAAGATCGGTCACATACGGATAGTTGCCAGGCTTGTGGACCTCGCCGACCACATAGAACGGACGGCGCGTCAGAACTTCGGCGCTGACGCTGGGGTTTTGCAGGTAGTCCGGCTCAAGCTTGGTGGTGATCGTCTGTTGCAACTGGCTCGTCGTCATGCCGATGGCAGGGATGTTGCCGATCAAGGGAAAGGCCAGCACACCGTTGCCATCCAGCACGTACTCGTTCGTAAGGGTCGGCTGGCCGAAGACGATGATCCTGACGCGATCGTTGGGGCCGAGCTTATAGTCAGGGCCGCCAGCCGACGATGTACCGCGGCCGCGCCCGCCACCCGCCGAGTTGGTTGGCGCTAGTTGCAGGCTTTCGCCGCCGTCCGCCGGTGAGTCCTGGACGAGCGGAGTTGTATCGCTATCGCACGCGGTAAGGGCGAACATCGCCGCTAGCAGGCCGCGACGACCCAGGAAGGCGACTGTTGATGGATCTGCCGACATGTCATCACCCGTAGATTGAGAGGACGTTTACCTCGACCGTTCCAAAAGGGCAGGGCGAGCCTCATTCAACTCATGCTTGTCTTCAATTAACGCTCGCCGGAGCTTCCTCGGTGTGACCATTGCAGGGCATCGCGGGCAACGGATCGGCCTCAAACTCGCCCGTAGCTGTCTGATACGCGCACAATGTCGTCCTCGCCGAGATACGGGCCGGATTGCACCTCTATGAGCTGCAGCGGCAGCTTGCCGGGATTCTCGAGCCGATGCTCGGTGCCGATCGGGATGTACACGAACTCGTTTTCGCGAACAAGCATGCGCTCCTCGCCACGCTGTACGATCGCGGTGCCGTGCACGACGACCCAATGCTCTGCCCGATGGTAGTGCTTCTGCAGGCTGAGCTTTGCGCCGGGCTTCACGGTGATTCGCTTGACCTGGAAGCGCTCGCCGGCGTCGATGGTGCGGTAGTGCCCCCATGGGCGATGGCACGTGACATGTTGGTGCGATTCGGGCCGGTTCTGCCCGCGCAATCTCGCGACGATGCCCGAGACCTCGGCGGCGGAGTCGGCGTCGGCGACCAGCACGGCGTCGTCGGTCGCGACAATGACCACGTTGCTGAGGCCAATGGCCGCGACCAGGCGACCCTCGCTGCGGATGTAGGAGTCTTGCACGCGATCGGTCAGAACGTCACCCTGCAGGATGTTGCCGTCGTCGTCGAGTCGGCCGACGCTGCGAAGGGCGGGCCAGGAGCCAACGTCGCTCCACGCCATATCAACCGGCACGACCGCGGCGCGGGTCGTATGCTCCATGACGGCATGGTCGATCGAGAGCTCGGGAGTCTCGGCGAACGAGTCGGCACAGAGGCGGAAGAAAGTGAGGTCTTCCTTGCCGTCCCGCACGGCACGCTCGCAGGCGCCGAACATGACGGGATTAATGCGTGAGAGCTCACTGAGATAAGCTCGAGCGTTCAGAAGGAAAATTCCACTGTTCCAGAAAAAGGTGCCACTGTCAACAAAGCGCTGGGCTGCCGCACGATCGGGCTTCTCCACGAAGCGGTCGACCGAGAAGACTCCGTCGGTGCCGTTGATCGGCTTGCCGCTCTGAATGTAGCCATAGCCGGTGTCGGGCCGGCTCGGCTTGACGCCGAAGGTGACTAGCCTTCCGTCCTGTGCCGCGGCGAGCCCGCGCATGACGGCACTATGGAAGTTGGCCGGTGACGCGATGACGTGGTCCGATGGCTGCACCAGCATCAACGCATCGGGATCACGCGTCAGAAGCCACAGGGCAGCCACGGCGATGGCCGGCCCGGTGTTCCGGGCGAGGGGCTCGAGCAAGATGGCCTGCGGCTTGACACCGATCTGCTTGAGCTGGTCGTCGACCAGGAACCGGAGATCCTCATTGCAGACCACGAGCGGTGCGGCGAAACCGACGTCGCTTAGACCGCGCGCCGCCGTGTCCTGGAGCATCGTCCGCTCGGACGCGAGCTTCAGGAGCTGCTTGGGATACGAAGCGCGCGACAGCGGCCACAGGCGCGTGCCAGCGCCTCCAGAAAGGATGACTGGATGGATCTGCGCAGACCCCTCTACCTGGAACTTCTGGAGAGTGCCGAGTGTGTCCATTGGTGCTCCGAACGTAAGCCAGCCAGCCGTCAGTTGGCCCGTTACGAAGCTAGGCAACTTCTAAGAAGTCGCCCAGTGATCAACCTGTGGTGCGCCGGACCAATGATTACGGGTGATTACGATCCGTTGCGCGGCAATGCTACCGTCACGGATAGGCCACCGCCATCGCGGTTAGCAGCACTGGCCCGACCGCCCAAGGTCTCGATATTGCGTCGCACGATCCAAAGGCCGAGACCGGCATGTCCGGAAGGCTGTGCATCGGCCACAGCCGCGTCGCGCGGGCGAGACGAGAAATAGCGCTCAAACACGTAGTCGATCTTGTCGGGTTCGATCCCAGGCCCCTCATCGTCGACGTGCAGCTCGACCGTTTCGTCGTTGGCCGTGAGTGCCACGGCGATCGTGCCCCCGCGCGGCGAGAAGCTAATGGCATTCTCCAACACGTTCTGCACCACAACCTCGAGCATGCCGTGGCCGGCGCGCACCATCGCGCGTTCGTCGAGGCGACGAATGAGCCGAATGTCCTTGCTGGCGAGTATCTCCCGGAAGTGAAGCGCAGCATCGCCGACGACCTGCGCGAAATCAGTAGGGATGCGGGGAGCTTCGATAAGCTCGGCGGTGCTGATCTCTTGACGCTGGGCTGCGATCACGAGGTCGAGCAGGCGGGCTAGCGAGGAATCGACGATCTCCAGCGCGCGGCGGGCACGATGATTGTCACCGGGCACGACTCGGCGAACCGGTTCCAGCGCCGAGCGGATGGTGGCGAGCGGCGTCTTGAAGGAATGCGCCTTGTCCTCTGCCGACTGGCGGATCTGCTGCGACACGCGCCCCAATTCGTGGACCAGCTTGTCAAAGTCCCGAGCTACGCTCGAAAGTTCGGGCACGACGTTCCGCTGGGTGAAGGCGTAGTCGCCGATGCGGCCCTGGCTTATCTCGGCGGCGACGTCGCGGAAGCGGCGCAGGCTGAGGCGAATGCTGACGGCCACTAAGAAGGCAATCGCCGCCAGCACGAGGTAGATGGCTGCGGCCACGCGGATCTCGCGCGTCTCCCAATAGGGCCGCCCGATCGAGGTGTTGAGGAATTCGGAGGTGGTGTGGGTGGACGTCAACACCCAGCATCCTGAGGCGGCTCGGATCGGAATGATCGAGGTCAGTAGCTCGACAGTACCATTCGTCTGCTTGTAGCGGATCTCATTGGTGGCATCCCAAATGCAGGCGTCGGAAAGGCGCTGCAGGATGCCACGGTTGCCGAGTTCATCGAGTTCCGCCGAGATTTCGTCGGCTCGGATCTGGGGCGCCGACGCCACGAAATAAAAGCGCCCGGCGCCGTGCTCGGCGCCGGGCTGGAACATCAGTTTCAGGATCGTGCCGTCACTGCTGTATTTGGCAAGGTTGTCATTCAAGGCCACTTGGGCCAGGGGATCGATATTCCTGAGCGTGGGCGCTAGAGCGTCGGCAATCAGCGCACTGCGATCCTGGATGGCCCGCGTCACGAGGTCCCGCATCTGCCGGTCGGCACTCTCAAACTGCCCGTACAGTACGATAGGCAGGGCAATGAAGATGCCAACCAGGGCCACAAGCTTTAGGGTCAGCGACGCGGCGAAGCGGCGGAACGCCCGCCGCCAGCGGAACGCCGACGCCCTAGGTCTTACCCCATCGGTAGCCGAAGGACTGGTAGTTATCGATCTCGGCGAAGGCGGGGTCGACGGCGCGAAATTTGTTCCTGATCCGCTTGATGCAGGAACGGACGTTCGTTCGGTAGCCATTTTCGCCGCTCCCCGCGATGAACCCCACGTAATGCATGCAATCGTAGACTGCCCGATACGTCACGTAGCCGCCGATGTTCGAGGCCAGCAGATGCACGATCTTGAACTCGGTGACGGTTAGACTAATATCGGCGTCGTCCCAAAAGGCGCGGCTAACGCTCGGCTTCAGCATCAGCCTGCCGCAGTGGAAATTGTCGACAAGTTCGGGCTCACTGGGCTTCTTCAGCAAATCGGCAATCAGCCTGAGGCGATGCGCAAGGATGGGGACGCCGCGCGCCTTATCGACGAAGTCGAGCGCGCCGCGATCAAAGGCAAGCTTCTCGTAGGCCGGCTGCGAGCGACCCGTCAGGAACACCACTGGCAAAATGACGCCATTGCGGCGCAGGCGCGGGAGGAGATCGATGCCCGACACACTGGGCAGGCTCCAATCCAGCAGGATGATTTCGGCCTCGGCGCCGTCGGCAAATGAAGCGAGCAGGGCGCTGCCGTCGCAGAAAGTCACCATGTCGAAACCGTGGTCGCTGAGCTCGCTACTCACCGCCTCGCGATAGTCGTCGTCGTCTTCGACGAATGCGACCCGGGTTCTTCTTTCCACGTCGGCGCTATTGTTGTCGGGCCTGAACGCGGGACTGGAGTTGGGCGAAGCAGAGACGTTTTCCTTCATCTGTATTGTCATCGCTTTTTACCTCGTACGCAAGAGTTCCGAATTGCTTCGTCTGAACATCCGGATAGAGCTGGATGTCCAGCGTGCATTGCCCATCTCGATAGTGCCATCGTTTGCCTGGCGGACGATCTTCCTCACTTGTTGGTGTGCCGAGCAAGGCCCGGAGTTCGTTCTCGCTCTTGCCGGCGAGTGCGATTGCGGGACCGTCTGACGAAGGACGGGCCGGGGGGCTCGAGGCTTCGGCCTTTGTCGCAGCCGACGCTTCGTTAGAGACAGGGGTAGCGGCCGAGGACGCGGGAGGCGTGCCCCGCTGTCGCGCCGCCAGCTGCGCCGCCGTGCCCTTTCGCGTCTGGGCGGACCTCGGTTGCGACGATGTCAGACGCGCAAAATCTTCCTGCATGGTTTGTGCCACGTCGCATCCCGACAAGAGCAATAGTCCAACTCCCACGGTCTGTTTCATCAGGCCCCTGATCGTCATCCAGTCTATCCAGCGCGTGTTCATAGCCGTAAAGATGCCTGCGTTCGGAATGCGACATCATCCCTCGCCAGCCCAACCCAAACGAGGCAGATGCGACATCCGTTGCGCCCAGGGCTCTCGCGGACAACTCGTCGCTGCTCCCAGCATCGCCTTCCCGCTCTGCGAAGTGGCGTTATTTGTTCAATTTTGCCTCTCTTCGCAAGTGCAGCGCAAGGGCGGTGCGATCAAAGATTAACCACGGTTCCACGCAATGATCACATGAAATCGTCCCAATCCACAGCGGACGGAGAGAGAACAAGCCCTATGAGGAGGCAGCCCAGCGGCGGTCGGTGCGTGGTGCCGCTTCTTTGGGCACGAATAGCAGATCCAGTTGCGCCATCACATTGTCGAGAGGGCGCCGCCGCAAACTGTCCGTCGTCAGATCAATTGATACGGATCGGGTCCATTTGAAGAGAGGATGCGGCGCATCTGTTGAACAGGTTAGGCTGCTTTTCTGGAGTGCATCAAGCGTCTGCTTTGGATGGTCTGTCGTTTGATCCTTTCTCGTTCCAGCAGGATGGTATTGCCACGGCCGAAGTAGACATCGGCAGGTGTCAGATTGCCGATGGCCTCGTGGTAACGATGGTTGTTGTAGTGATCGACGAAGGCGTTGATCTGGGCCTCGAGATCGCCCGGCAGATAGTAGTTCTCGAGCAGAATGCGGTTCTTCAACGTCTGGTGCCAGCGCTCGATCTTGCCCTGGGTCTGGGGATGGAAGGGAGCGCCCCGGATGTGCCTGATGCCGCGGTCCCTGAGCCATTCCGCCAGATCGCCGGCGATGTAAGAGGAACCGTTGTCGCTCAGCAGCCGTGGTCGCTGTGCGACCTTGGCGCTCTCGCAGCCTGATGCCTTGAGCGCGAGTTCCAGGGTCTCCGTCACATCCTGGGCTTTCATCGTCGTGCACAGCTTCCAGGCGATGATGTAACGCGAGAAGTCGTCGAGGATCGTCGACAGGTAGAACCAACCCCAGCCGATCACCTTGAGATAAGTGAAGTCGGTCTGCCAAAGCTGGTTGGGCGCCGTCGTCTTGTCCTTGAACTCGTCAGCAGCTTTCACGACGATGAAGGCCGGGCTCGTGATCAGGTCGTGAGCCTTGAGCAGCCGATAAACCGATGCCTCCGACATAAAGTACTTATTCACATCGGTGAAGCGCGTCGCCACTTCCCGCGGCGACAGTTCCGGCTCGTCCAGGGCCAGTTCGACGATCTGTTCCCGAACGTCCTCCGGGATCTTGTTCCACACCCGCCTGGGCCGAGAGGGCTTGTCTTCCAGTGCCTCGGGCCCGCCCGCCTGCAGGCGCGCATACCAGCGGTAAAATGTCATCGGCAAGATACCGAGCGTGGCCAGGGTTCGTCGGACCGGCAGGTGAGAGTGCTCGACCAGGCCGATGATCTCCAGTTTCTCGGAACCAGGGTATCTCATTCCCCGTCTCCCCCATCCGCGATCATGCTTTTTTTGAGCAGACGCAGTTCCAGTGCCTGCTCGGCAACGACCTCCTTCAGCGCCCGCGCCTCACGGCGAAGGTCCGTCACCTCGCCGCTCGTGGCCGCTCGTGCCGTGTCGCCCGCCAGCCGACGCTTGCCGGCCTCCAGGAACTCCTTCGACCAGCTGTAATAAAGACCCTCGGCGATACCCTCCCGACGGCACAGCTCGGCAATGCTGGATTCGCCCCGAAGGCCGTCCAGGACAATCCGGATCTTCTCTTCAGCCGAATACTGCTTGCGCGTCGCCCGCCGGATGTTCTTCACAAGACGCTCGGACGGTGAGTTGGGCGTAGCGGATTTCTGTCTCATATCGTTCCCCTCAGGATGACGATGAGACGGAAATCCTCCCCTCCTCAAGACCCTAAATCTGTATCAGTGGCCCTGATGCCGGACACGCCACTGCATGTACCTCGCAGCGCAGCCGGCGCGACAGACGGCGCATGTAGGCTAACAACTCCTGCGCAGGATCGATCAGGTGGTAGAAGGCGCCGGGAAAAGCGCGATAGAGCGGGAAGGTGCCGTTGGCGACGCCGATATCGAAGACGGTGACCGGACAAAATCCATGATGCTTCAACACGCCAATTCGTGCGCGCCAACGATTGGAGGCCTGAGCGCTGGGGCAGCAACGATACGAGCGGGCGCAACGCGTCCTTGAGGTGCGTTGCCAGTCGCTTGCCGGTACGCGCCGGCTCATTCGCATCGGTGAACGCCACCATCATCCGCTCTCGTCAATATTGTGGAAGCGCAGGATTGAAGGTAATCGGAGCCGGCTGGCGTGTGACCAATAAGTGGCGCGTAGTCTTTGAGCCTACGCCACCGTCTCGTGGAGGACGGCCACGTAGTGGACGACGGCGCCCGCCAGCACGAATCCGTGCCAGATGGCGTTTTGGTAAGGCAGATTTTTCCAGATATGGAAGACGACGCCCACCGTGTAGAGCACGCCGCCTGCAGCGAGCAGGACAAGCGTGGTGCGGCCGAGCGACGCCAGGAAGGGGCCCACGGCGACGAGGCCGATCCAACCCAGCCCGAGATAGAGGATGATCGAGATCCGCTCGATGCGGCGTGGCTGGCAGAGTTTCACGATTATGCCGACGACCGCCACCGCCCAGATCGCGGCGGTGAGGGGCGCCGACCATGCGCGGTCCAGCAGCGTCGTGAAGGGCGTATAGGTGCCGGCGATCATGGCGAAGATGGCGGCATGATCCAGGCGCCGCAGCAGCTCGTGCCGCCGGCTCGACCTCAGCAGATTGTAGGCGGCTGAACAGCCCAGCATGGTAACCAGGCCGGCGGCATAGACGACCAGCGGCGCCAGCAGGAGCGGTGGACCGTCGACGACCGCCAGGACGACGAGGATGACGGCGCCCGCAATGCCAAACGCCAAGCCCAGCGCATGGAGGACGCCATCCGCCGCAAACTCACGAGAGAAGGACTCGCGGCTCAACCCTGGTCGAGGAAGCTGCGCAGCATCCTGGACCGGCTGGGATGCTTCAGCTTGCGCAGCGCCTTGGCCTCGATCTGGCGAATACGCTCGCGGGTGACCGAGAACTGCTGGCCGACTTCTTCCAGCGTGTGGTCGGTGTTCATGCCGATGCCGAAACGCATGCGCAGGACGCGCTCCTCGCGCGGCGTGAGCGTGGCCAGCACCCGGGTCGTGCTTTCACGCAGGTTGCCCTGGATGGCAGCCTCGAGCGGAATGACCGCGTTCTTGTCCTCGATGAAGTCGCCGAGATGGCTATCCTCCTCGTCGCCGATCGGCGTCTCGAGGCTGATCGGCTCCTTGGCGATCTTCAGCACCTTGCGCACCTTCTCGAGCGGCATGCCGAGCTTCTCGGCCAGCTCCTCGGGTTGCGGCTCGCGGCCGATCTCGTGCAGCATCTGGCGGCTGGTGCGGACCAGCTTGTTGATGGTCTCGATCATGTGCACCGGGATGCGGATGGTGCGCGCCTGGTCGGCGATCGAGCGGGTGATGGCCTGGCGGATCCACCACGTGGCGTAGGTCGAGAACTTGTAGCCGCGGCGGTACTCGAACTTGTCGACCGCCTTCATCAGGCCGATGTTGCCTTCCTGGATGAGGTCGAGGAACTGCAGGCCGCGGTTGGTGTACTTCTTGGCGATCGAGATCACGAGGCGCAGGTTGGCCTCGATCATCTCCTTCTTGGCGCGCATCATCTCGCGCTCGCCGTCCTGGACGGTCTTGCACATGCGTCGGAACTCGAAGATCGGCGCGCCCGACGAATCGGAGATCGCCTTGATCTCGGCGCGGATCTTCTCGACGTCGGCGGTCTTCTTCTTGGCGAAATCCTTCCAGCCCCGGCCCGAGAGCTTGCCGACCTTGTCGAGCCAGTTGGGGTCGATCTCGTGGCTGAGGTAGTTGTCGAGGAAGTCCTGGCGCGGGATGCGGAAGCCCTCGGCCAGGCGCAGCAGCCTGCCCTCGAGCATCATCAGCTTGCGGTTGAGGTCGTAGAGCGCGAGCTTCAGCTGCTCGATGCGGTTGGCGTTGATATGCACCGTGCGCACCAGCTCGACGATCTTCTTGCGGTGCTTCTCGTAGCTCCGCTCGAACTCGTTGCTCGGCTTCTGACCGCGGCTCAAGGTCGACAGGCGCCGGTTCTGCACCTTCGACATCTCGATATAGACCTTGGCGATGCGCGTCAGCGTGCGCAGCACCTCGGGCTTGAGCTTCTCCTCGAGCGCCGACAGGGACAGCGCGTTCTCGTCGTCTTCCTCGCCGCCTTCGGCGGTGGCCTCGCCGGGAACGGCCGCTCCATTGCCGTTGACCGGCGCCGACGCGGGACGCACCAGCTTGGGCATCGCCGGACGCGGCATCGGCGGCGCGACCGGAGGCGGGGTCGCCATGACGCCCTTGCCCTCGCCCGGAGCGCCGCCCTGGGTCGCCTCGAGGTCGATGACGTCGCGCAGCAGGATGCGGCCTTCGTTGATCGCGTCACGCCATGCCAGCAGCGCCGTGATCGTCATCGGGCTCTCGCAAATGCCGCCGATCATCTTGTCCTGGCCGGCCTCGATGCGCTTGGCGATCTCGATCTCGCCCTCGCGGCTCAAGAGCTCGACGCTGCCCATTTCGCGCAGATACATGCGCACCGGGTCGTCGGTGCGGCCCAATTCCTCGTCCTCGCCGGTCGCCTCGGCGGCGACGACGGCGGTCTTGGCCGGCTCTGCCGGGGTGGCGGCGGGGGCCTCTTCCTGCTCCTCGGCCTCGACCACGTTGACGCCGGCTTCCGACAGCATCGCCATCGTGTCCTCGATCTGCTCGGAGGACACTTCGTCGGGCGGCAGGGCTGCATTCAGCTCGTCGTAGGTCACATAGCCGCGCTCCTTGCCCTTTTGGACGAGCTTCTTCAGCTCGGCGCCAAGGGTGTCGAGAAGGGGGGCGTCGGGGCCTTCTTCACGGGCGTCGGTGGCTTCGGGCTGGGCGGCGGGCGCTGTCTTGGTCGCCATTCTTTATCCTTGGGTGCAAAAACACATAAAACGGCCGGTTCTGGCCGTAGATTGGGCTGCAAGAAGGGGAGGCGGGGAGGGCGCCCCCGCGAAACTACCCTTCTACTATATGGGGTTTAAGTTCAAGCAGCGATAGGGGTTACAGCATCTATTCAAGTGCAGCCCAGCTATCCTGTTCCGGATTCGATGCTTTCTCGCCGGATCCGGTCCAAAACCGCCTGCAGGCGGCGGAGATTTTCTTCACTCATATCCTCCGCCAAGGCCTCCTCGGCCCGTTTCAGCTCCTCCGGGTCAGACGTGAGCTGGCTCACATGGCGGGCGGCGCGGCGCCACTGGCCGACCCAGCCGTCGGCATCGGCTGGATCGTCCCGGAATACTTCCCGGGCCTTGGCCTGGGCGGCGGCAGCCAGACGTCCCAGGCCGGACCGCAGCAAATGCTCCTCGATCAGCCGTGCTTCAAGGGCCGGTTCGTCGGTAGTCCCGTCCGCCAAGGCCTCTTCGATGGCCGGGTCGATCCCAGAGGGGGCGAGGGACAGGGCGTCCAACAGACCGCTGCGCAGGCGGGCCAGCTCCGGATTGGCGATCGGCAAGGCCGCCAGATCCTCGGCCAGGATGTGGAGAAGCGCCGGGCGCTCGATCAGGGCGCCGAGCAGGGCGCGCTCCTGGCTGGAGCCTTCGAGGTCGCCGCCGGAGCGCCGGGCGGCTGAGCCGGCGGCAAAGGGCGCGGGTTCGGGACCGGGACCGCGAAACGGCCGGCGCTCCCCCGGCTGCCAGGCTGGCCTCTCGGGACGCCTGAAGCGGTTCAGCCGGTTGCGCATCTCTGTCCGGTAGTAATCGCGCACGACCGGGTCGGCGATCTCGGCCACGCGCTGCTCGACGGCGCGCTGCAGGCTGGCGCGGCGCTCGGGCGTATCGGCGACCTTTCCCTCGGTCTCCATGTCCCAAACGACGTCGGACAAGGGGCGGGCGAGATCGAGGACGCGGCGGATGGCGTCGGAGCCCCTGGTGCGGATCAGGCTGTCGGGATCCTCGCCGGCCGGCAATCCCAGGAAGCGCAGGCTCTTTCCGGCGCGCAGCAGCGGCAGGGCGCGCTCGGCGGCGCGGGCCGCGGCCCGCCGCCCGGCATTGTCGCCGTCGAAGCAGAGGTAGGGTTCGTCGGCCAGCTTCCACAGTTCGCCCAGTTGGCCTTCGGTGAGCGCGGTGCCGAGCGGCGCCACGGCGCCGGTGAAGCCCGCGCCATGCAGTGCGATCACGTCCATGTAGCCCTCGGCCACGATCACCGGCTGGTCCTTGGTGGCAGCCAGCCGCGCCCGGTCGAGGCAGTAGAGATTGGCGCCCTTGTGAAACAGCGGCGTCTCGGGGGAGTTGAGATATTTCGGTTCGCCCGGCCCGATCACCCGGCCACCGAAGGCGATGACGCGGCCGCGCCGGTCGCTGATGGGAAAGATCACGCGGCCGCGGAAGCGGTCGTAGGGTTCGCGATTTCCGTCGTCGGGCTGGATGACCAGTCCCGCCTCGACGATCTTGTCGACCGGCACACCCTCGCGCTTCAGCGCGGCCAAAATCCCGTCGCGCGAATTCAGGCGCGAAGCCCAGGCGAAAATCGTCGATCGTGGCGTCTTCGAGGCCACGGCCGCGCAGGTAATCCATGCCTTGCCGGCCGACCGGCAGGCGAAGCTGCTTCTGGAACCAGCGCGCCGCCGCCTCGACGACCTGCTGCAAGGTCGCGGCGCGGTCGGCGCGGTCGCGCTCGGCCGGCGTGGCGCGGGGCACCGGGAGGCCCACCTCGCGTGCCAGCTTCTCGACCAATTCGGGGAACGAAAGCCCTTCGGTCTTCATCACGAAGCCCACCGCGTCGCCGTGCTCGCCGCAGCCGAAGCAGTGGTAGAAGCCCTTCTTGTCGTTGACGGTGAAGGACGGCGTGTTCTCGTTGTGGAACGGGCAGAGGCCGGCATATTCCGGGCCCGAGCGGCGCTTCAGCGACACCTTGCGGCCGACGACGTCGGACAGGCTGAGGCGGGCGCGCAGTTCTTCAAGGAAAGCCGGGGGGAAGGCCATCGCCCAGATGTACCACCGAATGCAAAGTTGGGTTGACCCCTACGCGAAATTTCAGCCGGGGACTAACGGGGATCAAGAGGGATAACAAGCTTGGCCTGAGGAGCCGCGCGCCGCGCGGCGTTTCCAAGGATGGGCAACAACGATCATGGTGGGATACCGAAGTATCACTTGACATTGACATAAGTAATGATTATGAAGACTCCGGCGCGAACCAAGCCGCCATGGCCGTCGCGCGTACACAGTGCAGGTGTTCGAAAGTGCAAGAAAGTCCGAGCGAGCCAGCGCAAAAACGACCGGCGGGAATACCGGAAATACCGGAAATTCCTCGCCACGGTGCAATGCCCGCACCCTGCAGGGCGCTGGCCTGCACCCCGTGGGCGGGAGGACTAACCCGCCAGCGCCTTCTTCACCGCCGCCGAGGCCTTGGCGAAGTCCATCTGGCCGGCGTACTTGGCCTTGAGCGCCGCCATCACGCCGCCCATGTCCTTGATCGTCTTGGCGCCGGCCGCCGCCATCGCCTCGCGCACCGCGGCCTCGACCGCCGCATCGTCCATCTGCTTCGGCAAAAAGCGTTCGATGACGGCGATCTCGGCCTTTTCCTTGTCGGCCAGATCGGCGCGGTTGCCCTTCTCGTAGAGGACGATCAATTCATTGCGCTGTTTGATCATGCCCTGCAGCATCGACAGGATGCGGTCGTCGGCCACGCCCTCGCGGCTGGCCTCGGTGCGGGCGGCGATGTCGACGTCCTTGAGCTTGGCCAGGATCAGGCGAATGGTGCCGAGCGCCGCGGTGTCGCGGGCGCGCATGGCGGTCTTCATCGCCTCGTTCAGTTCGTCGCGCAGCATGGCTTTGTCCCGATCGGTCGAAGGCCGGAAACTAATCGCTCGTTCGGCCGTTGGCAAAGCAAATAAGTTATTGAAAATGCTTGTGAATTAGCAGTCTGCAGCAACTTGACCCTCTGCGACCGCGCGGGTAAAACCCGCGCGGTTCGCAGGTCGCCTCCCCGGGCATGGCCGGACGGGCCACACGGACGGACAAATTCATTATGACTTCTCCAAAGACCGCCGGCGCGACTGACGCCGCGCCGCGTTGGGCCACGGCCGCGCTGGTGCTGGCAGATGGCGCGGTCTTTTGGGGCAAGGGCGTGGGTGCCGCCCGCCATGCGGTGGGCGAGGTCTGCTTCAACACCTCGATGACCGGCTACCAGGAGATCATCACCGATCCCTCCTATGCCGGCCAGATCATCACCTTCACCTTCCCGCACATCGGCAATGTCGGCACCAATCTCGAGGATATCGAAAGCGTCACCCCGGCGGCGCGTGGCGTCGTCGTGCGCGGCCGACATCACCGAGCCCGCCAACTGGCGATCGGCAAAGCCGCTCGACGACTGGCTGAAGAGCCACAACCTGCCCGGTGTCTGTGGCGTCGACACGCGCGCCATCACGCGGCGCATCCGCGACGGCGGCCCGCCCAGCGGCGTGGTCGTCCATGCGCCGGACGGCAGGTTCGATATCCCCAAGCTGCGCAAGACGGCGCAGGACTGGCCCGGTCTCGACGGCATGGACCTCGCCATCGAGGTCACGACCAAGCAGACCTATTCGTGGGACGAGACCAAGTGGGCGCTGGGCAAGGGCTACGGCAAGCTCGGCAAGCCCAAGTATCACGTCGTCGCCGTCGACTACGGCGCCAAGCGCAACATCCTGCGCTGCCTGGCGAACGCCGGCTGCAAGGTGACGGTGGTGCCGGCGACGGCCAGCGCCGAGGACATCCTGCGTCACAAGCCCGACGGCGTGTTCCTGTCGAACGGCCCCGGCGATCCGGCGGCCACGGTGGGTTACACCGTGCCAGCCATCCAGGGCGTGCTCGACAAGAATGTGCCGCTGTTCGGCATCTGCCTCGGCCACCAGCTCCTGGCGCTCACCATCGGCGGCAAGACGCGCAAGATGGAGCGCGGCCATCGCGGCGCCAACCAGCCGGTCAAGGACCTGACCACCGGCAAGGTCGAGATCACCTCGCAGAACCATGGCTTCTGCGTCATTCCCGAGTCGCTGCCCGAGAACGCCGAGGTGACGCACGTCTCGCTGTTCGACGGCATCAACGAAGGCCTGCGCTGCACTGACAAGCCGGCCTTCTCCGTGCAGTACCATCCCGAGGCCTCGCCCGGCCCGACCGACAGCCACTACCTCTTCGACCGCTTCGTCGCGATGATCGACAAGAGCAAGGGCAAGTGACAGTGCTCCCCAGCTCCAAAATAGAAGCGCACTGTCATCCTGAGCGAAGCGAAGGATCTGGCGCTGGCTGCACAGGTCTTCTTTTGAGCGGGCGTGAGGTCCTTCGCTCCGCTCAGGACGACAGGTAAGCCATGCCCAAGCGTACCGACCTCAAGAGCATCCTCGTCATCGGCGCCGGTCCGATCGTGATCGGCCAGGCCTGCGAGTTCGACTACTCCGGCGTTCAAGCCTGCAAGGCCCTGAAGGACGAGGGCTACCGGGTCATCCTGGTCAATTCCAACCCGGCCACGATCATGACCGATCCTGGCCTGGCCGATGCCACCTACATCGAGCCGATCACGCCCGACATGGTGGCCAAGATCATCGAGAAGGAGAGGCCGGACGCCATCCTGCCGACCATGGGCGGTCAGACGGCGCTCAACACGGCGATGGCGCTGCATCGCGACGGCCGTCTCAAGAAATTCAAGGTCGAGCTGATCGGCGCCAACGCCGAGGCGATCGACAAGGCCGAGGATCGCCTGCTGTTCCGCGAGGCCATGACCAAGATCGGGCTGGAATGCCCCAAGAGCGAGGTCGTGCACAACCGCGAAGAGGCGATGCGCGCGATCGATCATGTCGGCCTGCCCGCCATCATCCGCCCGTCCTTCACCCTGGGCGGCACCGGCGGCGGCATCGCCTACAACCGCGACGAATATTTCGACATCGTGCAGGGCGGCATCGACGCCTCGCCGGTCTCCGAGGTGCTGGTCGAGGAATCGGTGCTCGGCTGGAAGGAGTACGAGATGGAGGTCGTGCGCGACCGCCACGACAACTGCATCATCATCTGCTCGATCGAGAACGTCGACCCGATGGGCATCCACACCGGCGATTCGGTCACCGTGGCGCCGGCGCTGACCTTGACCGACAAGGAATATCAGATCATGCGCGACGCCTCGATCGCGTGCCTGCGCGAGATCGGCGTCGACACCGGCGGGTCGAACGTGCAGTTCGCGGTCGATCCCGAGACCGGCCGCATGGTCGTGATCGAGATGAACCCGCGCGTGTCGCGCTCCTCGGCCCTGGCCTCGAAGGCGACCGGCTTCCCGATCGCCAAGGTCGCGGCCCGGCTGGCCGTGGGCTACACGCTCGACGAATTGCTGAACGACATTACCGGCACGACGCCCGCTTCGTTCGAGCCCACCATCGACTACGTCGTCACCAAGATGCCGCGCTTCGCCTTCGAGAAGTTCCCCGGTGCCGAGGCGGTGCTCACCACGTCGATGAAGAGCGTCGGCGAGGCGATGTCGATCGGTCGGACCTTCCAGGAATCGCTGCAGAAGGCGCTGCGCTCGATGGAGACGGGCCTCACCGGGCTGAACGAGATCGAGATCAAAGGCGCGCCCGATAAATCCGCCATCGTCGGCGCCCTGTCGCGGCCGACGCCCGACCGCATCCTGGTGATCGCCCAGGCCTTCCGTTTCGGCCTCTCGGTCGAAGACATTACGCAGGCTTGCAAATACGAGCCGTGGTTCCTGCGCCAGATCGAGCAGCTCGTGGAAATTGAGGCGGAGGTCCGCGCCAAGGGCCTGCCCAAGGACGCCAAGGAGCTGCTCGACCTCAAGAAGAAGGGCTTCTCCGACGAGCGCCTGGCCGAGCTCACCGGCCAGTCGGCCGCCGACGTTGCCCGCAAGCGGCGCAGCCTCGGCATCCGGCCGGTGTTCAAGCGTATCGACACCTGCGCCGCGGAGTTCGAATCGCACACGCCCTATCTCTATTCCTGCTACGAGGGCGACGGTCTCCACCCGGCGGAGTGCGAGGCCCAGCCGACCGACCGCCGCAAGGTCATCATCCTGGGTGGCGGTCCCAACCGCATCGGGCAGGGCATCGAATTCGACTATTGCTGCGTCCACGCCGTCTACGCTCTGCGCGAGGCCGGCTACGAGACCATCATGGTCAACTGCAACCCGGAGACGGTCTCGACCGATTACGACACCGCCGACCGCCTCTATTTCGAGCCGCTGACGGCCGAGGACGTGATCGAGCTCGTCGAGGTCGAGCGCCGCAACGGCGAGCTGCTGGGCCTGATCGTGCAGTTCGGCGGCCAGACTCCGCTAAAGCTCGCCAAGCCGCTCGAGGCGGCGGGCATTCCCATCCTCGGCACCTCGCCCGACGCCATCGACCTTGCCGAGGACCGCGAGCGCTTCCAGAAGCTCATCCACAAGCTGAAGCTGCGCCAGCCGAACAACGGAACCGCGACCTCGCAGAGCCAGGCCATCGCCGTCGCCGAGAAGATCGGCTATCCCGTGGTCATCCGCCCGTCCTACGTGCTGGGCGGCCGGGCCATGCAGATCGTCTACGACCGCGAAGGCCTCGAGCGCTATACGCGCGACGCGGTCAAGGTCTCGGGCGCCAATCCGGTGCTGATCAATTCCTACCTGCGCGACGCCATCGAGGTCGATGTCGATGCGCTGGCCGACAAGGACCAGAACGTGTTCGTCGCCGGCATCATGGAGCATATCGAGGAGGCCGGGATCCATTCCGGCGATTCGGCCTGCTCGCTGCCGCCGCATTCGTTGCCGGCAAAGATCCTGAGCGAGATCGAGCGCCAGACCGAGGCGATGGCCAAGGCGCTGCAGGTCGTCGGCCTGATGAACGTGCAGTACGCGGTCAAGGACGGCGAGGTCTACGTGCTCGAGGTCAATCCGCGCGCCAGCCGCACGGTGCCGTTCGTCGCCAAGGCGACCGGCCAGCCGATCGCCAAGTACGCCGCCCGCCTGATGGTCGGCGAATCGCTGAAGTCGCTGGCCATCAAGAAGGCGCGCGGCAAGCACATCGCGGTCAAGGAGGCGGTCTTCCCCTTCGCCCGCTTCCCCGGCGTCGACATCATCCTCGGCCCCGAGATGCGCTCGACCGGCGAAGTCATGGGCCTGGACTCGAACTTCGGCCGCGCCTTCGCCAAGTCGCAGCTCGGCGCCGGCAGCAAGGTGCCGGTCGACGGCGTGGTGTTCGTGTCGGTCAAGGACCCTGACAAGGCCGCGATGGTGAAGCCGGTGAAGCGGCTGGTCGATCTCGGCTTCACGGTCGTGGCGACCGGCGGCACCGCCGAGTTCCTGCGCAAGCACGGCATCGCGGCGCAGAGGGTCAACAAGGTGCTCGAGGGCCGGCCGCACATCGTCGACCTGATGAAGGACGGCAAGGTGCAGCTGGTGTTCAACACCGTCGACGGTGCCGGCGCGCTCACCGACAGCTTCACGCTGCGGCGCACCGCGCTGATGCACAAGATCGCCTATTACACGACGGTGTCCGGCGCCAAGGCCTCGGTCGAGGGTATTGCGGCGCTGAGCGAGGGGGCTCTCGACGTGGCGCCCCTGCAATCCTACTTCAAGACCACCTTCTAGCCTCCGTCGCCCGGCAACTTGGCGCAATGCAACCCGATTTCGGGCCGCGTTGCCCGTTGACGCCGCGCGAATCATTAAGGACGATCAGGCAATGGAACGGGTTCCGACGACGGCCGAGGGGCTGAAGGTCCTCGCGGACGAACTGAAGCAGCTGAAGAGCGTGGAGCGCCCGGCGATCATCAAGGCGATCGCGGCGGCGCGCGAGCATGGCGATCTTTCGGAGAACGCCGAATACACGTCCGCGCGCGAAAAACAGGGCTTCATCGAAGGCCGCATCGCCGAGATCGAGGACATCATCTCGCGCGCCGAGGTGATCGACTTCAGCAAGCTCACGGGCAAGATCGTGAAGTTCGGCGCCACCGTGCAGCTGGCCGACGAGGACACCGACGAGAAGGTGAAGTACCAGATCGTCGGGCCCTACGAGGCCGATCTCGCCAAACGCCGGATCTCCGTGACCTCGCCGATCGGCCGGGCGCTGATCGGCAAGACGGTGGGCGATACCGTCGAGGTCCAGACCCCGCGCGGCGCCAAGTCCTACGAGGTCGTGGGCGTCCAGTTCAAGTAGAGGCCGCGGCTCGGCCGCGCCGCATGCCGATGGCGCGCATCGTAGTGTACTGGATCAGAAACAGGGCAATCTTGCTGGCAATGCCCCAGATCGACATCGTCGCCGACCAGGTCACGGGATCGAGCGTGAGTGCCAGCGCAACGTTCAGCGCCGCCGAGCCGAACATCAGCCCGGCCCACACGAACCCGAAGACGTAGGCGATGTCCGGCACGGTCTGCACGGCGATCGGCGGCAGGTAACGGTTCATCCAGCCCGGCCGCAGCATGTAGGCGCCGACGATGCAGTAGATGACGGTGGGCTTCAGCATGACGAAGCGGGCGTCTTTGGTGAGCAGCGTTGCGGCGCCCGAGGCCACCACCAAGCCGATGCTGAGCCACTGCATGGTGTCGATCGGCTGGCGTCGCGCGAACATCCAGCCGATTTGAACGACACCCAGCGCCACGCCCAGCGCGACCGCCAGGATCAGGTCCCTGGTGATCAGCAGGATCGCCAGGAACAGCAGGGTCGAGGCGAGGTCGGACACCAGCAAACGGGCCGATTTCAGGAGGTTGGCCATGTGAGCCTCCGCTAAGCGGTAACACCGTGTATTCTTACGAGGCTATAGATACACACCGTTCCCCGCAAGAGGAATTTAGACCACGACCTTGATGTAGGTGTCCTTCATCACGATCAGGCCGCGGCGGAAGGTGTAGAGGTCGCAGCCCAGCCACTCCTGGCGCTCGCCGCTTCTGAGCGTGGCGGTGCGGTGCCACTCGGTGACGGCGCGGTCGTTGCAGATGAACTCGCTGGTATGGCGCCATTTCACGTCGCCAGTGGCGGCGAACAGCGGTTCGAAGTAGCCGCGGATCGCGGCCTTGCCCTTGAAGCTCTGGCCCCAGTAGTCGGGACCACGGGCGTTGCGGAACTCGCCGTCCTCGGCAAAAGAATGGACGATGCCGTCGACATCGCGGCGTGCGAAGGCGTCGGCGATCTCGTGCAGGCGCTCGAAGGTGACGTCGGGTGCGGCGCTGCCGTCCATGGTCTGCCTCCTACTCGACCGAGATGGGCACCCCGGGAAACTGCTTGGCAGTGCGGAACACCATCATCGATTTCACGTGGCTGACATTGGGCGCCGAGGTGAGGCGGGTGGTCAGGAATTTCTGATATTCGTCCCAGGTCTCGGCCACGATCTTCAGCAGGAAGTCGGCCTCGCCCGCCAGCATGTGGCACTCGCGGACCTCGTCCCACTTGGCGATCAGCTCCTCGAATGCCTTGAGATCGGTCTCGGCCTGGCTGTTGAGGCCCACCAGGGCGAACACCGAGACGCTGTAGCCGAGCGCTTCGGGGCTGAGCTCGGCATGATAGCCCTTGATGATCCCGGCGCGCTCCAGCGCCCGTACCCGGCGCAGGCAGGGCGGCGCGGAGATGCCGGCCCGCTCCGCCAGCTCCACGTTCGTCATGCGGCCATTGGACTGCAGGTCGCTGAGAATGCGCCGGTCGATTCGATCGAGCTTTGCGCGAGCCATCCGATTTCCTCCGTTGGCCGCGGTCTATGCCAGAACCATGCCACGCACGCAATAAAGTTGCGGGATTTGGCCGCGCTTCTGTGAACAATTGCGTCCAAATTTTAGAAGGGCCGTGCATCCGAGGCGAGGTTTGCATATATGTCGAAGATATGCGGTTGGCGGGATGCGAGAAGGACATGGCAGCAACTTATCGGGGCAAAGTGCTTATTCTGGGGTCGGGGCCGGCAGGCTATACGGCCGCCATCTATGCCGCCCGTGCAAGCCTCAAGCCGATGTTGGTCCAGGGCATCCAGCCCGGCGGCCAGCTCACCATCACGACCGACGTGGAGAATTACCCAGGCTTTGCCGACGTCATCCAGGGGCCCTGGCTGATGGAACAGATGCAGGCGCAGGCCGAGCATGTCGGCACGCAACTCTTCTTCGACACCGTGGTCGACGTCGATCTGTCGCGCCGGCCGTTCGTCTGTACGGGGGATTCCGGCGATCGCTACGAGGCCGAGGCGCTGATCATCTCGACCGGCGCCACCGCGAAATGGCTCGGCCTGCCCACTGAGGAGACGTTCCGCGGTGGCGGCGTTTCGGCCTGCGCGACCTGCGACGGCTTCTTTTTCCGCGGCAAGGAAGTGGTCGTGGTCGGTGGCGGCAACACCGCAGTCGAGGAGGCGCTCTATCTCACGCATCACGCCTCGAAGGTGACCCTGGTCCATCGTCGCGATTCGTTCCGCGCCGAGAAGATCCTGCAGGACCGGCTGTTCAAGAATCCCAAGGTGACGGTGCTGTGGGATCACACGCTGCAGGAGATATTGGGCGAGGCCAAGCCTGCGCCACTGGTCCAAGGCGTGCGCCTCAAGAACGTCAAGACCGGGGCCGAGAAGGAGCTCGCGACCGACGGCGTGTTCATCGCCATCGGCCATTCGCCCAACACCGAGCTGTTCAAGGGCAAGCTCGCCATGGACGGCGAGGGTTATCTGATCACCAAGCCGGATTCGACCGCCACCGATGTCGAGGGCGTCTACGCGGCGGGCGACGTGCAGGACAAGATATTCCGCCAGGCCGTCACGGCGGCCGGCACCGGCTGCATGGCGGCCCTCGAGGCGGAGAAATGGCTGGCGCACCGGGAGGCGCTCGTCGCGCAAGCCGCGGAGTAAGCGGCGGCGCGGGATCGGCGTTTGGCGCGGTGCGCCCGGCGCCCTAGGGAGGCAATGTCATGGACTGGGACAAGCTGCGGATTTTCCAAGCCGTGGCCGATGCCGGGAGCTTCACGCACGCCGGCGAGACGCTGAAGCTCAGCCAGTCGGCGATTTCGCGCCAGATCGGCGCGCTCGAGGAACAGCTGGGAGTCATGCTGTTCCACCGCCATGCGCGCGGCCTCATTCTCACCGAGCAGGGCGAATTGCTCTATCGCACCGCGCGCGACATGGCCGCCAAGGTCAACACCGCCGAGGCGCTGCTGCGCGCCAACCAGGACAAGCCGGCCGGCCGGCTCAAGATCACGCCACGGTCGGCTTCGGCTCGACCTGGCTGACCGCGCAGATGCACGAATTCATCACAATGTATCCCGACATCGACGTCAGCCTGGTGCTGTCGGACAACGAGCTCGATCTCGGCATGCGCGAGGCCGATGTCGCGATCCGCATGGTCATGCCGCGCCAGCCCGGCCTGGTGCAGCGCCATCTGCTGACGGTGCGCAGCCACGTCTACGCCTCGCACGGCTACATCCAGAAGTACGGCAAGCCCGCTACGGTCGAGGAACTCGACCAGCACCGCCTGATCATCTTCGGCGAGGATGCCCGGGCGCCTGTCCAGGACGTCAACTGGCTGCTGCGCGAAGGCAATGTCGACCAGTCGGGACGGGTCGTGGTGCTGCGGGTCAACAACGTCTACGGCATCTTCCGCGCCGTCGAATCGGGTCTGGGCATCGCCTCGCTGCCCGACTATCTCGCCCGCGAATCGACCAAGATCGACATGGTCCTGCCCGACCTGAATGTCCGTACGACTGATGTGTATTTCACTTATCCCGAGGAATTGCGGCATTCCAAGCGTATCGCCGTGTTCCGCGACTTCCTTCTACGCAAGGTCGCGGAGACACGATTCTGACAGGCAGACCTGCAGGATTGCATAGTCAGTGAAAGGCATGCGTGCACCGCATGTCAGTTGCCGGAAATTCCCCCCTACCAATATGTGAAGCGAAGATTAGGTTTCCATCAGGTCTTCGACACGAAAGGTTTCGGCTGATCGCGTTCGAAACTCGGGATCCTCATGATCCCACGTCTCCCAGACGTGAAGCCTCCCTGTTTGACTCGCCGGGCCCTAGTGGCCCGGCTTCTTTTTTGAGCCGGGCGCATTATGCCTCCGGGCAACGTGTGCCTTGAGACGTTCTGCCGCTGGTGGGTCACATCGTGGACGTCCGCCAGCGATTGATGTGGCAGATGCCACACTCCACATGTATTTTCACAAATAGCCCAAGACGATGTTTTCCGAAGTCCGCCAAGCCATCCTCCCCCTGGCTCTGCGCAAGATGATGCGCCGGGGTGATTTGGAGCGCGCGGGTCTCCTGATCGAATCGCTGGCCAAGCACTGGCGCGACACCAAGCCCTTCGAATTGCTGATCGTATCGCCGGGCAGCGACGCGCACCTGCTGCGGACCAATCTGCCGCGCTTCTCCAACATCAATGTGTCGGTCCGGCCCGAGAGCGACTTCATCTCGCCCTTCAGCCCCTTCTACATGATGACCGGCTGGTATCGACAGCAGATCGTCAAGCTCAGGGTTCCGGCGCTGCTCGGGTTCGGCGGCTATCTGACGCTCGACTCCGATGTCTGCTGCGTCGGCGATTTCGATGCGACGACGTTCGTCCTGGACGGCCGAGGCCTGTCGCGCTGGGAACCCAAGCTGCATCACGAGTGGTGGCGTAACGTCAGCAATGTCGTGGGCTCGTCCTACGACGCCAAAGGCCACGGCCTGTCGGTGACGCCCAATCTGCTGCACGGCAAGCTGGCTGCGCAAACGCTCGAGCACCTGCGCAACGGTGTGCTGGGTGCGACGGCGTCTCTCATGTTCGCGAAAGCGCGCCATCCTATCGGCGTGCCATGGACCGAGTATTCCCTCTACACCAGCGTTGCCGAGCTCAGGGGCAACCTGTTCGACTATCACGTCGAATGGAACACTTGCTACGCAGCCGACGTCCACCTGTTCTCGGAGCAGTCCTGTGTGTGGGGCGCCGACGATTTCGAGCGGCTGGTCAAGCTGCCCAACGGCACGGACCCCGGCGGCAAGTTCATCATCGTCCAGAGCCACGCGCGCATTCCCCTCGAACGCGTCCGCGAATATTGCCTGAGCTTCGCCGGTTGATCCTGAGGCCGAAGGCCGAAGGACCCCTCAAATCTTGCCGTTGTGCTCGCCGATCTTCGGCGCGATCTCGGATCCTCCCGCACGAACCCCGTCGAAACTGACCGGCAGGCCGTGGAACAGCGCGCCCGCCCCTGCATAGGGCTGGGCGAACATGCCGAGCGCCGCGAACTGGGCCAGCTCCAGGACTTGAGGCACCGTGTTGAGCGGGCCGTTCGGCACGCCCAGCGCGTCGAGCCGCGCCGACCAGTGGGCGCGGCTCTCGCGCTTCATGATGTCGCAAATCATGCCCAGCAGCAGGTCGCGGTGCTGCATGCGCTCGACGTTGGTCTTGAAGCGCGCTTCGTCGGGCCATTCGGGATGGCCCAGCGCCTCGGCGAACTTGCGCCACAGCCGGTCGTTGCCGGGGCAGATCATCAGCGGCCCGTCGCTGCACTCGAACGCCTGGTAGGGCGTGAGCGAGGGATGGCCGGTGCCTTGCCGCGCCGCCATCCGGCCGGTCACCGAATAGGAGGCGATATGGTTGGACGCCCACATCAACCCGCTCTCGAACAGCGACGTGTTGACCAGGCTGCCCCGGCCTGTGGCGGCGCGCTGGGCAATCGCGGCCAGCACGCCGATCGCCGTCCACATGCCGGTCGACAGGTCGATGATCGAGACACCGATGCGCGCCTCAGGTCCCGACGGATCGCCGTTCAGCGAGATCAGGCCGGCCACGGCCTGGATGATCGGCTCGTAGCCCGGCCGCTCCTTCCATGGCCCGAGGTGGCCGAAGGCGCCGAGGTCGGCATAGATCAGCCGCGGGAAGCGCTTGGTGAGCGCCGGCCCGTCGATGCCGAACTTGGCCGGCACGTCGGCCCTGAGATTGTGCACGAACACGTCGGCTGAGCCGATGCGCTCGATCAGCGCCTCGCGCTCGGCCTTGTCGGCCAGGTCGCAGGTGATCGACTTCTTGCCGCGATTGAGGGCGATGAAGCTCAAGGCATCGCCTTCAACGAAGGGTGGCCCCCATTTGCGCGCGTCGTCGCCCTCCGGCCGCTCGACCTTGACCACGTCGGCGCCGAGAAAGGCCAGGATCTGCCCGCAGTAGGGGCCGGCCAGGTTCTGCCCGAACTCGACGACCTTGATGCCGGCGAGCGGTTTGCTCATCGGAGGTTGCTGCCCAGAAGCTCGCGCGCGATCACCATGCGCTGGACCTCGCTCGGCCCTTCGCCGACGCGGCGGATGCGCATCTCGCGATACCAGCGCTCGAGCGGCAGGTCCTTGGTCATGCCCATGCCGCCATGGATCTGCATCGACCGGTCGACGACCCGGCCGCCACCCTCCGACGCGGTGAGCTTGGCGATGGCCGCTTCGGTGCGGAACGGCAGCCCGCGGCGCGCCTTCTCGGCGGCTTCGAGCGTGAAGTGCCGCGCGGTGCGGATGTCGATCTCGTTGTCGACAAGCATCCACTGGATGGCCTGCCGGTTGGCAAGCTTCTCGCCGAAGGTGCTGCGCATCTTGGCCCATTCGATCGCCATTTCGTGCGCGGCAATGGCCACGCCGATGCAGCCCGCAGCGTAGGGGATGCGCTGGCGCGTCAGGCGGTCGTTGGCGACGGCGAAGCCCTTGTTGACCTCGCCCAGCACCTGATGGTCCGACACCCAGCAATCCTTGAATTCGAGCTCGGTGGCATAGCTCGACGAACGCAGCGTGTGGACGACGCGCCGCACATGGAAGCCCGGCGTCTCGGCATCGACGATGAAACAGGTGATGCCGGCGCGTCCCTTGGAGGCGTCGGTGCGGGCGAACACGATGCCGTACTGCGCGCGGTCGGCGCCGGAGATGAAGATCTTGGCGCCGTTCAGCACCCAGCCATTGTCCTTGCGCTCGGCCCGGGTCTGGATGGCGCGCGCCGGATCGCTGCCGCCCGAGGGCTCGGTCAGCCCGAAGAACGGCTTCTTCTCGCCGCGCAGGGTCGGATAGAGGTAGCGTTCCTTCTGGTCCTCGTTGGCCTCGAAGATCTGGGCGAGGCCGGCGCCGCCGAACGTGCCGTAGCAGGGCACGTAGAGCCCGGCACGGTGCTGGGCCATCTCGATCGCGAGCAGGACGCGCGTCACGATATCGATGTCGGGCCCGCCGAATTCCTTCGGAATGTCGATGCCGAACAGGCCCATCGCCTTTGTCTTCTCGACCAGGCGCGCGTGATCGGCGGGATCGAGCTCGGCCGCATCGGGGTCGAGCTTGGCCTCGAGCGGGATGATCTCCTCGCGCACGTAGCGGCGGACCTGGTCGATCAGCATCTGCTGTTCGGAGTTGGGCTCGAAATCCATGGGCTGTTTCCTCAGTAGCGCCTCACCCTGAGGAGCGGCCCCAGGCCGCGTCTCGAAGGGTGGGACCAGTCTTGATGTTGCGACCCTTCGGGACGGCCGCTGCGCAGCCTCCTCGGGGTGAGGTTTTTGGGCGCATTCATGCCGGGCTGAGCCGCCCCAGGGGCGGCGGGTTCTTGGCATTGTCGGGCGGCAGGCCGCCGTGGTCGGCCTGGTGCACCATCAGGAGCTCGAACCAGCGCGTGCGGTACTGCATGTTCACTTCGACGCGGAACTGGTGACCCTGGCCGCGTTCCGTCAACTCGCGCTGAAGCTCGCTGCGCAGGCCGAAGGGCGTCCGCCCGCCGGCCTGGCCGATATAGAGGATGGCGCCCTTGGCGTCGGCGACCTGGTAGACGCCGAGCTGGCCGGGCAGACGCGCCGCTTCCTCGGCCGAGAGGGGCCGCCACGGCTTGTCGAGGCGAAGCCGGATCGCCACGCTACTTGCCCTGGAACTTGGCGGTGCGTTTCTCGAGGCGGGCCTTCATGCCCTCCTGCGCGTCCTGGCTCTGCATCGCCGCCCGTACTGCCGCGTCCACGTCGTCGTGCGCGATGCCGTCGCGGAACTCGAGCTGGCGCACGGTCAGCGCCTTCATGGCCTTGAGCGAGAGCGGCGCGTTGGCGGCCAGGCGATCGATCACCTTCTTGGCCTCGGCCTCGAGCTCCGCGGCCGGCACGCAGCGGGCGATCAGGCCCAGCGCGTGCAGCTTGGTCGAGGGCAGGGGATCGCCCAGCAGCAGCATCTCCCGTGTCGTCACCGGACCCAGCACTTCCATCAGCTTCTTGGCCAGGAACCAGTTGGGTGCCAGGCCGACCTGGGCCAGCGACATGCCGAAGCGCGCCTTCTGGCTCGCCACCACCAGGTCGCAGTGAAGCGCCAGTTCATTGCCGCCGGCGATGGCGTCGCCCTGCACCACGGCGACCACGGGCAGCGGACAGAGCTCGATGGCGCGCAGCATGACCTCGATGCCGCTTGCCTTGCCGGCGTTGGCGGTTTTGCTGCGCTCGGCCATGTCGAGGCCGGCGCAGAACACGTCGCCCTTGCCGCGGATCACCAGCACGCGATCCTCGGCTGCGACCGGGGCCTGAAGTGCTGCGATCATCTCGTTCAGCAATTCGCTGTCGAGTGCGTTGCGCTTGTCCGGTCGGTTCATCCACACGGTTTTGACCGGACCGTTCTTCTCGATGATGACTTTGTTCATCTCTTCACTCCGCTTCGATTCCGGCGGCCTTGATCGCCTTGATCCACCACTCTGTCTCGGTTTTCACATAGGCCGTGAACTCGCCGAGACCGAGCGGCGAGATCTCCATGCGGCCTTGGGTCATCGCCTTGCCGGTCACGCAGCGGATGATCGGCGCGAAGTTCTTTTCACGATCGTAGGACAGCTTCTTGAACAGCGCCACGTTGATCGAGTTGGTGCCCATCAGCAGCGTGTAGCCGTCGGCCGGCGCGGTGGCGACGGCTGCGGCGCCGCGCTGGCCGCTGGCGCCGGGCTTGTCGTCGACGATGATCGACTGCTTCAGGATCTCCTGGAGCTTGGCACCCAGCCCGCGCGCCGTGAGGTCGGTGGCGCTGCCGGCAGCGAAGGGCACGACGATCTCGATCGGCTTGTCGGGAAAGGTTTGCGCAAATGCTCCTGGCGCAGCCGACCGAGCGGCAACGCCTGCAAGCGCCGAACGGCGGCTCAACTTCACCGATATCCTCCCGCGGCCTCGCCGCCCGGCGTCCCTTGTAGCGCGTGCCGGCGCAGCGGGGAAAGGGAGGCTACATGAAGAGCTTTTCCGCTTTGCGGTCGGCGTAGAGCCCGGCCACGAACTCGCCATAGCCGTTGTAGAGCAGGGTGGGGACGCGCTCGTCGCTGCCCAGCGGCTTCTCGGTCGCCTGGCTCCAGCGTGGATGCGGCACCTGCGGGTTCACGTTGGCCCAGAAGCCGTATTCGCTCGACGCCAGCTTCTCCCAGAACGTGACCGGCCGCTTGTCGGCGAACTCGATGCTGACGATCGACTTCACGCTCTTGAAGCCGTACTTCCACGGCGTCACCAGCCGAAGCGGCGCGCCGTTCTGCTTGGCGATCGGCTTGCCATAGAGCCCGGTCGCGATGAAGGCGAGGTCGTTCGTCGCCTCGTCCATTGCCAGGCCTTCCGTGTAGGGCCAGGGATAGAGGAGGTCGCGCTGCTCGTGCATCACCGACGGCTTCGACAGCGTCTTCATGACGACGTACTTGGCGCTGCCCGCGGGCTTGCACAGCTCGACGAGAGATCGCAGCGGAAAGCCGCTCCAGGGCACGACCATCGACCAGGTCTCGACGCAGCGGTGACGGTAGACGCGCTCCTCAAGCTGGACCTTGGCGAGAAGATCGTCGATGCCGATCTCGAACGGCTTCTCGACCATGCCGCCGACCTTGATCGTCCAGGGTCGGACCTCGAGCTTCTGGGCATCGCGCCAGATGCTCTTGTCGGTGCCGAATTCGTAGAAGTTGTTGTAGGTGGTGGCGCGCCGCTCCTCGGTCATCGGCGCGGGCACGCCGTATTTGTCGTTGCGCCGGGCCGGGTAGAGGCCGGCGGAGGGATCCTTGTCCTGCGCAAAGGCGATCGCCGGCAGGGCGAACGACGCGGCGCCCAGTCCCATGGCGCGCACCAGGGCGCGGCGCTGCAGATAATGGCCTTCCGGCGTTGCCCGGCTTTCCGGCAGCTCCCAGCCGCGCCCGCGTTTGATCAACATTGGTCCTACTCCTGTTACGCCCCGGCATGTCTTGGCGCGTCGCGGCAAGGTGGGCAAATCAACCCTGCTCACCGCACCGTGACGTCGCCTTCGCCCATGGCGTCGGCCAGATCGCCCCGCTGCCCCAAAACCACCAAAGTCTCGGCAACCAGGAACATCGGGCCGATAAAGCCCTGGAAGATGTTGGCTAGCAGCGCCGGCCGCTTGCCTTCGTAGTGGTGTCCGAGGAACTGCAGCACCCACCCGCCAACGAACAGCGCAATGAAGGCCGTCCAGACGGCCGAGGCCGAGACCAGCGCGCCTGCCAGCGCTTCCGCGGCATACCAGGCGACGGCCATGATCAGCGCCATGATGATGCCAACGCCGAGATCGAGCGCCATCCAGCCCAGCACCGCCACGATCGCGACCGCGAGCGACATGGTCCATTGCCGCCCGCCGGCTTCGAAGGTCCATGGAGACAGCACGAGTAGCAGCGAGAAAACGATGATAGGAATGCCCACGAAGTGGGTCGCCTTGTTGCGCCAGTCGCGATGGACCGACGCGTAGGCCGCAAGCTGGCTGCGGAACAGATCATTGGCCATGAGGGACTACTCCCCGTGGAAACGCTCCACGGGGCCAATATGATCCAAGCCTCCGGCCGGGGAAAGTCACGGCGCGAAAACTAGGCCGTGGTCCCGGTCACCTTCAGGATCGTGGGCCACATCCTGTCCTTCCAACCGGCGTTTCCGGTGACGGCCAGGATGATCTTGTGGTCCTGGGCGAGGATGAACCGTGGCGTCGCATCCGGTTGCGTTCTGCCCTCATCGCTGATCAGGAAGGCCGGCAGGATCCACTGGGCATCGACCGGCCAATACTCTTCCTTCAGCACCAGCGACTGATTGGCAGGATGCACGATCCGATAGTCGAGCTTCTTGTAGGCCGCGGACATGACGAAGGCGGGTTCGGACTGGGCACGCCAGATCTTGCAGCCGCCTCAGAGCTCGTGGCCGACGAACACCAGCATCGGCCGCCCAGCCTGGGCCTGCGCGACGCGGGTCAGTGACGATGCGGTCGCCATCGCCAGGCTTCCCGCCATCAGAGACCGTCTGTTGAACATGACGATTGCTCCCGTGAAACCATTCCACGCGCGCAATATGAGCGCACGCATTGCCGCCGTGAAGCCGTGCCGGCCGGCCTCACCGTGTTGTGACCAATCGGCTCGGCGCCGCGTCAGGCTGCCGCGCGCTTTTTGGTCTCCTCGACGATGCGCTCGGCGGTGCGGCCGGCGAGTTCCTGCAGATGGTCGAACTCGGTGCGGAAAGTGCCGACGCCCTGCGTCACCGAGCGAATCTCGACGATCATGTCGGCGATCTCCGCCTCCGGCATCAGCGCCGAGACCTCGTCCCAGCCGGTCCAGCCGGCGCGGGCGTCGTAGCCCAGCAGCTGGCCGCGGCGGCCGGAGATCAGCCGCTGGATGCGCGGTGTCGACTCGCTGGGCGCCGCCACCGTCACCTTGAGGATGGGCTCGAGCAGCACCGGCCGGCACTTGGGCATCGCCTCGCTCATGGCGATGCGCGCCGCCATCTTGAACGACATCTCCGAGCTGTCGACGGCGTGGAACTGGCCGTCGAACAGCGTGACTTCGAGATCGACGACCGGCTGGCCGAGCGGTCCTTCCTTCAGGTATTCGATCAGGCCCTCTTCGACCGCCGGAATGAAGTTGCGCGGCACGACGCCGCCGACGACCTTGTCGACGAAGCGGAATCCCGAGCCGCGCGGCAGCGGCTTGATCTCGACCTTGATGTCGGCGAACTGGCCGTGGCCTCCCGTCTGCCGTTTATAGCGGGCATGCTGCTGGGTGCCGGCCTGGATGGTCTCGCGATAGGCGACGCGCGGGATCGTGGTCTCGACCGCGACGTTGTAGCGGCCGGCCAGCTTGTCGACCGCCACCTTGAGGTGCATCTCGCCTTGGCCCTTGATCAGGAGCTCATGCGTCTCGCCGCGCGCCTCGAAGGAGAGCGAGGGATCTTCCTCGACGATCTTGTGCAGCGCGCCCGAGAGCTTGACCTCGTCGTTGCGGTTCTTGGCGGCGAGCGACAGCGCGAACACCGGCGATTCGGCGGGCGGGAAGCCGGTCGTCGGCGCCAGGCCGGCCGCGGCCAGCGCCTGGCCGGCCGAGAGCGTATCGACCTTGGCCAGCGCCACGACCTCGCCCGCCCTGGCCTCGGCGATCTTGTCGAGGCGTTGGCCGAACGGCCGCAGCAGGGTGCCGATCCGCTGGCCGCCCACGCTCTGGCCTTCGGCGAGCGTGCCCGACCAGACGCGGCAGAGCGAGAGTTTGCCGGCGTGGCTCTGGTGCAGCACCTTGAAGCACTCGGCCATCGCCACGCCGTTGGACGGCATGTCGCGGCGCTTGGCGGTGTTGGCCACGGTCGGCGTATCGTGGCGCAGCGCCTTCAGGAGCCGGCGCACGCCGTTCTCGCGGTCGCCGGCGCCCAGCAACACGGGCACGATCTGGTCGGCGCCGAACTCCTCGTGCAGGTCGCGGTAGATCAGCGACTTCTCGGGCGCGATGTCCTCGATCAGCTGCTCGAGCAGCGTGTCGTCGAATTCCGAGAGGGTCTCGAGCATTTCGCGGCGCGCCTCGGCCTCGCGGGGCAGGACCTCGGCCGGCATCTCGATCAGGTCCGACGCGCCCGTCGGCTTGTAGCGATAGGCGCGCTCGCTCACGAGATCGACATATCCCACGGTCTCCTCGCCGCCGTCGTTGGTCGGCCGCCGGATCGGCACCTGGCGCAGCACGAGCTTGCGCGCCGACACGGCCTGCAGCGCCGACAGCATGTCGCGCACGCGGACCTGGGCGGAATCGATCTTGTTGACGAAGATGATGTGGGGGACGTGGTTGTCCTCGATGAATTTGAGGAGCGGCGTCAACGACACCACGCGCTCGGGCGACGGTTCACAGACGAGCACGGCCGCATCGCACACCGCGAGCGCCGCGAAGGCGTCGTGCTGGAACTCGATGGAGCCCGGAACGTCGAGGAAGGTCCACTGGTCGCCCTCGTACTCGACCGAGGCGACGTTGATCTCGGTGCCCATGCCGCGCTTGCGCGCTTCGGCGGCGGCGTCGCCGATCGAGGTGCCTGCGCGCGTCGAACCGCGCCGGCCGATGGCCCCCGTGGCGTAGAGAATGCTCTCGAGCAGGCTGGTCTTGCCCGACAGGTACGGCCCGCACAGCGCCACCACGCGATGCGCGCCGCTGCCTGGTCTGCCTTCGGTGACGGTCTCGGATTTGATGTCGTTCATGACAACGTCCTCCCTTCCGCGCGTTGGTCTGCGCCTGAAAGCTCCGGACGGTGGTCGCTACGGATCTCGGCCGGAGCGAAGCCTTGTCTTGGAAATCGTTTCACCCTGGCTGGGGGAAGTCAATCGGCAGCCGGGGGAACATTTTGCGGGGCGCCGGATCGTGGTCGCAGTCGAGCCGGAAGATCCTGAATTCAAGCCGCACGATGGGCGCGCGCTGCCCGCCCGGGGACCAGGCGCACCTTGCGCGGCGCCGCGATCCAGATCGCCGCGGCGGAAACGACGCAGCAGATGATCGTGAGGACAAAGGCGAGCTGGTAACTTCCGGTCGCGTCGTGGATGACGCCGGCGATCCACGGCCCGGCCGCACCACCGCCGGTCAGGGCCACCGTCAGGGTGCCGAATATGGCGCCGTAGTGCGGTCCCTCGAAGATCTCCGCAACGATGGGACCCATGACCGACGTCAGGGCATATCCCAGGAAGCCTTGCGAGAACACCATCAGGTAGAGAAGGGGGGTTGAAGGCCCCTGCTCGAGGCCGATCAGCGCGGCGTAGCAGACCACGAAGCCGAAGCACCCCGCCGACCACACCCATTCCCGGCCGATGCGGTCGGACAAGGCCCCGAAGCCGATCTGCCCGGGAATGGCAACGACGCTGACGATGCCGAGCGCCCATCCGGCCACCAGCGGACTGAATCCGACGTCGATGAGGTACTTGGTCTGGTGGACCTGCACCACGTACCAGGCGACGAGGGCGAGGAAATAGCCGAGCGCGAGCCACCAGAAACGGCCGGTGCGGATCGCCCGGGCGATCGTCCAGTCCGTCGACGCCCAGGCCCGATCGACGACGATCAGGGAGCTGCGATGCTTGCCGGCTCCGGGTACGGACGATGCGCCGTCGGGCAGCAAGCCGATGTCCTGCGGCCTGTGCCGCACGAAGAGGTTCAGCGGACCGAGGATGAGAAGCACCAGGACGCCCATGGCCCAGCACGACGCGCGCCAACCGTCGTGGCTGATGATCGCCTGCAGCCAGGGCAGCAGCACGATGGCGCCGATACCGACGCCGGTGAAGGCGATGCTGATGGCGAGGCCCCGGCGGCGCGTGAACCAGTTGGGCAGGTAAAGCGACTGCGCGGTGAAGGTCATGAGGTTGGCCCCGCCGCCGACCAGGACGCCGAGCGTCGCATAGAGCTGCCAGGGCTCCTTGATCGCGGGCGCGAGGAAAAGCCCCGCCGCCAGCAGGCATACGCCGCTTTCGATCACCACACGGGGACCGTGACGGTCCATCACGCGGCCCACGATCGGGCCCAGGATTGCGGAGAACAGGAAGCCGAAGGAGAAGGCGCCGGCGACGACGCCGCGATGCCAGCCGAATTCGTCGATCAGCGGCGGCAGCAGGAGCGAGAAGGCGGTGCGGGCGCTCACGGCGATCGCCATGGTGACGAATGCGACGCCGACGATCAGCCAGCCGTAATAGAACGGCAGGCGGGCAGACCAGTGACGGACGCCTTCCTTCTGCGACACGGGTCAGGACGCAGGCTTGATGACATTGAGGGGCATTTCGCCCCGTGCCGTCCGCGCGATGTTGTCGGCGATCAGAGTGGCGCGGGCCTCGAGCATGCCTTCCGTCCAGCCGGATATGTGCGGAGTCAAGATCACGTTGCCGAGCTCGCCAAAAGGCTGCGTGGCCGGGGGCGTCGGCCCGGCCGCGGTCGGATAGCGGTACCACACATCGAGCGCCGCGCCTGCAAGCTTGCCCGAGGCAAGCGCGCCGTAGAGCGCCGTCTCGTCGAAGATCTCGGCACGCGCCACGTTGATCAGGAAGGCCGTCGGCTTCATCGACTGCAGCCGGCGCGCATCGATCAGGTTGCGGGTCTCGGCAGAGAGCGACAGCGTGACGGCAAGATAATCCGCTAACCGCAGCACCTCATCCAGCCGCTCGGGGCCGCCCACGAATGACACGTTCGCTGCGCTCCGCCTGCGCCCGTCGCCGGATGGCACACACCTGCATGTCGAAGGCGGCGGCGCGGCGGGCGAGCGCCTGCCCGATGTGGCCAAATCCCAGGATGCCCAGCGTCTTGCCCGCCAGCTCGGGCCAGAGCGGCGGTGCGGGCCTACCGACGGCCCACTGACTTTCCCACTCGCCGCGGCGCATTCTGGCGTCGAGGCGTCCGAACGACCGGGTGAGGGCGATCATCGCGCCCATGATGTATTCGGCGATGCCCGCCTCGTGGCCGTAGGCATTGGCGAGATGCGTGTCCGGTCCGAGCGCGCCGCGATCGATGCGATCGAGGCCCGCGCCCGGCACCTGCATCAGCCGAAGCCGTGGTGCGGCCCCGGCCATGGCCGCCGAGAATCCCATCGATACCAGGACGTCGACATCGGCCAGGCGCGCCACGATGCCGGCCTCGTCGTCGACCACGACCTCGCACGCCACGGCAACCCGTGCCCGCACGGGCTCCGCCATCTGCGCGGCGAACGCTCCGGCAAAGGCGACTTTCATGATTGACCCCGCTGTCGACCCGCTGGCTGCCCAAAGCGCCGCGCTGCAACACGACTATCGTGACGTCAGTGCCGTCCAGCAACTACTTGCGAGGTAGTCGGCAAAATCGCTCAGTGCCGCGCGTTGGCCCAATCGGTCGACAGGTCCGCGCTACGACAGCGCGCCGCACGCCCGCTGAATGCGCCGGCCGGCCTCTTCCAAAAGGTCGGTCGCGGTGGCGTAGGAGATGCGGAACGCCGGGCCCTGGCCGAACGCCGAGCCCTGCACGACCGACAGGCCTTCCGCTTCGAGCAGGTAGTTCACGAAGTCGGTGTCGTTCCCGATCGTCTTGCCGTCCGGCGTCTTCTTGCCGATCGCGCCGGCGCAGGACGGGTAGACGTAGAAGGCGCCTTCCGGCCGCGGGCACTTGAGCCCCTTGGCCTGGTTCAGCATCGAGACGATGAGGTCGCGGCGCTGCTTGAAGATGGCGACGTTCTTCGGAATGAAGTCGGTCGGGCCGTTCAGCGCCGCCACCGACGCCGCCTGGCTGATCGAGCTGGCGTTCGAGGTGCTCTGCGACTGTACGGTGATCATGGCGTCGATCAGCTTCTGCGGACCGGCGGCGTAGCCGATGCGCCAGCCCGTCATGTTGTAGGCCTTCGACACGCCGTTCATGGTGAGCGTGCGGTCGTAGAGCCTGGGCTCGACCTCGGCCGGCGTGGTGAACACGAAGTCGTCGTAGACCAGCTTCTCGTACATGTCGTCGGTCAGGACATGGACCTGCGGATGACGCAGCAGCACGTCGCACAGCGCGCGAAGGTCGGCGCGGGTGTAGGCGGCGCCGGTCGGGTTGCTGGGCGAGTTGAGGATGATCCACTTCGTCCGGGGCGTTATGGCGCGCTCGAGATCCTCGGGCTGCAGCTTGAAGCCCTTGGACTCGGGGCAGTCCACGATCACCGGCGTGCCGTCGCCGAACAGCACCATCTCCGGGTACGACACCCAGTACGGCGCCAGGATGATCACCTCGTCGCCCGGGTTCAGGGTGGCGAGCATCGCGTTGAAGATGATCTGCTTGCCGCCCGATGTGACGACGGTCTGCGACGGCTTGTAGTCGAGGCCATGGTCGCGCTTCATCTTGGCGCAGATCGCCTGGCGCAGCGCCGGCGTGCCGGGCACCGCGGTGTACTTGGTGTCGTTGTCGTGGATGGCCTTGATGGCCGCTTCCTTGATGTGGTCGGGCGTCGGGAAGTCGGGCTCGCCGGCGGCCAGGCCGATCACGTCCTTGCCGGCCGCTTTCATCTCCAGGAACTTGCCTTGGGCGGCATTGGTCGGAGAGGGCTTGATGCGGCTGAGACGGTCGGCAATGAAAGCCATGACGGCGATACTTCCTTTCAGGCATCGAGAAGGCGCGCGAAAGTACTTGCGGGCCGCTGTTTTCGCAAGGCAACGCGATGTCACGGGTCTGCCGGGAGGGCTATTTCTGGTAGGTTCGCGCCGTACGCGCGTTGGGCCTCAGTCGACCAGCCTGATAGACGCCTCGACGCTCATCTTGGCGTCGCCGAAGCCGACACGCCGGCCGCTCACCGGTGCGGCGTCGCGATAGTCGAGCCCGATCGCCACCCGCAGACTGTCGCCGCGCGGAACTCATGTTGTTGGCCGGATCGAAGCCCACCCATTCGAGGCCGGGCACCCAGGCCTCCGCCCAGGAATGGCTGGTGCGGCCGACATGCAGCTCGGGATCGTCGTTGCGCAGATAGCCGCTCACATAGCGCGCCGGCACGCCCAGCCGGCGACAGCAGGCGATGAAGACATGCGCATCGTCCTGGGCGACGCCAGCGCCGCGCGCCAGCGCCTCGATCGCCGTCGTCTCGACCGTCGAGACGCCCGTCTTGTAGGCGACCCTTTCGCCGACCCGCTTCATGACCTCATGCAGGACGGCGACGCGCTCGGTCGGATCGGCGGCCTTGTCGGCCAGGCCTTCGATCAGCGGATCGAAGCTCGCATCGTGGCGGGCGAGGCCGGAGTTGCGCAGCCAGAACGGCGCGGGCAGCGTCGGCACCTCGGCGTAGCGCAGCCACTGGTCGGCGCCGCTATACTCATAGATGCCCTGCACCACGATCTCGACATGGTCGTGCTGCTGCGCCACCGAGAAGGTCGTGACCTGGTTGCCGTGGCCGTCGGACCACTCGGACCGCTTGCCCGGACCGTCGATGCGCCACGACACGATGCGCTGCCCGGCGGCGGGCTTGGGCGAGAGCCGCACGTCGTGGATCGAATGGCCCGAGGGCTGGTCGAACGCGAAGCGCGTGGCATGATGGACGGAGAGGCGCATGTTCGCTCAATCCAGCAGGAACTGGCGGCCGATTTCGTCGGACAGGATGGCGATGTCGGCACGCACGCCGCCCAGGAATTTGTTCAGCCCGATCTCGAATACCTGGTCGATGCGCGTGTAGCGCAGCCTGGCGTGCAGCTCGCCGGCCAGTCGGTCGGCCTCGCCGCGCGTGCCGTAGGCGTCGGCCAGCTCGCCCATGCTGAGATCGACCATCCACAGGCAATGATGCACCGAGCGCGGCACGTCGCGGCGCAGCATCATCAGCTCGGCGACCTTCATTGGGTCGAGCGCGCTGCGGTAGATGCGCCGGTAGGTGCGCACCGCGCCGATGCAGGCCAGCACCTCCGACCAGGCGAAATAGTCGAGCCCGTCGGCGTGCGGATCGCCGTCGGGCCGCAGGGCATGGAACTTGACGTCGAGGATGCGCGCGGTGTTGTCGCCACGTTCGAGGAAGGCGCCGAGCTGCAGGAAATTGTAGGCCTCGTCGCGCAGCAAGGTGACCTGCGCCGCGCCGAAGATCATCACCGCCTGCTTCTTAACCGATTCGATCAGCGCGCCGCGGTCGAGCAGGATACGGTCGCCGCGCAGCCGGCCGCTCAGCTCGAGCCACAGCCCGTTCAGGCTCTCCCAGACGTCGACCGTGATGTTGTTGCGCTCCTCGCGGGCGTTGCGGCGCGCCGCACCAATCGAACTCACGATCGAGGAGGGGTTGTTCTCGTCGAGCACCAGGAAGTCGATCAGATTGGCCAGCCGGCCGCTCGACTGCTGCTGGGTCTGGCGGAACTCGTCCTCCATGCCGAAGACCACCGCGACGCCCGCCGCCTCCTCGCCGCGCGACTGCAAGGCCATGCGCTGGGTCGCCTCGATGAGCCGCGCCGTCGACTTGGCACGCTGCAGGTAGCGCCCCATCCAGTACAGGTTCTTGGCGGTGCTGCTCAGCATGCGCCACTCGCTTCCTCCCCAGCTTCGCTGGGGAGGTGGCCGGAGGCCGGAGGGGTCATGGGATACGCGCACGTGTTGTCGCTTATGACCCCTCCGCCCCCATTCGGGGGCACCTCCCCTCGTGTGACGAGGGGAGAAGAGAGGTGTGACTGGCGCATGAGGCTAACCGCCGGACGCCCGGCTCGGCGCCAGCACCCAGGTGTCCTTGGTGCCGCCGCCCTGGCTCGAATTGACGACCAGCGAGCCCTCTTTCAGCGCCACGCGCGTGAGACCGCCCGGGACGATAGTGATCTTGCGGCCCGACAGCACGAAGGGCCTGAGATCGACATGACGCGGGGCCACACCCTGGCCGACGAAGGTCGGGCAGGTCGACAGCGCCAGGGTCGGCTGGGCGATGTAGTTGTCCGGCCGCGCCTTGAGCAGCATTGTGAATTCCTCGATCTCGGTCTTGCTCGAGGTCGGCCCGACCAGCATGCCCTTGCCGCCCGAACCGTGCACTTCCTTGACGACCAGCTCGGAGAGCCGCTCGAGCACGTACTTGAAATCGTCGGCGCGATCGCAGCGCCAGGTCGGCACGTTGGCCAGGATTGGTTCCTCGCCGAGATAGAAACGCACCATCTCGGGCACGTAGGTGTAGGTCGACTTGTCGTCGGCCACGCCGTTGCCGAGCGCATTCACGATGTTGACTCTGCCGGCGCGCAGCGCGCCCAGCAGGCCGGCCACGCCGAGATAGGAATCCGGCCGCATCGCCAGCGGATCGAGGAAGGCATCGTCGACCCGGCGATAGATGACGTCGACCCGCTGCGGCCCACGCGGCGTGCGCATGTAGACGCGGCCCTCGTCGACGAACAGGTCGGATCCCTCGACCAGCTCGATGCCCATCTCGTCGGCCAGGAAGGCGTGCTCGAAATAGGCGCTGTTGAAATGGCCCGGCGTCAGCAGCACGACGTTGGGCTCGGCGTCGTCGCTGAACGACACCGACCGCAGGGTCGCGAGCAGTTCCTCGGAATAGTCGGCGACCGGCAGTACGCGCAGCGCCGAGAACAGCTCGGGCGCCAGCCGCATCATGACTTCGCGATTCTCCAGCACGTAGGACACGCCCGACGGCGTGCGGACATTGTCTTCGAGGACGTAGAAGTCCTTCTCGCCGACCCGCACCAGGTCGATGCCGGCGATATGGGCGTGCACGCCGCCCGGCAGCTCGAGCCCCTGCGCCATGGCCACGAACTCGGCGTTCATCAGGATCTGCTGCTCGGGGATCACGCCGGCGCGGCAGATCTCGCGCTGGCCGTAGGCGTCGGCCAGGAAGGCGTTGAGCGCGCGCACGCGCTGCACCAGTCCCTTGTGCAGGTATTCCCACTCGTCCCAGGCGATGACCCGCGGGATGATGTCGAAGGGGATGGTCGTCTCGCTGCCGTCGGCCGAGCCATAGGCGCCGAAGGTGATGCCGTGCCGGCGGTAGAACAGGTCGACCTCGTGGCGCGTCGCCGCCACCCGCTCGGGCGAGGTGCGCGCGAGCCAATCCGCCACGCTGCGGTAGGGCGCGCGGACCGCGTCCGCGGCGCCGGAGTTCATCTCGTCAAATGCCTTGGCCGCCATCCGGCATTTCACCCCCTGCCGAATCACAATATAAGCAATCGACGGGCCAACAAAGCGGTCCCAACGAATTGTGGCGGAGGAGCAGCGTGAAGCAGGTGCTGATCGACCGGTACGGAACGCCGTGGGACGTCGCGCGCTGCGCCGAGGTGGCGGATGTGGGCGCGCCCGGTGCCGACGAAGTCGTGTTCGACGTGCTGGCCTTCCCCATCAATCCCGCCGACATCTGGTTCTGCAAGGGAAGCTACCGGCTGAAGCCGCCACTGCCCGCCACGCCGGGCGCCGAATGCGTCGGCCGGGTCACGGCCGTCGGCAGCGCCGTCAAGCACGTGAAGACGGGCGACCTCGTCATCAACCTGCAGCGCGAGAACTGGGCTGAGCGCCGCAAGGTGAAGGGCGACGACGCCATCCCGCTGCCGGCCGGCATCGATCTCCGGCAGGCGGCGATGGTCCGCATCAATCCGCCGACCGCGCAGCTCATGCTGTCCGACTTCGTCGACCTCAAGCCCGGCGACTGGGTCATCCAGAACGTCGCCAACTCCGCAGTCGGGCGGCTGCTGATCGTGCTCGCCCGGCAGCGCGGCCTGCGCACGGTCAATGTCGTGCGCCGGGCCGAGCTCGCTGACGAACTGAAGGCGCTCGGCGCCGACGTCGTGGTCGTCGACGGTGACGATCTCGCGGCGCGGGTCGCCAAGGCCGTGGGCGGCGCCCGGATCATGCTCGGCGTCGAGGCGATCGGCGGGGCGGCCACGGGACGACTCGCCGATTGCATCGCAACCGACGGCACATTGGTTCACTACGGCTCGATGAGCGGCGAGGACCCGATCGTCGGCCGCAGCAACTTCATCTACCGCGGCGTCAGGCTCACCGGCTTCATGCTGGGCCGTTTCCTCGCGAAGCGCAGTCCGCAGCAGATCCGCGAGATCTATGCCGACCTCGCCGGGCAGGTGATGGCCGGCAAGCTGTCGGCGCCGGTCGACACGGTCTATTCGATCGACAAGATCAAGGAGGCGCTGGCGCACGCCGACAAGGGCGGCCGCAACGGCAAGATCCTGGTGAGCCCCAACGGGGCGATTTGAACGACGAGGAGGAGAGCAGATGAGTTCCGAGGTCGCGGCGATCGAGAAGGTGCTGCAGGTCTATTTCGATGGGCTCCACGAGGGCGACACCAGGAAACTCGGCGAGGCGTTCCATCCCGCTTCGCATCTCTACAGTGCCGGCAGCGACGGCAAGGCCGCCGACATGCCGCGCGCCGACTGGTTCAAGATGGTGGAAGGCCGCCCGTCGGCCAAGTCCAAGGGCAGCGCGCGGGCCGACCGCATCGTGTCGATCGATTTCTCCGGCCCGGCCACGGCCTTCGCCAAGGTCGAATGCCAGATCCCGCCGCGCTACTTCACCGACTACCTGACGCTGCTGAAGGTGGATGGCCGTTGGCAGGTCATCGCCAAGGCCTTCCACACGGTCACAAAGGAAGGGTGATGCGCTGGGGGCGCGCGACTCCAGTCGCGCGTCTTTGCTGCTTCAACCGAAGATCGCGCCACTGGAGTGGCGCGCCCCCAGCTAATCCTTCGCGTCGGCCGCGACCTGGACCTTGATCATCTTGTCGGCGGGCGCCGCCACGGCGCCCGAACCGGGCGCGCCGCGCTTGATCTTGTCGACGAATTCCATGCCCGACACGACCTTGCCCCACACCGTGTACTGGCCGTCGAGGAAGTTCGAGTCCTTGAAGACGATGAAGAACTGGCTGCGCGCGCTGTTGGGATCGTTGGTGCGTGCCATCGACACCGTGCCGCGCACGTGCGGCTCCTTGGAGAACTCGGCCTTGAGCGTCTCGCCCATGCCGCCCGAGCCGGTGCCCTGCGGATCGCCGGTCTGCGCCATGAAGCCTTCGATGACGCGATGGAACACGACGCCGTCGTACTTGCCCTCGCGGGCCAGCTTCTTGATCTGCTTGACGTGGTTGGGGGCGAGGTTGGGCAGCATCTCGATGACGACGCGACCGTCCTTGAGATCGATATAAAGGGTGTTTTCCTTGTCCATGGCGGCGGCCGCTCCTGCGAACATGAAAGAGATGGCGACGAACAACGGCATCAGTGCAAGACGCATCACAAGATCCTCTCACTGAACCACGCCGGGCACGGCCGGCGCGCGACCATACTGTCGGATCGCGGAAAGACAAGCGGCAACGTAAAGCAATGCTTTAGCAGTGTTCTCCAAGTCTTTGAAAGGTTGTGTTTTATCTGTGACATTGGGCGATTCCGCCACAGATGTGCATCGTTTGCCATGGAGTTCCCGCAAGCCTGACCGGTAGATTACCCGCATAGTGAGAAGTCATTAATTTAAGCGGATTGTTCGATGACCGCGCTCAGCGGCGGGGATGAGCGGCTCGATGACGGGCCGTCTCTCCTGAATTCCGTGCTCGAACGCCCCAACGCCGTCGCCGATGCGCGCCGCGCGCCGCGTTCGCTCGACGAGATTTTCCCCCCGCGCGGCGACGCCGGTCGCAGCCGCCAGCTGCAGGAAACGTGGCGCGCCTTCGCCGGCGAGATGGCAGGCGCGGTGCGGGCAGCGTTCGACGCGAGCCGCTCGCCGCCGGAAATCGCCTATGCGATCGGCGAGATCGTCCACAACTACTTTCGCACGCGCGGCGCCACGCTCACGAGCTACGAATTGCGCCGCCTGGTGGCCGAGCTTCTCGTGCAACAGGATCGACAGCCGGATCGCGGGTGCGAGCCACGATCGGCCGGACCGGCGCTCGTCACCTTTGCCGACGAGCCTGGGGTGAGCGAAACGCCCTGGACCGGCGGAGAGACCGGCACGCCGGGCCCTGTCGTGCCCGACGGCGTGTTCGAAGGTCCGCCTTCGCCACTGGTGAGCGTCGCGCCACGCGATCCCGACGCCGCGCAGCTTGCCGAGGTGACAGCCAGGGCGCGGGCGCGTCTCGTCGGCCATGCGCAAGGACGTACCCCGCGCGCGGCGGCGAGCGCCGCCATCGACTCCGCGCTCGACGAGGTCCTGCAGGGCGACCCGGAACGGCGCGAACGGCTGGCGCGATTGGCCTTGAGCGAACTCTGTGGGTCGGGCCCGATCGACCGGCTATGGGCCGACCGGTCGGTTCGCGCCGCATTCGTGAATGGACCGACGGCGATCTATGTCGAGCGCAACGGTGCGCTCGAGCCGTCGAGGGAGACGTTTCGCGACCAGGCACACCTGCAGGAACTGGTTGGCCGCCTGGTCCGACGGTCTTCATCGGGCGCCGCAGCCTTCCGGCTGCGCGATGGCAGCGAAGGCCTGGTGGTCTTTCCGCCCGCCGCGCCCAGCGGACCGGTTCTGGTCCTGCGCCGCAGCGAACCGGGCAACGCAACCTTCGAACGCCTGATCGCCGGGCGGATGCTCGACCGGCCGATGGCCGACCTCCTGCGCATCGCCGCGCGCAGCCGTCTCAACATGCGCGTCATCGGGCCGGCGGGTTCCGGCAAGACCGCGCTGCTGGCCGCCCTCGCGCGCGACCTCGACGGAACGAGGGTCGTCACCGTGGCGCGACACCGCGCGTTTGGCTGGCCGTCGGCATCGAAAGTCGAACTGGTCGTGCCGGCGGAAGGATCCTTTGCGACGCTCCTGGCGGCAGCCGTGCAATTGCAGCCGGTCCTGCTGATCATCGATCCGCTGCGACCGGGCGACGCGCCGGCGTTGACCGACCTCCTGTCGCTTGGCGGTCGCGGGACGGTTGCCGCAGGCGAGCCGCAGGCAATGGCGCAGGCGCTTCAGAAGCGGTCGACCTCGTCATCCGCCTGGGCAGGGCGCGCGATGGATTGTGCCGCGTGGTTTCGATGGAAGACGCGGCCGGGGCGCGGCTTTTCGTCTACGAAGAGGACGGGTTTCATCGCCGAACGACGACGCCGTCCTTCGCCGGCAGCGTGCAGAAGGCGGGTTATGGCGAAGCGCTTTCAAGCGTGCTGCGCTGACAACTGCGACCGGCCGCCACATACCGAGCGGGGACGAAAACCCGTTACCTGACAGGCCTATATCTGGTACTAACCGCTTTGAAATGCGGGGGATTTTGCGGGTCGGAACCCCTTGTCGGGTCGGCTCGCTGAAGGGGACGGTTGCATGGTCGGCAAGCGCGGTTTGGGCATTCTCGGGGTTCTGTCGGCGATGGCAGGGCTTGGCGTCGCGAGCAACGCCCAGGCGCAGCCGATCGTGGGCGTGCCGCACGATTGGCAGGTGAGCTTTCCGCCCTCCTATACGCCGCTGATGGACAAGGTCGAATCGCTGAACGACCTGCTGCTGGTGATCATCACGCTGATCTGTGCGCTCGTGCTGGCGCTCCTTCTCTATGCGATGTGGCGGTTCCACGCCTCGCGCAATCCGGTGGCGACCACCACCACGCATAACACCGTCATCGAAATCGCCTGGACGGTCATCCCCATCCTCATCCTGGTGATCATCGCCATCCCGTCGTTCCGGCTGCTCTACTACGGCGACAAGGCGGTGGACGCGGCCTTCACCGTCAAGGTCACGGGCCATCAGTGGTACTGGAGCTACGAGTATCCCGACCAGGGCAACTTCGCGGTCGACAGCCGCATCCTGAGCGAGGCCGATCGCGTCAAGCAGAAGCCGCAGGTCCCGCGCCTGCTGGCCGTCGACGAGGAGATGGTGATCCCCAAGGGCACCACGATCCGCATCATCGGTACCGCGGCCGACTCCATGCATGGCTGGACCGTATGGGGCTTCGGCATCAAGAAGACCGTCATTCCCGGCCGCCTCAACGAGGGCTGGATCAACGTTCGCGACGAAGGCTACTACTTCGGCCAATGCTCGCAGATCTGCGGCAACAATCATGCCTACATGCCGATCGCGGTCCGCGTCGTCTCGCAGGATGAATTCAACAAGTGGGTAGAGCAGAAGAAGAAGTCGGCGGGGCTGTTGCCCGCGACCGACGTCGCTTCCGCCGCCCCTCCCGCCAACCGCTAAGCGCATCGCCGCAGGAGAGATTGAAATGGCCACCGCGCACGGCGCCGCTCACGACCACAGCACCCATGATCATGGGCACGACGACCATCACACGCCGACCGGCTGGCGTCGCTACGTCTACAGCACGAACCACAAGGACATCGGCACGATGTACCTGGTGTTCGCGATCTTCGCCGCCATGATCGGCGCCACCTTCTCGGTGATCATGCGGCTCGAGCTGCTGCAGCCGGGCGTGCAGTACTTCAACGGCCCGGACGGTACGCCCAACGGCCACCTGTGGAACACCGTCGTCACGGCGCACGGCCTGATCATGGTGTTCTTCGTCGTCATGCCGGCGCTGATCGGCGGGTTCGGCAACTGGTTCGTGCCCTTGATGATCGGGGCGCCCGACATGGCCTTCCCGCGCATGAACAACATCAGCTTCTGGCTGCTGCCGCCGGCCTTCATCCTGCTGCTGCTGTCGGCCATCATCGGCGGCGGCGTCGGCACCGGCTGGACGATCTATCCGCCGCTCACCATCCAGCAGGGCGCGGGCATGGACCTCGCCATCTTCTCCCTGCACCTCGCCGGCGCCTCGTCGATCCTGGGCGCCATCAACTTCATCACCACCATCTTCAACATGCGCGCGCCGGGCATGACCTTGCACCGCATGCCGCTGTTTGCCTGGTCGATCCTGGTGACGGCGTTCCTGCTGCTGCTCGCGCTGCCGGTGCTGGCCGGCGCCATCACCATGCTGCTGACCGACCGCAACTTCGGCACGCACTTCTTCGACCCGGCCGGCGGCGGCGACCCGACGCTGTTCCTGCACCTCTTCTGGTTCTTCGGTCATCCCGAGGTGTACATCATGATCCTGCCGGCCTTCGGCATCGTCAGCCATATCATCTCGACCTTCTCGAGGAAGCCGATCTTCGGCTATCTCGGCATGGCCTATGCGATGGTGGCGATCGGCGTCGTCGGCTTCGTCGTGTGGGCGCACCACATGTTCACCGTCGGCATGGACGTCGACACGCGCGCCTATTTCGTCGCCGCCACCATGGTGATCGCGGTGCCGACCGGCGTGAAGATCTTCAGCTGGATCGCCACCATGTGGGGCGGCTCGATCAGGCTCGAAGTGCCGATGCTGTGGGCGATCGGCTTCATCTTCCTGTTCACGGTGGGCGGCGTCACCGGCGTCGTGCTGGCCAACGCCGGCGTCGACTACGCGCTGCACAACACCTACTACGTGATCGCGCACTTCCACTACGTGCTGTCGCTCGGCGCCGTGTTCGGCATGTTCGCCGGCTTCTACTACTGGTTCGGCAAGATGTGCGGCCGGCAGTATCCGGAATGGGCCGGCCAGGTCCATTTCTGGACGACCTTCATCGGCGTGAACCTGACCTTCTTCCCGATGCATTTCACCGGGCTGGCCGGCATGCCGCGCCACTATGTCGACTATCCCGACGCGATGGCGCACTGGAACTACATCTCGTCGATCGGGGCGTTCATCTCGTTCGGATCGACCATCTTCTGGCTGATCTTCGTCGTGTTCGGCACGCTGCTGTTCGGCAAGAGGGTCGGCGCCAACTACTGGGGCGACGGCGCCACGACGCTGGAATGGACGGTGCCTTCGCCGCCGCCGTTCCATACGTTCGAGGAACTGCCGCACATTTCGCCCACGGCGCACCACTGATCTCGAGGAGCGGAGGCGCCTCCTTTCCATAGGATGGGCGCCTTCGCCTTGAAGGCGATGAGCGATACGGCACAGATCCTGAGGGCACTCGACGAAGCGCCGCCGACGCGCGTGCGGGACTATGTCGATCTTTTGAAGCCCCGCGTCATGTCGCTGGTCGTCTTCACCGGCCTGGTCGGCGTGCTGATCGCGCCGGGCCACATCCATCCCTTTACCGCGGCACTTGCCGTGCTGGCGATCGCGTTGGGCTCGGGCGCTGCCGGCGCCATAAACATGTGGTACGAGCGCGACCTCGATGCCCTGATGACGCGCACCCGCAACCGGCCGCTGCCGGCCGGCCGCGTGGCGCCCGACGACGCGCTGGCGCTGGGCGTGCTGCTGTCGATCTTCTCCGTCCTGCTGATGGCGGTCTCGACCAACTTCGTCGCCGCTGCGCTGCTCCTGGCGGCGATCCTGTTCTACGTCTTCGTCTATACGATATGGTTGAAGCGCCGCACGCCGCAGAACATCGTGATCGGCGGCGCCGCCGGCGCCTTCCCGCCGATGATCGGCTGGGCCGCCGTGACCGGCGACGTCTCGGCCGTCGGCATCGCGCTCTTCCTGCTGATCTTCCTGTGGACGCCGCCGCACTTCTGGGCGCTGGCACTCTATCGCAGCGACGACTATCGCCGCGCCGGCGTGCCGATGCTGCCGGTGGTGGCGGGACCGCGCGAGACCAAGCGGCAGATGCTGCTCTACACCCTGGTGCTGGTGCCCGTGGCCCTGGCGCCGACCCTGCTCGGCGCAGTCGGCTGGCTGTACGGCGCCGTGGCGCTCGCCCTGAGCCTGGCCTTCATCGGACACGCGATCGTGGTCTGGCGCGCCGCCGACGATGCGCGTGGCCATCCGGCGGCGCGGCGGATGTTCCGCTTCTCGCTGCTCTACCTCGCCATCCTGTTCGCGGCCCTGCCGCTCGACCGGATCCTGGTCGGATGAGCCTGGCCATGGTCGAAGAGCGCCGCCCCGGCGACACCGACATGCATCGCCGCCAGCGCGGCAAGAACCTGATCATGTTCGGCTTCCTGCTGGCGGTCGCCGTGATCTTCTTCGCGCTCACCGTCGTGCGCATGGGAGGCCATGAATGAGCGGAGACAGGAATGCGCGTATGGCCTGGACGCTGGCCGCCGCCGTCGGCGGCATGCTGGCGCTCGCCTATGCCGCTTCGCCGCTCTACGAGGCGTTCTGCAAGGCCACGGGTTTTGCCGGCACGCCGCTCGTGGCCCAGGAGGGCGACCGACCGATCCTGAAGCGCACGGTCGCCGTGCGTTTCGATACGAACACCGATTCCAACCTGCCGTGGCGCTTCGAGCCGGTGCAACGCGAGGTCAAGATACGGCTGGGTGAGGAGAAGCTTGTCTTCTTCCGCGCCACCAATGTCTCGCAGCGGCCTATCGTCGGCAGCGCGACCTACAACGTCACGCCCGAAAGAGTCGGGGGGTGGTTCAACAAGCTGCAATGCTTTTGCTTCACCGAGCAGATGCTGAAGCCGGGCCAGTCGGTCGACATGCCCGTGCTGTTCTTCGTCGATCCGGAAATGGACAAGGACCGGCGCTACGATGACATCAGAACCATCACGCTCTCCTATACCTTCTACGAGGCCAAGACGGAGCGGGCGAAGACTTTGCTGGGCGGCTCTCCCGCCAACGGAACTGGAAAGGGTGGATGAACATGGCCGACGGTGCGCAGAAGCATCCCTATCACCTCGTCGATCCCAGCCCCTGGCCGGCCCTGGGGGCGATCGGCGCCTTCCTGCTGGCGATGGGCGCCGCGCTCGGCATGCATCCCGACATGCTCGGCACGCACGTCGAGGGCTTCATCAAGACGGTCGAGTGGTGGGTTGTCGCCCCCGGCTTCCTGATCATCTTCGCCGTGATGTTCTGGTGGTGGAGCGACGTCATCGTCGAATCGCGCAAGTACCACACCGCGGTGGTCCAGCTCGGCCTGCGCTACGGCATGATCCTGTTCATCGCGTCCGAAGTGCTGTTCTTCGTGGCCTTCTTCTGGGCCTTCTTCGACTCCTCGCTCTATCCCGGCTCGCCCGAGATGCCGGTCCGCGCCGAAGCGACCGGCGGCGTGTGGCCGCCCAAGGGCATCCACGTCATCGCGCCGTTCGACCTGCCGTTCATGAACACGCTGATCCTGCTGCTCTCGGGCACCACGGTCACATGGGCGCATCATGCCATCCTGGAAGGCAACAAGCGCGACGCGGTGCGCGGGCTCGTGCTCACGGTGATCCTGGGGGCCTGCTTCACCTCGATCCAGGCCTACGAATACGCCAATGCACCGTTCGGCTTCCGCGAGAACATCTACTCGTCGACCTTCTTCATGGCGACCGGCTTCCACGGCTTCCATGTGCTGGTCGGCACGACCTTCCTCCTGGTCTGCCTGTTCCGCGCCATGGCGGGCCAGTTCAAGCCCCGGCAACATTTCGGCTTCGAGGCCGCCGCCTGGTACTGGCACTTCGTCGACGTGGTGTGGCTGTTCCTGTTCTTCTGCATCTACTGGTGGGGCTCGGGCAAGGCGCCCATCGCGCTGCACTGAGGTCGTCCTTATCCTCCCTGTAAGACGGGGGAGGAAGTAAAACGAATACCGCCGGGCGTTCCCCGGCGGTTCGCCTTTGGGAGCACATGATGTCCGAATGGCCACGGCAATCGCCGGTCGACATCGCCCTGCGCGGGGTCTGCCCGCGGTGCGGTCGCGGCCGGCTGTTCCGCGGCCTGCTGGGCGTCGTCGACCGCTGCCCGGTGTGCGATCTCGACCTGCGTGAACACGATGCCGGTGACGGGCCCGCCGTCTTCGTCATCCTGGGGCTGGGCGCCATCATCATGATGCTCGTGTTCTGGGTCGAGTTCCGCTACGAGCCGCCGTGGTGGGTCCATGTCCTGATCTGGGGCCCCCTCACCGTCGGGCTGGCGGTGTGGCTGTTGCGCCTCATGAAGGCGCTGCTGATCGCCCAGCAATACACCCATCGCTCGACCGCGCGCGATGAATGAGGAAAGCATCATGTTCAGGCTGAGGCCCGCTTTGTGGCCCACGCTCATCTCGCTGCCGATTTTCGTGGTCTCGCTGGGACTCGGCGTCTGGCAGATGGAGCGTCGCGAGTGGAAGCGCGACATCCTCGATCGCATCGAGGTCAATCAGGCGGCCCCGCCGCTCACGCTCGACGAGCTGCTGCACGGCGATCCGCTGCGTCACGAGTATGGCCGCGTGAAGCTCGCCGGCACGTTCCTGCACGACAGGGAATTCTATCTCGCCGCGCGCAGCCTCAAGAACACCGTCGGCCTGCAGGTCGTCACGCCGCTCAGGACCGATGACGGCAGGATCGTGCTGTTCGACCGCGGCTTCATTCCCCAGGAAAAGAAGGATCCGGCGCGTCGCGCCGAGGGCCAGCTTGCGGGTACGGTCGAGCTCACCGGCATCGTGCGGCGCAATCAGGAGCAGCGCCAGTTCGCGCCGGACAACGCGCCGGAGCGCAACGTCTGGTTCCATGTCGACGTGCCGCTGATGCGCAGCATGGCGGGCGGCAAGCCCGACCCCAAGCTCGACACCTTCTTCCTCGAGGCCGACGCCACGCCGAATCCGGGCGGCGTGCCGGTGGGCGGCCAGACGCGACTCGATATCCCCAACGACCATCTGCAGTACGCCATCACCTGGTTCCTGATCGCGGCCGCGCTGGCGGGTGTCTATCTCGCCTATCATTGGGAGAACGGGCGGCTCACCGTCGCCGGCCGCACGAAGGTCCCGACATGATCGCCAACGACCCTTATGCCGAGCTGGAACGCCGCTTCGCGCGGCTGAGTGCGGTCTACCGCGCCAGCGCGATCCTGAACTGGGATCGCTCGACCATGATGCCTGATGGCGCAAGCGAGGACCGCGCCGACCAGCTTGCGACTTTGGGCGTCATCGCCCACGGCATGATCTCGGCGCCCGACATGCCCGAGCTGCTGGGGCGGGCCGAGCAGGGCGCCCCCGAGCTCGATCCGTGGCGCGCCGCCAACCTGCGCGAGATGCGGCGCTCCTGGGTGCACGAAAGCGCCCTGCCGGCCGACCTCGTCGAAGCGCGCACGCGTGCCTCGTCGGCCTGCGAGATGGTGTGGCGCGAGGCCAGGAAGAACGCCGACTTCAAGTCGCTGCTGCCGACGCTTGCCGAGGTGCTGGCCGTCATGCGCCGGATCGGCGAGGCCAAGGCGGCAGCACTCGGCACCTCGCTCTATGACGCGCTGCTCGACGAGTTCGAGCCGGGCGGCCGTTCGGCCCGCATCGACGTGCTGTTCGCCGAGTTGCGCGCCTTCCTGCCCGACCTGCTGGGACGCGTGCTGGAGCGCCAGAAGCGCGAGCCTGCGCCGCTCGCGCTCGACGGGCCGTTTCCGGTCGACCAGCAGCGCAAGCTGGGCGAGGAGCTGATCCGCCTCATCGGCTTCGACTTCACGCACGGCCGGCTCGACGTCTCGGCGCATCCCTTCACCGGCGGCACGGCCGACGACGTGCGCATCACCACGCGCTACGACGAGGCCGACTTCGCGCGCTCCCTGATGGGCGTGCTGCACGAGACCGGCCATGGGCTCTACGAGGCCGGCCTGCCGCGCGCCTGGCGGCGCCAGCCGGTCGGCAATGCGCGCGGCATGGCGCTGCACGAAAGCCAGTCGCTGCTGATGGAGATGCAGGCCTGCCGCAGCGACGCCTTCCTCGCCTTCGCCGCGCCGCGCATGCGCGAGGCCTTCGGCAAGAGTGGCCCCGCCTGGTCGGCCGACAACATCCATCGCCTCTACACGCGCGTGGCGCCGGGCTTCATCCGCGTCGATGCCGACGAGGTGACCTACCCGCTGCACATCATGCTGCGCTACCGGCTGGAGCGGGCGATGCTGGCGGGCGACCTGGCGCTCGCCGACCTGCCGGGCGCCTGGAACGAGGGCATGCGCGAGCTCCTGGGCATCGTGCCGCCCGACGACGCGCTGGGCTGCCTGCAGGACATCCATTGGCCGGACGGCGGTTGGGGCTATTTCCCGACCTACACGCTGGGCGCCCTGGCGGCCGCTCAGCTTTTCGCCGCCGCCCGGAAGGCCCATCCCGGCCTCCTGGCGGCCATCGGCAAGGGTGATTTTTCGCCCCTCCTGGGCTGGCTGCGCACCAATGTGCACGGCAAGGGATCGATTGCCGGCACCGATGAGATCCTCGCCCAGGCGACCGGCGGCCCGCTCGGCACCGCCGCCTTCAAGGCCCATCTGGAAAGCCGTTACCTGTCGGCGTAAGAGGATGCCATGCTCGACCTCCGGCCCAACTGCGAATGCTGCGACAAGGACCTGCCCAACGGCGCGCCCGATGCCCTGATCTGCACCTACGAGTGCACGTTCTGTGCGGACTGCGCCCGAACCCGGTTGGGCGGCCAGTGCCCCAATTGCGGCGGTGATCTCGTCAGGCGTCCGACCCGTCCGGCCCGGATGCTGGAGAAGCATCCCGCTTCGACCAAAAGGGTCCGCAAGGATCACGCAGCCTGCCGCCAAGTGGCGTAGCAAGGTTGCCCAGTCGGAGTTCCGTCTTGCGCTACATCAGTACCCGCCACGGCTCGCAGGGAGATCCCGCGCCGCTTGGCTTCGAGGACATCATGCTCGCGGGCCTCGCCCGCGATGGTGGCCTCTACCTGCCCGCCGAGTGGCCGCACTTCTCAACGGCCGAGATCGACGCGCTCAAGGGCCTGCCCTATGTCGAGCTGGCCTTCCGCATCATGCGGCCCTTCGTCGGCGAGGCCTTCGACGAGGCGACCTTCCGCCGCCTGATCGGCGAGGCCTATGCCACATTCGAAACGCCGCAGGTGGCGCCGCTGAAGCCCCTCGGCGACAGCGGACTGCATCTGCTTGAGCTGTTCCACGGCCCGACGCTTGCCTTCAAGGACGTGGCGCTGCAGCTCCTCGGCCGCATGCTCGACCATGCGCTGCGCGCCAAGGGGCAACATGCCACGATCGTCGGCGCGACCTCGGGCGACACCGGCTCGGCCGCCATCGAGGCGGTGCGCGACCGCAAGACGATCGACATCTTCATGCTCCATCCGCGCGGTCGCATCAGCGAGGTCCAGCGCCGCCAGATGACGACGGTGCTGGCGCCCAACGTGCACAACATCGCCATCGCCGGCACGTTCGACGACTGCCAGGACCTCGCCAAGGCCTGCTTCAACGATCTCGCCTTCCGCGACCGCCATGCCCTGACGGCGGTGAACTCGATCAACTTCGCCCGCGTGATGGCGCAGATCGTCTACTATTTCTGGGCCGCCCTGAAGCTCGGCGCACCGGAGCGGCCGGTGGCCTTCACCGTGCCGACCGGCAATTTCGGCAACCTCTATGCCGGCTACGCCGCCCAGCGCATGGGCCTGCCCATCCACCACTTCGTGGTGGCGGCCAACAGCAACGACATCCTGGCGCGCTTCTTCGAGACCGGCGCCATGACGACGGCCGAGGTGGTGCCGACCTACAGCCCCAGCATGGACATCCAGATCTCGAGCAACTTCGAGCGCCTGCTGTTCGATCTCTACGACCGCAACGGCACGCGCGCTGGCCGAGGCGATGACCGAGTTCCGCCGCTCCGGCACGCTCAAGGTCGGCGCCAATGCGCTGGCCGACGTGCGCGCCCTGTTCGATGCCGGGCGCCTCGACGACGAGGGCACGCTTGCCGCCATCGCCGATTGCCGCCGCCGTTTCGGCGAGACGATCGATCCGCATACCGCCGTGGGCTATGCGGTGGCCCAGCAGCATCGCCGCGATCCCAAGGTTCCCATGGTCGTGCTGGCGACGGCCCATCCGGCCAAGTTCCCCGACGCCGTCGCCAAGGCGACCGGCGAGCGGCCGCGCGCTGCCGGACCGGCTGGCCGACCTCATGGATCGGGTGGAGCGGGTCGATGGGCTGCCCAACGATATCGCGGCGCTCAAGACCCTTATCGACGAGCGCATGGCGTCGGCGCGCGAGCCGGCGCCGGCCCGGGCAAAGGTGCGCACATGAGCGAAGTCAAGGTCACCACTCTCGGCAACGGCCTGCGCGTGGCAGTCGACCCGATGCCCGAGGTCGAAATCGGCCTCGCTCGGCATCTGGGTCGCCTGCGGCACGCGGCATGAGAGCGCCGAGCTGAACGGCATGGCGCACATGCTGGAGCACATGGCCTTCAAGGGCACCAGGACCCGCTCGGCCCGCGCCATCGCCGAGGAGATCGAGAATGTCGGCGGCAGCCTCAACGCCTATACCGGTCGCGAGATCACCGCCTACCACGCCTCTGTGCTGAAGGAGGACGTGGCGCTGGGCGTCGAGATGGTCTCCGACATCCTGCGCAATTCGGTGTTCGACCCCGACGAGCTGCAGCGCGAGCGCGGCGTCATCCTGCAGGAGATCGGCCAGGCGCTCGACACGCCCGACGACGTGATCTTCGACCAGTTCCAGGAGACGGCGCTGCCCGGCCAGCCGCTCGGCCGGCCGGTGCTTGGCACCGCGGCGTCGGTCGAGGCGATCGGCCGCGACGATCTCTTCGCCTATCTCGCGCGCCACTACACGGCCTCCAACATGGTCCTGTCGGCGGCGGGCCGGGTGGAGCACGACCAGCATCGTCGATCTCGCCGACAAGTATTTCGGCTCGGTGCCGCGCACGCCCGCCAATGCCGAGGTGCCGGTGCCGCTGAGCTACGTGGGCGGCGACGGCCGCGAGACGCGCGTGCTCGAGCAGGCCCATCTGGTGCTGGGCTGCGAGGGCATCGGCTATCGCGATCCCGACTATTTCGCGCTCGCCGTCTATTCGACCCTGTTCGGCGGCGGCATGTCCTCGCGCCTGTTCCAGCGCATCCGCGAGGAGCGGGGCCTGGTCTACGGCATCCACTGTTTCAACACCGCCTATGCCGACGGCGGCCTGTTCGGCATCTATGCCGGCACCGGCGAGGACGACCTGGCGGAGCTGGTGCCCGCGGTGTGCGAGGAGTTCGTCGGCGTCGCCGGCACCCTGAACGAGGCCGAACTGGTGCGTGCCCGCAACCAGATCAAGGCCGGCACCCTGATGGCCCTGGAATCGAGCGGCGCGCGCTGCGAGCAGGCGGCGCGCCATCTCATCGTGCACGGCCGGTCGATCCCCTATGCCGAGATCGTGTCGCGCATCGAGGCGGTCGACCAGGACGCCGTTCGCCGCGTCGCCACGCGTCTGCTGCAGGGAAAACTGACCCTGGCCGCGCTCGGGCCGATCGACGAGCTGGAAGCGCTCGACAAGATCGCCGCGCGGTTGGCTGCTTAGATTTTCTTTGCCGGGAGCGACCTACTCCGCCGCCATTGCGAGCGGCGGCTGGACGGCCTTGTCGCGCGGCGGCACGCCGATGGCGGCGCGCTCCATGACCGCTTTGACCTCGGCGCTCCTGCGGATGAGGTTGTAGCGCAGCCCTGTGTAAAGGCTCACCGGGAACGGCATGTCGGCGTTGAAGTCGATGATCAGCACCACGCGGGTCTGGTCGGTCTGGTTCTTGACCCAGTGCTCGCGGGTGTCGTCGAACACCAGCGGTTCGCCTTCCTGCCAGAAGAAGTGGTGGCCGCCGATCTCGATCCAGCACTTCTCCGGCTCGGTCGGTACGATCAGGGGATAGTGGAAGCGGATCACGCCGGCTGCCGAGCCGCGGTGGGGCTCGATCTCGGCGCCGCCGGCCAGGATGCTGAACAGGGCGGTGTGCACACCCGGGATGCGGGAGATCGCCTCATAGGTGTCGGGCACCGCGGCGGTGTTTTCCTTGATCTCGTGGCCCCAGATCTTGAGCAGGAAGGTACGCCAGGCCCGACCCGGCACGTAAAGGTCGCGCGGATGGACCTCGTGCAGGGCCGGGATTTCCTCGTGATGGCTCAGCAGGTAGTTGAGGTCGGCCTTGATCTTGTCATGGCTTTTCTTGAGTTCGGCCAGCACCGGAAACGCCTCGAGCGCCTGCTCGCCGCCCAGCGGCAGCTTGGGCATGCGGCGCAGGATGATGTCCGACAATTTGAGATTGAGTTTCTCGGCCGGTTCCTGCGGCACCCAGATATGCTTGGTCAGATAGAAGCGCCCCTTCTGTCCGACATTTCCATTTGTGTCTGTTTCCATGACCGGCCCTGGCAGGTGGATCTTCTCAGGATGGGAATTTCATACGCCCGCCTGTCCTTTTCAAGACAGCTTGTGCAACGCGTGGCGCGACGGACAGTCTCAATTTCCTACGTCAAGCCTCGGAAAACATGTAACAATTCCATACCTGCGCTACTATAGCACCAAGATGTTCCGTTTTGCCGATGTTCCCTTATCGCTGTCGGGGATGACCCGGATCTCGGGTCGGCGTGTGTTTTTGCGTGCTCCGACAATGGACGACTGGGCTGAATGGGCCGAACTCAGGGCCCGCAGCCGGGCTTTTCTCACGCCGTGGGAGCCGACTTGGCCGGAGGATTCGCTGGGCCGCGACCATTTCCGCCGCCGGCTGCGCCAGCAGGCGCGGGAATGGCGGTCGGGGGAGGCCTACGGCCTGTTCGTCTTCACCAACGAAGGCCGGCGTTTGGCGGGGGGCATCAACCTCAGCAACGTCCGGCGCGGCGTCGCCCAGGCGGCGGCTGTCGGCTACTGGATGGGGCAGCCCTTCGCCGGACAGGGCCTGATGACCGACGCCCTGCGGGCGACCCTGCCTTTCGTGTTCGACGAGCTGCGGCTTCACCGCCTCGAAGCGGCCTGCCTGCCGCACAACGAGCCCTCCAAGGCCGTGCTGAGCCGGGTCGGCTTCCATGAAGAGGGCCTGGCGCGCCAATATTTGCGGATCAACGGCCAGTGGGCCGACCACCTCTTGTTCGCGCTGCTGCGGGCGGACTATGACACGCTCCTGAGAGCGGCCCGCTAGGCGGGCGGGAGACATCGATGCGCAATCTCACCCCGACCACCATCACCCAGGCCTTCGCCGACTATTGCAGGAACGCGCCGTCCGAGCGCACGCGCACCCTGCTGGTCAGCCTGGCCGGCCACCTGCACAGCTTCGTGCGCGACAACAAGGTGACGCAGGCCGAGTGGGGGGCGGCGATCGACGCCCTGACCCGCGCCAAGCAGTTCACCGACGACAAGCGCAACGAATACATCCTGTTCTCCGACCTGCTGGGCGTCTCCTCGCTGGTCGACATGGTCAACGCGGCGACCGCGGGCACGCCGTCCTCGGTGCTGGGCCCGTTCCACATCGAAGGCGCGCCCGAGCTGGCCAACGGCGGCGATCTGTGGCGCGGCCAGGTGGGCGAGCCGCTGGTGGTGAGCGGCAAGGTGACGGACGACAAGGGCGCGCCTGCCAAGGGCACGGTTCTGGCGCTGTGGCAGAACGCCGGCAACGGTCTCTATGCACAGCAGGACAAGGACCAGAAGCCGACCAACTATCACGCGCGCCTCACCGTGGCGCCCGACGGCAGCTTCGCCTTCACCACGGTGCGGCCGGTCTCCTACACGGTGCCCGACGACGGCCCGGCCGGCGACATGCTGCGTGCGCTGGGCCGCGACGCCTGGCGTCCGGCGCATCTGCACATGATCATCCAGGCGCCCGGCCACAAGCCGCTGATCACCGAGTTCTTCCCCGAGGACGACAAGTATCTCGACGGCGACGCCGTGTTCGGCGTACGCGCCGGTCTCGTGCTGCCGTTCCGTCGCGTCTCCGATCGCGCGGCCCTGCCGGCCAACCTCGCCGCGCGCGACACCCTGCCAATGCCGGTGTGGTCGGCCAACCTCGATCTCACCCTGCCACCGGCCTGATGCCTCTGGTCGGCGTTCGCGGCGCCTCCAAGGTCTTCGCCAATGGCGTCCAGGCGCTTGCTCACCTCTCGCTCGACGTCGAGGCCGGCGAATTCCTGAGCGTGCTCGGCCCCTCGGGGTGCGGGAAATCCACGTTGTTGCGCCTGATCGCCGGACTGATCCAGCCCACCGCCGGCACGATCGACTGGCCCGGCGGCAAGGCCGATACGGGCTTCGTGTTCCAGGAGCCGACCCTGATGCCGTGGGCTACCGCGCTCGCCAACGTGGCGCTGCCGCTCAAGCTGCGCGGCGTGGCGCCGAGCGAGCGCGAGGCTCGTGCGGCCGAGGCGCTGGGCCATGTCGGGCTGACAGGCTTCGAGCGCCTCTGGCCGCGCGAACTGTCGGGCGGCATGAAGATGCGCGTATCGATCGCGCGCGCCCTGGTCACCGAGCCGCGGCTCTTGCTCATGGACGAACCTTTCGCCGCCCTCGACGAGATCACGCGCCATCGGCTGAACGGCGACCTGCTGGAGCTGTGGCAACGGGCGCGCGTCACCATCGTGTTCGTCACGCACTCGGTGTTCGAGTCGGTCTTCCTGTCCCAGCGCATTGCCGTCATGGCAGCTCGGCCCGGCCGTATCCTGTCGCAACTTTCGATTGCCGCGCCCTATCCGCGCAGCGCGGCCTTCCGGACGTCGCCGGAGTACGCCACTTACTGCCGCCAGGCCTCGGCCCGGCTCGGCGAAGCGATGGCCGCATGAGCGCGCGGATCGTGGCCCCGATCGTCCTCGGCCTCGTAATGTTGGGGCTGTGGGAGGGCGCCGTCCGCACAGCCGGCATCCCGCCCTACATCCTGCCCGGCCCGATCCTGGTGGCCAAGACGCTGGTTGCCGACTGGGGCACCCTCGAGCCCTCGCTCCTCGTCACGGTCCGGATAACCCTGGAGGCGCTGGCCGCCGCCGTCATCGTCGGCGGGCTGCTGGCGGTACTGTTCTCGCTGTCGCGCTGGATCGAGCTCTCGCTCTTCCCCTATGCCATCATCCTGCAGGTGACGCCGATCGTGGCCATCGCGCCCCTGATCATCGTGTGGGCCGACAATATCGAGCTGTCGCTGCTGATTTGCGCCTGGCTGGTAGCGTTCTTCCCCATCTTGTCCAACACCATCCTCGGCCTGCGCTCCGTCGATCCCAACCTCGTGAGCCTGTTCGAGCTCTATGGGGCAGGGCGCTGGCGCATGTTGATCGAGCTCCGCCTGCCTTCGGCGCTGCCCTATTTCCTGGGCGGCCTGCGCATCTCCGGCGGCTTGGCGCTGATCGGCGCCGTCGTGGCGGAGTTCGTGGCCGGCACCGGCGGCAACGCCTCGGGGCTTGCCTGGCGCATCCTGGAGTCGGGCTATCAACTCAAGATCCCGCGCATGTTCGCCGCCCTCGTGCTGATCTCGGCGACCGGCATTGCGATCTTCCTGCTGCTGACGCTGCTCAGCCACCTGTTGCTGCGCCGCTGGCACGAGAGTGCGATCGGCGAGGAGTGAAGCCGCAGAGATGGGCTGGCCCGTTCAATTGCCCAGCTGAGAGAAATATGACAAGCCCTCGACAGATGGCCGTGCCGGCTCTCCGGCTTCGGCTTCCGCTCCTTAGCGAGGCGACGGTGGTGCCGAAATCGCAGGACGCATTCCACCTATGGCGCTGACAGCCGACACATTGCCCGCCACCCGGACCTGCACGGCGCCGCTGCTGGGTGGTGAAGACGGAGGCAAGCCGCGGGTTGGCCGCGTAGGCCTCGAGCAGCATCCTGGACGCGTCTGGAATTGATAGCGGCGTGAACCACTCATAAGTTGCCCGCATCTGCACGGCGGCTCGAAGCCTGCCGGAGATTGAAGACCGAGAAAGAGAGAGACGGGCGTCGATGATGCATGCGGATCGCCGAGGGCGAAGCTTTGCCCAGAGCCAGACGGCAACCTGGGGTGGCCGAGGACGGCAACAGTGAAGCGGCGAAGAGTGCGGTTCCTGCTGCGGGTGGTGCTGCTCGCCATGACGGCGCTGACGGCGGCGCTCGCGGCAGGACCTGCGATCGCCCGGCGGGCGATGCTCCGCGCCGGCGCGAGAACTTATGCCTCGGCTACTTGAGGCTGGCGAGAAAGTCCGCCACCGGGCCCGACCAGATCGCGACGCCTTTGGCGCTGCTGGCCAGAGTGTGGCCGTCTTGCGCGAACGGACCGAGCGGCCGGAAGGTCGCGCGGCCGCCGGCGCCGTCGTAGGCGTCGGCCATGCGCTTTGCCAGCGTCGGTTCGAAAAAACTGTCGTTCGCGGTGTAGAGCCAGATCATGGGCACCCGCGCCGTTGCGCCGTACTTGCCGGCGGCCTGGACGAGCGCATTTGGCACGCAATTGCCGAGGGCGCCGCCGGGCAACTTCTGGTGGCCGCCGCGTCCGCCCGCGAAATTGACCATGCCCGGAACGCCGGGCGGATTGAGGCTCGACAGCGCCATGGTCGCCCAGCCGCCCGCCGACTGGCCGACGACGATCGACCGGTCGGGCAAGACGAAAGGCTGCTTGCGCATGAAGTCGAGCGTGGCCTTGATGTCCGCCGCACCCTGCAGGCCTGCCGTGAAGTAGTCGGGATTTCCGCAGGGGCCGTAGTTCTCGGCCCACGTCCCGCCGGTCTCGCCGTAGCCGCGGCGCAGCGGCAGGGCGACGACATAGCCGCGCGTGACGAACCACGAGGAGAGGGCGCTGAAGCGCGGCGGCGTCATACGGCTGCGCGAGTCGTCGGCCGGCGAGCCATGGTTGATGACGACCAGCGGCCGCTTTTCCTCGCCGGTCGGGCGCATCACGGTAGTGATCATCATCGTGCCGCCGGGCGCCGGAATGCGCACAATCTCCTCGCGCTGCGCGCGCTGCGCCGTGGCCTGTGCGGCTAGTGAAAACGCCAGGACGGCGGCGAGCAGCGGCGCGAACATCCTGGGTCTCATCGACGATCTCCTAGCGTCCGCTGCGGCGGGTCGGCTTTCCGCCCGAGCCGGTGCGCACGCCGCGAAAGACACGGCTGTTCTGCATGCGGCCAAGATGCACGCCGACATTGGCGCTGGCTGCTTGGCCCGGCAACTCGAGCTCGTGGGCTTCCAGGCGCCGGATCTCGTCGCGGATGCGCGCGGCCTCCTCGAACTCTAGGTTGGCGGCGGCGTCGCGCATGCGCTTCTCCAGCTCGGCGATGTGGGTGCGCAGATTGTGCCCGACCAGGTGGACGTCGCCCGACACGCCGGTGTCGACCGTGTAGTGGTCGCGCTCGGCGGTCGACTGCAGGATCTCGTTGATGTTCTTCTTGATCGACGCCGGCGTGATGCCGTGCGCTTCGTTGTAGGCCGTCTGCTTGCTGCGGCGCCGGTCGGTCTCGGCGATGGCGTACTTGATCGAGTCCGTCATCTTGTCGGCATAGAGGATGACACGGCCATCGACGTTGCGCGCGGCGCGGCCGATCGTCTGCACCAGCGAGGTCGGCGAGCGCAAAAAGCCCTCCTTGTCGGCGTCGAGGATCGCGACCAGGGCGCATTCCGGGATGTCGAGGCCCTCGCGCAGCAGGTTGATGCCGACCAGCACGTCGAAGGCGCCCAGCCGCAGGTCGCGGATGATCTCGATGCGCTCCAGCGTGTCGATGTCGGAATGCAGATAGCGGCAGCGGATGCCGGCCTCGTGCATGTACTCCACGAGATCCTCGGCCATGCGCTTGGTCAGCACCGTGACCAGCACGCGTTCGGATTTCTTTGCGCAGTCCTTGCACTCTGCAATCAGGTCGTCGACCTGCTTCTCGACCGGCCGGATGATCACCGTCGGATCGATCAGCCCGGTCGGCCGGATCACCTGCTCGATGAAGATGCCCTGCGTGCGCTCCATTTCCCACGGGCCGGGGGTGGCGCTGACGAAGGTCGTCTGCGGCCGCAGCGCCTCCCACTCCTCGAACTTGAGCGGCCGGTTGTCGATAGCCGAGGGCAGGCGGAAGCCGAACTCGGCGAGCACGCTCTTGCGGTTGAAGTCGCCGCGGAACATGCCGCCGATCTGCGGCACGGTGACGTGGCTCTCGTCGACGATCAGCAGCGAGGTTTCGGGGAAGTACTCGAACAGCGTGGGCGGCGGCTCGCCCGGCTTGCGGCCGGTGAGGTAGCGCGAATAGTTCTCGATGCCGGCACAGGCGCCGGTCGTCTCCATCATCTCGATGTCGAAAATGGTGCGCTGCTCCAGCCGCTGCGCCTCCAAGAGCCGGCCGGCCCGGTTGAACTCGTCGAGGCGCTGCTTGAGATCGGTCTTTATCTGCTGGATGGCGTGCTGCATCGTCGGCCGCGGCGTGACGTAGTGGCTGTTGGCGTAGACCACGATGTCCGACAGCGTCGCCGTCTTCTCGCCGGTCAGCGGATCGAACTCGACGATCGATTCGATCTCGTCGCCGAACATCTCGATACGCCAGGCCTTGTCCTCATAATGGGCCGGAAAGAGATCGACCGTGTCGCCGCGCACGCGGAAGGTGCCGCGCTGGAAGGCGTTGTCGTTGCGCTTGTACTGCTGCTCGACGAGGCGACGGAGCAGGGTGGAGCGGTCGACCTTTTCGCCCTTGCTCAGCCGGAAGGTCATCGACTGGTAGTTCTCCAGCGGACCGATGCCGTAGATGCACGAGACCGAGGCCACGATGATGACGTCGTCGCGCTCCATCAGCGCGCGCGTCGCGGAGTGGCGCATACGGTCGATCTGCTCGTTGATCGACGAATCCTTCTCGATGTAGGTGTCGGAGCGCGGCACGTAGGCTTCGGGCTGGTAATAGTCGTAGTACGACACGAAATACTCGACCGCGTTCTCCGGGAAGAACGTCTTCATCTCGCTCCAGAGCTGCGCCGCCAGTGTCTTGTTCGGCGCCAGCACCAGGGTCGGTCGATTCTGAGACGCGATGACATTGGCCATTGTGAAGGTCTTGCCCGAGCCGGTGACGCCCAGCAGCACCTGGTTGCGTTCGCCTTCCTTCACGCCCTCGATGAGCTGGCGGATCGCCTCGGGTTGGTCGCCGGCCGGCTGGTAGTCGGACACCAGCTTGAAGGGCTTGCCGCCGACCGTTTCGGGCCGCCGCTGGATATACGGCATGAGGAGCGGGACGGTCGAAACCGCGAGATTCTTTGAGGGCATGGCCTCCATTATATGATGCTCGGATCGCGCTCCGGCAATGCTAGAGCTTGGGCATGAATCCAAGCGATTACCTCACCCTCAGGAGCGGCCCGCAGGGCCGCGTCTCGAAGGGTGGGACCAGCCTTGCTGTTGCCCATGCTTCGAGACGCCCCGCTTCGCGCGACTCCTCGGCATGAGGTTTTGTGCTTCATGCCTGATCTTCTCTCATTCCCCTTCCTGGTCTCAGCCGTCGTTGCCTTCATTGCAGGCATGGTGCGCGGCTTCGCCGGCTTTGGCGCTGCCATGGTGATGACACCGGTGTTTTCCGCGCTCTACGGGCCGGCCGTCGGCGTGCCGCTCTGCCTGCTGCTGGAGATCGTCGTCGTCCTGCCGCTGTTGTCCAGCGTCGTACGGCTGGTCGATTGGCGACCAATCGGCCTGCTCCTGGTCGCCGCCGCGGTGGGCGTTCCCATCGGCAATCTGGTGCTGACGCGCAGCGAGCCCGAGCCGATGCGGTGGGCGATCTCGGCCATCGTCCTCGGTGCTGTCATTTTGCTGGCAAGCGGCTGGCATTTCTCGGGTCGGCCGCGCACTGTGACAACCTTGGCGGCGGGCGTCAGCAGCGGCTTCCTCAATGGCCTTTCCGGGATGGCCGGCCCGCCGATAGCCTTCTACTACTTGGCCGGCACCGATCCGGCGGAGCGCGTGCGGGCCAACCTCACGACCTACTTCCTGTTTGTCGATCTGATGGCGCTCACAGCCTTCGCGTCGCGTGGCCTGATCGGCTGGAGCACCGGGGTGCAGGGCCTCTTCCTGGCGCCCGTCGTCGTGCTGGGCGGCCTGCTGGGCGGACGCCTGTTTCCGCTGGCCAGTGAGGGCTTCTACCGCCGTCTCGCCCTCGTCCTGCTGGTCGGCGTGGCGATCGGCGTCTTGATCCTGTGAGCGGGAATCGGTAGCGGGGCAGACATGAGGATCTGGGACAAGATCGTCGAAGGGGCGACGCGGCTGGCCAGCGCCGAGCCGATCGGCTCGCTGCTCGGATTGACCTCGCCGCCGGCCGACGACGGCGCGCACCCGGGGCTGCGCCAGATCGGCTTCACCGTCGGCGTGATCGCGCTCGGCGCCAAGATGGCGGGAGCGGACGGCCAGGTGACGGACGTCGAGGTCGAGGCGTTCCGGGAATTCTTCCGCGTGCCACCCAGCGAGGAAAAGAACGTCGAGCGTTTCTTCAATCTGGCCAAGCGCGACGTCGCCGGCTTCGAAATCTATGCGCGGCAGCTCGCCGCCTTGTTTCCCGATGCGCCTGAAATTCTCGAGAACGTACTCGAGGGTCTGTTCGGCATCGCCCAGGCCGACGGCAAGGTCGACGCCGCGGAGGCCGACTATCTCGCCAAGGTCGCGCGCATCTTCGGCTTGAGCAGCGCCCGCTTCGAACGCGCCAAGGCGGCGGCGCTGGGCGTGGTCGAGTGCGAGCCTTGTGTCATCCTGGGCATCGATCCGCTGGCGACCGACGAGCAGATCCGCGAGGCCTGGCTGCGCCAGGTGCGCGCCAACCATCCCGACCGGCTGATCGCCCAAGGCCTGCCCGAGGAGGCGGTCGCGATGGCCAACCGCAAGCTCGCCTTGATCAACGACGCCTATGACCGGCTGCGGCGCGAACGCGGCCTGGTCCCGGCATGAACGCCCCCGTTTGACCGTGCACGTGATAGAGCGGCCGTCGCCCAATCACGCGCCGCGGCCGGCGGACGTTCCGATCGACGTGCTGGTGCTGCACTACACCGAACTGCCGCTCGAGGAATCGCTTGCCATCCTCGGCGACGACTCGCGGCCGCTGCGGGTCAGCGCGCATTACGTGCTGGCCGAGGACGGCACGCTCTATCGCCTGGTGCCGGAAGATCGCGTCGCTTGGCATGCCGGGCGATCGCAGTGGCGCGGCCGTGAAGGGCTGAACGCCACGTCGATCGGCGTCGAGATCGTGAACCTGCACGGCGACCGGCACGACTATCCCGACGCGCAAATCGCCGCGCTGATCGAACTCTGCCGCGAGATTATCGCCCGTCATCCCGCCATCGTGCCGCGCAACGTCGTGGGACATTCCGACATCGCGCCCCGGCGCAAGATCGATCCCGGCCTGCGCTTCCCGTGGGCTGCGCTGGCCGCATCGGGTGTCGGGCTGTGGCCGCGCGCCGGCGCACGGCCGATCCAGCGGCGATGTGCAGGCCGCCCTCGAGCGCTTCGGCTATCCGCCGGCCGTCGACCTCGCGCCGGCCGACATCGTCACAGCCTTCCAGCGGCGCTTCAGGCCGGGCCGCGTGGATGGCATCGCGGATTCCGAGACGCGCGCCCTTCTGGCGGACCTCCTTGACCAGGTCGGGGCAGGGGCCTAGCTAGGCCCCGCGGGTCAGACGGCCGGATGGCTGCGCTGGGCGGGCAACCGCCCGGTGAGGAAAGTCCGGGCTCCACGGAGACACGGTGCCGGATAACGTCCGGCGGGGGCGACCCCAGGGAAAGTGCCACAGAAAACAAACCGCCTGCCCGGTTCGCCGGGCCGGCAAGGGTGAAACGGTGGGGTAAGAGCCCACCGCGCGACCGGCAACGGAAGCGGCATGGCAAACCCCACCGGGAGCAAGACCAAATAGGGGCGGCACGCCGGGCAACCGGCAGCGGTGTTTCCGCGTCGCCGCCCGGGTCGGTCGCGCGAGGCGTTCGGCAACGGGCGTCCCAGAGGAATGGCCATCCATCGCTTTCGGGCGTGGACAGAACCCGGCTTACAGGCCGTCTGACCCGCACCCGATTCCGCTTTGCGAGTCGCATTTACAACCCCTTGTATTGAGATAGGGCAAGCGCACAATAGATCTTGTGGCTAAGCTCTTAAGATTCCTGTGGATTCTCGCTTTTGGAGATTGCTTCCCTGTAATTCCCATGATATCCCATTATATCCCGTTAAACAGGTAACGCAGGGGCGTGGGGCACCGGCGGCGGGGTACAGGGGGAGAGGGCCGTGGCGTTTCGGTCCGAAATCCTGATCAAGCTCGACAAGAAAGGCCGGGTCCTTCTGCCCGCGGCTTTCCGTGACGAGCTGCCGGCCGACGACCGCGGTGCCTTCGTCCTCTATCACTCGCCCAATCTGCCTGGCGTCGTGAACGGAAATTCGCGCGCGGGCTTCGACGCCATGCTCGACCGGCTGCGGACCGAGGCTCTCGGACCCAAGGGCGCGCTCAAGGTGGCGCTCGACGACGAGGCCTTCGACCCCGCCGGCTACCTGTCGGCCAGCGCTCGCACCATCGCCATGGAGCCCGACGGCCGCTTCTCCCTGCCGGCCGAGTTTGCCGAGCGTGCTCGAAATCGGCGACGGCGTGATGCTGGTCGGCAAGGGTGACAAGTTCCAGCTGTGGAATCCCGGCCGCTGGCAGACCCGCCGCGATTCCGATCGCAACAAGATGGCTGCCTTCGTGCGCGGCCTAGGTGGAGGCGACGCGTGAGCGAGCCCCGCCACATCCCCGTTCTCGCCCGCGAGGTCGTCGAGGCGCTGCAGCCGCACGACGGTGGCCGCTATCTCGACGGCACGTTCGGCGCCGGTGGCTACACCGCCTTGATGCTCGATCGCGCCGACTGCCGCGTGTTCGCGATCGACCGCGACCCCGATGCCGTCGCCGCGGGCCAGGCGCTGGCCGATCGCTATGCGCCTCGGCTCCGCCTGATCGAAGGCCGCTTCGGCGACATGGCCGAACTCCTGTCGGCCGAGGGCGTCGAGGATGTCGATGGTGTCGCCCTCGACCTCGGCGTCTCCTCGATGCAGTTCGACCAGGCGGGCCGCGGCTTCTCCTTCCGCGCCGCCGGTCCGCTCGACATGCGCATGGAGAAGAGCGGCACGTCGGCCGCCGATCTCGTGAACGAAGCGGATGAAGCCGAGCTCGCCGACATCATCTGGCGCTACGGCGAGGAGCGTCGCAGCCGCCGCGTGGCACGCGCCATCGTCGAGGCCCGCAGGCAGAAGCGGATCGAGACCACGGCGGAACTGGCCGAGATCGTGCGCCGCGCCGTCGGCCCGCAAGGCAGGGACGAGAGCGATCCTGCCACCCGCACCTTCCAGGCGCTGCGCATCGCCGTGAACGACGAGTTGGGCGAGCTCGAGCGCGGGCTGGTTGCCGCCGAGCAGGTGCTGGCGCCGGGCGGCCGGCTGGCCGTCGTCTCGTTCCACTCGCTGGAGGACCGCGCGGTCAAGGAATTCGTTCGCGCCCGCGCCGGCCGCACGCCGGGTCCGTCGCGCCACGCCCCGCCGCGGGCCGAAGATCGCGCCGCCACCCTGCGCGACCTGACACGCAAGCCCGTGCTTCCGTCGGCGGCCGAGATCGCCGCCAATCCGCGCGCCCGCTCGGCGCGGCTGCGCGTGGCCGAGAAGCTCGCCCCACGCTGTCGATCGAGGGAGGCTGCGCATGATCCATCGCGGGCTCCTGTTCTGGTCAGCCGCCGCCGTCGCCACGGCGGTCGGCCTGTTCGCCGTCAAGTACAAGGTGCAGGACCTCGAGGAGAGGATCGACCGCACCAACCAGAAGATCGTCGAGAGCCAGCAGGCCACGCACATCCTGCGGATCGAATGGGCTCACCTGAACGAGGCCGAGCGCATCGAGCGGCTCGCCATCAAGCATCTCCAGCTCGAGCCGGCCTCGATCAAGCAGGTCGTCCGGCTCGATTCCCTGAAACCGAAATCTGTCCCCCCGCGGCGCGATCCACCACTCCCTTCCCCCCCACGAACGGGCAACGACGTCCCCTCGTCGACTTTGCCCGGTGGTGGTCGCGTCGCAGCGGAGGCCGGCAGCCCCTCGCCGGCCTCCGCACCCCTTTCGAAGCGTTCATCCGGACCCACGACGCCCCCTCGACCGGCCCTGATCCAAGAGCCGGCAACATCGGGTCCGGAAGGCGACGGCCAGAGCGCCGCAGTCAGCATCGACGAAATCCTCTCGCGAAATGAAGGGGGTCGTCGGTGAGGCTGTGGCGCAAGTCTGCCTCGCCCGAACCGGCCGCCGCGGTAAACGCGGCGGCCGGCGCGCGTTACAGCTCGGCGCAGGAACGTCTCAAGGGCGATGCCCAGGAGACCGCCCGCCAGCGCCTGGTCGTCGCCTCGGCGCTGTTCGCCGTGATCTTCGTCTCGGTCGGTCTGCGCATGAGCTACGTCTCGCTGCTGCGCGACGGCGCCGAGCCGACGCAGCGCGTGGCGGCCCGCGGCGGCTCGATCCAGTCGGAGCGTGCCGACATCGTCGACCGCAACGGCACAGTACTGGCGACGTCGGTTCCGGTCATGTCGGCCTTCGTCAATCCGCGCCTGCTGCTCGATCCGCAGGATGCCGCCCGCAAGATCGTCACAGCGCTGCCCGACCTGAAATACGACGAGGTCCGCGAGAAGCTCGAAAGCGACAAGACCTTCGTCTGGGTCAAGCGGGGGCTGACCCCGCGCGAGCATGACCGGGTCAATCGGCTCGGCATCCCCGGCCTCGAGTTCCAGGCCGAGGAGCGGCGAATCTATCCGCAGGGCACGTCGGCGGCGCACATCCTGGGCTATGCCAGCGTCGATAATGCGGGCCTGGCCGGCGTCGAGCGCTTCTTCGACCAGCAGCTGCAGAGCGGCGAGCCCGTGCAGCTCGCCATCGATCTCCGCCTGCAGCGCATGGTCGAGCGCGAGATCGTGCGCGCGGTGCAGAAATTCTCGGCGATCGGCGCCACCGCCATCGTCATGGACGCGACCAACGGCGAGGTCCTCGCCATGGCTTCGCTGCCGACCTTCGATCCCGAACAGCACCAAGACGCTGACCAACGAGGCGCTGTTCAACCGCGCCACGCTCGGCGTCTACGAGCAGGGCTCGACCTTCAAGATCTTCAACACCGCCATGGCGCTCGATACCGGCAGGGTGACGTTGAACAGCGTGTTCGACGCTACCTACCCGATCAAGATCGACCGCTTCACCATCAACGACGACCATGCGCAGCGCCGGCCGCTCACCGTCCCGGAGCTCTTCAAGTACTCGTCCAACATCGCCTCGGCCAAGATGGCGGTTGAGATGGGCACGGAAACCCAGCGCGCCTTCTTCGACAAGATCGGGTTCCTGAAGCCGCTCAACACCCAGCTCACCGAGCTCGCGGCGCCGCTCTATCCGCGGCACTGGATGAAGATCAACACCATGACCATCGCCTTCGGGCACGGCATGTCGGTGACGCCGCTGCACCTGGTGACCGGATCGGCCGCCGTGGTCAACGGCGGGATCCTCTACGCGCCGAGCCTGGTCAAGCGTACCGCCGCCAGCGACCCAGGGCACCGCATCATCCAGGCCAAGACCTCGGTGATGATGCGCCAGCTCCTGCGGCTCAACGTCGTCGACGGCACGGGCAAGAAAGCCGACGTGCCGGGCTACGAGGTCGGCGGCAAGACCGGCACCGCCGAGAAGCCTGCGCGCGGCGGCTACCGCCAAAAAGCCCTAATCAGCTCATTTGTTGGCATGTTTCCGATGAACGATCCGAAGTTCGTCATCCTCGTGTCGCTCGATGAGCCCAAGGGCATCGCCGAAACCGGCGGATACGCCACCGGCGGCATGGTGGCTGCGCCGAGCGTCAAGACGCTGGTCGAAAACATCGCGTCGCTCTACGGCATCCTGCCGGGCGACCTGAAGGAGGGACTGCCGCCGATCGAGATCGCCTCGGCCCCGCTGCCGGCGCAAGCGCCGTCCCAGGTCGTGCCGGCGAACGCACGCCATCGCGTTCAGGATCAGCGCAAGGCCTTGGCGCGGCCTGGCCCGAACCAGACGGCGGCCGCACCCGCAACGGGAGTGCGTCGTGTTGCGGCTGAGTGAGCTCATGCGCGGGAGTGCCGACGCAGCCTCTGCCCCTCCCGCGTTGCCACGCGATCCCGTTCTTTCCGGCCTGACACTCAACTCGCGCAAGGTGCGGCCCGGCTACCTGTTTGCGGCTCTCGCCGGCGCCCGCCAGGACGGTACGGCCTTCGTCAGCGACGCCGTCGGCCGCGGCGCGCTGGCGATCCTGGCTGCTCCCGACGCCGCCCTGCCGCCGCTCGATCCCGACATCGTCGTCGTGCGCGACTCCAGTCCGCGCCGTCGCGTGGCTCTGATGGCGGCCGCCTTCGCAGGCCTGCAGCCGGCCACGATCGCCGCCGTCACCGGCACCAACGGCAAGTCCTCGACGGTCCATTTCGTGCGCCACATCTGGACCACGCTCGGCCTCAAGGCGGCGAGCGTCGGCACGCTCGGCATCGTCTCGCCAGGCCTCGTGCGCGACGCCGGCCTGACCACGCCTGACCCCGTGCAGCTTCACGAGGATCTGGCGACGATGGCGCGCGAGGGCGTGACGCATCTTGCCATCGAGGCATCGAGCCACGGCCTCGACCAGCATCGCCTCGACGGCATTCGCCTGTCCGCCGCCTGCTTCACCAACTTGACGCACGAGCATCTCGACTACCACGCCTCGATGGATGCCTATTTCGCGGCCAAGGCGCGGCTGTTCGAGATCCTGCTGCCCGAAAGCGGCACTGCGGTCGTGAACGCCGACAGCGACCGCGCCCAAGCCGTGGCTGCGATCTGCAGGCGCCGCGGCATCCGCTTGTGGACCTATGGCGCCCAGGGCCGCGAGATCCGGCTGCTGAAGGACGATCCGACGCCGGCCGGCCAGCATCTCGCAATCGAACTGCTGGGCCAGCGCCATGAGTTCGACCTGCCGCTGGTCGGCGGCTTCCAGGCCTCCAATGCGCTGGGTGCGCTGGGCCTCGTGGTGGCGACCGGCGGCGATGCGGCGCGTGCCGTCGCGGCCCTCGCGAGCGTGAGCGGCGCGCCTGGCCGCCTGCAGCTCGTCGCCCGTCATCGCTCGGGCGCGCCCGTCTATGTCGACTACGCCCACAAGCCCGAGGCGCTCGAGACCGTACTCGCTACCTTGCGTCCCTTTGCCCGGGGCAAGCTCGTTGTCGTGTTCGGCTGCGGCGGCGATCGCGATCGCGGCAAACGGCCGGTGATGGGCGAGATCGCCACGCGGCTGGCCGACCTCACCCTGGTGACCGACGACAATCCGCGCAGCGAGGAGGCGGCTGCGATCCGCGCCGAGATCGTGCGTGGCATTCCCGCCGGCCGGAAGAACTGGCTCGACGTCCGCGACGGCCGGCATGCCGCCATCGAACGGGGCATGGCTATCCTTGCAAGCAAGGACGATCTGCTGCTGATCGCCGGCAAGGGCCACGAGACCGGCCAGACGATCAAGGGTCTCACGCATCCCTTCGATGACGCCGAGGTTGCGCGCGAGTTCGCCGAGGCGGTGACGTGAGCGCGCTGTGGACCTCCGAGGAGGTGGTGCGTGCGCTCTTGCCGGCCGCGATCACCGCGCTGTTCGAGGCGAACGGCGTCGCCTTCGACAGCCGCGCCGTCGCCAAGGGTGACTTGTTCTTTGCGTTGGGCGGCGAGACCACCGACGGCCACGGCTTCGTCGCCGACGCGTTGAAGCGCGGTGCCGCGGCGGCCGTGGTGTCGCGAGACGTCGCGGGCGCGAGGGGAACGCTGGTCCGCGTGCCCGACACGATGAAGGCGCTGGTCGATCTTGGTCGCGCCGGCCGCCGTCGCAGCAAGGCCCGCATCGCAAGCGTCACCGGCTCGGTCGGCAAGACCAGCACCAAGGACGCGCTGCGGACCATGCTCGCAGCGCAGGCGCCGACGTCGGCCAGCGCGGCGAGCTTCAACAACCATGTCGGCGTGCCGATCAGCCTGGCCCGCCTGCCGCGCGAGGCGCGTTACGGCGTATTCGAGATCGGCATGAACCATCCCGGCGAGATCGAACCCTTGGCCCGCCAGGTCGAGGCGCATGTCGGCGTGATCACCAATGTCGGGCCTGTCCATATCGGCCACATGGGCTCGGAAGAGGCGATCGCCGACGAGAAGGGCTGCCTGTTCGCCGGCATGGCGGAAGGCGCAGTTGCCGTGCTCAATCGTGACAGCCGCCATTATGACCGCCTCGTTGGAAGTGCCCGCCGTTTCGGTGTTTCACGCATTGTCGGGTTCGGCCGCAGCGAGGCCGCCGAGGCGCGTCTTCTCTCCTGCAACCTGCAGGATTCGGGCAGCGACGTTGCGGCCTTGATCCATGGCCGGCGGATCGAGTATCGGCTGGGCGCGGCGGGCGAGCATTGGGTGCTGAACAGCATCGCGGCGCTGGCCGTCATCGAAGCGCTCGGGGCGAATGTCGCCGAGGCCGCGGCGGCGCTTTCAGGCGTCGGGGCATCGCCGGGCCGCGGCGCGCGCCGGGTGCTCCGGTTCGGCGCCGGTACCGTCGAGCTGCTCGACGAGAGCTACAACGCCAACCCCGTGTCGATGCGGGCGACGTTGGCGGTGCTGGCGCGCACCGCGCCGGCCCAGGGCGGTCGGCGGCTGCTGGCGATGGGCGACATGCGCGAGCTGGGCGAGGGCGCGGATGCCTACCATGCCGGGCTTGCCGACGCGGTGGCGGCGAGCGGCGCGGCGCAGGTCTTCCTGTGCGGCCCGCATATGAAGGCGTTGTGGCGGCTTCTGGCGCCGGCGCAGCGTGGCGGGCACCGTCCGGATTCGGCGTCGCTCGCTGGCGAGGTCGCGGCGGCGTTACGCGCCGGGGACGTGATCGCGGTCAAGGGCTCGTTGGGCTCGAAAATGAAGAATGTCGTGGACGCCATCGTGGCGGCAAGCGGCGGCGAGATGGAACGCTAAGATGCTTTATTTTCTCTATCCCCTGGCGGATGTCTTCAGCCCGTTCAACCTGTTCCGCTACCTGACGTTTCGCTCGATCGCGGCGTTCCTGACGGCGCTCGTGCTCAGTTTCCTGATCGGCGGTGGGCTCATCCGCTGGCTGCGCAGCAAGCAGAAGCAGGGCCAGCCGATCCGCAACGACGGTCCGGCCAGCCATGTCGTGAACAAGAAGGGCACGCCGACCATGGGCGGCCTCCTGATCCTGATCACCCTCACGGTCGCCACCTTGTTGTGGGCCGACCTCACCAATCCCTATGTCTGGATAGTGCTCGGCGTCACCCTGACCTTCGGTGCTGTGGGCTTCTGGGATGACTTCCTCAAGGTCACCAAGCGCAATCCCAAGGGCGTGCCGGGCAGGCTGAAGCTCGCTTTGTCAGTCGTGGTGGCCGGCTTCGCCGCCTGGCTGATCGCGCAATTCTCGCCCGCGCCGCTGCGTTACATGATGGCGGTGCCGTTCCTGAAGGACGTGTTGTTGCCGTTGGGCGTTCTGGGCTTCGTGGTCTTCTCCATTCTGGTGATGGTCGGCTCGTCGAACTCCGTCAACCTGACCGACGGCCTTGACGGCCTGGCGATCGGGCCGGTGATCATGGCCGCCGCCGTGTTCGGCTTCATCGCCTACGTGGTCGGCAACACCGTCCTCACCAATTACCTTTATCTCCATCACATCCCGCGCTCTGGCGAACTCTCTGTGCTGCTGGCCGCGCTCGTCGGCGCCGGCCTTGGCTTCCTGTGGTTCAATGCGCCACCCGCCATGGTCTTCATGGGCGACACCGGATCGCTGGCGATCGGCGGTGCCCTGGGCGCGGTGGCGGTGGTCACCAAGCACGAGATCGTGCTCGCCATCGTCGGCGGCCTGTTCGTGCTCGAGACGGTCTCGGTCATCGTTCAGGTCGTGTCCTTCAAATGGACCGGCCGCCGCGTCTTCCGCATGGCGCCGCTGCATCACCATTTCGAGCAAAAGGGCTGGGCCGAGCCCACCATCGTCTTCCGCTTCTGGATCATCGCCGCCATCCTGGCGATGGCCGGTCTCGCCACCTTGAAGTTGAGGTGACTGGATGATCGATCTCGCGGTCCTCAAGGGTTCGTCGTTCGTCGTGCTGGGGCTCGCTCGCTCCGGCCTGGCGACCGCGCGTGCCCTGAAGGCCGCCGGGATCGATTGCGTGGCTTGGGATGACAATGCCGACTCGCGCGCGGCGGCGGCGACAATCGGCGTCGCCCTGGCCGACCCCGCTTCTATCGACTGGGCGCGGGCGACGGCGCTGATCATCAGTCCCGGCATACCGAGCCGCCTGCCCAAGCCGCACCCGGTGGCGGCGGCGGCGCGCGCCGCCGGCAAGGCGATCGTCTGCGACATCGAGCTTCTGGCCCGCGCACAGCCCAAGGCCGGATTCGTCGGCATCACCGGGACCAACGGCAAGTCGACGACGACGGCATTGATCGGCCACATCCTGGCAGGGGCGGGCGTGCACTGCGAAGTCGGCGGGAATATAGGACGTGGCGCACTCGACCTTGCGCCGCTGGGGCAGGGCGGCATTTACGTGCTGGAACTCTCGTCCTACCAGCTCGAGCTGTTGGAGACCTTCCGCGCCAACATCGCGGTCTGGCTCAACATCACGCCCGACCACATCGACCGTCACGGCGACCTGGCGGGCTACGTCGCGGCCAAGGAGAACATCTTTGCGCGCCAGCAGCCCGGCGACTGCGCCGTGATCGGCATCGACGACCAGCCCTCACGCGCCGTCTACGAGACGATCTCGGCGCGCCCCGGCATTCCCGCCATCCCGGTAAAGCTCGAGACGCCGGTCGCGGGAGGCGTGTCGTTCCGCGCCGGCATGCTGGTCGATGCCGACGGCTATTCTGTCGACTTCTCCGACGTGCCGACCTTGCCGGGCGATCACAACGCGCAGAATGCGGCCTGTGCCTGGGCGGCCTGCCGCTGGCTCGACGTGCCGCGCGAGAAGATCGTGGCCGGCCTCAAGAGCTATCCCGGCCTGCCGCACCGTCAGGAGCGCGTCGCCTCGGTGGGCAACGTCATCTACGTCAACGACAGCAAGGCGACCAATGCCGACGCCACGGCGCGCGCCCTGTCGAGCTATCGCGACATCTACTGGATCCTGGGCGGCCAGGCCAAAGAGGGCGGCGTGGCACCGCTCACCGTGTGGTTCGACCGCATCCGACACGCTTTCCTGATCGGCGAGGCGACCGAGCTGTTCGCCGGCCAGCTCGAAGGCAAGCTCGCTTACAGCCGCTGTGGTGACCTGAAGTCGGCGCTCCACGCGGCGCACGAACGCGCGCAACACGAGGCGCAGGCGGCGGCCGTCGTTCTGCTCTCCCCCGCCTGCGCGTCGTGGGACCAGTGGAAGAGTTACGAGCATCGCGGCGATGCGTTCCGTGCCATGGCGCGCGCCCTGCCGGGGGCTCAGAGTTTGGGGAGGGCAGCGTGATCCAGGTTCCGCGCGACGACCGCAGTGTCGTCGGTCAATGGTGGTGGACGGTCGACCGCTGGTCGCTCGGGGCGGTCCTCGCGATCATGGCGTTCGGCGTCTTGTTGACCCTGGCCGCCTCGCCGCCGGCCGCCGAGCGCATCGGCGCCGATTCCTTCCTGTTCGCCAAGCGCCAGTTCGTGTTCCTGCCGATGGCGCTGATGCTGATGCTGGCCATCTCGCTCGCCTCGCCGCGCCACGTCCGGCGGCTGGCGCTGCTGGTGTTCTGCGGCAGTGTCCTGCTGCTCGCCGCCACCTTCGTCGTCGGCGTCGAGATCAAGGGCGCCCGGCGCTGGATCTCCGTGCCCGGCCTGTCGAGCCTGCAGCCTTCCGAGTTCGTGAAGCCCAGCCTCGCCGTGATCTCGGCCTGGCTCCTGGCGCAGAGCCGCGCCGAGCGGCGGGCCCCCGGCTACTTCCTCTCGACCTTGCTGGTCGGGGGCGTGCTGGCCCTGCTCGTGCTGCAGCCCGACCTTGGCATGAGCGTCGTGGTTGCCCTGGTGTGGGCCGTCCAGCTCTTCGTCGTCGGCCTGCCGATGTGGGTCGCGGGCTTCGGCGTGGTGGGCGGCGCGGGCGCGCTGGTCGGCGCCTACTTCATGTTCGGTCACGTGCGCAGCCGGTTCGACCGCTTCCTCGATCCCTCGTCGGGCGACAACTATCAGGTCAATACCTCGCTCGAGGCCTTCATGAACGGTTCCCTGTTCGGCCGCGGCCCGGGCGAGGGCACGGTGAAGGCGCAGCTTCCCGACGCGCACACCGATTTCGTGATGGCTGTCTGCGGCGAGGAGTTCGGCCTGATTGTCTGCCTGATCATCCTGGGCCTGTTCGCCTTCGTCACCATGCGCTCGATGTCGCGTGCCTCGAAGGAAACCAGCCTGTTCATCACCCTGGCCGCCACCGGCCTTGCCGTGCAGTTCGGCCTGCAGGCGGCCATCAACATGGCCTCGACCATCCAGCTCATTCCCGCCAAAGGCATGACCTTGCCGTTCATCTCCTATGGCGGCTCCTCGGCGCTGGCGATGGCGATCTGTGTCGGCATGATGCTGTCGCTGACGCGCGAGCACGCCGGCTTGAGGGAGGCGGTGTAGTGGCCGAGCCGCGTCCCGTGGTTCTAGCGACCGGCGGCACCGGCGGGCATGTCTTTCCCGCCGAGGCGTTGGCCGGCGAACTCGAGGCGCGCGGCGTGCCGTTCACCCTGGTCACCGATTCGCGCGGCCGGCAGTGGCAGGGCGCGCTCGCCCACCGGCCGATCCACTACATTCATTCGGCGAGCCCCACCGGTTCGCTGGGCAGTCGCCTGCGGGCGATGCTCGCGCTGGGCCGCGGCCTGTTCGACGCTTGGTGGGCGCTGGGCCGCATCGGTCCGTCGGCGGTCATAGGCTTCGGCGGCTATGCCTCGGTGCCGACCATGATTGCCGCCCGTCTGCGCCGCTTGCCGTCGATGCTGCACGAGCAGAACGCGGTGCTGGGCAAGGCCAACCGCCTCGTGCTGGGCGGCGCGGCGCGCGTGGCGACCTCGTTCGTCCGCACCCGCCATCTCGCCGAGGGTGACCGCCGGGCGCGTCTCGTCGGCAATCCGGTGCGTGAGCAGGTACGGGCGCTGCGCGGCCTCGCCTATCGCGCGCCCGGCGAGGGCAGGGTGATCGATCTCGTGATCTTCGGCGGCAGCCAGGGGGCTGCTTCGTTCAGCCAGGTAGTGCCCGAGGCAGTACTGTCGCTGCCGGCGGCGCAGCGCGCGCGCCTGCGTCTGGTGCAGCAATGCCGTCCGGAGGATCTGGGCCCGGTGCGGCAGCGCTATGCGCGGGCCGGCATCGTGGTTGAAATGGCGCCGTTCTTCGCTGACCTGCCGCAGCGTCTGGCTGCGGCGCATCTCGTGATCGGCCGTGCCGGCGCCTCGACCGTGGCCGAGCTCGCCACCATCGGCCGGCCGTCGATCCTGGTGCCCTATCCCTACGCCGCCGACGACCACCAGACCGCCAACGCCCGCGCCTTCGAGGCGGCCGGCGCCTGCATCGTGATCCCGCACGCTTCGTTCACCGCCGCGACCCTGGCCGGCCATCTGGCGGCCCTGTTCGAGACGCCGCAGCGGCTGGCCGACATGGCCGCCGCCGCGCACGCGGCGGGCCGGCCCGACGCCGCCGCGCGGCTTGCCGACCTGGTCGGCGATCTGGCCGGCCTCGCCCTTTCGCCGTCAGGAGTCGCCGCATGAGGGCGCTGCCGCTCGATATCGGACTGATCCACTTCGTCGGCATCGGCGGCATCGGCATGTCCGGCATCGCCGAGGTACTGCACAATCTCGGCTACAAGGTGCAGGGCAGCGACCTCGCCGAGGGCGCCAACACGCGACGGCTCGCCGACCTCGGTATCAAGGTCGCGATTGGCCACCGCGCCGACAACATCGCCAATGCCCAGGTCGTGGTGGTCTCGAGCGCGGTCAAGAAGGACAATCCCGAGGTACTGGCCGCGCGGGCGCGCCTCCTGCCGGTCGTGCGTCGGGCCGAGATGCTGGGCGAGCTGATGCGGCTCAAATGGTCGATCGCGGTCGGCGGCACGCACGGCAAGACCACGACGACATCGATGGTCGCCGCCGTGCTCGATGCCGGTGGGCTCGATCCGACGGTGATCAACGGCGGCATCATCAACGCCTACGGCACCAACGCACGACTGGGCGCCGGCGACTGGATGGTGGTGGAGTCCGACGAATCGGACGGCTCGTTCCTCCGCCTGCCGGCGACCATCGCGGTGGTGACCAACGTCGACCCCGAGCATCTCGACCATTACGGCACGTTCAATTCGTTGCGCGACGCCTTCGTGCGCTTCGTCGAGAACATCCCGTTCTACGGCTTCGCCGTGCTGTGCTCCGACCATCCCGAGGTCCAGGCGCTCATCCCGCGGGTCGCCGACCGGCGCATCATCACCTACGGCATCGGCGCCAACGCCGACGTGCGCGCGATCAATCTCCGCCTCGATCGCAGCGGCGCCGACTTCGACGTCATGGTCGAGCACCGCGCCACCAACAAATCGCGCATCATCGGCGGCCTGCGCCTGCCGATGTTCGGCCAGCACAATGTGCAGAACGCGCTGGCCGCCATCGCCGTGGCGCAGGAGATGGGCCTGCCGGACGACACGATCCGCCGGGCGCTGAGTTCCTTTGCCGGCGTCAAGCGGCGCTTTACCAAGACCGGCGAGGCGCACGGCATCACCGTGATCGACGATTACGGGCATCATCCGGTCGAAATCGCCGCCGTCCTGCGCGCCGCGCGCCAGGCCTATGGCGGCTCGGGCCGGGTTATTGCCGTGATGCAGCCGCATCGCTACACGCGGCTGGCCTCGCTCAAGAACGAGTTCGCCGACTGCTTCACCGACGCCGACGCCGTGCTGATCGCCGATGTCTATGCCGCGGGCGAGACTCCCATCGAAGGCGTGAACCGCGACATGCTGGTTGGCTTGGTGCGCCGTGCCGGTCATCGCGATGTCACGCCGCTGGGCGCACCGGCCGACCTGCCCGGGCTGATCTGGCAGGCGGCGCGGCCCGGCGACGTCGTTGTCTGTCTCGGCGCCGGCAACATCACCGCCTGGGCGCATGCGCTGCCCGGCCAGATCCAGCAGCTCGCCGCGCAGCATGCCGGCCCACGCGCCATCGCCAACGATCCCGGTCCCTTCAACAGCGGCTCGGCGGCATGATGGCGCTCGCGGCCTCCCGTCCCCACCTGATCGACCGGCTGCCCAGGCCGCGCGGCCGGCTGGCGGCCGATGCGCCGCTCGGTCCGCAGACCTGGTTCCGCGCCGGCGGTCCGGCCGAGGTGCTGTTCCGGCCGGCCGATACCGAGGATCTCGCCTCCTTCCTGGCGGCGCTGCCGGCCGATGTGCCGGTCACCGTGCTGGGCGTCGCCTCGAACCTGCTGGTGCGCGACGGTGGCGTGAAGGGCGTGGTGATACGCCTGATGCGTGGCTTCGGCGCCATCGCCGTCGAGGGCCATGAGGTAGTCGCAGGTGCGGGCGCGCTCGATCTCAACGTGGCGCTGACCGCGCGGGACCATGCGCTCGCGGGCCTCGAGTTCCTGAGCGGCATTCCCGGCACGATCGGCGGCGCCGTCGCTATGAATGCTGGCGCTTATGGCGGCGAGATGGCCGAGGTCCTGATTTCGGCCGAGGCTGTCGATCGCGCCGGCAAGGCGCATCGCGCCACCGCGGCCGAGCTGGGCTTCAGCTATCGCCATAGCGAGGCGCCGGCCGACTGGATCTTCACTGCAGCGCGCCTGCGGGCCCAGCCCGGCGAGCAGCTCGCCATCGCCCGCCGCATCGCCGAGATCGACGCCGTGCGCACCAACTCGCAGCCGCGCAGCCGCACCGGCGGCTCGACCTTCGTCAATCCGCCCGGCCACAAGGCGTGGGAGCTGATCGATCAGGCCGGCTGCCGCGGGCTGCGCGTCGGCGAGGCGCAGGTCTCCGAGAAGCATTGCAACTTCCTGATCAATCTCGGCGCCACCACCGCGACCGACCTCGAGGCGCTGGGCGAGGAAGTGCGGCGGCGCGTGCTCGAGAAAAGCGGCATTCGCCTCGACTGGGAAATTCGTCGCATAGGGGTGCCGGTACCTGTCCTGAGCGGAGCCGAAGGATGACGCGCAAGGTCGCGGTCCTGATGGGCGGCTGGTCGCCCGAGCGCGAGGTCTCGCTGGTGAGCGGCAAGGCCTGCGCCGAGGGACTGCGCGACGGCGGCCACGACGTCATCGAGTACGACGTGAAGCGCGACCTGCGCTCGCTGGTCGATTTCCTGCGCCCCGCTGCCGGCGGCGGGCCGGACGTGGTGTTCAACGCCCTGCACGGCAAGTACGGCGAGGATGGTTGTATCCAGGGTGTCCTTGAAGTGCTCGCCGTGCCCTACACCCATTCCGGCGTGCTCGCTTCGGCAATCGCCATGGACAAGCCGATGGCGCGCCACGTCTTCACCTCGCTCGGCCTGCGCGTGGCCCAAGGCAAGGTGATCGAGCGCCGCCTGTTGGCCGCAGGCGATCCCATGCCGCGGCCCTATGTGGTGAAGCCGATCGACCAGGGCTCCAGCGTCGGCGTGCACATCGTGCGCGAGGGCGACAATCTCGCCGCCGTCGAGGCGGCGGAAGCGGCATTCGGCGAAAAAGTGCTGGTCGAAAAGTTCGTGCCCGGGCGCGAGCTCACCGTGGCGGTGATGGACGATCGCGCCGTCGCCGTCACCGAGTTGCGCCCCCGTACGCGCTTCTACGACTACGAAGCCAAGTACACCGACGGCATCACCGAGCACCTCGTGCCCGCACCGCTTCCCACCGAGGTCTACGACCTTGCCAAGCAGTGGGCGCTCACGGCCCACCAGGCCCTGGGCTGCAGTGGGTTGAGCCGCGCCGACCTGCGCTGGGATGAGTCAAAGCCCGGCACATCGGGGCTGGTCATCCTCGAGCTCAACACCCAGCCCGGCATGACGCCGCTGTCGCTCGCCCCGGAGCAGGCCAAATGGGCCGGCATCTCGTGGCCCGAACTCATGACCTGGATGATCGACCATGCGAGGCAGCCGACATGAGCGCGGCGCCGAAGAAAACGCCGGCCCGGCGGCGCGACTACGATCGCCGCAAGAAGCGCGGTCCCATGCGCAAGACGGGCCGACGGCCGTTGTGGCGTCAGCCGGTGCTGCTTGGCTTTGTCGTCCTCCTGCTGGGCGGTGGCGGCGGCGGCGGGTGGTGGGCCTGGCACGAAGGCTGGCTGGTCGAAGCGCGCAACCACGTCGACGCGCTGTCGCGCAGCGTCGTTGGCGCCATCACGCCTTTCAAGCTGACCGATGTCACGGTCGAGGGCCGCGACTATGTCGAGAAGAGCGCCATTCTGGCCGCGCTGGACGTCAAGCCCGGCGATTCACTGCTCGGCGTCGACCTGCAGGCCGCGCGTCAGAAGCTTGAGGCGATCGACTGGGTGGCGAGTGCCACCGTCGAGCGCCGCCTACCCGACACGCTTTATGTGACGCTGAAGGAACGCCGCGCCGTCGCCATCTGGCAGAACGGCACCGAATACACGCTGATCGACCGCGACGGCCGCACGGTGCGCGCCAGCCGCATGCCGCCGGGCGCCGAGACGCTGTTGCTGCTGGGCGGTGCCGGCGCGCCCGAGCATGTCGGCGAACTGCTGCTGCTGCTCGCCTACGAGCCCGCGGTCGCGCGCCAGCTGCGCGCCGCCGTGTGGGTCGGCCAGCGGCGCTGGAATCTGATCCTGAACAACGGCGTCGAGATCTGGCTGCCCGAGGAAGACGCGGTCGCCGCGTTGAAGCAGCTCGCCAAGCTCGACGGCCAGCACAAGCTGTTGTCGCGCGAGTTCGGTGTCGTCGATCTCAGGCTGCCGGACAAGCTCTACCTCAAGAAACGCAGTTCGGGCGAACCGTCGCCCGGACCTGTGTGACTGGCCGGCGTGACGTCCAGTGAAACCTAAAGTGTACGCGTAGCGACGGGGGACATCGTGGCCAAGACAAGAAATGGCGTGATAGCGGCGCTCGATATCGGCACCAGCAAGGTCGTTTGTTTCGTCGCCCGTGTCGACGGCCAGGGCCTGCGGGTGGTCGGCATCGGCCACCAGCCGGCCCAGGGCATGCGCTCGGGCAACATCGTCGACATGGAGGCCGCCACGCGAGCCATCTCGTCGGCGGTGTCGACCGCGGAGGAGATGTGCGGCGAGCATGTCCGCGAGGTCATCGTCGGCGTGAGCGGCGGTTCTGCCGCCTCGCACAACCAGACCCTGGAGGTCGCGATCGGCCACCACGAGATCGGCGAGCGCGACGTGCGCCGCGTCCAGCAGCACATTCATCTTCCGGCCGAGACCGCCGACCGCGACATCATCCACTCGGAGGCGATCGGCTACTCGGTCGACGGTACGCCGGTGCGCGATGCGCGTGGCATGTTCGGCGAGCGACTGGGCGTCGACGTCCATCTGGTCACGGCGGCGAGCGGCGCGATGCGCAACCTGCAGGTCTGCGTGCGCCGCGCCCATCTCGAGATCGCCGACCGCGTGGTGGCGGCCCATGCCTCGGGGCTGAGTTCCCTGGTGTCGGACGAGCGCGACCTCGGCGTCACCCTGATCGACATGGGCGGCGGCACGACCTCGATCGCCGTCTTCTACGAGGGCCACCTCGTGCACGTCGATTCCATTCCGGTCGGCGGCGAGCATGTCACCCGCGACATCGCCCGCGGCCTGTCGACGCCGCTTGCCCATGCCGAGCGCATGAAGACCCAGATCGGTCGCGCCGTCGCCAAGCCCAACGACGAGTACGACATCATCGACGTGCCGCTGATCGGCGAGGAGGATCGCACCCGTCCCAACCACATTCCGCGGTCGATCCTGGTCGGCATCATCCGTCCCCGCATCGAGGAGACCTTCGAGCTGGTGCGAAACCGGCTTGAGGCCAGCGGTGTGGATAAGTTGGCTGGCGGGTGCGCGGTCCTGGTGGGCGGTGGCTGCCAACTCGATGGCGTGCCGGAAGTGGCCGCCGCGGTTCTCAACAAGAAGGTCCGTACCGGCTGGCCTCTGCGACTCGCTGGATTGGCCGATTCGACCGGTGGACCGGCCTTCTCCGGCGCCGCGGGCCTGCTCACCTTCGCGCTGCACCGCTATGCCGCCGCGCAGGACCAACCGGCAATCGTGGAAATGCCTTCGAGCCGAATTGGGCGCATTGGGAGTTGGATTAGGGAGAACTTTTAGGCAATATGTTGTGTGGGGATGGGCAATCCCCACAGGCTGTTGATAAGAAGCAAGAAAAGCCGGTGGTGGTGAAGGGTCTTTCGAAAAACGGCCCGCGCTGTCGCTCCGAGCAGATATCCCCCCTCGTTTGCGTGGAGAAAGCCTAATGACAATCAACCTCAGCCTCCCTCAGACGGAGTCCGAGATTAAGCCCCGTATCACCGTCATTGGCGTCGGTGGCGCGGGCGGAAACGCCGTCAACAACATGATCAGTGCCGCGCTGGAAGGCGTGGAGTTCATCGTCGCCAACACCGACGCACAGGCGCTCGGCCAGTCGCTCGCCGACCGTCGGGTCCAGCTCGGCATCACCATCACCCAGGGCCTGGGGGCTGGCGCGCGGCCCGAGGTCGGCCGTCAGGCGGCCGAGGAAGCGCTGCCGGAGATCCTGCAGCTGCTCGACGGCGCCAACATGGTGTTCGTCACCGCCGGCATGGGCGGCGGCACCGGCACCGGTGCCGCGCCGGTCATCGCCGCCGCGGCGCGCGAGCAAGGCATCCTCACCATCGGCGTCGTCACCAAGCCGTTCCACTTCGAGGGCCGTCGCCGCATGCAGTCGGCCGAGCAGGGCATCCTCGAGCTGGAGAAGGTCGTCGACACGCTGATCGTCATTCCCAACCAGAACCTGTTCAAGATCGCCAACGAGAAGACGACCTTCGCCGACGCCTTCAAGATGGCCGACGACGTATTGCACATGGGCGTGCGCGGCGTCACCGACCTCATGGTCATGCCCGGCCTGATCAACCTCGACTTCGCCGACATTCGCACGGTGATGGGCGAGATGGGCAAGGCGATGATGGGCACGGGCGAGGCCGAGGGCCAGGATCGCAGCCGCGTCGCGGCCGAGAGCGCGATCTCCAACCCGCTGCTGGAAGACCACTCGATGAAGGGTGCCAAGGGCGTGCTCATCAACATCACCGGCGGCCTCGACATGACCCTGCACGAGGTCGACGAGGCGGCCAACCGCATCCGCGAGGAAGTCGACGCCGACGCCAACATCATCTTCGGCTCGACCTTCGACGCCACGATGCAGGGCCGCATGCGCGTGTCGGTGGTCGCCACCGGCATCGCCGCGATGGCCGCCCAGCAGCCGGCGCCGAACTACCTGTCGCTCGACATGAACCGGCCGATGCAGACCGGCCAGCCGGCACTCAGCCGTCCTGTCGCACCGCCGGTCGGCAGGGTCGCCATGCCGGCCGCCGCCGCCGCCGCCGCGGCGGCCGTGCCGGTCGCACCGCCTGCGCCGCCGATGATGGCGCCGGCCCCGCCGATGGTGGCCGTTGCGCCGGCGCCGCCGGTCCTAGCCGCGCCGAGTCAGGCACCGGTCGCACCACCGGCGATGTCGATGGCGCCGGTCGCCGAAGCGCCGATCCCGGCGCAGATCATGGCGACGGCTCCGGTCGAGGCGCCGGCCGCTCCGCCGCCGGCCCCCGCGCCCGTCGCACCGCCGGCTCCTGTGGCGGCGGCACCGGCACCGTCCCCGCCACCCGCCCCGCCGGCCCCGACGCAACGTCCGCTGGTCGACGAGAATGACTGGAGGGTCAGCCGCCCCGCGGCCAGGCCGCCGGTGCGCGCCAGCGAACCTGTCACGCGACCGATGGCCGCGCGTCCGATCGGCGAGAGCCGCTCGCCCAATCTGTTCCAGCGCATCACGGGCGCCTTTGCCACGCCCAAGCCGGTGGCTCCGGCGGCCTCTGCGGCGCCGCCGGAACCACCGGCCGCCGCGCGTCCGGCGCCGGAAAACGTCGTGGCCGTTGCACCCAAGTCGACGGTCCGACCGGGCCCGGTGCAGACGTCGATCAGCCTCGACGTCACGGAGCGGACCCGGCCCGCGCGAGATGACGACGACCTGCAAATTCCCGCATTCCTGCGCCGGCAAGCCAACTGACGCAGGCTCTGAAGTTCTCCACGCAACACTTTGAGGGGCCGCGCGGCCCCTCTTTTTTTCGCCTCGGCGTGATATAACCGCGCCGGCGCAATGACTTGACGGATGGGGTATGTCGAAAGCGGTCTCAGGTAGGATCCGTGGCACGTTCGCCGCGCTGGCGCTGGGTTTGGCGGCGCTCGGGCTGGGCGGCTGCGGCTCGTCGTCGGACGACGACACGAACTACGTCGAGCAGCCCGTCGAAGTCCTCTACAACCGCGCGCTCGATGCCCTTGGCCAGCAGGATTACAAGGCCGCCGCCAAGGGCTTCGAGGAAGTTGACCGCCAGCATCCCTATTCGGTGTGGGCGACAAAGGCGGAGATCATGGCCGCCTTCGCCTACTATCAGTCGAACAAGTACGATGAGGCGATCATCGCTCTCGACCGTTTCATCCAGCTCCATCCCGGTCATCGCGATATTCCCTACGCCTACTATCTCAAGGCGCTGTGCTTCTACGAGCAGATCTCCGATGTCGGGCGCGATCAGCGCATCACGCAACAGGCGCTCGATTCGCTGGCGGAAGTGGTCAAGCGCTTCCCCGAATCGCCCTACGCCCGAGACGCCCGCCTCAAGGTCGAGCTCGCCATCGACCATCTCGCCGGAAAGGAGATGGCGGTTGGCCGCTACTACCAGCAGAACCAGCAATATATCGGCGCAATCAACCGCTACCGCGTGGTGATCGAGCGCTACCAGACGACAACCCACGTGCCCGAGGCGCTGCATCGCCTGGTCGAAAGTTACCTGTCGCTCGGCGTAAAGAGCGAAGCCAAGGAGGCGGCGGCGGTGCTGGGATACAACTTCCCGGGCAGCGAGTGGTACCAGGACAGCTATTACCTGATGACCGGCGAGGGCACTCCGGCGCCCGACGAGAAGCGCGGCTGGTTCTTCGGCTTGTTCTGACCGGGACTGCATGCTCGTCTCGCTTTCGATCCGCGACTTCGTCCTGATCGAGAAGCTCGACCTTGTTTTTCCCCGCTCCGGCGGCGGCCTGGGCGCGCTCACCGGCGAGACCGGCGCCGGCAAATCCATCCTGATCGACGCGCTGAGCCTGGCGCTCGGCGGCCGCGCCGAATCGGGTGCCGTGCGGCGCGGGGCGGCGCAGGCTTCGGTTGCCGCGTCCTTCGACCTGCCCGCGAGCCATCCGGCCCGCCTGTTGCTGGCCGAGCAGGCGCTCGACGACGAGGACATCCTGTCCCTGCGCCGCCTGGTCGGGGCAGACGGACGCGGCCGCGCCTTCGTCAACGACCAGGCGGTCTCGGTCGCGTTGCTGCGCCGGCTGGGCGATACGCTCGTCGAGATCCAGGGACAGATGGAGCAGCACGGCCTCCTCGACATGGCGACTCACCGCGCCTCGCTCGATGCCTTCGCCGGGCTCGATAGGCAGGGCGAGGCGGTGCGGTCGGCATGGCAGGGCTGGCGTGCCGCCGAGCAGGCCCATGCCGAGGCCGAGGCTGCAGCCGCAGCCGCGCGGCGCGACGAGGATTTTCTGCGCCATGCGGTGAAAGAACTCGAGGCGCTCGCGCCCAGGCCGGCCGACGAAGAGACCTTGGCGGGTGAACGCCAGCTGCTGCGGGCCGGCAGCGCGTTGGGCGAAGCGGTCGCGCAGGCGCTGGGCGAGCTGGAGCAGGGCAGGGGCGCCGTCGCCGCGCTTGGCACTGCGCACCGGCTGATCGAGCGTAACGCCGACAAGGCGCTGGGCCGTCTCGACACGGCGCTGGCCGCGCTCGACCGTGCGCTCGGCGAGGCGACCGAGGCGCAGGCCCAGCTCGAAGCCGCACGCGACGCGCTGGAACTCGATCCGGCGCGGCTCGACAAGATCGAGGAGCGGCTGTTCGCCCTGCGCGCCGCCGCACGCAAGCACAATGTCACGGTGCCGGAGCTGGCGGCGCTGGCCGAGAAGTTCACCGACCAGCTCGCCCAGCTCGACGACGGAGCGGCCGGCCTTAAGCGTCTGGCGGCGGCGGCGAAGGTGGCGCGGGCCGCCTACTTCGCCGCGGCCGAGGCCCAGTCGGCGGCCCGCCGCAAGGGCGCGGCACGGCTCGACAAGGCGGTGGCCGCCGAGCTCGGGCCGCTCAAGCTCGAGAAGGCCAAGTTCGTCACCGAGCTCGCGGCGATGCCCGAGGCCGAGTGGTCCGAGGCCGGCACCGACCGCGTGCAGTTCCTGGTCGCCACCAATCCCGGCACGCCCCCAGCGCCGATCGCCAAGATCGCCTCGGGCGGCGAGCTGTCGCGCTTCCTGTTGGCGCTCAAGGTCTGTCTCGCCAAGATGGGCGATGCTGGCACGATCGTGTTCGACGAGGTCGATTCGGGCATCGGTGGCGCCACCGCCGCCGCCGTCGGCGAGCGGCTGAAACGGCTGGCCAGGGAGGTTCAGGTGCTGGTGGTCACGCATTCGCCGCAGGTCGCCGCGGTGGCGGACCGGCATTGGCTGATCCGCAAGACGACCACGCGGAGCGCCGCCAGCACCGACGTGCTTGCACTCGATGCCAAGGGCCGCCGCGAGGAGATCGCCCGCATGCTGTCGGGGGCGGAAGTGACTGCCGAGGCGCGTGCCGCCGCCGACAGGCTGCTGGCGGCGGCAGGCTAGGAGCGGAACGATGTCGCGCGCCGCTAAGTTCAAGGCTGCCTTGTCGGTCGACGAAATGACCGAACGTCAGGCGCGGGCCGAGCACAAACGCCTCGCCGATGAGATCGCGCACCACGACAAGCTCTATCACGAGCAGGATTCGCCCGAAATCTCCGACGCCGACTACGACAAGCTGCGACAGCGTCTGAAGGCGATCGAGGAGCGCTTCCCGCAGCTCGTCGACATGTTCAGCCCCACGCAGCGTGTGGCGCCGACGCCGACGACGGCCTTCGCCAAGGTGCGCCACGCCCGGCCCATGCTGTCGCTCGACAACGCCTTCACCGAGGAGGATCTCCAGGCCTTTTTCGATCGGCTGCGCCGGGCGCTGGAGCGCGAGACCGACATCAGATCCGACGCCGAGATCGCGCTCGCCTGCGAGCCCAAGATCGACGGCTTGTCGATCAGCCTGCGTTACGAGAATGGCGTCTTCACCGTCGGCGCGACGCGCGGTGACGGCACGACCGGCGAGGATGTCACCGCCAACCTGCGCACGGTGAAGGACATCCCGCACAAGCTCAGGGGCAAGTTCCCCAAGGCGATCGACGTGCGCGGCGAGATCTATATGGAGCGCAAGGCGTTCGAGGAGATGAATCGGCGCCAGGAGGCGGCGGGCGAAAAGGTCTTCGCCAATCCGCGCAACGCCGCTGCGGGCTCGTTGCGCCAGCTCGATGCCGACATCACCGCGAGCCGGCCGTTGCGCTTCTTCGCCTATGCCTGGGGCGAGGCCGAACCGCGCCCGTGGAAGACGCATAGCGAATACCTGAAGCTGCTGAAGGAATGGGGCTTCAAGGTCAATCCCCTGTCCAAGCTCTGCCGCACGCCCGATCAGGTCCGCGAATTCTACCGCAAGATGAGCGTAGAGCGTCCCTCGCTGCCCTACGACATCGATGGCGTCGTCTACAAGGTCGATCGCATCGACTGGCAGGAACGCCTGGGATTCGTGAGCCGTGCGCCGCGCTGGGCGATGGCCCACAAGTTCCCGGCCGAGCAGGCGCGCACGCGGCTGAACGACATCTTCGTCCAGGTCGGGCGCACCGGCGCCTTGACGCCCGTTGCCGATCTCGAGCCGGTCAATGTCGGCGGTGTGATGGTGGCGCGCGCCACCCTGCACAATGCCGACGAGATCGAGCGGCTCGACGTGCGCAAGGGCGACATGGTGATCGTGCAGCGTGCCGGCGACGTCATTCCCCAGGTGCTGGGCTACGTACCGGAGGAACGTCCGAAGAACACGCACAAGTTCAAGTTCCCCACGCATTGCCCCTGTCCGCTCAAGACCAAGGTGCAGAGCGAGGAGGGCGGCGTGGTGCGGCGCTGCACGGGCGGGCTCGAGTGCCCGTTCCAGCAGGTCGAGCGCATGCGCCACTTCGTGTCGCGCAACTGCTTCGACATAGAGGGGCTGGGCGGCACGCATATCGAGAATTTCTGGCGCGACGGGCTCCTCAAGGTCCCTGGCGACATCTTCCGGCTGCCCAGGCGGATCGACGAGATCAGGAGGCGCGAAGGCTGGGGCGATCTGTCGGTGCGCAACCTGGTCGCCGCCATCGAGGCCCGCCGCACCATCTCGCTCGATCGTTTTATCAACGCGATCGGCATTCCGCTGATCGGCGAGGCCACGGCCAAGATCCTGGCGCAGGAATACGGTGATGCCGACACCTGGCTTGCCGAGATGCTGCAGGCGGCCCGGGAGCGCCACAAGAAGCCCGATCCGACGAAGAAGGAGAAGGCCGCCGCCGAGGTCGGCCCGAGCTACGGAAAGCTGTGCAATGTCGAGCAGATCGGCGTCACGACGGCTGACGCCATGTGCGCCTTCTTCAGCGAAGGCCACACGGTCGAGATCATCCGCGATCTTCTGAAGCAGCTCACCGTGCAGCCCATCGAGCGGCGCGTCGTGGCGGCCGATGCCAAGCTCCGCGACAAGATCGTGGTCTTCACCGGCGAGCTCTCGGCGATGACACGCGACGCCGCCAAGGCGCGCGCCGAAGAGCTGGGCGCCAAAGTCACCGATTCGGTGTCGAAGAAGACCAGCCTCGTGGTGGTGGGCGAAAATGCCGGCTCCAAGGCACGCAAGGCCGCCGAGCTCGGCATCGAGACCATGACCGAGGAGGAATGGCTGAAGCTGGCCGGTGCGGATTGAGGCTCCAGCAAAGACATGAACACCAAAAAGAAACGGCCGGGCTGAAAGCCCGGCCGTCCTTGAAGACTTACGCTTCGATCGCTTACTGGATGACGATCTCGACGCGGCGGTTCTGCGGCTCGCGGACGCCGTCGCCGGTCTGCACCAGGAGGCCAGCCTCGCCACGGCCGATGACGGTGATGGCCGTTGCCGGCACACCGTCGCGGACCAGAGCGTCCTTGACGGCGTTGGCGCGGCGCAGCGACAGCGCCATGTTGTAGGCTTCCGGGCCCGACGTGTCAGTGTGGCCGGTCGCGGTGATGCGGGCGTTACCCTTCGCCTTGAAGGCGTCGGCGGCCTGCTTGATCGTGCTCAGCGCCTGGGCTGACAGGTTCGAGCGGTCCCAATCGAAGAACACCATGAACGACGGCGGCGCCACCATGGGAGCCGGCGGCGGCGGCGGCGGCGGTGCGGCGCCGAACTTGATCTGGACGCTGGCGAGTGCCGCGATGTTGTTGTTCTGCCAGGTCGTGCCGGCGACCCCCGGACTCGTCGTGCCGATGTAACGGCCCTCGAGGTTGAAGCGGAGGTTGGGGCTGAAGTTGTAGCCGACACCGAGAATGCCCTGGTAGGCGAACACCGTGCTGCCGAGGTTGAAGTCGGAGTCGATGAAGCCGACGCCGGCACCGGCGCCGATATAGGGCACGAAGGCGCCAAAGGCATTGAAGTCGTACAGCAGGTTGGCCATGGCCGTCACCTGGCTGATCTGCCCGGTGATGGCGCGGTTGCCGAAGTTGTTGCTGTTGTTGTTCTGCCGGTACAGGCCTTCGACTTCGACGCGCGGGCCGATGAAGTCGTAGCCGACCTTGCCGCCCAGCGCCCAGCCGGTCGGCGGCGAGACTTGCTGGTTGAGGATCGTGGTGTTGAACATCCAGTTCAGGCCGCCTTCGACACCAAAGTAGACGCCGGGGCTTTGAACGTCTTGGGCCTGTGCCATGGCCGGCAGGGCCACCATCGCAGCCGCCGCCAGTAGGACCTTCTTCATGTAGTATCTCCTCGTCGAAGATTTTCAGTATTTCAGAGAGGCGCTTCGCGTCGGGCTGAAACGATTGCGTAGCGTTGCGAATTGTATCCGTGGCTTATTGCAGTCGCCACAAAATGGAGCGCGCGCCGACGCATTGCCGCCCAAGTGTGGTCTGTATGTAACACTGTGCAATTCTGAACATCTGCCCTGACTTTTAAGGGCATCTGCACAGTATTTTCATCACAGTTTCAGAAACTTCCACCCCGCCGCATTCGGCCCTGGGCGCCAGAGCGGGCCAAGCTATCCGGCTGAACGCCCGTCGGCTGTGGCGGACTTGGGACCGGCAGGTTGTTCGCCGGCTGGCGGGGTGCACTGCCCATGCGAAGCGTATGCCGTCCTTCACTCTGTCTGTATGACGAATTCGCACCACGCTCCAATGTGAGCTCGACATAGGGGCGGGCGCATTCCCTACTTCGACGGTGGTGACGTGTCGGGCAGCAAGGCTTTCATCCATCGACGATGGCAGTCTCGCCTGCCGATCGCTTCCTCGAAGCCCGGCAGAATGCTAGAGCCTGCAGCGTCTCGCCGGAGTTTTTCGAATGGATTTGGCTCGTTTTCCGCGTCGCCGTTATACCCATGCCCCCACGCCGATTGAACTGCTTCCGCACTTTACCAAGGCACTGGCGGCGAGTTGCCCGGGCGGCGTCGGACCAGAGATCTGGATCAAGCGTGACGATCTGCTGGGTCTCTTCCCCGGCGGCAACAAGACCCGCAAGCTCGAGTTCCTCGCTGCGGATGCGCTGGCACAGGGCGCCGATACGCTGATCACCTGCGGCGCGCCGCAGTCCAATCATTGCCGCATCACCCTCTCCGCTGCGATCAAGGAAGGGCTCAAGTGCCGCTTCGTGATCGAGGAGCGCGTCCCCGGCAGCTACCGCAAGGAGGCTGGCGGCAACAATTTCATGTTCGAGTTGATGGGCGTCGAAGCCATCACCGTGCTGCCCGGCGGTTCGGACATGGGCGCGGCAATGTCGAGGGTCGCGCAGGAAGTCGCCTCGCTCGGTCGCAAGGGCTACGTCATCCCGGGTGGCGGTTCGAACGCGATTGGCGGGTTGGGCTATGTCGCCTGCGTGCAGGAAATGCAGGAGCAATGGCTGGACATGGGCCTGGCGCTCGATGCCGTCGTGGTCGGCTCGGGCAGCTCGGGAACCCATGGCGGCATGGCGGCGGGTTTCTTCGGCAACAGCATCAAGATCCCGCTGATCGGCATCGGTGTCAGCCGTGATCCCGCCGACCAGGAGCCGCTGGTCCATAAGGAGGCGCAGGCCGTGGCCGACCTGCTCGGGATCGGCAAGGTGCCGCGCGAGGCGGTCAAGACCTTCGGCGGCTACTGGCAGCCGAAATACTCCGTGCCCAACGCAAAGATGGTGGAAGCTGTTCAGATGCTGGCGCGGACCGAAGGCGTCCTGCTCGATCCGGTCTATACGGGAAAGATCATGGCAGGCCTGATCGGCCTCGCGCGCCAGGGCCACTTCAAGCCCAACGCCAAGGTGCTCTTCATGCACACCGGCGGACTTCCTTCGCTTCATGTCTATGAAGACGTCGTGCTTGGCCGGACCGTCCTGAAGGACTAGATCGCGCGGGTCGCCTCGGCGAGCCACGCCTGCGTCGCTTCGTCGACCTCCGGTCCCACCGTCTCGCGCACGCGGCGGTGATAGTCGTTGAGCCACTGCCGCTCGGCGTCGGTCAGCAGCGCCGGCTCGATACAGGCCAGATCGATCGGCGCCAGGGTCAGCGTCTCGAACTCCAGATAGCGACGGTCGGCACCCTCGATCTTGGCCTCTCGCACCGCGACCAGATTCTCGACGCGGATGCCATAGGCGTCGGTCTTGTAGTAGCCCGGCTCGTTGCTGACGATCATGCCGGGCTGCAGGGCGACGTTGTTGGCCATCTTGGAGATGCGGTGCGGGCCCTCGTGGACCGACAGGTAGGCGCCGACGCCGTGACCCGTGCCGTGGTCGTAATCCAGCCCCGCCTGCCATAGCGCATAGCGCGCCAGTGCGTCGAGCTGCGAACCGGTGGTGCCGGCGGGAAAGCGCGCCATGGCCAGCGCGATATGGCCCTTGAGCACGCGGGTGAAGCGGTCGCGCATCTCCGGGCTCGGCGTGCCGATCGCCACGGTGCGGGTGATGTCGGTCGTGCCGTCGCGGTACTGGCCGCCCGAGTCCACGAGGTAGAGGCTGCCCGGCTCGAGTCGGCGCTGGGTCGCTTCGGAGGCGTGGTAGTGGACGATGGCGCCGTTGGGGCCGGCGCCGGAGATGGTGTCGAAGCTGAGATCGCGCAGCTTGCCAGTCTCCTGGCGCAACGCCTGCAAACGGTCGGAGGCTTCGATCTCGCGCAGCGTGCCGCCCCTGGACTCGGTAGCCAGCCAGCCCAGGAAGCGGCTGACCGCGGCGCCGTCGCGGCGATGGGCGCGGCGGATGCCCTCGAGCTCGACGGCGTTCTTGCAGGCCTTGGGCAGGGCCACCGGATCGGCATCGCGGACCAGCGTGACGCCCGCCGCTTGCAGGCGGGTCGCGGCCCACACCGGCGCCGTCGCGCTTTCGATCAATACCCGCTTGCCCACCTTGCCCATCGTGTCCAAGGCGGCGGCGAGCTCGTCGGTCGGCGCCAGGGTCACGGCATTGCCCAGCCAGGCCAGCGTGCGGTCGGGAACCTTGCGGCGATCCATGTAGAGATCGACATGGCCATCGCTGTGCAGCAGCGCGAAGCCCAACGCGAACGGCGTGCGTGGGACATCGCCGCCGCGCACGTTGAGGAGCCAGGCGATCGAATCGGGCGCGGTGATCAGCGCCACGTCGGCCCCCTTGGCCTTCATGGCGTCGGCGATGCGGCTGCGCTTGGCCTCGCTGCTCTCGCCCGCGAAGGCGTCGGGATGCGGCAGCACGGGCGCCAGCGGCGCCGCCGGCCGGTCGAGCCACACCGAGTCGACGGGGTTTGAATCCACCGGCACGAAGGTGCCGCCGGCGCGCTCGCAGGCGCGCGCGAAGCGGTCGTAGCCATCGACCGTCTGCAGCCAGGGGTCGAAGCCGAGCTTGCCGCCCTTGGGCAGGTTCTCGGCGATCCATGTTTCCGGCGACTGTCTCGGGGATCTGATGCGGCACGAAGGCCTCGGTGTCGACCTGGCCGCGCACGGCGAGCGTGTAGCGACCGTCGATGAAGATGGCGGCGCGATCGCCGAGCACGATGGCGAGCCCGGCAGAGCCGCTGAAACCGGTCAGCCAGGCCAGGCGCTGCGAGCGGCGTGGCACGTATTCGCCCTGATGCTCGTCGGCGCGCGGCACGACGAAGCCGGAGAGGTCGCGGCGCTTCAGTTCGCTGCGAAGCGCCTGGAGGCGCGATGCCGGCGCGGGCGCGGAGTCGAGACCGTCATCGGCCTTGGCCAGCTCCGCCCGCCACACGGTGAGCGCCTTGGTCAGCTCGGCGTCGGCGTCGGGATCGACCAACTCGACCCATTCAGGCCCGGCCAGGCCTTCCGGGGCTGCCGCCACCCCCCGCATCAGGGAGTCGAGGGCGGACGGGTCTGGGTTGCGGCCGCGTCTGCGGAGGAGGTCGAGAACGTCGTCGGGAGCGGAACTCATGATCGCGCAGACCCTACGCGGGGTGTCTGAGGGAGGCAAATTGAGCAATATTTGGCCTTTCGCTTATGCGAAATGCCAAATTATTAGGCTCCATGCGTTTAGACGCATGGCAGAAGTTCAAGGGTCCGACTTATCGTTGTAACTCAAGGCTCTATATTGGCCAAGTGCGATGCAGCATCGCGTACCGCGTCGCACAATAAAAGGAGTAGACCATGATGACCCAGCCGATTCGGACCTTTGAAGATCTGACCAGCGAAACTGCGCCGGCGGGGGGAAACGATATTACCAAGCACAGCCTGTCGTTCGACGACCGCCGCCTGCTCGAGATGCGTGCCCGCTACGCGCGCGCCGAGCTGATGGCCAACAGCCTCGGGGACGTCCTCCTGTGGCTCGGCCGTCAATACGGCCGGCTCGTCGCCGGAATCAAGGCGGACTTCAAGCTGCGCGCGGCCGAGGGCCAGCTCTTCCGTATGAGCGACCGTGAACTGGCGGACATCGGCCTGTGCCGTTCCGACATCCCGTTCGCCGTTCGCGAGGCTGCGGTCGGCGTCAGCCCGCAGTTCGAGGAGGCCAACGACCATGTCACCGCTGCCAACCAGAATTTGCGTCGCGCGGCGTAACTGTTTGTAGCGTAGCGTAAGCGTAAGCGTAGAGGGCCGGCGCAAGCCGGCCCTTTTCGTTTGTCTAGTCCCGCCGCAGCAGCAGCGTGCGCCACCAGGCTCCGCCGGTCTCGAGATCGATGCGGCGCTTGAAGCTGAAGCCGCAGCCGCCATAGACCTCGAGGAGCTCAGCGGCTTGCTCGACCAGAAGCCCGCTCAGTAACACGTGGCCGCCCGGCCGCACGGCGCCGGCGAAGGACTCGGCGAGATCGGCGAGCGGACCGGCCAGGATGTTGGCCACGATGAGGTCGTAAGGCGCGCGTGCTTCGAGTTCAGATGCACCAAGACCGGCGGCGTTGACGAAGTGGCAGACCTCGCCGACACGGTTCAAATCGGCATTCTCCCGGGCGACCGCGACCGCTTCGGCATCATTGTCGCCGCCCAGCACCTCGCGCTTCCACAGCTTGGCCATGGCAATGGCCAGGATGCCGCTGCCGGTTCCGACGTCGACGGCGTTGACCGTCGCGCCGGGATCGAGCGTCGCCAGCATTTCAAGGCAGCCGCGTGTCGTGGCATGCGTGCCGGTGCCAAAGGCGAGACCGGCATCGATCCTGAGCGGCAGCAAGCCCGGCCGGTATGCCGTCCGTGACGTGCGAGGGGTGGACCCAGAACGGCCCGACCGTAAACGGCCGAAACGAGCGCTGGTTCTCGGCCACCCAATCCGTCTCGGGCAGCGCTCTCCCAGCTCCAGGACGGCGCGGTCCCGCCGAGCGACCGCGCGCCATCGGCGATGGCCTCGGCCACCCGAGGATCCTCCGCCTCGCCGAAAATGTCGAGGCGCCACGGCCCGTCGCGCGAGATCTCGCAGCTCGTCAGGACGAAGCCTGCCTCGGCCAGCCGTTCCTCGAGTGCATTCTCCCACGGCAGCCGATCCGCCGCCGGCACGACGAACGACGCCTTGGACGCTCACGCCGCCTCGATAAAGCTGTCGAGCACCTTCTTCGGGCCGGCCTTCTCGAACTCGATGTCGAGCTTGTTGCCGTCGACGGCGACGATGCGGCCATAGCCGAATTTCTGATGGAAGACGCGCTGGCCGATGCTGAGATCGACCTTGTCGCCCTCGACGGCGCGGCGATCGTCGAACGTCTCGTCGCGCCAGCGCGTACGGCGGCCCGAGGCGACGCCCAGGCTCTCATAGTCGAAGCCGCTCGCCTGCTCGCGCAGGCCGCCGTGATGGCCGGCGGAGTAGGTGGCGTAGAGGCCGGCGTCGCTGCTCTCGGCCAGCTGGTCGGCCGGCAGCTCGCGCAGGAAGCGCGAGGGGATGGCCGCCTGCCACTGGTTGAACACGCGCCGGTTGGCGGCGAAGGAGACATAGGCCCGCTTGCGTGCCCGCGTCAGGCCGACATAGGCCAGCCGCCGCTCCTCCTCGAGCCCGGCCAGGCCCTTGTCGTCGAGCGCGCGCTGGTTGGGGAACAGGCCTTCCTCCCAGCCCGGCAGGAACACGGTGTCGAACTCCAGTCCCTTGGCGGCATGCAGCGTCATGACGCTCACCATGTCGGTATCGCTGCGGTCGGCCATGTCGGTCAGCAGCGCCACGTGCTCGAGGAAAGCGGGCAGGGTGTCGAACTCCTGCAGCGCGTTGGTCAGCTCCTTGAGGTTTTCCAGCCTTCCCTCGGCTTCGGGCGAGCGGTCGAGGCGCAGCATGTCGGTGTAGCCCAACTCGTCGAGTATGGTCTCGACCACCTCGACATGGTTCATGCCGTCGAGCATGGCGCGCCAGCGGTCGAAGCTGCGGATCGAGGTCAGCCAGCGCCTTGCGCGGCCGCGCCTTCAGCTCGTCGGTCTCGAGCGCCCGGCGCGTCGCCTCGACCAGCGAGATCTTCTGGGCGCGCTGGATCAGGCGCAGGGTGCGCAGCGCCGATTCGCCCAGCCCGCGGCGCGGCGTGTTGTAGATGCGCTCGAAGGCAAGGTCGTCGTCGGGCTGCACCGTGACCCGGCAATAGGCCAGTGCGTCGCGGATCTCCTGGCGCTCGTAGAAGCGCGGCCCGCCGATCACCCGGTAGGGCAGGCCCATGGTGATGAAGCGTTCCTCGAACTCGCGGGTCTGGAAGCCGGCCCGCACCAGGATGGCGATCTGGGCCAGCTTGTGCTTGTCGCGCTGCAGGGCCTCGATCTCCTCGCCGATCGTGCGCGCCTCCTCGTCGCCGTCCCACACGCCGCGGAGCGAGATGCGTTCGCCCTCCTTGACCTCGGTCCACAGCGTCTTGCCCAACCTTCCCTCGTTGTGGGAGATCAGGTGCGAGGCGGCGGCCAGGATGTGCGGCGTCGAACGGTAGTTGCGCTCGAGTCGGACGATGGTGGCGCCCGGAAAATCCTTCTCGAAGCGCAGGATGTTGCCGACCTCCGCGCCGCGCCAGCCGTAGATCGACTGGTCGTCGTCGCCGACGCAGCAGACGTCCTCGGTGCCCTGGGCCAGCAGCCTGAGCCACAGATATTGCGCCACGTTGGTGTCCTGATATTCGTCGACCAGGATGTGGCGGAAGCGGCGGTGATACTGTGCCAGCACGTCGGGATGCTTCTGCCACAGTGTCACGCAGTGCATGACGAGGTCGCCGAAATCGACGGCGTTCACCTCGGCGAGCCGCTCCTGGTACTGGCGATAGATGTCGGCCGCCTTGCCGTTGGCGAACTCGCCGGCGTCGTCGCCCGACACCTTGTCCGGCGTCAGCGCGCGATCCTTCCAGCGCTGGATGATTCCCGACAGCACCCGCGCTGGCCATTTCTTGTCGTCGATGTTCTCCGCCTGCAGCAACTGCTTGATCAGGCGCGTCTGGTCGTCGGTATCGAGGATGGTGAAGTTGCTCTTGAGACCGACCAGCTCGGCGTGGCGGCGCAGCACGCGCACGCCGATGGCATGGAAGGTGCCCAGCCACATGCCGTCGGCGGCGCCGCCGATCAGGCTTGCCACGCGGTCGAGCATCTCGCGCGCCGCCTTGTTGGTGAAGGTGACGGCCAGGATCTGCGAGGTGCGGGCACGGCCGGTTATCAACAGGTGAGCGATCCGCGTGGTCAGCACGCGGGTCTTGCCGGTGCCGGCGCCAGCCAGCACCAGCAGGGGACCGCCCTCGTGGACGACCGCCTGCCGTTGCTCGGTGTTCAGCCCTTCCAGGTGGGCCGAGGACGCGACGGCACGTCGCGCCGGCGGGGGATCGGCCGGTACGGGATCGTCGGTGATTTCGAACGGATCGGCGGGGGGCGCCATGCACCGTCATATAGCAATCGGGGCGCCTTACGCCTATCTTTCAGAACGGGGGGACGCGCCACTGTAAATGTAGGGGTGTAGGCATGGCCCGAGGCTTGAACGGTTCCGCGAACGGCGCAGGTCATATTCCGACCGGCCACGAAGGCGTCGAGGCGCGACTGCCCGGCGGGGTATCCAACATGCCGCCCGGTGTGTCGGCGGCGCTGCCGGCCGTGGTCGGCTTGCGCACCACCATCCCCAAGGATCGCCGCTCGGCCCAGACCCTGGGCTCCGAGCGCGAAGGCCACGGCATCCTGATCGACGACAACGGCCTGGTTGTCACCATCGGCTACCTGATCATGGAGGCCGATACCGTTACCGTCACCGACATCGACGGCCGCGAGCTGTCCGCGTCCATCGTCGGCTACGACTACGAAAGCGGCTTCGGCCTGGTGCGCACCGAGCGGCCCGTCCGGCAGAAGCCCATGCCCTTTGGCGACTCCGACACGCTCGAGCTGCGTAGCGAAGCCTTCGTCGCCGGGCTGGGCGGCGAGAAGGCCGCGCTCAAGGTCAAGGTCGCTGGCCGGCGTGAGTTTGCGGGCTACTGGGAATACCTGCTCGACAACGCCATCTTCACCGTTCCGGCCTATCCGCTGTGGGGCGGCTCGGCCCTGATCGGCCAGGACGGCACCTTGCTGGGCGTCGGCTCGCTCCTGGTGCAGGAAGCGCTCGGCCCCGGTTCGCCGGCTTTCCCCGGCAACATGTACGTTCCGATCAACCGGCTGAAGCCGATCTTCGAGGAGCTGGTGACCAAGGGCCGGCTCGCCGCGCCGCCGCGCCCCTGGCTCGGCCTCTACACGGTCGAGCATATGGGCCAGCTCGTGGTCGGCGGCATCTCCGACGGCGGCCCGGCCGATCGCGCCGGCCTGCAGCGCGGCGACATCCTGCACGCGCTGAACGGCGAGGTGCTGGACGATGTTCCCGACTTCTATCGCAGGCTGTGGGCGAGCGGCCCGGCCGGCACGGCGGTGACCTTGCGCATGGAGCGCGACAACGACGGCTTCGAGGTCACGGTGCGCACCGGCGACCGCGCGGGCTACCACAAGTTCGGCTCCGACTGACCTTTGCCGTCGGGACGCCAACAAAAACAAGGGGGAGACGATCGATGGCAAGGGCCTTCGCCTCGCAGGCCGACGTGGCGGAAAAGAAGATCACGTTCAGCCGCCTGTCCGAGCACGCCTATGCCTTCACGGCCGAGGGCGATCCCAATACCGGCATCGTCGTGGGCGATGATGCGGTCATGGTGATCGATGCCCAGGCGACGCCCAAGATGGCGCAGAAGGTCATCGAATACATCCGCACCGTCACCGACAAGCCGATCAAGTACGTCGTGCTCTCGCACTATCATGCCGTGCGCGTGCTGGGCGCGTCGGGTTACGAGCCGCAGCACATCATCTGTAGCGAGGCGACGCGCGACTTGATCGTCGAGAGGGGCGCGCAGGACTACAAATCGGAATTGCAGCGCTTTCCCCGCCTGTTCGACGCCGCCGAGACCATTCCCGGCCTGACCTGGCCCACCATCACCTTCAACGATCGCATGACGATCTGGCTGGGCAAGCTGCAGGTCGACATCATCCATGCCGGCCGCGGCCACACCAAGGGCGACACCATCGTCTGGCTGCCCGAGGAGCGCACTCTGTTCAGCGGCGACCTGGTCGAGTACGGCGCCACGCCCTACGCCGGCGACGCCCACTACAAGGACTGGCCGGAGACCTTGCGGAAGCTGCGCGACCTCAAGGCGTTGGCGCTGGTGCCCGGCCGCGGCGACGCGCTGGCCGGCGAGGGCGCGGTCGAGGAAGGCATCGCCGGCACGCAGGCCTTCCTCGGCGATCTCTACAAGTCGGTGTCGGCGGCGGCCGATGCAGGCAAATCGCTGAAGCAGGCCTACGACAAGGCGATGGCGGCCCTGCAGCCGCGCTATGGCAACTGGGTGATCTTCGAGCACTGCATGCCGTTCGACGTATCGCGCGCCTACGACGAGGCCAAGGGTCTCGACCATCCCCGCATTTGGACCGCCGAGCGCGACATCGAGATGTGGGCGGCGCTGGAGAAATCATAATCCCTCCCCCGTATGACGGCGGAGGGATATGAAGGCGGGTAATGAGCTCCTACGCGTACCGCCACTACCCTTATCATCGACCAGTCGAACTCGACGGCAAGATCACCCGCCGCCCGGTCGTGATCGTCGGCGCCGGCATGGCGGGTCCCACCCTGGCGCTCGATCTGGCATCGCGCGGCGTGCCGTCAGTGGTGCTCGACGAGGACGACACGGTGAGCCTCGGCAGCCGCTCCATCTGCCAGGCCAAGCACAGCCTCGAGATCTGGGATCGCTTCGGCATCGCCCGGCGCATGGTCGCCAAGGGCATCACCTGGGAGCAGGGCGAGGTCTATTTGCGCGACAGGCCGGTCTATCGCTTCGATCTGCAGCCCGAGCCCGGCCACAAGTTCCCCGCCTTCGTGAACCTGCAGCAGTACTACGTGGAGGAATATCTCTATGAACGTTGCCTGGCCGAGAAGTCGATCGAGCTGCGCTTTCGCAACAAGGTGGTGGGTGTCACGCCTTTCGCCGACGGCGTGACGGTCGAGGTCGAGACACCGGACGGCCGCTACACGCTGGAGGCCGACTGGCTGGTCGCCTGCGACGGCGTGCGCAGCGCGGTGCGCCATCTGCTGGGCCTGCCTTATCCCGGTGAGGTCTTCCACGAACAGTTCCTGATCTCCGACATTCGGCTGCTCGACGAGCTGCCCAGGGAGCGGCGCTTCTGGTTCTACCCGCCCTTCCATCCGACCAACTCCGTGCTGCTGCACCGCCAGGCCGACAATGTGCTCCGGGTCGACTTCCAGCTCGGCCGCGACGCCGATCCCGAGGAAGAGAAGAAGCCGGAGAGCATCGACCGCCGCCTGCGCCTGCTGTTCGGACCTGGCGCGCGCTGGGAGCATGAATGGACCAGCGTCTACACCTTCACCTGCCGCATGATGGAGCGCTTCGTGGTGGGCCGCGTGATCTTCGCCGGCGATGCCGCGCACGTCGTCTCGCCGTTCGGCGCGCGCGGCGGCAACGGCGCCGTCGCCGACGTCGACAATCTCGCCTGGAAGCTCGCCCTTGTGCTGGCCGGCCGTGCGCCGGCCGCGCTGCTTGACAGCTACTGCAGCGAGCGCCGCGCTGCGGCGCGCGAGAACATCCTGCAATCCACGCGCAGCACCGATTTCATCACGCCCAGGTTCCCCGCCTCGCGCACTTTCCGCGACGCCGCGCTGGCCCTGGCGCGCGATTTTCCCTTCGCCCGGGCCATGATCAACAGTGGCCGGCTGTCGGTGCCGACCGCCCAGCCCGACTCGCCCATCGACACGCCCGATCGCGACGGTGATTGGCTGCGCGGGCCCGGGCCGGGTCGCGCCACGATCGACGCGCAGGTCGAGGGCGGCTGGCTGGTCGACCGCCTCGGCCGCGACTTCACCGTGCTGGTGTTCGGCGATGACCCGCTCGACCTCGGCGTCCTGCCGGCGGATGTGACGGTCGTGCGCATCGCGAGCGACGGATTGGCGCGGCAGCGTTACGATGGCCGCGCCGGCACGACCTATCTGATCCGTCCGGACCGTTATGTCGCGGCGCGCTGGCGCAGTTTCGATCCGGCGGCGATCGCGGCGGCGGTCAAGCGGGCGACGGGCAATGCGTGAGGGAGAAGGCAATGGTGAAAGCGGCTGACGGGGCGTTGCGGCGCGCGCTCAATCTCGCGCGACCCGACGACGTCTACAATGCCCTGATCGACGCCCACAAAGGCCTCGATGACGAGCAGTGCCGCGCCTTCGACGCGCGGCTGATCCTGCTGCTGGTCAATCATATCGGCGACGAAGCGGTGATCCGCGAAGCCCTGAAGGAAGTATCCGCATGAAGGACATGCTGACCGGACGTCTCTCGCTGGTCATATTCGCCACCGCCATGGCTGAGCCGACAATCGCTGATCCTCGGCGGCCGGAGGCTTTCCTCACGCATGTGCCGATGAAGCGCGTCGGCCAGCCCGAGGAGCTGGTCGGCCCGGTCGTGTTCCTCTGCTCCGATGCCGCGAGCTACGTGACGGGGGCCATCCTGGCCGTCGATGGAGGCTATCTTGCCGTCTGAAAAGGCCTCCTCGGTCATCGTCCGCGTGGCCACGGTCGACGATGTCGACCTGCTGCATCGCTTCTCGGTCGATCTCGCGACCTACGAGGACGAGCCCGACGCCGTGGCCTCGACGCCACAGACCCTGGCGCGCGACGGCTTCGGCAAGAACCCGCAATTCGCCGCCCTGATCGCCGAACGCGGCGGCAAGCCGGTCGGGTTCGCGCTCTACACCTGCAACTATTCGGTCTGGACCGCTGCACGCGGCATCTTCATCGAGGACATCTGGGTCGCGCCCGAGGAGCGGCGCGGCGGCGTTGCGCGCGTGCTGATGCAGGCGCTGGCCCAGGAATGCCTCGCCCGGGGCTTCAAGCGCATCGACCTCAACGTGCTCGACTGGAACCCGGCGCGCGGTTTCTATCAGCGCATCGGCTTCAAATGGATTCGCAACTGGCTGCCTTACCGCCTGAGCGGCGAGGCGCTGGAGAAGCTGGCGCAACTGTCATCCCGGGCGGAGTAACCTCCGCCCTGGAGCGAAGCGCGAAGGATCTCGCGCCCGCGGCAAGCGGCGATGAGGGCCGTCGCTTCGCTCAGGACGACAGCTTTTTCGCCAGTCCCATCACCCGCCCGGCCTTGGCCGGCCGCGGCAGCGCCTCATGCGCCTGCCACAGTGTCTCCAGCCGCTCGGCCACCGGCGCCGGCCAGGGCGCGGAGCGGCGCGTTTCGTAGCTGATGTTCATCACGATCACTTCGTTGGTCGCGGCGAGGTAACCCTCGGCGGCATGGAACATCTCGTGATAGAGATGGACCCGCTTGGCGTCGCGCTCGAGGAGCTGGGTGGTGAAGCGCATCGGCGCGCCCTCCCGCATCTCGCGATCGTAGGTGACGTGGGTCTCGAGCACGAAGGTCATGCCGAGCTTGCCGTCGACGTAGCGCCGGCCCAGTCCCATGTTGCGCATGAACGCGCCCGACGCCTGGTCGAAGGCCGTGTCGTAGAAGGCGACATTCATGTGCCCGTTCCAGTCGACCCATTCGGGCAGAACGGTGGAATGGTGCGCATCGAATGGCGCGCGGGTGAGGAGCTCGGGCAGCTCGTAGGGCAGTGAGTCGAGCATCAGGGCTGCTTCTTCCGGATGCCGATGAGGCGGCCGGCCTGCTTGGGTAGGGGCAGGTTCTTGTGCGCGGCCGCCATCTTCTCGATGCGCTCCCGGGCGAAGTCGGGCCACGGTGCGGAGCGGCGGCTGGCATAGTCGATGTTCATCAGCATCAGCTCGTTGGTGGCGGCTAGGTAGCCCTCGGTCGCGTGATACATGGCATGGATGTAGTGCAGCCGCTTGGCGTCGTGGTCGAGGATCTGGCTGGTGATACGCAGCGGATCGCCCTCCTTGACCTCCTGGTCGTAGGTCACGTGCGCCTCGAGCACGAAGGTCATGCCGATCTTCTGGCGCGTATAATCCCAGCTGCAGCCGAACTGCGCGCACAGCGTGTCGGTCGCCTTGTCGAAGGCCACGACATAGAAACCCACGTTCATGTGGCCGTTCCAGTCGATCCATTCCGACAGGACGGTGGTGCGGTGCTTGTCGAGCGGCGCCGAAAGATCGAGTTCGATTATGGGGTACGGAGGTAATTTCATGCGGGCGGACCGTAGCGAAGCCGGGCGCCGCACCGCAAGTTCTGCGCGACCCGTTGTTGCGAGGACCGATATGGCAAAGAAGACGAAGGCAGTTGTGCTGGGCGTGGGCGCGGAACGCGGGCTGGGTGCCGCCGCCAGCCGCCGCTTTGCGAAAGAGGGCTATCACGTGCTGGTGGCAGGCCGCACCGCGGCCAAGATCGGCAAGGTCGCCGAATCGATCCGCACCGCCGGCGGCTCGGCGACGCCGGTCGTCGTCGACGGTACCAAGGAGGCCGAAGTGATCGCCCTGTTCGACAAGGCGATGGCCGACGATGTCGACGGCGCGCCGGCCGACCTGCTGGTGTTCAACATGGGCAACAACGCCGCCGTCGATATCCGCGAGATGACGGCGCAGCATTTCGAGGACTCCTGGCGGGTCGGCTGCTTCGCCGGCTTCCTGTTCGGCCGCGAGGCGGTGCGTCGGCTGGCGCCGCTCGGCCACGGCACGCTGATCTTCACCGGCGCCTCGGGTTCGCTGCGCGGCCGGCCGCGCTTCGCCGCCTTCAACGCCACCAAGGGCGGGCTGCGCCTGCTGGTGCAGTCGCTGGCGCGCGAGTTCGGGCCGCAGGGCATCCACGTCGCCCACGCCATCATCGACGGCGGCATCGAAGGCGACCGCCTGCTGTCGCGCATGCCCGACCGCAAGGACAAGGCCGGCGCCGACGGCCTCTTGAACATCGAGGCGATCGCCGACAGCTACTGGCACCTGCACACGCAGCACCGCAGCGCCTGGACGCACGAGATCGACCTGCGGCCGTACAAGGAGCCGTTCTAGAGCCTATCGAGATTTCCCCGCCTGTGCCCCGTCGTACCACCGCGCCATCAGTTCGATGGCGAGCCAGGTCAGGATCGAGCTGGCGAGCAGCGCGTACAGCGAGCTCTGCCAGCCGACCAGGTCGACGATCAGCGCAAACAGCGCCGGCGAGAAGGCATTGACCAGCAGGATCGGCGTCGCGATCAGCCCCAGCACCGCGCCGTAGCCCTGGGTGCCGAACAGCGCCAGCGGTACGGCGCCGCGTACGATGGTGATCACGCCCTGCGAGGCGCCCAGCAGCAGGGTGAAGGCCACGAGCAGCCAGAATTGGCTGCGCGCCAGCCATGAGCAGCACCAGCGCGGCCGGCACGACGGCGATGGCGATGCGCGCCACCGTCATGGCCTTGAGGTTGCGCCCGAAGAAGATCTCGACCACCCGGCCGCCGAACTGGCCGTGGCCCTTGAGCGAGGCGACCCACACCGCTGCAGCACCAGCCAGCCCCGCCGCTTCCAGGAGCGGCACGAGCTGCAGCGACACCACGCCGAACACGAAGCCGTTCAGCGACATGATGAGGGCGAACAGCGCAATGCCGACGGTGCGCCTTCGTCCCTCCAGCACCGGCCCGTCCGGCGCTCTCTCGGGCACCTTGGCCGCAACCGCTTCCGTAGCGGACTCGCGCCGCGACAGGCCGAACCAGTTGAGCGGCAGGCAGACGGCGAGGTTCACGGCCGCGAAGATGATCAGGGTGCCGCGCCAGCCATAGGCCTGGTTCAGGTAATGGCCGATCACCCAGAACACCGTCGAGGCATAGGCGCCGTAGAGGGTGAGGTAGGAGATGGCGGCGCGCCCGCGGCTCGGCACGGCCTGGACCAGCGCCGCGAACGCCGCGTCGTAGAGGCAGAACCGCATGCCCACGCCGATCACCGCCCAGGTCGCCAGGTAGAAGGGGACGTCGCGCACCTGGCTCAAAGCGAGAAGGCCGGCGGAGACGACCACGGTGCCGATCGACATCACGGCGCGGGCGCCGATCCGGTCGATCAGCCGTCCGGCCCAGGCCGAGATCAGGCCCATCACCACCAGCGCCACGCCGAAGCCGAGAAAGATCGTGCTGATCGCCCAGTCGGTCTCGGCGGCGATCGGCTTGGCCAGCACGCCCAGGCAGTAGTAGCTCGTGCCCCAGGCCGTGATCTGCGTGATGCCGAGCGCATTGACGGAGCGCACCAGCGGGTCGCTCCGCCACCGCCGCCAGCCGGTTTGCCGTTCGCCTTGCAGGGGATCCTTCACCGGCGACGCTCGGGGATCTCTGCCAGGTCGCGGAAGATACGCTTGCCGAGACGTTCGCCCGTCGCGACCATGTCGTCGGCGCCGCTCGACGGCCCGCCGATGCGCAGCACGGCGTCGCATTTTCCGATCAACTCGCGGGCGATGGGATGGAAGATCTCGTCGAACACCGCATCGCCGATCTTCTGCGAGCCGGCGTGCCGGAGAAGCGGCAGCGCGAACCATTCGCCCAGCACCGGCAGATGACCGAGTTCGAAACACGGCCAGCGCCATATCCTCCATGGCGTCGACATTGCGCTGGATCAGCACCGGATCGTCGTTGGTGCCGGAGCGGTAGGGGCCGGCGACGAGGATCATCAGCTGCTCGCTCATCGCGGGATCTCCAGCAGCTCGCGCGCCACCAGGTCGGGCGCGGAGATGATGCAGTTGTGGCCCGCCTCGATCGGTCGGTAGCGGATATGCGGCATGGCCTGCACCTTCTCGTGCATGCCGGCCGACACCGGATAGCGTGGCCTGGTGCAGGCGATGTAGGTCATCGGCCGGCCGTTGCCCGCCGGATGATTGAGCCGGATCGGCTTGGTGTAGCAGGCCACCGGATGGGGCGTGAGCTGGCGGTGCGTCCAGGCCGCCAGGTTGGGATCGTCGATGATCAGGCTGCCGACCGGCGCGAAGGGCAGCACTTCCGTGCCGTTGACGGTCTTCACGAGCTTCCGGCGCTTGGCCACGATCTCGTCCGGGATGCGGCCGAAGATCGACTGGCCGTCCTGCGCGATGCCGCCGTCGATGATCACCAGATGCGCGATGCGCTCGGGAATCCGGTCGGTGACCAGGCTGGCGATCAGGCTGCCGAAGCTGTGGCCGACCAGGATGACATCCTCGAGGTCTTCCTGCTCGAACGTGGCGACCGTGTCGGCCACGAACACGTCGTTGTCGAGCTCGGGCGACAGCTCGGCGGCGCGCTCGCCCACGCCGCGAAAGGGCAGTGCGCGTGCGGTCGTGGCCCGCCGCGCGCAGCCGCTCCAGCACGAATTGCCACGACCAGGCACCCATCCAGGCGCCGGGAAGACAGATATAAGGACGCGAATCACTCATGCGGCGGGCGTCTTAGCACACAAGCGCGCGCATGCTAGCGTCCGGCAAACAGGAGGACCTTATGGCCACCAACCGCCGCGTACTGCTGAAGTCGCGCCCCGAGGGCGAACCGACCCACGCCAATTTCGACGTCGTCGACCAGCCGATCCCCGAACCGAAGGACGGCGAGTACCTGTCGCGCACCATCTGGATGTCGCTCGATCCCTATATGCGCGGCCGCATGGCCGAGACCAAGGGCTACGCCGCCAACGTCAATTTGGGCGACGCCATGGTCGGCGGCACGGTGGGCCAGGTCGTGAAGTCGAACAACCCGCGCTTCAAGGAAGGCGACTTTGTCGCCGAATATTCCGGCTGGCAGAGCTACGCCGTGTCCAACGGCATGATGTCGATGAAGCTCGACCCCACCGTCGCGCCGCTCTCGACGGCGCTGTCGGTGCTGGGCATGCCGGGCATGACCGCGTGGTGGGGCCTGATGATGATCGGCAAGCCCAAGGCGGGCGAGACCGTGGTCGTCTCGGCGGCCTCGGGCGCCGTCGGCTCGGTGGTCGGCCAGCTCGCGAAGCTGCAGGGCTGCCGCGCGGTCGGCATCGCCGGCGGCAAGGCCAAGTGCGACTACGTCGTGGGCGAGCTGGGCTTCGACGCCTGCGTCGACTACCGCGCCGCCGGCGCCAACCTGTTCAAGGAGCTGCGCGCCGCCGCGCCCAAGGGCATCGACGTCTATTTCGAGAATGTCGGCGGCGCGGTGCAGGCCGCCGTCGTGCCCCAGCTCAACGACTTCGCCCGCGTGCCGCTGTGCGGCCTGATCTCGCAATACAACGAGATGCAGATGAATCCCGGCCCCGACTGGCGCCTGCTGCTGGTCAAGCGCGCCACCGTGACGGGCTTCATCGTGTCCGATCACTTCGGCCAGATGGAGGGCTTCTGGAAGGAGGTCCCGGCCGCGGTCAAGGCAGGCAAGATCAAGTACCGCGAGGACATCGTGAAGGGCATCGAGAACGCGCCCGAAGCCTTCATGGGCCTCTTGAAAGGCAAGAACTTCGGCAAGCTTCTGGTGCA
>CAWJJJ010000011.1:0-211697 GCA_963843185.1 uncultured Alphaproteobacteria bacterium
AGCAATACGATGGTTGAACAGGAAAATGTATTGCTCCCGACCGCCTTGCCGCCGCGCATCTGGGCGAGCGAGCCAGGGATATTGTCGAAGATCATGTCGACCTGGCCGGCCAGCAGATCCTGGGTCGCCGGCGCGCTGCCGCGATAGGGCACGTGCAGCAGGTCGATCTTGGCCATGACCTTGAAGAGCTCGCCGCTCAGGTGAACCGTCGTGCCCGAGCCCGAGGAGGCGAACGAGTACTTGCCGGGATTGGCCCGGGCGAGCGCGATCAGCTCCGGCACCGTGTGGACATTAAGGCCCGGCCGCACGATCAGGAGGTTGGGCAGCGACCACAGCATCGTGACGGCCGTGAAATCCTTGGCGGCATCGAACGGCAGCTTGGCGTAGAGCGTGGGCGCGATGGCGTGGGAGGCCACGCTGTAGAGTCCGATCGTGTAGCCGTCCGGCGCCGCATGGGCGATCGCATCGGCGCCGACATTGCCGCCCGAGCCGCCCTTGTTCTCGACGATGAACTGCTGGCCGGTGAGTTCGCTCAGCTTCTGGCAAGCGACGCGCGACAGCACGTCGGTCGGCCCGCCGGCCGGAAAGGAATTGATGTAGCGCACCGGCTTGTTGGGCCAGTCGTCGGCGGCGCGGGCGATGCCGGAGGCCAGCATCGGGGTGGCGAACGCGCCGCTGGCGAGCGTCAGCGCGCGGCGGCGGGAGAGGGCGCTTTTCATGTCGCAGAGCCTCCATTCTTTCATGGCTTTTTGGCGACCGTTGAAACATCAATAGCAGCGAAACGACCGTTTGAAAGGATCGACCATGCCGGATCGTGACGACCAAGGGTCGGCCTGGAAAGTGCCGCCCAGCCGCTACCTTGCCGGCCGCCCGGCCGAACACAGGGTGGGGGCACCCACTTCGGTTTATGTGACGATGGCCGATGGCTGCCGGCTCGCCGTCGACGTCATCCTGCCGGATGGCGATAACTCGAAGCGCTGGCCCACGGTGCTCATCCTCACGCCCTACATCCGCCGCTTCGAGCTGGCGCCGGGCAGCAACGTCGAGCCGTCGCCCAACACCTACAAGTATCGCGACATGTTCGTGCCGCGCGGCTATGCGTTGGTCGTGGTCGATGCGCGCGGCACCGGCGCCAGCTTCGGCACGCGCGATTCCTTCCGCTCGCCGCGCGAGCGCGGCGACTACAGCGCCATCGCCGACTGGATCGTGGCCCAGACGTGGAGCGACGGACGGATCGGCGCGACCGGGATCTCGTATCTCGGCGCGGCGTGCGACTTCCTCGCCAGCACCGGCCACAAGGCGGTGAAGGCAATCGCGCCCTTGTTCGCGGTGTGGGACACCTGGGCCGACAACTATTATCCCGGCGGCATGCTGATCAAGCGGCTGGCGCTGGTCTATGACGAGCTGATGCTGGCGCTCGACCATGACCGGCGCGACCTGCGTGCGAAGTTCAGCTACTTCGCCGATCCCGCGCTGCAGGGGCCCATGCCGGTCGACGACGACAAGGACGGCGCGCTCGCGCGCGAGGCGGTGAAGGGGCACCTGGCGAATTTCCGGATGCCCGACTTCATCACCGAGTTCAAATTCCGCGACGACGCGCTGCCCTACGATCCTTCCTTCACCAGCGCCTCGTTCAGCCCCTACAACTACCTCGACGAGATCCCCAGGGACGTCGCCGTCTACGCCATCTCCGGCTGGATGGACGGCGCCGGCTACGCCAACGGCGCCCTGTCGCGGTTCCTGACGCTGCCCAATGCCGAGCGCAGGATCATGCTGGGGCCGTGGGACCATGGCGCGCGGGTCAACGCTTCGCCGTGGCGTGCGCGGGTCGAGCCCGAGCTGCCGGTGCTGGGCGAGGTTCTGCGCTTCTTCGACGAGCATCTCGCCGGCCGCAAGACAGGCCTCGGCGACGAGGATCCGATCCACTATTTTACCGTGCATGCCGAGGAATGGCGGTCGGCTGCCAGCTGGCCGCCGGTCAAGGGCAGTCGGCAGCTCTTCACCGCGCCCGGTCATGAACTTGTCGGCGCCCGACCCAACGATGGCACGTCCGAGCCTTATCAGGCCGACTTCACGCTCGGCAGCGGGACGCAGACGCGCTACGAGCGCATCGCCGGCATCGATGCCACGTCGTACTACGCCGACTGGACGGAGCGCGAGTGCGGGCTGTTGAGCTTTACGACCGCGCCGCTTGCCGCCCCGCTCGAGATCGCCGGCCACCCGGTGGTGTCGCTGTGGCTCGCCTCGAGCGAACCCGACGCTGCGGTGTTCGTCTATCTCGCCGAGGTCGAAGCCGACGGTACGTCGCGCTATGTCACCGAGGGCGTGCTGCGCGCCATCCATCGCGCCGAGGCGCCGGCGCCGCGCCACTACCGCACGACCTGGCCGTGGCGCAGCTATGCCCGCAAGGACGCCCGTCCGATGCCGGCCGGCGAGCCGCAGCTCCTGCGCTTCGCCCTGCTGCCGACGGCATGGCGCTTCGCGGCGGGCAGCCGCATCAGGCTGTCGATCGCCGGCGGCGACGCCGACCATTTCGTGCAGACGCCGCACGGCCGTCCGCCGTTGCTCACCCTGCTGAACGGCGGCGAGCACGCCAGCGTCCTCGACCTGCCGACGGCAGAGGCCTGACCGCGAGGCTGCAACACAATCGTAACCAACGGCGTGGGCCACCGCTTGCCGCGTGGTGGCCACATCCCGACCCTCTCGTTAAGGTGGCCACGCAGGGGGCGGCGGAGCCGGATGCCATGATCGATCTTTCACGACGCTGGGCGCTGGCGGGCCTGCTGGCGGCAGGCGCGGCTGGCCCCGCGCGCGCGGCAGGATGGCCCGAGCGGCCCGTCACCTGGCTGGTGCTGTTTCCGGCCGGCGGCGGCTCCGACACGTTCGCCCGTCCGATCGCCGCGCAAGTGGCGAACCGCCTCGGCCAGCCGATGGTGATCGACAACAGGAGTGGCGCCGGCGGCACCCTGGGCACGGCGGTGGCGGCCCGCGCGCCGGCCGACGGCTATACGCTTCTGCTCGGCGACACCGGCCTCACCTATGCGCCGGTGATCTATCCCAAGGCGGGCTTCGACTTCGGCCGCGACTTTGCCGCCGTAAGCGCGCTGGCGCGGGTGCCCTACGTGCTGGCGGTCAACCCGGCCAAGCTCGATGTCGCCACGCTCGCGGCGTTCATCGAGGCGGCGAAGAAGAAGCCCGGCGCGATCGACGTCGGTTCGGCCGGCCTCGGCACCGTCACGCACCTGGCCATCGGCGTCTTCGAGGCGCGGGCCGGCGTACGGCTCAACCACATTCCCTATCGCGGCGGCGGCCCGATGCTTCAGGACCTGCTGGCTGGCCAGGTCGCCGCCGCCTTCATTCTGCCGAGCGCCGTCGCGGGTCACGTGAAGGCGGGTAAGCTCAGGGCGCTCGCTGTTGCCAATCGCCGGCGCGAACCGATGCTGCCCGACGTGCCGACCATGCAGGAGGCGGGTCTCGCCGACTTCCGTGTCACCACCTGGTTCGGGCTGTTCGCTCCCAAGCGCACGCCCGACGCCATCCTCGACCGGCTGCACGATGCGGTGCAGGCTGCGCTCGCCGAGGAGGCGATCAGGACGTTGTGGGTCGAGCAGGGCGCGCGCGTCGAACTCGAGAGCCGCGCCGATTTCGCTCGCTTCGTCGTCCGCGAGATCGAGCGCTGGGGTCGCATTGCCAGGGCCGCCAACGTCCAGATGGAGTAACCGATGAAATTTCCACGTCGCGCCGCGCTGGGCGGCCTGCTCGTCACTGGTATCGTCGGTCCGCTCCGCGCCGCGGACTGGCGGCCGTCGCGCGCCATGGACTGGATCGTGCCGTTCCCGCCCGGCGGCTCGAACGACATCTTCGCCCGTCCCGTGGCGGCGCATCTCGGTGAGCGCTTGAGCTCCGTTTGCGGCAGGTCGTAGACGGCACGAGTGGCGGAGAACACGAAGGCCTCGATCTTGTGGCGCAGCGCCGCGCCGAATAGTACGCGGCTCTTGGAAGGATTGTTGTTGAGGTAGCATTCGGGATGGGTGACTGATTTACCGACCTCGATGGAGCGCGCAAGATGGACCACGACTTGCGGCCTGTGGCCTGTGGGGCAGAAACACTTCCTCGACGAACCGACCGTCGCCGATGTCGCCGCGCTCGAGCGATCCCCAGCAGACCGCCCAGGCGTGCCCGTGTCGATGCAGATCGGTCGCGCCGTCGGCCAGCGCCTTGCAGGCATGACTGTCGATGTAGCCGGTGCCGCCGGTGATCAGTACCGGACCCGTGACCAAATGCAATGATTTCTCTCCTACTTTCAATTTACCGGCGCATTCAGGTCTGGCGGCGCTGAGGCACGCGATAGTTGGGCATGAGAAGCGGTCTCTCAATCGCCGTCGGACCGACCTCAACCGGTCACAAATATGTCGAATGCGTTGCGACTAACTTGAAAATCCAGAGGACAACGATATTGATCGCCTGTCTCGACGCTTGACTTACCCTTTGCATTAACTACGCCGCCGGCAGAAGCCAGCTCCTCGACAAGGTCGTATCCGATTTGTCGGATTCGACTATCCTCAAGGGCGGTTTGTTTATGGCCTTCTATTGGTGAATGTGGTTTCAACTGGGTTAGCGCCGTGAGGATGCTCACCGCATGGTCGTCACCGCCGTATTTGGCGGGACCATCGCGGGTGTGATCTCGCGGCGGCTGCGGATAGGTTTGCCGTTTCACAGAAGGCCGCTCCATATGCCGCGGCGCAACGTGCGCGTGCCGTTCAGCATCGATCCTGGCTCTCAACACGTGGAGTTCGTTTCCGAGCGACCATGCCGTCCTGTATTTCGCTTTGTGTGTACCCATCTGGATGCGGTCGCACGTGCTTGTTATTCTTGCCGGCTTTTGAACCCTCGTCTTCACCTACCTGCCGCGTGTATACCTCGGATATCACTATCCCAGCGACATACTAGGGCCTGTCCTCAATTGGGGGATTCCCCTGAGGAATCATATGTGATTCATGGACGGTCAGCTAATCCGGAGCTGACCGATGCGTCGTTATGGGTTGCGAGACGATCAGTGGGACCGGATCAAGGACCTGCTGCCCGGGCGTGAGGGCCACGTCGGCGTTACGGCCAAGAACAATCGGCTGTTCGTGGAAGCCGTGCTCTACCGATACCGAGCGGGCATTCCGTGGCGCGATCTGCCGGAGCGCTTTGGCGATCCGATCAAGATCCACACGCGCTTCTCGCGCTGGGCCAAGAACGGCGTGTGGAAGAAGATGTTCGAGTGTCTGGCGGCCGACGCCGACAACGAGTACGCCATGATCGACAGCACCATCGTGCGGGCCCACCAGCACAGCGCTGGCGCCCAAAAAAAGACGGCGCGGACCAGGCGATCGGGCGCAGCAAAGGTGGATTGAGCACCAAAATCCACACCTTGGTCGATGCCCTGGGCAACCCCATCAGCTTCTTTTTGACCCCGGGACAGGCCCATGACCTGCAAGGCGCCGATGCGCTGCTACCTCAGGTGAAAGCTGACATTCTGCTGGCCGACAAAGCCTTCGATGCCGACGAACGCGTCATCAAACCTCTGGCGGCCGCAGGCAAGACCTCCGTCATTCCACCAAGGACTACCCGCACGACACCACGACCGTTCGACAAGCAGCTCTACAAGGACCGTCATCTCATCGAGAACTTCTACTGCAAGCTCAAGCAATTCCGAGCCATCGCCACTCGATACGACAAGACCGCTCAAAACTTCCTCGCCGCTATCCACCTCGCCGCTGCTATCATTTGGCTCAATTGAGGACAGGCCCTAGGGCGAAAACCCAATATATATGTTGAGCGTTGAATTGGTTAGTGATTTTCTGCTGTGAAGGAGCAGAGAATATGCGACGCAACTTGTTTTGGCTGAACGACGAGCAGTGGCAGCCAGATCGCGGCGCTGCTTCCGACGGATGTACGGGGCAAGGATCGGGCAGATGACTGGCGGGTGATCAGTGGCATCCTGCATGTGCTGAAGAGCGTCTGCCGGTGGTGCGATTGCCCGCCCGAGTACGGTCCGCCCACGACGGTCTACAATCGCTTTGTGCGCTGGGCGGAGCGCGGGCTTTGGGAAACTCTGTTCGGCGCCTTGGCCAGCCGCGGCCGATCCTGTGAGACGCAGATGATCGATTCGACACATATCAAGGCGCACCGCTCGGCATCGGGCGGAAAAGGAGGAAAAACAGGCGATTGGACGCTCACGCGGCGGGCGCAATGCGAAAATCCACGCAATCACAGATGCTAAAGGCTGTCTTCTTTCCATCCTGCTAAGCGGTGGTGAGGCGCATGATTGTCCGCCCGCCCCACGCCGTATCCGTCGCACCAAAGCAGCCAAAAAAACTTCTCGGCGACAACGCCTATGACAGCGCACCATTGCGGCAATGGCTGAAAGATTGTGGCACCAAAGCCGTTGTTCCCAACAAGTCGAACCGCAAACAGCCCTTCAGCTTCGACAAGAAATCGTACAAACAACGATACCGCATCGAGAATGCCTTCTGTCGACTCAAAGACTTCCGGCGTATCGCCACACGTTACGACAGGCTGGCGAGAAACTTCCTCGCCTCGCAGATCGACGCCTGCGAGGCCTTCATGCGGCGCATGGTGGAGTGGGCCTGCCGCGACTATAGCAGGAGCCGTCGCCGGCATCCTGATGACGCTGGCGTTCTGCGCGGTCCTATGGCGAACGGAGCTGCCCGACAGGATCGTGCGGCTTGAGGCGCGCCAGCCGGACACCTTCTACGCTGTCGCGTGCGTGCTCACTCTCGAATTGGCCCTCTTGTTTTAAAACTTGCGTCATTTCGGCTTGGATGCGGTCAGACCCGGCCAGATGGTGATCGTCTGATCAGCCAGCCGAAGCCGGTAACCGCTAAAAGCTCACTATTTCAACCGATGAGCCTCATAATGTTGCAACACGCGGTCAGTGGTTCGTGTGAAGACTGCCATGCTGAAGATCGTGAAGGACACTGTTTTCAGGGTCAGCCGGTCGCTTGGCTACGGCATCGCACTCTTGCGTGAAATGAAAGAGCGTGACTTCGCGCATTTGCGCGAGTTGCTAACTCGCCTGGACATAGATTTGCGTGCTCGATGTCGGCGTCAACACAGGGCAATACCGCGACTTCCTGCGCGATAAGGTCCGCTACGACGGCCCGATCATCTCCTTTGAGCCGGTTAGCCGGCATATCGGTGCGTTGCGCGAGCGCAGCAGGGTAGACCGCTACTGGCATATCGAAGCCTATTCTCTGGGCAGCAGCGATGGATCGATGCCGACTAACGTCATCGTCTCCGATCAATTCAGCTCGTTCCTTGAGTCCGACCACGACCGGTTGAAGGACTTTTCCGAGCCGAATGTAGCGTGCCACACGGAAACGGTGACGGCGCGGACCCTCGATGTCGTACTGCCCGTCCTGCAGGAACGCATCGACTTTGACCGGCCGTACCTAAAGACCGACACCTAGGGATTCGACGTTGAGGTGTTGCGCTGCGCCAGCGACAGCCTGCCGGAGGTCAAGGCGCTGCAGACATAGGTGTCAGTGACCGGCATCTACAAGGGTATGCCGCAATACATGGACATCATCCGCTATCTCGACGAGCGCGGCTTCGACATCACTGGCCTCTATCCGGTGAGCCGCGATACCGCGCTTCGGCTGGTGGAGTTCGACTGCGTCATAATCAACCGCGCTGTCGCCTGTGCTGCGGTTTTGGCGTTGGGCCCCGGCCGCTGCGGCGGGCAAGCATCGTGCAGAGGCGGGCGACGTCGTCGCCGCCTACAAATACTTGTCGTGGGACCGAACGGAGTTGTTCGCGAATGCGCTCATAGTCAGCTGGAGTGAGGCGTTCGAAGAAGCGGATTAAGGATTCTTCCAATGGTGCGTCGAAGGTCCAGCCGATCCGGTGCTTCTCTATGGTGCTGCCCACTTCGAATCCGTGAACGGCGAGGCAGGGGATTCCGAAGTATCCGGCCTCGTAGAAGCGACAGGGCATCAGCCAGCGTGAATTGTGGTCGGTGTGTTCAAGGTCCAGCGCCCAGGCGAAGTCGACGTTGCGATAGAGGCGTTCAAGGTCTTGCTGCGGAAGGTAGGGGCCAGTATAGACGATGTTCGGACAACGCCGCAATACTTCGTCGAACTTCGCTTGGTCGACCGTGGTGATGATGCCGCCGAACGTGAACACGACTCGACCCTGCAGGCGTTCGGCCAACCGTGTGATGAGGGCGAAGGTGGATTCGCCGCGGATCGTGCCGAAATAGCCGACCACCCAGGGGCTGCCGCTCTCGGCGACGCGCCGTACCGGCAACGGTTGGGACGAGATCGAAGGGTGCAGCTTGTTCTCCAGCAGGAACCATTCGCCTCGGTATTTCTGGACCGCTTCGTAGTAGTTGCGGTGAAAGGCCGGCGAGGAGACAACCAGCAGGCTGATCCGTCGCAGGCATAGGCGCTCGATCGCCCTGAGCAGAGTCGGCACTGGCCCCCGCCGCACGAGGATGGGCGGAATGTCGAGCACTTCGTAGGTCACCGGCGCGCGCGAGGAGGTGATCAGGCGGGCAAGGAACGCCAGGAGGAGCTGATCGAGATTGCGAGCGTAGAAGATTGCGGCGCGGCTCAGGAGCTCGCGTTGAGTAAACAGGGTGGGGATGGCACGAAACAGCGCGCGAAGCCGATGCCAATAGCGGGTGTCGATCGTGAAGCCCAGCGGGACGTTCGGCCACGGCGGCTGGTAGGCGGAGTTGTAGCGTCGCCTGAAGCCGAAGACCGTAACGCGATAGCCGAAATCCATAAACTGCTGGACCCGCTTCAGCGTGCTGGCGTCTGTCACGTCGGGGCAGAAGAACAAGAACTCGGTACCGTCCACACGTGGCGACGCTTCAGCGCCGTCAAATGGCTCGCTGCTGACGTGGAGCGGAACGTCGGTGACGTCTCTAGCGTTGGCTGATCCGTGCATGCAGCTAATCTCCTGGATCGCAGTATTGGTGGATTTGGATCGCAGTATTGGCGAGTCTCGCGTCCCCGCTACGTGATCAATTTGTGGCGTTGCATGCGCGCGCTCTGTGCGTGAGGAGGCAGTCACAGGGTGATCACTGGCGGCTCGACGAAGGGCGATGCTTTTATGCTGGTAATGAATGCTATTTTAGACTCCAATGTCGGTAGAATACCGCGCTTCGACCGCGTGGCTATAGGCTGCGTGTTTGGCGATCCGCTAAATCTACGTTCCTGGTCGGGCGCGCCGGCCAATCTGGCGAGCGCGCGCGAGAGGCCTTGGCGTTTCCGTCGAAGGCATCCGTCCGGACATGAGCCGTACTCGCCAAATGAGGTGTGGCCGCGACCTACCGGTAGTACGTTGACAACATCACGCCCGAGTCACTACGTGCCGTCGCCTGAGGCGGCGCTCGCCACTGACCACCTGATCGACGACATCGGCGGTCGATCCCGGCGCGGCCGCGCGATCCTTTTGCGGCGCATGCGGTCCGCGTGCTCGGTCAATTGGCAATGTTGGTCGTGCTGGTTCGCCTGCCCGTCGCGTTCTGGCTGGCGACCCGCCGCGGTCCGGTGTCGATGGGCCCTATCCTCACCGCGATTGCTCCGGCCGCGTGTGCCGCCCTTGTCGCCGCTGCCGCCGTGGGGGCATTTTGCCATGGCATTTTCGCCGATGCGGGGCCGACGGCGATCGGCGCCCTGCTGGTCGGCGCCGGCGGGCTGGTCGCCATCGGGTTTACCGTGATGGGCCCGGCCGGAGACTCGCCGCGAGCTTCACCCAATAGCGATGGCGGCCCACAAGGCTGCATTCGGAGTGCCGAACCCATGATGCTAAGCAAGAACTCAAAAGCGCCTTCGTACGATCCCGCGTTCAGGGAACGGCGTCAGGCACTTCACCAGGGAGAAATACATGCCGAGGTCAACGCATGCTCAGAGCAAAAGGCGTGTGGTTTAGTCAGAATCGCGCTTCATGACTGTTCCGGTCACCCGTTTCAGTTCGAGCTTTCGCGCGAACTTGCGCGGCGCGGGCATGAGGTGCGGCATTTCTTTTTCGCCGAGGATATGGGGCCAAAGGGCGACACGCGGCGGTTATCAAGCGATCCCGCCAACTTTTCAATCGAGGCGATCTCGATCGGACAGCCATATTGCAAGCGAAATCTCATTCGCAGGCGTCAGGCGGACATCCTCTATGGCGAGCTCGCAAGTCAGAGGATCGCGTCATTTGCTCCTGATGTAACGATTTCAGGCAACACGCCGCTTGAGGCACAGTTGCAGATCCTCGAAGGCGTTCGCCGCGTCGGATCCGCGTTCGTTTTCTGGATGCAGGATGTCTACAGCCTGGCGGCGGCGAGAATTTTAGGCCGGAAACTTCCCGTCCTCGGCCACATCATCGGCGCTTACTACAGGTATTTTGAAGCCAGCCTGTTGTGTCGGAGCGACGGAATTGTTCTCGCAACCGAAGATTTTAGGCCGGCGCTCAAGGGCTTCGGCGTAAAGGACGATGCCGCCGACGTCATCCCAAATTGGGGCGCACTCGATAGATTGCCGTTACGGCCGAAGGATAATTCATGGGCGATACAGCACGGGTTTTCAGACAAGTTCGTCTTTCTGTACGCCGGCACCCTGGCGCTGAAGCACAATCCGGATCTGCTTTGGGCTCTCGCCGAACATTTTGAGAAAGATCCCAAGGTCGTCGTTGCGGTCGCCGCCTCTGGTGTCAGCTATGATGCTTTGAAAGCCCGCAGCGCCTTGGAGCGGAAGTCAAATCTGTTGTTTCTGCCTTTGCAACCGATGGACGTCTTTGCGGATGTCCTTGGGGCGGCCGACGTTCTCGTCGCGCTGCTCGAAAATGACGCGGGAGCATTCTCCGTTCCCTCGAAAGTTCTTAGCTATTTCTGCGGGGGCCGTCCAATTCTTTTGTCGGCGCCGCTCAGCAATCTTTCGGCGCGACTAGTCAAGAAGGCCGCCGCCGGGCTTTCCATCCCCGCCGAAGACAGGCAAGCTTTCGTGGCGGCGGCCGATCGCCTGCGGAGCGAGCCGCGCACCTGCGCCAAGTTTGGCACCGCTGGGCGCGCCTACGCGGAAAACGCCTTTGACATCTCGGGTGTCGCTGATCGCTTTGAAGCCGTATTCGCCAAGGCGGTCTCTCGCAAGTCGCCGGTTAGGAAGCCGGCTGGATGGTTTTCTGGTCTGCAAGGGCGAGCATCAGGACAGACAGGATTAGGCACAAAAGCATCCTGAGCCAGGCGAGGATGCGCCTGAAGGTATCCGGCGGCGGTGAGGATGGCGTTTGCGGCATCGCCGGTATGGCCCTTGAGGTAACAGCGGCCGAGGTGACCTTGCTCCTTCATATGGCCGATGAGAGGCTCGATGGCGAAGCGCCGACGCAGCTCTCGCTTGATGATGCCGAAGACGCCGCGCTTCTGGCCGGAGATGAACACCCTTCGCGGCTTGGGCGCGTCGTGACCGCGGTATCCCTTGTCGACGTAGGGCCGTTCGATCTCGCGTCCGGTGAGGCGCTGGGTGTCCTCGCGGGCGGCGCGCAAGGTGTGGCCGTCATAGGGATTGCCCGGCAACGCCTTGGCCTGCAGCACGAACTGGCCGCCCGGGGCACAGGCGTTGGTGGTGACGACCGAGACCTTGACGCCGAACTCGTAGGGCGCACGGGCCTTGCCCTTGCCGATGCACTCGCCCTCAGGGGCGTGGAAGGAATAGAGCTTCCAGTCGCGCTGGCGCTGGTGTTGGGAGCGGATCTGGGAGGCCCGCGAGTGTGGGCTCTCGAAGGCCGCCTCGACGGGCTCGTGGCCTGCGATCCTACGCCGGATATCGCGGATCAGCCGACCCAGGCGGGTGCGCAGGAAGCGCACTTGTCGATGGTGGCGGTTGAACTGCTTGGCGTGGGCATAACGCCCCGCCATCATCGCCGCTTGCTTGGCGACGCGGACGCAGGATTGCCTCAGTCGCACGTCGTGGTGGCGGGCCAGGCGATTGAGGCCCTTGATCGCGGCGTGGAGAAGCTTGGCGTCGGTCGGGAAGGTGATGTTCTTGGGCTGCACCGTGGTGTCGACGGTGACCCGCGCCAGGTCCCTGGTCCGCAGCGCGCCGCTGTCGTCTGCCACCCGCAGGCTCTCGGCCAGTAACAGCTCGAGCTTGTCGCCCAGCCGCTTCCTCCAGTGGCTGAGATCGGAGCGCTCGTGCGGAAAGGTGTGCTGGAAGAACGTCTCGCCAGTGAAGTGCTGGAAGTACGGATCGTAGACCCAACGCTCACAGACGCCTTCATCGGACAGCCCGACCATATGCTTGCAGCAGCAGGCCGATCACGAAGCGGCTCTCGATGCCCGGGCGCCCCCTGTCGCTGTAGAGCGGTGCAAGGCATGGCCGTCCGAAGCGCCTGAACCTTGCAATCTAAACCGACATTCTCCAGGTGAGCCCATTAAACGGCGCAAACGCTACCATTCTGGCGGACGCCGGGTAAATAGTCAGTGGCCGGCACAGTTTTCCCGGCGCTTCCGCCGCGCTCAACGTCCAGAACAACCTTTGATCCACCGATTCGGCTCTTTTCCTCGCCATTCAGACACACTACTCGCGTGGTGATGACGGATCCGATCGTCCGAGCCCTACGCCGGAGCCGGTCGAGGTCGCAGTCCGTCGATCAGTCGCAGGATTTTCTCGAACAGTTCCTTCGGCACTGCGACCTCGGCCATCTGGAAGATGGCGTAACGGGCGTGGCGTACGACCTTGGCACCGATCTTCACGAGCTTCTCTCGCGACCCGGGAGTACCTCTGCCTGGTGGCTGACACTTCCTTGTCCGGGCTGCGGGTCGTGCGCGAGCTGGATGCGCTGATTGCCCGGCGCGGTCGACCTCTGGGCTGCGTCTCCGACAACGGAACTGAGCTGACCAGCATGGCGATCCTGCGTTGGTCGCAGACGAGCGGCGTGGACTGGTACTACATCGCACCTGGCAAGCCGACGCAGAACGCCTTCATCGAGAGCTTCAACGGTCGGCTACGCGACGAGCTGTTGAACGAGACGCTGTTCACCTCGCTTGCTCACGCACGCGCTGCCCTCGAGGAATGGCGCCGCGACTACAACACCGAACGACCGCACAGCGCGCTCGGCAATCTGACGCCGGTCGCCTACGCGGCTCGCAACGCCTCTGTTCCGCAACAGCCTGGGACGCTGCGCTCAACCACGGGCTTCGCGCCCCAGGCTGTTGCAACACCGGGCCGGACAGGCCCAAATGACGAACGGATTCTACTGCCGGCTGGATGAAACTTGGGGCTCAGGTCATATGCAACGACTTCACGTCGACGGCTGGTTGTTGCCCCGTGCTGTTGCCGCCGCCCGGAACACATCGGCAGCCCCTTCTTGAAGTTGCGCCTTCCCCGTCGTGACCTGGTTCGGATGCACGTCGAAATGCTCGGCCAACTGAGCCAACGTCATCTCGCCGCTGATGGAAGCAAGCGCCACCTTCGCCTTGAAGGCCGGTGTGTGGTTCCGGCGCGGTCTTCTTATCATCGTCTCTCCTGAACCGCCGGCATTCTTGCCCGCCGTCAGACAGAAACTCCACTTATCGTCCTGTGCAAATTCCCGGGCCCGGCTCTTGATGCGGAAAACCGGCAGGGCAAAAGCACCGGAAATCACAATGAAGTCACAGAATGGGCGTTCCTTGCTTGAGCGGCATTCGTAAAAATTGACACTGCCTAATGAGACATACCAAGTGCTGACTTAAGAGGCTTAGCACGCGGTAGGCATGGAGCATCACTATGATCGAACTGACGACGTCGCGCGGTTTTCTCGCGAAGGTCCCACAAGAATTGAGCGAAGATGTGTCCCAGCGTTTTGAAACGAGCCAGTGGCAGGCTGCAAAGAAATACTATGAGAAGAATGGCTATGTCATTTTTAGCAGCGTAGTCACAGCAGAGACGTGTGATCGCCTCAGAGAGTTGTGGGACAAAGAAGTAAAACCATTTACCGGTTATATGTATCGCCAAGAAACAGCAAGAGCCGAGAAGCATAAAAAAAACAAAAAGGGTTGGATCATGAATCCAATCCTAAACCTACAAAGCGTTGATCCATTCAGGTTTCCAAACTTTCGCAAGTTCGCGACAAACAATATTTTGGCGAATGCTTCTCTACGAGAGGCCTTTTCAGCACTGCTAAGTGACACCCCGAAAATTGTTCAATCTATGTATTTCGAGGGCAACTCAGTGACGTGGGAGCACCAAGATAGCTATTATCTCGACTCAGAAGAGATTGGTGAAATGTGCGGCGCTTGGATAGCAATTGAAGATATTCAGGCGACAGCTGGACGGTTTTTCGTTTGCCCAGAAATCTCAGCGTATTAAACTGGAAGATCACTCCCTCTTGAACAACTTCGCTGAAAATCATGAGGCGTATATTTCATCTGTTGCTAAAGAAATTAGAAACAGTTCGCTTGAAATCCGCGCTCCAGTTCTAAACAAAGGTGATATTCTATTTTTTAGTGCTCTAACTATACATGGCTCTTTGAACAGTCAGGACCCGACGAATGCACGCTCCTCCATTACATGCCACGCAATTCCGGCATCGAGGAATTTGCTACAGTTTCAGACGCGGAATATGAAACTTAAAGTAAGCGATATAAACGGAACCTTGATATTTAAGCCGAAAGATCTCTCTTATTTTCGAAATAGAATGATCCTCTTCATAGAGTCCCATTTTCCGGCTCAGTTTTACTGGGTTAAGAAGAAAGCGATCGTGTATGTCATGAAGAAGAAGGTACCCCGCGATACCTGATCAGCCTGACCCGAGCCCCAGGTTTCATCCAGCCGGCAGTAGAATCCGTTCGTCATTTGGGCCTGTCCGGCCCGGTGTTGCAACAGCCTGGGGCGCAAAGCCCGTGGTTGAGCGCAGCGTCCCAGGCTGTTGCGGAACAGAGGCGTTGCGAGCCGCGTAGGCGACCGGCGTCAGATTGCCGAGCGCGCTGTGCGGTCGTTCGGTGTTGTAGTCGCGGCGCCATTCCTCGAGGGCAGCGCGTGCGTGAGCAAGCGAGGTGAACAGCGTCTCGTTCAACAGCTCGTCGCGTAGCCGACCGTTGAAGCTCTCGATGAAGGCGTTCTGCGTCGGCTTGCCAGGTGCGATGTAGTGCCAGTCCACGCCGCTCGTCTGCGACCAACGCAGGATCGCCATGCTGGTCAGCTCAGTTCCGTTGTCGGAGACGCAGCCCAGAGGTCGACCGCGCCGGGCAATCAGCGCATCCAGCTCGCGCACGACCAGAGGTGGCTCGGGAAATCTGCACAGTGGGCTAAGTGGAGTTTCTGCCTGACGACGGCCAGGATGGCCGAGGATCAGGAGCTATCATGGGCAGACGGACACGGCGGAACCACACAGCGGCCTTCAAGGCGAGAGTGGCGTTGGCGGCGTTGAAGGGCGAGATGACGCTGTCGGACCTTGCGCAACGATTTGACGTTCATCCGAATCAGATCACGCAATGGAAAGCGCAGCTTTTGGAGGGCGCTGCCGGTGTGTTCGATAACGGAGCCCGACGTCGTGAACCGGCTGTCGACCTGAAGGCTCTGCATGCCAAGATTGGGGAGCTGACACTGGAGAACGATTTTTTGGAAGGAGCGCTCGGCAAGGCGGGCGTTGTGAGCGCAAAGCGATGATCGATCGATCGCATGATCTGCCGGTGGCCCGGCAGGCTCTGGCATTGGGCATCCGATCTCGTCGTCATGCGCCGGATCGACGAACTGCACCTGAACTTCCCGTTCGCCGGCAGCCGGATGCTGCGCGACCTGCTGGCTGGCGAAGGCTTCGCGGTCGGGCGCCTGCACGTCGCAACGCTGATGAAGCGCATGGGGATCGAGGCGCTGTATCGCCGGCCGAGCACGTCCAAACCGGCACCCGGGCACAAGATTTACCCGTATCTGCTGCGCAAACTGGCGGTCACACGGCCCGACCAGGTGTGGGCCATGGACATCACGTATATCCCGATGGCGCGCGGCTTCGTGTATCTGGCGGCCGTTGTCGACTGGTTCAGCCGCCGGGTTCTGGCATGGCGGCTGTCGATCACGATGGAGGCGGCGTTCTGCGTCGAGGCACTGGAGGAAGCTCTGTCGCGTTACGGCACACCGGAGATCTTCAACACCGATCAGGGCAGTCAGTTCACCAGTGCCGAGTTCACCGGCGCGCTGCTCGCCAAGGGGATCGCGATTAGCATGGACGGCAAAGGGGCGTGGCGTGACAACGTGTTCGTCGAGCGGCTGTGGCGAACGATCAAATACGAGGAGGTCTACCTGCGCGCCTACGACACGGTGAGCGACGCACGCGGCTCACTCGGCAGATACATCGCCTTCTACAACTCGCGTCGACCGCATTCAAGTCTTGACCGGCAACCGCCGGATCGGGCGTACTTCAACCGGCCGCCGCTACTCGCGGCGGCCTAACCCCGGCAGAGGCTCCACTTAGAAAGCCCGCGAAACTGTTCAAACAAACCGAGCCACCTCTACCCGCAGCCCGGACAAGGAAGTGTCGGCCACCAGGCAGAGGCACTCCCGGGTATAGTCGTCGACCATCGCCAGGATGCGGAACCGCCTGCCGTCGGTCAGCGTGTCGCTGACGAAGTCGAGTGACCAGCGTTGGTTCGGACCCTGCGGCAGCACCATCGGCGCCCGGGTGCCCAAGGCCCGCTTGCGTCCGCCACGCCGGCGAACCTGCAGCCGTTGTAAAGCCGCCGCAGCTTCTTGTGGTTCACGCGCACACCCTCGCGCGACAGCAGCACGTGCAGCCGTCGCCAGCCGAAGCGGCGGCGTACCGCTGCCAGTTCCCGCAGACGCGACGTACCCCTCCGTGGAAGGCCGCCTGTACGCTTGATGTGTGAAGCGCGAGATTGGGGTCTCCGGTGGACACGATGATCGTGTCCACGGAGCGTAAATGGACATGATCGTAAATGTCAGTTTCGAGTTCGAACGGCGAGAGTAAGCGCCGCCGGCGTGTGCGGTCTGAAGACGAGAAGCGGCGGATCGTTGGCGAAACGTTCGAGCCCGGCGCATCGGTTTCGGCAGTGGCGCAGCGCCATGGGCTGAACACCAACCTGCTGTTCACCTGGCGGCGCGAGATGGGCCGCGGCGTGTCAGCGTTGGCTGACGATCCGATGGCTTTCGTGCCGGCCGTAATCGGCACGGCGCCGGTGACGGCTTCAGCGCCGTCGTCGCCATCGGCAGCCGGTCAGATGGAGATCGTGCTCGCCGGCGGGGAGCGAGTGATCGTCGATCGGACGGTTGACGGAGTGGCATTGGCTCGTGTGATCAAGGTCCTGTCTCGGCGATGATCCCGGTTCCATCAGGCGTTCGGGTTTGGATTGCGGCCGGTCACACGGATATGCGCTGCGGCATGAACTCGTTGGCGTTGCGCATCCAGCAAGCGCTGCAGCACGATCCCCACGCCGGCGATCTTTACGTCTTCCGAGGCAAGAGCGGCAAGCTGATCAAGATCTTCTGGTACGACGGGCTGGGCGCTTCGCTCTACGCCAAGCGGCTGGAGAAGGGACGCTTCATCTGGCCGGCGACGCACGATGGCGTGGTGGTGATAACGCCCGGCCAACTTGGCTATTTGCTTGAAGGGATCGACTGGCGCCATCCCCAGCACACGTGGCGGCCGGAGATAGCAGGCTGATAAGGCGCTTTGCTTCGCAAACGCCGGTGCGGCGGATTAAATCGGCACGCATCGAGTTCACCACAAGCCGCCGCGTCTGTGCTCTTCTGTCGCCACCATGACATCGGTCGATGCCCTGCCGGACGACGCGGAGAGCCTGAAGCGGCTTCTGCTGGCGCGCCAACAGGAGCTTGCCGTGGCGCGCGGGCAGGTTGCGACTGCAGCCGCTGAAGCGGCCGCCTTGCGGGCCAAGGCCGCCGATGACGAGGCCTTGATCGTCCACCTCAAGCTGCACATCGAGAAGCTGCGGCGCGACCGCTTCGGCCAGCGCTCCGAGCGCAGCGCCCGCCTGCTCGATCAACTGGAGCTGCAGCTCGAGGAACTCGAAGCCACGGCCACCGAGGATGATCTGGCCGCCGAGAAGGCGGTGGCGAGGACCACGACCGTCGCGGCCTTCACCCGCAAGCGCCCGACGCGCAAGCCATTCCCCGAGCATCTGCCGCGCGAGCGCGTCGTCGTTGCCGGCCCGACGGCCTGCCCCTGCTGTGGCGGCACACGCCTGTCGAAGCTCGGCGAGGACATCACCGAGACCCTGGAGGTCATCCCCCGCCAGTGGAAGGTAATCCAGACGGTGCGCGAGAAGTTCTCGTGCCGCGACTGCGAGAGCATCGGCCAGGCGCCGGCGCCGTTCCATGTGGTGCCCAGAGGCTGGGCGGGGCCCAGCCTGCTGGCGACGATCCTGTTCGAGAAGTACGGCCAGCATCAGCCACTCAACCGCCAGGCCGAGCGCTACGCGCGCGAGGGTGTGCCGCTGAGTCTCTCAACGCTGGCCGATCAGGTGGGCACGTGCTGCACGGTACTGCGGCCCGTCCATGATCGCCTTGTGGCTTACGTCCTGGCCGCCGAGCGGCTGCATGGCGACGACACCACGGTGCCGGTGCTGGCCAAGGGCAAGACCATCATCGGCCGATGTTGGGCCTATGTGCGCGACGACCGGCCGTTCGGCGGGCGGGCACCACCGGCCGCGGTGTTCTTCTACTCGCGCGACCGGTCCGGCGAGCATCCCCAGCAGCACCTGACCAATTGGGGTGGCATCCTGCAGGCCGATGCCTACAGCGGCTACGGCAAGCTGTATGAGGCCGACCGGCAGGCGAACCCAATCCTGGAAGCGGCCTGCTGGGCTCACGCGCGGCGTAAGTTCTTCGTCCTCGCCGATATCGAGGCCAATGCCCGACGCAAGGCCCAGCGCCGAGCGCCTGCTGTTGTCTCGCCTGTTGCCCTCGAAGCAGTCCGGCGGATTGACGCCCTGTTCGAGATCGAGCGCTCCATCAACGGTCTGCCGGCTGATCGGCGGCTTGCCGTTCGCCACGAACAAGCCGCGCCGCTGGTCGCCGCACTCGAAGCATGGATGCGCGAGGAACGGCGTAAGCTGTCACGCCACACCGACGTCGCCGGCGCCATCGATTACATGCTCAAGCGCTGGGCCGCTTTCACCCGCTTCCTCGACGACGGCCGCATCTGCCTGACCAACAATGCCGCCGAACGAGCTCTGCGCGGCATCGCCCTTGGCAGGAAAGCCTGGCTGTTCGCCGGTTCGGATCGCGGAGGTGACCGTGCCGCCATCCTTTACGGCCTCATCGTTACCGCCAAGCTCAACGACGTCGATCCCCGGGCCTGGCTGGCCGACGTCCTTGCCCGTATCGCCGGCCATCCCGTCCAAAAGCTCGATGAGCTGATGCCCTGGAACTGGCGCAAGACAGACGCCGTTCACGACGCACTGGCGGCGTAAAGAACTCCCACCGCGGTACTCGCCGCAGGAATACGTACCGTGCAGCACGTGCCCACCTGATCGGCCAGCGTTGAGAGACTCAGCGGCACACCCTCGCGCGCGTAGCGCTCGGCCTGGCGGTTGAGTGGCTGATGCTGGCCGTACTTCTCGAACAGGATCGTCGCCAGCAGGCTGGGCCCCGCCCAGCCTCTGGGCACCACATGGAACGGCGCCGGCGCCTGGCCGATGCTCTCGCAGTCGCGGCACGAGAACTTCTCGCGCACCGTCTGGATTACCTTCCACTGGCGGGGGATGACCTCCAGGGTCTCGGTGATGTCCTCGCCGAGCTTCGACAGGCGTGTGCCGCCACAGCAGGGGCAGGCCGTCGGGCCGGCAACGACGACGCGCTCGCGCGGCAGATGCTCGGGGAATGGCTTGCGCGTCGGGCGCTTGCGGGTGAAGGCCGCGACGGTCGTGGTCCTCGCCACCGCCTTCTCGGCGGCCAGATCATCCTCGGTGGCCGTGGCTTCGAGTTCCTCGAGCTGCAGCTCCAGTTGATCGAGCAGGCGGGCGCTGCGCTCGGAGCGCTGGCCGAAGCGGTCGCGCCGCAGCTTCTCGATGTGCAGCTTGAGGTGGACGATCAAGGCCTCGTCATCGGCGGCCTTGGCCCGCAAGGCGGCCGCTTCAGCGGCTGCAGTCGCAACCTGCCCGCGCGCCACGGCAAGCTCCTGTTGGCGCGCCAGCAGAAGCCGCTTCAGGCTCTCCGCGTCGTCCGGCAGGGCATCGACCGATGTCATGGTGGCGACAGAAGAGCACAGACGCGGCGGCTTGTGGTGAACTCGATGCGTGCCAATTCAATCCGCCGCACCGGCGTTTGCGAAGCAAAGCGCCTTATCAGCCTGCTATCTCCGGCCGCCACGTGTGCTGGGGATGGCGCCAGTCGATCCCTTCAAGCAAATAGCCAAGTTGGCCGGGCGTTATCACCACCACGCCATCGTGCGTCGCCGGCCAGATGAAGCGTCCCTTCTCCAGCCGCTTGGCGTAGAGCGAAGCGCCCAGCCCGTCGTACCAGAAGATCTTGATCAGCTTGCCGCTCTTGCCTCGGAAGACGTAAAGATCGCCGGCGTGGGGATCGTGCTGCAGCGCTTGCTGGATGCGCAACGCCAACGAGTTCATGCCGCAGCGCATATCCGTGTGACCGGCCGCAATCCAAACCCGAACGCCTGATGGAACCGGGATCATCGCCGAGACAGGACCTTGATCACACGAGCCAATGCCACTCCGTCAACCGTCCGATCGACGATCACTCGCTCCCCGCCGGCGAGCACGATCTCCATCTGACCGGCTGCCGATGGCGACGACGGCGCTGAAGCCGTCACCGGCGCCGTGCCGATTACGGCCGGCACGAAAGCCATCGGATCGTCAGCCAACGCTGACACGCCGCGGCCCATCTCGCGCCGCCAGGTGAACAGCAGGTTGGTGTTCAGCCCATGGCGCTGCGCCACTGCCGAAACCGATGCGCCGGGCTCGAACGTTTCGCCAACGATCCGCCGCTTCTCGTCTTCAGACCGCACACGCCGGCGGCGCTTACTCTCGCCGTTCGAACTCGAAACTGACATTTACGATCATGTCCATTTACGCTCCGTGGACACGATCATCGTGTCCACCGGAGACCCCAATCTCGCGCTTCACACATCAAGCGTACAGGCGGCCTTCCACGGAGGGGTACGCTCGTGCTCCCGCAAGATCCCGATGATCTGCTCTTCCGTGAACCGCGCCTTCTTCATCGCCGTCTCCTCTCGAAGACGGATTCTACCTCAACCTGGAGGAGTTTCTGGGGCTCAGGTCAACAGCGACCGCGAGATACCGTGCCGCCGCGCCGTCGACGAAACCAGCCGCGACCCGCTCAGGCTCTCTGCCACGATCCGAAGCTTCTCGTCCTCGGTCCAGCGCCTAGCTCTATCGGAGGTACACGTTTATTCCCAGCGACGGTTCTTACGAAACTCCGATTTGTCTTTGATGAACAACAGGTCCATCTGCGAAGCTTGGTTGTCGAGTGGGCGGCGCAGCACACCAAGTACATCAGCAATGACAAATCCGTGTTGCCACATATGAGTGATCACTTCATAGGCTTCGGGTCCATCCTTGATGGTCGCAATTAGACTGACTTCGATCAAAACGACATCGATCTTATCCAGTGAACGCTCCATGCCTTTCAGAACCATCATTTCCGCACCTTGCACGTCGATCTTGGCCAAGGCAGGTGTGGCAAATCCAGGATAGAGACTATCAAAGCGCCGAGTGACGACAGTTTCATGGCGAATGGTAGCTGCCTCACCGACCTCCTCCAACATGGTCGAGCCTTGGATATCAGCACGAATATCGAAGTCCGCCGTGCCGTCCTTGTAAGATAGGGCAACCTTGTCAATTTGACAGTGGCCCTTCAGGTGGGCGTATATTTTGTCCAAGTGTGGAAATGCTTCCCGCACTGGCTCAGTTAAATAATAGAAAGCCTTGGGATAGATAGCGTACAGTTCCCAGGTCCCCTGAGCTACCCCGATGTCGAAAACCGACTTGGGGTCAAAGCCCTGTTGGTTCAGGGCTTTGAGCGAGCGTGTCCAAGATAACCGTGGCCGACCAAGAATCTTGTATTTGTGTGGACGCAGAATATCCTTGGCCTTTGACACTAACGACATTTGCCTTCCCTCAATTGAAAATGCTGGCGGATTGGGCTGCCCTTAAAGCAGCCCGCACCGTAAGCACTTCCGTCAGACGGCCATCTTGATCAACGCGGCATTGGCCGCCGTAGTCCGATCACCGCTATGGTGGGTCTACCCAAAAGTGCTTCATGGATTGCAAAGACTTATGGCACTCTTGGTGGACACACTGGATGACTAGCCGGCGCCATTAGGTCTCATTACCGATGCCGGCCTTCGATCAGCGGCGAGCGGCATACTTGGTCGCAAGCGTCTTATCGAATGACGAGCATTGCCCCCTGCCCTGCCGCCGCGCTCGTATGGAAGATTAGCTCGTTGGTGCAAGATCGCGGCCGCGCCGGCAAGAAAGAGCACTGACCAGCATAACGGTCCGACATAGGCGCCCGCGGCGTGGCCCAAGATGGCCCAGACCATTAAGCAGAAGGCGACGCTGGGCACACCGAGCACGCGCAGCCAAACCATCATGGCCGTCATTATGACCAAGCCCCAGACCAAGCCGAGGTAGACCCAGTGCAACCAGAAATAGTTGATTAGCATTTGTGTGGTGGCCGACTCCATCCCCCAGCTAGCTGAGTAGGCGGCTGAGCGCTGATAAACGTTCCTGACTTCGTTCTCGATAAAAGGTTCGCCCGTCAGGCCGGCGCCAGCGAAGGGATAATGCGCGAAGATGTCGAACGCAGCTAGGACGGGTCCGTGCACGCGAACGAAGAAGCTCCCGTCGTTGCCCGAGGTAATTTCCGCGAGCCGCACGGGAAACATAATCTGCGCTAGCACGATGAAGGGGCCGGCCAAGATCGCTGCAACGCAGGCCACGATCAGCAGACGGCCCAAATCCAGCCGGCCCGCCTTACGGCTGGCCAGGAACAGCATGTAGGGCAGGATCAGCAGCAGCGCCAGAAGCAGCGTTGGCCCCGGCATAGCGAAAAATCCGACACCCACAAGCGCCACGTAGACCACAAGCTTCCAGCGCCACGGGCTCACCACCATCCACACGAAAGTGAACAGCGTGAAGCACACGTTCACGAGCGACGGTTCGGAGGCGAAGAACTTCGGCCGGACGCGATTGTAAAACATCAAGTCCCGCAGGTCGGCATCGTAGTATATCCGCCAACTGTAAATTACCTTGCGAACGGCGTCGCTTACTGGCCGGAGGCCGGCGTACTGTTCGAGCAGACAGCCCACCAGAATCACGACGGAAAGAACGAGGAATAATCCAGCGATCTGGTGGCGGCTTGCCTGGATGACGGTGAGGAACAGCGCATAGCCAATAACGATCGAGTAGATGAGCTGGATCAACCCGTTCATCCGCCGCGGAAGGAACCTAATGTCGGTTGCCGAGAGAACCGACGCCAGATAGAGTGCCACGACGATGATCAAGCCTGCGAAGGCAGCGGACGTGATCTGGTTGCGACGCCGCCACAGCAGGACCACGCCAGCCACGCCGGCGAGGGTCGAGGGAAATGGCAGCTTTTCCGAGATCTGAATCGTAAAACCAGTGTAGATGCCGATCATGAACAGGCAGATAAGCGCCTTGTCGAACCAGTTGATGTGATGCACGACGCTTCGAGCAGAAGCGAAGCGCACCCGTCTTCTTCTGTATTCAGCGGAAGCGTACCTTTCCTGAGAATAGCTGTGTGTGACGTCTGTCAAGCTTGTCTCTCCGTTCTTCGACACGGGAAGCAACGCCACATACGCCCGCGCCCGTAGTGGGGCGACGTTGTGAGACCGACCGTTCGGGTTACGGTCGGCAAGGCCGCGCTCACTTTGCCCCTTTCACTCTCATTCCGAAGGAGAAACCACCGGAACTATAGCAACTACAAGATGGACCCGCCGCGGGAGCACGGGTTGTGACCATCGCGTGAGGAAGCTCGAACCTCGCGTACTTGATCTGAGTCGCGAACGACTGGACGCGAGTATCCGGTCAAGTCAATCGCCGGTAGGAACTGCCCGCAATCGAATCCACCATGAGGAGGCTTTGCGGTGACGCGCCTATACTCTAGTGGAAATTGCCCTTAGAAAGAGCGGCACCATACGTATAGGCCTGCCGACGGTGTTCCCGGTAATTTCGCATAGCTGGCGGACATGGGGGCAATTCAAACGGGCGATGGTCGTCCAACTGGCGGCGTGCGCCGTCGCTTTCATGCACATGCGCCGCCGGCGACACCGAAGCCGTGGAAGGCCGGCAGCATAAAGGAATACTCACTATAATATCACGAGAAGGCGGTTCCGCATTTCCGCGACACCTCCTAAGTTTCCAAGGCCTATGAACTCCATCGATAGGGAGAATGCAGTGAGCACGAGAAGACGTGATTTGGTGGGTGCTGCGTCAGCGCTTGCGCTGCTTTCAGGTTCATCCACTGCATTTGCCCAGAACAAAGATCCTGCTCCGGCAGCGTCGCGCTCCAAGTGTCCTGCTGGCGGCACTGGCGGCGGCACCACGATCAACATCTTTGGAGGCAACCTACCTAGACCGACCAATCAAGCGCAATTGCAAGCCCTGCTCAATGCGGCGGCGCAGGACGGCAATCTCGTGCTCGATCCGATGACTCCGGTCATCAACGTCTCAAGTGCCTTGACAGTACCGCTCAGGGACAAAGGCGATTTCGGGACGTATATCAATGGAAACGGCCTGCGCCTTAACTCCCTGATTACGGACAAAGTAACTCCTGTGATCCGCTTCGCAGGGAGAGGCCGCATGTTGCGCGTTGAGAATATCGCGGTGTTCGGCAATGACACTTGCGGTAACGGTTTCGAGTTCATAGGCACAGACTACCAGAACGGCGGCGGTATCTCGCAGTTTTCGCTGAAGGGCCTGATCGCTGCCTACTGCGGTATGAACGGCTTTTATTTCAATGGCTCGTTTTTCGAAGGTTCTATCTACGACGTTATGACCAACGGAAATGCGCTGGACGGCATGGTGTTCGACTGCACAAACAGTGAGCCCGGAGGTCTTTCCAACATCATGATGTATGGCACCAACCTGAGCCGCAACCAAGGCTTCGGGATGTCGCATCGGGGCGGCAGCGACCAAGTCGATCATTTCGGCGGCTCATATGTTAACAACGGCTTGGGCGGAATCAACGCGCCGACCGGCCTGCGCCTCACCTTCGGAGTGAACGGCGAGAACACCGGCGAGGCGCTGATCACGATGCCGCGCTCGGACTGGCAGAGCCGAGTCATCAGTTGCAACATGTCGAGCGACGGCGGCTGGGTTCGACCCAACACCGGCGGCAAGCCGTCGCGCTACGTGGTCAGGGGCAATCCCGCCAAGCTGACGGTCACCGACGGCTTCGTAAGACCCTATAATGGAAGTGCGATGGAGGTCCAGATGCCGTGAGGGCCATTACCATCGGCCGGACAGTCGGCGAACTTTAAGTTACTGAACGTTTCGTGCAGCTCTATTCGGAGTATGCGAGCCTTCCTCGCCCGAGCAAAATGGCGATCATCGTGCCGTAATCGCCGCTGGATCCAATCCGGCGCGATGGGGCGGTTTACCTGGTCGCCCGTTAGGAAGCCGGCTGGATGGTTTTCTGGTCTGCAAGGGCGAACATCAGGACAGACAGGATTAGGCACAAAAGAGAGGTGGCTCGGTTTGTTTGAACAGTTTCGCGGGCTTTCTAAGTGGAGCCTCTGCCGGGGTTAGGCCGCCGCGAGTAGCAGCGGCCGGTTGAAGTACGCCCGATCCGGCGGTTGCCGGTCAAGACTTGAATGCGGTCGACGCGAGTTGTAGAAGGCGATGTATCTGCCGAGTGAGCCGCGTGCGTCGCTCACCGTGTCGTAGGCGCGCAGGTAGACCTCCTCGTATTTGATCGTTCGCCACAGCCGCTCGACGAACACGTTGTCACGCTACGCCCCTTTGCCGTCCATGCTAATCGCGATCTCCTTGGCGAGCAGCGCGCCGGTGAACTCGGCACTGGTGAACTGACTGCCCTGATCGGTGTTGAAGATCTCCGGTGTGCCGTAACGCGACAGAACTTCCTCCAGTGCCTCGACGCAGAACGCCGCCTCCATCGTGATCGACAGCCGCCATGCCAGAACCCGGCGGCTGAACCAGTCGACAACGGCCGCCAGATACACGAAGCCGCGCGCCATCGGGATATACGTGATGTCCATGGCCCACACCTGGTCGGGCCGTGTGACCGCCAGTTTGCGCAGCAGATACGGATAAATCTTGTGCCCGGGTGCCGGTTTGGACGTGCTCGGCCGGCGATACAGCGCCTCGATCCCCATGCGCTTCATCAGCGTTGCGACGTGCAGGCGCCCGACCGCGAAGCCTTCGCCAGCCAGCAGGTCGCGCAGCATCCGGCTGCCGGCGAACGGGAAGTTCAGGTGCAGTTCGTCGATCCGGCGCATGACGACGAGATCGGATGCCCAATGCCAGAGCCTGCCGGGCCACCGGCAGATCATGCGATCGATCGATCATCGCTTTGCGCTCACAACGCCCGCCTTGCCGAGCGCTCCTTCCAAAAAATCGTTCTCCAGTGTCAGCTCCCCAATCTCGGCATGCAGAGCCTTCAGGTCGACAGCCGGTTCACGACGTCGGGCTCCGTTATCGAACACACCGGCAGCGCCCTCCAAAAACTGCGCTTTCCATTGCGTGATCTGATTCGGATGAACGTCAAATCGTTGCGCAAGGTCCGACAGCGTCATCTCGCCCTTCAACGCCGCCAACGCCACTCTCGCCTTGAAGGCCACTGTGTGGTTCCGCCGTGTCCGTCTGCCCATGATAGCTCCTGATCCTCGGCCATCCTGGCCGTCGTCAGGCAGAAACTCCACTTAGCCCACTGTGCAGATTTCCCGAGCCACCTCTAAAGCATCCTGAGCCGGACGAGGATGCGCCTGAAGGTATCCGGCGGCGGTGAGGATGGCGTTTGCGGCATCGCCGGTATGGCCCTTGAGTGTCCGGCATCAGGGCCACTGATACAGATTTAGGGTCTTGAGGAGGGGAGGATTTCCGTCTCATCGTCATCCTGAGGGGAACGAGATGAGACAGAAATCCGCTACGCCCAACTCACCGTCCGAGCGTCTTGTGAAGAACATCCGGCGGGCGACGCGCAAGCAGTATTCGGCTGAAGAGAAGATCCGGATTGTCCTGGACGGCCTTCGGGGCGAATCCAGCATTGCCGAGCTGTGCCGTCGGGAGGGTATCGCCGAGGGTCTTTATTACAGCTGGTCGAAGGAGTTCCTGGAGGCCGGCAAGCGTCGGCTGGCGGGCGACACGGCACGAGCGGCCACGAGCGGCGAGGTGACGGACCTTCGCCGTGAGGCGCGGGCGCTGAAGGAGGTCGTTGCCGAGCAGGCACTGGAACTGCGTCTGCTCAAAAAAAGCATGATCGCGGATGGGGGAGACGGGGAATGAGATACCCTGGTTCCGAGAAACTGGAGATCATCGGCCTGGTCGAGCACTCTCACCTGCCGGTCCGACGAACCCTGGCCACGCTCGGTATCTTGCCGATGACATTTTACCGCTGGTATGCGCGCCTGCAGGCGGGCGGGCCCGAGGCACTGGAAGACAAGCCCTCTCGGCCCAGGCGGGTGTGGAACAAGATCCCGGAGGACGTTCGGGAACAGATCGTCGAACTGGCCCTGGACGAGCCGGAACTGTCGCCGCGGGAAGTGGCGACGCGCTTCACCGATGTGAATAAGTACTTTGTGTCGGAGGCATCGGTTTATCGGCTGCTCAAGGCTCACGACCTGATCACGAGCCCGGCCTTCATCGTCGTGAAAGCTGCTGACGAGTTCAAGGACAAGACGACGGCGCCCAACCAGCTTTGGCAGACCGACTTCACTTATCTCAAGGTGATCGGCTGGGGTTGGTTCTACCTGTCGACGATCCTCGACGACTTCTCGCGTTACATCATCGCCTGGAAGCTGTGCACGACGATGAAAGCCCAGGATGTGACGGAGACCCTGGAACTCGCGCTCAAGGCATCAGGCTGCGAGAGCGCCAAGGTCGCACAGCGACCACGGCTGCTGAGCGACAACGGTTCCTCTTACATCGCCGGCGATCTGGCGGAATGGCTCAGGGACCGCGGCATCAGGCACATCCGGGGCGCTCCCTTCCATCCCCAGACCCAGGGCAAGATCGAGCGCTGGCACCAGACGTTGAAGAACCGCATTCTGCTCGAGAACTACTATCTGCCGGGCGATCTCGAGGCCCAGATCAACGCCTTCGTCGATCACTACAACAACCATCGTTACCACGAGGCCATCGGCAATCTGACACCTGCCGATGTCTACTTCGGCCGTGGCAATACCATCCTGCTGGAACGAGAAAGGATCAAACGACAGACCATCCAAAGCAGACGCTTGATGCACTCCAGAAAAGCAGCCTAACCTGTTCAACAGATGCGCCGCATCCTCTCTTCAAATGGACCCGATCCGTATCAATTGATCTGACGACGGACATGCTGCTTTGTTGAAACTGTTCAGCGATCCGGAAAAAATTCCCGCGACTTACGACGCGTGGCTTGAACGCGCTGAAAGCATCGAGCGCCAGCTTCAGAATGTTGGTTACGATGTCGTTCGGGTCGTGATTCGCCCCATATCCTTTGCGGCTTGGTGTAAGGAGCAGAATATATCCCCGGACCAACGGGCTCGTCTGGCTTTTGCAAACAGCCGCGCGCGAGACCCGTCTGGCTGACGTTAGGCTAGGCATTCCTTTGCACTCTTTCGCTAGACTGTTACGCGCGCCCAGATATGCAGAATGACAGATTGCTCCTAATTCTTACATTGCCTACGCACATTTGGGCACCAAGCAGTGTGGGGAACGATGGGTAAAGACTGCGGGTCGCACGGCTCTTCAGCCGTCATGTTGGTGGTGGAAAGCGACGTCTTCAAACGAACGACTAAGGCACGGGACCTTCGACGGGAGGGCTTTGAAGTCTTAGAGGCGACGGACATAGCCGAGGCCATAGCAGTGCTGGAGGCTACAGCGATCGACGTTGTCTTCTCAGACATCGACCTGATAGACGGGCCGGCACTGGCGCAATGGGTCGAGGAGCGAAAGCCGGCATCCTACTTCGTTTGGACGGCGGACCTAGAAAGCGATTAGCCGACATTCAGGTGAGCCCATTAAACGGCGCAAACGCTACCATTCTGGCGGGCGCCGGGTAAATAGTCAGTGGCCGGCACAGTTTTCCCGGCGCTTCCGCCGCGCTCAACGTCCAGAACAACCTTTGATCCACCGATTCGGCTCTTTTCCTCGCCATTCAGACACACTACTCGCGTGGTGATGACGGATCCGATCGTCCGAGCCCTACGCCGGAGCCGGTCGAGGTCGCAGTTCGTCGATCAGTCGCAGGATTTTCTCGAACAGTTCCTTCGGCACTGCGACCTCGGCCATCTGGAAGATGGCGTAACGGGCGTGGCGTACGACCTTGGCACCGATCTTCACGAGCTTCTCCCGCGAGCTTGTCAGCGACCACTGCGCGACCGCCTCGGGCAAGGCCAGCGTCCGCATGAAGTTGGCGAGGTTGTAGGCCAGCGCGTGCAACTGAAGACGCACCGCGCTGGCGGCAAACGAGCAGCATGACAGACGCGTCCACTTGATCGCGTTCTTGCCTTCTTTGATCCATTGCTCGCACGTCCCGCGCTTGTTGTAGAAGGCAACAACCCGCTCGGAAAGGCGTGACAGGTTGGTGACGATGAAGCCGACGCGGGGATAAAGCTCGCCCGGGTGCCACTCGACCTTGGCCACGACGCGGCGCGGCATCGTCCAGCTTGCCGCCTATTAGCTGAAGCTGGCGGATGCGGCCTGGATCATCGCAAGCGGCCTCGCGGTCGCGCACGCGCGGTTGGCGAACAGCGACCGCGCCGATGCCGGTCATCACCTCGCGCTCGGGCAGGTGGCCGTGGCGGACGACACGCCGGTGGCCGTCTTCGGTCTCGAGGTCGCCATGTCGCCTGAGGAAATCAGCGACCTCCGCCTCGACCGCCTGGGCGAGCAGGGCGCGCGCACCGCTGCACAAGACTTCGGTGAGTTGGTCGCTGAAAGTTCCTGGCTGAAGCAGTTTGACGACGTTATCGTTGGCCATGGCATATCGCTCCTTTGGTGGAGAAGTGGAGGCGTCAAGCACCCCCACGATATGCCGCCTTCCCGATCCCCGCCGTCACCAACTTCCGGCGATAGCTCCAGGAAACGCGAGCCGGCCTTTGGATGGGCTTATCATCTGCTCCAGGGAACCAGTGTCAGGTTTGCATTACGTTCGCGCCGCCGCCACCCATCAAGGGTCACTGGTTGTCCACGATACGGTGGGAGCTCATCCCCCACCGTTCTTGGTGCCAGGCGCATCGCTTCCTCGACGTGACGAACGCCAGCCGCGAAATGGGCCTCCTTTGAACCCGGACGGAGAAGATAAGCCAAAACTAAATCGGCATTCATGGGCTGCTCCTTGCCTAATCCTTACCGCCGACCACACTAGGCGCCCCTTCCCGCGCATAAGTAGCATTCCGCACACAACGACGTGTCGGACCGGAAGCTCAAGTTCTGTGGCCAATCCGACACACACAAAGGAAAGCGCAAGGCGCGGTGATGTGAGTCACAGCAGCAACGTCAGCACTGCGCTACACGAGAGATAGCCAGTCATCGGGAGCGATAACTTGAACGCCACCTTTGAATACTTCCGCCGCTTGAAAAAGAGCGGGCAGCGTGGCAGGGTGATCGAGTACACGCTCGTCGCACTCTTGATCACCTTTGCTGCACTTCAGGCATTTTCGCTGTTGGTCTAAAGGCCATCTGACCTACGCTGCATTGCGCGCGCGTCTCAGTCAGCCCCAAGCAACTCCCGCGTCACCCCCACCTTGCCGCTCTCGATGTCGTTACTTGCCCAAAGCAGCATCGAGCATGTGTGCGAGCCTGACACCTGCTTTCTGCAATTGTTCCCGGACGATCGGGGCGTTCGCCGCGACATAACCCGCGTCGATACTCATCTTTCCGGCCGGCTGATCGCAGGACGCACCCTGCGGCTTCTGAAGATATCGCCCACCAGCGTCAGACGCTGAAACCTTGTGCGACGCGGCGAGGATACGACAGAGGCCGTGCGCTCAATCGGCGTTTTAGAGCACACCCATCTGGTACTCAGCTCGTTGCGCGATCAGTTTGCCGACGAGCTGGCAGCCCTCGACTAAGGCTCGAGCCACCAGTCGATTTAGGCTGGCTTCTTCCAACAGTACCCGGAGCCGGCGTAGTTTTCGATCTTGTCGAAGGTCGGGTCGAAATCGCGAAACTTGTTCCGAATGCGCTTGATCGCGATCCGCACGTTCGCCCGATAACCATCGGCCCCGCTTCCGGTGATGAAACCCTCATGGTGCAGCCGGTCGTAGATCGCACGATACGTCACGTACTGACCCACGTTTGAAGCCAGCAGGTGGACGATGTTGTATTCGCCAAGGGTGAGGTCGAGATCCGTGTCTTTCCAATAGGCCCGGCTGACATCGGGACGCAGAAGCAGTTTGCCGCAGATCATCGATCTGTCGGACCGCGGTTGGTCCGTGCGATTGGAAGCCTTGACCACGCTCTTGAGGCGCCTGCCCAGAACCTCCGAGCCGCGTGACTTGCTGATGACATCGACCGCGCCTGTGTCGAGAGCCAGGCATTCATGGGTCGGCAGTGCCTCGCCAGTCAGGAGCACGACAGGGACGTTGAAGGGGCGCAGCTTGCCCAACAGCTCAATGATGGAATTCTTCGCCTGGTCACAATGGAGGACGATGACGTCGGCATCGCGGGCGGCATCAGGTGCGCCGGGCAGCGAGGCGATTTTCCGGACGGCAAAGCCCTGCTTCGACAGCTCGTCGGTCAGGAATCCGCGATCGATCACGCCGTCCTCGATGAGAAGGACGCGAATGGTGTCCGGCTCGCTGACGGAGGCGAGCAGCACGGGCGCAGGCGCCTCCAAGGTCACGACATCTTGTTCAAGAACAGTGGTCATTTGAAGTCACTCCCCCTCGTTAGCGTGTCGGATTTTCAAACTGGGAGGGAAAGACCCCGGCGCGCCCGGCGAGCAGGCAGTCGTCTGCCGTCACCAGGGACGATGCTGACCGAGCACAGGAGGTGCAACTTCCGTGCTGGCGCACCCGTCCACGCGCCGAGCGCGCAACCTACAAAAACGTCGTTCACCCACGTCTCCCGTATCGCCTTGGATGCTTGCCGAGCGGCACCCCTGCCGTTCGCGCATCACGAGCGCTTCCCATGGCGAGGAAACTAGCAGAGCGAACACATCGCGCGCGTAACCAGATTGTGTCAGCGGCGACTTCGCCTTGAAGAGGGAGCCCGTGGCGCTCCCATGCGCACCGAGGCGGGGCGCCGGTTCTCGGCAAAATCCGGACTGATCCCCAATGAGTGCCGATTCCGACGAAGCCGCCCGGGTGTAACGGGATAATGCCGCCCGGGATTCCTGAATGATGTCGCCCACCGTAACGAAACAATGCCGCCCGGATAGCGAGCCTTGCTGGCCGATGGATTTGTGTCACCGGCGATGACGTTTGGTTAAGCCTTCTGGTTTTGTTTGCCTCTGGTCCGGCGCATGCTTTCGCCGCCAAGTTCGATGCGGTGAGCGTTGTGAACGAGACGATCTAAGATGGAGTCGGCATAGGTTGGATCGCCGATTATTTCGTGCCATCGGTCGACAGGAAGCTGGGAGGTAATCATCGTGGAGTGGCGTCCGTAGCGTTCCTGGAGGATTTCCAGGAGATCGTGCCGGGCGGCGGCGTCAAGCGGCTCCAAGCCCCAGTCATCGAGAATGAGCAGATCGGCGCGTCCCAGGTTGCGCAGAAGACGCGGATGGCGTCCGTCGCCACGCGCCAGGGCGAGGGCCTCGAAGAGCCGGGGCACGCGTTGATAGAGGACCGAGCGGTTGTCACGACACGCCTTGTGGCCGAGCGCCGACGCCAGCCAGCTCTTTACCAACGCCGGACCGGACGGCTTCGCGCTGGGCGTCGAGACCCGGCCCGGAGCGACCTTGGCGAGCGGTGGAAACGCGATAGTAGGCGACATAGCGGCTGGCTTGCATGATGATGACCCCAGATTGGGAAGGTGGAACATTGCTTGCATCCGACGTTCGTTGATCTGATCACTGGTCACCATTGAACAGCCAGGCAATCCAAATCGACAGACCGCGTTGATTTGCAGTCGATTGCAAACAGGCGTGGAAGCAGGCCGGAGAAGCGTCCGCTAAGCCTCGTTTTTGCCTTCGTGTTCAAGAATGAGTGGAGCAAGTGCAACCAAACGCCTTGGGGAAGGACGCGCGGTGGACGGCGAGCGGGTCGCGCGTGGGGTCCGCCCGTCGTTTCCGCACCAGTGTTTGGCACTTGTCCCCAACTTGGCCGGCCGCCTCGACGCCTAAACCGTCACCTTGAGCAAGGCCACACTTCACGTAGCGCGAAACAAATAAGACCCGAGCCGGTCGCAAGACGATCCTCCAGGAAGCCCGCCAGCAAGCGCCCCAAGCGATGAACCGCGAAGCCAACACGTCAGTCGATTCCAAGCTACTGCACGAGTTGATCCCAGTTGTCGAAGTAGCGCTCCCAACGCCTTCCATACCCTTCCCACGTCGGACCGTTGATCTTGTCGTCCAATGTCAGCCTCTGCGCGATAGCGTCGACACGCTATGCCAGCCAGAAAGGCCAGCAGGAACCGCGCCGATCTTCGCGACGCGCTTCAAGGCGAAGGTCATGGTTCCTCCGTTTGGCCCAGTTGTGCCGGTCTGGCCAGCCGAGCTAGGATTGTCCGCATGGGGGCAATCCGACTGTTTCTCGCACTGGTGGTGGCGGCAGATCACTGGCGGGTGGTCGTGCTGGCACCGGTCGGCCTTAGCACCGAAATGTCGGACAACTACAAACTCGGATTTAATGCCGGCTATGCCGTGCTGTTCTTCTACGTGATAAGCGGCTTCCTGATTACCTTCACGCTGACGCGGAACTACGAGCCCGGCATGGCCGGGGTGACGAACTTCTATCGCAAGCGGTTCATAAGGATATTCTCGCTGTACTGGCCGTTGGTGCTGGTGGCATTCCTCCTGTTCCCATGGTCATGGGCGGCGTTCGCGGCCGCGGGCGTGCTGCAAAAACTCAGCGCCCTGTTCCTGATCGGCCTCGACTGGCAGCGCGCCGCCGGGATGCCGGACCCCGCCATCCTGGGTCTGTCGCAATCATGGACCCTCGGCGCCGAACTGATATTCTACATTGCGGCGCCGTTTCTCTTGCGGTCATGGAAGGCGGCCATCGCAGTTCTCGTTCTCTCGTTGGGTTTTCGGCTCACTTTCGTCGCGCTGAACGGTCCGGCACTGAACGATCGCTGGACCTACGCGTTTCCGCCCTCGACGTTCTGCTTCTTCGTGTTGGGCCATCTCGCGAGTTCCGCATCGCAACGGTGGAACGGGCTGACCTCAAGCTGGCTTGGCTATCCAATGGTCGCGGCATCCGCCGCAACCATGCTGTGGGGTGGCAACTTCGCTGATTTCGATGGTACTCGCTTCTGGTTGTCGATCATCTGCTTCATCGTCGGCCTGCCTGGCATCTTCGCGGCAACGATGCGCGTGCGCTGGATGAATTGGTTGGGGGAACTGTCATATCCTGTCTATCTCGTGCACGTGATTCCGCTGCTCTTCGCGGGACCGCAGATATTCGGCTTCGCTCAAAGCATCGGCTCATCGGTGTACGTTTCCATCGCTTGCTTCTTGGTCGTGGTGTTGGCCTGCGCCATTGTCGCTCACAACCTGATTGAGCGACCCGTGGCCTATCTCATGGATCTGGTTACCGTCCGTCGCCCTGCGGCGGCCGTCACGTAAGCGCTCCCGGAGCGCCATTCGGTTGCCGAGGAGGCCCACTTATGGCGACGCCGCTACATCACCGGCTGAGGGCGTGGGAGCATTGACAACCCTCGGATGCAGCCCATAACGTCGGGGGAAACCGACAGACAGGCGAACCGAAGGAGGCAGTAGCTGCCCCGTAACACTGAGCCCGGACTAAGAAGGGGAATGATCGCGCGGGCCGCGTTGCTTTTCGCCCTCCCGGGCTTACGGCCGTCGGTTCTAAACGCGCGCAGCCACTACTACCCGCCAAGGCTATCTGGCTCGGGCACCTCTCTCCCTGGCTTGTCCCCCTTAAGCCAGCGAGCGGCGGCATCGGCGCTGTCTTCCTGGAGCGTGTTGAACGCGATTGCAGCGCCGGGCGCGGATTTGTGCACACCGTTTACCACGGCCTCAAACATCGGCAGGCTACGAGGCGGCAGGCGAATGCCCGCGCCGATCACCACGCAGTCATAAATATGGGTCCCGAGCGCTCGCTCCACGTCGGGTCCAGCTGTTTCATCGGGTTGGAGCAGGCACAGGTCAGCGATCCATCCGCGTTCGGCCATTTGCTTCAAGGCGATTTCGATGCCGGCATGGATTTTCTCGGCGTTCATCCCTGGTGGAATTGCGGGGTTAGTGAAATCAACGGTCTCCGGTCGCTGGCCTACGAACAAAACACGCGTCATCTGACCCTCCTTCGCACCCAACTGTCGCAACTGTCGCAAGAGTTGCAGGGGTCGCCTAGTCGAAATCGGCGGTTTGGCGCTCGACCTCCGCCTGGCCACGCTGGGCGAGGGACGCTGCCAGCTCGACAGGCGCCTGCAGGCGGGCGCCGCGCTTGACCTTGCTGGCATCGTCCAGGCGACCACGATGGAGACCGTATCCCGCCGGATCACCTCAACCAACCTAGCGACCTGCACGTGGCGCCATGTCGGCCGCCCCCTTGGCGTGCGGATGCCTCGATCCTCCAAGGCTCTGGCGATGCCGCCCAAGGTCACCACCCCGCCCCGCTGGATAGTGGCGACCGCACTACGGGCCGCAGCGTTGGCCTCGTGGCGCCTGACTGACCTGGCTGCCCGTGCGGTAGCGATGGTTTGAGCGGCAATAGGGCTGCCGCGTCTCTGTGAGGGAGCGTCGAGCATGGCGGGGATATCCTGCGATGGTGGCCGTTCACAATGTAACAGATTGGCTGGGCGAATTGCGTCGGCTGAGGACAACGACGAAACAGCGGGCCTGCCATTTTCGCCCCAGTACGTGCGCGCGCGAGGCTGGGCAACGATCGGCGGGAAGTGTCGCAACTGTCGCAAGAGTTGCAGGGGGGCCGGCTCGAAATTTAATCAAAATCAATCAAACGCCGCTGCCGCCGACGGCTCGCTGGGCGAGCTTCTAAAATAGATCGAAATAGACGGCGTCTATAGTAGACGAGGCTGGCGGCGCGGCAGCAAAGGCACGGCCCGAATAAAATACTAGGGAATATTCGCCCGGCCGCAGCGGTGCTGCGTCGATCGGCTAGACCGTGAGCAACCGCGCGGCTGGGAGGCGCCCCCGGTTAACTAGGGACTCCTAGAGCGTTTTCCGTTCTGAAGGACTCGGGAGGGGATTCCGTTTGAGCTTGAGATGTGATTCAAGCTTAGGGCTGGACGGAGGAGGCCAGCCTGGATGGCACGACCACTTTCCCTGGATTTACGAGAACGGATAGTCGCGGCAGTTGAAGGCGGCCTATCCCGGCGAGCGGCCGCCAGCCGGTTCGCGGTGAGCGAGAGCTATGCGATCAAGCTGGTAAGGCGTTGGAAGCACAGTGGCAGCGTTGAGCCCGGGGCGATGGGCGGCCACAAGCCGTTTGCGCTGGCCCGACATGAGAAGCTGGTGCGCGATCTGGTGGCGGCCCAGTCCGACCTGACGCTCGAAGAACTGCGCGATCGGTTGGCGGCCGCTGGTGTGGTGGTGGGCCGGACCTCGATCCATCGCTATCTGGAGGCGTTGGGACTGACGCTCAAAAAAAGACACTCCATGCCGCCGAGCAGGATCGCCCGGATGTCGCCGCTGCGCGCACGGCGTGGCGCGAGGACCAGCCGCGACTGAACCCTCATCGCCTGGTCTTCATCGACGAGACCTGGATCAAGACCAACATGGCACGGACCTATGGTCGTGCGCCGCTCGGCCAGCGAGCGATCGGCGCCGTGCCGCACGGCCATTGGCAAACCAGCACCTTCCTGGCCGCCCTGCGCTGCGACGCCGTCACTGCTCCCTGCGTGATCGACGGCCCGATCAACGGGCTGACGTTCCAGGCCTACATCGAGCAGTTCCTTGTCCCGACCTTGGTGGCCGGCGACGTCGTCATCATGGACAATCTCGGCTCCCACAAGGGTGGCCCGGTGCGCGCCGCCATCGAACGGGCCGGCGCAACACTCCTCTACCTGCCGCCCTACAGTCCCGATCTCAATCCAATCGAGCAGCTCTTCGCCAAGCTCAAGGCCTTGCTCCGCAAAGCTGCTGCCCGATCTCTCGACGCCTTGTGGCACACCGTCGGCGAGCTCCTAACTCGATTCAAACTAAGCGAATGCGCAAACTACTTCTGTAACTCAGGTTATAGTCCACCTAATCGGAATCTGCTCTAGCAGTACGGAGCTCCCGAAAATCTCCCTGAAGTGTCCCTATTGTGTCCCCCGTTTTGGTATGCGGCGATGCCTTTTGATTAAATATCTTATTTTATTGGATAATAAGTTCCTAATGGCCGTTATGCCGTTGCCTTGGTCAGGTAGACGCAGCCGAGGTCCTTGGTCGAACCGAAGAGATAGCCGGTGCTTCCGCCGACGTTGCAGGTCAGCGCGCCGATATAGACTTTGGAGTTCGCATATTCCTTGTTCAGGGCCGAAGCGCTCTGCTGGCCCGTCTGGCAGGCGCCGGTCGAGGCTGCGAGGACGGCAAGCACGGCGGCGGTAGCGAATCGGTTCATCTCATGCTCCTTGTCGGGCCACTAGGCCACGACCCGCTAGCGAATTGCCGCCCACAAAAGTGAAAGTCCCGAAACGATCATCACTCCGTCGAGCAGGCGCTGGAAGGTGGCCACGCTCAGCCGCTCGACGATCAGGCGCGCGGTGTAGGTGCCGGCCATGACCGACGAGCCCGAGATCAGGCCCTTCAGCACGATGTCTGTCGGCAGGGCGCCGAACTGGCGGAAGGTCAGCGCCTTGCTGATGTAGAGCGCCAGCGAGCCCGCAGCCTCGGTGGCGATGAAGGCGCCCTTGACCAGGCCATAGGCGGCGAAGGCCGGCACGCTGAGCGGACCGGTCGACACGACGACGCCGGTCAGGAAGCCGATGACCGCACCGGCGGCGGCCAGGCGCCAGAAGCCGAACTTGAGGTTCCGTGAGGCGAGCCAGCGGCGGCCGGGCACCATGACGAGGAAGAAGACGCCGAGGGCGACGTCGATCAGGTGCTCGGGCAGGATCAGCAGCGTCCGCGCGCCCAGCGCCGCCGCCGGGATGCCGCCCAGCGCGTAGGCGCCGCAGGCCCGCCAGTCGATCTCCTTCCACCATGAGGTGATCTTGGCGAAGTTCGACATCAGGGCGACGATCGCCATGATCGGCACCGCCTCGCGCGGGCCGAACACGTAGACCAGGATGGGCAGCAGGATGATGGTGGCGCCGGTGCCGACGATGCCGCTCACCGTGCCGGCGACGAAGCCGACGATGAGGATCAGCGCGTAGGTCAGCACGGCGCTAGTAGCCGATGTTCGGCCGCAGCCATTTTTCCGCCTGTTCGATCGAGCAGCCGCGGCGCCTGGCGTAGTCCTCGAGCTGGTCGCGGCCGATGCGCGCCACGCCGAAATACTGCGCCTCGGGATGGGCGAAGTAGTAGCCCGACACCGCCGACGTCGGCATCATGGCGAAGCTCTCGGTCAGGCTGATGCCGGCGTTCTGGCCGGCATTCAGCAGCCGGAACAGCTCGGGCTTCTGGCTGTGGTCGGGGCAGGCGGGATAGCCCGGCGCCGGCCGGATGCCGCGATACTTCTCGCGCGTCAGCTCGTCGTTGGTCAGCGCCTCGTCCGGCGCATAGCCCCACAGCGTCTTGCGCACCCGCTCGTGCAGGCGCTCGGCGAAGGCCTCGGCCAGCCGGTCGGCCAGCGCCTTCAGGAGGATGTCGGAATAATCGTCGTGGTCGGCCTTGAAGCGGGCGAGGTGCGTCTCGATGCCGTGGCCTGCGGTGACGGCGAAACCGCCGATCCAGTCGGCCTCGGGCGAGATGAAGTCGGCCAGGCACATGTTGGCGCGCGGTGCGCGCTTCTCGATCTGCTGACGCAGGAAGTAGAGCCGCGACATTTCCTTGGTCCGGCTGTCGTCCTCGAACAGCACCACGTCGTCGCCCTCGCGCCGGCACGGCCAGAAGGTGACGACGCCTTTGGCGGTCAGCCACTTTTCGCGCACGATGTGATCGAGCATCTTGCGCGCGTCGGCAAAGAGCTTGCGCGCGCTCTCGCCCACCACCTTGTCCTCGAGGATGGCCGGATAGTTGCCGGCCAGCTCCCAGGCGCGGAAGAACGGTGTCCAGTCGATGCGCTCGATCAGCTCGTGCAGCGGATACTCGGCGAAGACGCGCGCGCCGCTAACGGCAGGCTTGGGCGGCGTGTAGGAAGACCAGTCGATCTTGAAGGCGTTGGCACGCGCGGCCTCGAGCGGGATGACCTTTTCCTTGGCGCCGCCGGCGCGTTCGACACGGATCGCCTCGTATTCGGTGGCGACCTTGGCCGCGAAGTCGGCCGCCTGCGCGCCCGAATTCGGAGACCAGCGCCGTGCACACGCCGACCGCGCGCGAGGCGTCGAGCACGTGCACGGTGGTGCCGTTGTAGCGCGGCGCGATCCTGAGCGCGGTATGGACCTTCGAGGTCGTGGCGCCGCCGATCAGCAGCGGCAGGTTGAAGCCCTGGCGCGTCATCTCCTCGGCCACCGTCACCATCTCGTCGAGCGAGGGCGTGATCAGGCCCGAGAGGCCGATCATGTCGGCCTTGTTGTCGTTGGCGCACTTCAGGATGTCCTGGAACGGCACCATGACGCCGAGATCGATGACCTCGAAGTTGTTGCACTGCAGGACTACGCCCACGATGTTCTTGCCGATGTCGTGGACGTCGCCCTTGACCGTCGCCATGACGATCTTGCCCTTGGGCCGCGACGTCGAGGTCTTCTCGGCCTCGATGTAGGGCAGCAGGTGGGCGACCGCCTTCTTCATCACTCGCGCGCTCTTCACGACCTGGGGCAGGAACATCTTGCCCGAGCCGAACAGGTCGCCGACCACGTTCATGCCGGCCATCAGCGGTCCCTCGATGACCTCGATCGGCCGGGCGATCTGCTGGCGCGCCTCCTCGGTGTCGGCGACGACGAACTGGTCCATGCCCTTGACCAGCGCATGCTCCAGCCGCTTCTCGACCGGCCAGCTCCGCCATTCGGCGTCCTGCGTCTCGGCGACCTCGCCGGTACCCTTGTACTTGGGCGCGAGCTCGAGCAGGCGGTCGGTCGAATCGGGCCGGCGGTTCAGGATCACGTCCTCGCAGGCGTCGCGCAGTTCCTGCGGGATCTGGTCGTAGACCTCGAGCTGGCCGGCATTGACGATGCCCATGTCCATGCCGGCCTGGATGGCGTGGTAGAGGAACACCGAGTGCATGGCCTTGCGCACCGGCTCGTTGCCGCGGAAGGCGAAGGAGAGGTTCGACACGCCGCCCGAGATCTTAACGCCGGGGCAGCGTTGCTTGATCTCGCGCGTCGCCTCGATGAAATCGACGCCGTAGTTGTTGTGCTCCTCGATGCCGGTGGCGACGGCGAAGATGTTGGGGTCGAAGATGATGTCCTCGGCCGGGAAGCCCACCTGGTTCACCAGGATGTCGTAGGCGTGGGCGCAGATCTCGACCTTGCGCTCCTTGGTGTCGGCCTGGCCCTTCTCGTCGAAGGCCATGACCACGACGGCGGCGCCGTAGCGGCGCACCTTGCGGGCGTGGGCGATGAAGGGCTCGATGCCCTCCTTCATCGAGATCGAGTTCACGATCGGCTTGCCGGCGACGCACTTCAGGCCGGCCTCGATCACGCTCCATTTGGAGCTGTCGATCATGATCGGCACGCGGGCGATGTCGGGCTCGGCGGCGATCAGCTTCAGGAACGTGTCCATCGCCAGCTCGGAATCGAGCAGGCCCTCGTCCATGTTGACGTCGATGATCTGCGCGCCGCTCTCGACCTGCTGGCGCGCGACTTCGACGGCGGCGGTGTAGTCGCCCTCGAGGACCAGCTTCTTGAACCGGGCCGAGCCCGTGACGTTGGTGCGCTCGCCGATGTTGATGAAGGTGGCGCGCGGCGCCGCCGCCGGCTCGATGTTTCCCTCGTCGGCCATCAGAAGAAACTCGCCGCTTCCATGCCGGAGAGCCGCAAGGCCGGCGGCAGGACATGCCATTGGCGCGGCTTCACGCCCTTCACCGCCTCGGCGATCGCCTTGATGTGGGCCGGCGTCGTGCCGCAGCAGCCGCCGACCACGTTCAGCCAGCCGTTCTCCGCCCAGCCCTTGACCAGCTTGGCGGTCATCTCGGGCGGCTCGTCGTAGGCGCCAAGCTCGTTGGGCAGGCCGGCGTTGGGATAGACGCAGACCAGCCCGTCGACCTGCGGGTTGAGCGCGTTGACGTAGGGATGGAGCTCGGTGGCGCCGAAGCTGCAGTTAAGCCCCATGGTGAGCGGCTTGGCGTGGCGCACCGAGTGCCAGAACGCCTCGACGGTCTGGCCCGAGAGGTTGCGGCCGGCGAGGTCGGTCAGCGTCATCGAGACCATCACCGGCAGCTCTTCGCCGCGCGCTTCGGCGGCCTCGTCGGCGGCCACCAAGGCTGCCTTGGCATTCAGCGTGTCGAACACCGTCTCGATCAGGATGAAGTCGACGCCGCCGTCCAGCAGGCCGTCGATCTGCTCGCGATAGATGCCCTTCATCTCGTCGAAGGAGACGGCGCGGAAGCCGGGGTCGTTGACGACGGGCGATACCGACAGCGTCTTGTTGGTGGGACCGAGTGCGCCCGCCACGAAGCGCGGCTTGGACGGATCGCGCGCCGTGGCGGCATCGGCGCAGGCACGCGTCAGCCTGGCCGCGGCGAGGTTGATCTCGCGCGCCATGCCGGTGATGCCGTAGTCGCTCAAGCTGATGGCGTTGGAATTGAAGGTGTTGGTGGCCACGATGTCGGCGCCGGCGTCGAGATAGGCGTTGCAGATCTCGCTCACGATCTCGGGCCGCGTCAGGTTCAACAGGTCGTTGTTGCCCTTCTGATCGTGGTTGAAGGTACGCCCGCCGCGGAAGCCTTCCTCGCCGAGGCGATAGCTCTGGATCATCGAGCCGTAGGGCCCGTCCTTCACCAGGATGCGCTCGGCGCCGATGTCGCGCAGCTGCTGGGCCTTTTCGGCACGCGTCATTGCGGGGCTCCCGTGCGGGCGGGACGCATGCCCAGCAAGTGGCAGGTCGCGAAGGTGAGGTCGGCCCGGTTCAGCGTGTAGAAGTGGAACTGCTCGATGCCTTCGCTCTGCAGGCGGCGGCAGAGATCGCCCGCCACGGTGGCGGCGATCATGCGGCGGGTTTCGAGGTCGTCGTCGAGCCCGTCGAACAGGTTGGCCAGCCAGGGCGGTACTTTGGAGCCGCACAGGCCGGCAATCCGCGTCACCGCCTGGAAGTTCGACACCGGCATGATGCCCGGCACGACCGGCACGTTCACGCCCGCCGCCGCGGCGTGGTCGCGGAAGCGCAGGAAGTCGTCGGCTTCGAAGAAGAACTGGGTGATGCAGCGGTCGGCGCCGGCATCGACCTTGCGCTTGAGGTTCTCCAGGTCGGCCTTGGCGTCGGGCGAGTCGGGATGCTTCTCGGGATAGCCCGCGACGCTGATCTGGAAGTCGCCGATCTTGCGAAGGCCGGCCACCAGCTCGGCGGCATTGGCGTAGCCTCCCGGATGGGCGGTGTACTTGGCGCCCATGCCGGCCGGCGGATCGCCGCGCAGGGCCACGATGTGGCGGATGCCGGCGTCCCAGTAGGCGCGTGCGATGTCGTCGATCTCGCCCTGGGTCGCGCCGACGCAGGTGAGATGCGCCGCCGGATCGATGCCGGTCTCCTTCTTGAGGCGCACCACGGTGTCGTGGGTGCGCTGGCGCGTCGAGCCGCCGGCGCCGTAGGTCACCGAGAAGAAGGTCGGCCGCAGCGGGACGAGGCGGGTCACCGTCTCCCACAGGGTGCGTTCCATCGCCTCGGTCTTGGGCGGCGAGAATTCGAACGACGCGCACAGCGGCTGCGGCGTGCGGGCCGGAAACTTGGCGGACGTGCTTGCGCCAACGCTCAGCGGGCCGGTGTCGGGGCTCATCGTGACGCTCCGTGCGAAAGGGCGGCGGTACGGCTCGGACGCTGGGCGGTCTCGCGCTCGCCGCGCCAGATGCCGGTCATGATCCGGCGGCCGGGGAAGTGGATCGGCTCCAGCGGGTTGAGGCCGGCGCTCTTCAGCCAGCCCTGGACCTGGTTGTCGGCAAAGCCCAGGTGGACATGGGCGTGCTCGCGCTTCAGCTCGACCAGATCGTGCGGCGAGAAATCGACCACCAGCACGACGCCGCCCGGGCGCACGACGCGCGCCGCCTCGGAGAGCGCCGCCGCCGGGTCGTCGGCATAGTGCAGCACGTGATGGATGGTGACGACGTCGAAGCTGTCGGCTTCGAAGGGCAGGGCATACATGTCGCCCTGGCGGATATCGGCATTGTCGATGCCGGCGCGCGCGAGGTTGGCGCGCGCCAGCGCCAGCATCTCGCGCGACTGGTCGACGCCGATGGCCTGCTCGACCTTGGGCGCCAGCACCTCGAGCAGCCGGCCGGTGCCGGTTCCGATATCGAGCAGCCGGCGCGCGCCGACGGGAAGGTGGTGCGCCAGCGCCCGCTCGATCTCGCGGTCGGCGACATGCAGGGCGCGCAGCTCGTCCCAGCGCTGGGCATTGTCGCGGAAGAAGCGCACCGCGGCGGTCTGGCGCCGTTGCTGCAGGGCATCGAGCCGGCTGCGATCGGCGGCCATGCGGAGGTGCTTGGGATCGAGCCGGCGCACGAACTCACGGACGAGGGCCGCATCATCGCCCGACGTGACCAGGCGGAAGCGCGTGAACTGGGCTTCGCGGAAGCGCTCGAGCAGGCCCGCTTCGACCAGAAGCTTGAGGTGGCGGGACACGCGCGGCTGGCTTTGCCCCAGCACATGGACATAGTCGCTGACGGTCAGGTCTTCGCGCGCCGCCAACGCCAGGATGCGCAGCCGCGTGTCTTCGGCGGCCGCCCGAAGGAGGGTGAGAAGATGATCCATGCGCCGAAGAATATAAGCATATCTTTATGTATGCAAGCCGGTTTTGTTCAAACAAGCTGGTTTGTTAAAAATTGATCTGTGGCCCGGGAACCACAGGATGGGCCTCTCCTTCCTATGCACTTCAAAGTACACCCGGCGTGTGCAACAATACTCACCAATAGCGGCAACCATGCCGCTTCGTGTTTTTTGGCCCCGGGGGGTTTCCAGGGCTCGCGGGGATGGCCCGCCAGGGGTTGGCGTTAATGATTGCAAGCGTGTCCAAGTCGATGACGGCCGGGGCCCGTCGTTCGGTCGTCGCGGCTGCCTTGGCCGCTGCCCTGCTGGGCGGCTGTGCGTCGGGCGACACCGGGGCCGCCGAGGTCTGGGACCCGCTCGAGACGCCCAACCGGTTTATCTTCTCGATCAATCGTGCCGTCGACATCATGGCCATCCGTCCCCTCGCGGTGCTTTATCGCGACTGGGTGCCGGAGCCGGCGCAGAAGAGCGTGCGCAACGTCCTCGATAATCTCGGCGAGCCGGTGACGGCCATCAACCAGGTCTTCCAGGGCGACCCAGCCGCGCCGCAACGTCGATGGCGCGCTTCCTGGTGAATTCGACCCTTGGCGTGGCGGGCCTGTTCGATGTCGCCGCCATGCTCGGCATGCAGCGTACCAAGGAAGATGCCGGCCAGACGATCGGCCTGTGGGCCGGCAAGGGCGTCGAGCCCGAGAATGGCGGCTTCTATCTCGTACTGCCGCTGGTCGGCCCGTCCAACGCCCGCGACGCGACCGGCCTGATGGTCGACTATGCCGTCGACCCGTTCCAGATCCTGCCCATCGCGCTCAACGTCGACTGGTTCATCTATTCCGGCCCGCGCTATGCCATGACCGTGATCGACTATCGTTCGCGCACCATGTTCGCGCTCGACGATCTCGAGAAGAACAGCGTCGACTACTATGCGGCGCTGCGCTCCGCCTATACCCAGAACCGGGCCGACCTTATTCGCACAAAGCGTCAAAAGACCGACGCCAAGGGCGAGCTCGAGCGTCGCGACAATCTCGCCCTGGTGAGGTAATAAGCCTGCGGTAAGAACGCCGCAGGAAACCTGCGGTAACGACCCCGCGTTGGGGTACTACAGCCCAAGCCATTTCCAAAGGAGCGAACGGTGCCGTTGCCCGCCTGTCGTCGTGTCGTCCTCAGCCTCGTTGCCGGCGCTGCTGCCGCGCTTCTCGCCCTGCCGGCCTCAGCCGCCGATCCGGCCGCCGCGGCCAAGCTGATCGAGGGCACGGCCGCCGAGGTCATCCAGATCATCAAGAACACCGCCCCGGGGGCCGCCCGCCAGTCCGCCATCCAGGGGGTCCTGCAGACCAATTTTGACCTGCCCTATATGGGGCAGTCGGCGCTGGGGGCGCACTGGAACAGGGCGAGCGAAGCGCAGCGTGTCCGCTTCCTGAAGGCGACCGCGACCGCAGAGGCGCGCGCCTACAGCGAGCGTTTCGGGCAATATGGCGGCCAGAACTCTCGCCATCGGAAAGGTCGTGACCCGGCCCAACGGCGTGTTCATCGTCGAAAGCAAGCTGAACCAGAGCAACGGCCAGCCCATCAAGCTCGAGTGGGAGGTTCGCGACCTGCCGGGCCCCGGCTTGCGCATCACCGACGTCAAGGTCGAGGGTGTCAGCATGGTCATGACTAGACGTTCCGATTTCAATTCCTACATCCAGAACCATGGCGGCACGGTCGACGCGCTGATCACTGAGCTGGAATCCCGGGCTGCCCACTGACGGGCGGCTGCCGAATTGCACTCGTGACGCGCCAGACGTAGACTGCCCGGCGGGAGGCGTATCGGTCGGCCCGCCGTGTTTCGGGGATATTGGCGGGGCGGAGGAGAGCGCCATGGATAGTGCACTGGTCAAGAATCCGACGGAGCTTCGCTCGGTCGATCCGGTTTGGGCGAAGATTCGCGAGGCGGCCCAGACGGCGGCGGCCGCTGAGCCGGTACTGGCCGGCACGTTGCACGCCACCATCCTCAGCCAGCCGCGGTTCGAGAATGCGTTGAGCTACCATCTGGCGCGGCTTGCCAGCACGGCCGAGGTGCCGGCCGCCCTGATCCGACAGATCTTCGACGAGGCGCTGACCGCCGATCCCACTATCGGGCTGGCCGCGCGCGCCGACATCGTGGCCGTCGTCGAGCGCGACCCCGCCTGCACCTCGCATCTCGACCCGCTGCTGTGGTTCAAGGGCTATCACGCGCTGCAGACCTCGCGTGTGGCGCACTGGCTGTGGCTGCAGGGGCGCCAGGCGCTCGCCCACTTCCTGCAAAGCCGGGCGAGCGCGCTGTTCGGGCTCGACATCCACCCCGGCGCTCGCATCGGCAAGGGCATCTTCATCGACCACGGCACCGGCGTGGTGATCGGCGAGACCGCCGTCGTCGAGGACGGCGTCTCCATGCTGCACGGCGTGACCCTGGGCGGCACCGGCAAGGAACGCGGCGACCGCCATCCCAAGGTGCGGCGCGGCGTGCTGCTGGGCGCCGGCGCCACGGTGCTGGGCAATATCGAGATCGGCGCTTGCGCCAAGATCGCCGCCGGCAGCGTGGTGCTGTCGTCCGTGCCGGCAGGCTGCACGGCCGCCGGCGTGCCCGCCCGCATCATCGGCTGCGTCGACGTGCCCGAGCCGGCGCTCGAGATGGACCAGCGGATCTAGGGGCTGCCCAGGTCGGCTGGCTTTGCGATCGGCCAGATCCTCGACATAGACCAGCTCACCAGCAGGCCCACGAAGCAGCCGAAGAGCACCTCGGCGACCTTGTGCAGACCGTGCTCGACGGCGCTCAGCTCGGAGTGGGAGGCGAGGCCTGCCGCAATGACGATGGCGGCGGTGATCGGCGCCTGCCGCCACATCGTCGGGATGTGGATGACATAGGAAGAAATGAGGACCGTTACGGCGAGCGCGAGCGGCAGCTTCCACTCAGCCGGTCCGCCGACGGTCACGAAGATCAGGCCGACCCCGCAGCCGACCAGCACATTGATGATGCGGCTCCTGAACATCCGCACCGCCTCGTTCACCTGGGGATCGGATGCCGCGATCATCGAGGCGATGGCCCAGATCGGATTGGTGTCGGCGATGTGCGCCAGCGCGTACCAGACGATGGCGGAAGCGATGAATACGTTCAGGGCAAAGCGGATTCCGACGACGTCGCGCCGGAACTTCGACAGCCACTTGCTGAATTGGGCGTCAGCCATTGTTGCGACCATCCGATCAAAGCGTGCTGCATACGCCCTGCTCGTTGGTTCGTCTAACGCTATCCAAAAGAGAACTCCGGGACCGTGCGGTCCCGGAGTCCTCGAGAGGTTCGCGTCGCTAGCGGATGATCGTGGCGTCGATCGAGGTCTGCTGGCTGAACACGGTGGTGATCATGTCGCCCACCTTGATCCCCTGCAGCGCCGACTTGCCCTTGGCCGTGACGATCGGCGGCATCTGGATGACCTCGCCGCTGTCGGGCGAGGGCTCGTCGGGCTTGCCGCCGGAGGCATTGATCAGGAACACGGTATTGCTCGGCAGGTCGACCTTGGTGACCATGCCGGACATGGTCCACAGCCTGATCCTCTGCTGGGCGCCGGGAATGCCCTCGAGCCGCGCCCCCTGGGCCAGCATGGCCTTGGCCTGCGCCTCGGTCTGCGGCGTCTTCTTGGCGATCAGGAAGTCCATGTAGTCGTACCAATGGGTGTCGACGATCTGGCCGGGCTTGAGCGACGGCGTAGTTGGTGACGAGGTCTGCGGCCTTCATCTTCACGCGGCCGAGATCCTCCCAGATGATCACGAAGCTGCGCACTTCCGGGATGCATGCTGTGGATCGTGCCGCGCTTGAAGTTCTGGTAGGCGTTCGGCACGACGAGATCTTCCTGCGCGGCCACGGAAGCGGCAGGGCGGGCAGGGCGGCCGCCGCAAGCGCGGCGCCTCCCAGCAACTTCAGTGTCATACGGCGATTTGATTGCAACATCGATTGTCCCCTTCTGGCTTCATACACTTATCTCCGACAACGGCCCTCACACAGAACTTTCAAGCAAACCGCCTTGAAAAGTAGGTCGGGATGTCGCGTGCTGACATTGATCTAGGTCAACGTGCCTCTCGGGCTCTGTGCTTTAAGCCACATTCCCCCGAAGATGGGTCGTCGCGAAGCCACGCATCCTGCTGGACTGCGCCACCGGCGCAGCACTGTTCAGATCAAGTGATTGAGTCCGGCAAATACGGGCTAATTCCGCACCAGCGGCTTGTACTTGATGCGGTGCGGCTGGTCGGCGTCGCTGCCCAGGCGGCGGTGCCGGTCGGCCTCGTAGTCCTGGTAGTTGCCCTCGAACCACTCGACCTGGCTGTCGCCTTCGAAGGCCAGCATGTGGGTGGCGATGCGGTCGAGGAACCAGCGATCGTGGCTGATGATGACGGCGCAGCCGGCGAAATCGACCAGCGCCTCTTCGAGCGCGCGCAGCGTGTCGATGTCGAGGTCGTTGGTCGGCTCGTCGAGCAGCAGCACGTTGGCGCCGCTCTTCAGCATCTTGGCAAGGTTGACGCGGTTGCGCTCGCCGCCCGAGAGCTGGCCGACCTTCTTCTGCTGGTCGCCGCCCTTGAAGTTGAACGAGCCGCAATAGGCGCGGCTCGAAATTTCGCGACTGCCGAGCTTGATGATGTCGAGGCCGCCCGACAGTTCCTCCCACACCGTCTTGTTGGGGTCGAGCGTCTCGCGGCTCTGGTCGACATAGCCGAGCTTCACCGTCGGGCCGACCGAGAAGCTGCCCGAATCGGGCTTGTCCTGGCCGGTGATCATCTTGAACAGCGTCGTCTTGCCGGCGCCGTTGGGGCCGATCACGCCCACAATGCCGCCCGGCGGCAGGTTGAAGCTGAGCTTGTCGATCAGGAGCCGGTCGCCGAAGCCCTTGGAGATCTTCTCCGCGGTGATGACATGGTCGCCCAGCCGCGGGCCGGCCGGGATGACGATCTGTGCCTGGTCGAGCGTGGCCTGCTTCTCCTCGGCGACCATCTGCTCGTAGGCCGCGATGCGCGCCTTGCTCTTGGTGCGCCGCGCCTGGGCGCTCTGGCCCATCCATTCCAGCTCGCGCTGCATGGTGCGACGGCGCGCGTCGGCTGTCTTTTCTTCGAGCTCGAGCCGCTTGTCCTTCTGCTTCAGCCAGGAGGTGTAGTTGCCCTCCCACGGGATGCCGGCGCCGCGGTCGAGCTCGAGGATCCAGCCCGCCACGTTGTCGAGGAAGTAGCGGTCGTGGGTCACGGCCACGACGGTGCCGGGGAATTCGCCGAGATGGCGCTCCAGCCAGGCGACCGAATTCGGCGTCGAGATGGTTGGTCGGCTCGTCGAGCAGCAGCATGTCGGGCTTGCTGAGCAGCAGCCGGCAGAGCGCCACGCGGCGGCGCTCGCCGCCCGACAGGTTGTCGACCTTGGCGTCGGGCGGCGGGCAGCGCAGCGCGTCCATGGCGATGTCGACCGTGCGGCCGAGGTCCCAGCCGTTGCCGGCGTCGATCTTCTCCTGCAGCTCGGCCTGCTCGGCGATCAGCTTGTCCATGTCGGCGTCGGGGTCGGAGAAGGCGTTCGAGACCTCCTCGAAGCGCGCCAGCAGGCGGGCCATCTCGCCGGCGCCGTCCATGACGTTGCCCAAGCACGTCCTTGCTCGGCATCGAGCTTGGGCTCCTGCTCGAGCATGCCGACCTTGGCGCCCTCGGCCGCCCAGGCCTCGCCGGTGAAATTGTCGTCCTGCCCGGCCATGACCTTGAGCAGGGTCGATTTGCCGGCGCCGTTCAGGCCCAGAACGCCGATTTTCGCCCCCGGCAGGAACGACAGCCAGATGTCCTTGAGGACCTGTTTGCCGCCCGGGAAGGTCTTGTTGAGACCTTTCATGACGTAGATGTACTGATACGCGGCCATTGGCGGCTCCAAACCGGCGGGGCGGGAAGGCGAGCCTTGTAGCGACCCGGCCGAACAGGTTCAATGCGCCGGAATGCTCGCCGAACCGACTGTCCTGGCCCTGTCGCTGGCCTATCTCGGCCTGCTCTTCGCCGTGGCCTGGTTCGGCGACCGCTACGCCCGCGACTGGTCGGCCAGTTCGGTGGCCCCCGCCGTCTACGGCCTGTCGCTGGCCATCTACTGCACCTCGTGGACCTTCTACGGCGCGGTCGGCCGCGCCTCGACCGCCGGCTTCGACTTCGTGCTGATCTATACCGGCCCCGCCCTGCTGGTCGTGCTGGGCTATCCGATGCTGCGCAAGATGGTGCGGCTGGCCAAGCAGCACAACGTGACCTCGATCGCCGACTTCCTGGCCTCGCGCTACGGCAAGAGCCGCGCCGTCGGCGTCACCGCCACGCTGTTCGCTACCGTGGGCGTGCTGCCCTACATCGCGCTCCAGCTCCAGGCCGTCTCGTCGACCTTCAAGACCATCGCCGAGCCGGCGTCCTGGCTCGGCGCCTCGCGTGCCGTGGTGCACACCGACACCTCGCTGATCGTGGCCGCGCTGATGGCGGTGTTCACCATCCTGTTCGGCGTGCGCAACGTGCAGGCCTCAGAACAGCACCGCGGCATGATGCTGGCGATCGCCTTCGAATCGGTGGTCAAGCTGCTCGCCCTGCTGACGGTGGGTCCGTTCGTGCTGTTCGTCCTGTTCGACGGCCCGGCCGATCTACTCGCCCATGTCGAGCGCGCGCCGGCGGTGGCCGAGCGTATCGCGCGCGAGGGCTCGCCGCTCACCTGGGTCGTCACCACCCTCCTGTCGGCGATGGCCTTCCTCTGCCTGCCGCGCCAGTTCCATGTCGCGGTAGTCGAGCATGGCCATCCCGCGAGCCTGCGCACGGCGCGCTGGCTGTTCCCGACCTATCTGCTGCTGATCAACCTGTTCGTGGTGCCGATCGCCGCCGCCGGCCTGCTGCTGCTGGGGCCGCAGGTCAACCCCGACCTCTTCGTGCTGCAGCTGCCGCTCGCCAACGGCGAGAGCTGGCTGTCGGCCTTCGTGTTCATCGGCGGCCTGTCGGCTGCGACCTCGATGGTGATCGTGGCCTGCATGGCGCTCTCCGGCATGATCGGCAACGAGCTGGTCATGCCCTACCTCCTGCGCCGGCAAGCTCGTTGGGGGGCCGGCGTCCCGCGCGACATGGGGCCGCTCGTGGTCTTCGTGCGCCGCGCCGCCGTCGTGCTGATCCTTATGGCGGGTTACGCCTACGAGCGCATCATCTCCGGCTACCTGCCGCTGGCCTCGATCGGCCTGATCAGCTTCTGCGCCGTCGCCAATTTCGCGCCGGGCGTCGTGCTCGGCCTTTATTGGCGGCGCGCCCATCGCCATGGCGTCGTCGCCGGGCAGGCCGGCGGCTTCGTGGTCTGGCTCTACGCCCTCCTGCTGCCGACCCTGCGCCAGACCGCGGGCGGCGGACAGGTGGCGCCGCTGCAGCCTTATCTTCCGGCGCCGCTGGCCGAGCTCGATCCCGTCGGCCAGGGCTTCGTCGTCGGCATCCTGGTCAACGCGCTCCTGCTGGTTGGCGTCTCGCTGCTGGTCCGTGCCGTAGGCTCCGACGCCGAGCAGGCCGACGCCTTCGTGCTGGGGGCGGATTATTCGGGAGAGGGGCCCGAGCAGCCGCAGCGCCAGGCGCCGGCCGCCGCCGCGCGCATCGACGAGTTGCGCGAGCTTCTGACGCGCTTCGTCGGCTCGGAGCGCGCGCTGCGGGCGCTGTCGGGCGAGCTGCTCTCGATCGAGTCAGCGCTCGCCCGCACCGAGCGCGTGCTGTCCGGCACCCTGGGCGCCGCCTCGGCCCGCATCATCGTCGCCGCCTTCGGCCGGCGCGGCCGGCTGCTGCCGCGCAGCGCGCGGGCGCTGATCGACGAGGCGTCCGAGGCGATCCGCTACAACTACGAGATCCTGCGCAACACGCTCGACCATGTCGGTATGGGGATCGCCGCTTTCGACCGCGGCGGGCGTCTCGAGATCTTCAACGACCGGTTCACGACCCTGCTGTCGCTCGACGACGAATCGGTGACGGTCGGCGCCTCGGCGCTGCAGTTCGGCGCGACGCCCGACGTCGTGGCCCTGTTGCGTCGGCCCGAGACGCCGCAGACCCACGAGATCGCCACCCGCGAGGGCAGGGCCATCGAGCTCAGGCTGGATCCGCTGCCGGGCGGCGGCTTCGTCGCCACCTGCAACGACGTGACGGCGCGCGTGCGCACCGCCGAGGCGCTGCGCGAGAGCGACCGCCAGCTTCGTCAATCCACCGAGACGCTGGAGCAGCGGGTGATCGCGCGCACCGCCGAGCTGGAGGCAAGCCGCGCCGAGGCGGAAGCGGCCAATCTCGGCAAGACGCGTTTCATCGCCGCGGCCAGCCACGACCTGCTCCAGCCCCTCCACGCCGCCCGCCTGTTCACGGCGGCGATGATCGACCGCGATCCCGGCAATGATCTTGGCGGCAAGATCGACACCAGCCTGGGCGCGGTGGAGTCCCTGCTGGACGCCCTGCTCGACATCTCCAAGCTCGACGCCGGCGCCTTCAAACCGGAGAAACGGCCGTTCGCCCTGCAGCCTATGTTCAATTCGCTGGCCACTGCCTTCGCACCGGTCGCGGCGCGGCGCGGTACGGAGCTCATGGTCGTGCCGACGCCGGCCTTCGTGTCGACCGATCCGGCCTTCCTGCGCCGCATCCTGCAGAACCTGCTGTCCAACGCGCTGCGCTACGGCCGGGTCGAGGGCCGGACGTCGCGCGTTCTGCTGGGCTGCCGCCGTGTCGGCAGCGAGCTGCGCATCGAGGTCAAGGACAACGGACCGGGCATCGCCGCCGACAAGCAGGTGATCATCTTCGACGAATTCGTGCGTTTGCAGGCCGAGGACGACGCGCCGCGCGAGGAACGCGGCCTGGGGCTGGGCCTCGCCATCGTCGACCGCATCGCGCGCATGCTCGACCTTCCGATCGGCATCGCCTCGGCGCCGGGCCGCGGTTCGACTTTCTCGGTGTCCGTGCCGCGCGTGGCGGCGGTGGTGGCGGCGCCCGTGGCGCCGCCCGTGCCGCAGCCAACGCCGTCCGTCGAGAGCGAAAGCTTCGTGCTCTGCATCGACAACGAGGCGCGGGTGCGCGAGGCGATGGCCACCTTGCTGGGCGGCTGGGGCTGTCGCGTCGCGACCGCGGCCTCGCACGCCGAGGCGCTGGAGCAGGTGGCGCGCGCCGGCCGCCTGCCCGATCTCGTGCTGGCCGACCTGCATCTCGACGACATCTCCGAGGACGGGCCTGACGGCCTGGAAGTGGTCGAGGCGCTGCGTCGGACCTGGGGCCGCGCCGTACCGGCCGCGCTGGTGACGGCCGACCGCGATCCGACGCTCAGGGTCCGGGCGCGCGCGCGCCAGGTCGAATTGCTGCACAAGCCGGTGAAGCCCGCATCGCTGCGCGCGCTCCTGCGGCTGCGCGAGCGGGTTACGCCGGCGGAAGCGCCAATCCGCGCGCTTCGATGACGGCCTGGGTGCGCGAGCGGACTCCGAGCTTGCGCAGGATCACCGTGACATGGGCCTTCACGGTGGCTTCGCCGACGCCCAGCTTGTAGGCGATCTGCTTGTTCTGGTCGCCCTGGACCATGAGCGCGAGCACCCGCCATTGCTGCGGCGTGAGATGGGAGGCCCGTTGGGCGAAGGAGTCGGCGAGCTCGCCTTCGGGCGGGGCAAAAATCTCGCCGTCGAGGACCGCGCGGACGGTGCCGGCGATCTCCACCAGCGAGGCCGACTTGTCGATATAGGCCGAGGCGCCGAGCTCATAGGCGCGCCGCACGACGGCCAACTCGCGCGCGGCCGAAACGACGATGATGGGCACGGTGGGGTGACCCGAACGCAACAAAGCAAGGCCGGTGAGGCCGTCCATGCCCGGCATGTCGAGATCGAGCAGCAGCGCATCGGTTTCCGGCGCACGGTCCAGCGCCGCCTTCGCCTGGGGCAGGGTCGCCGCCATGTCGACGTGGGAGCCGGTGAAGGCTTGGCCGAGCGCCGACGCAAGGGCGTCGCGGACCATTGGATGGTCGTCGGCGATCAGGAAGGACAGCGTTTCCCCGGACATCGGCTTTTTCCGCCTTTGCGCGACAGTGACGACACCCGCGCTTGTTAATCAAGGTTCACCGACAGTTGCTGCGTCGCGCCAAAGTTCGCTTCGGCAGCGCACAATCGTCGGTCTTGGACCTTGGTCGAATTGCACCACACATGGGCTGCGATTTACACCGGAGAACAAGATGGGACCAGTGTACGGGTCATCCATCGCAGTTTCGGGAGAAACGCACATGGCCATAGCAGCCGGCATCAACGAACGTAGTCGACCTATGACGCGCGAGGACCGGAAGGTGATCATCGCCTGTCCGTGCGCACCGTCTTCGAATGGTACAACTCCTATCTGGCAGGATCACTCGCCGCCAACATCAGCGCCACCTTCTTCTCGGGCGTCAATCCGACGGCGGCGTTCATCTTCACCCTGCTGGGCTTCGCCGCCGGCTTCGCGGTCCGCCCCTTCGGCGCGCTGTTCTTCGGCAGCCTGGGCGACCTGATCGGGCGCAAATACACCTTCCTGGTCACGATGACCCTGATGGGTATCTCGACCTTCGTGGTCGGCCTGCTGCCCAGCTATGCCGCGATCGGCTTTGCCCCACCGGTGTTGTTCATTGCTGCCGCCTCGTGCAGGGCCTTGCGCTGGGCGGCGAGTACGGTGGCGCCGCGACCTACGTCGCCGAGCACGCGCCGCAGAACCGTCGCGGCTTCTACACCTCGTGGATCTAGACGACGGCGACCGTGGGCCTCTTCCTCTCGCTGCTGGTGATCCTGGGCCTGCGCCTGTCGATCACGCCCGCGCAGTTCGCCGACTGGGGCTGGCGCGTGCCGTTCCTGCTGTCGATCCTGCTGCTCGGTGAAGCATATCTTTCGGCAGGGCACCAATTGCGACGCGGTCTTCTACATTCAGAAGGGCCAAGTCGAACTGAGCGTGGTGTCGACCCAGGGCAAGGAAAGGATGGTTGGAATTCTAAGGATGGTTGGAATTCTGGGACCTGGCGCTTTCATCGGCAAGGGTTGCTTGGGAGGTCATCCCCTTTACCTGGCATCGGCCCGTGTGTTGACGGAGGCCACCGTGCTCCGTGTGGACGCGGAAACAATGACGCAAGCAATCCATGACCACCACGAAATGTCGCAGCGGTTCATGGCGTTCTTGCTGCTGCGCAACGAGCAGATCGAGGCGGATCTGATTGATCAGCTGTTCAATTCGAGCGAAAAGCGGCTGCCCCGCCTTCTATCACGCTGGCCCAGGTCGGCCAGGAAGCAGACTGCGCACCGTCGCTGCGCCCGCCAGCCAGGAAGTGCTGGGCCGCGCGCGTCGGCACGACGCGTATGCGAATCAACTATTTCATGAACAAGCTTCGCAGGCTCGGGCTCATCGAATACAACCGCGACCTAAAGGTCCACTCATCGTTGCTTTACGTGCTAGTTCGCGAGTAGTTTACGCCGCCTGCGCGCTCACTTTTCGGGAATCTGGCCGGCGGCCGATCGCATCGCGAAGATCGGCCCCGCGTTGGAAGTACGGGCAGCGGAGTGGTGCCGCCCGGAGGAATCTGCCAACGCGGAGCCTGCCGCCTGAAGTCTCAAGGGCACAGCGGCGGGGGAACTACGGCCTAACCACAGTCCCTTTTCGCTCGTTCCCGCGAAGTTGTGACCAAGATGGGTTATCTGAACCGACTGCCCCCACTCGCTCGGCGACCAACCTTCGATGCAGCTCAGCCAGATCCGATAGGAGGTCTGGTTGCTCGTCCGGCGCCGTGCCGGCCAATGCTCAGCAGGTGATCCAGCCCGATCCCGAGGCCCGCCGCCAGGTCACGGACGCTGTTGCCAAGGTCTTGGCGTCAGCCGCGTAGATCAGCTGAATAGCGAAAAGGTGGCATGCTGGATCCTCATTCGAAATGACCAACCCTTTCAAGTCAGGTCTATTTGCATGCAGTTCGGCGCCTAGCAACGCACCGTCAAGTCAGGCCGTTTTCAGCAGAGACCGGGGACCGGAGGTGACGCGAAATGACAGCGCACGAAAAACTGATACGCGAGATCCAGGTGCTGGGACTGACAATCGCAGCCAATGCCTCAACGCTAGAACCCAAAACCATGAATGCAGACGACTGGGAACTGCTTCAACGTCAGATGACCGTGCGCTTGGCGCACCAAAGGCTCCTGCAGCAGCGGCTGGATCGCCTCTCACTTGGATAGGATCGATCGTGACGAAATCTGTGCTGAAGAGCAACCCCATTCGCAGCATCGACATTCTTTCTTTGAGCGCAGCCGCTGGTACTCCCCCGGTCCAGCGGTTTCTTCTAGGCCCATCCCGTTGCCCGCGGTGCGGGCGAGTTTTTTCATTGGCGAGCAGTTGATGTCGAGAGTGCCGTGGCATCTATTTGAAGATCGTCAGCCACAGGCCCATCTCGTGGCGGCCGTGTTGAGCGCCGCGCCGACGGGCGCCGATCCTGACCCGAAAAAAGCACACCTAGCGTCTGTTTGGATTCATCTTGAAGCTATCACGGCGGCGGCGATGTGGATCATGGCGGCGAAGTTCTGATCTGTTTTATCGGCTCGCATGGCGATGCGTTTGAATTCCTTGAGCTTTCCGAAGAAGTTTTCGATCAGATGGCGCCACTTGTACATCTCCTCATCCATCCTGCGCGGCGAAGTTCGGCGCGGGTGCTGGGAGATGACGACCTTTGCGCCGCGCGCGTCGAGATCGGCGATAATCGTATTGGAGTCGAATGCCGTGTCGGCGATCAGAGCATCGAACTCGATGCCGTCGAGCAGCGGCGGAACACCGACTGTATCGAACCGCTGTCCCGGCGGGAGCACAAAGCGCACGAGGTTGCCCAGCGCATCGGTGAGGGCCAGGATTTTAGTCGTCATACCGCCCTTGGAGCGGCCGATCGCTTGGCTCGAAGTCCGCCTTTTGCGCCTTGTCCATGGCGATGGACCTTGACGATGGTGGCATCGACCATGGCGTATTCCATGTTCGGGTCATCCGGCATCGAACAGCCGTTTGAACACGCTGGCGTTAGAGGTGGCTCGGTTTGTTTGAACAGTTTCGCGGGCTTTCTAAGTGGAGCCTCTGCCGGGGTTAGGCCGCCGCGAGTAGCGGCGGCCGGTTGAAGTACGCCCGATCCGGCGGTTGCCGGTCAAGACTTCGAATGCGGTCGACGCGAGTTGTAGAAGGCGATGTATCTGCCGAGTGAGCCGCGTGCGTCGCTCACCGTGTCGTAGGCGCGCAGGTAGACCTCCTCGTATTTGATCGTTCGCCACAGCCGCTCGACGAACACGTTGTCACGCCACGCCCCTTTGCCGTCCATGCTAATCGCGATCCCCTTGGCGAGCAGCGCGCCGGTGAACTCGGCACTGGTGAACTGACTGCCCTGATCGGTGTTGAAGATCTCCGGTGTGCCGTAACGCGACAGAGCTTCCTCCAGTGCCTCGACGCAGAACGCCGCCTCCATCGTGATCGACAGCCGCCATGCCAGAACCCGGCGGCTGAACCAGTCGACAACGGCCGCCAGATACACGAAGCCGCGCGCCATCGGGATATACGTGATGTCCATGGCCCACACCTGGTCGGGCCGTGTGACCGCCAGTTTGCGCAGCAGATACGGGTAAATCTTGTGCCCGGGTGCCGGTTTGGACGTGCTCGGCCGGCGATACAGCGCCTCGATCCCCATGCGCTTCATCAGCGTTGCGACGTGCAGGCGCCCGACCGCGAAGCCTTCGCCAGCCAGCAGGTCGCGCAGCATCCGGCTGCCGGCGAACGGGAAGTTCAGGTGCAGTTCGTCGATCCGGCGCATGACGACGAGATCGGACGCCGCAACCGGACGCGGCAGGTAATAGACGCTGCCCCGGCTGATGCCCAATGCCAGAGCCTGCCGGGCCACCGGCAGATCATGCGATCGATCGATCATCGCTTTGCGCTCACAACGCCCGCCTTGCCGAGCGCTCCTTCCAAAAAATCGTTCTCCAGTGTCAGCTCCCCAATCTCGGCATGCAGAGCCTTCAGGTCGACAGCCGGTTCACGACGTCGGGCTCCGTTATCGAACACACCGGCAGCGCCCTCCAAAAGCTGCGCTTTCCATTGCGTGATCTGATTCGGATGAACGTCAAATCGTTGCGCAAGGTCCGACAGCGTCATCTCGCCCTTCAACGCCGCCAACGCCACTCTCGCCTTGAAGGCCGCTGTGTGGTTCCGCCGTGTCCGTCTGCCCATGATAGCTCCTGATCCTCGGCCATCCTGGCCGTCGTCAGGCAGAAACTCCACTTAGCCCACTGTGCAGATTTCCCGAGCCACCTCTGTCTGTCGTTTGATCCTTTCTCGTTCCAGCAGGATGGTATTGCCACGGCCGAAGTAGACATCGGCAGGTGTCAGATTGCCGATGGCCTCGTGGTAACGCCGGTTGTTGTAGTGATCGACGAAGGCGTTGATCTGGGCCTCGAGATCGCCCGGCAGATAGTAGTTCTCGAGCAGAATGCGGTTCTTCAACGTCTGGTGCCAGCGCTCGATCTTGCCCTGGGTCTGGGGATGGAAGGGAGCGCCCCGGATGTGCCTGATGCCGCGGTCCCTGAGCCATTCCGCCAGATCGCCGGCGATGTAAGAGGAACCGTTGTCGCTCAGCAGCCGTGGTCGCTGTGCGACCTTGGCGCTCTCGCAGCCTGATGCCTTGAGCGCGAGTTCCAGGGTCTCCGTCACATCCTGGGCTTTCATCGTCGTGCATAGCTTCCAGGCGATGATGTAACGCGAGAAGTCGTCGAGGATCGTCGACAGGTAGAACCAACCCCAGCCGATCACCTTGAGATAAGTGAAGTCGGTCTGCCAAAGCTGGTTGGGCGCCGTCGTCTTGTCCTTGAACTCGTCAGCAGCTTTCACGACGATGAAGGCCGGGCTCGTGATCAGGTCGTGAGCCTTGAGCAGCCGATAAACCGATGCCTCCGACACAAAGTACTTATTCACATCGGTGAAGCGCGTCGCCACTTCCCGCGGCGACAGTTCCGGCTCGTCCAGGGCCAGTTCGACGATCTGTTCCCGAACGTCCTCCGGGATCTTGTTCCACACCCGCCTGGGCCGAGAGGGCTTGTCTTCCAGTGCCTCGGGCCCGCCCGCCTGCAGGCGCGCATACCAGCGGTAAAATGTCATCGGCAAGATACCGAGCGTGGCCAGGGTTCGTCGGACCGGCAGGTGAGAGTGCTCGACCAGGCCGATGATCTCCAGTTTCTCGGAACCAGGGTATCTCATTCCCCGTCTCCCCCATCCGCGATCATGCTTTTTTTGAGCAGACGCAGTTCCAGTGCCTGCTCGGCAACGACCTCCTTCAGCGCCCGCGCCTCACGGCGAAGGTCCGTCACCTCGCCGCTCGTGGCCGCTCGTGCCGTGTCGCCCGCCAGCCGACGCTTGCCGGCCTCCAGGAACTCCTTCGACCAGCTGTAATAAAGACCCTCGGCGATACCCTCCCGACGGCACAGCTCGGCAATGCTGGATTCGCCCCGAAGGCCGTCCAGGACAATCCGGATCTTCTCTTCAGCCGAATACTGCTTGCGCGTCGCCCGGCGGATGTTCTTCACAAGACGCTCGGACGGTGAGTTGGGCGTAGCGGATTTCTGTCTCATCTCGTTCCCCTCAGGATGACGATGAGACGGAAATCCTCCCCTCCTCAAGACCCTAAATCTGTATCAGTGGCCCTGATGCCGGACAGTGAACTCGGGTCCAGACACATAAAATCCACCAGACGACAGCAGGCACAAGACAGACAGAGGCGAGGAAGTTTCTCGCCAGCCTGTCGTAACGTGTGGCGATACGTCGGAAGTCTTTGAGGCGACAGAAGGCATTCTCGATGCGGTGTCGTTGTTTGTACGATTTCTTGTCGAAGCTGAAGGGCTGTTTGCGGTTCGACTTGTTGGGAACAACGGCTTTGGTGCCACGATCTTTCAGCCGCCGCAATGGTGCGCTGCGCCCGATGCCGAGCGGTGCGCCTTGATATGCGTCGAATTGATCATCTGCGTCTCACAGGATCGGCCGCGGCTGGCCAAGGCGCCGAACAGAGTTTCCCAAAGCCCGCGCCGCCCAGCGCACAAAGCGATTGTAGACCGTCGTGGACGGACCGTACTCGGGCGGACAATCGCACCGCCGGCAGCCGCTCTTCAGCACATGCAGGATGCCACTGATCACCCGCCGGTCATCTGCCCGATCCTTGCCCCGTACATCCGTCGGAAGCAGCGCCGCGATCTGTTGCCACTGCTCGTCGTTGAGCCAAAACAAGTTGCGTCGCATATTCTCTGCTCCTTCACAGCAGAGAATCACTAACCATTCAACGCTCAACATATTTATTGGGGTTTCGTCCTAGTTTCTCCAGTATAACCCGGATCACCCGGAGAACAAGCCGTTGCTGGAATATGGCGAGACAGCCGACCAGCACGACCGCTCCCGCCAAGAGCTCAAGCCACCAGTAGCGGTCGAGCGAGTGCGGCAACGCGACGATGGCAAGTCCTACGGCTGCCGAGCAAAGCAGGGGAGGCGCCACGATCGGCAGGATCGGGTGCCAGAAGACGCTATAGCGCCGACGCGCAAGCAGGCCGATCACGAGAACGGCGGCTTCCGCGATGAGGGTCCCGGCGATGGCACCCCACGCTCCCCAGACCGGGATGGCGATCAGGTTGACCGTCAGGTTGATGGCCGCCCCGGCCGCCGTGATCTTGAACTGCAACCTGCTGCGCCCCCACGGCACGAGGATCGCAACCAGCCCGTAGTTGAGGAAGGTGATCGCGATGTTGAGGCAGAGCCATTCGAAGTAGGGTCCGGTTGCGGCAAAGGCGGGCCCGTACATGAGTTCGACCACATGGCGTCCGCAGGCCCAGCCGAGAGCGGCGATAGGCAGCCCCATCCAGGCCAGCAAGGCGACATACTCGAGCGACAGCTGGGTGGCCAGGGCGGGCGAGGTGTGGGCCCGCGCCAGCGCCGGGAAATAGGCGTTCCACATGGACGCGGTGATGACGGCGGCCACCATCATCAAGCGATAAGCGGTGGCATATTGGCCGACCGCATCGTCGCCCTCGGTGAATCCCAAGATGATCGTGCCGCTGTTGAAGTAAATCAGCACGGCACCCTGCGTGAGCGCCAACGGCCACGCTTCCCGCAGCAGGGCCGATGCGCCGGCAAGTCTCGGCCGCAGTTGCATCGGCGACGCAAGACCGGTTCGGCCGAGATACCAGAGATTGTAGATCACGCACAGCGCGGGAAAGGGCAGGCTTAGGATAGCGTAAAGATAGAGGTCCTCGGGCCGGTGGATCAGCAGCAGCAGCGCCGGGAGCTGCAGGGCGTTAAAGACGAGGGCGGCGATGCTCGGCGCCACCATGCGCTCGTTGGCCTGCAGGACCCATCCGGTGTTCCAGGCGGTCACGAACAGGGTAACGCCCTGGATGAGCAGAAGGATGTTAACGGCGGGCCCGCGCAGGTCGAGCGCGGCGATCACCACAACCAGACCATAGGCAACGACGGCAAGAACCGTCTGCAGGGTCAAGATGAGGGTCAGCAGTTCCTGACCACGGCCCTGATTTTTCGCCAGCTCGCGCTGCCCGACGGTGGTCAGTCCGGGATTGACCAGGACGCCTAAATAGGCGACCGCCGCCAGCGCCCAACTCACTTGGCCGATCGCCGCTGGACCGAGCGCCCGGCGCACATAGATGCTGATCACGATCGTGACGATCAGGCCGAGCACGCTGGTGCTGGCCAAGGTGATGAAATTGGCAGCGATGCGTCGGCGATTGGGCTGGGCGGCGGCCGAATCCGGCTCTGCCGCCTCCGTCGGATCACCAAGAGCTTTGTTGACAATAGTCATGGTGCGAAGGATTGTCCTTGTTGCATCGACGCTGCTTGTTGCCGTGGCGAATGAGGCATCTTGGCAGCAATGTGACCTGCGGCCAGTGACTAAGCTATGCCCACCCCGCTCGTTCACGTTTGTCGATCGGCCATTTTCCCATGAGCGGCAGCCGCAAATTGCGACTCGGCGTGATAGGGGCGGGCGCTTTTGCCCAAGCTTGCCACGTGCCTGGCCTGTTGAGCCACCCTTAGGCGGAAGTCGTGATGATCTGCGGCCGAAAACGGACGCGAACCCAGTCCCTGGCAGCCCTGTCTGTACCGAAACGTACGGCCCGCCCCGTCGGCAAGCGGTTTCATCGATTTGGCTCTTGGCAGCCTGCAGCAACGTATCCGGCTCGTTGGCGTAGCCCCGGCCAAGATGGAGTTTCGCGCGTCCTGGTCCTCATAACTATACCGGCGTGTGATCGCCATTTTCGGTACCAGGTTGCCAGAACACCGATTCGACTGTCAGGCCATCTCGTTTCCACCACCCACTGACCTCGGCAGCCGTCGATACCGGTCGGTGCGGCCGGCCAATCTCCAATCAGATCGCTCTCACGGCAGCAGGATTGTAGATCCCGCCGCGGCGGAGCACTGCCCACACGATGCGGACCAGCTTGTTGGCCAGCGTGCCATATTTCTTCAACATCCTTCGCATGAGCTTCACACTGGATGCTGGTCCCGTTTCGACTGGACCAATACATCGAGGATTTCGCCTCGCCATCGACTTCTTCAGATAGACCTCATCGAGGTGTCAGGTCGCGTGGGGCTTGGGCCGCAAATCTGCCGGCGATCATCGGCCCGAAATGGTTTACCCAGCGCCAAATGAACTCGTAGGAGACCGTAATGCCGCGTTCTGCCAGCAGATCTTCGACGTTGCGCAAGTTGAGCGTAAACCGGAGGTAGAGCAAGATCGCCTGCTGAATGATCGTAGGCGGGAACCAGTAACCGCTATAGCTAATTTTCTTCATCCCGTTGGCAACCGGACCGCAAATCGAACCGCAACTTCCGGACCGCCGTGACAATGCCGCTGAGTACTTTCGGCAGTCTGGATATGAAACGGGCCCACGGATATTCATTCACTATGCAGGCCCGCCGTGTATTCGGAGGGCGGGCTCCGAGACACCCGCCGCACACGTTGAGTTCACTCCCGCGCTCCAACCTCCAAGAGTGTCGAAATGGCTCGAAAAATAACTGAAAAGCCGCTTTCAGTTTTTCTCCGCGCCGCGTTCATCACCTGCATCATTGCTCTTGCCGTGCTTGCTTGGCTGCCAGCGAAGATCATGACGCGAACTACACTCGGCGGGCATGCTGAACACTTGCTCGCCTATCTGGCTACTGCAATATTGATGGGACTAACTTTTCAAAAGACGCCGCGGCTAATCGTGCAGTGCCTTCTGCTAACTATGTACGCAGGGACTCTTGAGGCGGGACAGCTGTATTCGCCTGGTCGTCACGCCTCCTTTCAAGACTTAGCGTTCAGTGCCGCCGGCGTAGTAATTGGTGGATTATTTTTGTGGATGGCGCGCACCCGCATGCTGGTTTGGCTAGGAATTGCCTAGGGTCTGTTGGCCTGTCCCCGGTTTGGAAGACACCGAGTTAGGTGTTTTTATGGAACCGGAGGTAGGCGTAGGGTCAAAAAAACGGAAACAGCGGACAAACCAATGAATTAGGGCGGGGTCGGATAGCGGTTCGTGCGGCGGTCCGGTAAGATTTTGCGGGCGGTCCATGGCGCCGGCGCCGAGTCGGTGTAGGAGGGCAGGGGGCGTTTATGGATTGGGCGCGTATCCTGGCCTACGTGACGGGGACGGTGGACCAGGAGCTTCTGGCGCGGAACGAATATCTGGCTGCCGAGAACGGCATCCTCAAGGCGCAACTAAAGGGTCGGCTGAAGCTCTCGGACACCGAGCGAAGGGCGCTCGGCGAGATCGGTCATCGCCTGGGTCGCAAGGCTCTTGCCGAGGTCGCCACCGTAGCGCGACCCGACACCATCCTGGGCTGGTATCGCAAGCTTGTCGCCCGCAAGTTCGATGGCTCGGTGCGTCGAGGCCCTGGCATGCCGCGGATCAAGCGAGAGGTCGAGCAGCTGATCATTCGCATGGCCAGGGAGAACCGGGACTGGCTATGACCGGATCGCGGGGGCGCTGGCCAATCTGGGACACGAGGTTTCGGATCAAACGGTTGGCAATGTTTTGCGGCGCCACGGCCTGCCGCCGGCGGCGGAGCGCAAGCGCACCAGCACATGGGCGGCCTTTATTCGGACTCACGTAGCGCTGTTGGCGGGGACCGACTTCTTCATCGCCGAGGTGCTGACGCTGCGCGGGCTGGTGACTTACTACGTGCTGTTCTTCATCCATCTCGAGAGCCAGCGGGTGGATATCGCCGGGCTCACCGTTCATCCTGACCTGAGCCCCAGAAACTCCTCCAGGTTGAGGTAGAATCCGTCTTCGAGAGGAGACGGCGATGAAGAAGGCGCGGTTCACGGAAGAGCAGATCATCGGGATCTTGCGGGAGCACGAGGCTGGTACGGCGACATTGGATGTCTGCCGCAAGCACGGGATCAGCAGCGCGACGTTCTACAAGTGGAAGGCCAAGTACGGCGGGCTTGAGGTGTCGGAGGCCAAGCGGCTGCGGTCGCTGGAGGACGAGAACCGCCGGCTGAAGAAGCTGCTGGCCGAGGCAATGCTGGACAACGCGATGCTGAAGGATATCGCGACAAAAAAATGGTGACGCCCGCAGCCAGGCGGGAGGCCGTGGCGCACCTGTGTAGCGTGCATGGGGTGAGCCAGCGGCGGGCGTGCCGAACGATCGGGGCGGAACGAACCTCGATCCGCTATCGGCATCGGCGTGTGGACGATGGCGCGATGCGGTCGCGTCTGCGGGAACTGGCAGCGGTACGCCGCCGCTTCGGCTGGCGACGGCTGCATGTGCTGCTGTCGCGCGAGGGTGTGCGCGTGAACCACAAGAAGCTGCGGCGGCTTTACAACGGCTGCAGGTTCGCCGGCGTGGCGGACGCAAGCGGGCCTTGGGCACCCGGGCGCCGATGGTGCTGCCGCAGGGTCCGAACCAACGCTGGTCACTCGACTTCGTCAGCGACACGCTGACCGACGGCAGGCGGTTCCGCATCCTGGCGATGGTCGACGACTATACCCGGGAGTACCTCTGCCTGGTGGCTGACACTTCCTTGTCCGGGCTGCGGGTCGTGCGCGAGCTGGATGCGCTGATTGCCCGGCGCGGTCGACCTCTGGGCTGCGTCTCCGACAACGGAACTGAGCTGACCAGCATGGCGATCCTGCGTTGGTCGCAGACGAGCGGCGTGGACTGGCACTACATCGCACCTGGCAAGCCGACGCAGAACGCCTTCATCGAGAGCTTCAACGGTCGGCTACGCGACGAGCTGTTGAACGAGACGCTGTTCACCTCGCTTGCTCACGCACGCGCTGCCCTCGAGGAATGGCGCCGCGACTACAACACCGAACGACCGCACAGCGCGCTCGGCAATCTGACGCCGGTCGCCTACGCGGCTCGCAACGCCTCTGTTCCGCAACAGCCTGGGGCGCTGCGCTCAACCACGGGCTTCGCGCCCCAGGCTGTTGCAACACCGGGCCGGACAGGCCCAAATGACGAACGGATTCTACTGCCGGCTGGATGAAACTTAGGGCGCAGGTCAATCCCGATGAGGCATGGATGAAGCAAGTCGCGCGGAACGCGACCGTGGAGGACTGCGGCGCGCTGCGGGATTGTCGCTATCTCCTGCACGATCGCGACACGAAGTTCACACGATCGTTCCGGGCCATCATTGCGTCAGGTCGGGTTAAGCCGCTGGCGTTGCCGGCACGCAGCCCGAACCTGAATGCCTACGCGGAACGTTGGGTCAGGTCGGTCAAGGAGGAGTGCCTGTCCAAGGTGATCCTGTTCGGCGAGTGGTCGTTGCGGCGGGCGCTGAGCAACTATGTCGACCATTTCCATGCCGAGCGGAATCATCAGGGGAAGGGTAACATCCTGCTGTTCCCTCGGGTGACAGATCGGCAGCGCGAGGGGCCCATGAGGTGCCGCGAGCGATTGGGTGGACTTCTGCGCTATTACCATCGAGAGGCGGCGTGATGCCGGGTCGGCCGGTTCAGTTTTTTGACCCTGCGGGACGAGATTGTAGGCGATGAGGTTGAGCATGAAGTCGGCGCCGACGGCGGCGGTGCCTCGATGCTTGGTCTTGCGCATGGTGCCGTGCTGTTTGCCCCCACCGAAGATGCACTCGACCATGGCGCGGCACGACTGGGAGAAGCGGTAGCCGACGTGCCGGGTGGTGCGCTTGTCGATGGCGCTGGTGCGGCGGCGGCCGGTCTTGGTCAGGGCATCGTTCTGGGCGACGTGCGGCGTGACGTTGAGGCGGCGCAGGGCGATGACGTGGTCGCGGCAGTCGTAGGCCTTGTCCTCGCCGACCGTGATGCGGCGGCCCCGTCGTCGGGCCTTGCGCTTGAGCAAGGCCTCCGAGGCGCGCCGCTCGGCCGTGCCGTTGGCCTGGCTGACCTTGCCGGCGACGGCCAGGCCATTGCGGTTCTCCATGACCACGTGGGCCATGTAGCTCAGCCTCGCCTCGCGGCCGGCTGCCTTGCGATAGAGCTTGGCGTCGGGATCGCTCGTCGAGGCATGGGTGTCGTTCTTGCGTTTCTGGCCATGGAAGTTGGAGCCGTCATCGTCCTTGTCGGCATCCTTGGGCTTGAAGCTCTTGTGCGAAGCCCACGCCTCGATCAGCGTGCCGTCGACCGAGAAGTGCTCGTCCGACAGCAACGGCTTGACCTTGGGATGGCCCAGCAGCTTGGCCATGAACTTGTCGAACACCTCGCCCTGCTGCAGGCGCTCGCGGTTCTTGGTGAAGGTGGTCGCGTCCCACACCCGATCGTCGGGCGACAGCCCGACGAACCAGCGGAACAGCAGGTTGTAGTCGAGCTGCTCGATCGGCAGCCGCTCCGACCGGATGCCGTAGAGCACCTGCAGCAGCAGGGCGCTCAACAGCTGCTCCGGCGGGATCGAGGGCCGGCCTTCAGGCGAATAAAGCTTGCTGAAGCTGCGGCTCAGATCCTTCAACACTTCACGAACCAGCGCCCGCACCTTGCACAATGGATGCCCTGCCGGAATGCGATCCTCGGGATCGACGTAGGAAAGCAATCCACCTTGATCTCGAAACTCACCGCGCATCGCCCACATGCTCCACAGCCAAAACTGCGCTATGGAATCATCAATCCTGAAAAACCGATAGGTTCTTCAGCAGACTGCTAGGCTGGCTTCTTCCAGCAGTATCCGAAGCCGGCGTAGTTTTCGATCTCGTCGAAGGTCGGGTCTAAGTCGCGGAACTTGTTGCGGATGCGCTTGACCAGGGACCGCACATTCGCCCGATAGCCGTCGGCCCCGCTTCCGGCCAGGAAACCCTCATAGTGCAGGCGGTCGTAGAGCGCCCGATAGGTCATGTACCGGCTCACGTTCGACGCCAGCAGGTGGACGATGTTGTACTCACCAACGGTGAGGTCGAGATCCGCCTCCTTCCAATAGGCCCGGCTGACATCGGGACGCAGAAGCAGCTTGCCGCAGGTCAAGGGTCCGCCGGACCGCGGTTGCTTGGGGCGGCCGGAAGCCTTGACCGCGCTCCTGATGCGCCGGGCCAGAACCTGCGAACCCCGCGACTTGCGAATGACGTCAGAGGCGCCCTTGTCGAGAGCCAGACATTCATGGGCGGGCGTTGCCTCGCCCGTCAGCAACATGACAGGGACGTTGAAACCCAATCCGTGCAGTTTGCTCAACATGTCGATGCTGGAAATCATCGCCCGGTCACAATGGAGGACGATAACGTCGGCTTCGCCGGCGGCCTCAGATGCGCCGTCCAGCGAGGTGACTGTCCGCACGTCAAGGCCCTGATTGGACAGCTCGTCGGTCAGGAATCCGCGATCGATCGCGCCCTCCTCGATGACAAGGACGAGAATGGCATCCGGATCGCTGACGGAGGCGAGCTGCGCGGGCGCGCGGCTCCCCAAGGCCACGACATGTTGTTCAAGAGCGGTGGTCATTTGGAGTCACTCCCCCTCGTTGGCGCGTGTTTCCGAACCGGGAAGGAGGGCGCACCGAGGCGTCCGGCGAGCAGGCAGTCTTCTGCCGTCACCAGGGACGCTGCCGACAGCATGCGTCCACGCGCCGAGCGCGCAACGTGCAGAAACGTCGTTCACCCACGTCACCCGTATCGCCCTGGATGCTTGCCGAGCGGCACCCCTGCCGTTCGCGCATCCCGAACTCTTCCCATGCCCATACTAGTCGAGCGGACATATCGCGCGGGTGATCAGATTGTGTCAGCGAAGGGGTGATGCAGATCACAGACTATGTGACGGCGGCCCCGCATAGTGTGGGCTGAGGGAAGGATGCAGGGCCGCCTAACTATTCGCTGCGGACTTGGGTGAGACGCAGCGAGTAGCTTTCTCTAAAATAGTCGGCGGACGGTCCAGCTACCTGAACGCATATCGTGACATTGGTGATCCAAGTCGCCGTATGAGGAAACCGCCGCGCGCTACGACGTTGTGTCCGGTGTCCAGGCTGGCACTTGGTTCGACTCACCACTCGACACACGGAGCCTGCGCACCAATCGCTCCAGCCTTCGGGGTGAGCCATGGAATCTCTCGCCTGTATCGACCACTTCGACTTCGATGATACGGCCCTTGCGTCGCCCCACGGCATTTATGGCATGCACGCGGAACGCGCCATCACTGATGAACCACGGCACCATTAGCTGAGCCATTGGCTCCCATCCCTTTTCAGTCGCTAAGGAAGCGCACAAACCAAGGCGCCTCGGCTGCGCACTGTTGCTTTTTGCATCAGTGTGGGTTCTCACACAGATATCCAATGAGCAAGGGACCTGCTGCGACCATCCGGTGATTGCTCCTCTATTGCTACGCAACGGCAATTTGTGTTTGCACCTGCGAAAAGTTGTGCCGGAGTGCGTAGAAGCTGATACGAGATCGTCTGGATGGAGGCGCTGCATCACGACGACGATCGAGCCATCGACTTTGTGGTCGAGGCGCGACAGCAGGAACACTACTTGAAGGGTCGGCCGCACCTGGACGACTGGATTTCGGCCCGCATTGAGTTGTCAGAGATCAACGAGAGCTTCGATAACATGAAGTCCGGAAAGGTCCTGCGATCAGTGATCATGTTCGGCGGGTGAGTGCGACGGGCGTAGCACGGCGGGGGTACCGGTGCCTGATGCCATGGGACGCAACTTTTTTGGGCAAAGACGGCCGACTGGGCACTGGCTGGGCAGAAAATGGAGAACGTTGGATCCGGGTTTCCAATCCTCCGCCATTAACTCCTATGCGAACAGTCTCTCCGGTGCTTGCCGGGCCCGCGAACGATCAACAACGGCGGGACTGGTGTCAAGCTCCTGACTGCGCCTTGCCGCTTCGGGGTCTTTACAGTCACTCTCGGGCCGATTCTCTCCAAAGCTCCTCACTCCGCGAAATCGGTACGAATTTCATAACCCATTGATTGGGTGGTGTTTGTGGCGAAGACCGAGACGTTGCCGATCGAGCCGGACTGATCGAGGTCACGCCTACGGCTGCAAGCAGTCGTGGCCTAACTCGGTGCAAGAATTCATCTCTTACACCGAGTTGTGAAGTTGGGCGCGGGAATGCGCCATGGTACGCGAGCAACGGTCGGCGCGGCCAGGAGCAGCGCCGTGGACCCGTCTGCCCACCGAACGCCGCTCTAACCGTCGGTATCCGTCGTCTCGGTCTGCGGCGTGCTGCAGCAGGTGCCGAACACGTTGTTATAGAGTTGCGCCTTGTCCGCGGGGTCGGCAATGGCATCGATGAGTGCGAGAGCCTGATCGATCTTCCGGTTGGCGAGCTGCGCCGCGATTACGGCCGCTTCCTGCAGCTCCTCGTTGTAGCAGTCGAGCGCCGCACCCTGGCCGAGCAGCGCATCGATGATCACCGCGGGCGTCCGCAGCACGCGCTGCGTGACGTCGAGGATGATGCCGTTGACGGTCTTGTCCTTGTAGCTCTGCACCAGGTCCTTGCGCTTGCGCACGTAGGTCACCGGCTTCTCCTGCTGCGACGGCTCGATGCAGTTGGCGTGCCGCTCGGTGACCTTCTCGATGAAGCTCACGCGCGTTCCAGTGTAGTCGGCGATGTTGCACAGGTGGACGTAGATGTCGTTGCGCACGGACTCGACGGTCTTGGCATCGATCAGAACGCTCCTCAGCAGGTTGCCCATCGACGACAGCGTGCCGGTCTTGATGCTGGTGTCATAGCCGTTCGAGTAGATCAGCGACACATCGTTGAGATAGGTCAGCGTGTAGTACTCCTGCAGCAGCTGGCGGAAGACGAAGTTCAATACGCGGCTGCGGTTCATGTTCTCGAGCGTGCGCGTGGTCGTCGTCTCCGTTTCGGTTACGGCGGTCGAGGTCACATCGGTGTTGATCTGGATCTGGCGCTGCGTATCGGCGGTCTGCACGTGGTGGTCGACGGCATTGTTGAGCGTCGATACCTGCTGGCTCACCGCCTCCGTGCTGGTGTTGACGCTGGACGCTTCGCCGCCGGCGTCCCCGCCCAGGTTGACAATGCCCAGATTGATGCCGGCGCTACCGCCTGCGTGAGCGGACATCGAATCTGTATCGGTGTCGCTCAATTCCACGCCGGTCGAAGTGGACGCCTCGATCGTCGTCTGCAGGTCTTCCATTGCAGACTCGCTGTAGCTGTCCAGCACGCTTTGCGAGGTCGACTGCGTCGTCTCGTCGTGGCGGTAGTCCCGGATCTCGATAACCGTCTTCTCGCCGGGCAGGAGGCTGAAGGTGCTGAGCGTCTGGCCCGCGCCATAGTCGCCGAGGTAGGAGGCCATGCGCATCTTCATGACCAGGTAGATCGCCGGCCGGGCGGCCTCAGGACGCGGCTGGAACACCAGTCCCTGCTTGCCGGAGGGCCGGCGATAGAGAAGCGGCCGGAAGCCTTCGGCGATCTTGTTCGCCGCATACTCCGTGGCGAAGCTCGCGCTCTTGGTCGAGACCTGAATGTTGGCGGCCTTCATGCGCACGCCCGACGACAGGGATGGCTCGGCCGCGGTGAAGTTGAGACCCGTGCTCATGATCTCGCTGACGCCGGAGTAGCTCCGCGCGTTGAGCACGCTCTGGATGCGGCCGGGCGTCACATCCTGGTTCTGCGCCTCCGCGTCGAAGCGGTGCCAGTAGTTTCCCGGCGAAGCCTCCCGCTCGGCGTCCTTGAACGACTTCAGCGGAATGTCGAGCTTGATGAGGCTCACCACCTCGTAGGTTGTGGATTGCGGCAGGTTGTAGTTCAGTATCGAGGCGCTGCCGTTCTCTTCGAGCTTCGACAGCGGCTCATGCGCGATACAGGATGTCTTATCCATGCTCACCACTCCTTGCTGGGAAAGTCGTTCGCTCACGGCGGCGGGATCGTCAGAACGGTGTCCTTGCCGTACGTGCTCGCCTCGAAAGACCACGAACCGTCGCTGTAGATCGGGTAGGCCTTGGGCTGTTTGGTGCTTCCGTCCGGCATGGCAATCTTCTTGCCCTCGATCTGGCTCATCTGGGCATCCGTCACGGTGATATTCTGCAGCACCGGCAGGTTGATTGAGTTTCTTTTCAGCGCGTCCTCAATGGTGGACCGGTACTGCGCGATGTCCGCCGGAAGCCTGTCCAAGAGGTTGAGGGGGATCGACACGCTTTGCTTCTCCTTGTTCCAGTCATAGGTGTCCCAGAACCAGACCTGCCAGTCGACGATCGTCACTTGCCACTCCCCGGTGAAGAGCACCTCCGACTTGACCTGGACTTGCGACACCAGATGGACCGCGTTCACCGCGTTGAATAAGTCGCTAGTGGAACTATCGGTCGTGAGCGTACTGCTGTCGTAGTAGAGTGTTTCCTCGCCTCCGGCGGGTAGCGGACTTTCGGCCGGGTTGACCTCGATGGGATCGCCGAAAGGTCCCGTAATCGTAGCCGCCGACGTCGGGAACTGGGCGCCCGGCGGCGCCAGGAGGCGCTTTTTGATACCGTCGACGATCACGTCGTAGTGCTCATCGACAAGCGTACCGATGACGGGTTCTTGGTCCTTGATGAGCGTGTAGTTCATGATTTGCGCCGGATCCTGGAGGCCGCCGGCTTCCAGCCAGTGATCGAGATTGTCCGGGGCAAGCGTCCAACCCACCGTGTGGCGGGCGAAGTAGCTTCCCATTTGAATGGCCTGCACCAGCTCGCGGTCGCTCAGGTCGTTGGTCAGGAACCGATTGAGCAAACTGATCAGGTCCGTCAGCGAGATGCTGACTCCGACCAGTTTGTTGATCTCGACGCTCAGCTTGTCGACCTTGTCCGCCAAACCAAGCAGGTCCCACAGGTTGACCGATGACTCCGGATCCCACGGATTCGACGGCGGTAGCGCAGGGGCAGGCGGGTTCCAGGGGAAAAGCAGAGGCAGAGGGACGGGCATGAGTTCACCTTTGGGAACAACCGTTCGCGGCGCCGCGTCTGCCCATCCCGGCACGGGCCGGCCAGTGCAGGTGTCAGCTGCCAGCAGATCCGGTTCGATGTTCGGTCGTTGGAGTGGCCAACGTCATCTGCGCGCGCCACCCGTTACGCGTGCATTACCTAAAGATTCTTTATCGACAGTCAATGTGCATTTGCGCATTCTACCCCAAACAGATCGCGCATCACTCTGACCACTTCCCGATCTCAATTCTGGCGAACATCGACGAAACAGCCGTTCGCCTCGCTGAGTCTGCCAGCCCGCCGGCACCGAGTGGGTTAACAAATGGCCATACACGAAATGCGAGCTGACACCGTGCAGTGGTGGCCACAATCTGTGGGCAAAGACGAGAAGGAGCGGATGATGGAATACAGGCCACTCGGCAAAACCTGCCTCGCGGCAAGCGTCATCGGGCTTGGGGGCAACGGAACTCACTGACGGATGATGTGGACGCCGATGTGGCGAGGCTGCAGGGCCGTTTACGTTACCGGCCCTCTCGCTGTAAGGCTTTGAATTCACCTATTTGTTGCATGCCGTCCCTGGGCACCATTCGTTTCAATGACTTATCGCGCCGGTGATCTTGATCCGAGACCAGTTTTGCAGTCTGGATCGCGAGAGTTTTGCAAATCTCGTTCTGTTCACGTTCGCTTTTTGTCGAGTGCTTGGATCACGCGACGTGCGCCGCTCTTCCGAGCGGCTTCGAGAGTGTAGGGACGCGAGCTGGCTCGCCGCGCAGGCCGTCCAGGACAACACGGATCTTCTCTTCAGCTCAATAGTGTTTGCGCGTCGCACGGTGGATGTTCTTCACAAGCCGTTCCGACGACGAGCTCGGCGTAGTGGATTTCTGTCTCATATCGTTCCCCTCAGGATGACGATGAGCCGGAAATCTTCCCTTCCTCGAGACGCTAATTTTGTATCAGTGGTCCTGATGCCAGACACCCGATACTCCACAGCGGCAGTTACGCTATGAAATCAACATCCACGCCATCTGGCTAGGTTCTTCAGCAAACTGCTAGAGCGTGTTCCGGATTGAACAAATCGCGGGCGGGATTCCCCTCGGGCTCGGGAACTTGGCGACACCGGTCGGTTGATCCGACACGGCGGACAGCCCGCTGAATCGATCGATGGGTGAAGCGGAGTTGAAGCGAAGAAGCCCCACAACACAAACTTGACACCTCCCAACCTATCCGGCCGCGCTCAAAAGGGTTGCGTCCATTGGCAAACCGAATTGCCTGGTTCGTTCGAGCAAGTGTCGCCACGCGTTTCCTGCCTTGGGAACTATCGGACATGGGACGAATGATGAAACGGCTGGCCGCCCGACTTCTGTCGGATCCCGTCCCTTTTCGCTACCTGGTGCTGCGATATCTCGATCGGCGCCTGGATCTACTGTCCTATGCCGATAAGCTGCGCTGGAACATGATCGAGCGCCCGCATTATGGCCATTCCCTCCTACAGTCAGCGCTGCTAGCCAAGCGGCTGGGTGTTCCGAGGATCTCCGCGATCGAGTTCGGCGTTGCAGGCGGAAACGGACTGATAGCGCTTGAGCGCCACGCGCAGCATGTTCGGCGAGAAACCGACGTCGAAATTGCGATCTATGGGTTCGACAGCGGGACAGGAATGCCGCCACCGCGCGATTATCGGGATATGCCGTACCTTTGGCAGGCCGGATATTTCGTGATGGAGGTTGAGAAGTTGCAGGCGCAGCTCCAAATCGCACAACTAATCCTCGGCCCAGTCGAGCAGACAGTCGCGACATTCTGCGCGAAGCACCAGCCGCCGCCCATAGGCTTCATTGCGTTCGATCTCGACTACTACTCTTCAACGGTCACGGCCCTGCACATTCTGGAGTCCGATCATCGATATCTAATGCCGCGCGTCACCTGCTACGTGGATGACATGGTGGGAGACGTTGATTGGGCCTACAATAACTTTACCGGCGAGATGTTGGCTATTAACGAGTTCAACGCCGAGCATGAAGACCGCAAGATCGCGCCTGTGCAGGGCTTGCGGTTTTGCGGCGGCAAGCTGCCGAGCGTGTGGCACGAGCAGATCTTCGTAGCCCATCTGTTTCGCCACCCTGACTACGGTCATCCGATTTCCGATATGCTGCAATTGCCACTAGTACCTCGTTACAGAGACAATGACGAGTTGAAGTTGAGCCATTCGATGATTGGCAAGTCCTGAGGGGGACGAGGACCTCGAAGCTTCGCGCGGGGCCGGGTTTTCGGCGGATCAATCCTGCGCGTTCGAGGATGAGCACCATCTGGTGGAGCGAAGGCGGAGAGCGCGACCTTGAACACAAAGCCGAAGCCCAAGACCCAGCGTGATTTGCCGGGCGAGATCTGCGCGACGCTCAAAGCGATGGCTGCTGAGCGAACGTTGGATCCGTACACTGCTCAGTGGTTCATGGTGGGCGAGGTCGCGAACCGCATGGACCTCGCCACCGCAGACGAGATCCAGCAAGCAATTCAGGTCGCAGCACAAAACCGCCGCTTAAAGACGGGTGGCGATCCCGTCCACAGCATCAGTTTGATCTATAGGTGGAACAAGCAATGAGCAGCCATCCAGTCACGCCGCATCAGGTCAGCGAAGAGCATCACTGCGGGCGCCCATTGTGCGGGTTCATGGTCGACGAGCTCATCCTGGAGGATGCCTTAGAACACATCCACGAACACCGCTTTGTGCCTTGGGCGGCTTGGAAGCGACGCTGCCCGACCCGGGCGGCGCTCAAGCTGGCTTCGTCGCCTACCATCGGGAAGAGGGCGGCAAATCAATGCGGGCCGCGTCTTACAATATGAAAGCCGCGACCTGGCACGGCACCCGCTATCCCGCCCAGGCGCTGGATGCTTGGAAGCGAGCACGCCGCCTGCTGGTCGGCCTGTGCCTCATCGTCTTCTCCGATGCAGTATCGAATCGTGGCTCGCCGGCCAAGGGAATCCTAAACCGAAATCGCAAGGTTCCGGGGGGCTCGAGCCGCCAAACCTTGCAATCCAAAACCTGCTCCTGCGCTGAGAACCAATTCAGCTTCAATTGCTTAGTCGTTGTTCACCGGGGGCTAAGCAAGAAGCAGTGACACCACGTCACTCAACTAGCGGAGCAGGATTGACGAAACCGATGCAAGCCCTGAGGTCTTCAACATCGGCGCAAGCTGAGCCCGCGAGCGATGGGAAGGGATGACGGGCTGGGCGTCGATGGCAGCGCGGAAGTGATCGGCGTCGAAGGCGGTATCGCCAAGAACCCATTGCGCCGGCAGGCCGTCGATCAGTGCCTTGGCGTCGTTGCGCTGGCCTGGCGTTAGGATGAGGCGTACCGGCAGGCCGAGCCCGCGTACAGCGAGGTGGATCTTGCTGGTCAGGCCACCGCGACTGCGTCCGATCGCCTGATCCTGAGGCCCCCTTTTGCGCCAGCCGCATGCTGGTGAGCCCGCACGATGGTCGAATCCACGATCAGGTATTCGAAGTCCGGATCGTCCGACAGCGCGGCGAAGATGCGCTGCCAGACACCGCCTTCACTCCACCGGTTGAAGCGGACGAAGACGCTGTTCCACTTGCCAAAGGTCTCCAGTAGATCGCGCCACGGCGAGCCGGTGCGGGCGATCCACAGCACCGCTTCGACGAACATTCTGTTGTTGGCCCCCGTCCCGCCGGGGTCCCCGGCCTTGCCAACACACAGCTTCTCGATCCGCTTCCACTGCTGCCCGCTTAGAACCAGCCGTACTTTCTGCGCCAAGACTGCTCCTCCGAATCTGCAGTCTTAAAATCGCAAGTCGAACTCAGCTGTGATTCCCCTGACTGTCAACAGAACCTAGGACGTGAACTCATAAACACGCCGCGGACCGGCTTGCCGAGTCCGCTTCAGATGCGTAAGCGGACGTCACTCACCATGGGCAACACTTCAGGAACGTGCCAGAAGGGGATATCCCAAAATTTAGACCTCAGCCACGACTATGTGTGCCTGAATTTTGGCAGCAACCTCGCCGCGGCCATGTCTGTCCGCAATCGCGGATGCGACGTAGTCGGTCGCAGATTCCAGTTTTCCCGCGTCTCTGGCCTCGATTTCGTTGCGAAGAAGAGTTCCCTGACAATAGGCGACGGCAGGAATGCTCGGTGAGGATGCGCGGCTTTGTTTGGCTCTCGTCTCGATAACCACACAGGATAAACCTGCCTCCTCCAGCTCGCTACGGATCAGGGCCGTATCGTGGTAACCGTGCGGCGTGCGTGCCAAAAAGCGCGGCGGATCGTTCGGAAAAATCTTTGCGAGAGCATTCGTCACATCATCCGCAAAAACGTTCTCCTCGATGCGATCCCATACGTTGAATAGAAAATGTCCTCCGGGCTTCAGGACTCGCCTTGCTTCGCGGTAGCCAGATGTGCGGTCGGGAAAGAACATCGCGCCGAACTGGCAACAAACGAGATCGAAGGCTGCATTTTCAAACGGCAGCGCCAGAGCATCCGCTTGGCGCCATTTGATCCGATTGTCGGGAGGTTGTCGCGATGCGGCGTAGTCGACCATCGGCTGGTTGAGGTCGGTTACGATATAGCTTGCGCCCCGGGGCAGTCTTGGCGCCAAGGCGCGGGTGACAACCCCACTGCCCGCGGCGGTTTCTAAAACTGCGCTTGGCGACAAGGACGCTGCGCGTCGTGCAATATCCACGGCGTACGGCTCGAATATCAACGGCACCATATAGCGGTCGTAGTTTTCCGGAATCGAGCCGGCGAACACCTTGTCAGTTTCCAACATGGCTTATCACCCGTCACCCGTTTGATGCCTCGCGTGACTACCATATGATGACCGTTTTGGGTCCAGGCTGTGTGAAAACGCCGTCGATGATACGATTCTCCTGCGAATTGGCCGGAGGATTCGATGGCGCGCTTTGTCGTTGGCGATGACCGTAGTCAGAGCACGCTGTTTCCCGAGCGGTTGGATGACTATTTGGGCGAGGACAATCCGGTCCGGGCGATCGATGTCTTTGTCGATGAGCTTGATCTGGCCAAACTCGGCTTTGGCGGCGTCGAGCCAGAGGCGACGGGACGGCCGGCCTATCATCCGGCGACGCTGTTGAAGATTTACGTCTACGGATACCTCAATCGGGTGCAGTCGAGCCGCCGCCTGGAGCGTGAGTGCCAGCGCAACATCGAGTTGTTGTGGCTGACTGGTCGCCTGATGCCGGACTTCAAGACGATTGCCGATTTCCGCAAGGACAACGGCGAGGCCACCCGCCGGGTCTGCCGTGAGTTCGTGATGCTGTGCCGGCGCCTTGAACTGTTCAGCGCGGCGAGCGTTGCGATCGACGGCAGCAAGTTCAAAGCCGTCAACACGCGGGACCGGAACTTCACGCAGGCCAAGATGGAGCGGCGGCTGGTGCAGATCGACGAGAGCATAGCCCGCTACCTCGCGCAGCTTGATAGTGCCGATCGCCAGGGCGAAGCGGTGCCGGAGGCCAAGATCACACGGCTCAACGAGAAGATCATGGCGCTGCGCCAGGAGATACAACGCCTGAACCAGCTGAACTCGCAGATGATGGAGAGCGAAGACAAACAGATCTCGCTGACCGATCCCGATGCGCGCTCGATGGCCACGAGTGGCCGAGGCAGCGGGGTGGTCGGCTACAATGTGCAAAGTGCCGTCGATACCAGGCATCATCTCATTGTTGCCCATGAGGTGACCAACGTTGGCTCTGACCGGGGCCAACTATCCGACATGGCAGAGCGGGCGCGCGCAGCGATTGGTTCTGAGGCCATCGAGGCTGTTGCCGATCGCGGGTACTATAGCGGAGAGGAAATCGTGGCCTGCGAGCGAGCAGGTCACACGGTCTATCTGCCCAAGCCGATGACCACGGGCCTCTACGCCAAAGGGCGATTTGGCAAGCAGGACTTCGTCTATGTCGCCGCGGACGACGTCTATCTTTGTCCCGCCGGTGAACAGCTGACCTATCACTACACCAACGAACAGGACGGCAAGACGCTGCGTCGCTATTGGACCACCGCCTGCCAGGCCTGCGCACTGAAGAGCAAGTGCACAACAGGCAAAGAGCGGCGGATCTCACGATGGGAGCACGAAGCCGTCCTTGAGGCCGTACAGGCGCGGCTCGATCGAAACCCGGACAAGATGCGCATCCGACGTCAGACCGTCGAGCATCCATTCGGTACGATAAAGTCGTGGATGGGATCGACACACTTCCAGATGAAAAGGCTCAAGAACGTAAGCACCGAAATGGCGCTCCACGTTCTGGCCAACCGCCCACCGGGCATCGAGCGCCGCGACGCGCGCGACGACCAGCGCATCCACAACGGCGTGCGCGACGGTTCGCTGACGCGTGGCGAGGCCGACCGGCTGGACCGCGGCCAGAACCGCATCGACCGCTACGAAGCGCGTGCGCGCTCCGATGGCACATTGACGCCCGCCGAGCACAATCGCATCGACAACATGCAGAACCGCGAGAGCCGGCAGATCTATGCCGACCGCCACAACAATCGCACGGCGCCGACGACCACGCCGACCACCGGCACGCAGCCCAACACTGGCTCGCACAGCTGGGGCAATGGCGGCTGGCGTCAATCCCGGGCTGGCAACACGATGCCGACCAGGCCGACGACTGCCACGACCACCACCGCGCGTAACGGAGGGAACGGGAACACCCATGCCGGCGGGAATGCCTGGGCGAATGGCGGGACGCGGGGCCAGGTTCAGGCTCAGGTGTCCGTCGTCAGAACGATAGATACGGATCGGGTCTATCTGGAAGAGAGGATCTGGCGCATCTGCTGATTGATGTTAAGCGGCGATTGCACGGTGGTTCAAGCGTCTGCGTTGGATGGTCTGTCGTTTGATCCTTTCTCGTTCCAGCAAGATGGTGTTGCCTCGTCCGAAGTAGACATCGGCGGGTGTCAGATTGCCGATGGCCTCGTGGTAACGCTGATGGTTGTAGTGATCGACGAAGGTGTTGATCTGGGCCTCGAGATCGCCCGGCAGATAGTAGTTCTCGAGAGGATGCGGTTCTTCAGCGTCTGGTGCCAGCGTTCGATCTTGCCCTGAGTCTGAGGATGGAATGGAGCGCCCCGGATGTGCCTGATGCCACGGTCCTTGAGCCATTCTGCCAGATCGCCGGCGATGTACGTTGTCGCTCAGCAGGCGTGGCCGATGTGTGACCTGCGCACTCTCGCAGCCTGATGCCGTGAGCGCCAGCTCCAGTGTCTCCGTCACATCCTCGACCTTCATCGTCGTGCATAGCTTCCAGGCGATGATGTAACGCGAGAAGTCGTCGAGGATCGTCGACAGGTAGAACCAACCCCAGCCGATCACCTTGAGATAAGTGAAGTCGGTCTGCCAAAGCTGGTTGGGCGCCGTCGTCTTGTCCTTGAACTCGTCAGCAGCTTTCACGACGATGAAGGCCGGGCTCGTGATCAGGTCGTGAGCCTTGAGCAGCCGATAAACCGATGCCTCCGACACAAAGTACTTATTCACATCGGTGAAGCGCGTCGTCACTTCCCGCGGCGACAGCTCCGGCTCGTCCAGGCCAGTTCGACGATCTGTTCCCGGACCTCTTCCGGGATCTTGTTCCACACCCGCCTCGGCCGGGACGGCTTGTCTTCCAGTGCCTCGGGCCCGCCCGCCTGCAGGCGGGCATACCACCGGTAAAACGTCATCGGCAGGATACCGAGCGTGGCCAGGGTTCGTCGGACCGGCAGGTGAGAGTGCTCGACCAGGCCGATGATCTCCAGTTTCTCGGAACCAGGGTATCTCATTCCCCGTCTCCCCCATCCGCGATCATGCTTTTTTTGAGCAGACGCAGTTCCAGTGCCTGCTCGGCAACGACCTCCTTCAGCGCCCGCGCCTCACGGCGAAGGTCCGTCACCTCGCCGCTCGTGGCCGCTCGTGCCGTGTCGCCCGCCAGCCGACGCTTGCCGGCCTCCAGGAACTCCTTCGACCAGCTGTAATAAAGACCCTCGGCGATACCCTCCCGACGGCACAGCTCGGCAATGCTGGACTCGCCGCGCAGGCCGTCCAGGACAACACGGATCTTCTCTTCAGCTCAATAGTGCTTGCGCGTCGCACGGCGGATGTTCTTCACAAGCCGTACCGACGACGAGCTCGGCGTAGTGGATTTCTGTCTCATATCGTTCCCCTCAGGATGACGATGAGCCGGAAATCCTCCCCTCCTCAAGACCCTAAATCTGTATCAGTGGCCCTGATGCCGGACACCAGCAGCGGTGATAGCCCGCCTCCGTCGCCGTGCTCCCTTGCCAGGCTCGTCTTGGAACTCACCACGCCCATGGCGTCCTCCTTCGATAGTCGGTACTGTCCGGTACCAATGGGGTGAGCCTATGGTACCGATTGGTACCAAGTCAAGAGGAGGATATGGCGAGAAAATCCAGACCGGGTCCGTGGGCGTCCGCCCCGATCGACGACCTGCCGCCGCGCCGCCGCGCTATCCTGGCTGCGGCCTTCGCGGTGCTCATGGAGCAGGACTACGCCGGTGCCAGCACGCTCGACATCGCCACCCGCGCCAAGGTCTCCAAGCGCGAGCTCTACGCCGAATTCGGCAGCAAGCGCGGCATCCTGGAGACGCTCATCGCCTCGACGGCGGCCCGCATGCAGGTCCCGCTGAAGCCGGACGACGTCGCCGACCGCGCGAGCCTGGCGCGCGTGCTGACACGCTATGGCGTCACCGCGCTGGTCGAGCTCAGCCATCCGGCGGTGCTGGCGATCAACCGGCTGGCCGTCGCCGAAGTCGGCCGCACGGCCGACCTGGGACAGATCCTCGATGAGCGTGGCCGCGAGCCCAATCGCCTCGCCCTCGCCGAATTGTTCGCCAGAGCGCAGTCGGCCGGGATTCTCGGTCCGGGCGATCCCAACCGGATGGGCGGCCAGTTCTTCGCCCTGCTCTGGGGCGACCTGATGTTGCGCCTCCTGCTCGGCGTGGTCCGGCCGCCCGATGCCCGCGAGATCAATCGCCGGGCCGCCGCGGCGACGGAGGCGGTATTGGCACTGAACCAGCCTTAGCGTCTCTTGTGTCAGCCGGCAGGCCTATTTGACTGTCGCGCAACCGGGTAACCTCGGCGTTCCTGCCGAGGGGGAAGAGGCATTCATGACCGACAAGACAGGCGGCAGCGTCCGCGATCGGCTGGCCTACATGCCGATCCACAAGCGGCCGCCCCTGAAACTGCCCGTCGGCGCGCGGGTCGCGGTATGGACCATCGTCAACGTCGAGAACTGGAGTCCGTCGGGCGCCATGCCGCGGGCCGTGTTGCCGCCGCCGATGGGCCAGCCGCTTCTGCCCGACGTGCCGAACTGGGCCTGGCATGAATACGGCATGCGCGTCGGCTTCTGGCGCTTCCTGGAGACGCTCGGCAGTCGCGGCCTCAAGGCGACCTATGCCGTGAACGGCATGGCCTGCGCGCTCTATCGTGAGGCCTGCACAGCGGCGCGCGATGCCGGCTGGGACTTCATGGGGCATGGCTACGTCCAGCGGCCGATGCACAAGGTCGAGGACCAGCGCTCTGCAATTGCCGACACGATCCAGGCGATCAAAGACTTCACCGGCAAGCCGCCGCGCGGCTGGGAGAGTCCCGCCTTGACCGAAACCGACGAAACCCTCGATCTGCTGGCCAAAGCCGGCATCGAATATGTCGCCGACTGGGTGCTGGACGAACAGCCCGTCCCGCTCAGGACGAGCCGGGGCGACATCGTGTCCATTCCCTACACGGTCGAGATCAACGATGTCGTCATAAGCGCCGTGCAGCAGCCCTCGGACGAAATTTTTCGCCGCGGCCGGGACCAGTTCAACCGGCTCTATCTCGACGCGCAAAGGCGCCGCGCGTCATGGCGATCTCCATTCATTCCTATCTCACCGGCGTGCCGCACCGGATCAAATATCTGGAAATGCTGTACGATTATATTCTCGGCCATGAGGGCGTGGTGATGTGGACCGGCGCCGAGATCCTGGACTGGTATCGTTCGCAGGTTCCTGTGAGGGGGAGAGCATGACCAAGCCGCAAGAAGCCCTGCGTACGATCCTGCCGATCGCCGGATGGTCCGACGACCGCGCCGCCGCCGTCACCTTCACCGGCGGCGCCGATCCCGTGCTGCCGACACCCTTTCGCATCGGCGTGGCCGGCGCGGCGACCGTGGCCGCGACCGGGCTCGCCGCCGATCAATTGTGGGAAGCCCGAACCGGGCGGCGCCAGCAGGTGACGGTCGACCTGCGCCAGGCCACGGCGTCGCTGCGCAGCGGCACCTACATGAAGCTGGGCGACGGACATCTGTCGCACGCCCGCAATAGCATCATGGGTGTCTATCCCAGCCGCGACGGACGCTGGAGCTACCTGCATTGCAATTTCCCCAACCATCGCGCGGCGGCCCTCGGCGTGCTCGGCGTGGCGGAGGATCGCGACGCGGTGGCGCGCGCGGTGGCCACCTGGAACGCCGCCGATCTCGAGGAGGCGATCGTCGCCGCCAAGGGCGCCGGCGGCATGGTGCGCAGTCATGCCGAATGGGCGGGCCATCCGCAGGCCGCCGCCATTGCCGCCCTGCCGCTGATGGAGATCGTTCGCATCGGCGACAGCCCGCCCGAGCCGCTGCCTGCCGGCGATCGCCCGCTCTCGGGCATCCGCGTGGTCGACATCACGCGCGTACTCGCCGGGCCGACCGGTGCGCGCACGCTGGCCGAGCACGGCGCGGAGGTGATGAAGATCACGGCAGCCCACCTGCCCAACCTCGGCTACCAGGAATGGGACACCGGCCACGGCAAGCTCTCGGCCCAGCTCGATCTGCGCGCGCCGGGCGACGTCGAGACCCTGCGTGGGCTGGTGCGCGAGGCCGATGTCTTCTCCCAGGGCTACCGTCCTGGCACCCTCGCGAGCCGCGGCCTGTCGCCCGAGGAACTGGCCGCGCTGCGGCCGGGTCTCGTCTATGTCTCGCTCTCGGCCTTCGGCCATGCCGGGCCCTGGGCATCGCGCCGCGGTTTCGACACGGTGGTGCAGACCGTGAGCGGCATCACGGCCCGACAGGCGGAGATCGTGCCGGGCAAGACGGCGGGCCCGCAATTCTATCCGGTGTCGGCGATCGACTATTGCACTGGCTACCTGATGGCGTTCGGCGCGATGGTCGCCCTGGCGCGCCGCGCGCGGGAAGGCGGCAGCTGGCTGGTGCGCATCTCGCTTGCCCAGGTCGGCAAGTGGATCGTCGATCTCGGCGAAGTGCCGGCCGCGGCGCTCCGCGACGTGCCTGCCGAATTCAGCGCGGCGGAGCTCGACCGCTGGTCGACGGTGAGCGAAACCCCCTCCGGCCCGCTGCGCCACCTGAAGCCCGTCGTGCAACTGTCGGAAACACAGCCCTATTGGGCGCGGCCTTCGGTTCCGCTGGGCTACCATCGCCCGGTCTGGCCGGCATGAGCTAGGATCGGGGAGGAGGTGGCAATGGAAATCAGGCCGATGTCCGACCACACCGGCGCCGAAGTTCGCGGCATCGATCTGGCGGGTCCCGTGGCGCCCGAGGCCAGGGACGCCCTGAACAAGGCCTTCGTCGAGCACAGTGTCCTGGTGATCCGCGATCAGTCGCTCAAGCCGCCGCAGGTGCTCGCGGCGGTCGAGCTGTTCGGGCGCGTTTTCCAGCAGCACAACACCCGCTTCGCGATCCCGGAGTGCCCGCAGATTCACTACCTCTCCAACCAGGATCGCTTTCCCGACGGCCGCCGCTACATTCCCGGCGAAGGTTGGCATACCGACCATTCCAACGACACGCGGCCGCCCAAGGCCACCGTCCTGCACGCCGTCACCTTGCCGGACCAGGGCGGAGATACGCAGTTCGCCAACATGGCCGCCGCCCATGCGGCGCTGCCCGCGGCGCTGAAGGATCGCATCGCCGATCTGCTGGCGATCCATGTCTACCAGAGCAGTCACAGTGCGCGAAAACTGATGGCGCTGTCGGACGCCAACAAGGAGCGCGTGCCGAACGCGGTCCTTCATCCTCTCGTCCGGACCCATCCAGAGAACGGCCGCAAGTCGATCTACATCAATCCGATCCGCGTCGAAGGCATCCTCGGCATGGACCACAAGGAGGCCCTGCCGCTTCTCGGCGAGCTGCTCGAGCACGCCACCGCCGAGCGGTTCCAGTATCGCCATGGCTGGAAGCCGGGCGACCTCGTGATCTGGGACAATCGCTGCCTGCTGCACAAGGCCAACGGCGATTACGACATGGACCAGACGCGCTATCTCTATCGCGTCATGCTGCAGGGCGACGTGCCGCGGTCTTGATCAAGAGCATGGGAGCGTGTTCCGTTCGGACGGAATCGGCTCATGTGCCCTCCAGCCTCTCGGATCAGAACTGACCTCATCTTGAGGAGCCGCGCGAGCGCGGCGTCTCGAAGGATGGGATACATCACCATTGTTGCCCATCCTTCGAGACGCACGCCTGCGGCGTGCTCCTCAGGATGAGGTCAAAGCTGGATCACCTGCCCGGCTTCAAGCCTAGGGGCGGCATCGTCAAGCGTAGAGATGGCAGGCGACCATGCGGCCTTCGACCCGGGCCAGCGCCGGCGCCTCCTGCGCGCAGCGCGGCATGGCGTGCGGGCAGCGCGGATGGAAGTGGCAGCCGGAGGGCGGGTTGAGCGGGCTCGGCACCTCGCCCGGGAGCACCACTTCCTCGCGCCGCTCGTCCGGATGGCTCGGCAGGGCGGCGGAGAACAGGGCCTTGGTGTAGGGATGCAGCGAATTGTTGGCGAGCGTGCGCGCGTCGCCGCTTTCGACGATCTTGCCCAGGTACATGACCACGATCTCGTGGCTCATGTGGGCGACGGCGGCAAGGTCGTGGGCGATGAAGAGGTAGGAGAGGCCGAGCCGCGCCTGCAGATCGCGCAGCAGGTTGAGGATCTGGGCGCGGATCGAGACATCGAGCGCCGAGACCGGCTCGTCCAGCACCACCAGCCGGGGCGACAGGACCAGAGCGCGGGCAATGGCGATGCGCTGGCGCTGGCCGCCGGAGAATTCGTGCGGGAAGAGATCGGCCGAGCGTTCGGGCAGGCCGACCAGATCGAGCAGCTCCAGCATGCGGCGGCGGACTTCGGCGGGCTCGGTCGTTTCGTTGGTGATCAGCGGCTCGGCGATGATGGCGCTGATGCGCATGCGCGGGTTGAGCGAGGCGAACGGGTCCTGGAACACCGCCTGGACGGATTTGCGGTAGTGGCGGCGGCCCGCCCCATCCAGCCCGGCCAGATCGCGCCCCTCGAAAAGAATGGCGCCGTCGGTGGGCGCCTCCAGCCCGAGCACGAGCTTGGCCGTGGTGGTCTTGCCGCAGCCGGACTCGCCCACCACGCCCAGCGTCTTGCCGCCTTCGATGGAAAAGGTGATGCCGTCGACCGCGCGCACCACGCCGCGATCGGCGCCGAAGATGCCGCGCCGTGCCGGAGAAATGCTTGCTGAGGCCGGCGGCTTGCAGAACGGCGGTCATGCCACGTTGCTCCTCTTCATCTCGCTCAGCGTCGCGGCACCGGGTACGGCAAGCCAGCAGCGTGCGGTGCGGCCCTCGTCGATGGCGACCTCCGGCGGCGCTTCGACGCGACAGCGGCCGACCGCCATCGGACAGCGTGGCGCGAAGGCGCAGCCCGGCGGCAGCGAGGAAAGATCGGGCGGCTGGCCCTCGATGGCGGTGAGATGCTCGCGATTGTCCGTCATGCGCGGGATCGAGCCGAGCAGCGCCCGGGTGTAGGGATGGGCGGGCGTGGAGAAGATCTGCGACACCGGTCCCTGCTCGACGACCCGCCCGGCATACATCACGGCAAGCTGGTCGCACATCTTGGCGACGATGCCGAGATTGTGGGTGATGAAGATCAGCGCCAGCCCATGCGCGCGCTGCAGCTCGCGCAACAGGTTGAGATATTGCGCCTGGATGGTGAGGTCGAGGCTGGTGGTCGGCTCGTCGGCGATCAGCAGGCGCGGCTCGCAGGAAATGCCGATGGCGCCCACGATGCGCTGGCGCATGCCGCCCGACATTTCGTGCGGGAACTGCGACACGCGGGTTTGCGGCGATGCGATACGCACGGACTTGAGCAGGGCCACCGCGCGCTGCCAGGCGCTGGCGCGGCTTGCGCCTTCGTGCACGCGCAGCGGCTCGCCGACCTGGTTGCCGATGGAAAACAGCGGGTTGAGCGAGGCCATCGGGTCCTGCAAAATCATGGCGATGCGCTTGCCGCGCACGCGCCGCATCTCGGTGTCCGATTTGTCGAGCAGGTTCTCGCCCTCGAACATCATCCGCCCGCTGACAATGCGCGCCGCCGGCGGCAGCAGGCGCAGGATGGTCAACGCAAGCGTGCTCTTGCCCGAGCCCGATTCGCCCACGATGCCGAGCGTGCCCCCTGCGTCCAGGCTGAGCGTCACATCGTCCACGGCGCGCACCACGCGGCTGCCCTGCTGCGAGACGTAGTGGGCGGAAAGATGTTCCAGCGAGAGCAGCGGTTGCGACGACATGTCGGCCTTCACAGCTGGCGCAGTTGCGGGTCGAGTTTCACCCGCAGCCAGTCGCCCAGCAGATTGGCCGACAGCACCATGAGCATGATGCAGAGGCCAGGCAGCACGGTGAGCCACCAGTAGCCCACCATCAGCCCCTTCTTGCCGTCCGCCATCATCAGGCCCCACGCCGGTTTGGGCGGCGGCACGCCGACGCCCAGGAAGGAGAGCGAGGCTTCGGTGACGATCACCACGCCCAGCATGAGCGTGGCGAGTACGACGGCGGAGTTGATGACGTTGGGCAGGATGTGGCGCCACATGATGACGCGCCGGGAGCAGCCGGCGACGATGGCCAGGCGCACGAACTCGCGCTGCTTCAGCGACAGCACCTCGCCGCGGATGACGCGGGCGTAGCGGGTCCAGTAGACGAGGCCCAGGATGGCGATGATGTTGAGCTCGCTGGGGCCGACGATGGCGGCAAGGAAGATGGCGAAGGTGAGCGCGGGCAACGCCAGCCACGTGTCCGTCACGCGCATGACGACCTGGTCGGCCCAGCCGCCGAGATAGCCGGATACGATGCCGAGCAGGGTGCCGATCCCGCCCGCGACCAGCACGGCGGTGATGCCGACGACCATCGACACGCGGGCGCCGAAGATCAGCCGCGACAGCACATCGCGGCCGACGTGGTCGGTGCCGAGGAGGTGGGCCATGCTGCCGCCCGCCTGCCAGGCCGGGGGCCGGAAGCGCTGCGCCAGGCTGCCGATCTGCGGATCGTACGGCGCCAGCACATTGGCGAAGACGGCGACGAAGGCGATGAACAGCAGGATCAGCACCGGGATCAGGGGAAACCCCTTCAGCCGCCAGAAGGCGGCGGACGGCACATCGGCGGCGGTCGTGGTGACGGCGAGGGGCGGCGTCGTGACAGTCATGGTCGTCAGCTTTCCAGACGGATGCGGGGATCGATCAACGCGTAGAGGATGTCGACGAGGAGGTTGACCAGGACGATCATGGCGCCGCCGATCACCACCACGCCCTGCACGATCGGGAAGTCGCGGAAGGTGATGCCCTCGTAGAGCAGCCGGCCGATGCCGGGCCAGGCGAACACCGTCTCCACCACCACCGCGACGTTGATCATCACGACGAGGTTGATTCCGGCCAGCGTGATCACCGGGATCAGCGCGTTCTTGAGGGCATGCTTGCCGATCACCAGGGCCTCGGGCAGCCCCTTGAGCCGCGCCAGCTTGACGTACTCGGAGCCCAGCACCTCCAGCATGGAGGACCGCGTGAGGCGCATGTGCGCGGCGGCGAAATACCAGCCGAGCGTGAAGGCCGGCATCAGCAGATGGAGCGCCGTGCCGGATCCGGAGGAGGGCAGCCAGCCGAGATAGACGGAGAAAAACAGGATGAGCACCAGACCGACCCAGAAGGACGGCAACGACAGGCCGAGCAGCGCGAAGATCTTGCCGGCGCTGTCCCAGAACCTGTCGACGCGCACGGCGGCCAGGATGCCGCTCGGGATGCCGATCAGCAGGGACAAGGCCATCGCCGCCGCCGCCAGCAGCAGCGAATTGGGCAGGCGCTGGAAATAGAGGTCGAGGACCGGCGTGCGATAGTAGAAGGACTGGCCGAGGTCGCCCGACGCGAAGTTCGCCACGAAATGCCAGTACTGCACCCACAGCGGCTGATCGAGACCGAACTGGCGGCGGATGCTCTCGATATCCTCCGGGCTGGCGCCGGGTTCGGCCAGCAGGCTCGTCGGATCGCCGGTCACCCGCACGAACAGGAAGATCGTCACCGACAGCAGGAACAGAGACAGAAGGGAATAGCCTACGCGGCGAAGGATATACTGCTTCATGGCGCGGCCCCCGCGCGGCCGCCGGCGTGGCCCCTGGTGGCTGGATCGTCATCGTGGCGTCGCAACGAGCGCATGCGGACACTCCCTGTAGCCGGCGGCAGTGCGAGAAACGCGGTGAGGTCTTGTCAGCTCTTCTTGATGGTCACGTCTTCGTAGGGTGCGGAGTAAGCGTGGCCCTCGATCAGCCCGAGGCCGGATTCGCCCACGCGTTTGCCCAGGCCGTTGATGAAGGCGAGCTGCCAGATGGGGGCATAGATGCTGCGCTCGTGCACCATCTGCTGCAGCTTGTGCAGCATGGCGGTGCGCTTGGCCTTGTCGACTTCCGCCGCCTGCTCGGCGAACAGGGCGTCGATCTCCGGATAGTTGCCGTAGGCGTAGCCGCCGCCCTTCACGACGAAGGCATCGAGTCGCGTCGCTGCGTTGCCGAACGCGCCGGACGCGCCCTGGATGATGTTCTTGAGCTTCTTCTCGCCATAGGCGGCGAAGAAGGCGGCGCGCTCGAGCGGGCGCAGCTTCACGCGGATGCCCAGTTCCTGCAGGTTGTTCAGCACCGCCTCCGCCAGGTTGGCGTAGGAGGCATCGCAATAATAGTCCCCGGCATCGAAGCCGTTTTGCAGGCCGGCTTCGGCCAGCAGCTTCTTGGCCTTGGCGGGATCGTATTGCGCCGGCGGCGGTTGCCAGAAGAGGTCGAAGTTGTACGGGATGATGCTGTTGGTGATCTTGGAGTAGCCGAGCGTCAGCGCCTCATTGATGGACTTGTAGTCGATCGCCAGCCGCACCGCCTCGCGCACGCGCTGATCGTGCCACGGCGATTTGGCATCCCACTGGTCGGGAAAGTAGAGCCAGAACGTGCCCTGGATCACCACCGGCTTCACGGTGAAGCCCGGCGTGCGCTGCAGCTCTTCTGCCAGTTCGCCGCGGATGGAATAGGCGAGATCGACCTCGCCGCGCTTCAGCGCCGCCAGCCGCGTTGCCTCCTCGGGGATCACCTTCAGCACCAGCCGCTTCACGCTGGGCTTCTTGCGCCAATAGTCGTCGAACGCCTCGAAGACCAGCTCCACGCCCGGCGTGAAGGACACGAATTTGTAGGGACCCGCGCCGACCGGCGCTTTCTTGAAGCCCTCCTCGCCGACCTGCTGGACGTATTTCTTCGGCACGATCCAGCCCGCTCCGGTGGCAGCGGCATAGAAGGTCAGGAAATCCGGCCACGGCTGCTTCAGCACGAAGCGCACGGTGCGCGCGTCCGGCACCTCCACGGTGGCTACTCGCGCCTTCATCAGCGTCGCCGAGGTGCCGCGATAGCGCTCGAAGGAGAATTTCACGTCCTCAGCCGTCACCGGCTCGCCGTTGTGGAATTTCGCCCCGGCCCGCACGGTGAACGTGTAGCTCAGCCCGTCCGGCGCCATGGACCACGCTTCCGCCAGGCACTTCTCCGCGACCTGGCCCGGCATCGGCTTCACCATGGCGTCATGCAGCGCGTACAACAGCATGAAGGGCGTGATGATCCCCGGCGTCTCTGCCGGGTCGAACCAGGTCGGGGCCAGGGACACATGCACCGCCCAGGTCAGTTGTCCCTCCGGGCTCGCGGCCAGGGCCGCGCGCTGTCCGGTGGCGACAATCCCCAGCGCCGAAAGCGCCATCAGCCCCCGACGGGTGAGGTCGGAGGGTGTTTGGCCGCGCGCGTTGCTGATCCTGCCCAGGCCTTGCAAGTCGCTTCTTGTCTGCCCGCCCATCGTCGCCTCCCGCTGACTGTTTCCACAGAGTCTGGTACTCAACTCGGAACAGGTGCGGCGCGGTCTATTGCGATCGTTGCGCCGCTGCGTCTGGAGGTCGCCCGAGGGCGGCGTCCATCGAATGCGTGCTGCTTGGCATGCTCAGCGGCGCGCGAAGCCTGCGAACTCCGCGGCCGCCCAGTCGAGCGTCTTTGCCAAGGCTTCGCCCGTGAAACGACGGGCGATCATCCGGGTCTGGATGGCTTGGACCTAGTGTTGCTCGCCGGGCCTGAGCGACGCGGGTGTGCCCGCCGCTAGAAGGGCTTGGCGACTACTGCCGACAAAACGACGACGCTTGATCTTGCGCGAAATCATTGTTGCCTCCCTGTTAGCCGTCGCCCGCTTTGCGCGGGCGATGATCCTCGATGGGATCTTGCGTTCGACGTTAGGCGCAAGGCCGGGATCGAGCAACGAAATTCCGCTTATCAAGACAAAAAGAGGGGACGGACGATCGCGCCGACCAGTGCACCGGCTCAGGCCAGCCTTAGTCGCGGAAGCACGCCAGGTGGAAGGGCCGCTTCGCCGGCTTGCCGGCGACGTCGTAGGTATGGACGTGCATTTTCATCGGATCGGCCATCAGCCCGACGGTGCAAAACCCGGGCTCCACCGCTTCCTGTGCGGCACTGCCGATCACGCAGGAGAAGTTGGTCTTGGCTTCCTTCTGCAGGGGGACCTTCCAGGTGATGACATACTCGTTGGCGCCCACCAGTTCGCAGCGATCGATCATGTAGCCGCGGGCGATTGAACCATCGGCCGCAATGACGCAGGCCAAACGCTTTTCGAACTCCGCCATGTCGCTCTTTCCCCCGGCTCAACCTGATATGCATCGCTCAGGATTGATACACGCGCTCGACAACGCGGACAATCCTCACTCGGGCTTGATGCCTTTTTCCCTGATGATTTTGCCTCAGTGCATCAACCCGGCGTTGACGAACGTGCCGAACGCAAGAGCAGACAACGCGATGCGCGCGGGGAAGCATTCCACCACCAATGGCATCGTCAGGTGCCGTGCAGTTCGATGTGCGGCAGGTTCGTGACGCGCACGGCAATGGCGAGCGCGCGCCAGCCGAGATAGGCGGCGCAGAACGCCGCGCCAGCCGCGACATACTGCGGCTCGATGAGCGGCTCCTGCAGGGCCGCGGAGATGAAATCGATCAGGGCCAGCAGCAGCAGGACGACACCGGCCAACAGCGCATCCGATGCCCGATGCTGACGCGCCAAATCCCGCATCCGGTCGACGTCGATTTCCACCATCCATCCCCGTATCCGGCCGAGCATGGCGCCGATGAGCGCCGCGGCGAGCCACTCCGCGTCGCTGACAAAGGTGGCGTCGATGACGCCGGCCAGCAGGACGAAGGCCTGGACCGCAGCGAAGCAGGGCGGCACGGCGAGACGCCAGAGCTTCACCACGTTGCCGCGCGCCTGGGCTGCGATCGTCCACAGGCAGATCGCGGCGAAGACGACCGTCGTCACGTTCGCCAGGCTGAGCGGAGCGAGTTGGGGAAATCCGTTCACGGGACGATTTCATCGCCTCGCGAGGGGTGGCGTCAATCGTAGAATTGTGGCGAGTGCTTTTGGCCCTGGCTCTGCGGCTTGTCATGGTTGATCCACAGCGCGGCCTTTTTCTCGGCCATCAGGTCGGCAATCTTCTTGTACGAGGCCTGCGTCTGCTCGGCGCTGGTGTTCATCGACGCCACCCGCCTGTTGTCCCAGTTGTCCTTGAAGTGGGCGGCGTCGCCCGACAGCACCAGCCAGCCCGTCTTGGGCAAATGCACAAGCAGTGACTCGTGGCCGGGCGTGTGGCCCGGCGTGGAGATGACGGTTACGCTGCCGTCGCCAAATACGTCGAGGTCGCCGTCGAGCTTGCGGATCGGCCTCTCGGCCTTGAAGGGCGGCTTCTTGCCGGGCGCGAATGCCCAGTCGAACTCGGCCGTCTGCATCAGGAGCGTCGCGTCAGGGAACATATCGACATTGCCGACATGGTCGCCGTGGGTATGGGAGACCGCGACAGTGCGGATGTCCGACGGCTTGACGCCGACCTCGGCGAGCTGCGCAGCCAGGGTCCTGGCGCGGGTCGCCGTACCGATCGGGCTGGTGAGGGGCTTGTCGGCCACCGAATCGGGATAGCCGGTGTCCCACAGCAGCCAGTCGGCGCCGTGCTTGATCAGGTAGCAATTGTCGGAAAGCTCGATCGGCTTGCCGACATTGACGCCCGGTGACCAGCGCGACTGGTCGGTCGCGGCATTCTGGCCGCAATCCATGACATAGAGACGGTCGGCCGTGCCGGTCTGCGCCGACGCCGGCAGGCCGCCGGCGGCCGCCAATATCAAACCGAGAAGCAGTCCCTTGCGCATGTCGACCTCCACGGTTGCCGGGACGCACAGACTAGCGCGCCCGCGGCTCGCACGACGGCGGCGACCTGTTCACATTTCCGTAGGATCGCTCTCAGGCCCTGAGCGGCGGATGGAAGCGCCGTACCGCCAGGAAGCCGGCCACGACGAACAGGATCAGCACAAGACCCTGCGCCACCGCGAACGGCGGCTCCGAGCCGTTGGGCGCAAGATTGTGCAGGTAGGCGAACTTGCCGAACGACTGCACGATGCCGACGAAGACGTTGAGCCAGAGCGCGATGATGGCAGTGACGACGTAGACGGCGCGCCAGGGCCCCAGCAGCCGGCGGCCGTAGCAGGCGAACAACGCCACGGCCAGCACCACCAGCGAAATGATGCCCACGATGTGCGACGGCAAGAGTCCCTTCGCCGGGAAGAAGAAGCCTGACACGCTGGTCAGGATGGTAGCTGTGAGAAAGAATCCGTTCCAGCCGGCAATCGGGCCGTTCTGCAGCATGACCGCAACGACGATGAATCCGGTCATGATGCCGACCAGGCTGATGACGACGTGCACGAAGGTGTACGTCTCAAGTGACATTCCTAGGATCATGGTTGCCCCCTTTTTGAATGTGCTGCAGGACCCGTGCCAACAGCGGGTCACAATTTCGCTGCTCGCTCGGCCGCTGCCTTTCGCAGCCGCGCAACTTCTTCGACGATGCCGGCTTGCGCCGTCTGCCGGCCGAGATCCTCAGCCCGCTTCAGGAGCGGCAATGCCGTTGCGGTGTCGCCCTGCAGCAGCGAGCTGCGGCCGGCGCGCAGGAAAAGATCGGCAGCCTCGGCGGTGCGGTTGGTGCGCAGCGCCGCGTCGCCGGCCAGCGCCAGGACGCGGGCCATGCCGCGATAGTCGAGCGCCTGCTGGCGGTTGGCCGCGGACTGCTCGAACAAGGCAAGCGCCTCGGCTGCGCGGTTGTCGATCAGTGCGGCGCGGCCCTGCAACTCCTGGAGGTCGGCCTCGAGATCGGCCTGCTTGGACGGCCGCAGGGCGGCGATCGACTGGGCAAGGGCTGCACCATCGCCGCGCTCGGCCGCGACCAGGCCGCGGATGAACCAGGCGCGCGGCTTGGCGTCGGGATCCGTCGCCGTGCGGTCGAGCACTTCCTGGGCGGCCGTGTAGGCGCTGCCGAAATCGCCGCTGCGGTAGGCGGCGGCGGACTGCACCAGGATCAGCTCGGCTGGAACCGGCGCGTGCCGCCGCTCGAGCTCGGCCCGCGTCTCGCGCGCCGTGGCGAGGGCTGCCTTGGCATCGCCCGCCTTCATCTGTGCCAGCGCCAGGTTGTAGCCGACGTCGGCGATGGCGCCCGCATCGTCGCGTTCGTAGGCGCGGCGGAGCGCAATCTTGTATTCGCGCACCGCCGCGGCCGGCATGTCCATGGCGAGCGCCTGCGTGCCGGCGCTGTTGGCCTGGTCGAGCCGAATGTCGGTCGGCGGGCCGCTCTCGACCGGGCCGCCGCCGCCGCAGGCCGCCAGGGCCAGCGCCGCGAACGGCGACAGAATAGAGAGCTTGCCGGTCACGGCCGTACTTCGACGGCCGGCGCGCGGCGGCTTGCCGGCGCTGCGGGTGCGCTCGAGCCGCCGAACAGCCAATTATGGCGCAGCTGGCCCAGCAGCAGCTCGAGTTCGCGCGCTGCGATCTGGGCCTGCAGGAGCGTCGTCGGCAGGGCGTCGGTGGTCTCCGTCATGTTGCGCGTGATCTGCGGTGTCGTCGCCGCGAGGTTGCGCGTTGTCGCCTGCAGCGACGTCAGGATCGCGTCGGTCTTCTGCAGGATCTGCGCGACCTTCGGATCCTTCGATGTGCGCTCGAGCTGGCTGGAGAGATCGCGGATATTGGCCAGCGTCTGCTCGAGATCGTTTGCCAGCTTCTCGTTGGCGATCAGCCGGCCGGCGACGCCTTCGCCGGTCTCGACCTTGCGGGCGATGCTGGCGGCCGACGTCATGGTCTGCTGCAGCGGCCCCTCGGGGTCGAGCGCCCGGGCGGCGATCGCGGTGAAGGCCACCACCGCCTTCTGCACGTCGTCCATCAGCGGCAGGAGCTTGGCCCGCAGCTCGTCCACCATCTGGCCGATCGTGTCGGTCGCCGCCCGCTCGCTGGTGGCGGTGATCACCGCGTACGACCAGTCGAGCTCGGGGCCGGTGCCGCGCGAGATGTCGATGAAGGCGGCCCCCGCCACGCCGAACTGGCGGCGGATCGAGACCTGCGAATCGCGCCGGATGAAGGGCCGCATCTGGTCCTCGACCCGGGCGATGGCGTGCATGTGCTGGTGGGGATCGATCACGATGCGGCGGACCTCGCCGGCGCGCGTGCCCATGACCTGGACCTCGGCGCCGGGCGCCAGGCCCGAGACGCCCTCGTCGGGCAGCAGGATGCGCAGGGTGAAGGACGGCTGGAACCAGTCCTTCAGCAGACCGGCATTGATCAGCACGGCGATGAACACCGCGACGCAGGCCAGCACCACGGCGCCCACGATCTCGTCGAGCTGGTAGACGCCGAAGATCGATCGCTTCACCGCGGCCTCCGCACCGGGATCAGCCCCTGGTCGGCGAGGCGGTAATTACGGTCGGCCTGGACGAAGCGTGCCGCCACAGCGGCCAGGGCCTCGGTGATCCACAGCACCGCCGCACCACGATCCTGCGCCGCCGCGATCGCCTGCGCCATCGGCAGGCCCAGCTCACCTGTCTCGTCCACGGCCGGATCCTGAACCACGATGAGGTCCGGCGCACCGAGAAATCCCCGCACGCAGGCCGCCCGGACCAGCGCGCGGAACGGTGTCGTCTCCTGCCGTCCGGTGGGCAGGCCGGGAAGGCCGAACAGCCGGGCGAGCGCCGTCGCATCGGCGATCACTTCCTCGCGCGGCAGGTCGAAGTGGTAGAAGCGCGACAACAGCACGGACTCCAGTACGGAGAGATGCGACGGCCAGACACGGGTCTGCATCACCGCGCCGATCCGGCGCCGCCGGCCAAGCCGCTCCTGGGGATTGCGTGAACGCCAGTCGGTACCGAGAAAGCGGACGTGACCTGCTTTGGGATCGACCAGCCCCATGCAGAGATCGACAAGGGCCGTGGCGTCGTTCTCGTCGACGACCTCGACCAGGGCGACCTCGCCGCGCCGAAGCTCGAGGTCGAGGCGGGTCTGCGTCGTCGATAGCTGGCGCTCGGACAGGGTGACGCCTTGCAGGGAAAGGACGGGCCGGATCGAACGGGGTGCCATCTCAGCCCACCAGCTCGAACAGGCTGTTGACCACCAGGATGGCGAACGCCGAGCGCACGAAGCCGAGCGGCACCAGACGCTGCAGCGCGTCGGACTCGTCGCGCCGGCCGAGACCGGTGGAGCAGCAGGCCAGCGCCACCAGGAAACCCATGACGATGCACTTGAGCGGCGGCAGGATGAAATCCTCGGCCTTCATGGCACGCAGCACGAGGTCGGAGAAGTCCCAGACCGAATAGGCGACCAGGCCCAGCGCGTGCGCCACCAGGTAGCCGCTCAGCAGGGTCGAGAGCAGCAGCACCGTGGCGAGGCAGAAGGCGCCCAGCGCGAAGCCGAACGCCCGCGGCAGCACCAGCAGCACCAGCGGATCGAGACCCTGGATTTCATAGAGCCGCAGCCAGCCCTTGGTCTGGGCGTCGCCGAGCGCGATCAGCGTCGCCGTTCCGCTGCGGCCAAACACGATCAGGCCGACCAGGATGGGCACGAACTCGCGGATCAGCAGGGTGACGATCACAGGTCCGATCAGCCCCGTCGTGCCGGTCTGCGCCAGCCAGTAGACGGCCTGCGCCACCAGGGCGAAGCCCACCAGCATGCCGGTGACGATGGTGGTGGGCAGCGAGCCCACGGCCACTTCGTACAGCACGCGCTTGAATTCGATCCAGCTTGGTCCGCGCCACGACCCGCGCCGCATCGCCACGACGACGACTGTAGTGGCGAGCGAGACGAAGAGCAGCGAGCGGTGGCCGTTCACGATCGTGATCGCGCCCAGGGCGGCCAGCGCCCGGCGCGGCCATGGGCGGGAGCGGTCGTGGCGTTCGGCGCGGGCAATCATACGCGACCGACCAGCACGAAGGTGCGCATGTTGCCCGTCTCGGGCAGGAAGTAGCTGCCGCGGGGGCGGAACAGAAAATGGTCGGAGAGCAGATCGTAGGTCGTCTCCGATGCGGCAATCGTGCGGCGGGCCGCGGCGGCGGCGAGGACCTTCGCGACGCCGACCGCGCCACCCCACAGGTTGCGGCTCGGCGGCTCGGTGCCGACGGTCGAACTCATGACCGTGCCGATGTCGACGGCGAGGCGGAAGTCGAGGCTGACGCCCCATTTCTCCTCCAGCTCGAACAGCACGTCGCGCAGGTCGAGGACTGCGTTGGCCACGCAGCGTGCATCGTCGGCGATCTCGCCCGATTCCGCCGAGAAGGCGGCGAGCACGATCTGGTCGTCGAGCAGCGCTGCATAGCTGACGCCGCTGCGCTCGATCGAGCGCCGCAGCTCGTGGACGATGGCGTCCATGACCGTGCGTTCGCCCGTGTCGGGTGGTCGCCGTACCACCGAGGTCCAGCTCGGCAGCTTGACGACGCCGATCGCCGCCCGGTCGATCGCCTGGTCGCCGAGCCCGTCGAGCGAGCTGTTGTACTGAAGCAGCGTGCGCTCCAGGCAGGCCTGCCGCTGCTGTGTGTGGCTGTGGGCCTGCCGGGTGTGGGCGTGCGGGGCGGGCTCTGCCGGCGCTTCGGGCGCCGTCGCCAGAGCGGACGCGGCCGGCGGCGCCTGGTTTTCCGCCGTCGCGAAGCGCAGCGCGAACAGGATCGCCAGCGCGTCGCAGAAGGCCGCCAGGCCGGCGGCGCGGTCGCCACGCCGCGGATCCTCGACCGACAGCATGCCGAGCAGCCTGCCGCCCGACGCGATCGGCGCGATATAGACACTCGTGATCTCGAGCGGCGCGAGATAGAGAGCGAACAGCTCGGCGGTGCGCCGGTCGCGGCCGGCCTCAGCCGTGTCGATCGGTGTGCCCTTGGCGAGGGCCACGAACAGGTTGGGCACCTCGTCGCGATGGAGGTCGAGGCCGGCCGTGTGATCATTCGCCGTGCCGTCGAAGCAGTCCTCGCAATGGAGCGTGCGGCCGTCGGCGCTCAGCCGCCAGACCGCGACCCGCTTGGCGGCACAGGCCTTGACCGCGCTCTCCGTGGCCTGTTCGAGGGTCTCGTCGCCGCTGCCGCCGACCAGGGTCGCGCCGCGCGCCAGATCGATGAAGGCCTGGGTCCGCGTCTCCAGCGCCTGCTGCCGCGTGGCGGCGCCCGCCGCGCGGCGTTCGGCCTGCACGTTGCGCCACGCCAGCAGTCCCGAGAGGCCGGCAACGATCAGCACGACGACGATCGACATGACGAGAGCGGCCAGGCCGCTGTCGGCGACGAAGCCCACGAAGTCGGTCTCGGGCACGACGATCAGCACGACCCAGTCGCGGCCGGTGATCATGCTCACCGGTTCGGACGAGACGATGATGCGCCGGTCGCCGAAATCCAGGATCTTGCGGCCGTAGCCTTCGACGCGCAGCCGGTTGAAAGCCTGCGCCAGTACCGGGTCGCCCAGCTCGTCGAGCATCGGCGCTTTCACGTCCGGACGATCGGCCGGCAGCCAGTTGTCGCTGGGATAGGCCACGACGCGGCCGGCGTGGTCGATGATGAGCGCCTTGCCGCTGATGCCGATGCCGAGCTGCTTCAGGAAGGCGCACAGCGTGGCGAGCTCGATATCGACGCCCATGACGCTCTGCAGCTTGCCCGCGGCATCGTAGTGGGGAATCGAGAAGGTGATGCCCGGCTTGTGCAGCGTGTAGAACAGGTAGCTGTCGGTCCAGAACGGCTTCTTCGTCGTCTCGGCGCCGAGGTACCACGGGCGCGTTCGCGGATCGAACGTGTCGGAGGGATCGGTTTCGGTTGCGATCACCCTGTTCTCGGCGTCGCGCCGGGTCCAGGTGACGCGAGGCGCGCCGCCGCGGCGGTCGACCGTCTTGGTGTCGAAGCCACCTTTCTCGTTGCGCATCACCAGAAGGAAATTGCCCGCGGGATCGGCATAGAGGAACGATGTGACGGGGCCGATCGAGCCCAGCGCGCGGAACGCGAACTGCTCGGCTTCCGGTCCGCCTTCGAACACGCCGCGGCCGGCAGCGGCCGCGTCGGCAAGCTCGAGGAACTGCTGGGGCGGTGACAGGTAGGCGCGCATCTGCACCGCAACCCTGCGATCGATCGCGGTGATCAGGTCGCTACTGAGGGCGATGGCGCCGCGGCGATTGCTGTCGTAGACGAAGTAGGCGATCACCGCGACCAGCATCATGACAAGCACGACACCGATCACCGGCAGGCCGTGGCGCAGCGCCGAACGCAGGCGCGGCGCGCGGCGGCGAGGCCTGGCCGATCCCGATACGGCCGTCAGGACGGGCGCGACGACGCGCGACGCGGATGAGGGCGGGCGAGCCATGTGACCGGCACCTTACCGCATGGGCCTGCGAGCGGTAGCTTCATCGGCGCACACGCACACCGCGGTGATTGCCGATGCCGGCCGGATCGCCGTGGCAGCCTCGGCTGAATCCTCAGTGGTGATTGCGGGGCTCGCCCGGCTGGCGCGGCAGGAACGCCGTCAGCAGGCCAAGCACCAGCAGGAACGGTGTCACCTTGTAGACAGTCTCGATGCTGGTGAGGTCGGCGAGCTGGCCGAGGGCCGCGGCGCCGAGGCCGCCCAGGCCGAACGAGAAGCCGAAGAACATGCCGGCCACCAGTCCCACCCGGCCCGGCAGCAGCTCCTGGGCGTAGACCAGGATGGCGGAGAAGGCCGAGGCCATGATCATCGCCACCGTGACGGCCAGCACGCCGGTCCAGAACAGGCTGGCGTAGGGCAGCATCAGCGCGAAGGGCAGGGCGCCCAGGATCGAGAACCACATCACCGGGATGCGGCCCACCTTGTCGCCCACCGCGCCACCCAGGATCGTGCCGGCGACGATGCCGACCAGGAAGGCGAACAGGTAGAACTGGGCGGTCTGCACATCGATGCCGAACTTGCCGATCAGATAGAACGTGAAGTAGGAGCCGAGGCTCGCGCTATAGACGTTCTTGGAGAACAGCAGCGCTACCAGGATGGCCACGGCGGCGATCACGCGGCCGCGCGACATGCTCGATGCAGCGCCCGTCGCCGCCTTGCCGCGGGCGATCGGCTTTTGCGCCGCGCGCCGGCGCGCGTACCAGCCGCCGACCTGGAACAGCACCGTCATGGCGACGAGGGCGGCGCCGGAGAACCACACGATGCTGTGCTGGCCGCGCGGTACGACGATGAAGGCGGCAAGCAGCGGGCCCGCCGCCGAGCCCATGTTGCCGCCGACCTGGAACAGCGACTGGGCGAGACCGTAGCGGCCGCCGGCCGCCATGCGCGCCACGCGCGAGGCTTCGGGATGGAACACCGAGGAGCCCATGCCGATCAGCGCCGCGGCGAACAGAATGATGGGATAGGTGTTGGCCCGGGACATCAGCAGCAGGCCGACCAGGGTGAAGCCCATGCCGACCACGAGGGAATAGGGCTGGGGCTTCTTGTCGGTGTAGAAGCCGACCACCGGCTGCAGCATCGAGGCGGTGCACTGGAAGGCGAGCGTGATCAGCCCGACCTGGCCGAAGCTCAGGGCATATGAATCCTTGAGGATGGGATAGAGCGCCGGCACCAGCGACTGCATCATGTCGTTCAGCAGGTGGCAGAAGCTGAGCGAGAGGATGACCGCAAAGGTCGTGCCGTTGGCCGTTGCCGCTGATATCGTTGGCGCCGTGGCGGGCGCGGCGCCCGCGGCCATCGTGTTGTCGGTCATGGCGGCACTTTAGCAGGCGATCCCACAGGCACCAACGCCGCCCGGGCAAGCCAGCGTTGCGTGGGACTGTCCCGGGAACATCCGTCCCGGAGAAAGCGTTATCCTTGCTGGATCCGATGGCCCCCGATCAACGCACCCACACCGACGTGCCGGCGCGCCTCGACCGGCTGCCGTGGAGCGCCTTCCATCGACTGGTCGTCGTGGCGCTGGGCATCACCTGGATTCTCGACGGACTCGAGGTGACCCTGGCGGGCTCGGTGGCCGCGGCCCTGCAGACCAGCCCGCGCCTGCACCTCACCGCCGAGCAGGTCGGCCTCACGGGCAGCGCCTACCTTGCAGGCGCCGTGCTGGGCTCGCTGTTCTTCGGCCATCTCACCGATCGGCTGGGCCGCAAGAAGCTCTTCAGCGTCACCCTGGGCGTGTACCTCGTGGCGACGGCGCTCACGGCCTTCTCGTGGGATTTCCACAGCTTCCTGCTGTTTCGCTTCCTCACCGGCGCGGGCATCGGCGGCGAATACTCCGCCATCAACTCGGCGATCCAGGAGTTGATCCCGGCGCGCCTGCGCGGGCGTGTCGATCTTGCGATCAACGGCAGCTTCTGGGTCGGTGCCGCGGGCGGCGCACTGCTCTCGGTTTGGCTGCTCGATCCCAATGTGCTCGGCCCCGACATCGGCTGGCGGGTCGCCTTCGGCAGCGGCGCGATCCTGGGCCTGGTGATTCTCTACCTGCGACGCTTCCTGCCCGAGAGTCCGCGCTGGCTGATGCTCCATGGCCGGCCGGGCGAAGCCGCCCGGGTGGTGGACGAGATCGAGGCGCGGATCATGGTCAGCGAGGGCGTCACGCTGCCGCTGGTGACGGCGAGCCTGGCATTGGGCGCGACGCACAAGGTGACGCTGGTCTCGGTGGCGCGCACGTTGCTGCACCTGTATCCGGGCCGCACCGTGCTCGGCCTGGTGCTGATGGCGGCGCAGGCCTTCGTCTACAACGCCATCTTCTTCACCTACGCGCTGGTGCTGACGCGCTTCTACGGCATCGCGGCCGACAAGGTCGGGCTCTACATCCTGCCTTTCGCCGTGGGCAATTTCCTCGGCCCGCTGCTGCTTGGTCCGCTGTTCGACTCGCTCGGCCGCAAGACCATGATCGTGGCGACCTATGGATTGTCCGGTGTGCTGCTGGCACTCACCGCCCAGCTCTTCAGCATGGGCGTGCTCGATGCCACGACGCAGACGGCGCTGTGGAGCGTCGTCTTCTTCTTCGCCTCGGCGGCGGCGAGTGCCGCCTACCTCACCGTCGGCGAATGCTTCCCGCTCGAGATCCGCGCGCTCACCATCGCCCTCTTCTACGCCTTCGGCACCCTGCTGGGTGGCGTCGGCGGGCCGTGGCTGTTCGGCGTGCTGATCGAGGGCGCCAACCCCGGCCGGATCGTGCTGGGCTACCTGCTGGGCGCGGCGCTGATGATCGCGGCCGCCCTGGTCGCCCTGAAGCTCGGCGTCAGCGCCGAACGCCGGTCGCTGGAGGAGATCGCGCCGCCCCTGTCGCAGCGGCGATGACCGGCCGTCCCGGTTCTGCAACACAACCGGGCTAGGGTGGCGGCATGACCTTCCGCATCGCGCAGATCTCCGACACCCATCTCAGCGACGAGAAGCCGTTCTTCGTCGACAATTTCCTGCGCATCGGCGAGGCGCTGCGCGCCGACCGGCCCGACCTCGTGCTCAATTCCGGCGACATCTCGCTCGACGGCGCGTCGAACGAAGGCGACCTCGCGGCGGCGCGCGCGCTGCATGACGGGCTCGACCTGCCGTTCCGCTTCCTGCCCGGCAACCATGACCTCGGCGACTGCCAGGAAGCGGCGGCGCACGGCGGGGGCACGATCGACGCGGAGCGCCGCGATCGCTACATCCGGCACTTCGGCGCCGACTGGTGGTCGTTCGACGTCGCAGGCTGGCGGCTGCTCGGCATCAATGCCCAGCTCCTGGGCAGCGATCTCGCGATGGCCCAGGAGCAGGATGCGGCCATCGTTCAAGCAGCCGCGAGCCTCGGCGCGCGGCGCCTGGCGCTCTTCCTGCACAGGCCGATGTTCGACCGCGATATGGGCGAGACCGAAATCACCGGCCGCTTCGTCAATCCCGCGCCGCGCCGGCGGCTGGTCGAGTCGCTGGGCGGCGTTGCGCCGGCGCTGGTCGCCTGCGGCCACGTCCATCAATATCGCGAGACGCGATCGGCCGGGTCACGCCACGTCTGGGGGACGTCGACGGCGTTCGTCCTTCCCGACCGCCTCCAGCCGCGCTACGGCATCAAGGAAGTGGGCTATGTCGAGCACCGCCTCGAGCCCGACGGCACGCACGACAGCCGTCTTGTGCAGGTGGCCGGCGTGCCGACGTTGAACATCGCCGATTTTCCCGGGGCGTACGGCCCGATTTGAGTTCCGCTCGGCTCTCTCCGCCGTCATCACTGATGGTTTACTGACACCAGCGGAAGGTCGAAGCTCGCACGGTCGCCCTGCATCTCCGGTGGCAGCGGGGCGTAGGGCGAACCGGCACGAACGCCGGCGAGGACGCCGCGGTCGAATTCCGGCACGCCGCTCGATCGAATGACCTCGACATCGAGCAGCCGTCCGTCCCGCGCGATGACGATCCGCACGACGGTGAGGCCCTCCCTGGCGACGACATGGGCCTGGTATCGATAGCCCGCAAGCTTGCGCGCGACCTGCCAGAGGTAATTGTCGGTGAGCCGGGCCCGGTTGTAGACGTCCGCGGGGTTGACGAAGGCATGGGCCGACGGCGGCTCGGCGGACGACGCGGCGGGCGGACGGCGCTGCGGCGCCATGCTGAGCGGCGAGGGCGCAAGTTCGGGCTTCGGCGCCGGTGGCGGCGGCCGGATCGGCGGCAGTGGCGGCGGTATGGCATGTGCCTCGGCCGGCGGCGACGGTTCCGTGGGCGTGGCAAGTTGCGATGGCGCAGGGGCCGGTGCGGGCGAGGGTGTCGGTGGCGGCGGCTGGGCTTGCGGTGTTGGCACGGCTTCCCGCTGGGGCGGTGGCGCCGGCGCGGGAGGCTCCTTCGATTGAGGCGCTTGCGGTACCTGTGTCGGCTTGTCCGATATGATGGGAGCGGGCGGTCGCAAGCCCAGCTCGATGGGCGGGGGCGGCGGCTTGGCCTCCTGCCGGGGCGGCGGTGGCGGCGGCTCCGGCGGTTTGGGCTGCTCGATCGTGATGTCGATGACGTCTTCGGCCGGCGGCACTTGGGGCCGGTTCAGCGCCATCCACCACAGCGCCAACCCGATCAACACATGCAGCAGCACCGCCAGCACCAGCGCTGACGGCGCCATGTGGTCGGAACGGTAGGACGAGACGCTGGCGGCGTGAGCCACGAGCCCCCTAGAGCGAGTCGCCGAACTGCATTGCGCTTTTTACCTCCCCTTCGCCGCAAAGGGGAGATCAGACATGCCAGACCAGCGCCCTTAATCGGGCCGTCTTTATGCCGGGATGGGCGGGGCTTGGTTGACCGAGAGCGTGAATTGCGGTTTCTGCGGCACCGCGCGGGAGCCGACCATGCCGTCCTGGAAAAACGACTTTCTTCGTCTTATGGCTGAAGCCGCCGTGCCGGGTGCGGCGATTGCGGTCATCAGGGACGGTCGGCTCGACCGCCATGTGAACTGTGGTGTTCGGGGCGTGCAAATGCCCGTCCCGGTCGATGAAAACACCGTCTTCGACGCAGCGTCGCTCAGCAAGCCGGTCTTCGCCTACACCGTCCTGCAACTCGTCGATCGGGGCGAGCTGGAGCTCGATGCCCGCCTCGATGACTATCTCCCGAACTACATTGCCGCCGATCCTCGATCACGGTCGGTGACGGTCAATCATGTTCTCAGCCACAGCGCCGGCCTGCCGAACTGGCGCAGCGCCGACTATCCGCTGAGAACCTATTTTCCTCCCGACGAGCGCTTCAGCTACTCCGGCGAGGGTTACCTCTATCTTCAAAGGGCGGTCGAAGCTGTAACGCGGCAGAAGCTCCCCGCCCTTGCCCAGCGTCTGGTGTTCGAGCCGCTGGCGATGACTCGCTCGAGCTTCATCTGGCAGCCGCGATTCGACGACAACAGGGCCTATCCGCACGACGCTTTTGGCGCGCCGGCGCTCGGCAACAAGCCAGGCGAAGCCAACGCCGCTTGGTCGCTCCAGACCAGCGCATCGGACTTCGCACGATTTCTTGTCGCGGTGCTCGACGGCTCCCGATTGAAACCCGAGACCGCCCGGCTCTGGCTCCGCCCTCGTGTCGACGTCAGACACCGGGGCACCCAGTGGCTCGAACCAAGCGCCGAAGACCTCGTCACGCACGTTGCCTGGGGCCTCGGCTGGGGGCTGGAACCCGAAGCCGGCATGTTCTTCCATTGGGGCGACAACGGGCCCTTCACCTCGTTCACGATCGGCTCGGTGCCGGAGCGTACCGGCTTTGTCGTTTTCACCAATGGTGCGGCGGGGCATTCGATCATGCCCGAGCTGGTCGCGAACGTCGTGCCCGGCGATCGACCGTCGCTGAGCTGGCTCGACTATGGGCGACATGGCTCGCCCGCTCGCCGCCTGTTGCGCGCCGCGCTCGCGAACGGGGTCGAGGCAGTCTGGACCGAGATGCAAAGCGCCGCACTGGACGAAGGCAGAACTGCGCTGGATCGCCCAGGGACTGAATGTGAAAGGCCATGAAAAGGACAGCCTCTGGCTGCGCGCGCAGATCGCTGCGCGCGATAAGCCGTCCTAGCCAGGCGGGATCTCGTTACGCCGGTACGGGCCGGGCGCGCTGGTTGTAGAGCATCTTGCGGATGCGGGCCTGCTCCTCGGCCGGCAGCTTGGTGTTGTCGACCGAAAGGTCGGCGCCCGCCGCCATGCCCTTCACCACCGCCGGCCGCGCACCGAGCTCCTCGAACCAGCGCTTGAAGTGCTTGAACTCCTCGATGTCCTGGCCCTGGAACTTCCAGTTCAGCGTCCACGGATAGCAGATCATGTCGGCGATCGTGTACTGGTCGCCCGCCAGGTACTTGTGCTTGTGGAGCCGGTTGTTGAGCACGCCGTAAAGACGGTTCACCTCGTCGGTGAAGCGTGTGATGGCGTATTTCTGGTCGCCTTCCTTCGCCTGGTCGACGCGCCGGAAGTGGCCGCACTCGCCGGACTTGGGTCCCTGGTTGGCCATCTGCCAGATCAGCCACTGGTTCACGTCATAGCGGGTCCGCAGGTCCTGCGGATAGAACTTCCCGGCCTTCTCGGCGATGTACATCATGATGGCGCCCGACTCGAACACCACGATCGGCTTGCCGCCGTCCTTCGGTTCATTGTCGACCATCACCGGCATGCGGTGGTTGGGGTTCATTTCGAGGAACGTGTCCTTGAACTGGTCGCCGCGCCCGATGTTGACGGGTACGATCTTGTAGGGCAGGCCGCACTCCTCGAGCAGGATGGTGACCTTCTTGCCGTTGGGCGTGGGCCAGTAGTGCAGATCGATCATGGAGTCCCTCCTTGGGTTTGGCCGGGGAGCTTATCGGGCGGAGCGGCATGGGCAAGAGCGCGCAAGAAAAGGTGATCGGGCGGTCGATCCGCAGGATCGAGGACAGCCGCTTCCTGACCGGGCGTGGACGATACGTCGCCGACATCGACGCTTCCGCCTGCCTGCACGGCCACGTCCTGCGCTCGCCGCACGCCCATGCGCTCATCCAGCGGATCGACGTTTCGCGGGCCGCGTCGCTGGCCGGCGTGCACGGCGTCTACACCTCGGCCGATCTCGCGGCCGACGGCGATCGGCCCGCTGCCCTGCATGGCCGCGGTGAAGCCGCTGATCGTGCCGCCGCGGCTGGCGCTGGCCGCGGGCCGTGTGCGCCATATCGGCGATCCGGTGGCGTTCATCGTGGCCGACAGCGAGGAGATCGCGCGCGAAGCGGGCGAGCTGGTCGAGGTCGATTACGAGGCGCTCGCCGCGGTGGTCGACGGCACGGCCGCGCTGGCCCGCGGTGCGCCGGCGATCTGGGACCAGGCGCCAGGCAATCTCGCCTTCCATTTCCGCAAGGGCGACGATGGGCCCGTCGAGCGCGCGCTCTCGGAAGCGGCGCATGTCGTCGAGATCGAGGTGATGAACAATCGCGTCGTCGTGGCGCCGCTCGAGCCGCGCGCCGGCATCGGCCGCTACGATGCCGCGACCGGCACGATGGCGCTCGAATTGACCGGCCAGGGGCTGCATGGCATCCGCCGCCAGCTCGCCGAGTTCGTCTTCAAGCTGCCGCTCGAGCGCATCCAGCTCAGCGCCCCCGATGTCGGCGGCGGCTTCGGCATGAAGAATTTTCTTTATCCAGAATGGATACTGCTGCTGTGGGCGGCGCGCCGGCTCGGCCGGTCGGTCCGCTGGGTCGCCGACCGCGCCGAGGAGTTCGTCGCCGGCGCGCAGGGCCGCGACATCGCCGCCCGGGCGAAGCTGGCGCTCGATGCGACGGGCCGCATCCTGGCGCTCGACGTGGCGATGGTCGCCAACATGGGCGCATATCTCTCGGGCAACGGCCCCGGCGCCTCGGTCGTCGCCGCCTCGACGGCGCAGGGCGGCGTCTACGATATCCCCGCGATCCGCGTCGACGTGCGCGGCGCCTTCAGCAACACCGTGCCGGTCGACGCCTATCGCGGCGCCGGCAAGCCCGAAGCCAACTACATCGTCGAGCGCGCGATCGAGGAAGCGGCGCGCCGGCTCGGCCGTGATCCGGCCGATCTCAGGCGACAGAACCTGATCGCCTCGTTTCCGCACAAGACGGCGATGGGCATGGCGATCGATTCGGGTGGCTTCGTCGCCAATCTCGATGCCGCTGCCGCGCGCGCCGACAAAACAGGCTTCGCGGCGCGGCGCGCGGCATCGAAGGCGCGGGGCCGGCTGCGCGGCATCGGCGTCGCCTGTTTCCTCGAGACCTCGCGCGGCGCGCCCAACGAGGGCGCCGAGGTGCGCTTCGAAAGCGACGGCACGGTGATGGTCGCGGTCGGCACCGAGTTCGAACGGCCAGGGTCACGAGACCGCCTTCGCCCAGATCGCCGCCGACCGGCTGGGCGTGCCGATGGCGGCGATCCGCTACGTCCAGGCCGACACGCGGTTGGTGAAGAGCGGCGCCGGCCACGGCGGCGCGCGCTCCATGCATATGGGTGGCGCGGCCGTGGTCAAGGCGATCGACGCCGCACTCGCCAAGGCGCGCACGCTGGCGGCCCATCTTTTGCAAGCGTCGGAGCAGGAGTTGGCCTTCGCTGACGGCCGCTTCTCGGTGCAGGGCAGCGACCGCGCCATTGCGCTCGGGGCGCTGGCGCAGGAGCGCCGAGGATCCGGCCAACCTGCCGGACGGGATGACACGGGGTCTTGGTGTGCATGTGATGAACATGACGGACATCTTCACCTTTCCGAGCGGCTGCCATGTCGCCGAGGTCGAGATCGATCCCGAGACCGGCGCGGTCACGTTGGCGCGCTACACCGCCGTCGACGATTACGGCCGCCTGATCAATCCGATGCTCACCGAGGGCCAGGTCCAGGGCGGCGTCGCCCAGGGCATCGGCCAGGCGATGCTGGAGCACACGGTCTACGATCCCAACTCGGGCCAGCTGATCAGCGGCTCGTTCATGGATTACGCCCTGCCGCGCGCCGACGATCTGCCGGGCTTCGACATCGCGCTGGTCGAACGGCCGACCCTCGCCAATCCCCTGGGCGTCAAGGGCTCGGGCCAGGCGGGCTGCATCGGCGCGCCACAGACCGTGATGGCCGCCATTCTCGACGCGCTGCGGCCGGCCGGCGTCGAGACGCTCGACATGCCGGCGACCCCTGAGCGCGTGTGGCAGGCCTTGAGGCGCGCGGGCGCCGGGCGTTGACCTCCGAGAAGGCGCCGCACAGTCAACGCATCCTCGCCGGCATCCTGTTCATGTGCGGTGCCGGTCTCCTGTTTCCGGTGATGGGCGGCTTCGCCAAGTTTCTGGGCGAAGCGGGTTACAATTCCCTGCAGGTCTCGTGGGCGCGCGCCTTCGGGCAGATCGTGTTCATGATGGCGTTCTTCGTGCCCCGCTTCGGGCTTGGCATGCTGCGCACGCGAAGGCTGGGCACGCAGCTCTTCCGCTCGCTGCTGCTGTTCGCGTCCAACGCCACGAATTTCTACGCCATCATCTTCATTCCGCTCGCCAAGTCGGCGTCGATCAGCCTGATGGCGCCCCTGATGGTCCTGCCGCTGGCGTGGCTGGTGCTGGGCGAACGCACGACGCGCAGCCGGCTGGCCGCGCTTTGCGTGGGCTTTGCCGGCGTGCTGATCGTGATCCGGCCGGGCACCGAGCTGTTCCACTGGGCCTCGCTGCTCGTGGTGATCAGCGCGGCCTGCTACGCCGTCTACCAGGTGCTGACCCGGCGCATCTCGGCCGCCGATCCGCCGGAGACTTCGGCGATCTACAGCTCGCTCGTCGGCGGCTTCGGCATGTTCCTGGTCCTGCCCTTCATCTGGCAGACGCCGCAGGGCCTGCGCGATGTGCTCTACTTCTGCAGCCTGGGCGTGCTGGGCGGGCTGGGCCACTATTTCGTGGCGCGCGCGCTCACCAATGCGCCGGCCAACATCGTGGCGCCGTTCCAGTACATGCAGCTCCTGGGCTCCGTTGCCGTCGGCTACTTCTTCTTCGGCGACTTCCCCGATTTCCTGGGCTGGATCGGCGCCGCCATCATCGTCAGCCGCCGGCCTCTATATAGCTCTACTAGTCGGCTCGGTGCGCGATCGAACGAGCCGAAGACGCGCGACTAGTCGCGCCCCCAGGAGAAGGCTAGCCCACCGTCACCGGCGAGAAGTCGACGTACCAGCTCTTGGGATGGACGTAGCCCTTCACCTTGCTCGAGATGGCGTTGGGCCAAACATCGTGGACCACCCAGACGAACACGGCCTCGTCGACCATCCGGGTGTTGATCCTGGCCAGCACCTTGTCGAGTTCCTTCGGGTCCGACGTGCTGCGCGCTTCGGTGGCCAGCTTGTCGAATTCTGGCTCGTTGATGTAGCCCCAGTTGGAGCCCTTGGGCGGGACCTGCTGGCTGTCGACGAAGCGCATGAAGGCGTTGTGCGGATCCATCGTGTTCCAGCTCACGTTGATGGCGCCATATTGCTGGCCTTCCGGCGACTTCGCGCCCTGCCGCATCACGTTCAGGAGCGCGTTCCAGTCCATCACCTGGAACTCCGTCTCGATGCCGACCTCGGCCCATTGCTGCTGGATGGCCTCGTTCATGATCAGCGGATACATCTGGCCCGACCCCGAGGTCGAGATCGCGATCTTGGTCTTGAGCTTCTTGGCCGGCCCGTAGCCGGCCTCGGCCAGCAGTTTCCTGGCCTCGGCCGGATCATACTTGATCTTGAACGAGGGCGTGCCGAACCACGGATGGTCGGTTGGCACGCAGCCCACCGCCGGCACGGCGAGCCCGTTCAGCACCTTGACGATGGCGTCACGGTCGATCGCCAGGTTCATCGCCTTGCGCACCCTGATGTCGGCGGTCGGCGCGCCGGGCAGCATCGAGAGCGTATAGGGCCACATGTGCGGAATGGCATTCGTCTCGATCTTGCAGCCGCCCGCCCTGAGCTTGTCGAGCGAATCCGGCGCCGGCGCCTCGATCCAGTCGACGCGGCCCGACAGCAGCGCGGCCGAGCGTGTCGACACGTCGGGAATGGGCAGCAGCACCATGCGCTCGGTCTTGGGGATGCGGTCCTTGTTCCAGTAGTCGGTGTTGCGCTCGAGCTCGGCGCGCTCGCGCGGCGTCCACGCCTTCATCTTCCACGGGCCGGTGCCCGACGGCTGCTTGCGGTAGGCCTGCCAGTCCTTGCCGACTTTCTCGAAGTTGTCGGCGCTGGCGATGTTGAAGCGGTTGAGCAGCGAGGGCATCACCGTGTCGACGCCCTTGGTCTGCAGCTCGATCTTGTAGTCGTCGATCTTGCGGTAGGCGACGATCGGCCAGACGGCCGCGATCAGCACGCTGCGTCCCAGCCGGTCGAAGGCCGGCGACTTGTCGTTGAGCGTGCGGTCGAGGCTGAAGATCACGTCGTCGGCCGTGAAGATGGCGCCGTGATGGAACTTCACGCCCTGGCGCAGCTCGAAGATCCATTTCGTCGGATCGGCCGGGTCCTGGTACCACTTGGTGGCCAGGCCGGGCACCAGCTTGGCGGGCTCCGTCGCCGAGGACAGATCCCACATCACCAGCGGGTCGTACATCGTATAGCCCATGAAGCGGATGCCCTCGGTGCCCTGGTCGGGCGCGCCGTCGGTCACCGGGATGTCGGCCAGGGTCATGGCGATGCGCAGGGTCGAAGGTTGTTGCGCATCGGCGGAGCGAACGGCGAGAGAAACAGGAAGAGCGGCGCTGACGAGGAGCGCGGCACGACGCGTGAGCATGAGAAACCTCCGTGGTTTCGAGGGACGAAGCACGAAGCGAGCCAGTGTGGACGCGGCATGCTTCTTGCTGTTTCCTTGCCGACCATGGCCGCACCGAACACGCTTACCGCCACCCAACTCGCGCACAAGATCGATGCCGGGACGGTGACCGCGGAGGCGATCGTGCGCGCCCATCTCGAGCGCATCGACCAGCGCGATGCCGAGGTGCTCGCCTGGTCGCATCTGGCGCGCGAGGCTGCACTGGAACGCGCCAGGGTGCTCGATCGCGGACCACGCCAGGGTCTGCTGCACGGCATCCCGATGGGCGTGAAGGACATCATCGATTCGGCAGACCAGCCGACGACCTACGGCTCGCCGATCTACAAGACCCACCAGCCGCTGGCCGATGCCGCGACCGTGGCGCTGGCGCGCGGCGAGGGCGCGATCCTGCTCGGCAAGACGGTGACCACCGAATTCGCCAATCGCTTTCCCGGTCCGACCAGGAATCCGCACAATCCCAACCACACGCCGGGCGGCTCGTCCTCGGGCTCGGCCGCCGCCGTCGCCGACTTCCAGGTGACGCTGGGCACCGGCACGCAGACCGGCGGTTCGGTGATCCGCCCCGCCGCCTTCTGCGGTGTCGTGGGCTACAAGCCGAGCTACGGCCACTTCGCTCCCGCCGGCATGAAGGCCAACACCGAGTGGCTCGACACGATCGGCGCCTATGCGCGCAGCGTCGAGGACATCGCCCTTTTCCGCGCCGCGCTGATGGCGATGGTCTACACGCCGGTTCGCAAACTCGACAAGGCGCCGCGCATCGCGGTGTGTTTCACCCATCACAAGGCGGAGCTGTCGCCCGAAGGACTGGCGGCGGTGGAGAACGCGGCGGTCCAGCTTGGCAAGGCCGGCGCTTCGATCTCGGCGCTCGAGATGCCTGCGCCGGTGCGCGACATGACCGAGGGCCAGCGCGTTCTCTCGGCCTTCGACGGTCCGCGCGCCCATGCCGACGAGGCGCGCCGCTTTCCCCACCTGCTGAGCGAGAGCCTGAAGAAGGACAAGCTCGCGGCCGGTGCGAAGATCGACTACGCGACCTGGGTCGCCGCCCGCAAGCTGGGCGAGACCGGCCGCGCGCGGGTCGACGCGCTGTTCACCGACTTCGACGCCATCCTGACCGCGCCGGCGCCGGGCGAGGCGCCGCTCGGCCTGGCAATGACGGGCAAGGCCACGTTCAATCTGCTGTGGACCTATCTCTGGATGCCGTGCGTGACGCTTCCCTTCACCACGGGTCCGACAGGCCTGCCGGTCGGCATCCAGCTCGTCGGCCGCCAGCACGAGGACGCGACCCTGCTCGACATTGCCGCCTGGGTGCGGGGTGCTCTCGCGTGAAGCCGCTCTCCGCCACCGAAGCCGTCGCCCGGATCGAGGCCGGCACGCTCACCTCCGAGGCGCTGGTGCGTGCCTGCCTCGACCGCATCGCCGAGCGCGAACCGGCCGTGAAGGCCTGGGCCTTCTTCGATCCCAAGCTGGCGCTGGCGCAGGCCAAGGCGGCCGACGCCGCCAAGGGCGGCATCCTGCGCGGCGTGCCGGTGGGCGTGAAGGACATCATCGACACGCACGACATGCCGACCGGGCACAACTCGCCGATCTTCGCCGGCAAGGTGCCGTTCGGCGACGCGGCCTGCGTGGCGCTCTGCCGGACCGCCAACGCGGTGATCCTGGGCAAGACGGTAACGACGGAATTCGCCAACCGCCATCCCGGCGCCACGACCAATCCGCACAATGCAGCCCACACGCCGGGCGGCTCGTCCTCGGGTTCGGCCGCTGCGGTCGCCGACGGTCATGTGCCGCTCGCCTTCGGCACGCAGACCGGCGGCTCGGTGATCCGGCCCGCCGCCTATTGCGGCGTGATCGGCTACAAGCCCACCTTCGGCGACTTCTCGCGGGTCGGCATCAAGATGCAATGCCACTCCCTCGATACGCTCGGGCTGATGGCGCGCACCCTCGACGACATCGCGCTGCTGCGCGGCGCCGTGCTCAAGCTGCCGCCGGTCAGGATCGACCGCGCCATCGCCCGCCCGCGCATCGGCTTCTGCCGCACGCCGATCTGGGACGAGGCGGAGCCCGACACCAGGAAGCTGCTGGAAGCCGTGGCATCAAAGCTCGCCGACAAGGGCGCGTCGGTGATCGACGTGGCCTTTGCCGCGCCCTTCGCCGATATCCTTGACGACCACGGCGCGATCATGAATTACGAGGCCACGCGCAATTATGCCGACGAACGGCTGCGCAATCCCGGCAAGGTGAGCCGTGAGCTGATGGACGGCAGCATGAAGCGTGGTCTCGAAGTCTCGCTCGAGAGCTACGTCGCCGCCCAGCGCAAGTCGGTGGCCTTCCGCGCCCATGTCAATTCGCTGTTCGACAAGGTCGACGTGCTGCTCTGTCCCAGTGCGCCGGGCGAGGCGCCGCGCGGCGTCGAGTTCACCGGCGATCCGCGCTTCAATTCGATCTGGACCCTGGCCGGTACACCCTGTGTTACGCTCCCCGCCGGCACCGGCGCCAAGGGCCTCCCGCTCGGCCTGCAATTGGTCGGGCTGCGCCATGAGGACAACCGCCTGCTCTCCACCGCCGCGTGGGTCGCGGCCCATCTCGACTGAGGCTTCGTCATGCCCCGCATCAATGGCGAGAGGCTACTCGCCGACCTCCACCGCATCGCCGATTTCGGCCGCTACCAGACCGGCGTGCATCGCCCGCATCTCTCGCCACAGGACGTCGAGAGCCGCCACTGGCTCGCCGGGCGCATGAAGGAGGCGGGGCTCGATCCGGTGATCGACGGCGTCGGCAACGTGATCGGCCGCAGCCCCAAGAGCGGACCGCGCCTCCTGATGGGCTCGCACACCGACACCCAGCCGCGCGGCGGCTGGCTCGACGGCGTGATGGGCGTGATCTACGGCCTCGAAGTGGCCCGCGCGCTGGCCGAGGACCCCGACACGGCGCACCTCGCCGTCGATGTCGCCTCATGGGCCGACGAGGAGGGCCATTGGGGCGGCATGATCGGCAGCAAGTCGTTCATTGGGCGCATCACCGACGCCGACATCGATGCTGCGCGCCACCGCGACGACGGCAGCAAGATGCGCGAAGCGCTCAAGGCGGCCGGCCTCGACAAGGCGCCGCGCATCGAGCTCGAGGAGGGACGCTACCGCTGCTACCTCGAGGCCCATATCGAGCAGGGCGGCCTTCTGGAGGCGACCGGCAAGCGCATCGGCGTGGTGACCGCGATCGTCGGCATCTACCAGTACCGGCTGGAGTTCAGCGGCATCCAGAACCACGCCGGCACCACGCCCATGCCGATCCGCAAGGATGCCGGCGTCGCCATGATGCGGCTCTACAACGAGGTGATGGACCGCTTCCCCGCGCTCGCCGGGCCGCGCAGCGTGTGGACCGTGGGCAGGATGTCGGTCGAGCCCGGCGCGCCGGCCATCATTCCCGGCCGGGCCGAGATGATCCTGCAGTTCCGCGACGCCGACCTGGACGTGCTGCAGCGCCTGGAAGCGTGCCTGCTCGAGATCGTCGCGGCGCACCAGACGCGCGGACCCTGTGCCATCGAATGCACCAACCTCTCGCGCACCATGCCCGCGCCGATGGAGGAGCGCCTGCTCGACGCGCTCGACGAGGCGGCGGAGAAGCACGCGACCGGGGCGCACATGCGCATGCCCTCCGGCGCAGGCCACGACGCGCAGATCCTGGCCCAGCGCCTGCCCTCGGCCATGATGTTCGTGCCGTCGATCGGCGGCGTCTCGCACCATTTCACCGAAAACACCGAGGAAGCGGACATCGTGCTCGGCTGCCAGGTCTTCGCCGACGCCGCGGCGAAGATCCTCAAGAGCAACTAGCTGGGCGAAGGTCTACTCGTCCTCGACCAGCGCCTTCAGTCGCGCCAAGGCGCTGTCCCACTGCCGCGAGACATGCTCGAGATAGACCTGCGCGCTCACGATCGGCCTTGGATCGAAGGCGAAGCGGCTTTCGCGGCCGGCCTTGACCGAGAAGACGACGCCCACCTCCTCCAGCACGCGCAGGTGCTTGGTCACCGCCTGGCGCGTGAGCTTCGTTCCCGACGTGAGCCGCGCGATCGATTGCGGCTCGCCGTTCGTCAGCTTGGCGAGCAGGCCGAGGCGCGTCTCGTCGCCGAGCGCGGCAAAGACCGAGGCGCGGGTGCGGAGCGCCGCCGCGGCGCTAGGCATGCTGGTCGAGGTACTGGGCGATGTTCTGCATCTGGATCGCCCAGCCGCCCTCGTTGCTGCGGAAGGCCGTGTCGCGGCGGTGGGCCGGCAGCTTGTCGAAGCCTGATTCGACGACGCGCAGGCGGGTGCCGGTTGGCGCCTTCTCCAGGGTGAATTCGACCAGAGTGGGGGGCTCGCCGCTATAGTCGGTCCCCGCCTCGACGGCGAAGGGATGCCACGTGAAGGAGAACAGCCGCTCGGGTTCCATTTTCTGCACGACGGCCTCCCATTGGAGGTGCTCATAGCCGGGATAGGTGACGGTCCCGCGGGAGACGCCGCCTGGCACGAAGGGGCCGTCGAGCCGGACACGGAACCACGTGCCGAATTCGATGTGGTCGGTCAGCGCCTTCCAGACGCGGGACACGGAAGCCTTGAGTTCGACGGTCTTTTCGATGCGATCGGTCATGTGCAACCTTAAGGTTGCTGGTCGCAATAGACCAGGGAGCGAGGACATGCAACCCTTTTGTTGCTTATGCGGGTCGTGGCTGGCGTTTGTGTCGCGGCAACCCACATCTGGATTGACCGTTGGCCGCGACAAGGAGGCCGGTATGCCAGCCAAGAATCCACGGACTACCAAGGCAGAATTGGACGAGAGGCTTGATCGCGCCCTGCAGGACACCTTCCCGGCCAGCGATCCGGTTTCCTTCGTCGAACCCGGACCGGCGGCGCCGCGCGACAAGGCGCCGGCCGGCAAAGAACGCCCGGGCAAAGCCAAACGAAAGGCAGCCCGTTCCTGAAGCGGTCGTTGCTCCATCAGGAGCCAGCCATGATCGACAGAAACCCTGCAGTCCCGTCCGCCGACGAGTATGCACCGGAGGCGCGCGAGCCCGGCGGCTACCGGCGCTCCGATGACGCCATCAGGGCGCAGGTCTGCCGGCGGCTCGCCCAGGATGACGGGCTCGACGCGAGCGGCATCGTGGTCGAGGTCAAGGACGGCGAGGTGACGATCAGCGGCACCGTGCGCCGCTGCGCCGACATGCAGCGGGCCGAGCAACATGCCTGTGCGACCGAAGGCGTGAGGCTCGTGCGCAACGGGCTTGTCTCCGAGGAGCCGCCGCCGGTCGATGCCCTGGCCAAGCCCGTCGGCGCCGCGTCCAAGATGGGCAAGCCCGGCTACGAGCGTTAGCCATTCGGCGCACCGCAGAGGTGCCGGTGTGCTCCTGACAGGACGATGTCAGCAGCCTCCCTAGGGTCCAAAGCCATCACTTGGGGGATCTCATGGCTTCGATGCATGTCGACTACACGACCCTGGAATGGACCTCCGCTGTGCCGTTCTACGGCCCGGCGGCCATGTATGACGGCAAGGACATCGTGCAGCTCAAGGTGCTGAGCGACCGCCGTGGCGAGGGCGGCGGCATCGCCTGGCTCGTCAAGTTCACGCCGCCGCCCGGCAAGCTGATCAAGATCGTGGCGACCGCCCTGTCCGACGAGCACATCTTCTCCCTGCAAGGCGGCCGCAGCACCAAGAGCGGCCAGCGCGCGCTAGGCTCGGGCGGCTACGGGCTCAACCCGAAGGGCCAGCCGCACAGCGCGATGATCGGCAGCGAGACGACGGCCTTGGTGATCTATGCCGGCGAGCCGGACGAGATCAGGTCGATGGAGGTCGTCGACATCAGTCCGGCCGGATAGTCGGGCGTGCGGGATCCAAGGAGGCCCCTACTCGAAACATTTGTCGACTGTGATCCTGCAGGAGTTGGAGGGAACGAGGCGGTTGCAGTCGGCCCGCGCCGTCTGCCGAGCCCCTTCGCGCGTCGCGCCGGCGCCGTAGCCCGAGGCGTTGCCGGCTTCGCTGTGGACATAGGCCACGCAGCGGGCCGGCGCCGCGAGCATGATCCGGCACCCGCCGCCGCATTCGCCGGCCGCGGTGATCTCGGCCGCCTCGCGCGTCGCCATGCCGACCGCATAGCCGAAATTGGTGCCGCCATCGGTCGCCACGGCGACCCAGGTCTCCGGCGTTTGGGCAGACGCTGCCAGTGAAGTCGCGAGGAGCGCCGCCGCTGCCGCAACCATTGTCTTGTTCGCATTCGTCATGCCCCAACCTGCGGCAGGCGCCCCGAGCGTTGCAAGGGCAAACGATGTCAGAGTCCGCACAGGCGGCGCAGCAGGCCGTCCCAGCGGGCGGCGATCGAGGACCATTGATAGTCCGGCGCGCGGGCCAGCGCGGCTCCGCGCTGCGCCATCTCGGCGCGATGGGCCGGATCGGCGTAGAGTCGCTCGAGCGCCTGGGCGACACTGTCGACCGAAACCGCGGTCTCGCGCACGTAGCGGCCGGCGGGCGGTTGCTCTGTCGCCGGGCCCAGGAGTTCGGCGCTGTCACGCCAGATCTCGCCGCACACCCAGGCACCCGGCACGATCTGCGCCGCGCCGGTGGCTGCATGCTCGAAGCTCACCATGCCCCAGCCCTCGCTCGACGCGGTGTTCAACCCGACATCGCAGGCGTTGTAGAGCCGGTTGAGGTCGCCGTCGTCGAGCGCGGATGGCCGCCCGCCTCTTGCGAGGCGAGCACGACGCGGTCGGCGATGCCGAGGGCCCGAATCCGGTCGGCCAACCCATGCCCGTCCGCCGTCTCGCCCATGTGCAGGTAGAGCCGCACGGCGCGGGGCTTGTCGCGGGCAAAGTGGGCGAAGCCCTCCAGGGTGAGGTCGATGCGCTTGCGCGGCTCGTTGCGGTTGGCGTTGAGCACCACGAAGCCGTCCTCGCCCAGATCGGCGAGTGCTGGAATGGCGGCGCGCGCGGCGCGCTTGTCGGCCAGCGTGTGGAACAGGCCGCCGTCGAGGCCGTGCGGGATCACGTCGAGCAAGGGCGCCCGGTCGATCCATGCGGTGCGAAGACAGGCGTCGAAGCCCTGGGCGAAATGCCGTCGCACGGCATCGGAAAGCACGACCACGCAGTCGAAGCAGGCATGGCGTCCCACCAGGCGTGGGTCGACGGCCTCGCCCAGCAACGGACATTGCGACACCAGCACCGGCCGATGCTGTCCCAGCAGGGCAGGCAGGTCCCAGTAGCGCGGCAGGTTGAGGAAGCTGTTGAAGACGAACACGGCGTGCGGCGCGAACTCGGCGACCAGCGGCGGGATCTGCATCACGCCGTAGCGGTCGCCGGTCGCGCGGTTCGGCAGGATGCGCCAGCCGGCATCGACCGGCGCCCCGCGGTGGTTCACCGCGAGCTGGATGATGTCCCAGCTCGCGGCCAGTGGGCCGAGCGTGGCCTCGACCACGCGGGCGTAGCTCGATTGATCGAGCGCTGGCCCCACCGCCAGCAGGCGGGGCCGGCGCATGCCCGCACCCCCGCTCAGGGCGTGTACGGGGTCGGCGTGAAGTTCCCGCCCGTCGGCAGAAGCAGGGCGTTGATGTTCAGGATCGTCGCCGGCATTGCCGGCGGTCCGGAGTCGTAGTCGCCGAACCCTTCGCAGCCCGGCACATAACTGCCTGCACCCACCAGGGCGTAGACTGCCGTGCTGTCGCCGCAGCCGCAGCCGTGGTTGGGCCGCGACATCCAGACATCCAGTCCGATGCCCGAGCCGAAGCTCTTGAACACGGCGTCCAAGGTCGTGTTCGGACTGCAGGCGTCGTCGATGTTGCTGGTGGCGGCGATCAGCAGGTGGTCCTTGCCGCCGCTGAACGGCCTGAGATCGGCGGCCATGAGATTGCAGGTGGGGTCGGGCCAGTTGGGCTGGGTGTAGTCCATCGTGTAGAATTTGTTGAGCTTGACCTCGAGGTTCTTGCGGTCGAGCACGACGAGCTGCCAGCCCTGCGTTCCGGTCACCGGATAGCCGCCGGCCGGGATCATGGCGTCGGAGTTGACCAGGATGGTGGCGATGCCGTTGCGATAGGCCTCGATCGATATGCGATTCGAGCCATAGGCGGCGTAGGCTTCCTGAAGGGCCAGCCACTGCGTCCCCGAGAACAGCATCCAGATCGGCGTCAGGGAGAACTTGCACCGTGACGGGTTGTTGGTGACCTCGGTCTTCCACGAAGCGAAGCCGCCGTTCTGGTCGTAGGCGCCGTCCGGCGGGTTGACCCAGTCGATGACGCCCGCCGTCGCCGGAACCGTCACCGCGTGCGACTGGCGATTGCTCGTCCAGCCCTGGGCGCAATGTCCCCAGTTTGCCTGCGCCTCTGCCTGGGCACTGCAGATCAGCCCGTGATATTCGGCGCTGGCGCTCGTCTCGATCTGTTCGGCGCTGTAGTTCGCGTCCCGCGAGACGGCGAAATAATAGTAGAGGGAGCCGCCGACCACGACATTGCTGATGAAATGCGTGCCGAACTTCTGGAAGAAGCGGTAGAACGCCAGCGTATTGGCGCGATCATTGGGATCGAATGTCTGGGGCAGCGCCTTCCAGTCCGGATCGTTCTTGACTTCGTCGAGAAGGATCTCCGGCGAATAGTTGATGCCGACATGCCACGAGACGAGGTCGGCATTGACGAGCGCCCAGCTGTTGCTGGAGGAGACCTGCTGGCTCGTCGAGTAGCTGGACGAGAAGCTGGCGCTGAAGGCGCAGACGCTGCCCGACACTGAGGCGGAGCCCTGGAAGTAGCTGACGAAATCGCTGGCGGTGGCGAAGAACGACGCGCTCGCCGAGCTCCCCGAGCCGCCCGGGGCCGGGACATTGGTCGGCAGGTCGTAGGTCTTTCCCGAGGGCGCCACCCAGGGTGACGGCGCGCCGAGCTTGAACAGGGGCCGGATGGCCGAGTCGAACGAATAGTCGCCGAAGATATTGTAACCGTAACCGACAATCTCGGCGCCGGGCACCAGGTTGTACATGGCCTGGGCTTCCGGATTTGGATTGAACTTCTTTCTGACTAAGGTGTCGGGCATCGCGGTTGCTCCTAACAGTTGTGTTGTAATGACCGCGGATCGGGCGGCAGATTGCGCGCGCGCGGCGGTCCTGTCCGAATAAATGTGATATTTATTCCATTTTATTGACTCCGACGTCATCCTTAGAGGGCATGACGACGCCGGTTGCAGTCGGACATTGCTACCGATGATTGTAATTGTCTAAGAGAAAATAAGCGCGCGGCTGGCCGCGCCAAGGTCTTGGGGCGCGAGCGCTCTTCCCACTCAACGAGTTGCGCTGGCTGTTATTTTTTCCCGCAGCTATGCAATTCGGTGTGGCCGCTTTGCCGCCGGCGCGGATCGGTCCGCTGGCCGGCGTCACCGCGCTCGCGCTGCGCCAGGGCACGCGGCACGGCGTATCTTCAATTCCGGTGGAGAGAGCGGCGAGGCAGTTGGTCGCCGGGCCCCATGACGCGCGCCGCCGGCCTCAGGTCCGGCTTTCGATCGGGCTTTGCTTTTGGGCTCACATACTCTTCGATGTGCTGCCAGAACGGCTTCATTGCCGGTATCGGGGCGGACGGCCCGGCTGGCGCGTCGGCGGGGCCGAAGACGACATCGATGATGTGCGAGCCCAGCGACCGGTAGCTCTCCATCTGCGATTCGGAGAAGAACTGGTCGCCGGTCGATTCGTGAGGGAAGGCGGGATTGGCCAGGCCGTAGGCCGTGACGTCGGCCGGCTGGCTGCCGTCGTTGGGAAAGCCGGGCTTGAGGTAGAGCAGATGGCCGGGCTCTGCCCCGGGCTCCGGGTAGCGGATCGTGGCCAGCGCGCAGTAGTGGCCGGGCGGGCTCGCGTCGCGCTTCTTGATGTCGATCTTGGTGAAGTCGATCTGCACGCCGAGGTCGATCCAGACCTTGCGCACGGCATTGCCGAGATCCTCGAAGGCGGACTTGGGATCGTAGCCGGCGTCGCAGGCCACGATCAAATGGCAGCGGCGGCGCACCATCTCGTAGATGCCGAGATTCTCGAAATGGCCGCCGTCGGACAGATAGACATAGTCCCTGTCGCTGGTCGTCAGGCCAAACAGCTCCTGGACGATCTGGAAGAAACCGGCCGGCGGTCCTTCGCGCTCGGCCACTTTCGGCTTGCCGGGATTGCCCAGCCACCAGCCGAGCCTGACGTTGAACAGCGTCATGAGCAGGCCGACGATGGGCGAGGAGTGGTATCCCTGATTGGGACTGGCGGAAGCGCCGGAAATCGCCATGGCCGTCGCAAGCGACAGCCCGCCGGTCGAGCTGGCGTAGCGGTTCGTTCTCCAGAAGCCGACGTCGCCGTTGCCCGACGCCAGCGGGGTCACGGCAAACGGCTCGGCCTTGCGCTCCTGCCAGGCGAGGTTGTCGCCGCCGACGACGTTGAGCGCGATGTTGATCACCGGGAAAAGCCGCGGCCGTTTGCCCGGATTCTTCGTCCTGGCTCGGCGCCACAAGCTGGCGCACGCGCACATTGTCGGCCGAGTCGAAACCGGTGAACGGATCGCGCGTCCTGGATGTCCTGCCCTGGGCGCCGCGCGCCGAGCCGAGGAAGGCGCGGGCCAGCCGGTTTCGATAGATGGCGTGCGAGGAGAATCTGTTGACGTTGACGAACCGGGCGAAGCCGTAGGCCATGACCCCGCAGCCTGCCATCGCCGCGAAGGAGATGAGAAAAGCCTTTGTCTCGTCGAACTTGCACGCGTCGCAGGGCACGTCGAGCTGCAGCTGCTTCAGCCCTCGCGACAGGCCGACCGAAAGAAAAACTGCAAGTGATGCAATGAAGACCACGCCGGCCAGCGAAATGATCGTGCTCATGGGCAAGCTCTCGACACGCTTGCCGGCGTTGGTCGCCAGCGTCCTGGCACTCGAGCCCACCCATGAGCCGGCAATGCCGACGGTGGTGCCGCCGATCGCCACGGCCCACAGACTACCGGCGGCGCTTGCGATGCTTTCGGCGTAGAGGACGACAGCCGCCAGCGCCGCCCATGCCAGAGTCAATACGAGAAGCCAGCCGGACGACCGGGCCAGCCATTCTCTATCGATGTCGCCGTTTTTCGAATAGCTCGAGAGCCCGACATAAAGAGACTCGGCCACGAACATCGACATCGCCACCCAGCCGCCGCCCAGCACGACGATGCGCTTGATGCTCTCCGCATCGACCTTGCCCGATGCAAGGTCGTATCCCAGGCCGATGAGCCCGCCGGCCACGGCCCCGGCCGCGCTCCACGCCAGCCACAGCAGAAATCCGGGAGAGCGCTCGTCGTTGCCATTCGGTATCCGGAACATGACCTTGCCCACGAACGCCAGGAGCCAGGCCACGGCGTAGATCGCGAAGCCGATCGCCGCGCCCCACCATGGACCGATGTCGCCGCCGGCCGGGGAGACGACCGAGAGGGACAGGAAGGTCGCGGCGACATAGATCGGCGCCAGGACCAGGAGCAGGAACCCGGGCTGGCTGACGCGAATTCTGGTCTTTTCGAAGCGACTGGAGACCGACGCGGTCAGCGCCAGGAGCAGCAGGGCGATCGCGACGCCGGCTGTCACGCAATGCGTTGCGGGCCGCCATGTCGGCGCCCAGGCCAGGTAGCGATGGGCCACGATGGGCAGCAACAGAACCGTGGCGATCGCCGGGAGGAAGATCAGCCAGTTGAGGAACAGGTTGCGGATGTAGAGCGCAGCCAGCGTCCAGGTGTCGGCCGACATTGCGCCGAGCTTGGGGGTCAGGTAGTTGCTGTTGGCGCGCAATCCCGAGATTTCGGGCGGTTCGGTGTAACGGTCCGGGACATTAGTGAGCAGGGTGTCGGCGACTTTCGAATCGTCGTCCACGAGCGCGCGCCAGGCCGAGAGCCAGCCGCCGATATAGCCGCCGCCCGACACCATCGAAAGATAGTTGAATTCGAACAGGACGTTGCGCTTGGCCAACGCCCGCAGGACGCCCAGCCCGAACGAAGCGCTGCGGATGCCGCCGCCCGACAGGCACAGGGCCGAGCGGCCTTCGTGTTTGCCGACCAGGCCGTGGATCTCGTCGTAGAGGCCGCCCAGCGTGCGCTTGGCCGGCGTGCGGCCGTGCAGCACCCGGAATTCGATGGCAAGCAGCCTTTCCAGTGTCAGACTCGTGTCGACTACGGCGCCCTGCTTGAGCTTGTCCATCGCGACCATGCTCCCCCGCCGGGTATGGCTGCCAGAGACGCAACTTTAACGCGAGTAATGGTCCTTTGTACAGTGTTAAGGTTTGGACGTGACGGCCGACGTCAGGACTTGGGCGTATTCTTTGCCAGGAAGGCGTGTACGCCCTTGATCGAGTCGTGCAGGAACTCCGGCGCGCGCCAGTTCTTCTGCACCTCGATGTTGGGCGCGAGGGCTGCGATCTCGTCGCTGATCGGGCCAGGATGCGGCTTGTCGGAGCCGGGCTGAAGGAAGAGTGGCGTCCGGCAGGCCTTCACGAAATCGCGGGTGACGGAGAACACGAAGTCGGGGCCGAACATGTTCCGCCCGAAGCTGTCGATCGTCTCCTGGCTGATCGAGGGATCGCGGGCCCGTACGGTCTCGCCGTAGCCCTTCACGGCGGCGTCCCAGGTGTCGCGGTTCTCCCACAGGCCGATCGGGTTCTGCAGTACCGCCGCGGCAACCCGGTCGGGCGCCTGCTCGATGGCCTCGAAGCAGTAGCTGCCGCCGATGCAGCCGCCCATGACATGGAATTTCCCGAAGCCGAGATGGTCCATCAGCGCCAGGTGATCGGCGGCGAAAGTGTGCCAGCCGTGGTCGGGCTTGACGTCGGCCACCGACTTGCCGGCATTGCGCTGGTCCATGGCGATGACTGTGTATTTGTCGGCCAGCGCCGTGCGCGGGTCCATCCACGGAAACCCCTTGGGAAAGGCGGGGGATGCGCCGCCCCACAGCTCGACCCCCGAGGCGAGCCCGCCCGGCGCATAGAGCAGGACGGGAAAGCCCGCGCCATGGACCTCGTAGTGGATCTCGGCGTCGGGGCGCTTCAGTAGGGGCATCGTGGTCTCTCCCACTCGGGCGGCGGGTTTGCAACCTATCAACTCCAGGATCAACTCCCACCAGACGAAATCACCGACGGCTTGTCAGCTCACCAAGCTCCACGCCAGCTCGGCGCGTTCGCGCGCCGACTTGCTCATCTTTATGGAATCGGGGTTTGACGAATTGCCCTGCAGGCCGCGGCGATAGACGCCCTGGGCGATGGCGGCCAGCCGGAACAGCGAGAAGGCGAGGTAGTAGTTCCAGTTCGGGATGGAAGCGCGCCCGACGCGCCGGCAGTAGGCGGCGACATATTCGTCCTCGGTCGGCAGGCCGAGCTTGGCGAAGTCGACCCCCGCGAAACCGTGCGGTGGCTCGGTGAGATGATAACCCAGGCAATTGTAGGCGATGTCGCAAAGCGGATGGCCCAGGGTGGAGAGTTCCCAGTCGAGCACCGCCACGATGCGCGGCTCGCTCGGGTGCACGATGAGGTTGCCCAGCCGGTAGTCGCCATGGACGATCGTGGTCGGATCTTCCGCCGGAATGTGCTCGGGCAGCCAGGCGGCGAGCTTGTCCATCGCCGGGATGTCCTCGGTCTTGAGCTCGGCATATTGCCTGCTCCAGCGCGCCACCTGGCGGGCGATGTAGTGCCCGGTACGACCGTAGTCGCCCAGTCCGACCTTCACCGGGTCGACCCTGTGCAGGCGGGCGAGCACGTCGTTCATCGAATCGAAGATCGCCGTGCGCTCGGCCGGCGTCTGGCCGGGCATGGCGGCGTCGATCAGGATGCGGCCCGGGACGGCGTCCATGAGATAGAACATCTGGCCGATCACCGACTCGTCGGTGCAGAGCAGACGCGCGGGCGCCACCGGCACATCCGTACCGGCCAGCGCGGAGATCACGCGGAACTCGCGGTCGACCTGGTGCGCCGAGGCGACGAGCTTGCCCGGCGGCTTCTTGCGCAGCACGAAGTCGCAGCGCTTGCCGCCGGCCATCTCCGCCGAGACGAAGAAGGTCGGGTTGGAATGGCCGGAATCGAACTGCTGCACCTCCAGGCCGCCGCGATAGCCCTCGAGATGGGCGCGCAAATAGCGTTCGAGCGAGGCGCCGTCGAAGCGATGGCGCTCCATGACGGGAACGGTGTTGGCGTAGATCGACATGCGACCACGACCCTAGGGCGGGCGTGCGACGCTCGGCAAATCATCGGTCCCGCAGGGAGGAACCCGGGTTTCGGCGCGCATGGAACCGGCCGGTTTCGCCAGGCGTTGTTCGGCGTTGCGGCAAAGAGGTGCAAGGTGGCCAGGACGATCGACGACGCCGACACCGGCGAGCGCTTTCCCGTCGTTCACGTGCACGGCGGTTCGGCCATCCGCCGTCCGTTGATCGTGCTGGCCGTGTGCGCCGTCGGCGTCATCGGCTATCTCGCCCGCGACTTCCTGATTCCGACCGCCGCCGCGATCGTGCTGGCGCTGATGCTGACGCCGGTCGCCAAGATGCTGGAGCGTGCGCATGTGCCGCCGACACCCGCCGCCGCCGCCTCGGTGTCGCTGCTGGCGCTGATGATCGCCGGATTTCTGGCGGTGGCTATTCCCTCGATCTCGTCGTGGGCGACGCAGGCGCCCTATCTGACCGCCACGCTGGAACGCAAGCTCGAGGGTCTTCGGTCGTCGCTGGCGATCGTCAGGCAGGTGTCGGACAAGGTCGAGCAGGCGACCGCGACGCCGGCCAATGCCGCGGCTCCTCCGCCCGAAAAGGTCGTGGTGCGCGACCAGTCGCTGCTGGGCGAGCTCGCCAGCACGACGCCGGGCGTGATCCTGCAGGTCGGCTATGCCGGCGTGCTGGCTTTCATGCTGCTGGCCCACCGCAACGACCATCGCCGCCAGATGCTGCGCATTCCCGTGACCTGGGCGACCCGGGTGCGCCTGGCGCGGGTGATGCGCGACATCAACGGCCGCGTCGGCGACTATCTCTTCGCCCTGGCCGTCATCTACGCCTGCGTGGCCGTGGTCACGGCGCTGGCGCTGGCGCTGCTCGGCTTTCCCAATGCCATCATGTGGGGCGTCGTCATGGGGCTGGCCTCCTTCGTGCCGTTCGTCGGCGCGCCGGTGACGATCGCGCTGGTGACGCTGGTCGCGGTGATCAGTTTCGACGACTGGCTGCGGGTGCTGGGCCCACCGGTCGCGCTCACCGTCATCCACATCGCCGAATCGCAGTTCATCACGCCCGCCTTCGTGAGCCGGCGCTGCGCCCTCAATACCGTGGCGGTGTTCGCCACCATCGCGCTGCTTGGCTGGATGTGGGGCGCCATCGGCGCCATCGTTGCGGTGCCGCTGCTCATCCTGCTCAGCACCGTCGCCGCGCATTTGCCCTCGCTGCGCTGGCTGGAAGTGATGCTGGCGGACGATCGGCCGGTGAGCGAAAAGATCGCGCTGAAGCCCACGCTCGCCTCGGTGGTGCGGCCGCCCGTCACGCGGGCGCGTCAGACGCGGCGGCGCCTGGCGGCGACGAAATAGACCAGGCCGATAACGCCCCAGAAGGCGCCGAGGATGGCCCAAACCCCGGCCGGATCGACCTGGCGTTCGAGCAGGAGGAAGGCGGCGCAGGTGAGAAACGCGGCGCCCACCGTCACGGCAGCGGCGGCGCCCAGGGTGAGCAGGGCGCGGACCGTGACGTCATGGGCAGCCACGCGAAGCGAGCGCGCGGCGGCGGCGCCGGCAGCCACGCGCAGGAGAGGGCCGATCATCGCGGGCCGGGCCTTTACCGCTGCCGGAACTGCTGCCGGAGAAACCGGCGCTCGCCTTGCCGGCCGCTCAGTTGCGACGACAAAGCCAACCTGCGAGGAAGCCGACGCCGAGGATGGCGGCCAGCGTGGTGAACGGGCGCGCCTCGGTGTGCTCGACCAGCGTGTCCGTCGCCTTGTCCCTCATCTTCATGGCGTCCTGGGCGATCGACTTGGCGGTATCGCCGTACTTGGCGATCAGCTCGCGCGCCGAGCGCAGCGTATCCTCGACCGCCTCGCCGCCGCGGGCGATGATCGAATTGCCCGTGCCGTTGACGGAATCGGTCAGTTCCTCGAGCTGGGCCTTGAGGAGCTCGATTTCCCTGGCAAGGTCCTTGCCGTTGTGGGTGGCTGTGCGCATGACATTGCTCCCTGGGCTGTATGGGTGAGACGAGGGAACGCTCAGGGCCGCCGAAGGTTGCGCTATCGCGGGTGCGGCACGCCTGCGCGGCCGTTGAAAGGCTCAGAATCGGAGGGTGGGGACCACATCCGCGGAGACCTCTGACAGCCGCACATACTGCGCAAGAATATGCATCAGGCTTTGATGCGCGTCCTCGACGACACCGTAATTCGCGCCGTCGACATGCAGATTGATGTCCGCCGTCGTGGCGCTGCGGCCGCCGGAGAAGCCCGTCATGGCGATGGTGGTCATGCCGTTGCCGCGTGCCCAGGCGATCGCCCGCACGATGTTCTCGGAATTGCCGGACGAGGAGATGGTGATCAGCAGGTCGCCGGGTCGGGCGGCGCTCTTGAGCTGATGGGCGAAGATTTCGGCATATTCCAGGTCGTTGGCGATCGCCGTGATCAGCTCGACGGTCGCCGACAGACTCACCACGCGGGGGCGCAAGGCGGTATCGGTGGCGACGCCTTTCGAGCAGTCGCAGGTCAGGTGGTTGGCGATCGCCGCCGAGCCGCCATTGCCGCAGGCGAAGATCAGCTTGTCGCCCTCGATGGCGCGCTTCAGCGCCGCAACGGCTCGATCCAGTTCGGACGGCCGGACGGACTTGAGGGCCGTGGCGACCGAACGGGCATAGTCGGCGAGGAAGGCGCCAGCGTCGGGATATTTCCGGCCGGGAAACTTGGCTGTCATGCTGGGCCGGCCGTAGGCGACTCGACGGCTGCCGTCAACCGTCCCACACGTTCTGCGGCATCGGCAGCTTGGCGAAATCCGCCTCGACCAGCGGCCGGTGATGGGAAACGCCCTCGCGTTCCAGCAGCATCATGTATTGCCGCACATGCTGGCCCGAGTGCCACGTGGTGCGCTCCATCAGCTCGTGCAGGCTCTGCGGCCCGTAGTAGGTCTGCAGCGTCTTGCCGGATGCGGTATCGCCCTTCGCCCACCAGTCGCGGAAGCGCTGGCGCACCTCGGTGCCGTAGGCGACCAGGGCCGCGGTATCGGCGTCGGGCGCGGGTTCTTCGCGGAACGCCGCCTGGACCAGGGTGACGCCCTGGTTGGCGCCGAGGAAGGCGTCGACCACGCGGAACAGATGGAAGGCAAGCGTGCGATAGCTGCGCGGCCGGCCCGGCACGTGCGTGTCCAGCCGATCGTAGGGCATCAGCGGAATGAGCTCGAGCGCCGCGCTCATGAACTTGTCGACCCGCGCCGCCAGTTCGTCGGTCGAGAGCTCGGGGCCGGATTTTTCGTTCAGCCCCAGGAAGTCGACGATCTGCTTGGTGCTCTGGCCGAAGGTGAATTTGTCGCCGCGCGACAGCACGGGTACCGACCGCACGCCAAGCCGCTGCAGCTCGGCCATGCCGTTGGGGTCTTCAAGCACATTCACCGAAACGAATTCGATCCCACGGACCGATAGAAACTCTTTGAGTCTCAGACAGCTGGTTCAACCCGGCTGCCAGAACACCTTGAACGGTTCGCTCATAACTCTCTCCTACGCGGGCTTGTGGCAGACGACGCAGATCTTGTTGCCGTCGGGATCCCTGAGATAGGCGCCATAGTAGTTGGGATGATAGTGCGTGCGCAGCCCGGGCGCACCCTCATCCTTGCCGCCGGCGGCAAGGCCCGCCTTGTGGGCGGCGTCGACCGCCGGGCGGTCTGATGCGTCCAGCCCGATGGTGACCCCGTTGCCGACGCTGGCCGTCTTCTTGTCGAGGGGCGAGACGACCCAGAATTGCGGCCGGCCGCCGGTGGCGCCATAGCCCAGCCCGTCGGGAAATTCGAGATGGCGGACCAGGCCGAGCGGCTTCAGGAGGCTGTCGTAGAAGCCCTTAGCCCTGGCGATGTCGTTGCTGCCGATGGTGACGTGGCTGAACATGGCGTGGTTCCCGGTGGCTGATCAGGAGGCGGCCGGAGCATAGACCGACGCCAGCTGGCGCGATACCAGCCGCGCATAGAGGCCGTTCTTCCTGAGCAGCGAGGCGTGCGTGCCGGTTTCCGCGACGCGGCCCTCGTCCAGCACCACGATCAGGTCGGCGTCGCGCACCGTCGACAGGCGGTGGGCGATGACGATGGTGGTGCGCTCGGCCTGCAGCAGGTCGAGCGCGCGGCGGACGGCCTGCTCGTTCACCGCATCGAGATGCGACGTCGCCTCGTCGAGCACCAGGATGGGCGCGTCCTTCAGGAAGGCGCGGGCGATGGCGACCCGCTGGCGCTGGCCGCCCGACAGGCTTGTGCCGCGCTCGCCGACCGGCGAATCGAGGCCCTCGGGCAGGGCGGCGACGAGGTCGGCGAGCGAGGCGTGCGCAACGGCGGCAAGCAGCTCGGCCTCCGAGGCCTCGGGCCGGGCGATCAGGATATTGGCGCGCAGGGTGTCGTTGAAGAGATAGGTGTCCTGGGCGACCAGGGCGACCAGGCGGCGCAGCGCATCGAGCTTGTAGTCGCGCAGGTCGGCGCCGTTCAGCACGATGCGGCCCGAGTCGGGATCCCAGAAGCGCATCAGCAGCTGCGCCGTCGTGGTCTTGCCCGCGCCCGACGTGCCGACCAGCGCCACCGTCTTGCCGGCGGGGATCTCGAAGCTCACGTCGCTGAGGGCACGGCGCGACTGGCCGGGATAGGTGAAATTCACCTTCTCCAGGGCGAGCGACGCGGCACCCGGGCGCGCCGGCACGCCCGGCCCGTCGCGCACCGGGATGGGCTCGTTGGCCAGCGCATAGACGCGGCGCGTGGCGCCCAGCGTGTCGGCGAGCTGGCGGCCGATCTGGGCGATCTCAGACACCGGCAGGAAGGCGGCCATGGCGAGGATGGTCATGAGCGGCAGCAGGCCGGGATCGAGCGCGCCCTGCGACGAGAGCGCCGCGCCCATGACGACGACGGCCAGGCCGCCGAGGCCGGTCAGCACTTCGAGGATGGCGTGCTGCATCGTGAGCTCGCTGAAGAAGGGCAGGCGAAGCGCGATGTGATTCTGCGAAAGCTGGTCGAGCTTGTTGCCGCGCGAGGCCTCCTGCTGGAAAGCCACGATCTCGCCCAGCCCCTGGACCGAGTCGACGGCGAAGGCGCCCAGTTCGCCCGCCGCCTCGCGCGCCTGGCTGCCCAGCCGGTCGACCCGCTTGCGCATCAGGAACGGGCTGAGGCCGACGGCGAGCAGGAACGGCAGCAGCGCCAGCGCCAGCCAGCCGTTCGCCCAGGCGAGTGCTGCGACCACCGCGGCCGGCACCAGGATGGCGACGAAGGCCGGCGCCACGGTGTGGGCGAAGAAATACTCGACCAGCTCGATGTCGTGGGTGGCGAGCGCCATCAGGTCGCCGGTGCGGCGGCGCACGAGATAGGCCGGCGCCAGCGCATCGAGCTTGCGGAAGGCGTCGATGCGCATCTCGGCGAGAAGCCGGAAGGCCATGTCGTGCGCCATCCAGGATTCCAGCCAGTGCAACGCGCCCGACAAGGGGGCGGTGATGGCGAGCGCGATGGCGTAGCCCGTGTAGGGCTCGTGGTGCTTGAGCGCCAGGACGATCAGGGCCGACAGCACGCCGACGCCGATGAAGGCGATGACGCGCAGCACGCCCAGGGTGAAGGTGAGGGTGAGCTTGCCCTTCCACGGCAAAATCACCTTCATCAGCGCGGCCACGACCTGATACCAGGTGAGCCCCTCGGCCTTGATGATGCCCTCGGTGACGGGCTTGACGGCGCCGCCCGGCGTGTCGGACACGCTCTCGGCCCGCATCGGCGCGACGATCGTGTCCGTCGCGCTGCCGCCCTGCTGCTCGCGCGCCTGCTCGGCCATCAGGCCGGCATAGACGCCGCCCTTCGCCATCAGCGCCTCGTGCCGTCCTTGCTCGGCGACCCGGCCGCCGTCCAGCACCAGAATGCGGTCGCAGTCGATCACGCTCGACAGGCGATGGGCGAGGATGATGGTCGTGCGGCCCTGCATCAGCCGGTCGAGCGCCTCCTGGATGACCGCCTCGTTCTCGGCATCGACGGCGCTCAATGCCTCGTCGAGCACCAGGATCGGCGTGTCGCGCAACAGCGCGCGGGCGATGGCGACGCGCTGGCGCTGGCCGCCCGAGAGCTTGATGCCCTTCTCGCCGATCGTCGTGGCGTAGCCCTGCGGCAGGGTCATGATGAAGTCGTGGATGTTGGCCGCGCGCGCCGCCTCGACCAGCTCCTGGTGCGATGCCTCGGGCCGGCCGAGCTTGATGTTCTCCTCGACCGTGCCGTGGAACAGGAAGGTGTCCTGGTTCACCACCGAGATCAGCGAGCGGATCTCGGCGAACGGCAGGGTGCGCAGGTCATGGCCGCCCAGCAGGATGCGGCCGCGGTCGGGATCGTAGAAGCGCAGCAGCAGGCGCACGATCGACGACTTGCCGCCGCCCGACGGCCCGACCAGGCCGAGCCGCTCGCCGGCCGCGGCGCGGAAACTCAGCCCGTCATGCACGGTGCGGCGCGTGCCGGGATAGGAGAAGCGCACCTCCTCGAATTCGATCGTCGGCGCCAGCACCTTGTCGAGGTGCACGGGCGGCGCGTCGGCGACGAGGGGCTTGTCGTCCAGGATGCCGTAGATGCCTTGCGCGGCCGAGAGCCCGACCATGCCCTGGTGCAGCACGGTGCGCAGCTCGCGCATCGGCCGGAAGATCTCGATGCCCAGCATCAGGATGACGAGCAGGGCGGCCAGCGACATGGCGCCGCTCTCGACCCGCGCCGCGCCGTAGATCAGCGCCGCCGCTGCCCCGCAGGCGATGGCGGTGTCGGTGATGCCGCGTGCCAGCGCGTTGGTGGCGAGCACCCACATGGTGCGGCGAAAGAGGTCGCGCGCCTCGACCTCGAGCTTGTCGGCGCGCGCCTTGCCCTGGCCGAACGCTTTCAGCGTGGCCAGGCCCTGGATCGAAATCGAGGAACTCGGCGGCGAAGGAGGCGTAGGCCTTCTGCCGGCGCGCCGAATTCTTGACGTCGAACTTGTGCCACAGGCCGGGCGCGAACAGGGCGATCAGCGCGAAGCCCAGCATCACCAGCGCCACCGGCAGGTCGATGAAGGCCACGACGGCGAAGATCAGCAATGGCGAAAGGAGCGCAATCAGGAACTGCGGCAGGAACTGGCCGAAGTAGGTCTCGAGCTGCTCGACGCCGTCGATCATCGACAGCGTGAGCGCGCCCGAGCGCTGGCGGCCGACCGTGCCCGGGCCGAGGGCGGCGATGCGGTCGTAGAGCGTGCGGCGCAGCGTCTTCTGCACCCGGGCGGCGGTCTCGTGTGCCACCACGGCGCGCCAATGCTCGGCCGCGCCGCGCAGCACCATGACCGCGGCGATCGCCAGGATGGGCGCCTCGAGGCTTGCCGCATCGCGGCCGGCGAAGACCAGGCCGATCAGCCAGCCCAGCAGGCCGAGCCGGGCGACGCCCAGGCCGACGGACAGAAGGCCGATCGCCACGGCGCCGGCGATGCGCCAGCGCACCCCTTTGGTGAAGACGAGAAGACGCGGTTCGATATGCATGCGGCGATGCTAGGCCGAACATCCGTATTCGTCAGTCCACAATTTGGAAAAAGCGTTGTACAAATTTGTTCATGGAAACCAACTGGGACGACCTCCGGGTGTTCCTGACGCTGGCCCGCGAAGGCACGCTGACGACCGCCGCCAGGGCGCTGGGCGTCAGCCATCCGACGGTGGCGCGGCGCGTGCGGGCGCTCGAAAAGCAGATCGGCGCCCGCCTGTTCGAGCGCCTGCCCGACCGCTTCGCGCCGACCTCGGCCGGCGAGAAGCTGCTCGCCGACACCGAGGCGATGGAGCGCGCGGCGCTGTCGATCGGCCGCCGCAGTGCGGCGCTCAGCGACACGGTGAGCGGCGTCGTGCGCCTGTCGGCCGGCGAGGCTATGGCCGCCCTGATCGCGCGCCACCTGCCGGGACTGCGCGCCCGGCTGCGCCAGATCGAGTTCGAGGTGATCGCCAGCCATACCCTGGCCAACCTGTCGCGCCGCGAGGCCGATCTCCTGATCCGCGAGCAGGTGCCCGAGCTGGGCGGAATCGTCGCGCGCAAGCTGGGGCGGGTGGCCTACGCGGTCTACGCCGCGCACGGCTTCCCGGTCGGCCGCACTCTGCCGGCATCCGTCAAGGAGCTGTCCTGGATCGGCTTCGACGACGATCACGGCTACATGCCGGGCCAGCGCTGGCTGCAGGACAGGCTGGGCGGCGCCAAGCCCGCAGTGCGCGGCAACAACTGGCTGGTGCTGCACGAGGCGGCGCGTGCCGGCGCCGGCCTTGCCGTGCTGCCCTGCTACCTCGGCGATCCCGACCCGGCGCTCCGCCGGGTGGGCGGCGTCATCGGCGAGATCTTCGCCGACCAGTGGATGCTGGTGCACCGCGATCTCCGCGCCCTGCCCCGCGTGCGCGCCGTCATGGACGCCGTCGTCGATCTCTTCCACCGCGAACGCGCGCTGCTGGCGGGGCGGTCGTAGCTGGGGGCGCGCCCCCAGCGATCAGAGCGTCGTCTGCTGGATCCCGCCGCGTGGCGTGTTGGCCTCGATGTTGCGCCACAGGATCTCGTGTCCCGCCGGCAGCGGCCGGTTGTTGGCCATGGTGAGCCACAGGCGCAGCAGCAGGCGGCTCTGGCCCGCGGCGAAATCGTCCTCGAACGGCGTGCGGCCGTGATAGGTGACGTGGCTGTTGATCAGTTGCAGGTCGCCGGGCTCCAAGGTCATCTCGAAGCAGAGCTCCTCGGCCGTCGCCATCAGGATCTCGATCGCTTCCTTCTGTGCGGCCGTGAGCTTGGGCACGCCGGGCGCCATCTCGGCCGCCTCGATGAAGGTGAGCGAATAGTGCGAGGTGAACTTGCCGTCGCGCAGGCCGAAGATCGGCAGCGGATAGGCGGTCTCCTTGGTCGTGCCCTCCTCGCCGAAGCGGCTGCGCCAATAGTCCTTGAACAATTCGTCGAGCAGGTCGGGCCGGCGCGCCAGGAGGACGTTGTGGATGGCGGGCGTTGACGAGAGCTTGCTGACGCCGCCGGCGCGCGCCTGGCGCACGCACAGAAGACCGACCACGTCGGTGCGGTCGGTGTGGAAGCGCAGGCCGCCGTTGGTGAGCGTACGCGCGTAGGAGGAGAGGAAGGTCGTGCCTTTCTGGTCCTGGGTCTCGCCGTAGGTGCGGCCGACATGGGCGCCCTCGTCGCGGATGGCGCGCATCAGCTCGCCGCTCCTGTTCTGGAACACCGGCGTGCCGAGATGCGTGCCCAGCCCGAAGTAGATCTTTCGCAGGTCGTCCTCGTCGTAACGCTCCACCGGGAAGCCGCGCAGCTTCATGATGCCGACGCCGTTCTCCAGCTCGTCGGCGATATCGGCCAGGAGGCCGTCGAGCGCGCCGAGCGGAAAGTCCTGGCGCGTGATCTGCGACCAGTCGAGGCCCTTCTTCTTGACGGCGGCCAGCGCCGCGTCGAGCGCGCCGACCGCCGTTTTCGGAAAGTCGCGGATCCAGCGCGTGGAATTCTTGATCTCGTCGCCGCGCCAGACGGCGGGGCCGGTGAGGGGTGTGCGGTCGGTCATCGCGGATTCATGTCGCGCGGGCGCCATGAGCGCAAGGGGGTCGCTCAGGCCCGCAGCAGCTTCACGAGAGTCCTGTGCTGGCGGCATCCGGCGATGCCCGGGCGGGTGACCAGGATCGTCGGCACCTGCCCCGAGTCGCCGCCCTGGACGACGATGCGATCGATATGCAGGCCGGCGCAGGCCTCGTCCGAGGTGCGCAGCAGCGCGTCGAGCCCGCCCTCGCCGAGAAGGCCCGGATCGTCCTTCACGCGCGAGCCGACGATCTCCGTCGACGCCCTGGGGGAAACGAGACGGCGGAGCACCGGGCAGTCGGCCCTGGCGAGGGCGGGCGCGATGCCGAGCCGGAGCTTGCGCTTGCGCAGCCCGGGCGCCGTCGCCTCGGTGGCCTTGGCGATCGTCTCGAAGGCGGTGCGGATCGACGGCAGATAGTCCCGGCCCTCGGCCGTGAGCGTGATGGCCCGCGCCGAGCGGCGAAACAGCTTCACGCCCAGCGCCGTCTCCAGCGCCTTGACATGCTGGCTGACGGCGCCGGCGGTGACGCAGAGCTCGTCGGCCGCATACTTGAAACTCGTGTGGCGCGCGGCGGCTTCGAAGGCGCGCAGGCCATTGAGGGGCGGAAGTCGATAGGTCACGATCGGTCTCTCTTTGCCCAAAGGTAGCGTGATGAGCGCCGGCGCATGACTCAGTTATTCTAAGCCTCGAGGCAGAGAATAGCTGATTTGTCCGTCATTGCGCGGAGAGCGACTGTCGCCGCCGACGATACAACCGCAGGAGATCTCCATGACCGACGAGAGTGCCATCGGCCATCTGCAAAGGCGCAAGATCGAGGCGCGCGTGCTCATTCCCTTCATCACGGCCTGCCGCGAGAAGTTCGGCGACGGACCGACGAGCGAGGTGGTGGCCGCAACGATCCGCGCCCAGGCGGCCGAGGAGGGGGCGAAATGGGCCGCGAGCTTCGGCAGCGATACGGCGGGCCTGCGTGAGGTGGCCGAGACGGTATGGGCCGGCGGCGGCGGGCTGGACATCGAGGTCCTCGACCAGACGGACGATCGGCTCGTTTTCGACGTGACGCGGTGCAGGTATGCGGAGTTCTACAAGGAGCTCGGCCTCGAGGATCTCGGTTCCCTCATCCATTGCAGCCGGGATCACGCCATGGTCGCGGGCTTCAACGACGACCTCGAGCTCACCCGCAGCCAGACGATCATGGCGGGCGCGAGCTGCTGCGACTTTCGCTTCCGGAGGAAGACCCGATGACCGGTGTGCTCGACGATTACCTGGTGGATCCCAAAGTATCCCTTTTGGACAAGACGCGGATCCAGGCCCAGGTCCTGGTGCCGGTGCTGCGCGCGCTGCGCGCCGAGCTGGGCAACGACAAGGCCGACGCCATCGTGCAGCAGGCCTTGCGCGACTGGTCGCGGCAGCTCTTCGCTGCCATCGGCGCCGGCATCGAGGGCAGTCCGCGGCGCAAATGGGCGGCCCTGCAGGGCGCCCTGAACGAGGTTTCCGCGCGCGAGGTCGCGTTCGAGATCCGACGCCAGGACGCGGAGGCGCTCGACATCGACGTGACGCGCTGCCGCTTCGCCGAGTTCTTCCGCGCCCTGGGCGAACCCGAGCTGGGCGCCTTGCTGATCTGCGAGACCGATGTCGACATCGCCGCGGCCGGCGAGGGCGAAGTGAGTCTCGACCGCGCCCAGACGATCATGCGCGGCGCGCCGAGCTGCACCTTCCGCTACAGGTTCGCGCCGAGGGGCTAGGTTGCTGGGAGCGCGCCACTCCAGTGGCGCTCATGGGCTGTGTGATCCACGAAGATGCGCCACTGGAGTGGCGCGCTCCCAGCAAAGATATGTCCATGGAATCACCGCAACGCCTTGCGCATGTTGATCGAGGTCGGATGGTCGAAGCCCTCATGCGCCTCGCGCGAAATCTCGACGTAGCCCAGCTGCGCGAACACCTGCTGGTTCTCGGTGAGCACGATGCGCACGCCCAGCCGCACGCCGCCGAGCTCGCGGCGGCGCGCCTCGTCCTCGACCGCCTCGACCAGGCGCCGGGCGATGCCTTGCCCGCGCGCGGCAGGCACCACGGCGAGGCGGCCCAGATAGAGGTCACCCTCCAGCAGCCTGACCATGACGCAGCCCACGACCTCGCCATTCCGCTCCGCGATGATGGCGCCGGCGTCCGTCGCCAGCTCCGCCGCGATCGCCTCGGCGGTCTCGCGGAAGGCGCCCGAACTCGGGATCGAGCTTGCCGCGATACTGCTCGAACGATGCGGCGATGGTGGCGGCGATCGTGGGCGCGTCGACGCCGGTCGCGGCGCGTAGAAGGATTCGCGGGATTGGCCTGTCGCTCATGGTCGCTTTCTCGCGTAGGCTTGCGGCAAAAGTGAGGAAAGGCAATGGGCTACCAGACGATCGAGGTGCGCAAGCTCACACCCTGCATCGGCGCGGAAATCTTCGGCGTCGACCTCGCCATGCCCCTGGGCAACCAGGCCTTCCAGGAAATCCATGACGCGCTGATGGCCAACCTGGTGATCTTCTTCCGCGACCAGGAGCTCAGCCACGAGCAGCACAAGGCGTTCGGCCGCCGCTTCGGCGAGCTGCACATGCATCCCACCTCGAGGGGCAACGGGGAGCATCCCGAGATCCTGGTCATCAAGGCCGACGAGAATTCCAAACATGTCGCCGGCGAGGAATGGCACTCCGACGTCAGTTGCGATCCCGAGCCGCCGATGGGCAGCATCCTCTACATGAAGGAGCTGCCGCCCGACGGCGGCGGCAACACGCTGTTCGCCAACATGACCCTTGCCTACGAGACGCTCTCGGCCCCGATCCAGCGCCTGTGCGAAGGTCTGACGGCCGTGCATGACGGCGCGCAGGTCTATGGCGGCCGCTTCGGCCACACGCCCAGGGAGGGCGGCTTTCCGCGCAACGAGCACGCGGTCGTGCGCACCCATCCGGTGACCGGCCGCAAGGCGCTCTACGTCAACCGCAACTTCACCACGCGCATCGTCGGCCTCAAGCAAGAACGAGAGCGATGCGCTGCTCGAGATGCTGTGGCGTCACGCCGAGACGCCGGAATTCCAGTGCCGCTTCGCCTGGCGGCCCAACTCGATCGCCTTCTGGGACAACCGCGCCGCCCAGCACCACGCGATGTGGGACTACTTCCCGCACAAGCGGCTGGGCTATCGCGTCACCGTCAGGGGCGACAAGCCGTTCTTTCGCGCCTAGGGGCGCTCATAGGGAGTACCATGGCGCTCATCACCTACCTCACGCGCATCCAGTTCGATTTCGGTGCGCTCAGGCTTCTCGAACAGGAACTGCAGCTTCTCGGCATGCGCCGGCCGCTGGTCGTCACCGACAAGGGCGTGATCGCCGCCGGCCTGTGGGCAAGGGTCAAGGAACAGCTGCCCGGTAACATGCCGATCGCTCTCTATGACGGCACGCCGGAGAACCCGACCGAAGCCGCCATGCGCGACGCGCTCAGGATCTACAAGGAGGAAGGCTGCGACGGCATCATCGCCATCGGCGGCGGCTCGCCGATGGACCTCGCCAAGGCGGTCGGCCTGATGGCGACCCATCCCGGCACGTCGCTGCAGGCCTATTCCTTCGTCGAGGGCGGCGCGCCCAAGATCACCGCGGCGGTGGCGCCGATCGTCGCCATCCCCACGACCTCGGGCACCGGCAGCGAGGTGAGCCGCGGCGGCGTCATCATCATGGATTCAGGCCGCAAGCTCGCCATCGGCAGCCCGCATCTCATTCCCAGGCTGGCCCTGATCGATCCCGAGCTGACCCTGGGCCTGCCGCCGCATCTCACCGCCGGCACCGGCATGGACGCTTTCACCCACAACATCGAATGCTTCCTGTCGAACGCTGTAAACCCGCCGGCCGATTCGATCGCGCTGGATGGCCTGGAGAAGGCCTGGAAGTACGTCGAGCGCGCGACGCTGGACGGCCAGGACCGCGAGGCGCGCTACAACATGGCGATGGCGGCCATGGAAGGCGCCATGGTTTTCCAGAAGGGCCTGGGCGCGGTGCATGCGCTCAGCCATCCGACGGGAGGACTCAAGGGCTACCGCCTGCATCACGGCACGCTGAACGCCGTCTTCCTGCCGGCGGTGCTGCGCTTCAACGAGCCGGCGGTGGGCGAGAAGTACAAGCGCGTGGCCCAGCTCCTGGGCCTGCCCGAGCGCGAGGCCAATGCGGCGGGCGTGGCCAACGCCGTGGGTGAGCTCAACGCGCGGCTCGGCATTCCCAAGGGGCTCGGCGCCATGGGGCTGGCCGACGACACGGTCGAGAAGATCGCCGACGGCGCGTTGGGCGATCACTGCCACCAGTCGACGCCGCGCCAGCCGACCAAGGCGCAGTACATCGAACTGATCGAGCAAAGCTGGGGCTGAGGAGGTCGCCGTCATCCCGACCGAAGCCGAGCGCAGCGAGGCGCAGTGGAGGGACCTCCTCATCCTGTTCGACGAAGAGGAGGTCCCTCGACTTCGCGCCTTCGGCGCTTCGCTCGGATGACGGCCATTTGATGGGGAGAGACGAATGAAGGTCAAAGGCAAGGTCTGCGTCGTCACCGGCGCGGCGGGCGGCATCGGCGAGGCGATCGCACGGCGCTATGCCAGGGAAGGCGCCAAGGGCGTGGTCGTGGCCGACCGCGACGCCGGCCGTCTGGAATCCGTCGCCAGGGAGATCAAGGGCATCGCGGTCGCCTGCGACGTCGGCAAGGAAGCCGACATCAGGCACCTCATCGCCGAGGCCGAGCGCCATTACGGCCCGGTCGATGTCTTCTTCTCCAACGCCGGCATCGGCCGCGGCGGCCACGAGGACGCCCTCGACCAGGACTGGGCCGATTCGTGGGGCATCCATGTCATGGCCCATGTCTATGCCGCGCGCGCTTTGGTGCCGGGCATGCTGGCGCGGAAGTCGGGCTACCTGCTCAATACGGCGAGCGCTGCGGGCCTGCTGGCCTCGATGGGCTCGGCGCCCTACGGCGTCACCAAGCATGCCGCCGTGGCCCTGGCCGAGCATCTGTCGATCCAGTACGGCGACAAGGGCATTTGCGTCTCGGTGCTCTGCCCGCAGGCGGTCGACACCAACATGCTGCGCATGGCCGGCGCCACCGCGGCGTCGGTCGATGGCGTGCTCAACACCGATGCCGTGGCGCAGACGGTGATCGACGTCATGGACGCCGAGACCTTCCACATCCTGCCGCATCCCGACGTGCTGCAATACATGACGCGCAAGACCGGCGACATCGACCGCTGGCTGCGCGGCATGCGTCGCCTGCGCGACAAGACGGGTGAGGGGCGACGGCCCTAGGCCGTCGTCCCGAGCATTTGCGAAGGACCTTTTCGAGGCGTGCATGAGCAAAACAGTCGATCTCTGGCTCGATCTCAAGAGTCCCTACTCGTTCCTCGCCAAGGAGCCCGCCTACGCGCTGGAGAAGGAATTCGGCGTGACATTGCGCCTGCGCCCCTACGACCTCGACATCCTGGGCGCCTACAACGCGGCCGATCCCAAGGCCGTCGAGCGCGGCCTGCGTCGCATAAAGTATCTCTACCTCGATGTCCGCCGCTTCGCCCGGCAGCGCGGCATGATGATTCTCGGCCCGAAGAAGATCTTCGATTCGACGCTGATCCATCTCGCCTGGATGTTCGCCGATGCCAAAGGCAAGGGCAGGGCGCTGATCGACACCGCCTATCCGCGCTTCTTCAAGCGCGAGCTCGACTACGAGGATCGCGCCGCCGTCGAAGCGCTCCTCAAGGTAATCGGGGTAGACCTCGCGGGCTTCGATGCCTTCGCGACGGGCGATGGGCCGGTCTTGCTCGCCCAGCATCAGGCCGAGGCGGAGAAGCAGGGCGTGTTCGCCGTGCCGTCCTTCGTCGTCGATGGCGAACTCTTCTGGGGCCAGGACAGGATCGACTTCGTGCGCGCCAAGCTCGCCAAGCACGCGGGTTGACGGCACGATCGTTATCACGGAAGGTCCCGACCCCATGAAGCGACTGAAGACGCTCCGACTTATCGCCTGATCTGCCGGCCTCGCGCCGCGCGGATCGCCGTGTCGTCGTTCGTCCATACCTTTCAGGCAGTCGCGCCATGATCTCCTACATCGTCTCCCTGTTCGCCGGCCTCGGCCTGTGGACCGCCATCGGCGTCACCCTGGTGGCGGGCCTGATGCGCGGCTTCGCCGGTTTCGGCTCGGCCATGCTGATGGCGCCGATCTTCGCCATCCTCTTCGGCTCGGCCGACATGGTGGTGACCGTGGTGGCGATCGAGCTGGTCGTGTCCGTGCAGCTTTTTCCGCAGGTGCGCCGTCACGCCGACTGGCACGTCCTGACGCCGATGAGCCTCGCCGCCTGTGCCGCCATGCCGCTCGGCGTGTGGCTGCTGGCGAGCGTCGACAAGAACACCATCGTGACGGCGGTGTCGGCGCTCATCGTGGCCTTCGTCGTGCTGATGTGGAGCGGCTGGAAATACACCGGCCGGCGCTCGGCGGCGGCGGGCGTCGCCGTCGGCGCGGTGTCGGGCGCGATGATGGCCACCACCAGCGTCGGCGGCCCGCCGGTGCTGCTCTATCTCCTGTCGGGCAACGACCCGCCGCAGGTCAATCGCGCCAACATCGTCACCTATTATTTCCTGACGCAGTTCCTGCTGATCGTGATCGTGCTGGCGACCGGCGTCGCCGGCCTCGACGCGCTGGCCCGCGCCGTCGTGCTGTTCCCCGTCATGGTGCTGGGCGCCTGGGCGGGGGGCCGGCTGTTCCACGGCCTGGCCAGCGAGCGGCTCTACCGCAACGTGGCGCTGGTCATCCTGTTCGCCACCGGCCTGTTCGGATTGCTGCGCAACTGGCTGTTCGGCTAATCTCCCATTTCCTCCCCTCGTTCTTACGAGGGGAGGTGTCCGCGAAGCGGACGGAGGGGTCATGCTCTTCTCTTACGGAGTCTATGACCCCTCCGTCGCCGTCTGACGGCGCCACCTCCCCGGCTTTGCCGGGGAGGAAGCCGAATCAAGCCGCCTTCTGCGCCTCGGCCGCGTCCTGCATGATGGTGACGCGCCAGTGGATGCGCGGCTCCTCGATCGGGTAGCCGCCGGTCGCCGAGTGGAGCGCGCAGCGATTGTCCCAGATCACGATGTCGCCCACCTGCCACTTGTGGCGATACTGCGCCGGCGTCGCCACCATGTGATCGGTGAGCTCGGCGATCAGCCGTCGCTTTCGGCGTCGTCCAGTCCCTGGATGCGCAGGATGTGGGTCGGATTGGCATAGAGCGACTTGCGGCCGGTCTCCTCGTGGGTGCGCACGACGGGATGAACCGCCGGCGGCAGGCGCTGGTCCTCGGGCTCGAGCAGGCCGAAGCCCTTGCGCGCGCGGCCGCCATAGGCGTGCTCGGCCTGCAGTCCCTCGAGGCGCTTCTTCAGGCCCTCGGGCAGCGAATCGTAGGCCTCGTACATGCTGGCGAACAGCGTGTCGCCGCCGCGCGAGGGAATGGCGATGCCGTAGAGCTGCGTGCCTTTGCAGATCTCGGTGTCCCACGGCGAATCGGTGTGCCAGCCGCCGCCGCGATTGTAGATCGCCTGGTCGACCTGGCCGTCGGGCTTGCGCGTGCCCACGCCCATCAGCGTGAGCTCGGGATGGTCGGGATGGCGGGTTTTCCGCACGCGGTGCGGCTTCAGCCGGCCGAAGCGGCGCGAGTAGGCGAGGAACTCTTCCATGTTGAGCGTCTGGCCGCGGACCACCAGCACGATGCCGTCGAGCCAGGCGCGGTAGAGCGCCTTCCAGTCCGGCTCCGACAGGGTGCGCACGTCGACCTCGGTGGCGATGGCGCCGATGCGGGAATCCGCCTTTTCGAGCTTCATCGTGCAAGTTTACGCCCTTCTCCGTGCGGGTAAAGTCCGGCCGCTTGGCCGCGCGGTCAGGCGAGGCATCCGGGGAATAGGCAGCGACCCGGCGACGCGATATTGTCGAGGTGTCGGACGCCACGTGCGGCCGGTTTCAAGGAGCGACCCGATGCGTATGGTTTCCTTCGGCCTTGCCTTCTGCATGCTGGCCGCCGGCCTGTCGGGCGCCGCGCGCGCCGACGACGAGTTCATGAAGGAATGCCTGGTCACCGGGACCCAGAGGATGTGCGAGTGCATATCGTCGAAGATGCCCGCCGATAAACGCGCGGCGGCCATCGCCGGCATGCGCAAGTCCAACGCCTCGACCCAGCCGGGCGGTAACCTCCTCGATCCCTCGACCCTGTCGCCGGAGCAGATGCAGGGCCTCGATGCGGTGGTCATCGCCCAGGCCTCGTGCATGTAGCTTCCGCCCGGCAGCGTCGCAGTTGCCCCGGACAACGAACCGCGACGAGAGTGACGGGGCGGCCGCGGTCCAGGCGTCAGGGCGATGGGCCCGCAAGAGAAACGGCGCGCATCGCTGCGCGCCGTTTGCCGCCAATTGGTCGGAGTGAGAGGATTCGAACCTCCGGCCCCTAGCTCCCGAAGCTAGTGCTCTACCAGGCTGAGCTACACTCCGTCAGAAAAGCAGAGTTCACCCGGCCCTTTGGCGAGGCGGGGTTATAGCCGCGCCCCCCTGGTGAGTGTGGTCGCAAGCATGGTCGCTGGGGCCGTGCCAGCCAGCTATAGTCGCGCGACTGGTGCGCAGGCGGGGGGCTCGGATGGCAAAGAAGAAGCGGCTGAAGATCGCGCTGATCGGCTATGGCGCCATTAGCCAGACCCTGTTCGACCTGTTTGCCGAGAAGAAGCCCGCCATCGACATCGTGGGCGTCCTGGTGCGGCCGGGGCGGGCCAAGGAGACGCAGAAGAAGGTCGGCCGCAAGGTGGCCGTGGTCGAAACCCTGAAGGCGCTGCTGAAGCTCAAGCCCGATGTCGTGGTCGAGGCGGCGAGCCAGCAGGCGGTGCGCGACTGGGGCGAGACGATCCTGAAGAAGGGCATCGACCTGATGGTGATCGCCACCGGCGCCTATGGCGATCCCAAGCTCTGGAAGAAGCACATCAAGGCGGCCGAGAAGGGCGGCGCGCGGCTGCGCCTGCCGTCGGGCGCCATCGCCGGCCTCGACGGCCTGCTGGCCATGCGGCTCGGCAAGCTCGAGCGCGTGAAGTATGTCTCGATCAAGCCGCCGCATGCCTGGAGCGGCACGCCGGCCGAAACCGAGTTCGACCTGCCGGCGATCAAGACGCCGACGGTGATCTTCCGCGGCAAGCCCGCCGATGCCGGGCGACTTTACCCGAAGAACGCCAATCTCGCGGTGACGGTGGCGCTGTGCGGCGCCGGCCTCGAGCGCACCGACATCGAGCTGGTCGCCGATCCCACCCTGCCGGCCGGCACCAATGCCAGCCGCCTCGAAGTGGTGGGCGAATTGGGCGAGCTCAAGATGGAGCGGCTCGGCCTTGCCATGCCGGACAATCCCAAGACCGGCGTGCTGACCGCGCTCACCATGGCCGACGATTTGATGAAGATGGTCCGCGCCAGCGATTGGTGAGACGGGTCTTTTCCTCCCCCGTCAAACGGGGGAGGTGGCCCGCAGGGCCGGAGGGGGAAAGCCCCAGTCAAGTCCTGGCAAATTTCAGATCTGAAATTCGAGAGGTCGCCTGTGTGGCCTTCCCCCTCCGCCCGCGCTGCGGGCACCTCCCCCGTAAGACGGGAGAGGAATTACTTCTGAATCAGCGCGGCCCGCCGTGGTGGTGGCCGCCCATGGCGCCGCCCATCGGACGCGGCCGATCGAGCACGGCCTTCTGCTCCGGCGAGAGCGTGTTGTACATGGCGAGCAGGGTGGGCTTGACCGCCTCGATCCGCTCGACGCGCGCCTTCATGACGGTCTCTTCCATCGTCAGGCGATCGACGTAGTTCGGCCGCTCCTTCATCTCGGTCGGCAGCGCATTGCAGCGCGCCGTGTCCTTGACGTCGGCGTCGTCGGAGGCCTTGGCGAAGGCGTTCCAGGCCGTCATCTGCTCGGGCTTGAGCTCGAGCCGGACCTTGATGTAGGTGCGGTTGCCGGCGCGGCGGGCGATCTGGTTGAGGCACATGCTCTTCGGATTGAAGGCGGCGGCGCGGTCGCGGCGTTCCGCACCGGCGGCCGGGGGCGGCGGCGCCGGCGGGGTGGCCTGGGCCAGCTCCAGCGGATCGTCCAGGCCGCTGTCGAGCGCCGAGGCGGGGCTCATCCAGGCGAGGCCGGCAGCAGCCACCAGGGAGAAGACGGCGGCGGTCGAAACGGCGGGAATCAGGGGACGAAAGGACATCATGGACCTCACCGAAATGCTTGTGTTGCTTCGGTGATACGGTCTCGCCGGGCCGAACGTGCCCGGCTGCAGTGTGAAGTTATGTAAAGTTCGGCCGCAGTTCGGCCATCCAGCGCGCGAAGGCGGCGCGCTCGGCCGCGGTCATGTGCAGGCCTTCCTTGGTGCGGCGCCACAGCACGTCCTCGGCCTCGACCGCCCATTCGTCGCGGATCAGATAGCGGACCTCGACCTCGTAGAGCATGCCGCCGAAATGGCGGCCGAGATCGGCCACTGTCCGGACGCCCTCCAGCATGTCGTCGAGGCCCGAGCCGTGCCGCCTGGCCAGCACGCGCACGAGTTCCTTGGGCAGGCCGCTTTTCACCGACGCTGCGCTGTCGACATAGCGGTCGAACGCCTCCTCGAAGGTCGGCGCGTCGCCCAGCTCGCCGTCGGCCACCGCGCGGCTCGCGGTCCATTCGCCGCCCATGTGCGGGTAGTGCGGGGCAAGGTCGCGCAGCGCGTGCTCGGCCAGCCGCCGGTAGGTCGTGATCTTGCCGCCGAACACCGAGAGCAGCGGCGCCGTGCTGCCCTTCGGCCAATCGGGGCCGCCATCGACCTCGAGGTGATAGTCGCGCGTCACCGCCGAGGGATTGTCGTCGCCGTCGTCGAACAGCGGGCGCACGCCGGAATAGGTCCACACGACGTCGGCCGGCGTCACCTGATTTCACCATGTAGTGGCTGGCGATCTCGCACAGATAGGCGGTCTCCTCGGGCGTGCAGACCGGCGTCTCGCCCGCCTCGACCGGGATGTCGGTGGTGCCGATGCAGGAGAAGTCGCGCTCGTAGGGGATGATGAAGACGATGCGGTGGTCGCTGTTCTGCAGGATGAAGGCGTGGTCGCCCTCGTGCAGGCGCGGCACGATGATGTGGCTGCCCTTGATCAGCCGCACGCGCTTGGTCGTCTTGATGTGGGTCTGCTCGTCGAGGAAGCGCTTCACCCAGGGTCCGGTGGCGTTGACCAGGCCGCGCGCGCGCAGATGCCACGCGGGCGCCGTCGGGGCCGGCCAGCTCGATATCCCACAACCTGCCGTTCTCGCTGCGCCGCGCCGAGACGCAGCGGTGGCGGGCATAGATGCGGGCGCCCATCTGGCGCGCCGACTTCACGTTGCAGATCACCAGGCGCGCATCGTCGACCCAGGCGTCGGAATAGACGAAGCCCTTCTTGAAGGAGGGCTTCAGGCCGGCGCCGAACCTGGACTGCGGCAGGTCGACCGCGATCGACTTGGGCAGGGTCATGTGCCAGTCGAGATGGTCGTAGAGGAAAAGGCCGATCCGCAGCATCCAGCGCGGCCTGAGATGCGGCTCGTGCGGCAGCACGAAGCGCAGGGGCCGGCTGAGATGCGGCGCCTTGGCCAGAAGCACCTCGCGCTCCTGCAGCGCCTCGCGCACCAGGCGGAACTCGTATTGCTCGAGGTAGCGCAGCCCGCCATGGATCAGCTTGGTCGAGGCCGACGAGGTGGCGCTGGCGAAATCGTTCATTTCGCAGAGCCCGACCGTCAAGGCCCGTCCCACCGCGTCGCAGGCAATCCCCGCCCCATTGATCCCGCCGCCGACCACGAACAGGTCCAGGGGGGCGTCGTCCGTTCCATTCATGGCGATCCTATAGCGGGGCTTCGGCCCCGGGGCGAGGCGGCGGCTTGACCCGGCGGCGCTGGCTCAGCACAACCATGCGATGGGTTTCCTGCTCAAGATCATCCTGTTCGGCGTGGCCATCTATGCGGTGTGGAAAACCTTCGCCCGCTGGAAGGGCATGTATGACCGCTTCGTCGGCAAGCCCGAGGAACCTGCACGGCGCGCGCCGACCCAGCCGCCGCCGGCCGCGCCCCGCCCATCGGCCGACCCCCAGGTCACCCGCAAGGTCGTGATCGAGGACACGGTCCAGTGCGCCGGCTGCGGCGCCTATCTCTCGGCGGGGAGCAGAGAAATGCAGCCACTGCGGCCGCCTCCAGGGCTGAGCACAGCGAGTCGAGTTTCTGCGCCACATGGGGCGCAGAAACTCATTTACTTAATTTTCTTAAGTAATGAGTTGACTACACGTCTCGCGTGGCCTAGACAGGCAGCTGACCCAGATCGAGGACCATTGGCCATGTCCGGAGTTTTGCTGTCTCAGCCAAGGGGTGCGTTCCCTGTCCTGATTGGCGTAGCGCTTGCGGAAATTGCGGAAATTCCTGTCCCGAGCGCAGCCGGGAAACCTTCGCAGGCGTCCTGCGGTGACCAACGTTTCGGCCACCAAGGTTTCTGTTTGTCGAATCGCCGCGTGCGAGGGGCCAGAGCGCTTGACCGGGGTAGGGGTGGCACCTATTTTGCCGCACCGCAAAAACGGCCTTAAGTCACGGAAACACAAGGCCTTCTGAGCTTCGGGGAATGCCGGTGTCCGACCTCTCCGCACGCGCCAAACCGACGTGCTTCCAGGAACTGATCCTGACCTTGCAGGAGTACTGGGCGCGCCAGGGCTGCCTGATCCTGCAGCCCTTCGACATGGAGATGGGCGCCGGCACCTTCCATACAGCCACGACCCTGCGCGCGCTCGGGCCGAAGCCCTGGTACGCCGCCTACGTGCAGCCCTCGCGCCGGCCCAAGGACGGCCGCTACGGCGAGAATCCCATGCGGCTGCAGCACTACTACCAGTTCCAGGCGATCCTGAAGCCCTCGCCGACCGACATCCTGGAGCGCTACCTCGGCTCGCTGGTGGCGATCGGCATCGACACCTCCCTGCACGACATCCGCTTCGTCGAGGACGACTGGGAGAGCCCGACGCTGGGCGCCTGGGGCCTGGGCTGGGAAGTGTGGTGCGACGGCATGGAGATCAGCCAGTTCACCTATTTCCAGCAGGTCGGCGGCATCGAGGTCGACCTCGTCTCCGGCGAGATCACCTACGGGCTGGAACGTCTCGCCATGTACCTGTTCGACAAGAAGACGGTCTACGACCTGCCGTTCAACCGCGCCGATTCAGACGTGCCGCTGAGCTATGGCGACGTGTTCCTGCAGAACGAGCAGGAGCAGTCGACCTACAATTTCGAGGTCGCCGACACCGAGATGCTGTTCCGCCACTTCGCCGATGCCGAGAAGGAGTGCGTCAGGCTGATCGACAGGAAATTGCCGCTGCCGGCCTACGAGCAGTGCATCAAGGCCTCGCACTGCTTCAATCTCCTGGACGCGCGCGGCGTGATCAGCGTCACCGAGCGGCAGAGCTACATCCTGCGCGTGCGCGATCTGGCCAAGGCGTGCTGCGAGGCATGGCTCGCGACGCAGACGGCAGAGGCGGCGTAGGATGGCCGAGCTTCTTCTTGAACTCCTGAGCGAAGAGATCCCGGCGCGCATGCAGGCGCGTGCTGCGGACAATTTCAAGCGTCTGATGGGCGACGGGCTGAAAGCGGCGGGCCTGGCGTTCGCGGATGCGCGCGCCTTTGCGACACCGCGCCGGCTCGCTTTGGTGGTCGATGGCCTGCCGACGGCGCGCGCCGATGTCAGCGAGGAGAAGCGCGGGCCTCGGGTTGGCGCGCCGGACCAGGCGGTCCAGGGATTCCTGAAGGGCGCCGGGCTCGTCTCGCTCGATCAGGCGGAGAAGCGCGACACCGGCAAGGGCGAGTTCTGGTTCGCCGTGCTGAAAAAAAAGGGCGGTCCGACCGCCGAGGCGCTGCCCGCCATCATCGATGCCGCGATGAAGGCGCTGCCCTGGCCGAAATCGATGAAATGGGGCAGCGGCACCATGACCTGGGTGCGGCCGCTGCAATCCATCGTCGCTTTGTTCGACGGCAAGGTGCTGGCGGGCGCGGTCGCGCCGGGCGGGCAGATGGCGCCGATTGCGTTCGGCGACACCACGCGCGGGCACCGCTTCCTGAGCAACGGCGCGATCAGCGTCTCGGGCTTTGCCGACTACGCGGCCAAGCTCCGGACGGCGCACGTGATCCTCGATCCCGCCGAGCGCAAGAAGATCGTGCTCGCGGGCGCCGAGCGGACTCTGTGCCGAAGCGCAGGTCGCGCTCAGGAGCGACGAAGGGCTGCTCGATGAAGTCGCGGGCCTGGTCGAATGGCCGGTGCCGCTGCTCGGTACCATCGACGCCAATTTCATGGACGTGCCGCCCGAGGTGCTGATCCTCTCCATGAAGGCGCATCAGCGCTATTTCGCCACGACCCGGAAGGACGGACAGCTCGCCAACCGCTTCGTCGTGGTCGCCAACACCGTGGCGCGCGACGGCGGCGCCACCGTCGTCGGCGGCAACGAGCGCGTGCTGCGTGCGCGGCTTGCCGACGCCAAATTCTTCTGGGACCAGGATCGAAAGCAGCGGCTGGAAGACCGGCTGCCGGCGCTGAAGGATATCGTGTTCCACGCCAGGCTCGGCACGCAGACCGAACGGGTCGGGCGCATCGCCCGGCTGGCGGTCGAGATCGCCCAACACGTGCCCGGCGCGGAACTTCCTCTCGTCGAGCAGGCCGCCTTGCTCTGCAAGGCCGACCTCGTCACCGGCATGGTGGGCGAGTTCCCCGAGCTGCAGGGCGTCATGGGCCGCTACTATGCGCTGAGCGAAGAGCTGCCGATGGCGGTGGCCGAGGCGATCGGCGAGCACTACACGCCGGCCGGGCCCAACGACCGTTGTCCCACGGCGCCGGTGTCGATCGCCGTGGCGCTCGCGGACAAGCTCGACGCATTGGTCTCCTTCTGGTCGATCGGCGAGAAGCCGACAGGCTCGCGCGATCCCTTTGCATTGCGCCGCGCGGCGCTTGGCGTCATCCGCATCGTGATCGAAAACAGGATTCGCCTGCCGTTGAAGCAGTTCTTCAAGGCCGACGACCTGATGGCCTTCTTCGCCGAGCGTCTGAAGGTCCAGATGCGCGAGAAGGGCGTGCGCCACGATGTCGTGGACGCGATATTCGCCTTGGGTGACGAGGACGATCTTGTGCGCCTGCTGGCGCGGGTCGAGGCGCTGCAGGCGTTCCTAGGCAGCGAGGCGGGAAGGAACTTGCAGACAGCCTACGGGCGTGCGGCGAACATCGTCCGCGCCGAAGAGAAGAAGGACAAGACGCTTTCGGCGAAAATCGCCGCGGCGCCCGATGCCGCACTGCTGGAACAATCCGAGGAGAAAGCCGTTGCTTCGGCCGTGGCGGATGTCGAGCGCGCGGTCGGCCCGGCGCTGGCGGCCGAGGATTTCGCCGGCGCGATGGCGGCTTTCGCCGGCCTGCGCGCTCCGATCGACGCTTTTTTCGATAAGGTCACGGTCAATGTCACCGACCGGCCGGAATTGCGCCTGAACCGGCTGAAATTGCTCAACCAGATCCGCGCCACGATGGACAAGGTCGCGGACTTTTCGAAGATCGAGGGCTGAAGATGGCCAAGTGGGTCTACAGTTTCGGGGACGGCAAGGCCGAGGGCCGCGCCGACATGCGCAATCTGCTGGGCGGCAAGGGCGCCAACCTGGCGGAGATGTCGAGCCTCGGTTTGCCGGTGCCGCCAGGTTTCACCATCTCCACCGAGCTCTGCACCTGGTACTACGCCAACAACAACACCTACCCGCCCGAGCTGAAGGACGAGGTCGAGACGGCGCTTGCTGCGGTCGAGAAGGTGGTGGGTCTCGGGTTCGGCGACGACAACAACCCGTTGCTGGTCTCGGTGCGCTCCGGCGCGCGCACCTCGATGCCGGGCATGATGGACACTGTGCTCAACCTCGGCCTCAACGACCGTACGGTGCTGGGGCTCGGCAAGTCGTCGGGCGACGAGCGCTTCGCCTGGGACAGCTACCGCCGCTTCATCCAGATGTACTCCAACGTCGTGCTCGATGTCGGGCACCACTATTTCGAGGAGGCGCTGGAGCTGCGCAAGGAGGACCTCGGCGTCACCATGGACACCGAGCTGAAGGCCGACGACTGGCGCGCCGTCGTGGCCGAGTACAAGAAGATCGTCGAAAAGCGCACCGGCAAGCCGTTCCCCCAGGAGCCACGCGAGCAGCTGTGGGGCGCCATCGGCGCGGTGTTCGGCTCGTGGATGAACCAGCGCGCCATCACCTACCGCCGCCTGCACCAGATCCCCGAGAGCTGGGGCACCGCGGTCAACGTGCAGGCCATGGTGTTCGGCAACATGGGCGAGGATTGCGCCACGGGCGTGGCCTTCACGCGCGATCCCTCGACCGGCGCCAACCTGTTCTACGGCGAATACCTGGTGAACGCCCAGGGCGAGGACGTGGTGGCCGGCATCCGCACGCCCCAGCACCTCACCGTGCAAGGCAAGCAAGCGCAGAACTCTGATGCGCCGGCGATGGAAGAGACCATGCCCGAGGTGTTCCAGCAGCTCGACAAGGTTCGCGCCCGCCTCGAGACGCACTATTGCGACATGCAGGACATCGAGTTCACCGTGCAGCGTGGCAAGCTCTACATGCTGCAGACGCGCAACGGCAAGCGCACCGCCAAGGCCGCGCTCAAGATCGCGGTCGACATGGTGCGCGAGGGACTGATCGACAAGAAGGAGGCGGTGGCGCGCATCGTGCCCAGCTCGCTCGACCAGCTCCTGCATCCCACGCTCGATCCCAAGGCTGAGCGCAAGGTGATCGCCAAGGGCCTGCCCGCCTCGCCGGGCGCCGCCTCGGGCAAGGCGGTGTTCTCGGCCGACGAGGCCGAGAAGCAGGCGCGCGCCGGCGAGAAGGTGATCCTGGTGCGGCGCGAGACCAGCCCCGAGGACATCCACGGCATGCACGCCGCCGAAGGCATCCTGACCTCGACCGGTGGCATGACCAGCCACGCCGCCGTCGTGGCGCGCGGCATGGGCAAGCCCTGCGTGGCCGGCGCCGGCGACGTGCGCATCGACGGCAAGGCCGGCACGCTTTCCGTCCGCGGCACGGTGGTGAAGGCGGGCGAGTTCATGACGCTCGACGGCAGCACCGGCGAGATCATGCTGGGCGTCGTGCCGACGGTGCAGCCCGAGCTCTCGGGCGACTTCGCCGAGCTGATGGGGTGGGCCGACGAATTCCGCACGCTGGGCATCCGCGCCAACGCCGAGACGCCGCTCGACGCGGCCCAGGCGCAGAAGTTCGGCGCCGAGGGCATCGGGCTTTGCCGCACCGAGCACATGTTCTTCGAGGGCGACCGCATCGTGGCCGTCCGCCAGATGATCCTGTCCGACGACGAGAAGAGCCGGCGCGCAACACTGGCCAAGATCCAGCCGATGCAGCGCCAGGACTTCGTCGGGCTGTTCGAGATCATGGCGGGCCTGCCGGTCACCATCCGCCTGCTTGATCCGCCGCTGCACGAGTTCCTGCCCAAGACCCAGGCCGACATGGAGGTCGTGGCAAAGGACCTGGGCGTCGCGGTGGCCGAGATCGAGGCGCGCGCCAACAAGCTGCACGAGTTCAATCCCATGCTGGGCCATCGCGGCGTGCGCCTCGGCATCTCCTACCCCGAAATCTACGAGATGCAGGCCCGCGCCATCTTCGAGGCGGTGGTCGAGGTGCAGAAGAAGGCGGGCAAGACGGTGATCCCCGAGATCATGATCCCGCTGGTCGCGACCCGAAAGGAGCTCGACCTCATGAAGGTGGTGATCGACCAGGTCGCCTCCGAGGTGAGCCAGCTTTCGGGTGAGAAGCTCGAATACCTGGTCGGCACCATGATCGAGCTGCCGCGCGCCGCGTTGCGCGCCGGCGACATCGCCGAATCGGCCGATTTCTTCAGCTTCGGCACCAACGACCTGACGCAGACGACCTGGGGTCTGAGCCGCGACGATTCGGGTTCGTTCCTGGAGAAGTACCAGCAGCGCGGCATCCTCGAGCACGATCCCTTCGCCTCGCTCGATATCGAGGGCGTGGGCGAGCTGATCGAGATCGCCTGTGAGCGCGGCCGCAAGGTGCGCAACAACCTGAAGCTCGGCATCTGCGGCGAGCACGGCGGCGATCCGGCCTCGGTGTTCTTCTGCCACAAGACGGGTCTCGACTACGTTTCCTGCTCGCCCTACCGCGTGCCGATCGCGCGGCTCGCTGCGGCCCAGGCCGCCCTGGGCGGCCCGCTCAAGACGGAATGACGCTTTCGGCGCTTCATCAGGGCGGCAAGCGCGCACTGGCGGCCGCGCTCGCCCAACTGGAGCGCGACCCGGAGGGCGAGGCCGCCCAGGCGTTGCTCGACGCGGCGTGGCGCGCGCCCAAGGCCCATGTCGTGGGCGTCACCGGCCCGCCGGGCGTGGGCAAATCCTCGCTTTGTGCCACCCTGGTCACGGCCTGGCGCAAGGCCGGCCACACGGTCGGCGTGATCGCCGTCGATCCTTCTTCCAAGTCGAGCGGCGGCGCACTGCTGGGCGACCGCGTGCGCATCGTCGCCGATTCGGCCGACGAGGGCAGCTTCGTGCGCTCCATGGCCGCCCGCGACCGGCTGGGCGGGCTGGCCGACCAGACGTTGGCGGCCATGGTGGTGATGCGCGCCTTGTTCGACCGCGTGCTGATCGAGACGGTGGGCGTCGGCCAGTCGGAGACCGACGTGGCGGGCGTCGCCGACACCGTGGTGTTCTGCGTGCAGCCCGGCTCGGGCGATTCGCTGCAGTTCATGAAGGCGGGCATTGTCGAGATCCCGCATCTGATCGTGGTCACCAAGGCCGATCTCGGCGCCGCGGCCGAGCGCGCGCACGCCGACGTTGCGGGCGCGCTCTCCCTTGCCAGCGCGGCCGGCGGCGACTGGCCGCTCCGGACCCTGGCCGTCTCCTCGCGCAGCGGCGCGGGCATGGACGGCCTGATGGCGGCGCTCGAGGCGCACCACGCTCATCTCGCGGCCGACGGGCGGCTTGCGCTCGCCCGTCACCGCCAGAGCGAGGGCTGGATCGTCGAATCGCTGCGCGAGCGTTTCGGCCGCGAGGGCATTGCCAGGCTGGGCCGTCTCGGCTTCGACGTTGCCCTGGGCCCCGGGACGCAGCCCTTCCAGCGGCTACGCGAGCTCGGTGTGGCCTTGGAGAAGGCGCGATGAGTCATCCGACCGACGGCAACTGTATCTTCTGCAAGATCGATCGTGGCGGGGCGGATCCCCTGCTTCAAGCTGCTGGAGGACGAGCTTCACCTTCATGGACATCAACCCGGTGAATCCGGGCTATGCGCTGGCCGTCGCCAAGGGCCACTGGCTGACCGTCGACGTCATTCCGCCGGATGTATTGGGGTCTGTTGGGAATCAGGATTTCCAAAGTTGGTTTGTTGTGATTCAAGCTGGGGATGGACCGACTTGTATTGAGCGACACCCAATGGGCGAAGATGGAGCCGCTGTGCCTTGGTAAACCGGGCGATCCCGGGCGCAGAGGCAAGGACAACCGGCTGTTTGTCGAGGCGGTGCTTTGGATTGTCCGTACGGGCAGTCCCTGGCGCGACCTGCCGCCGTCATTTGGCCACTGGAACAGCACCTTCACGCGTTTCCGCGATTGGGCCAACGCCGGCGTGTTCAAACGGCTGTTCGATGCCGGATGACCCGAACATGGAATACGCCATGGTCGATGCCACCATCGTCAAGGTCCATCGCCATGGACAAGGCGCAAAAGGCGGACTTCGAGCCAAGCGATCGGCCGCTCCAAGGGCGGTATGACGACTAAAATCCTGGCCCTCACCGATGCGCTGGGCAACCTCGTGCGCTTTGTGCTCCCGCCGGGACAGCGGTTCGATACAGTCGGTGTTCCGCCGCTGCTCGACGGCATCGAGTTCGATGCTCTGATCGCCGACACGGCATTCGACTCCAATACGATTATCGCCGATCTCGACGCGCGCGGCGCAAAGGTCGTCATCTCCCAGCACCCGCGCCGAACTTCGTCGCGCAGGATGGATGAGGAGATGTACAAGTGGCGCCATCTGATCGAAAACTTCTTCGGAAAGCTCAAGGAATTCAAACGCATCGCCATGCGAGCCGATAAAACAGATCAAAGCTTCGCCGCCATGATCCACATCGCCGCCGCCGCTGGGTAGGAGGCCAGCATCGATGGCAGGACCCTATTCCTCGGATCTTCGCGAGCGGGTGGTTGAGGCGGTCGAGCGGGAGGGCTTGTCTCGGCGACAGGCGGCGGCGCGCTTTGGCGTCGGCATCAAGACGGCGATCGACTGGGTCCGGCGGTTCCGGGAGACCGGCAGCGTGGCGGCCCTGCCGATGGGTGGGCAGCGGCCGAAGAAGATTGCCGGTGAGTATCGTGATTGGTTGGTGCGGCGATGCCGGGCCGGCGACTTCACCCTGCGCAGCCTGGTCGCCGAGCTGGGCGATCGAGGGCTGCAGGTCGACTATCATACCATGTGGACGTTCGTGCACGCCGAGGGGCTCAGTCATAAAAAAAGACGCTGATCGCCAGCGAGCGTGATCAGCCCGACGTCGCCTGGCGCCGCGCCCAGTGGAAAGCCTATCAGGGCCGCATCGATCCCGCCCGGTTGGTGTTCATCGACGAGACCTGGACCAAGACCAATATGGCGACGTTGTTCGGGTGGGCGCCCCGCGGCCAGCGCCTCGCGGCCATGGTGCCCCATCGTCCCCTCCCTCGCCGCTCTGCGGCATGACCGCTTCACCGCACCATGGCTCATCGACGGCCCAATCAACGGCCACAGCCTCCTGACCTACATCGACCAGGTCCTCGCCCCGACCCTCCAGCCGGGCGACATCTCGTCATGGACAATCTGGGTTCGCACAAGGGCAAAGCCGTACGGCGCGCACTTCGCGCCGTCGGCGCAAAGCTCTTCTTCCTGCCCAAATACTCGCCCGATCTGAACCCCATCGAGATGTTCTTCGCCAAACTCAAGCACTGGCTGCGAAAAGCCGCCAGAAGAACACCCGACGCCATCTAGCACGCCATCACTCGAATCTTGCCAGACGTCTCACCTCACGAATGCGCAAACTCCTTCGCTCACGCAAACTATGGCAGACATCATCCCATCACGCTCTAGGGTCCGTTGACAGTCATCGGAGCCACAGAGCGATAGCGGCGAGAGTGATGATGGCGAGGAAAGTTCCTGGCAGTCTTCTCGTATCGGGTTGCCCCCCGACGGAAGTGCTTGAGCTTGTTGAAGCAGCATTCAACCAGATGCCTTTCCTTGTAGATGGTCTCGTCGAGAGGCAGTTTTTGGGCCCGCGAGCGATGGGAAGGGATGACGGGCTGGGCGTCGATGGCAGCGCGGAAGTGATCGGCGTCGAAGGCGGTATCGCCAAGAACCCATTGCGCCGGCAGGCCGTCGATCAGTGCCTTGGCGTCGTTGCGCTGGCCTGGCGTTAGGATGAGGCGTACCGGCAGGCCGAGCCCGCGTACAGCGAGGTGGATCTTGCTGGTCAGGCCACCGCGACTGCGTCCGATCGCCTGATCCTGAGGCCCCCTTTTGCGCCAGCCGCATGCTGGTGAGCCCGCACGATGGTCGAATCCACGATCAGGTATTCGAAGTCCGGATCGTCCGACAGCGCGGCGAAGATGCGCTGCCAGACACCGCCTTCACTCCACCGGTTGAAGCGGACGAAGACGCTGTTCCACTTGCCAAAGGTCTCCAGTAGATCGCGCCACGGCGAGCCGGTGCGGGCGATCCACAGCACCGCTTCGACGAACATTCTGTTGTTGGCCCCCGTCCCGCCGGGGTCCCCGGCCTTGCCAACACACAGCTTCTCGATCCGCTTCCACTGCTGCCCGCTTAGAACCAGCCGTACTTTCTGCGCCAAGACTGCTCCTCCGAATCTGCAGTCTTGAATCACAAGTCGACTCAGTCTGTGATTCCCCTGACTGTCAACAGAACCTAGGGCGGAATCCGCTCAAGCTGGATCATCTCCAGCGGCCTTGAAGTAGTTGGCACATTCTTTCGGGGTAAAGTCTTCGATCAATTGACCGATGCGTTGCCAGAGGGCTTCGGTGGAGCGCTCGGCGGCTCGTCTGAGACCAGCCTTGAGTTTTGCGAAGGCGTTCTCGATGGGGTTCAGGCCGGGTGAGTATTTGGGCAAGTAGAGCAAGCTTGCGCCGACGGCTTCTATGGCTTGTCTGATTTTGTCGCTCCTGTGGGAGCCGAGATTGTCGAGCACGACGATGTCACCGGCTTTCAGGGTCGGACACAAGACCTGCTCGACATAGGCCAGGAACCAGGTGCTGTCGATCGGCCCATCGAGCACCATGGGCGCCGTCATTGCGTCGTGCTGCAGGGCGGCGAGGAAGGTGGTGGTCTGCCAGCGTGCGAGTGGGATCTTGCCGATCAGCCGCTGTCCGCGCCAGCAGCGGCCATACAGGCGGGTCATGTTGTCCTTGGCCCCCGTCTCGTCGATGAACACCAGCCGTGTCGGGTCGAGCGTTGGCTGGCAATCGCGCCAGTGCGCACGAGCTTCGGCGACGTCAGGCCGGTCCTGCTGGGCGGCGCGCAGACTTTTTTTGAAGGTCAGCTTCTCACGATCGCAGAAACGCCACACCGAGCCATAGCCCACCACAAGTCCCCGCTGCTTGGCCAACTCGTGCCGCAGTTCTTCCAAAGTGAGATCCGGCTGGGCCTTGATCCGCTCCAACAGCCACTCCCGGTCCGCCCCTTCGATCCGCGTCCCCCGGCTGCCGCCCATCGGCTTGGGCGATACGCTCCCGTCTGTTCGTGCCTCTGCACCCTGCGGATCACGCTCGAAACGCCAACGCTGAACACCTCTGATGCCTTGTGCCGGCTCAGGCCATCGGCCACTGCCGAGACGGCGCGAATGCGTCGATCATCGGAGTACGGTTTGCTCATCCATGCTGGCCTCCGCCCAGACAGCATCTTGAATCACAAATCGATTCCTCACGGAATCCCCTCCGATTCACCCAGCGTGGATAACGACCTAGCTGCGGTGGCGAAGACCGCCCAAAGGGTGGCCAAGGTGGTGAAAACCGGGCTCAAGCCGGTCGACGTGAACCTGCTCCAGGCCAATGGCGCCGGCGCGGGGCAGAGCGTGCCCGATCTGCACATCCACATCATGCCGCGCCGTGTGGGCGACAGCCTGATACCAATTGGGAACCCCGGCCGGGAGACAAGGCCGAGATCGAGGCGATCTACAAGAGGCTGAAACCAGCGCTATAGTGGCGTCCGACCAGCGCTACGCCGCCGCCATCGAATTACCGCGGTGGGCGGCCGAGAACCAATCGCGCTCGTCCTGGCGGAACTGTTCGCGCACGTAGTCGATCACCGTACGAATGCGGGCGCCCTTGTTGGTCTCCTCGTGCGAGACCAGCCAGATGTCGCGGACTATCTTGAGGTCGATCGGCGCCGCCACCAGGTTGGACGACTTGGTGACATAGTCGGGGAACACCGAGATGCCGTAGCCGACCTGTACCGCCTCGACGGCTGCGTAGGACGAGTTGGTGCGCAGCACGACCGAGGGACTGCGCTCGACCATCTCGCTCCACGGCTTCATCGCCGGCAGGCTGTGCAGCGTGGTGTGGTCGACGATGTGATGCTCGCGCAGATCGTCGAGCTTCTGCGGCAGGCCGTAGCGCTCGATGTAGGAGGGCGCGGCGAAAATCGAGAAGTTGACCTGGCCGACCCGCGCGGCGACGAGCTGGTTGGAGGTCGGCCTGAAGAAGCGGATGGCGAGATCTGCCTGGCGCGTGGCGAGGTCGAGCACTTGGTCGCTGGCGATCACCTGCGCGATGATGTCGGGATGCGTGCCGCGCAGCTGGCCGAGCCTCGGCACCAGCCAGTGCGCGGCTATGCCCTCGGTGGCGGCGATGCGCACGATGCCCGCCATCTCACGGTCGAGGCCGGCCAGATGCCGCTCGATCGACGTGGCGTTCGACATCATCGACTTCGGCCTGGACCAGCACGCCGCGTGCCGCCGGGGTCACTTCCATGCCGTGGCGATGGCGGTCGAACAGCTTGGCGCCCAGCCGGCGCTCGAGCGCCTGGATGCGCCGGCCTACCGTCGTCTGCTTGGTGTTAAGCTGGGTGGCGGCCGCGCTGAAACTGCCGGTTTTTGCAACGGCAAGGAAAAAACGTACGTCATCCCAATCGCCAAGGATATTGGGGACTTTGCTCTTGCGCGGGGGAGTCGTGTCCATCGTAACAATCGATACAATAAGGTTGCTCGGCTTGAAGCTTACCTGAATGGGCCTCGTAGTTTATCTTAACACAATTATCGAGTGAAATGTCAGTTTCTGTCTCGTTTATAGGGCATTAGGCAGTTTTTTTCACCAACCGCGTAGATCAGTACCTGTGCGTATCTAGTTCTCGTATTCGTTAGTCAATCAACCAGTGGTTTGCTTGGTCGATTGACGCTTCCTAACGGGCAGGGTGCTTCTGTGGCCGCTATTGGCTCGGACAGGAAAACGACGGGGCTGTCGGCATTGGCCGACAAGTTCGTCCGCTATGTGCGCAGTCCGTCGACGCGCATGGCGGCGTTCGTCGGCCTCCTTTCATACTTAGCTATGCGTACGCGCACGGCAGCTGGGCTAACCCAACGTTGATCGGCGTGTCAGCCTTTGTCGGAATTTTTCTTCCGAGCTACGCCAAGCTCAGCAACAAGGCCGAACTATGGGCCAACAACCGGTTCGGCTTCGTGACGGCCGGCAGGCTCGGGCGCTTCGTCCCGCAGTACGCGTTCAACTTGGCGGTATTCTGGATCATGCAGTGGGGAGGTGCACTCAACCGCGAAGGTATGGCGTCAGTGGGTGGCGTTGCCTCCGCCGCACTCGTCACGACGCTCGCCTCCCAGGGCGCGCAGTATCTCGGCGTCTATCTGTTCGCGCGCGGCATCGGCGACGTAAACCGCAACGTGCTGGTCGGCGTGTCGATCAACCTCGTCCTGAGCCGCGCTCGGCACCGCCGGCGTTGCCTTTCGCGCGCGAGGCGTTCCTGGTGCTCGGGTGTGGTCTTTGGCGCGGTGTTCTTCGGCATCGGCCTGCTGTCGGACATGCGCTCGGTGGTGGCGCCCAAGGGTGGCGTCGGGATGTTCTTCGGCACCTTCAATCCCTTCCACAACACGCCATCTCGCGATCGTGCGCCGGGCCATCGAAGAGCGCGGCCTGGAAAAAGTCATCATCCATCCGACGCTGATCCCGCGGCTGCATGCCGACGCCTTCCGCAAGGGCGAGATCCGGGTCGGCCGGCTGGAGAGTGGCTTCCAGATCTACGAGAAGACTGACAAGGCCGACGTCAACGTCGATTACTTCCCGACCGGCCGCAAGTTCCTGCCGCCCGAGACGCGTCAGGTCGCTGATCGAGCTTGCCGTCGCCGAGGCCGGACTGGGCGACAAGGTCGAGGTCGCGTTCTATCCGCGGGATCTACGACACCAAGGGCTTCCAGGGCGTGATCGCCGAAATCAAGCGGCGGCACCCCGGCGTTCGGCTGCACAGCCTGCACGGCACGGATTTCGGCGGCATGGCCGTGCGGCAGATCTCCGATGAATGCGGCTGGATCTATCCGTGGCGCATCTTGCGCCGCGACGGCGTCTCTGCCACTGCGATCCGGCGCGGCGCCAAGGGCATGACGTCGGCCGTCGTGACCGACGTGCTCGAGCAATTGACGGCGAATCTTCCGGTGGTCATGGCTGGGGGTCGCCGATTCCGAAACGACAACGGAGTACTGAACCGAGGGGGATTAGCATGATCGAAGCAAATCAGACGACCGCGGGTGTCGAACCATCCTGCGGTGACCATCAAGCTCGCATCGACATCCGACGAACTCATGCAGTGCTACATGCTGCGCGCTGCCGTCTTCATGGGCGAGCAGCATTGTCCGTACTGGGAGGAGTTCGACGGCAACGACTACACGGCGAGCCACATCATCGTGTATGTCGACGGCGAGCCCGCGGCGTCGATGCGTGTGCGCTGGTTCGCGTACTTTCGCTCAAGCTCGAGCGCGCCGTCGTCCTGAAGCGCTACCGCTCGCTGGGCCTGTTCATGCCGCTTCCGCTCGGATGGGCGGAAGAGTTCGCCCGCAAGAAGGGCTACACCAAGGCCTACCTGCATGCGCCAGCACCGGCTGTGGCCGATCTTCGAACGCGGCGGCTTCCACAAGGTCGACGATAAGATTTTCCACTTCTCCGACCACGAGTACGGCGCTTTCGTCTGTGACCTCGAGGTCGACGAAAAGACGCGGCCGACCGTCGTCACCGATCCCATGGTGTTGAACCGGCCGGAGGACCGGCTCGACGATGCCAGGCGTCCTGGAGCAGTCGATGGACCGAGGGGCGCGACCAACCCGCATGCGGGATCGACGCAACGTCGAGCCAAACTAGAGAGGGACACAGACATGAGCACTTTTGACACAATCGATCGGAGGCGAGACGGTCACCACCAAGCTCGCCATGCGAATGGAAGATTCGCTGCAGGCTTTCGCGGTGCGCGCCGCCTGCTTCATCGGCGAGCTCGACGTGCCGTACTCCGAGGAGTTCGACGGTCACGATTTCGGCGCCACCCACATCATCGCCTATGTCGGCGACGAGCCGGCGGGCACGGTGCGCGTCCGCTGGTTCCAGTCTTTCGCCATGCCCGAGCGGCTGGCCGTTATCCAGCGCTTCCGCGGCCACAATATCGGGCAGCTCCTGCTCGAGCGCTGCCGCAAGCTGGCCGAGAGCCGCGGCTGCAACATGCTCTACGCCCAGGCTCTGCCGGGCGACGTGGCGTACTGGGAAAAGCAGGGTTGGCGCCGCCTCGTCGCCGAGGAAGCGAACTCCGGCGCCAAACGCATTGTCGCCATGGTCAAGGCTGTCGACCCCACCAAGCCGCTGCCCGATGTCGAGGGGCCCGAAGCGATCACGCTGCGCCGGGAAGCACAGCTCGACGCGTCGGGCCTGCCGCTGGGGACGGTCACGAACTGAGGCACGGGGGAGGAGACCCCGACGGAGTCGTGTAGGATCATCGGACTGCCGGTCGCGTCTTGGGAGAGGCGGCGGCCGGCGCCCCGGTGGGGTGAACGCGACGTCCGTCGCCTCCGGCGGCGCAAAATGGGGGATTGATTGATCCAGATCATCGTTGAACCCAACGTGCGGCGGCGCCGTGCCCGCAAGCCGCTCTCCAAGAAGAAGAAGGCGGCCGCCCTGTTCCGTGTGTGGCACGGCGTGCGCGAGCTGATCGCCGAAGCCGAACGCCTGGGCGACAATGAGATGGTGCACTTTCTCGCGGTGGCCCTGCTCCTGATCGAGGAGCGCGCGACGACGACCCCGGGCGTCCCGGCTTTCGACCGGGGCGACGCAGGCCTGCCGAACTGATCGTCGGCGGCCCGTCGTCCGGGCTATTTGTGGCGCGGGTCCAATGCGTCGCGCAGGCCGTCGCCCAGAAGGTTGAACGACAGCACGGCGAAGAAGATCGCGAAGCCCGGCCAGAAGGCCATCCACGGCGCCTGGGCGATGAAGCGCTGGGCCGAGTTCAGCATGCTGCCCCAGGACGGCGACGGCGGCTGCTGACCGAGGCCGAGGAAGGACAGCGCCGCCTCGGCGATGATCGCGCCGGCGATGGCGAGCGAGGCCTGCACCAGAAGCGGCGGCACGATGTTGGGCAGCACGTGGCGCAGCGCAATGCGCCAATGCGGATTGCCGACGGCGCGCGCCGCCTCGACGTAGTCCTCGACCTTGGCGGCCAGGGTCTGCCCCCGCGTCAGGCGCACGAAGATCGGCGTGGCGGTGACGCCGATGGCGATCATCGCGTTGCTGAGGCTGGGGCCGAGGAAGGCGGCAAGCGCGATCGCCAGGATCAGGAACGGCACCGCCAGCATGGCGTCGACGATGCGCGACAGCACGGCGTCGATCCAGCCGCCGGCATAGCCCGCCAGCAGGCCGAGCGGCACGCCGACGCCGAGCGCAATGCCGACCGACACGAGGCCGGCGCTGAGCGAGGCGCGCGCGCCCCAGATGACGCGGCTCAGCACGTCGCGGCCGACCTCGTCGGTGCCGAGCCAATGGGCCCATGACGGCGCCTTGCGCACCGCGCTCCAGCTCGTGGCGATGGGGTCGTAGGGCGCGACCAGAGGCGCTGCGACGGCGAGCAGCACGAAGAGGACCACGATGACGAGCCCCACCATGGCGCCCTTGCGACGCCTGAGCCGCCGCCAGGCGCGCGCCCACGGATTCTCTTCGCCGGCATCGGCCGCCGCCGGGACGTTGGCCAGGGCGACGGCCGTCATCCGCGCAGCCTCGGATTGACCAGCATATAGGCCACGTCGGCCAGCAGGTTCAGCACGATGTAGGTCGTGGCCGTCACCAGCACGACACCCTGGACCACGGCATAGTCGCGGTTGAACACGGCATCGACGATCAGCTTGCCGAAGCCCGGGATGGAGAAGATCTGCTCGGTCAGCACCGCGCCCGACAGCAGAGTGCCGAATTCGAGCGCGCCCAGGGTGATCACCGGGGTCATGGCGTTGCGCAGCGCGTGCTTCAGCACCACACGCCCTTCGTAGAGACCCTTGGCGCGCGCGGTGCGGACATAGTCGGCGCCCATCGCCTGCAGCATGGCGCTGCGGGTATGGCGCATCAGGATGGCGGCGATGGCGTTGCCCAGCACGAAGGCCGGCATCACCGTGGTGGCGAGGCTCGAGCGCCAGTCCTCGCCCAGCCGCACGTAGCCCGAGGCCGGCAGCCAGCCAAGGGTCACCGAGAACAGGAAGATCATCAGGATGCCGAGCCAGAAATTGGGCGTGCTGATGCCCCACAGCGCGAAGATGTTGGCGCCGTAGTCCCACGCCGTGTCCTTCTTCACCGCCGAGATGATGCCGGCGGGAATGCCGATGCCCAGCGCCACGATGATCGCCATGCCGGCGAGCTGCAGGGTGACCGGCAGCTTCTCGGCGACCAGCGAGGCCACCGAGCTCTTGAGCCGCATCGACTCACCCAGGTTGCCCGAGAGCACGCCCTTCATCCAGTAGAAGTACTGGACGGGGATCGGCTCGTTCAGCCGGTATTGCTGGCGGATCTCCGCCAGCACCTGGGGATCGCGCTCCTCGCCCGCCATGATCAGCGCCGGGTCGCCCGGCAGGAGCTGCTGCAGGCCGAAGATCAGCATCGACACCAGGATCAGCGTCGGGATGATCTGCAGCAGCCGCTGGGTCAGGAAGGCGAGCACGCGCCGGTGCCGGCTACTTGAGCTTCACGCCGACCACGCGCACCAGTCCGTCGGGCAACTGCTTGTAGCCCTCGACCTTGTCGGACAGCGCGACCAGGACCTGGGTATGATAGAGGTAGAGGATCGAGCCCTCGGCCAGGAACTTGGCGGCGACCTTCTCGTAGGCCTTCTTGCGCTCCGCCGGATCGCTCTTCGACCGCGCCTCGGCGTGGGCGGCATCGACTTCCTTGTTGCAGTACTTGCCGTTGTTCTGCGGCGCCCCGCAGGTCTGGAAGACGAACGAGTTGCCGTCGGGATCGCTGCGTCCGCTCCAGCCGATGAGATAGAGCTGGAAGTCGCCGTCCTCACCCTGCTTGAGCGAGGTTGCGAACTCGGTAACGCGGATCTTGAGGTCGAAGCCGGCCTCGGCCGCCATCGACTGCACGACCTCGGCCACGGCCTTGGTCTCGGCGCCGTTGGGCACCATGAAGTCGAGCGTCAGCGGCCCGCTGACGCCGGCTTCCTTGAGCAGCGCCTTGGCCTTGGCCACGTCGCGCTTGGGGATCGGGAAAGCCTGCTGATAGTAGTAGTTGGTCGGATTGATCCACTGGTTGCCCGGCATGAACTCGCCGTTGAACACGACCTGGTTCAGCGCCTCGCGGTCGATCGAGAGCTCGAAGGCGCGGCGCACGCGGGCATCCTTGGCGAGCGGATTGTTGGCCTTGGGCCCGTTGGCGAGGTTCATGGTGATGCCGAGATAGCCCAGCGACACTGTCTTGATCAGCTTCAGCTTGGGATTGTCGCGCACCGTCTTGATGTCGGTCGCGAGCACGCGTTCGATCATGTCGAGACCGCCCGAACGCAGGTTGGCCAGCCGCACCGTGCCGTCGACGATCGGCAGGTAGGTGATCTTGTCGATGAAGACGTTGTCCTTGTTCCAGTAGTCGGCGAATTTCTCGACGACGATGCGGTCCTGCTGGACGCGCTCGACGAATTTGTAGGGGCCGGCGCAGACCGGATGCAGGCCGAACTTGTCGCCGGCGGCTTCGGCCGCCTTGGGTGAGACCATCATGCCGGCGCGGTCGGTGAGCTGGGCGAGCAGGGGCGAAAACGGCGCCTTGAGATGGAGCTTGATGGTCATCGGATCGACCACCTCGACGCTGTCGACCGATCCCAGCTCGGGCTTGCGGAACGAGCCCTTCATGGTGAGGTGGCGGTCGAGGCTGTACTTGGCGGCGGCGGCGTCGAAGGTCTCGCCATCCTGGAACTTGACGCCCGGTCGCAACTTGATGGTGACCGTCTTGCCGTCGGCCGAGGTCTCGTGGCTGAGCGCAAGTTGCGGCACGACATTCAGCTTCTCGTCGATGTCGAACAGCTTGTCGCAGATCGAGGCGAAGACGATGCGACCGACATAGGTACGGGCCAGGGTGGGATCGAGCACGTCGGGATCCTCGGCGAGTCCGATCCGCAAATGCGACTGGGCCAGCGCGCCGCCCGCCATCATCGCCGACAGCGCCAGGGAAAGGGCCAGTTGGCCCAGCATCTTTTTCATGAAGCCTCCATTTGAGCAGATACGAACGCCGCCTGCAGGCGGGCGAGTCGGACACGGTCGTGGTCTTGGCCGGTCCCCTCCACGAGAGCAGGGGCCGGCGGGAACTCGGGCCAATAGGGGCAAGCCGTAGCATGGCCTGAGGGATGACCAAGGGGGCCATCGTCAGTCAGCGCGGGAACGTCGCGGTGGCAGGCCTCGCGCGCGAAGACGCAGCGCGTATGGAACAGGCAGCCCGAGGGCGGGTTCATGGCGCTCGGGATGTCGCCTTCGAGCAACGCGCGTTCGCGCACGACCGTGGGGTCCGGCAGCGGCACGGCGGCAAGCAGGGCCCGCGTATAAGGATGGCGCGGGCTTCGAAACAATTCGTCGGTCGTCGCCGTCTCCACGATCTTGCCGAGGTACATTACGGCGATGCGATCGGCGATATGCTTCACAACCGCGAGATCGTGGCTGATGAAGATGTAGGCAAGGCCGAAGCGCTGCTGCAGCGCGCGCATCAAATTGATGACCTGCGCCTGGATCGAGACGTCGAGCGCCGATACCGGCTCGTCGGCGACGATCAGCCTGGGCTCGACGGCGAGCGCGCGGGCGATGGCCAGGCGCTGGCGCTGGCCGCCGGAGAATTCGTGCGGGTAGCGGCGGGCGTGATCGGGCCGCAGCCCGACCAGCTCCAGGAGCTCGCCGACTCGCGCGCGCCGGGCCGCCTCGGTCCTGGCGAGGCCGTGCAGCATCAGCGGCTCGCCGAGCATGGCGCCCACCGTCATGCGCGGATTGAGCGAGGCGTAGGGGTCCTGGAAGATGACCTGCATGCGCCGGCGTCGGGCGCGCATCTCGCTGTCGCTCAACGCCAGCAGATCCTCGCCCTCGAAGCGCACCTGGCCGGCCGACGGTTCGATCAGCCGCAGTACCAGCCGCCCGACAGTCGACTTGCCGCAGCCCGATTCGCCCACGATGGCGAGCGTCTCGCCAGCCTCGAGATGGAAGTCGACGCCATCGACCGCGCGGACATGGCCGGAGACCAGGCCGAACGCCCCTTGGCGCACCGCGAAGTGCTTGGCGAGACCTGCGACTTCGAGCAATGCGCTCATTGGATCGCCCCCGAAAGAACTTGCGCGAGCGGTGCGCGGCGGCAGCGCGTGAGATGGCCCGGCGCCACCTCGACCAGCGCGGGGCCGCTGGCGCGGCAGGCCGGCTCGACGAAGGGGCAGCGCTGGGCGAAGCGGCAGCCCGCGGGCGGATGGCTCATGTCGGGTACCCGGCCCTCGATCGAGGGAAGGCGCTCGCGCTTCTCGTCGAGCCGCGGGATCGAGCCCAGCAGACCCACCGTGTAGGGATGCTCGGGCCGGGCGAAGAGTTCGCGCACGGGCGCGCGCTCGACGATCTGGCCGGCATACATCACGGCGACGTCGTCGGCCATCTCGGCCACGACGCCGAGATCGTGGGTGATCAGGATGATGGCGGTGCCGGTGTCGCGGCGCAGCCCGCGCATCAGGTCGAGGATCTGCGCCTGGATAGTGACGTCGAGTGCCGTGGTCGGCTCGTCGGCGATCAGCAGCTCGGGCCCGCAGGCGAGCGCCATGGCGATCATGGCGCGCTGGCGCATGCCGCCCGACAGCTTGTGCGGATAATCGTCGATGCGCCGCTCGGGCGAGGAGATGCGCACGATGCGCAGCATCTCGATGGCGCGCCGGCGTGCGTCGGCCGCCGACAGCCCCTGATGGCGCTGGATCGCTTCCATGATCTGGTCGCCCACGGTGTAGGACGGATTGAGCGAGGTCATCGGCTCCTGGAAGATCATGGCGAGCCTGGCGCCGCGCAGGTCGCGCATCGCGTCGGCGTTGAGCGTCAGGAGATCGCGGCCCTCGAAGCGGATCTCGCCCCCTACCTTGGAATTCTCCGGCGGCAGCAGCCCCATGATGGCCAGCGACGTCACGCTCTTGCCGCAGCCCGATTCGCCCACCAGCCCCAGGGTGCGGCCGCGCGCCAGCGACAGGTCGATGCCGTCGACGGCGAGGACCGTGCCGTCGTCGGTGGCGAAGGAAACGGCGAGGCGGCGCAGTTCGAGCAGCGGCCCGGTCACAGGCGTGCTCATTGACGCTCCGCCGCCAGGCTCCTTTCGATGCCGGCATCGAGCTCGGCGCGATCGAAAATGCCGGCCGGGTTCTCGCGCGTCGGCACGAAGGCGCGGAAATGCGTCCAGCGCTCGCGGCTCACATTCTCGAGCCGCGCCAGCTCCAGCAGGGGTTCGACATGATCGTCGACCCGAAGATCGAGCTCGGAATATTCCTGGTTGCCGTAGATCAGCAGCGCCGCCGACTGCTTGCCGCGCTTGTCGCCGCCCACCTTCTCGCCCGCCTTCAGGGCGGCGATCAGGCGGCGGGGGAGGGCCAGGTCGGCGCGTTCGCGAAAGACGCGCACGGTCTCGGAGATCACCTGAGGGCCGGCCAGCATGTTGCCGGCCACCGACATGTCATCGCCGATCCAGTGGCCGCACCACGGCACGCAGTCCGCGCCGGTGTGGGCGGCGAAGCGGCCGTCGGCGCCCATGACGTGGAGCTGGCGATGCTCGCGGCCGGCATCGGGCGTCGTCAGGATGCGCACGATGTCGGCGGCGCCGACACCCTCGCGGATCAGCCTGAGGCCATGCGGGCCATAGAGCGGGTTGGTCATCGCCTGGGTGCACACCGCGCCTCGCGTGGGCTCGATGTTGGGCACGCGCGCGCCGACGGCGAAGAACTTGGTGGCGACCGCGATGGCGATGCGGCCCGTCGACCGTTCGTGGAAAATGATCGACCAGGTCATCCGCCGATCAGCGCCCCGCTGCGTAGTTTTGCATGCCGCGCGGGTTGGCCGCCGCCTTGCGCCAGGGATCCTCGCGTGTCGCGGCGGTCAGCCGCCCCTCGGACCAGTCGGCGCCCATCTCGACCTCGTGGCCGCGATTCCTGAGCTCGTCGGCGGCAGCCTTCGGCACCCGGCCTTCCAGCACCAGCACGCCGGGGCGCGCCGTACGCGGCCAGAAGGAGGAGGGGAAATGCTCGCTGTGCCAGGCCGGCGCATCGATCGACTCCTGCAGGTTCATGCCGCAATGAACGTGGCGCAGGAAATGCTGGGTGATCCATTGATCCTGCTGGTCGCCGCCCGGCGATCCCCAGGCCATGTAGGGCTCGCCGTCACGATGGGCCATCGTGGGCGTGAGCGTCGTGCGCGGCCGCTTGCCCGGCGCCAGCGAGCCCGGCAGGCCTTCCTCCAGCCAGAACATCTGGCCGCGCGTGCTGATCGGGAAGCCAAGCTCGGGAATGACCGGTGAGCTCTGCAGCCAGCCGCCCGACGGCGTGGCCGAGATCATGTTGCCGTCCTTGTCGATGATGTCGAAATGCACCGTGTCGCCGCTGGTCTGGCCGAGCCGGCCGACCGTGGGCTCGCCGGCGCCGCTCGACGCCACGCCTAGCCGGGCGGCATCGGCGCGGCGCAGCTTCACCACGCCGCCATAGCCGTCGAGCTTGCCCGGCCGCTGGTCCAGCGAGGCATGGGCGGCATCGATCAGCTTGCGGCGGTCGGCGTTGTAGGCGTCCGACAGCAGGGTCTGCATCGGCACCTCGACGAACTCGGGATCGCCGTAGAAGGCTTCGCGGTCGGCGTAGGCAAGCTTGCTCGCCTCGACCACGAGATGGATGAAGTCGGCGCTGGTCGGGTCCATGCCGTCCAGATCAAAGCCCTTGAGCAGGGCGAGTTGCTGCAGGACCACCGGGCCCTGCGTCCAGGCTCCCGCCTTGCAAACAGTGTACCGACCGTAGTCGTAGGTGAGCGGCGGCTCGACCGTCGCCTGCCATTTGGCCATGTCCTGGCCGCGCAGCACGCCTTTGTTGCGCTGGCCCGAGACGTCCATGATTTCCTGGTGGGTGTAGAAACGATCGATCGCCTCGGCGACGAAGCCCTGGCTCCAGCTCTTGCGGGCGCGCTCGATCTCGGCCTCGCGGCCGCCGCCGCCAGCTTCGGCCTCCTGTAGGATGCGGCTGTAGGTATTGCCGATGGCCACGTTACGGAACATCGACTCGGGCTTGGGCACGTTGTCACCCGGCAGGAACACCGCCGCCGACGTCGGCCAATGGGTGCGGAACTGGTCGGCCACCGTGGCAATGGTCGCCGAGGCGCGCTCGGCCAGAGGGAAGCCAGCCAGCCAGTAGCCGATGGCGGGCGCCAGCACGTCGCTGAGCCGCATCGTGCCGTAGTCGCGCAGGACCAGCATGTAGGCGTCGAAGGTGCCGGGCACGCAGGCCGGCAGCAGGCCGGTGCCGGGAATGAGGTCGAGGCCGAGACTTTTATAATGGGCGATGGTGGCGCCGGCCGGCATCGAGCCCTGGCCGCAGACGACCTCGGTCTTGCCGCGACGCACGTCGTGCAGGATCAGCGGTACGTCGCCGCCCGGGCCGCAGAGATGCGGCTCGACGACCTGCAGGGTGAAGGCGGTCGCGACCGCCGCATCGAAGGCATTGCCGCCCCGTTCGAGGATGCCCATGCCCACGGCCGTGGCGATCCAGTGCGTGGAGGCGACCACGCCGAACGTGCCGACGATCTCGGGACGGGTGGTGAAGGGGTTGGGATTGATGCGATTTAAGGGGCGGTCTCCTCACGCGTGACAGGAGACCTTAAGCCGGCCGCGGCGGGCCGGCTAGTGGCGGCAGGCGGAACTATTGTCCAGTCTACCTACGACCGGGCGTCATGGGCGCGTTGTTTATCGTAGACTACCGCCAGTCACGATCGTGGTGCCGCCGTGCGTGTTGCTGCCGGAGAGGGTCAAGGTCCCGTTGAGGAGTTGGACGACGACGGCCCCTGCGCCGGCGGCGGGGGCAGTGGCAGCGGTGGGCAGCGGGTTGGCGGCGCTCACGGCCGGAGCGCCGATGGACGCGGGCCTGATGGAGGCCTGAAGTTGCTGGATGCTGGCTGTGTTCGTGGCATTCGTCGTTGCCATCGTCGCCGTTCTCGCCAAGTCCTGCCCCGGCGCAACGTTCCCTTGCTGGGTCGAAACCTGCCGCAGAACGAAGTCCGAATTGTACTTGGCGAGGTCAGACGGTGTGAGTGTGTCGTCGCTCGGTGACTTCGCCGGCCGAGCCGCGGTGGCCGCCGGGATGGTCGCACTGTCGAGCAACTGACCCGGCCGCAGAAGGACCGGCCGCGTCGGCGATCCGCCAGCGGGGACGGTGATCTGCGAGCCGCTGCGCGTGGCGGTCTGGGTCGTGCCCTGGCTGCTGACGCGCATGGCCTCGCCATGGAGAAAGTCAGCCGTGGTCGCACCGGTCTCGCTGATCGCGAAGGCGGCAATCCCGCCGCGCAGGCCGATCGCGGCTGACGGCGTCCGGATTGTGACATCGGTCTTCCGCGCGATGGCGCCACCGACGAAGCGGAACGCGCCTTGCGTGGCGCTGAGCGTCAGCTCGCCGGTCTTGCCTTGGGGCTCGTACTCGTATTTTTCGACAACCAGTGCGCTCTTCGGGCCCATCGTCAGCGATGTGCCGTCGCCAAACATCACCTGCGCCCGCTCTCCGGCGCCGGTCGCGATCCGCTGATGGACCTGGACATCCGCGCCGAGGCTGAGGAGCCGGACTGGCGTGGCCGGCGATTCACCGGCGGTCGACGATGCCACGCCGACCTGCGCCCAGGCGGAGCCGGTGGCAAGAACTGCAGCCAAAGCCGCTGTGACAAAAAACATCCCCGAATGCTTCACGGATCCCCTGGGCCTCGAAAACATTATCCAGGCTACATCATGCATGGTAGGCCAGACGCATCCACGACGGAATTCCGGCAACGATCCGCACGTCGCCCGCCGAAAAGCTTGCCGTCCCCACGCGCAACTTCCGGCGCAACATGGCGAGGGCCCGCTGCCCGATCCCGACCGCATCTCGCCGACTTCCGGCCATCTAGTGGATGACGTGCCCGGCGCCGGGCAGGGCGCCCTCGGCCTCGATGTCGAACCGGGAACAGCCGCTTCCTGATCAGGGCGCGGTACTTGGTGCGGGCCGTGAGTTCCTGGCCCATGTAGCAGCCCTTCTGCCAATCGACGCCGTTCAGCTCGTCGAAGCCGTTCTCCAGCAGCAACGCCTTGTCGACGATGAGATCGCGGCTGCCATCGGGCACGCCAAGTTCGAGGCGGAGGGCGTCGTAGGCTTCCAGCGGCGCCTGGATGAAGCCGCGTGCGGCCAGCAGCGCCGTCGCCTGGCCTGAGGGCGCCAGCACGCGAACGCCCAGCTCGGCAAGCCGCGGATCGACGAAGGCGGTGACGCCTTCGATCGCAAGCGCCTTTTCGGCATCGGGACCGAAGACAACGGCCACGTCCATCGCCGCGCCGCGATCCTCGACCGTCACTTTGGAGCGCAGCCGGTAGAGGCCGAGCTTCCTGGCCAGCGCAGGCGCGCGCTCGCGCTCGGTCTCCAGCAGCAGCGTGTCGCCGCCACCATCGGCCACGAACATGTCGTTGAGGAAACGCCCCTGAGGGGTCAGCAACGCCGCCCAGATCGCACGACCCGGCGCCACCTTGGTGGTGTCGTTGGAGATCAGGCCCTGCAGGAAGTCGACGCGGTCCGGCCCGCCGACGGCGATGACGCTGCGATGGGGAACCAGGCTGAAGGAAGGGGCGGACATGGTCCTGACTTGGGGGCTCGGGGCCCGATTGGCAAGCCTCCCGACAATCGGGGCGCTCTACTTATGCGAGAATGCCGATCGTCATGTTCTTGCTCCGCGGGGACGGAAGTGCAATCGTTTCCGGATGGAATGACGGAGGATGAGAGAATGCCGCTTCAGCCCGGCTACTCGACACCGGATCGCACGATGAAGCATGTCCTGTGGTGGATCTGCCTTTTTGTTGCGCCTCTCGTACTGATCTCCATCGAGCTGTTTCATCCCGCGAACTTCACGACGACTCCCGGGATGTATCAGTTCCTGTCCCACGCCGAGCAGCACTATGACCCGACGTTCCAGGCGTTGGGCTATTTCGGACCCGAATGGTGGTTCCTGCTGCACATGACCCAGACGCCGATGGTCGGCCTGGTCGCCGTCGGCCTCTGGCTGATGATCGATGACGTGGGCGGCGGCGACGGCGCTGCGGCCATGGCCTCGGCCTGGTTTGCGCGCGTGGCCATTTTCGTCTTCGCGGTCTACTTCACGGTGCTCGATGCGATCGGCGGGATCGGCCTAGGCCGAACGATCGTCGTCGTCGAGGGCCTGAAGCTCAGCCAGCCGCAACTCGACGTCATCATCTCGCTGCTCAACGCCATGTGGACCGACCACTGGGTCGGCGGCGTCAAGTCGATCATCAGCCTGACGGCATCGTGGGCGGCGTTCGTTTCCTCCGTGCTCGTCGCCGCCACCCTTCTGCTGTCGGGGCGGGTGTCGGGTGCGGCCGGCTGGGCGAACATGGCGGTGCTGCTGGGCTTTGGCTGGCAGTTGCAGGATAGCCATGCCGCCCTGCACGGGCCCATCGCCTTCGCCCTTCTGATCGTCGCGTCCGCCTGGCTGTGGTGGAGCCGGCGACGGCTCGGTCCCGTCGCCGAAGCCGCGCCCGCTCAGGCGGCGCGGTAGAACGGCTTGTCGCCGCACACCGTCACGCGGTGGCCGTAGCGGCGGTGCGGGAAGTAATCGAACATCGCATGGTGCTGGGCGCAGCGATTGTCCCAGAACGCCACCGAGCCCGCCTGCCACTTGAAGCGGCACTGGAACTCCGGCGTCTCGATGTGGCGATAGAGCATCTCGAGCAGCGCGTCGCTCTCGTTCTTCCTGAGCTGGGGGATGCGCAAGGTGAAGCCGCGGTTGACGTACAGGCCCTGCTTGCCGGTCACCGGATGGGTGCGCACGATGGGATGCTCGGCATTGGGGAACTTGATGTCGTCGCGGTCGGTGGCCTTGACCCGGTAGTAGTGCGCCTTGGAGCTGTCGTGCAGCGCCGTCAGGCCCTGCAGCATCTGCCTGATCGGCGCGGAGAGCGTCTCGTAGGCGCGATACATGTTGGCGAACAGCGTGTCGCCGCCGCCGTCAGGCGGCACCTCGGTGAGATAGAGGATCGAGCCCATCGGCGGCTCGGGGTCGCATGACACGTCGGTGTGCCATTCCTCGCCGGCCACGTGCTTGGATTTCTCGTCGGCCTTGATGACCAGGATCTCGGGATGGTCGGGGAAAACGATCGGCGCGTTGGGATGGGTGTGCAGCGGTCCGAAGCGGCGGCCGAACTCCTTGTGCTGCTCGATGCTCATCTTCTGGTCGCGGAAGAAAATGACCAGGTTGTCCATCAGCGCGTCGTGCACTTCCTGGAATTGCTGGTTGCCGAGCGGCTTGCCGAGATCGACGCCGAAGATCTCCGCGCCGATGGTGGGGGTGAGCTTGCGCACGTCGATCGACTGATAGGCCATTGCCGGTTTCCTCCCGAGCTCGGGCTCGTGTGCCGCCCTCGTGTGCCGCAAAGGTACGCCCCTCACGATCCAGCGCCTGCAAAAAGTCGACGAAGTCCGTATTACGGACTATGATTCCGTCATGGCATCCCCGGCTATCATCGAGCCGATCCGACGGGCGTTTATTGTGCTGGAGGCGCTTAACCGACGGCGCTCGACCACGCTTACCGTGCTGGCCGCCGAGACCGCGCTGCCGCGACCGACCCTGGTGCGCCTGCTGCAGACCTTGATTGCGCTGGGCTATGCCTCGCGTGTCTCGCGCGAGGCGGGTTACAGGCTGACCGACCAGGTGCTCAACCTGGCGGGCGGCGTGCGTTTCATCGATCACCTGGTCGACGCCGCCATTCCGCACATGAGCCGTTTCACGCGCGAGCAGGGTTGGCCGCTCTACCTTGCCACGCTCAGTGCCGGCGCCATGGCCATCCGCCATTCCACGGCGCCGGAGAGCCCCATGTCGTTCGAAGCGACCGGCTACAACCGCAGGAGCCCGCTTCTGATCGGCGCACTCGGCCGCGCCTGGCTCGCCTTCTGTCCCGACGCGGAACGACGCGTCATCCTGCGCGGTGTGGGCGTGCGGCAGGGTCCGGCGCTCGGCGCCCAGCTCGAGCGCATCCGCGTCGCGGGATACGCCTTCACCGTTCCGCCGCGACCGACGCGACTGCATGGCATGGCCGTGCCGATTCTCGAGAAGGACCGCGTGCTGGGCTGCGTTTCGATGCGGTTCCCGCGTTCGGCTATGACTGAAGAGGAGGCCGGCCATCGCTTCGGCCGGCGCCTCCAGGCCCTCGGACGCGCGATCGCAAGCGATGTCGTGGATCAACGCGCCGCTTAGTCGGGTTCGCGGCCGTTTTGCCTTCAGTCGACGATGCCGCGCTCGCGCAGGGCATCGATGACGCAGTCGACCTCGCGCTCGATGGTCGTCTCGGCGGTCCGAATATGGATGTCGGGGTCCTGCGGCGCTTCGTACGCCGAGTCGATGCCTGTGAAGTTTTCCAGCTTGCCGTCCCGCGCCTTGCGGTACAGGCCCTTGGGGTCGCGTCGTTCGCATTCGGCGAGCGGCGTGTCGACGAAGATCTCGATGAAGTCGTCCGCACGCCAGACGTTCGCGCGCCAGCTGTCGCTCGGCGCGGAACGGCGAGATGAACGAGACCAGGACGATCAGTCCTGCATCGGCCATCAGCCGGGCCGTCTCGATCACGCGCCTGATGTTCTCGACGCGGTCGGCATCGGTGAAGCCGAGATCGCGACTGAGGCCGTGGCGGACATTGTCGCCATCCAGCGTATAAGTGTGTCGCCCGAGCGCGAGCAGCCGCTTCTCGACGCCGTCGGCGATCGTCGACTTGCCCGAGCCCGACAGGCCCGTAAACCACAGGACGGCCGGACGATGCCCCTTGATCGCCGACCTTGCGGCCCTGTCGACGGTGAAGTTGTGCCAACTGAGGTTCGAGGCGCGGCGCAGCGGAAAGCGGATCATGCCGGCGCCGACCGTCGCGTTGCTGATCCTGTCGATCAGGATGAAACTGCCAGTTTGTCTGTTCTCGTCGTAGGTGTCGAACGGCACCATCCGGTCGAGCGCGAGGGCGGCAAAACCGATTTCGTTCAAGGCCAGTTGCTTGGCGGCCTTGTGCAGTCCGGTACCAATGTCGATCAGATGCTTGAGCTCACTCACCGTCGCCGTCAGCGTGGCGGTGCCGATCTGCATCAGATAGGGCCGGCCCGGGAGCATCGGCGCATCGCCCATCCACACGAGATGCGATGCAAACTGGTCGGTCTGGTGAGGCGGCTGCTGCGCATCGGCAATGACGTCGCCGCGGCCCACGTCGATTGCCTCGGCAAGGGTGAGGGTCACAGCGTGGCCCGCGTCGGCCCGGGCGAGATCGCCATCGTAGGTCACGATACGGTCGATGTGGCCGCGCTGGCCCGAGGGCAGAATCATGATTTGATCGCCTGGCTTGACGCTGCCGCTGAGGACTGTCCCGGCATAGCCGCGGAAGCCGGAGCTGTCGCGATTGACCCACTGCACCGCCAGTCGGAAGGGCTGGTTGTTCGCCCGCCCGATGCTGACAGTCTCGAGCTGTTGCAGCAGCGTCGGCCCGCGATACCATGGCATGGACGCGCTCGACCGGATGACATTGTCACCCAGGAGAGCCGAGAGCGGGATGGCCGTCACTGCAGTCAATCCCAGCCGTTCGGCCATCGGGGCATAGGCTGAGACGATCTCGGCGAAGCGCGCCTGGCTGTAGCCAACCAGATCCATCTTGTTGATGGCCAGCACGACTTGCCGGATGCCCATCAGCGCCACGATTGCGCTGTGCCTGTAGGATTGTTCCAGGAGACCCTTGGTTGCGTCGACCAGGATCACCGCCATGTCGGCAGTAGACGCGCCAGTCGCCATATTGCGCGTGTACTGCTCGTGTCCAGGCGTGTCGGCAACGATGAACCTGCGCCGTGCTGTCGAGAACAACCGGTAGCCGACATCGATGGTAATGCCCTGTTCCCGCTCCGCCTGCAGGCCGTCGATCAGCAGCGCGAGATCCGGCATGTCGGCAGAGGTGCCGTACTGCCGGCTGTCGCGTGTCACGGCGGTCATTTGATCGGTCGGGATGACACCGGCGTCATACAGGAGGCGGCCGATCAGCGTGCTCTTGCCGTCGTCGACGCTGCCGCAGGTGATGAACCGCAGCATGTCTTCGCCGGACCCATCGGATGCGGGCGTCATCGCCATCAGAAGTAGCCCTCGTGCTTCTTGCGTTCCATGGAACTGCCGCTGTCGTGATCGATCAGGCGGCCGTGGCGCTCCGACGTCCGGGAAGTGGTCAGCTCCGCGATGATCGCCGGTAGCGTGTCGGCCCGGGACTCGATGGCTCCGGTCAGCGGATAGCAGCCCAGCGTGCGGAACCTCACCCAGCGTTGCTGGGGGACCTCTCCGGGATTGAGCGGCAAGCGGTCATCATCGACCATGACCAACGTCCCGTTCCGTTCCACCACCGGACGCCGGGCCGCGAAGTACAGCGGAACGACGGGAATGTTCTCGCGCTCGATATAGGCCCAAACATCCAGCTCGGTCCAGTTGGACAGGGGAAAGACTCGAATGCTTTCGCCGGGATTGAGGCGGCCGTTATAGAGCCGCCACAACTCGGGACGCTGGCTGCGTGGATCCCAGCGATGGGTCGTGCTGCGGACGGAAAAAATCCGCTCCTTCGCACGCGAGGCCTCCTCGTCGCGCCGCGCTCCGCCGATCGCCGCGTCGAAGCCGTGCAGGTCCAGAGCCTGTTTCAACGCCTCGGTTTTCATGATGTCGGTGTGGACCGCCGCACCGTGGGATACCGGCCCGATGCCCCGCTCGATGCCGTCGCGATTGACATGGACGTGCAGATCGAGACCCAGCTCCTTCATGCGCCGATCCCGGAAGGCGATCATCTCGCGGAACTTCCAGGTGGTGTCGACGTGCAGCACCGCGAATGGCGGCTTTGCCGGATAGAAGGCTTTCAGCGCGAGGTGAAGCAGGACCGAGGAATCCTTGCCGATCGAATAGAGGATGACCGGCTTGCGGAACAAGGCGGCTGCTTCGCGCAGCACGTGGATGCTTTCGGCTTCCAGTTCCTGCAGATAGGGACACGACACTGGCAAGGGGCGGATCCTTCGTGGCGAACGGCGGCGAACTACGTCGCGAAGGTGTTTATACCTCCTAGGCGGCAGACGCTATTTCGCTGACGGCCCACTCGGCTGGCCACTCGAACAGGTCGATGTCGAGTCCCTTCCCGGCCAGCATGGCGAGCGCTTCGCGGCGTGTCGCGTCGTCGATCCGCACGTCGGACCTGCCGACGTTGCTTTGCCGCATGTGGCTGCCGCCGTCTTTTCGGGTGCCGTCGAGCGAGTGGCCGAGTTCCTTCTCGATGGCCTTCATATGCTCGGGCCGCGCGAGGGTTACGGCTTCGTCGAGCATCGGCCGGTCGCGGTGTGCTCCCGCGAGGTGATCCAGCATGGTGGCGAGGATGCCGGATGGATTCTTCATCAGGCGTTCATAGGGGACAAGGCGCACCAGTTTGGGATATCGCGCGGCCACCACCTGGAACGAGATGAACTGCTTGGCGTACGAAGGCAGAGCATGCTCGAAGAGGTAGTCGCGGAACGGCATGCTGGCGAGCGGCCGGCCGCCCACGGTGCTGTAGGTCGGGTTCGTGTGACCCAGGCAATAGCTGAAGTAGGACGCCGCCTGGTCGAGCGGATTGCGGTAGACGAGAACGGTGCGCGGACCACGTCCCTTGCGCGCAGAGCGCTCCAGCGCGGGCACACGGACCGGCGTGTGGTCGTACGACGCCAGTTCGACCGGCGTGCGCTGGTAGTCCATGCCCTCGTGGAGATAGTCGTAGCCGGGAACATGGAATTCGGTCCGCGCCCACCAGTCGATCGCGCCGCTGAAATCGGCGAAGCCCGGGCATACGGTATGACCGACGAACAAGTGGTTCACCGGCATCGTGCTCCGCACCCTGAAGAGCGGGCCGCCCTTGAAGCGCTGAAAATCGAATGGAGGTCCCGACGGATTGCCGACACGCCGTCCGGTGAGCCGATCGTTGATCCGGCCGCCTCCGTCGAGATGACAGAGGAAGGAAATGGCGTAGCGCAAAAACCAGGTACCGGACCGGGGCACTGTCGACAGGATCGGCAGGTAGTTCGCTTTAAGCATCTTACTCAGTACGCTCGAGGCCGTATTTCTCTCCCCACGACTACGAACCGATTACGGCACAATTCGTATATTCTTTGTGGGATAACTCACAGGGTACGCTAAAGTGCATTGGAAGCTGCTATGCAACCCTGCATGCGATAGCCGTCGTCAGCCCTGTCGTGTTGGCCCGCGTCTTGCTGTGCGGCGCGTCCCAGGTCGCAGCGGCCCGACGACCTTGCTAGAAGTCAGACTGAAATCATTGCAGGAGTTCTCATGTCGTTCCGCGCGCTTGTCTTGAACCAGGGGTCCGACCGCAAGGTAAGCGGCGCCATCGAGACCCTGTCCGAAGAGAAGCTGCCGGCAGGCGACGTTACCGTCGCCGTCGATTATTCGACGCTCAACTACAAGGACGGGCTGGTGCTGACGACCGGCGGTGGCCTGGTGAAGACTTGGCCGCATGTCGGCGGCATTGATTTCAGCGGCACTGTCGAGACATCCGAGACTTCGGCCTTCAGGCCGGGCGACAAGGTCGTCCTCAATGGCTACCGCGTCGGCGAGCTGCACTGGGGCGGCTACGCCACCAAGGCGCGCGTAAAAGGTGACTGGCTCGTCAAGTTGCCTGCTGCGATCTCCACCAAGCGCGCAATGGCGATCGGCACGGCAGGCTACACCGCCATGCTCTGCGTGATGGCGCTGGAGAAGCACGGCCTCAAGCCGGCCGCCGGCGAGATCCTGGTGACCGGTGCGGCGGGCGGCGTCGGCTCGGTCGCCGTGGCGATCCTGGGCAAGCTCGGTTACTCGGTGGTCGCCGCGACGGGGCGTCCGCAGGAGGGTGCCTACCTCAAGTCGCTGGGCGCCGCCGCCATCATGGATCGCAGGGAACTCACCGAGGCGCCGGACCGGCCGCTCCTGTCGGAGCGCTTCGCGGGGATCGTGGACACGGTCTCGGGCGTGATGTTCGCCAAGGCCCTCGCGCAGGTGAAATACGGTGGTGCCGCGGCGGTATGCGGACTGGCGGCCGGGCCGGCGTTTCCCGGGCTCGATCCTGCCCTTCATCCTGCGCGGCATCACGGTCTACGGCATCGACTCGGTGATGCTGCCCCGAGGCCCGCGCGAGGAGGCGTGGCGGCGCCTCGCCACAGACCTGCCGCTCGACAAGCTCGACAGCACGGTGAGCGAGGCGGGGCTTTCCGAGCTGACGGCGCTGGCCCCAAAAATCCTCAAAGGAGATATACGCGGCCGCGTGGTCGTCGATGTGAACAAGTGATAGGGTCCGGGAATACCCACAAAGTCTGAACGAAGGTATCGCCCATGACGCCGCCCACCAACGCGCCCGCCGCCAACAATCTCGAAGCCTTCTTCATGCCGTTCACGGCGAACCGGCAGTTCAAGAAGAATCCGCGAATGCTGGCCAAGGCCAAGGGCGTGCACTACTGGACGCCGGAGGGCCGCAAGATCATCGACGGCACGGCCGGCCTGTGGTGCGTCAATGCCGGCCACGGCCGCGAGGAGATCAAGGCGGCGATCGCCAGGCAGCTCGACGAGATGGACTATGCGCCCTCGTTCCAGATGGGCCATCCCAAGGCGTTCGAGCTGGCGGCGCGCCATGCCGCCCTGCTGCCGGGCGACCTCAACCATGCCTTCTACTGCAATTCCGGCTCCGAGGCTGTCGACAGCGCACTCAAGATCGCGCTGGCCTATCACCGTGCCAATGGCCAGGGCACGCGCACGCGCTTCGTCGGCCGCGAGCGCGGCTATCATGGCGTGGGCTTCGGCGGCATCTCCGTCGGCGGCATGGTCAACAACCGCAAATGGTTCGGCGCCATGCTGCCGGGCGTCGACCACCTGCCGCACACCCATCTGCCGCAGAATGCCTTCTCCAAGGGCCAGCCCGAGCATGGCGTGGAACTGGCCGACGAGCTGGAGCGGATCGTCGGCCTGCACGATGCCTCCAACATCGCCGCCGTCATCGTTGAGCCGTGCGCGGGCTCGACCGGCTACCTGCCGCCGCCCAAGGGCTACCTCCAGCGCCTGCGCCAGATCTGCGACAAGCACGGCATCCTGCTGATATTCGACGAGGTCATCACCGGCTTCGGCCGTCTCGGCACGGCCTTCGCCGCCGACAAGTTCGGCGTCATCCCCGACCTGATGACGGTCGCCAAGGGCATCAGCAACGCCACGGTGCCGATGGGCGGCGTGTTCGTGCGCAAGCCCGTGTTCGACGGGCTGATGAACGGACCGGAGAACGCCATCGACCTGTTCCACGGCTACACCTACTCGGCCCATCCGCTGGCCTGCGCGGCGGCGTCGGCCGTGCTCGACATCTATCGCGACGAGAACCTGTTCGAGCGCTCGGCCGAGCTGTCGGTCTATTGGGAAGACGGCGTGCATTCGCTGAAGGGCCTGCCCAACGTCACCGACATCCGCAACCTGGGCCTGGCGGCCGGCATCGACCTCGCCCCGAAGGGGCCGGTCGGCACGCGCGGATTCGAAGCCTTCACCAAGGCGTTCGAGCTCGGCCTGATGGTGCGCCAGTCGGGCGACGCCATCGCCATGTCGCCGCCGCTGGTGATCGAGAAGGCCCAGATCGACGAGATCATCGACATCACGGCGAAGACGATCAAGGCTGTCGCCTAGCGGACGCTGACACATTGGGCAGGTGATCCTGAACCCCGAACTGGCATGGGTGCTGGGCGAATCCGCGGCGATAATGCATGTCGCCATCGCCAGCGCCGTGACCGTCCACGTTCTTCTCTACAAGCGCAATGTCGGCGCCGCGGTGTCGTGGATCGGCATCGCCTGGCTGTCGCCGTTCCTGGGCGCGTTTCTTTACGCGACCATGGGCATCAACCGCGTCAAGCGGCGTGCCCAGCGGCTGCGTCGCCACCGTTTGCTGCCGCCCACCCTCGCCGAAGAGGAGGCCTTGGCGAATCCCAGCAACCCGTTGATGCCGCTGGACTTCGCGATCGGCCGGCTGACCGGCCTGCCGTGCGAACCCGGCAACCGGGTCGAGATGCTGCGTAGCGGCGATCAGGCCTATCCCCGCATGCTGGCGGCGATCGCGGCGGCCGAGAAGAGCGTCGGGCTCATGAGCTACATCTTTCGCGCCGACAAGGCGGGCGAGGCCTTCCACCAGGCGCTGATCCAGGCGCAGCGTCGCGGCGTCGAGGTTCGGGTGCTGATCGACGGCGTGGGTGGCGGCTACTTCTGGTCGGGCACCTACAATCACCTGCGCGGCGCCGGTGTTCCCGTCGCGCGATTCCTGCATTCGTACTTTCCGTGGCGCATGCCGTTCGTGAACCTGCGCAACCATCGCAAGCTGATGGTCGTCGACGGCCGGCTCGCCTTCACGGGCGGACTCAACATCGGCGCCGAGAACATCCGCGCCGACAACCCGCCGCACATCGTGCTCGACACGCATTTCCAGCTCGAAGGGCCGATCGTCGGGCAGCTCACCGACGCCTTCGCTGACGACTGGCTGTTCACCACCGGCGAGAAGCTCCCTACCGATAGCTGGTTTCCGCCGCTCGAGAAGGTGGGAGGCGTGAACGCGCGCGTCGTCACCTCGGGGCCGGACGAGGACATGGAGCAGATCGAGTTCGTGGCGCTGCATGCGATCTCCTGCGCGCACAAGTCGGTCCGCGTTGTCACACCGTACTTCCTGCCGCCCGAGCCGTTGACCATGTCGCTCGGCCTCGCGGCGCTGCGCGGGGTTCGGGTCGACATCGTCCTGCCCGAGCATTCCAACCACCGCGTGCTCGACTGGGCGCGGCGTGTGCCTTTGCGGCCACTGATCGAGGCCGGCTGCCGCGTCTGGCTCATGCCGGCGCCGTTCGACCATTCGAAGCTGATGATCATCGACGACGCCTGGGCGCTGATCGGCAGCGCCAACTGGGATACGCGCAGCTTTCGGCTGAATTTCGAACTGAACGTCGAGCTGCACGATCCCGACTTCGCGACCAGGACCGCCGCGATCGTGCCCGCGACGCGGCGCCTCACGCTTGCCGAGCTCGACGGCGATTCGCTGCCGGTCCGGCTGCGCAACAGCGCCGCGCGGCTGTTGCAGCCGTATCTCTAGGAAGCGGGCGCGTAACCCGCTTGGGCTTTCCTATCTGTACAGGCGATGCAGGCGATCCTTGCGCGGCGCGCGATGTTTGCCGGCCGTCTCCAGTCCAAAGCCTTCCGCGATGTCGAGCTCGAGCCGGATCGGCCGATGGTCGGACGGCCCGAAGGCCAGCGCGTCCGCGGTATGGCAGGCGAGCCCGTGCACCAGGCAGCGGTCGAGCCGGAACGGCATGACGTTGCTGGCGAAGTGCGTCGGCTCGCGCGGGCCGACATCGGCAAAACCGGGCAGCAGGACGCGGCCCACCATGTTGTAGTCGCCGATGATCGCCGAGGGCTTGCCGCGCAGCGCCGCGGCGATCCGCGCAAGCTGGCGGCGGTTCAGCAGCTGGCCGTGCGAGAGATGGACGTTGGCGAAGGTGATGTCGCCCACCTGCACCAGCTGCGCCCGCCGCCGCGGCAGCCGGCCGGGCAGGCGCGAGGCCGGCAGCGAGAGCGCGCGCGGCCGGGCGAAGCGATGCAGGCTCCATACGGCCAGGCCGTGCACGCGGCCGAGCCAGGACAGGCGATGGAAATGGCCGCCGACCAGCGATGGCAGCGCCTCGATGTGCTGCGTCGCCTCCTGCATCAGCATCAGGTCCGGCTTCTCGCGTCCGACCAGGGCGGCCACGTCCTCGACGGCCGCACCGGTGAGGCGCAGCAGGTTCCAGCTGATGATCTTCACGCTACGCTCTCATGTCTTGGGCTTCCGGTCGTGCCGCGCCTTCCTGATCTGTTCGGTGAGCGACGACGCGCTGCCGGCAGCCTGTTGCAGCTCATGCCGGACCATCTCGCGTCGCTCGTGGATCGAGGCGATCACCAGGCCCATCGGCACGCCGAGCCCGACCAATGCCGATTTCGGCTAGCTGCAGGCTCGCCTCTATGGTCTCGGGGACCGTGTCGGTGACCTGCAGCGTATAAAGGTGGCGCGCATGCTGGGCGTCGTGCGCGCGCGCCACGATCATGACGTCGGGCCGGCGGGTACGGACGGCGCGCACCACGTCGTCGACGGCGGCGGTATCGATGGTGACGATCACACCCAGCGCCTCGTCGATGCCGCAGCGCTTGAGGAACAGGGGATTGGAGGCGTCGCCGTAATAGACCGGTCGGCCGAGGTTGCGCCAGCGCTCGACCTGGGTGGGGTCGCGGTCGGCGGCGATATAGGCGATCTGGTGCTTGTCCAGGAGATCGCAGACGAGTTGGCCGACCCGGCCGTGACCCACGACAAGGACGCGCTTGGCGTGGTCGTCGGGCGGCAGCACGGTGAAGACCGGGCTGGACGGCACCGCCTTCTCGAAGTGATGTCCGGCGCGGCGGGCGAAGAGGGCGATGAAGGGCAGACCTGCCATGGTGAGCGACACCACGGCCAGCACGCCCGCCGCCGCGTCGCCCTTGACCAGGCCGAGCTGGACGGAGAGGCCGATGCCGATGAAGGCGAACTCGCCGCCCGCCGCCAGCAGCAGGCTGGTCTCGACGCTGGCGGCCCACGGCACGCCGAACAGCCGGCAGAGCGGGGCCAGCAGCACCGTCTTGGCCACGATCATGGCGACGAACGCGGCCGCCACCAGGAGCGGCTCGCGCCAGATGAAGCCGAGATCGATATGCATGCCGACCGAAAAGAAGAAGACTCCCAGCAGCAGGCCGCGGAAGGGATCGATCATCGCCTCGATGGCGCGGCGATACTCGGTCTCGGCCAGCAGGAGGCCCGCGATGAAGGCGCCGAGCGCCATCGACAGGCCGGCATAGGCGGCGATCACGCCGGAGCCGACCGAGATCAGCAGGGTGGCGGCCATGAAGAATTCCGGATTGTCGGTGCTGGCGGCCAGCCGGAACAGCGGCTTCAGCACGACCCGGCCGACGACGGCGATCACGCCGATGGCGATCACGGCTTCGACCAGCGCCACGACGATACCCCGGATCACCGACGCGCCCGGTTCATGTCCGCCCAACGCGCTGATCAGGAGCAGGAGGGGCACCACGGCGAGATCCTGGGCGAGCAGGACGGCGAAGCTGGTGCGGCCGGTCGTCGACATCATGCGGCGCTGGCCCGACAGCAGCTCCATGACGATGGCGGTCGAGGACAGCGCCAGGCAGATGCCGATGATCAGCGAGGCGGCGGGCGGCTGGCCCAGCCATAGCGCTCCCAGACCGATCGGGAGGGCGGTCAGAAAGACCTGCAGGCCGCCCAGCCCGAACACCAGCCGGCGCATGGTGAGCAGGCGGCGCATCGACAGCTCCAGGCCGATGAAGAACAGCAGGAAGACGATGCCGAGATCGGCGATGAAGCCGATCTGCCTCTCTCCGGTGACGGTGAGCCAGTCGATGGCCCGCGAATATTCGGCGAGACGGCCGAGGCCGTGGGGGCCGAGCGCCGCGCCGACGACGAGGAAGCCCAGGATCGGACTTACCTTCAGGCGGTGCACCACCGGCGCCACGACGGCTGCTGTACCCAGAACGATCAGGGCGTCCTTGAAGACGAAGATTTCGCTCGTTCCCGCCATTGGACGAAACATAGACTGCGAAGGACGATCTGTGCACACTTTCCTCGGCAGCGAAGAACACTCGGCCCAGAGACAAAATCGGCCCAGAGACAAAGGGAATGGAGACGACATGAAGGTGGTGATCACCGGCGGCGCGGGCTTTCTCGGCAAGAAGCTGGCGCGGCGCATCCTGCAGCAGGGATCGATCGGCGGACCCGACGGCAAGCCGGCGCGGGTCGGCGAACTCCTGCTGTTCGACGTCGGCAAGGCGAGCGGGCCGGGCCTCGACGATCCGCGGGTCCGGACGGTGGCGGGCGACATCGCCAATTTCGCCACCGTGCAGTCGATCGTGCAGAACGCCGCCACGGTGTTCCATTTCGCCGCCGTGGTCAGTGCCGGCGCCGAGGCCGATTTCGATCTCGGCTACCGGGTCAACCTCGACGGCACGCGCAACGTGCTCGAAGCCTGCCGCGCCCTGGGCACCAACCCGCGCGTCGTCTTCACCAGCTCACTGGCGGCGTTCGGCGGCGAGCTGCCGCCGGCAGTAACGGACGATACGCCGCTCACGCCGCAGACCTCCTACGGCGCGCAGAAGTCGATCGGCGAATTCCTGGTGCGCGACTACACGCGCAAGGGCTTTTTGCGCGGTACCGCCGTGCGACTGCCGACGATCTGCGTGCGTACCGGGCTGCCCAACAAGGCGGCCTCGACCTGGGCCAGTTCGGTGCTGCGCGAGCCGCTGACCGGCGTCGATGTCGTCTGCCCGGTGACGCCGCAGACGATCATGGTGGTGCTGAGCCCGCGCAAGACGGTCGATGCCTTCATGCGCCTGCACGACCTGCCGGCCGACGCCTTCGGGCCCGGCCGCACGCTCCTGCTGAACGGCATCAACGTCACCGCCAAGGAGCTCGAGCAGGCAGTCGGCCGCCATGCCGGCAATCGCAAGGTCGGCAAGGTGATCTGGCAGCACGATCCGGCGATCCAGAAGATCTGCGATGGCTGGCCCCAGGGCATCGATTCCAAACGCGCCCGCAGCCTCGGTTTCGAGATGGACGGGGATCTCGACGAGGTCGTGCGCAACTTCATCGCCGACGATCTCGATGAGCAGATGAAGATCGCCAAGGCTGCCTAGCGCCGCCTTTCCGATGCCTCTCTCTTCACTGGCGTATCGGTTGCGCGGCTCGCTCAGAGAGGTGGAGATCGGACGGCTGGCCTTCGTGGCGACCGTCCTCTTTGCTGGAGCGACCTTCTGGTTTGCACCACGCCTGCCGATGACGGATCTGCCGCAGCATGCCGGGCAGGTGGCCGTGTGGCATGACCTGCTGCTCGGGACGTCGACATGGCAGCCGCTGGTCTACGTGAATTACTTCACGCCCTACCTGGTCGGCTACAGCGCGGCCCTGCTGCTGTCCTTCGTCATGCCGGTGTCGGCGGCTCTCAATCTGATGCTCGCGCTCGCCTACTACGGCTTCGTCGCCGCCTGCGTCGCATTGCGCGCCCGCCTGGGCGGCGACCGAAGACTGGACTGGTTGTTCCTTCCCGGCTTCTTTGGCTATGCCTACAGTTGGGGCTTCTATACGTTCCTGATCGCCGCCCCGCTCGGTGTGCTGTTCGTCCTGCTGGCGCATCGCTACGCCGATCGGCCGGCGCCGGCCCTGGGCATCGTCCTGGTTGCGGCCGACCTGGCGCTGTTCTTTTCGCACGGCCTGGTGTTCCTGTTCGCCAACTGCATCGGCGGGGCATTTCTCCTCCTCAAATGTCGGCGCTTGGCACGCCTGCTGCCCGCCCTGTTGCCCTACCTTGCGGTCGGCCTGCTATGCCTGATCTACGCGCTGGTTCGCCTGCGCCTCGAGACCGGTCCGTCCGGCGAACTGTTCGACGTCGCCTGGGGCTGGGATGCCAAGCGGCTGAATTTTCTGTTCTTCTCCATGGGCTGGCCGACGGGAGGGTTCGACGCCGACGGCGCCTTCACCGCGCTGCTGCTGCTCATGCTCGGCGCCCCCGTGGTGCTGGGCTCGCGCTTCCATCGGCGCGACGCCACGGTCTATGTCCCGTTTATGGTCACGCTTCTGGTCTGGGCGCTGGTGCCGGCCGCGGCCTTGAGCACGTGGTTTCTTTACCAGCGCTTCGCCCTGTTCCTCCTGCCGTTTTACGCCCTCATGTTCCGCGCGCCCGACCCGGCGGCGCAGGGCGCCTTGCGCCGGATCTGGCTGCCGCTGCTGTGCTGGACCTTCCTGCTCGTGCATGCCGAACGGCTGCTTGCTTTCGCGACGGAAAGTGCCGCCTTCGATGAGGTGCTTGCGGTGACGCGGCCGGGGCATCGGGCGCTCGGCCTGGTGCTCGACCCGGGCAGCGCGGCGACGGGCAGCCGCGCCGTCTACGCGCATTTTCCACTTTGGTACCAGGCGGAAAAGGCAGGTTTCGTCGATTTCAATTTTGCCGTCTTCCTGCCGCAGATCGTGCGCTACCGGCTCGACCGCGCGCCGACAGTGTCCACGGATACCGCCCAGGCCTGGCGGATCGCCAAGGACTTCGACTGGACGCGGGATCAGGCCGGGATCTATCGCTACTTCTTCGTCCGCCACACGGCGCCGCTGCCGCCGGCGTACTTCCCCGCCGGCCGATGCGAGCCCGTCCTGTTGAAATCCGCCGGCCCCTGGTCGGTCTTCGAGAACGTGAGCTGCCGGTCGGACGCGCGGTAGGGTCGGACCGCCCGTTGGACGCTGTCTACCGCCCCGTCAACATCCGCCAGCCATTCTGAAGATGACGCAGCGGCCCCCAGACATGGCGGCTCCGCATCATATGCCAGCGCTGCGGTTCGTTGTCGGGCCCGGCGATCGGGCCGGCATCCTCGACATAGTCGGTGATGCCGACGGCGTCGGTGTCCCATGGACCGGTGGTCTTGAAGATCGTGGTCTTGGCGCCGTAGCCGGAGAGCGCCCGCGACATGCCGGACGCCATGAAGTCCATGTAGTGCGGCAGCCGCTCGGGGCGGCAGAGATAGCCCTTGTTGAAGCCGACGGCGAGGAGGCGGAAATGAAACGGGTTCTTCTCGAGGTAGCGGATCGCCTCGGTGGTATTGGCCGGATAGCGCGGCGAGAAGAAGTCGTCGATCACCACGATGCCGTCGGTGTTGACGATGCGGTTGGCGAATTCGAGCTCGCGGTAGACCGCAGTGCCGGTGTGCTCGCCGTCGATGTGGAACCAGCGCACGGTCTGGTGCATCGCCCGGAGGTCGAGCTTGGCCGGCAGGTCGGCCGAGGGACCCGACAGCGGCACGGTGTTCACCGGTTCAGCTCCCACCGACCGGATGGCGCGATGCACCGCCGGCTCGTCCAACCGAAGATCGCACAGATAGAGTTTCTCGTCGCCCTTGCGGTAGGAGGCGAGCACCGACGCCGAGCGGCCGCGCCATACGCCGATCTCGAACAGGTCGCCCGACACCCGGGCCTGCTCGTCGAGCAGCGCGCGCCAGACGCAGTAGGACTGGAACATGAACCAGCCCGGAATGGCGTCGATTTTCTCCCAACTCAGCATCGTCGATCCTCGCGTGGCGAGGCCTTGCTAACAGCGCCCTATCGACGCTGCAAGCCGGGACCGCTTGCGCCCAAGGCGGCCCTCAGGTAGAGCCCGCACGCTGCGCATGCCAACAACGACTATCGCATACCGGACGACGATCGGCCTGATTTGGGGGCTGGCGCTCTGGCATAGCTGGGAGTGCCGCGGGCTCTTTGTCGACGGCTCGGCGTTCCTCGTCCAGATCGCCCGACGCGAGTGGTTCTTCGACTTCTACGCACCACGCCTTTACGCCATGGTCCTGGGCCAGGCCCCGATCATGACCGCGCTCTTCCTGGGCGTCACCGACCTGCATCTTCTGGCTCGCCTGCTGTCACTCGGCCTGTTCGCCCTGCCGACCGCGCTCTATCACCTGGCGCTGGTGCGCGTGAAGGACGATGCCGTGCTGCTGGCCGCCGTAATCGCAGCCATCGCGGTGGTGTTCATGACGACGTCTTTCTTCATCGTCGGCGAATACAACACCGCCTATGCCATCGCCATTCTGGTGGCGGTCCGGCTGGTGACGGCCGAACGGCTCACCCTGGTCGACGGCATCTTCCTGGCGGTGATCGGCCTGCTGGCCGTGCGGACCTATGAGGCAATGATCTACCTCGGCCCACTGCTCTCGCTGATGCTGCTATGGGCGATCTGGCGTGCGCCAGCGCGGCCCTGGCTGCCGACCGCCCTCCATCTTCTTGCCATAGCCGGCTTCATCGGCGGCATGTTCGTGGCCATCGGCTCCCTCGCGCGGCCTTACTCGGAGGAGCATCTCGCCGAGACGATCGAGACCGCCACGAACTTCTGGCAGAACCTGCAGTTCGACCTGGCGCTGACGGCGGCCTTGGTGGTCGTGGTGTGGGCGCTGGTACGGCCGCGCGATCTGCTCTCGAGCAAGCCCTATCTCTGGGCCGGCGTGTTTCTTGCCATTCTCGCGCTGTCGCCGCTGCTGGCGCTCAGCGACACACTGGTGCGTCCGCTTGCCAAGTCGCAGTACGTGGCCCGGACGTGCGCCGGGATGATCATCGCCACAATCGTGGTTTTCATCTGGCTCTACGGATCCAGGCTGCACACCAAGCTGCCGGCGTTCGTCGTTCTGCGCATAGCCCCAGGCGGCAGGACGCTTCCTGGCCTTCGCGCTGGTGCTGGCACTGGCGATCCTACCCTCCGACGTCTACCTCACGACGACCTGGATGTCGTATCTCGACGTCGTGCGCGCGACGGTCCGCGGCCACGACGGCGTTATCGCCTACGAAGACTCGCCGCTCGCCCGCCATCCGTACGATCTTCTGGTCGAGGCCTGGATCCTGCCCAGCCAGAGCCTCGCGCTCCGTGCCAGGCGCGGCGACGGCATCATCGCGCCGCCCAGCGATTTCAACGCCTGGCAACCGTTCCCGCCGGCGGAGCCGTACCCTCTCGGCAAGTACGTCTGGCGCGATTAGGGCGCGCACGATGCCCCGGGTCGCTGCCTATCGAGGTGTCGCCCTGCTGCTGTGGGTCCTGGCGGCCTACGACACGGTCACCTGCCGCGGTCTGTTCTGGGACGGCTCGTCCTTTCTGGTGAACATCCTCGACCTCGGCTGGTACCACGATTTCTACGCCGCCCGCGCGCATGTCGATTGGGTGACGGAAACGCCGGTGCTGCTGCTCTCCCAGCTCGGGGTGCGCGACACCAGGCTGCTGGCGATGGTCTACACCGCGACCCTGTTTGGCGTGCCGACGGCGCTCTATCACCTGGCGCTGGCAAGGGTGCGCGGCGATGCTGTGCTGCTTGGCATCGTCATTGCCGCGATCACCGCGGTCTATCTGCCGACATGCTTCTTCATCGTCGGCGAGTACAACGCCACGTTCGCGGCTGCGGCTGCCGCCATGGCGGTGACCCTGACGGCGAGCGAGAGGCGCCTCGGCGATGCCATCCTGCTGTGTCTGCTCGGCGTGTTCTGCGTGCGCTCCTACGAGGCGATGGTCTATCTCGGGCCGTTCCTCGCCGCCGCCATCGTCTGGTCGATGTGCAAGGGCGGTCTGCGGCCCGGCCCATTCCCCGTCCTGCTGTTGGGCGGCATCGCGGCCCTCGCCTTCCTCGCCGCCGCCTTTGTCTCGGCGGCGACCATCGCCGAGTACTGGACGCACCCGCACTTCGTGAAGGTGCGGTCAATGAGCTTCGACTTCTTCCAGAACCTGCAGTTTGCCATCCCGCTGATCGGCCTCGCGGTCTGTGCGGTGATCGGGCTGGTCCGGCCGGCGTGGCTGCAAGGACGGGGCCCGCTCGCGGTGCTGGCCGTCGTCGCCGCCGCTCTCGTGCTGTCGCCGTGGTACCGCCTGCTCGATGATCACGCGATCCTCTATCCGCCGTCGCACTATCTCGCGCGCCAGGCGGCGGGCGTATTGCTGATGTTGCTGCTTGGCTGCATGTGGGTTCACGTCGCCTGGCAGCGCCAGCCTCCGGCGGTCCTCGCCACCCTGCGCCTGCCGGCCGTTTCGCGTCGCCTGGTCGCGGCCATGACGGGGCTCGTCCTCGCCGCCGCCGTGCCCGACGTGGCGCTGACCGGACTATGGACGGACTATCTCGGCCGCATCCGCGCCCTGGTCGACAGCCGGGAGGGCATCGTCCGCGCCGGCGGCCTGCCGCTGCTCGACTGGCCGGACAAGCTCTTCGCCCAGGACTGGACATTGCCGGCGATGAGCGCGGTCGTCAGCCGCACGCCGGGTCGCGCCTTCGTGCGCGCCGACAACGACTATCTCAGCAATCCGCCTTTCGATCCGGCCTGCGGGACGCTGCCGCGGCTCAAGGGTTACGGGTGGCGGCGCTAGGGAACGTTTGGCTCCGGCCGAGCGTTGAAACTCAGCACGATCAATCCGCCGACAAGACGGCTGCTGGACCGCGGCTCGGCGGACGACGCCGACTTGGCCGCTCATGCCCATTCACAAGATCAAAAAACAGGCAGTCCGGGCATGAAAGCTCTCGTTTATCTGGGGCCGACGAAGAAAAACCTGGAAGAGCGTCCGAAGCCGGAAATCACCGCGCCCACCGATGCCATCGTCAAGATTTCCAGGACGACGATTTGCGGCACCGACCTGCACATCCTGAAGGGTGACGTGCCGACCTGCCAGCCGGGCCGCATCCTGGGCCACGAAGGCGTCGGCGTCATTGACCAGGTCGGGCCGGCCGTTGCGGCGTTCAAGGCGGGTGACCGGGTCCTGATTTCCTGCATCAGCGCCTGCGGCAAATGCGTCTACTGCCGCAAGCTCATGTATTCGCACTGCACCACCGGCGGCTGGATCCTGGGCAACAGGATCGACGGCACGCAGGCCGAGTTCGTCCGCATTCCCTATGCCGATACCAGCCTCTATCACATTCCCGCTGGCGCCGACGAAGAGGCGCTGGTGATGCTGAGCGACATCCTGCCGACCGGCTTCGAATGCGGCGTGCTGAATGGCAAGGTGCAGACGGGCAACACCGTGGCGATCGTCGGCGCGGGCCCGATCGGGCTTGCGGCGCTCCTCACCGCACAATTCTACTCGCCCGCCGAGATCATCGTGGTCGATCCCGACGACAATCGCACCGCCATCGAGGCGGTGGGCATACCGGCGACCTTCGAGCTGTGCGAAAAAATCGTCGCGCCGGGTGGCACCATTGCCAATATCGGGGTGCACGGCGCGCCGGTAGCGCTCCATCTCGAGCGACTGTGGGATCGTAACCTGACCATCACCACGCGACTGGTTGACACGGTCAGCACGCCAATGTTGCTCAGCATTCTGCGCTCCGGCAAAATCGACCCCAAGCAGCTGATCACCCATCGCTTCAAGTTCGAGCAGGTCCTCGATGCCTACGACACCTTCGCGCGTGCGGCCGACACGCAGGCGCTCAAGGTGATCATCGAGGCCTAGCGATTCGTGGCCTCGCCCCGGCCGACGAGAGGAAATCGATCATGAAAGCCCAGACGCGCGGCCCCCTGTCGGCCGATCTCCTCGACAGGATGCACGCCTATTGGCGCGCAGCGAATTACCTCTCGGTCGGCCAGATTTACCTGCAGGGCAATCCCCTGCTCGAAGCCCCACTCACGCTCGAGCACATCAAGCCACGCTTGCTCGGGCACTGGGGCACGACGCCCGGACTGAATTTTCTCTACGTCCACCTCAATCGCCTGATCAAGGAAAACGATCTGAACATGATCTACGTCATCGGCCCCGGCCATGGCGGCCCGGGCCTGGTGGCGCAGACATATCTGGAAGGGTCGTACACGGAACGCTATCCGGCGATCGAACGCAGCCGGATCGGACTGCATCGCTTCTTTCGTCAATTTTCCTGGCCCTATGGAATTCCCAGTCATGTGTCGCCGGAAACGCCCGGGTCGATCCATGAAGGCGGAGAGTTGGGCTATTCGCTGGTCCATGCCTACGGCGCCGCCTACGACAATCCCGACCTGATCGTCGCCTGCGTCATCGGCGACGGCGAGGCGGAAACCGGCGCGCTGGCCACCAGCTGGCACTCCAACAAGTTCCTCAATCCCGCACGCGACGGCGCGGTTCTGCCGATCCTTCATCTCAACGGTTTCAAGATCGCCAATCCGACGGTGCTCGCCCGCATCAGCCGCGAGGAGCTGACGGAGCTCTTGCGCGGCTACGGTTACGATCCGCATTTCGTCGAAGGCGACGATCCGGCGCTCGTCCATCAATCTCTTGCCGGCACGCTCGACGTGATCATGGCCGAGATTCACCGGATCCAGGCCGCCGCACGATCGAGCGGCGAGACGCAAGGTCCGCAGCGTCCGCGCTGGCCGATGATCGTGTTTCGCACGCCCAAGGGCTGGACCGGGCCGAAATTCGTCGACGGCAAGCCGGTCGAAGGGACCTGGCGCGCCCACCAGGTCCCCATCGCGGACCTCAAGAACCCCGAGCACCTGAAGCAGCTCGAGGAGTGGATGAAGAGCTACCGGCCGGACGAACTGTTCGACGCACAGGGCAAGTTCCGCGAGGAGTTCGCCGCCCTCGCGCCGACCGGCCATCGCCGCATGGGCTCCAATCCGCACGCCAACGGCGGCGAACTGCTGAAGCCCCTGTCGATGCCTCATTTCCAGGACTATGGCGTGGCCGTGCCGAGGCCGGGCGGCGTCAAGGCGGAAGCCACGCGCGTGCTCGGGAAATTCCTGCGCGACGTCATGAAGCTCAATCTCGGCAGTCAGAACTTCCGACTCTTCGGTCCGGACGAGACCGCGTCCAATCGGCTGGATGCGGTCTACGAAGTCTCCGGCAAGGAGTGGATGGCCGCGCTCGAAGACGTCGACATGAATTTAAGCGCCGATGGCCGGGTCATGGAGGTGCTGAGCGAGCATCTTTGCCAGGGCTGGCTCGAAGGCTACCTGCTGACCGGACGGCATGGCCTGTTTTCCTGCTACGAGGCCTTCATCCACGTCATCGACTCGATGTTCAATCAGCACGCCAAGTGGCTCAAGGTGAGCTGCAAGATCCCGTGGCGCAAGCCGATCGCGTCGCTGAACTACCTGCTGACGTCGCATGTCTGGCGCCAGGATCACAATGGTTTTTCCCACCAGGATCCCGGCTTCATCGATCATGTCGCGAACAAGAAGGCCGACGTCGTCCGCGTCTATCTCCCGCCCGACGCCAACTGCCTCCTGTCCGTGGCGAGTCACTGCTTGCGCAGCCGCAACTACATCAATCTGATCGTCGCCGGCAAACAGCCCGAATGGCAGTGGCTCGACATCGAAGCCGCCGTTCGTCACTGCACCGCCGGCGCCGGAATCTGGCAATGGGCAAGCAACGATGGCGGCGACCCCGACGTCGTCATGGCCTGCGCCGGCGATGTGCCGACGCTCGAGACGCTCGCTGCGGTGTCGTTGCTGCGTGAGTACGTTCCCGGCATCCGGATCCGGGTCGTCAACGTCGTCGATCTTTTGGCGCTGCAGCCTCAGACCGAACACCCGCACGGCCTGGAGGAGCAGGATTTCGACGACCTGTTCACGATCGACAAGCCGGTGATCTTCGCCTTCCATGGTTATCCCGCGATGATTCACAAGCTGACCTACCGGCGGCACAACCATGACAATATCCACGTCCGCGGCTACAAGGAGGAAGGCACCACCACGACCCCCTTCGACATGGTCGTTCTGAACAACCTCGATCGCTACCAGCTCGCCCTCGACGCCATAAGACGCATTCCGCGCTTCGCCGACCAGGTGGCGATCGCAACCGCGCGCTACTGGACGACCATGGAACGCCATAAGCTCTATATCAGCGAGCACGGCCAGGACATGCCCGAGGTCCAGGACTGGCGCTGGACCGGATGACCGTTCCAGATACCCGCCGGACTGTGCTCGCGCTGAACAGCGGATCTTCTTCGCTCAAGTTCGGCCTCTATCGCGCAGGATCCTCGGGTCTGGAAACCCTGGTTTCGGGCGAGGCCGATTCGATCGGCAGCGGCGGAGGCCGGTTCCGGGCGCGAGACCCCCGCGGAGCCGAGTTGGCCGACGAAACGGCGTCTCTTGCCGACCAGCGCGAGGCAATCGCGCGCATCGGAAGGCTTCTGTCCGACGCCAGGATGGCGACCCCCGAGGCGATCGGGCATCGGGTCGTGCACGGTGGGCCGTTGCTCCGCCGCCATTGCCTGATCGACGATGCCGTGCTGCGGCAACTCGAGGAAGCCACGGCCTTCGCGCCGCTGCACATCCCGCCGGCCTTGTCGGTGATCCGCTTCGCGCGGGAGCACTTTCCCGGGCTGCCCCAGGCGGCATGCTTCGACACCGCGTTCCACGCCGGCCTGCCCGACGTCGCACGAATTCTGCCGATCGCCGGGGCGCTGAAATCGAAGGGTATCCAGCGTTACGGCTTTCACGGCCTGTCGTGCGAATCGATCGTGCATCAGCTCGCGGGCACGCTCCCCCAGCGCCTGATCATTGCCCATCTCGGCAATGGCGCGAGCATCACCGCCGTCAGGGGCGGTCGATCGGTCGATACCAGCATGGGATTGACCCCCACGGGCGGGGTGATCATGGGCACGCGCAGCGGCGATCTCGATCCGGGCATTCTTACCTACCTGATGCGCGAGAAGAAGTTCGACGCGGCCATGATCGAGGAGCTGGTCGATCATCGTTCGGGCCTGCTCGGGATCTCGGGCGTCAGCAGCGACATGCGGCGTCTGCACGACGCCGCGCCGTCGAACGGCGAAGCGCGCCTGGCCATCCAGATGTTCTGCTACTCCGTGAGGAAGCAGGTGGCGGCGATGATCGCCGGGCTCGACGGCGTCGACCTGTTGGTCTTCACCGGCGGCATTGGGGAAAACGACGGGGTGGTGCGGGCGGCGATCTGCGACGGCCTGGGCTGGATCGGCGTCCGGCTCGACGACGCACGAAACCGGGCAGCCGACGATCCCATCAGCGATGCCGCGTCACGCTGCGCGGTGCGCGTGTTGGTTTCCCGGGAAGACGAGCAAATCGCCCGTCACACGAGCACATTGCTGTCCCCGGGCCGGGTCTGACGTCACCGCCCCGTCGCGAGCGTTTTCATTTCTCGAGCCGCTTGCGGATCGACTGCAATTCCCGCACGCGCTCCTCGCTTGCCTTTGGAAAGGTCATTTTGAGCTCTTCGAGCGCGTCGACGATGATTTGCGATACGATCAGCCGGGCGTTCTCCTTGTCGTCGGCGGGAACGACATACCAGGGTGCATCGCGGGTGCTCGTCGCGCCGATGCATTCCTCGTACGCCTTCATGTAGTCCTTCCAGAATTTCCGCTCCTCGATGTCCGCGGTGCTGAATTTCCAGTTCTTTTCCGGCTCGTCGATACGTTCGAGAAAGCGCTTGCGCTGCTCTTTCTTCGAGAGATGGAGATAGAACTTGATGATGCGGGTCCCGTTGGCGCCGAGATGCCTCTCCAGGTCGCGAATGGAGCGATAACGATCGTGCCAGACGGTGTTCTCGTGGGGGTGCGGATCGGGCAGCCCTTCGCCGCGGAGAATCTCGGGATGCACGCGGACGACCAGTACCTCCTCGTAGTACGATCTGTTGAAGATGCCGATCCTGCCGCGCTCCGGCAGGTCGCGGGTCGTGCGCCACAGAAAATCATGCTGCAGTTCGGTCGGACTGGGATGCTTGAAACTGAATACCTGGCAGCCTTGCGGGTTGACCCCGGACATCACGTGCTTGATGGCGCCGTCCTTGCCGGCCGCATCCATCGCCTGGAAGATCAGCAGAACGGCATGGCGGTTGGAGGCGTAGAGGAGCTGCTGCAGGGCGCTCAGCCGCGCCACATGGTCTTCGAGCAGCTTCCGGTATTGTTTCTTCGACTTGTAGACAGGGTCGACCTTCGTCGGCCATTTCCGGAGACTGACCTCGTCCTTCTCCCGTACCCGGAAGTCTTTCGAATTCGATCTTCATCGCTGTCCTTTCGGTGGTGCTGTTACCGCGACTCGACCAGCGCCTCGAAACCGGAGATCACGTCGAAGAGTTCCTCGTCGATGCCGCTCTGGCGCAGCCGGTGGAAGGCGCCGTGCAGGTCTTCCAGCAAGTCGGTGATGTTCTTGTCGGCCCGCTCCATCGCCGCCAGGCGGCTTGCATTCTCGCTCGCCAGCGACTCGGCGCAGGCCCGGAACAGCGAAATGAAGAGATATTCGCGGATCAGCCCGCGCAGGGTCGCAATGTGGCCGCCCATGATTTCTGGCAGGTTGCCGGTCGGCCAGCGCACGTCGGCAAGGCTCTGCCGCCATTGCGCATCGAGCGGCAGCAACCGCTGGCCGACCGGCTGGTAGGACGCCCCCGATTGCTTGCGGTTATGGAAGACGTAGAGGCGCGTGTATCCGGCCTTGGCGCGGTGCGCCTCGCATTCGATTTCGATTTGCCCGACCAGCGGCGTGATCGCCTGGACGGAACTCGGCACGGCGAGGAGGCCGATCGGCGGCAGGCCGGCGTCGGCCAATCGGGCATGCACGCGCTCGCCGACGGCCCAGACCTGGGGCTTGCCGGGGAGGGCAGCAAGGGTCTTGACGGCATAATCGGCCACCACGTCGTTGAATTGGCCGACCAGTCCCTGGTCGGACCCGAAAACGACCGCGCCGATCGCCGCCGTGTCGGCCGGCGCATTCCGCTGTGCCGCCGCCGCCACCGGCCCGCCCTCGCGAAAGCACGCACCCAGCCCCAATTCGACGGTCCGGTAGTAGTCGGCCAGGGCAACGACCGACCTCTCGTATTGTCCGACGCTCGCGGCGGCCAGGGCTTTCATCGTGCGCACGACCGACTGGAGGTCGCCGGCGCTGCCGATCTTGCGACGCAGGCTCGCCGTGGAGTCGCTCATGGCTTGGCCTCGGGCGCCGGCTTGGCTTCGGCCTTTGGTTCAGGCTTGGCGTCGGTCTTCGGTTCGGGCTTGGCTTCGGCCTTCGGTTCGGGCTTGGCGTGGGGCACGGGCGTGGGTTTGGCGTCGACCTTCGGATCGGGCTTGGCCTGAAAGCCGGCGAGCGCTTGGCGGGCAAGGTCGGTGATCGTCTTGCGATCGGCGTCGCTCAACTTGTCGGCGGTTTCGAAGCGCGCGCTCACCTCGGCAGGGATGTTCGCCGCCGCTTTCTGCACGGCATGCTCGGCGTCCGCCATCCGCTCCAGCGCCACAGGGTCGAAGAGTTTCGCCGTCAAGGCCAGCAGGACGGCGATTTGTGCCGGCACCGACAGCGGCGAGAGTTCCGGCTGCTTCAGGCAGGCGCGTATCCGCCGCCCATGCTCGATGATCGCCCGCGTATCGTCGTCCAGATGGGCGCCGAACCGGGCAAATGTCTCGAGTTCCTCGAACTGCGCGTAGGCCAGCTTGAGATCGCCGGCCACCGCGCGGTAGGCCGCCCATTGTGCCTTGCCGCCGACCCGCGAGACCGACTTGCCGACGTCGACCGCGGGCAGCACGCCCAGTTCGAACAACGACGGCGAGAGATAGATCTGGCCGTCGGTGATCGAAATCAGGTTGGTCGGGATATAGGCCGAGATGTCCTGCGCTTCGGTCTCGATGATGGGGAGCGCGGTGAGCGAGCCGCCGCCGAGCTCCTTGCGCAGGTGGGTGGCGCGTTCGAGCATTCGCGAATGGATGTAGAAAATGTCACCGGGAAAGGCTTCCCGCCCGGGCGGACGGCGGAGCAGGAGCGAAAGTTCGCGATAGGCGCGGGCGTGGTGGGTGAGATCGTCGTAGACGATCAGCACGTCGCGGCCCGCCGCCATGAAATGCTCGGCGATGCTGGTCGCGGCATAGGGTGCGATATAGGCCAGGCCGGGCGGGTCGTTGCCCTCGGTCACGACCACGACGGTATAGTCCATCGCGCCCTTGTCGCGGAGATGGGCGATGGCCTTCGCCACGGCGGAGGCGCGCTGGCCGATGGCGCAATAGACGCATATGACATTCTGGCCGCGCTGGTTGAGGATGGTGTCGATCGCGATGGCGGTCTTGCCGGTCTGCCGGTCGCCCAGGATCAACTCGCGCTGGCCGCGCCCGATGGGGACGAGCGCATCGACGACCATCAGGCCGGTCTGCAGCGGCACGGTGACGGGCGCACGGTCCATGATGGGCGCCGCCGGGCGCTCGATGGCCAGGCGCTCGCCGGCAACCAGCGGTCCCTTGTCGTCGAGCGGCCGGCCGAGCGGGTCGATGACGCGTCCCAGCAATCGCTCGCCCACGGCCACGTCCATGACCCGCCCGGTGCGTCTGACTTCGTCGCCCGCGTGCAGATGCCAGTAGTTGCCGAGCAGCACGACACCGATTTCTTCCTCGTCGACATTGAAGGCGATGCCGTACACGCCGCCGGGAAACTCGAGCAGCTCCTCGAAGCCGACGTGGGGAAGGCCGGAGACCCGGGCGATGCCGGTCGACACGTTGGTGATCGTGCCGATCTCGAGCGACGTCAATTGCGGCTTGAAGGCTTCCCGTGCGCCGCTGATCCCGGTGAACGTCCGGTCGAACAGGCTTTGCAGGCTTTCCGGCGCGGGATTCATGGTGCGGGCGTTCCGGCCTTGGGCGCCTGGGGTTGGGGCGCGGCTTTGGCGTCGGGTTCGGCCTTCTCCTTCAAGAGTTCGCCGACGCCCTGTTCGAGGGACGTGAGATATCCGGAGATGCTCCAGGCCACTTTTTGTCCATTGGAGAGGAGTTCGATCCCTCCAACCAGGTCCGGGGCGGTCTCGAACCGGACGTGGATTTCCGTGGAGAACGTCTCCTTGAGCGCCTTTTCGATCGCCGTGCGTTGCTCGGCGGGCAGATCGAACGCGCTGCGCACAAGCGCCGGATCCGTCGACTTCTTGAGCGCTTCGGCGAGGGGCGCTTTCGCCTTGTCATCCATCGCCCGCAGGCGGCGAACGAAGGTCTCGCTCATGCGGTCCTCCAGGCTTGCCGTGGCGAGATCGGCGAGCGTCTTTCGCGCAATGGCAAACACTTCCTTCTGGGTGCGGCGGCGGATCTCCTGGCTGAGGTTGTGGGCGTCGTTCCGCAGCGTCTCGGCGCGCTGGGCGCTCAGGGCGTCAGCGGTCTTGCGCGCTTCGTCGAGAAGGCGCAGTCGCTCGGCTTTCGCCTCTTCGGTCGCCTTGCCGAGGAGCGCGGCGCGCTGGCGATCGAAATCCTCGTTCTTGTGCTCGAACGCGTCGTGCTGCTTCTGCGCTTCGGCCATCTTGGCGGCGGCGTCGGCAAGTTCGGTGGCAATGAGCTTCTCGCGCGCGTGGAGGGCGTGGAGGATGGGCTTGTAGAGAAAGCGCTTCATCAACCACACCAGGATGAGGAAGTTGAGCGCCTGCGCACCGACGGTGAACCAATCGATGAGCATGGCTCATTTTCCGGCGGTTTGGGCGATGACGTGGTTCCAGAACGGGTTGGCGAATATGAGGATCATGGAAACCACGAAGCAGTAGATCGCAATCAACTCGATCATCGCCAGGCCGACGAACAACGTGCGCGTGATCGTCGTTGCCGCGTCGGGCTGCTGCGCCAGGGAACTCAAGGCCGTGGCGACCGCGCGCCCTTCGCCGAGCGCCGGTCCGATGCTGCCCAGGGCGATCGTAAGGCCGGCGGTGACGATTGAAGCAATCGCGATGAGCGTCATGTTGTCCATGGTGTGTCCGTTTCGCTTTCTCAATGTTTCGCGTCGGGCTGGGGCGCGGGCTGGCGCACGCGCGTGGCGGCGGCGATGTAGACCGCGGCCAGGATGCTGAAGATGTAGGCCTGCACCATCCCGGTGAGCAGGCCGAGCGCGCTCATGACGATCGGGAAGACGAACGGCGTCACCGTGAGCAGGATGGCGAGGATCATCGTGCCGCTCATCATGTTGCCGAACAGGCGGACCGCGAGGGCAAGCGTGCGTGAAAGCTCGCTGATGATGTTGAACGGCAGCATCAGGAGCGTGGGCTCGGCGTACGACTTGAGGTAGCCGCCGATTCCCTGCTCCTCGATGCCGAACAGCGGCACGGCCACCAGCACGCTGAGCGCCAACGCCGCCGTGGTCGAGAGCGACCCTGTCGGCGGCTCGTAGCCGGGAATGACCGTGCACAGGCTGGCCAGGGCGACGAACAGGAAAAGCGTGCCGAGAAAGCCGATGTATTTCTCGGGACGGTCGAGGCCGACATCCTTGATCTGGCTCACGATGCCGCTGACGATGATTTCCAGCAGGTTTTGCCAGGGCGCACGTTCGAGGTCCGTGGAAAGTCGGCGCGTGATGAGTTTCGAGCCGACGACCATGACCAGCATCAGGGCCCAGGTGAACACGATGGTGCCGTTGAGCTTCACGAACCCGTGTTGCCAGAAGATCATGTCGTCGGGGCTAAGGCGCATGGTTGCCCTCCGCTGCGCGGGAGGCGCCGGGGCTGGCCGCCGGCCGGCTGAGACGCGTCACGACGAGGCGTGATGCGGCAAAGCCCAGGAGACACAGAAGCAGCCGTTGCCAATCGCCGCCGGAGACCAGGTAAAAGCCCGCCAGGGCGATGCTCATGCGCAGAAGCAGGCTGGCGAAGAACCAGAGGGCAGGCCGCTGGGAGGAAACGGCGACGCGCACCGTCCACAGCAGGCCGCCGAAGAAGAAGGCACCGAGCAGGAGCCCGGCCGCCGCGGCCAGCAGCAGGGCCGCGGCTTCATTCACCGTCATCTTCCTGTTCCTTCCGCATCGCCTTCTCTTCCTTGGCCACCCAGTGCCAGGCGTTCAGGCAGCCGATCGCGAGTCCGGCCATCAGCAGCGCCAGCGTCCAGGCATGCTTGCCCGGATGATGCTCGTCCAGCCAGACGCCGAGCGCCGCGCCAAGCAGCGTCGGAACGACGACCGACCAGCCGATCAGTCCCATCATGCCGAGGCCGAACCACACGCCGGGCTTGCTCCTGCGCGCCTTGAGCTTGCGCGCCGCCTTCGAACCGACCTGTTCGGCCAAGGTCGGCTCGGTCGCCGGGGTTTCCTTCGGCGCGTCACTCATGTTGAAGGCTTACGAAACGGCGCAGGAATCCCGCTTCCAGCTTCGCCACGACCGAGCGGACGCTTCGTTCCTGCTCGTCCACGGCGAGGAACTCGCGCTCAACTCCGGCGCGCAACTTGGCAAGGTCGCTTCCGCCCAGCGCCCGGCGCACCGACACGAGCACGTCCGTTCCGGTCTTGATGAGCACGCCTTCATCGACGGCCACGAAGACCTCGCCGTCGGCCTCGGTCTCGTAGGTGAGAATGCCGGGCGCCAGTGCGGCGACGCAATCCAGCCGGTGGGGCAGGAGGCCGAACGAACCCTCGCGGGTCTCGGCGACGACACGCGCCACGCCGGTTTTCTCCGTGAAGACCTGGAAGGGCAGCAGAACCCTAAGGGTCATGAGTGGCGACGGCATGTTCACCCTCCGGTTGGCTTTTTGTCGCGGCTTTCGGCTGCGGATCGGACCCGGCGGCGGGCTCTGCCTTCGGCTTGGCCGGCTTGGCCGGCTTGGCCGGCGAGGCGGGGGCGCCGTCCTTGGCGGGCCGCTTGGCTTCGGCGATCGCCCCGATCATGTAGAGCGCGCGCTCCGGATAGTCCTTGAATTCGTCGCGCAGGATGCGCTCGCAACCGTCCAGGGCGTCCTTCAGGCTGACGAGCTTGCCGGTGAGGCCGGTGAACTGCTCGGTGGTGAAAAACGGCTGGGTGAGGAATCGCTCCAGGCGGCGGGCGCGGACGACTACGTTGCGGTCGTCCGGCGAAAGCTGCTCGAGGCCGAGCATGGCGATGATGTCCTTGAGATCCGCGTACTGCGCGAGCGTCCGGCGGATCTCCTGGGCAAGGCCGTAATGGCGTTCGCCGACGATGCCGGGTGTCGCCATCTTGGAACTGGATTGCAGCGGATCGATCGCCGGAAACAACCCTTCGCTTGCCCGCTTGCGCGACAGCACGATCGAGGCGGAGAGATGCGAGAAGGTATGGACCGCCGCCGGATCGGTGAAATCGTCGGCCGGCACGTACACCGCCTGGATCGAGGTGATGGCGCCGGTATCGGTGTTGGCGATGCGCTCCTCCAGACGCGACAGCTCGGTGCCCATCGTCGGCTGGTAGCCCAGCCGCGACGGCATCTGGCCCATCAGGCCGGAGACCTCCATGCCGGCCTGGATGAAGCGGAAGATATTGTCGATCAGCAGCAGCACGTCCTTGTGCTCGTCGTCGCGGAAATACTCGGCCATCGTCAGCGCCGCATGGCCGACGCGGAAACGGGCGCCCGGCGGCTCGTTCATCTGGCCGAACACCATCACCATGTCCGGCAGCACCCCCGCCTTCTTCATCTCGTCGTAAAGCTCCTGGCCTTCGCGGCTGCGTTCGCCGATGCCGCAAAAGATGCTGACGCCGTCGTGATGCCCGATCATGTTGTGGATCATTTCGGTGAGCAGCACCGTCTTGCCGACGCCCGCGCCGCCGAACAGCCCGGCCTTGCCGCCACGCTCCAGCGGCACGAGGACATCGATGACCTTGATCCCGGTCTCGAAGACTTCCGACTTCGTCGAGCGTCGCGCCAGGGGCGGCGGCGCGCGATGCACCGAGCGCCACTGGACATCGGCCAGCGCCGCTTCGCGGTCTATGGTGTTGCCGAAAACGTCGAACATGCGCGACAGGATGGCTTTGCCGACCGGCGCCTTGAGCGGGCCGCCGCTGTCCTCGACCGCCATGCCACGGGCGAGGCCTTAAGTCGGCGTCAGTGCGATGCCGCGCACATGGCGCGCGTCACGCTGTGCCAGGACTTCGATGACGATCTGCTTTTTTGCCCCCGTCCGGAGCAGCGAATAGATCGGCGGCAAATGCCCGTCGAAACGCATATCCACGACGCTGCCGCGTATGGAGACGATCACGCCGAGATTCGATGAAGTGGGCTTGTCTTCCATGGTTGCTCTCGTCGCTTCGACATCGGTCTTGTCAGGCTTGCGCGTCCTCCGCCCGGCCGGTCAGATCTGTTCCTTTTTGGACAGCCGTGATTTTGATTTGGGCCGAGAGACTATACGCCCATCCGACACCGATACGACATGACCTGCTGAAGTCCGCGGCGCCATGACCGGAACCAGGACACCTGCGGCGCTTAGCGGACAGCGATCTTACCGGAATGTGTGGCTACACAGCCAGCCGCCGATCAATGGAGCCGTGGCCGCAACGACAGGTCGTCGGACATCACATAGATCGTGATCGCTGCCAAAAACAGGACGACGGCGATCCAGAACATCGGCGAATGGTGAACGTGCTTCCAGCTGCCGCGCCGGACGACTGGCTTTGGCGTAACCCCATGATGGTTCTTTTTGTTCACCCGTCCTCATCTCTTTCCAACGTTCGGCGGCTCAGGATCGCTGGCAAACAGGCGCCGTGAGCCAAGCGGCTAAGCTATCGCAAGCGGGCGGCGAGGCCGCCATCGTCCCTTGATCCTGCAGTCGCCTCGGATGCCTCAGGACGGGTGGCCGAAGCTGCCATAGTAACTGTGGTAGTGCTTCTCGTAGGGGCGATCGACCTTTGTCGACGCATCGTATGGCGGGCTTTCTTTGACCTTCTGGCGATCGACATCGAGGTTCACCAGTTTGCGCGTCCAGTCGATCGTCTTGGCCGACTTCGGCGAGATCAGCACTTTCTGCCCGGGCCACCAGTTTTTCGTATCGACGACGAGGTAATGAATGCTCCAGTCGGCGTCTTCCACGTAGAAGTCCTCGACGTGACCGATCTCGCCGTCGAGCGCATGGATATGATATCCGGTCACCACTGCGATACTGCGGAGATGCGGGTCGTCGTCATCTCTCTGGGTATTGGCAATGCGCTCCTGGCGCTGCCTGCGATTCCGGGGAAGGGGATGCCGCCGTCGCGCCGCCTATGCCGCCCATGCCACCCATATAGGCGTAGCCGCCCATGTACAGGCCGGTGCTCCAATAGGGATTCCAGCCGTAATAGTCGTAAAGGTGGCTTTCCATCTGCCGCGATACCGGCCGATCGGTGTCGATGTCCGGGCTGTCCTTGATCTCCTGCATGGTCAGTCTGACCGAGAACGCCCCTCGCTCTCGATCGAGGTGGCCCAAGACAGATGGCGGCAGCAGGACCTTGCGACCGGAGAGCCACTTGCCGGTGTCGACGACCAGCCAACGGACCAGCCAACTGGCGTCGTCGAACAGAAAGTCGCTGACGGTGCCAAGCCGGCCGTCACTTGCGTCAATGGCGTAGCCATTGATTTTTGAGGCATGCCACAACATAACTCGGTCCTCCTGCGGTTATCGTTCCGGCAAATCACGCCACGCGAGTCAGTTGCTGTCTTCGTCGGAAAGATGGGCTGCGTGCTTGATCGGGGTTTGATCGACGTTCAGTTTCAGTTTTGGTGGTGGATTCTTGAGGTGCAGGACTGGCCTTCGCGCTGGCGCCGTTCGCTGAGCTTGCTGGCCGACCGGCGCTGGTTGCGCAGGCTCGGGTCCGGCTTTCGCATTCGCCTTCATCTTGTCTGCCGTCATGGTGTGGCTCGCCCTGCCTGATCGTCACTGGCGAGAGCTTGGTGGCGGCATCTCTGCAGACGCTGTGGGCGACGCTGCATGTGCGGTTTCCGTCTGGGCGGCCTGATGATGGTTTATTGCCATCCATTGGGTGGCCAGCATGAAGCCCACGAAGAGTGCGTTGATGACGACCACGCGTATGACGGCCCGGAAATTGACCGCTGTACCGGCGCCGGCCGACGATCCGTGCGACGCGACATCGAGACCGGTCCGGTGCGGCAGAAGGGTGATCAGGCGAGCGGGATCGGCGTGTGCCGACGAACTGCCGGGAAGTGCGGCGATCAATGAGGTCAATCTCTTGATCGCAGCTTCCGCCGGCAATTGAGCCAGGTTGGCGGCTTCCTCCGCGGGTCGACATCCAGTCGCGCCAACGCCGATAGGACGCTGACCGACATTCCGCTTTCTTCGTCGCCGACCGGTGCAAACAGGAAATCGTCGAACTCGGTTCCGAGCCGATAAATCGAGGCAGATTGTGTCATTTCACGCACCGAATCCCGGCGTCTCCCTCCGGTGAAGGGATGGAACTCAACGGAGGTACCGGCATTGCTGCCGTATTGGCCGATTTCAGAACATAAGTGCCGCGGCTCGTCCCGCTAGGCTCGGAAACTACCTAGGTCGCCAACCCGCCGCGACGGAGCGGTGTGCTGGTATCGAGACGGAGAGGCCGGGCGGAGCGAATGATCTAGGTAATTTCCGAGCCTGACGTCGCGGCATCTCCTCTGGCTATTCTGCGCCGCAGCTTCGGGGCGAATCGTCTCGCAGCGGCGGCGCCGCAGCTTCGCCGGCGCACCGGGACGCGAGCTGCTTCGCTCGGTCCGAATGGAGAAACGCCATGTCCTTTCCAAGCCTGGTCGTCCTTCCGATAGTCGTGCTCCTGGCCTTCGTTCTGATCATCGCGAGCGTGAAGATCTTGCGCCAGTACGAGCGCGCCGTGGTCTTCACCTTGGGCCGCTTCCAGGGCGTCAAGGGACCGGGCCTGGTGTTGTTGATTCCCTTCATCCAGGAAATGGTGCGGGTGGATCTGCGGATCCAGGTGATCGAGATCCCGAGCCAGGACGTGATCTCGCGCGACAACGTCTCCATGAAGGTCGACGCCGTGCTCTATTTCAACGTCGTCGATCCGGAGCGGGCAATCATCCAGGTTCAGTCCTACCTTCCCGCCACCAGCATGCTTGCCCAGACGACGCTGCGTGCGGTACTCGGCCAGCACGATCTCGACGAAATGCTGTCCGAACGCAAGAAGCTCAGCGCCGACGTCCAGAGCATCCTGGACACCCAGACCGAACTGTGGGGCATCAAGGTGAGCAACGTCGAGATCAGGACTGTCGAGCTCACGGAAAACATGGTGCGCGCCATCGCCAAGCAGGCGGAAGCCGAACGCGACCGGCGCGCCAAGGTCATTCACGCGGAAGCCGAGTTCCAGGCGTCGCAAACCCTCGTCAACGCCGCCAAGATCCTCTCGAGCATCCCGGCTGCCATGCAGCTGCGCTACCTGCAAACCTTGACGGAGATCGGTGCCGAGCAGAATTCCACCGTCGTCTTTCCGATGCCGATCGACATCATCAAGCCGTTCCTCGAGCTTCTGGAAAAGCCTGGCAAGGCGGTCGCTGCAAACGGGGCCGGGCGTGTCCCACTTGTGAGCGAGGCCCCGTCGAGTGTGTGCGTTAAGAACCGCGTAGGACTGGGAAGCGATCGGTCCCTGCCGATCGATGATCACGAGGCGACCGCGTGACAAGGCGCGGAAGCTGCTAGCCCGCGATATTTGACGCGGCCGTGGCCGCGGATGGCGTTAGATCGAGCAACTCACGGGCGCCTATTCCCGCGACGCAAAGGGCCAACCGGGCCAACGCCGGAAGAGACTTTGCTCCGGTTTTCTTCATGATTGCGGCTCGGTGGCTTTCGACGGTTCGCCGGCTTATGCGGAGCTTCGCAGCGATGATTTTGCTTGGGTAACCGGCGACAACCAGCTCCATGATCTCGCGCTGTCGCGGCGTCAGATTGGCGAACCGGGTTTGCGCCCCCAAGGTGACGGCTCGGATCAATTGCGGACTGTTCACGGCCCGATGATCGGCGACGCCGGCCATCACCTCCACTCGGGCGTCGGCACGACGTCGCGACAAGCGCAGTTCCAGCAGATCCATTGCGATGTTCGCCAGCAGCATGAGATGGTGGATGTGGTCCTCGTCGACCCGGCGGCGCTGGCGGTCGATCACGCAGAGCGTGCCGAGATTCCATCCATCGTGGGTGGTCAGCGGCACACCGACAAAGAAGCCGAGATCGAAGGCGCGGCGAATTCGAGGCTCGACGGCGTCTTGGGGAGACCAACTGACTTCTGGCGCGTCAAGACCGTGGTGCGATTTGAACCAGAGGCGGTCGCCGTCGAGGAAGCTGATGATCGACATGGGAGCCGAAAAAAGGCTCGCAGCCAGCGCCGTGATGCGGTCGAACGCAGCCTCCGGCGGGGTATCGAGAATTTCGTAACGTCGCAATATCGCAAGGCGACGGGCATCGTCATCCTTCATACGCCTGGCGATTGCGGATGCGGTTGTACCGGGGGTGTGATCCCTGGAAGGCTCGACTAGTCGCAACATGGTTCGTGCCCTCGTTAGGTACCGCGACATGTCGCCCCCGCTGATCCTCCGCGCGGTACATGGCGAATACAGTAGTTGGTGAGCCGATGGGAGGTATGTGCCCTATTGACCACGGCGACATGTTTAATCGATGAATTTTCCACGCCTGATCGCGAAGTGCGGCGTGCATATCGCATGAAGCGGATGAGGCACGGGACGCACCCGGCGCGATCGACTGTTTCCGTAAGCTTTGCGTAAGCGTTGAAGTCTAACCGGTGCCGGCTCCCATGACATGAGACCGTCGGATCACGTCCTTCTCTTCCACGACGAACAAGCGCGCCAAACCACAAGGTCTGTGCGCGGCTGCGGAAAGAAGCTCTCTCCTCGGCGTCTGTTCGAGCCCGTCAGCAGAGCCACAGCCCACTCCGGAGTTTGCGCCAATGTCCTGCCGTGATCCGAGATCGCATGCGCATTCAACGGCAACGACACCGATACACATGGATCCGCTGAAGTCCCCGGCGTCATGGTGGTCGTCCCCCGCAACTGAAACCGGCGTCTGGCGTTTAGGTATTTGAGCCGACTGCCGGTCGCGGCGGGTGGCTCGACAGTCGGACTGCAAAACCAGGGTGCATCCGGAGTAGGAGAAACCGCATGACCGAAATCAAGACACCTGCGGCGCCCGTCGGCCAAACCGGCGAGCCCAAGCTGGAGCAGGTCCAGCAGGTCCAGCAGGTACAACAGAGCCAGGGGAAAGCCGCGCCGCCGCCGGTGCAGCGGCCCAAGCCTGGAAGGAAGCCGCTCTTCCGCAATTGAGCGGGGCCCGCCGAGGCGTCCGCGAGTCTGGCTAGGGCCGCATCCAGTGTCGACTGGGGCCGCTGCCGCGCACCGGCGCGGCCAGCTCGACGAACTCGCAGAGAATCTTGCGGGTGTCGCGCGGGTCGACGATCTCCTCGATCCAGAACGTCTCGGCGCTGCGGAACGGCGAGCGCAGCTTGTTCAGGCGCTCCTCGATCTCGCCCATCTTGGCCTTGGGATCGGCCGCCCCCGCGATGTCGGCGCGGTAGGCCGCCTCGATGCCGCCCTCCAAAGGCAGCGAGCCCCAGCGGCCGGACGGCCAGGCATAGCGCCAGTTGAGGCGCGCGCCGTTCTGATGGGCGGCGCCGGCGACCCCGAAGGCATTGCGGATGATGAAGGAGCACCACGGCACGGTGGTCTGGAACATCGCCGACATGGCGCGCACGCCCTGGCGGATGACGCCGCTCTTCTCGGCCTCGAGCCCGATCAGGAAGCCCGGGCAGTCGCAGAAATAGACCACCGGCAGATGGAACGTCTCGGCCGTGTCGACGAAGCGCGTCACCTTCTGGCAGGTGTCGGCCGTCCAGCCGCCGCCGTAGTGCATCGGGTCGCTCGCCATGACGGCGACGGGCCAGCCGTCGATGCGGGCGAAGGCGGTGACAACCGCGCGGCCGTAGAGCTTGCCCATCTCGAAGAACGAGCCCTGGTCGACGATCTTCTCGACGATCGGACGGATGCGATAGACCTTGCGGGTGTCGCGCGGGATGGCGTCGAACAACAACTCCTCGCGCCGTGCCGGATCGTCGGTCTGCGGTCCGCGGGCCGGCGCCTCGTCGACCGACGAGGGCAGGTAGGAGAGGAAGCGGCGCGCCGCGGCGAAGGCCTCGTCCTCGCTGTCGGTGGCCTCGTCGATGGCGCCGGCGCGCAGCTGGATCTCCCAGCCGCCCAATTCCTGCTTGTCGTACTGCTTGGCGCTGAGGCGATTCACCACCGGCGGCCCGGCGACGAACATCGCCGAGATCTCCTTCACCATCACCGAGTAGTGCGTGGCCGCCAGCCGCGCCGCGCCCAGCCCGGCGACCGAACCAAGACCCAGGCCCACGGTCGGCACCGCGCCCATATTCTGCACCACCCATTCCCAGCCGCGCACGCCCGGCACGTTGGCGCGGCCCGTCGTCTCGATGGTCTTGACCGAGCCGCCGCCGCCCGAGCCCTCGATCATGCGGATCAGCGGCACGCGATACTGGTTGGCGTAGCGCTCGATGAAGATGTCCTTTTCCTTGATCGTGGCGTCGGCCGAGCCGCCGCGCACCGTGAAGTCGTCGCCGGTGACGGCGACATGCCGGCCGTCGATCTTGGCGCGGCCCATCACGGCGTTGGCCGGCATCAGGTCCAAAAGGTCGTTGCGGCCGTCATACTCGGCCTTGCCGGCGATGCTGCCGATCTCGCGGAATGAGCCCTGATCGACCAGCCGGTCGATGCGCTCGCGCACGGTGAGGCGGCCGCCGTCATGCTGGCGCTTCACCTTGTCCGCTCCGCCCATGCGCCTGGCGAGCTCCTGGCGGCGGCGCAGCTCGTCCATTTCCGGCTTCCAAGTCATCTCGTCGCTTCCCGGTCCGGTTGTTTCAATCGTCTCAGCCCGCCCCCGTCTCGTACCAATGCCGGGCCGGACCGGCTACACTGAAAGCACCCAGGCGGGAGAGCAGGGCCGATGGACGAAACAGGCGACAGTAGTGTGCTTCTGGTGGCGCGTTGCCTGGTCGCCGGCCTGTTCCTGTGGTCGGGGGTCGGCAAGGTAAGCGGCTACGACGAGGCCGGTCTCATGATGAGCGAGCACGGCGTCATGGGCCTGCTGCTGCCGGTCGCGATCTTCGTCGAGATCGGCGGCGGCCTGCTGCTGATCATCGGCTTTCGGGCACGCTTCGTGATGCTGGCGCTGGCCGGGTTCTGCGTGGTGACGGCGCTCCTGTTCCACGCCAACTTCGCCGACCGCATCCAGATGTTCCACTTCTTCAAGAACTTCGCCATCGTCGGCGGGCTGCTCGCGCTCTACGTGTCGGGCCCCGGCCGCATGTCGTTCGACGGCATGAGCGAGGCGAGCGAGTAGAGCGTATTCCGATTGAAAAGACTCAGGCGGGATTTCATTCGCCTCCCCCTAATCGGGAGAGGTGGCCCGTAGGGCCGGAGGGGGAAAGCCCCAGTCGAGGCGCCGGCAGATTTCAGATCATAGCTTTTTTAAAATCATCTCTGGGGCCTTCCCCCTCCGCCCCGATGACGGGGCACCTCCCCCGATTACGGGAGAGGGATGATTTATGAGCGTAACCAGCACTTCGGAATCTGCACTAGTA
>CAWJJJ010000012.1:0-73711 GCA_963843185.1 uncultured Alphaproteobacteria bacterium
TGGTATGGTCCGCCGCGTCGCGGCCGGGAATGGCCGTTTTGTCGTTTAAATCAACGACTTAGCGTAGTACCCGCCCGGCGTCAAGGGTCGCGATCCATGAAGATACTCACCGGCAACAGCAATCGGCCGCTGGCGGAGGCGATCTCCGCCAAGCTGGCCTTGCCGCTGGTCAAGGCCAATATCCGCCGCTTCTCCGACAACGAGATCTTCGTCGAGATCCTGGAAAACGTGCGCGGCGAGGACATGTTCGTGATCCAGTCGACGAGCTTTCCGGCCAACGACCACATGATGGAGCTGCTGATCACCATCGATGCGCTGCGCCGCAGCTCGGCGCGGCGCATCACCGCGGTGATGCCCTACTACGGCTACGCAAGGCAGGACCGCAAGACAGGCTCGCGCACGCCGATCACGGCCAAGCTGGTGGCCAACCTGATCACCAACGCCGGCGCCAGCCGTGTGCTCACGCTCGACCTGCATGCCGCGCAGATCCAGGGCTTCTTCGACATCCCGCTCGACAATCTCTATGCCGGACCGGTGTTCTCCAAGGACATCAAGGACACGCTGACCAACCGCAATCTCACCGTGGTGTCGCCCGACGTCGGCGGCGTGGTGCGCGCCCGGGCCATCGCCAAGCGGATCGACGCCGACTTCGCCATCATCGACAAGCGCCGCGAGCGGGCGGGCGTCAGCGAAGTGATGAACGTGATCGGCGACGTCAAGGACCGCGACTGCATCCTGATCGACGACATCGTCGATTCCGCCGGCACGCTGTGCAACGCCGCCGTCGCCCTGATGGACCAGGGCGCCAAGTCGGTGTCGGCCTACGTCACGCACGGCGTGCTGTCGGGCGGCGCGGTGGCCCGCGTCGCGGCCTCGCCGATGGAGAAGCTGGTCATCACCGATTCGATCCAGCCGACCGAGGCGGTGCGCGTGTCGCCCAACGTGCGGCCGCTCAGCATCGCCTCGCTGATGGCCGAGGCTATGAAGCGCATCGCCGACGAGACGTCGGTCTCGAGCTTGTTCGACTAGAGTATTTCTGGAGATCCGGCGTTGGGCACCCCTGGAGGCCGCGCCGCGAGTGGAGAGAAGAGCAAACCTTAAGGAGAAGTTGAAATGGCAGAGACGACAAAGGTCGTCGCGAAGAAGCGGGACCGGGCCGGCAAAGGGGGCGCCCGTTCCAGCCGTCGCGATGGACTGATTCCCGCCGTGATCTACGGCGACAAGCAGCCCCCCGTCATGATCGCGGTCGAGCCGAAATCGATCGAGCGCGAACTGCACAAGGAGGGCTTCTTCAACCACCAGCTCAAGATCGACGTCGAGGGCACGGACTTCGAGGTCCTGCCGCGCGACGTGCAGGTCGATCCGGTGACGGACAAGGCTCTGCATCTCGACTTCCTGCGCATCGGGCCCGACTCGATCATCACCGTGCAGGTGCCGGTCCACTTCAGGAACGAAGCCCAGGCGCCCGGCATCAAGCGCGGCGGCGTGCTGAACGTCGTGCTGCACGAGATCACCGTGCGCACCAAGCCCGCCACCATCCCCGAGTATTTCGAGGTCGATCTGACCGGCCTCGAGATCGGCCACTCGATCCATCTCTCGACGCTCGCGGTTCCCGACGGCGTGAGGGTGGTGAGCCGCGACAAGAACGCCACCGTGGCGTCGATCGCCGCACCGACCGTGGTGCGCGAGGCGGCGGCACAGGCGGCGGCCGATGCGGCGGCGGCGGCGGCGGCTCCCGTGGCCGAGGCTGCGGCGGCTCCGGGCGCGGTTCCGTCGTCACCGGGTGCGGCTCCCGCGGCGGGCGCGGCTCCGGCGGCGGGTGCCGCTGCGGCACCGGCGGCCGGCGGCAAGGCCCCGGCTCCGGCCAAGAAGTAAGGGGCGGGCTTCGGCTCCGTCCGTTCGATGCTTCTGCTGGTCGGCCTAGGCAATCCCGGGCCGCGCTATGCGGGGCACCGGCACAATGTGGGATTCATGGCGGTGGACGAAATCGTCCGCCGCCGTGTCTTCTCGCCGTGGCGTGCGCGCTTCAACGGCGAGGTGGCGGAAGGCCATCTCGGCGGCGAGCGCACGCTCCTCCTGAAGCCGATGACCTTCATGAACGAATCGAGCAAGGCCGTGGGCGAAGCGGTGCGTTTCCTCAAGCTGCCGCTCGATCGCGTCGTGGTGTTCCACGACGAGCTCGACATCGTGCCCGGCAAGGTGCGGATGAAGAAGGGCGGCGGCGCCGGCGGCCACAACGGCCTGCGCGACATCGATGCGCATGTCGGCAACGGCTATCGCCGCGTGCGCATCGGCATCGGCCATCCCGGCCACAAGGACCTGGTGCTGCACTGGGTGCTGCGCGACTTCGAGCCCGACGAACGGGATCCGAAGGAAGGCTGGGTGCCCCGGGTGCTGGGCGCGCTGGCCGACGAGGCGCCGCTCCTGGTCGAGGGCACGGGCAAGACCGACGAACGCTACATGAGCCGGGTGGCCCATCTGGCGCCGCCTCCCAAGCCCCCTGCCGAAGAACCGAACGAGTCGAAAGCGTAACCCATGGGTTTCAATTGTGGAATTGTCGGCCTGCCCAATGTCGGCAAGTCGACCCTGTTCAATGCGCTCACCGCCACCCAGGCGGCGCAGGCGGCCAACTATCCGTTCTGCACCATCGAGCCCAATGTCGGCCGCGTCGCCGTGCCCGATCCGCGGCTCGACAAGCTCGCCGGCGATCGCCAGCTCGGCCAAGATCATCAACACCCAGCTCGAATTCGTCGATATCGCCGGCCTGGTGAAGGGCGCCTCGAAGGGCGAAGGGCTCGGCAACCAGTTCCTCGCCAACATCCGCGAGGTCGACGCCATCGCCCACGTGCTGCGCTGCTTCGAGGACTCCGACGTCACGCACGTCTCGGGCAATGTCGATCCGGTGCGCGACGCCGAGATCGTCGAGACCGAGCTGATGCTGGCCGACCTCGACAGCCTCGAGAAGCGCCTGCCCAATCTCGAGAAGCGCGCCAAGGGCGGCGACAAGGAGGCCGCGGCCGAGGCGCCCGTGGTCAGAAAGGCGCTCGACGCGTTGCGCGAGGGCAAGCCCGCGCGCGAGGCGGCGATCACCGCCGAGGAGCGTCCGGTCTTTCGCGGCCTGCAGCTCATCACCGCCAAGCCGATGATGTACGTCCTGAATGTCGACGAGGCCTCCGCCGCGGCCGGCAACGCCCATAGCGCCCAGGCCGAGGCGTACGCCAAGACGCGTGGCATGCCAGCCGTGGTCATTTCGGCCGCCATCGAGGCAGAGGTGGCGCAACTGCCGCCCGAGGATCAGCAGGAGTATCTGGCCTCGCTCGGGCTGAAGGAAACCGGTCTGGCACGCGTGGTGCGCGCCGGCTACCTGCTCCTCGACCTGGTGACGTTCTTCACGGTCGGCCCGAAGGAAGCGCGCGCCTGGACGGTACGGCGCGAGGCCACAGCGCCGGAGGCAGCGGGCGTCATCCATACCGACTTCGAGAAGGGCTTCATCCGCGCCGAAACCATCGCCTACGACGACTACGTCACGCTGAACGGCGAGTCGGGCGCGCGCGATGCCGGCAAGCTCCGGCTAGAGGGCAAGGACTATGCCGTCAAGGACGGCGACGTCTTCCACTTCCGCTTCAACGTCTAGCAGCGCCTAGGGTCCGAGGCCGTATTGAACGAAGAGCAGGACCAGGACTGCACAAGCCAGCAGAAGAGAGAGACCTTTCCAGAATAACAACGGATTCCGCTCGATCAGCGGCGCGGGGGAAGACCTCGAGAAACTCTCGTTGGGATGGCGGAGATCGAACACGAATTCGGACAGCTCCTCGTAGCGTTTGCGGGGATCAGGATGCACGGCTTTCCTGAGCACGCCGTCGATCCAGACCGGGATCTCGCGATCGTTGTCGAGTGCGGAGTTGTATGCTGTTTTTCTTTGCTGTGATCTCGTCCGCGCCTTCGCCATCTCGGCGCCATAGGGCAATCTTCCCGTCAGCATCTGATAGGTGATCACGCCGAGCGAGAAAAGATCGGAGCGCGACGTGCCGCCTTCCCCCAGGAAGTATTCGGGTGCGGTGTATTGCACGGTGCCCGGAACGGGGTTGTTGTCGGCGGACCGTTCCGCCTCCGCGACCCCGGCGACCCTTGTCGAGCCGAAGTCGATGATCTTCACCGTCCCGGTCCTGTCGATCATGATGTTCGCGGGCCGCAAGTCCTGATGCAGCATTTCCATGCGATGGAAGGCGCGCAGGCCCCGCGCGATCTGTTCGACGATGCCCCTCACCGTCTCGAGGTCGGGCTTCGGATTGTCGATCATCCATTGGCTCAAGGTTTGCCCGTCGACAAATTCCGTTACGACATAGAGATAGTTGCGCTTTCGCGATTGCAGGCGGGGTTTGAGAACATGGGCGCTGTCGATGCGCCGCGCGACCCACTCTTCCATCATGAACCGTTTCAGGTGGGCCGGGTCGCCGCGCAGGTCGATCGATGGAAATCTTGATGACGACGATATCGTCGTTCTCGGCATCGACGGCAAGGTAGACGTGGCTGCGACTGCTGCCGTGCAGCTGGCGGACGATCCGGTAGCCCTCGAAAATCGTCCGCGCTTCCAGGAGCGGTGGCGGCGGCAGGTCGGCCGCCTGATCGAAAATCTCGCCGGCCTCGCCGTCCGGCAATTCGTCGACCCTGACGATCTGGACGGTGAGGTTGTCCGGGCTGCCCCGATTGTAGGCTTCCTCGACGATCGCCCTTGCGGCGCCGTCCAGGTCCTCCGCATGATCGTTGATCGCGGCGGCAATCGCCCGGGCGCCGACATGGTCGCAGACGCCATCAGTCACCTGGACGAAGACGTCGCCTTCTTCGAGATGGACCATCCGGTAGTCGATCTCGACCTGGGGATTCACGCCCAGCGCCCGGCCGAGGTAAGTCTGTTCCGCCGATATGACGACCCGATGATCGTCGGTGAGTTGCTCGAGGGAGTTGCCGGCCAGGCGATAGAGGCGGGAATCGCCGATATGGAAGATGTGTCCGGTTGCCGACTTCATGACCATCACGCTCAGCGTGCAGACATAGCCCTTGTCCCTGTCGTGGGCGTGCTGGCTTCGGCGGGTTTGCGCATGGAGCCAGGAATTGGTGGCATCGATGACGCGCTGCGCCGAGGTCTTTACCGACCATGCATCCGATGTGCAGTAGTAGTCCGTCAGGAAGCCCTTGACGGCCGACTCGCTCGCCACCCGGCTGACGCTGCTGCTGCTGATTCCGTCCGCCAGCGCCACGGCGATGCCCTTCGAGCCGAGCGCCGGCTGTTCGGGGATCATGGCGCCGTGAAAGTCCTGATTGGACTCCTTGCGGCCCTTGTCTGAATGCTGCCCGATCGAGATCTTCAGTTCACGCGCCATCCGACACGCCGGAAAAGGGGAGCCTCACCCGAGGAGGATGAGGCTCGATATCGATCAAATCTCGGCCAGAACGCGCTTCGGCGCGGTCCGCACGTGCGTGGCATACAGGGTCAATCCGGTGAAGGCCAGACCGCCGACCAGATTGCCGATGACCGTCGGGATTTCATTCCAGATCAGATAGTCCATGATCGAGAACTTGCCGCCGATAAGCAGCGCCGTCGGGAACAGGAACATGTTCACGACGGAATGTTCGAAGGTCATGCCGAAGAAAAGCATGATCGGCATCCACATCGCGATCACCTTGCCGCTGACCGACGTGGAGATCATCGCTCCAACCACGCCCGTCGATACCATCCAGTTGCAGAGAATGCCGCGGATGAACAGCGTCAGCATGCCTGCCGCACCATGGGCTTCGTAGCCAAGCGTGCGCGCGACACCGATGTTGGCCAGTGTTGCTCCGACCTTGTCGGGCGGTGTCGAGAAGCCGAAGGTCACGACAATCGCCATCATTACGGCCACGGTGAAGGCGCCGAGGAAATTGCCGACAAACACCAGTCCCCAATTGCGCATGACGCCGTCGAATGTGACGCCGGGCCGTTTGTCGATCAGGGCCAGCGGTGTCAGGACGAAGACGCCGGTCAGCAGATCGAAGCCCAGCAAGTACAACATCGAGAATCCGACGGGGAACAGGATGGCTCCGATGATCGGATAACCGGTCTGAACGGTCACCGTGACGGCAAATGCCGCCGCCAGGGCGAGGATCGCACCGGCCATATAGGCGCGGATCACCGTATCCCGGGTGGACATGAAGACCTTGGATTCGCCTGCGTCCACCATCTTGGTGACGAATTCCGAAGGTGCCAGATAGGCCATTACAACTTTCCTTTTCTCTCGTGGTGAATCGGCCGTCGCCGCGGATCACGACCTCCGCGAACGACGTCGCCAAAAAAATCGCACAACCCCGCCGCCGAGTTCGGTGAGGAACAGGGCGCTGGATCGGCGTCGTTGCCGAATGCCCGTCGTTGGGCCAAGCCTGGATGTCGGACCGTCGTTGGCCCTGTCATCCGCCAGCAAGAAGCAAGCCAAACGGGGCAACGGATAAGCCGTCGCGACAGAGCCCGCGCAAAATTGCCGGGAAATTCAGCAAATGACCGGCCTGTGCGGGCTATTCCCAGATCGCCGAGGTGACGAAGGGCAAGCTGGTCTTGATCGCGGGCCAGGTCGCGCACGACGCCGCGGGAAACCCTCGTCGGCGAGAACGATTTCGCCGGCCAGGTTGAGCAGGTGTTCAAGAACCTCGACGCCGCCGTGTGCGCCGCCGGCGGCACGTTCCGCGACATCGTGAAGATCAACAATTGCTGCGTGGCCTCCGTCGCTCCGGCCGGCCTCGCCGCCTTCCGCACGGTGCGTGACCGCTACGTCGATACGTCGGCGCCGCCCGTCAGCACCTTCGTCTTTGTCAGCCGCCCGGTGCGGCCGGGCTGGCTGGTCGAGATCGATGCCATGGCGGTGATCGACGCCTGACGGCGCCGCTTCAGACGCAACAAACCTGTAACGAAGTCACCGCTATGGTGTCCTGCGCGTGCCGATGGGGCGCGCAGTAAACTGAAGCGAAGTCGTTATGAAGCGCATTGTGGCGTTATCTCTCGGTGCGGCGCTCGCGGCGATGGCGCCGCCCGTTCACGCCCAGACCATCTATCCGCTGAACCGGGCAGAAATCCTCGCCGGTGCCAAGTTCGACCTCAAGGTCGAGTTCCCCGGCGCGCCGGAGCAGGCCGCCGTCCGCGTCACGATCAACGGTCGAGGATGCCGCCGCGGTCCTCGGCAAGACGCGCTACGTTCGTCCCGCACGAGGATGGCGGCGACTACTCGGCCTACTGGATCCGCGACGCAGCGCTCGTGAAGCCGGGCAGGTACACTGTCGAGGCGGCAGCCGGTGATCGCAAGGCGAGCGTTGATCTGGGAGTTGTTCGACACCGGCGGCGCGCAAGGCGAAGAATGTCATCCTGTTCATCGGCGATGGCATGTCGATCGCCCACCGCACGGCGGCGCGGATCCTGTCGAAGGGCATCGTCGAAGGCCACTACGGCGGCGAGCTTGCCATAGACGACATGCCTCACATGGCGCTGGTCTCGACCTCGGGCACCGACTTCGATCGTTACCGACAGCGCCAACAGCATGTCGGCCTACACGACCGGCCATAAATCCTGCGTCAATGCGCTCGGCGTGTATTGCGCGCGCAACAAGAAGACGCTCGACCATCCCAAGGTCGAGACCATCTGGGAAGTCGTCAAGCGCACGCCGCGGCATGTCCGTCGGCGTCGTCACCAACACCGAGATCGAGGATGCGACACCGGCCGGGATGGTGGCCCACACGCGCCGCCGCTCCGACTACAACGACATCGTAAAGATGTTCTTCGCGGTGCAGCCCGAGGTCATTCATTGGCGGCGGCTCGCCGAACTTTCTCGCCAAGTCGACGCCCGGCTCGAAGCGGACCGACGAGGACGACTACATCGAGAAGTTCGAGGACGGCGGGCTACAAGTTCGTCTCGACCAAGACCGAACTCGCCGCGCGCCGGCGGCCGCCGGCAAGGTGCTCGGGCTCTTCAATACCGGCAACGTCGATGGCGCGCTCGACCGTCTCTTCCTCAAGAAGGGGAAGTGTCGCGAAATTCCCCGACCAGCCCGACCTGACCGACCAGGTGCGCGTCGCCCTCGACATCCTGTCGAAGAACGACAAGGGGTTCGTGCTGATGGTCGAGTCCGGCCGCATCGACAAGTACAGCCACTCGCTCGACTGGGAGCGCGCGGCCTACGACACCATCATGCTCGACAATGCGGTGAAGCTGGCCAAGGAGTTCGCCGCGGCGCGCAACGACACCCTGATCGTCGTCGTACCCGACCATTCCCATCCGGTGTCGATCGTCGGCACCTATGACGATGGCCGCCCGGGACAGCAGCTACGCGACAAGATGGGAGTTTATGCAGAGGCAGGCTTCCCCAACTATCCTGCGGCCAATGCCGAGGGATATCCGGACAAGGTCGATGTTTCGCGGCGGCTCGCCTTCGTTTTCGGCGCCTTCCCGGACTATTGCGATCCTGGACATCCTTATCTCGAGGGCGAGAACGTGCCCGGCCACTGCCGGAGCGACGAAGGAGACCTTCGTCGCCAACGAGAAGTACTGCACCGAGCCAGGAGCCGCCCGGCGCACCGGCAACCTGCCCTTCGGGTCGAGCCAGGGCGTGCATTCGGCCGACGATGTCGTGCTGACCGCCATGGGGCCGGGCGCCGAACTGTTCCACGGCCGCATCGACAACACGCGGGTATTCCGCGTCATGGTCACTGCGCTTGGTCTTGCCCCCGGTTCGGGCCCGTGACAAGGGTGCAAGGTGGCGGCACGCGGCACCTCTCCCCCTGAACCGATGAGGCGACGCTGGGCCATGCTCGGCGTCGCCGCTGCGCTGCGCGGCGCCGGCGGCCTATGGCCTCGACGTCGTCTCGCTGCAATTCGAGCAGCTCTACAAGAGCTTCGGCGTGCGCGGCCTGGAATTCTCGGACACCCTCTCGTTCGCTCGAGGGGAAGACAGTATCCATGCGCGGCTACATGGCGCCACCGCTGAAGCCTGAAAGCCACTTCTTCGTGTTGACGCGGCCAGCCGCTGGCGCTCTGCCCGTTCTGCCAGTCCGACGCCGACTGGCCCGCCGATATCGTCGTCGTCTACCTGCAGGGCGCCGCGGCAATGATCGGCGGCGGCGAGCCCGTGATCGCCTCGCGGGCGGTTGGAAGTCGGCTCGTGGACCGACCCGGAGACCGGATTTGTCAGCCAGGTCCGCATCGTCGATGCCAACGTTCCGGCGCGGCTGAGCCGGCGGTCCGTCAACCGCCGCCGTTGACCATCACCGAGTTGGTGCGTGAAACGCCGGGAGGCGGCACAGGCGGCCCGCCGCATCCTCGATCGCGTGAGCTTCGTCGTCGAGCCGGGCGCGGTCGTCGCCGTCACCGGCCCTTCGGGCGCCGGCAAGACGACCCTGCTCCACGCCATCGCCGGCCTGGTGAAGCCGGACACGGGCACGGTGTCATGGGGCGATCTCGACGTGACCGCCTTGTCGGAGGTCGAGCGCGACCGCTGGCGCCGCAACGCCGTCGGATTGGTGTTCCAGGATTTTCAGCTTCTGTCGGAGGTCGGCGTGCTCGAGAACATCTTGCTGCCGGCCCGCTTCGATCATTGGCGCACGCCCCGAGCCCTGGTCGAGCGGGCAGCGATGCTCGCCGCCCGGGTCGGCCTCGACCGCCGCGACCTGCGCGCCGGCGCCCTGTCGCGTGGCGAGCAACAGCGCGTGGCGATCGCGCGGGCACTGATGCGCGATCCGCAGCTCATTCTCGCCGACGAGCCGACCGCAAGCCTCGACCCCGAAAGCAGCGCGCGCGTCGTCGAGCTGCTGATCGAGTCGGCACGCGAAGCGCAGGCCAGCGTTCTCTTGATTTCCCACGACGCCGCCGTGCTTGAGCGCGCCAGCCGAGTGTATCGGCTCGCTGCAGGCGGGCTCCGGACCGGCGCGCCGCCATGAACCCCTGGCCCGTCGTCATCGCCGATCTGCGTGCCCTGCGATGGGTCGCCTGGGTGACGCCGATGCTCGTCGCCTTTGCCGTGGCCCTCGGCATCGCCATCAGCGCGCAGGAGACGGCGCTGCGCCGATCGTCGGCCCGGGCAGCGGATGACTTCGACCTACTGATCGGTGCGCCGGGCAGCCACACCCAGCTCGCGCTGACAACGGTTTACCTGCAGCTGGAGGCGATCCCCCTGATTGACGGCGCCATCCTCAATGCGCTCGCCCGGGATGAACGCGTGACGGCGGCGGCCCCGATCGCCTTCGGCGATTCCGTGCACGGCTACCCGGTGGTCGGCACGACGGTTTCGTTCGCCGGACGATGGGGCCGCATCGTACCGAGCGAGGGTCGGCTCTTTGCGGGCGAGGGCGAGGCCGTGGTCGGTGCCGATGTCCGACTGCATATCGGCGAGGCGATAACGCCATCCCATGGCATGGCGGTCCATCGCAGTCCGGCCGGGACCGAAAGCGCGGAGGAAGCCCGGCATCGCCACGAAGGAGTGCGTTACGTCGTCGTGGGCCGCCTGCCGCGGCTTGGCTCTCCTTGGGACAATGCGATCCTGGTGCCGATCGAGAGCGTGTGGGAAACGCATGGGCTCGGCAACGGCCACGCCACCGACGACGCCTCGCTTGGTCCGCCGTTCGACGCCGCGAAGATCCCGGGCATTCCGGCAATTGTGGTGAAGCCGCGCGCCGTCGCCGACGCTTACGCGCTGCGCTCGCAGTACCGCCAGGGTGGGACCGATGGCCTTCTTTCCGGCCGAGATTCTGGTCGGCTCTACCGCGCGCTGGGCGATGTACGCGATGTGCTGGTCGTCGCGACGACGCTCAACGATGTGCTCATCTTCATGGCGACGACGATGCTGCTGCTCGCCCTCGCCGGCCTGAGACGCAGGCGATATGCGGTCCTGCGCGCGCTCGGCGCCTCGCGTTCCTACATCCTGCTTGCGGTCTGGCTCGGCGCGGCGCTCATTCTCGTCGTCGGCAGCCTCGCGGGCCTCGTTCTCGGCGGGCTCGCGGCCTGGCTGGCCGGCCAGCTGGTCGAGCAAAAGACCGGCTTGGTGCTCGCCGTCGGGCTCGGCCTGCCTGAAGTGTTGGGTGTTTTGGGCCTGATCGTGGTCGGAAGCCTGATGGCGCTTCTGCCTGCCATCGCCAGCTTCCGCGCGCCGGTCGGCGATTCTTTGCGCTGAACAGGAGCCCCGCGCAGACGTTTCAGGCTTCGAGGGCATGGCGCAATCGCCGGACGGCCGAGGCTCTATCCGCTGCTCGAAGGCCCGCTGTGGGTCGAGGCCAGCAACGATTTCGAAGCCAAGGAAGGCACGCGTTTCCTGCGCATGCTGGAGTTCGACGTGGCCAGGGCGCCTTCACCGGCAAGGGCTGGAAGTACGCCTCGAGGCGCCCGGCAACGCCATCGGCGATTTCAACCTGATCGACGCCACCAGCGGGCTCATCATCGAGCGTGACGACAGCGAGGGCGACCCTGCCCTGGCCTGTGCGGCCGGGCTCCAAGGCCCGACTGCATCGACGTGCCGGCCGAGTTCAAGCGCATCTACAAGGTCGACTTCGCGCCAGGCCGACGGCGACGGCTTCGTGAAGAAGGTGGGCTACATCGACCTGATGGATATCGACGATCCGCGAGAAACTCGCCCGCCAGGGCGGCAGGGACGGCAGCTCACCTTCCCGTTCTTAACCATCGAGAATGTCGACCTGGTCGATGCCGACCACATCATCGTCGGCAACGACAACGATCTGCCCTTCTCGTCGGGTCGCGCGCTCGGCAAGTCCGACGACAACGAGCTGATCCTGCTCAAGGTCACCGACCTTTTGAAGGCGAAGTAGCCCGCTGCGGATAGATCGTCTCGCCGCGCTTCAACATGGCGACGAAGGTCTCGATCTTCCGTCGTCGACCGCTCTCGGTCTTCATGTTCTCGGTGCGGAAGACGAGCGCGAAGCGGTTCTGGGCGCTCAGCCTGTCAAACAGGCCGACGGGCCTTCGGCTCGGCGTCGATCGCGGCCTGCAGGTCGGCGGGAATCTTCGCGCCCTTGCTGCGATAGGCGCGCGCCCAGCGCCCATCGGCCTTGGCGGCCTCGACTTCCTCGAGGCCGTGCCCGGTCATGCGGCCCTCGGCGATCAGCCGGGCGACGTTGTCGACGTTGATCTGGCTCCAGACGCTCCTGCGACCGCGCGGCGAGTAGCGCTGCAGGAAGCTCTTGTCGTCGAGACCCTTGCGCAAGCCGTCGATCCAGCCCCAGCACAGCACCACGTCGATCGCTTCCTGGGGCGTGATCGATTTCAGCCCCGATCCGCGCTTGTGGATCCTGATCCACAGCTCGTCGGCCTTGTCGTGATGCCTGCCGAGCCATTTGTAAAAGCTCTCCGCGGTCTTGAATTCGCGGAGCTTGGCGGGATCGACCTTGACCGGTGCCACTACGGCAACACGGTAAGGGGAGACGCTACGGTTCGAACCATGATGCTCAGAATCGGCTCATGGTATTGCGCGCTGGACCTGCCGTTGGGCCGTATTCGCGTCCTGCTGCAGCATGAGCCCTCGCCCGAACTGATGCGCCACCTGCTGGCCAAGCGGCGAGCCACGGTTGTGCGGCGCATCGACGCCGAGCAGGCGCTGCTCTCCGTCATCGAAGCGCGCATCCGCCATCTCGAAGATGCCCAACCGGGTGGCGCTCGATTACGGCGCCGTCGAATCGCTGCTCGACTAAATCGTCAGGGCACTGCCCAAGACTCCGCGCATCGCGGGGCACGGTGCAGTGTGGCACCGCTGCGCCCCGTACAAACGGCAGATCGACTGCGAAGCGATGATGCTTCTGGAACGGCCGGTCTCCGCGCCGCACAGATGTCGTTTGCGTTACGCATCTGGACAACCGCCCGCTTGCGTCACGGCAAGACCCGCTTCATCCAGCGCGCGGTCGCCTGGGAATCCTGGCTGTCGCTCGCCTCGAGCTTGGCGATCACGCGATGGCGATCCGCCAGCTCGCGGTTCTGGCTGAGCTTGAGCTTGGTCTCGACCCGCGTGAGCGGGATGCGGAAGGCGACGATGCCCCTGGTCTGCGCCTCGGCGTTGCCGGGCGGCAGGCGGTCGAGGCTCCACGCGTCGGGGCCGCTGCCCTCGTAGACGGCGGCGAGCTGGGCCAGCACGTCGAGCGCACCCTTGGTGTCCTCGACGACCTGCGGCCGGCCATAGGCATGCACCGTGACGTAGTTCCAGGTCGGCACCTTGACGCCCGGCGTGTACCAGGTTGGCGAGACATAGGCGTGCGGCCCCCAGAACAGGGCCAGCGAATCGGCGCCGCGGGCGAACAGCTTCCAGTGGCCATTGGCGCGCGCCATGTGGCCCAGCAGGCAACCGTGCGGGCTGCCGTCGTCCTGCCAGACCAGCGCCAGGTGTGTGGCGACAGGCGCTGCGTCGGCATCGGCGGTCATCAGCAGCGCCCAGCCATGGGCCTGCATGATCTCCCGGCCCGTGGCCTCCTCACCTTCGAAATGCTTGGGTACGTACATGATTTTCTTTCTGCGGCACGGTGCGCGGACCGGCGGGTTGAACGGCGCCGCAATACCATGTCCAATGCCGGCCGCAACCGGGAGGAATTCTCATGGGTGAAGATATCCGTCTTAAGTCGAAGGCCGGCGAGATCGGCGCATACCTCGCCACGCCGAAGGGCACAGCCAAGGGCGGCGTTGTGGTCATCCAGGAGATCTTCGGGGTCAACCACCACATCAAGGCGGTCACCGACAAGTTCGCCGCCGACGGCTACATCGCGCTTGCGCCGCGCTTTTTCGATCACCTCAAGACCGGCATCGAGCTCGGTTACACCCCCGACACCATCGCCGAGGGCCGCAAGTACGTGACCGAGCTCGGCCTCGACAAGCCGGTGCAGGACGTCGAGGCGGCGATCGAGGAGCTGAAGAAGCGCGGCGCCAAGAAGGTGGCGGTCACCGGCTACTGCTGGGGCGGCACCATCGCCTGGCTGTCCGCAACGCGGCTGAAGCCCGATGCGGTGTCCGCTTACTACGGCGGCGGCATCTACGGCACCAAGAACGAGAAGGCGACAGTGCCGACCCAGATGCATTTCGGCGACAAGGACATGCACATCCCGATGACGCATGTGAACGAGCTCCGGAAGCTCCATCCCGGCGTGCAGATCTTCGACTATCCGGCCGACCATGGCTTCCATTGCGACGAGCGCGGCAGCTACGACGCGACGGCCTCCAAGCAGGCCATGGCCCGCACCCTGGAGTTCTTCGGCAAGCACGTTGGCTAGGAAGCCTGCAAAAAAGTCCTTCACGCCAGCAGCGCGCGGCCCCCTGAACGGAGTCCGCGTCGTCGATCTCTCGCGCCTCGTCGCCGGCAACATCCTGACCCTGCAGCTCGCTGATTTCGGCGCCGAGGTGATCAAGATCGAGCCGCCCGAGGGCGACACGCTGCGCTCGTGGCGCGTGAAGGGCATCGAGACGGCGTGGAAGGTCTATAGCCGCAACAAGAAGAGCGTGGCCCTCGACCTGCGTTCCGACGCCGGCCGCGCCATCGTGCGCCAGCTCGTCCTTTCCGCGCAGATCCTGGTCGAAAGCTTCCGGCCGGGCGTCCTGGAGGATATGGGCCTGGCGCCGGCCGACCTGCACAAGCTCAATCCCAAGCTCGTGGTCGTGCGCATCTCCGGCTGGGGCCAGGAGGGCCGCTACCGCCACAAGCCGGGCTTCGGCACGCTGATCGAGGGCTATAGCGGCTTCGCCTCGATGAACGGCTTTGCCGACCGCGAGCCGGTGCTGCCGCCGATGTACCTCGCCGATGCCATGGCCGCCCTCTACGGCTACGGCGCGGTCATGGTCGCGCTGCGCGAAGTCGAGGTGAATGGCGGCACGGGCCAGACGCTCGACCTGCCGCTGTTCGATCCCTTGTTCTCGGTGCTGGGGCCGCAGGCCGCCAATCACAAGCTCACCGGCGAGGTGAAGGTGCGCAGCGGCAGCCGCTCGACCAATGCCGCCCCGCGCAACGTCTACCAGACCAGGGACGGCCACTGGGTGTGCCTGTCGGCCTCCACCCAGGGCATGGCCGAGCGCGTGCTGGTCAAGATCGGCCGGCCGGAACTGGTGAAGGATCCGCGCTTCGCCACCAACATCGAGCGGGTCAGGAACGGCGAGGAGCTCGACGCCATCATCGGCGGCTTCATCGCCGCGCGCGATCTATCGGACAACCTCAAGTTCTTCGACGAGGCCGGCGTCACCATCGGCCCGGTCTATGACATCGCCCAGATCGTGCAGGACGACTATGTGCTCGAACGCGAGGCGCTGATCGAGATCCCCGACGCGGAGATGGGCGAGCTGCCGACGCATCCCGTGGTGCCGCGCCTGTCCGGCACGCCCGGCGCCTTGCGCAGCGCGGCGCCCGGGATCGGCGAGCACAACGAGGCGCTGCTGAAGCCGCTGCTGGGCGCCGCCGAATACGACAAGCTCTGCCAATCAGGAGCAATCGCCGGCGCCCTTTCAAAAGGAAAGAAGAAGTGACTCCCCGCCCCGTCTCGCCCGTCTGGCGCTCGATCCTCTATGTGCCGGGCAATGTGCCCAGGTTCATCGACAAGGCGCACGAGCGCGGCGCCGACTGCGTGCTGGTCGATCTCGAGGACAGCGTCACCGTGGCCGAGAAGCCGGCGGCGCGCGCGGCCCTGCCGGAGACCATGAAGAAGGTCGTGCGCGGTGGCGCCGACGTTGCGGTGCGCATCAACCGGCCGCTCCGGCTGGCCATCCCCGATATCGAGGCGGCGGTGCGGCCCGGCCTCGCGGCGCTGTTCATCACCAAGACCGAGAGCGTGCAGCACCTGCGCCTGCTCGACGAAGTGGTGAGCGAGCTGGAGCGCGAGCGCGGCCTGCCGGTCGGCAGCATCGGTTTCGGCGCCATGATCGAGCATCCCCGCGCGCTGGCCCATATCGACGACATCGCCGAGCACGGCCCGCGGGTCATCGCCATGATGCTGGGCGGCGAGGATTTCGCCCTCGAAACCGGGTCGATCCCGAGCGACGAGTCGCTCGAACTTCCCAAGCGGATGGTGGCCTTCGCCGCCCAGGCGCACGATGTGGCGATGATCGGCATCCTGGGGACGGTCGCCGACTATTCCGATCCGGTCGCCTACAAGAAAAGCGCCGAGCGGGCGCGCCGCTTCGGCTTCTCGGGCGGCACCTGCGTGCATCCCGGGCTGGTGGCGGCGCTGAACGAGGCGTTCACGCCCGACCCGGGCGAGATCGCTTATGCAAAAAAGCTGATCGCCGCCGATGAAGGAGCCGCAGCCGAAGGCCGTGGCTCCTTCTCGGTCGATGGCAAGATGATCGATATCCCGGTGATCGAACGCGCCCGCCGCCTGCTCAAGCGGCACGACGCGATCGAACGCCGGCGTCGGCTCTAGGCGTCGACGAGCTCAGGCATGCGCCTGGGCGCGGCCGTGACCTCGGTGAGATCCGAGGGGAAGGCCGTGATTTCAGCGGTCACCCCGGCATTGAAGCTCTGCAACGGGACTTCCCTGCCGTTCGCGAACCGGACGGCATCACGGTGGACATGGCCTGTGAGTTCCAGGCGTATCATCGCCACTTCCTCGACGGGACCGACTCCGAAGGCATGCCGGACGGCCTCGCCGATCCCCTCGAGCCTGAGATGTGCATCGGCCGGAATGCAGACGGCGGTCTCGCAGTCGCTTCCGGCGATGAAACCCATCGTGCCGCTGGGGAAGCGGTGAAGGGTGTATTGCTCCTCTTGGACAGCAGGTCGTGAACGATAGAGTTCGAGTGAATAATCGCACATGACGCCCTCCTGGTTAGGGAACGTCCTTCACACGTAATACGACCTGCGATTCGATCAAGTCGCGAAGCGAAACAATCCGGAGCTATCGGTTCGCACGCGTTCCCTAATTCGCCTCAGTGCTTGTCGGACCACACCTGGCGCTTCACGGCATACAGCAGGCCGGCCATCGCGAGCAGGAAGAGGATGACGCGAACGCCGGTACGCTTGCGGTCCTCCATGTGCGGCTCCGAGGCCCAGGCGAGGAACTGAGTGACGTCGGACGCCTCCTGGTCGAGGGTCGCCTTGGTGCCGTCGGTATAGGTCACCTTGTCGTCGGCCAGCGGTGGCGGCATGCCGATCTTGTGGCCCGGGAAGTACTTGTTGAAGTTGTCGTCCTTGGTGACGTCGAATTCCTTTTTCTGCTCCGGCGTCAGCTTGTCGAACGGCACGTAGCCGGTCAGCAGGCCGTGGACATAGTTCGGGCCGTCCTCGCGCGCCTTGATGATGACGCTGAGGTCGGGCGGGGCCTTGCCGTTGTTGGCGGCGGCCGCGGCGGCGGGGTTGGCGAACGGCTTCTTGAAACTGTCCGACAGGCGCGCCGGCCGGTCGGCCGGCTGGCCGTCGTCGCCGAGGTCGGGGACGGTGATGTCCTTGATCAGTCCCTTGACCTGGTTCTCGGTCAAACCGAGCTCCATCAGGTTGCGGTAGGCCAGCAGCTGGAGCGAATGGCAGGCCGAGCAGACCTCGGCATAGATCTGGTAGCCGCGCTGGGCGGCGGCGCGGTCGTAGGTGCCGAACGGGCCCTCGAAGTGCCAGTGAAGGCTTGGCGGACGCGGCTCGGCCTCGAACGCGGTGACGGACTCGGCTGCGACGGCGAAGGCGCCGACGACGACGGCGGACAGCGCAAGGGCGGCGGAAACGATCGTTCTGCGCATGATCCTTAACCCGCCTTCTTCTTGAGCACCGCGTCGGCGATGCTGGGGGGCAGTGGCAAAGGCCGTTCGATCTTGCCCAGGACCGGCAGCAGGATGAGGAAGTGGAAGAAGTAGTAGACCGTGGCGAGCTGGGACAGCGGCACATACCAGCCTTCCGGCGGATGGGCGCCGCAGATGCCCAGCACGATCACGTCGATCACCAGCACGAACATGAACCACTTGTAGATCGGCCGGAAGGTGCAGGAGCGCACGCGCGAGGTGTCGAGCCAGGGCAGGACGAACAGCACGGCGATCGAGCCGAACATGGCCAGCACGCCGCCCAGCTTGTCGGGCACCGCGCGCAGGATGGCGTAGAACGGCAGGAAGTACCATTCGGGCACGATGTGCGTGGGCGTCACCAGCGGGTTGGCCGGGATGTAGTTGGCGGCGTCGCCCAGGTAGTTGGGCGCGAAGAAGGCGAAGCCGGCAAAGACGATCAGGAAGACCGTCACGCCGAAGCCGTCCTTCATCGTGTAGTAGGGATGGAACGGCACGGTGTCCTGCGGGCCCTTGGGCTCGATGCCGAGCGGATTGTTCGAGCCGTGGACATGCAGCGCCACGACATGCAGCGCCACCACGCCGACAATGACGAACGGCAGCAGGTAGTGCAGCGCGTAGAAGCGGTTGAGGGTGGGATTGTCGATGGCGAAGCCGCCCCACAGCCAGGTGGTGATCGAATCGCCCACCACCGGGATGGCCGAGAACAGGCTGGTGATGACGGTGGCGCCCCAGAAGCTCATCTGGCCCCACGGCAGCACGTAGCCCATGAAGGCCGTCGCCATCATCAGCAGCAGGATGACGACGCCCAGGATCCACAGCAGCTCGCGCGGCGCCTTGTAGGAGCCGTAATACATGCCGCGGAAGATGTGGATATAGACGGCGATGAAGAAGAACGACGCGCCGGTCATGTGCAGGTAGCGGATCAGCCAGCCCTGCGGCACGTCGCGCATGATGCGCTCGACGGAGTCGAAGGCCATCGTCACGTGCGGCGTGTAGTTGGTCGCCAGCACGATGCCGGTGGCGATCATGAGGACCAGCATCACCGTGGCGATCGCGCCGAAATTCCAGAAGTAGTTGAAATTCCGCGGCGTCGGGAAGGTGTGATACTCCTTCTCGAGATACGAGAAGATCGGCAGGCGGTAATCGATCCAGGCGATCACCTTGTTGGTGAAGACCGGCGGCGTGCCGTGAGACGAAGCCATTCTGCGAACTCCTGGAGCGATCCCTGAGGGGCGGGGCGATCAGCCGACGCGGACGAGGGTGTCTGACGTGAACAGGTAACCCGGCACCGCGAGGTTGAGCGGCGCCGGCCCCTTACGGATGCGTCCCGACGTGTCGTACATCGACCCGTGGCACGGGCAGAACCAGCCGCCGAACTCGCCCTTCGGATCGCCCGGATTGTTGCCGAGCGGCACGCAGCCGAGATGGGTGCAGACGCCGATCATGATCAGCCACTCGGGCCGCACCTTCTTGGCGGTGTCGGTGACCCGCGAATTGTCGGTCTGCGGATCGCGCAGCACCGACATCGGCACCGCCTCGGCTTCCTTGATCTCCTCCGGCGTGCGGTGACGGATGAACAGGGGCTTGCCGCGCCACTTCACGGTGATCGCCTGGCCGACCTGCACCGGCGCCACGTTCACCTCGACGGTGCTGAGCGCCAGCGTATCCGCGGCGGGGTTGAGATTGTTGATGAAGGGCCAGGCGACGGCGATCGTGCCGATGGCGCCCAGGGCTCCGGTTGCGACCATGAGGAAGTCGCGCCGCGTCGGGTCGCCGTGCCCGTCGGCCGGTATGCTTGATGAAGCCATTGGTTCTCTCTTCCGTCCCCCCGAGGAGATGCATCCTTAGACCGCAAAAGCCCCTTATGTTTCAAGGCTCTGTTGGTCGCAGGCCGGGCACCCGGCGTTGTGTGACAGCGTGCCGCACGGGGCGCGCTTTCGCGGCGCGGACGAGAGTACAAAGGAGCCCATGCGACTTGCCCTCTTCGAGCCCGATATTCCTCAGAATCTCGGTTCCTTCATCCGCCTGGCCGCCTGCCTGGGCACGCCGCTCGACATCATCGAGCCCTGCGGCTTTCCGGTCGACGACAAGCGCATCCGCCGCGCCGCCATGGACTACTACGACCTGGCAACCATCGTCCGGCACGCCTCGTGGGCCGCCTTCCGCCGCGACAAAGCGCCCGGCCGGCTGGTCTTGCTGACCACGTCGGGAGCGACCGCCTTCCCCGACGTGACTTTCCGGACCGGCGACATCCTGCTGCTCGGCCGCGAAAGTGCCGGCGTGCCGGCGGACGTCCACGAGGCCGCCGACGTGAGGCTTCGCATTCCGCTGCAAAGCGGCGCGCGGTCGCTCAATGTCGCGCTGGCCGCCGCAATGGTATTGAGCGAGGGCCTCCGCCAGACCATGGGATTCGATGCGCTCTCCGACTGAAACTCCCAACGCTCCTGCCCGACGAAACCACGGTGGTCCAGCGCAAGGACGCCGCGCGCGCCTGGTTCGAGGCGCTTGCGCGATCGCATCTGCGCCGAATTCGAGCGCCTCGAAGAAGAACTTGCCGGCCCGCACCGCGAGCTGCCGGCAGGCCGTTTCGAGCGCAAGGCGTGGCGGCGCGAGCTTGGCGCCAACGGCCAGGATCGCGGCGGCGGCACCATGGCCATCCTGCGCGGCCGCGTGTTCGAGAAGGTCGGCGTCAACGTCTCGACCGTGTTCGGCGAGTTCAGCCCGGAATTCCGCAGCCAGATCCCGGGCGCCGCGCAGGATCCGCGCTTCTTCGCCTCGGGCATCTCGCTGGTCGCCCACATGCGCTCGCCCAGGGTGCCGGCAGTGCACATGAACACCCGCCATATCGTCACCACGCGCGCCTGGTTCGGCGGCGGCGCCGACCTCACGCCGATGGTGCCGCACGCGCCGGACACCGAAGCGTTCCACGCCGCACTCAAGGCCGCCTGCGACCGACACGATGCCGGCTACTATCCGCGCTTCAAGGAATGGTGCGACGACTATTTCCATTTGCCGCACCGCGGCGAGCCGCGCGGCGTGGGCGGCATCTTCTTCGACTATCTCGACAGCGGCGACTTCGAGCACGACTTCGCCTTCACGCGCGGCGTGGGCGAGGCCTTCCTCGAGATCTATCCCAGGCTGGTGCGCGGCCACATGAACGAGCCGTGGACGCCGGCCGAGCGCGAGCACCAGCTGGTACGCCGCGGCCGCTACGCCGAGTTCAACCTGCTGCACGATCGCGGCACCAAGTTCGGCCTGATGACCGGTGGCAATGTCGAGGCGATCCTGATGTCGCTGCCGCCCGAGGTGCGCTGGCCGTAACAGGCTAGGGTGCCACGTCGAACATCGCGGCATAGACTAGCCGCTCCTCGATGACCCGCCGGCGGTGGACGGCACCGCCGCGATTCTCCGGCACCGTGCGATCGGTGTAGTAACGTTCGAACTCGCGCAGCACCAGACGGGCCGGCTTGCCGCCGGCGTTGGGCAAGGTCCCCGTCGCCGTCCAGATCGGCGGATCGATCACGCTCACGATCGGCCCGACGCGATCGCTCAGGCGGTCGCTGACGGCGCCCGCGGCATTGAGGTCGACGGCGTTGGCAAGCGTGACCGTATCGCCGGCGCGCAGCGGCACGGTTCGCGCCGCCGGTGCCGCCACGACAGGCTGCGCGAAAATCCCGCCGGGATTGACGACCACGCCGCCGCTTGAGTCGTCGGTGGCGCCGACGACCGCGCTGCTTACCGTCCCGGCATCGCTCCAGGCAAGATCGCTGTCGATCGCGGGATCGCGCGTCTGCAGCACCAGCTCGACCCGGTTGCGCCCGGTCTCGTGCGTGCCCTGGATGAACGAGACGTCGGCGAATTCCGAATCGACGGGGAACTTCATCGGCCCGGAATGCGGCGCCGAGCCCCACAGCTTGACCGTGACGTTGCCGGCCTGCCGGTCGAGTACCGCGGCGCGCCGCGGCAGCACCTGGGAGAATTCGGCCAGCACGACCTTGGAGATCTTGGCGCCCGGCAGGGCGTTGGGCTGGTAGCGCACCAGCGCCAGCCGCACGAACGGCATGTAGGAGGCGCCCGGGTCGAGTTCGATGTCGCAGTACCACAGGCGCCGATCGGCATCCCAGTGGACGCGGTGTCCGACGACCTGCACGAAGGCGTCATCGGCCGTTCCTGCAGCTTCACCGCCTCGTCGACGACACGGGCGGAGAAGTCGCTGACTTGCGTGTTCGTCTTGGGCAGGGCGGTGTCCCACAGCGGATCGAGGCCCCATTGCGTCACCAGCGGCAGCATGCGGGCCGGAATGTCGGTGAAGCGTGCGCCGTCGCCGAACAGCACGACGCCCAAAAGCTCGCCGTCGCCCGAGCTGAACCACGGCCGGTCGAGCCACACGCGCAGACCGTTGCCGAGCCGGGTCGCCGTCTGGCTGGTCCCGCTCGTGCCGCGCGTCCAGCGGAAGGTCGGCACCACGTAGAGGACGCGCGGATCGTCCGGCGGGGCGCTCGCCATCACCAGCGTCTGCTGGTCGCTGCCCGTCGCATCGGTCAGCACCGGCGCGCCGGGATCGTCCTCGGCCGGCAGCTTGACCCGGCTGCCCTGCGCCACCGGCCCCAACCGGGTGACAAGGTCGCGCTGGGCGTAGAGCGAGGGCGGCAGGTATTCGCGGAACCGCGTGGTGGCGCGCACGCGGTAATGGACCAGGCGGAAGCGGGTGTCGCCGAAGTCGTGGCGATCGCCCCTGGCGCGCGGCCGTGGCGTGTTCACGCCCTGCGGATTGTCGTTGTCGGCGATACGCGAGGCGTTGACCGCATCGCCCAGGTTGAACTCGTTGACGTGGTTTTCGGCGAGCTGGATCTCGCCGAGCTGGCCCTTGTGCGGCACCCGCTCCGGCCCGTCCTTCTCCAGATCGTCGACCCATTCGTTCCACGTCGGCCTCAATCTCGAACTTGCCGGTCGACGGTCCATGCAGGCGGACGATCCGGCACAGCAGGTCGGTGTAGTGCACGCCGTCGGTCCGCTGCGGCGACAGCACGATCAGCTCGGGCAGGCAGATCGGCTGCTGCGTGGCATGCACGAGGGTCAGGGGCCTGAACGGCGTCAGCATCCAGTGGCAGCCCATCACCGCCATGCCGACCACGAACTTGCGTTCGGCGTCGTTCAAGGTCCAGCGCGGCACGCCGAAGCTCTGGATCACCGCGGGGTGGGCGAAGCTTGCATAGAACAGGCGCACGATCCGCCCCTTGGCGACGAACAGCGTCAAGGTCCGCGCCACCTCGTCCCACTTGGGCGCGCCATCGTCGGCGAAGGCCTCGGCGCAGGGCATTTCGGTCAGGGCCGCGCCGCGCTCGGCCAGGATCAGGCGGAAGCCTTTCGCATCGGGCCAGTCGCCCTTGTTGGCGACCATGATCACGAGCTCGTCGTTGGGCGAGCGACCGGATGGCGCAGCTCGCACCCAGCACCATCTCGGTGGTGACGCCGGGCAGGGTGTGGCCCGGCAGGGCGCGCAGCGCCACGCCGCCGGCCGCCGCATCGGGCAGATAGGGCGTCGCCATCGCGGCTTCGCGGTGAATGACGTATTGGCCGCCGCTCAGGCGATCGCCGACCGGATTGTCCGGTCCGGGCAGCGCCGGCGGCACCGCCGTGGTGGTCGCCACCGCATCCAGGGGCGCGGGCGTGATCAGCTCGACGGTCGCGCCCGGCAGCGGGTCATAGAAGGTGCCGGCCTCGCGGCTGGCGATGGCGTAGGCGTCCTTGATCTTCGCCGGATCGCTGAACAGGGGATCGAACAGGCCGTGCTGCTCGCATTGCTGTTGCGAGGATTTCGGCGGCACCAGATGGCGTTCGTTGAGCGCGGTGTATTCGTAATCCTTCGATGCCGGCAGGGCGACGGCCGTAGCGAAGTCGCTGGTCGCCAGATAAGCGGTGGTGTTGGCGTTGTAGTTGCTGCGGACCACCATCCGCTCCAGCGATTCGCCTTCGGTCAGGCGGGCGCGCTGCACCATGGGCGGCGGATCGACCGGCTCGAACCGCCAGTAACCTGCGGCGTCGCTGGCATTCTCCAGGACGCCGAGCGTCTTGTCGTCGCGGTCGAGGCTGTTGCCCGCAAGGTCGACCACGCGGGCGCGGAAACGGTAGAGCTGGCCGAAGCGCAGGCGCGGCAGCGTCCCCTTCTGCGCCTTGAAGGTGGCGGCCACGCCGCTGCCTGCCCCGCCTGGTCCGTCACCTCGGTCGGCTCCTCGCTTTGCAGCTCCGTGCCGGCCACGGGCTTGGCCTGCAGGGTCAGTCCGGGCCGTGGCGTGCACAGGCTCCAGCCGGTCCAGCGGAACATCGATTCGTGCAGGTAATGATCGTCGGGATTGACGCCGGCGCTGGCCGTGCTGGTGGTCGAGGCGCCGGACACGTAGCCCTCGTCCGCCGGCAGCGTCACCGCCTCGTTCGTCTTGATCAGGCGATAGCTGCCGTCGCGCGCACACAAGCGTGTGCCACTTGCCGGGCGAGACCGCGTCGGGCACGGCCGCCACGTCGACCCGATAGCCGCGCAGCACGTCTTCGGCGAAGAACACCACCTTGGCGCCGTTGCCCGCCTCGACCGCCTGGTTCTTGAGGTCGGCCGCGGCGGCATCCTGCGCCACCTGGGCGGCGCGCCCATGCCGCGACACGCCCAGGCCGCCGGATCGGAGCGCCGCCACCGGCTGCTTGTCGCCGGTCGTGTAGGTGACCTCGCCGTCGACCTGGCGGATGCTGAGACTCTTGGCCACCAGGTTCTGCGCGCTGAGCGTGAAGCCCACGGTCTTGAGCGCGGTGCCGTCGGGATCGAGCTGGTAGAGATCGAACAGGCCCGGCTTATCTTTTTGCGTCAGGCCCCAGCCGTCGTCGGAATTGAGCAGCCGCAGCAGGCCGCGTTCGAGATCGCCGCCGCGCGGCCGCGCGAAGAAGCGCTCCTTGTCGGCCTGCCAGGCGGTGCGCGGCGTGGTGTCGTCGGCGGGCTTGTGATTGTTCGACCACTTGATCGACAGCGACATCTGGCTCTTGGCGGTGCCGCCGCCGGCGGCGATGCGCGAGTCGATGGCGTCGTTCTTCTCCAGCGCGCAATCGATCACCAGGCCGAGCGCCCGCAGCAGCATCGGGTAGTCGGCATAGGACGCGACCATGCGATGGAAGTCGTATTCGGGCGCCTTCGGCGGCGGCGGAATGTCCTGGTAGGACGGCCGGCGCATCTTGCGCTCGGCGGCGCTCGGCGGCTCGCGATGGTAGAAGCGGTTGGCCTGATAGAAGGTGTACTCGTCGGCGCTGGCGAACTGGCCCATCAACGCGGCGTCGGGACCGTTCAGCGCCGGATTGTGCCAGTCCGACGGCAGCACGCGCAGCGCCATCTGGCCGGCCTGCGGCGGATTGCCGGCCTCTTCGGCGTCGATGCCGGCGACCGGCGCGTGATACTGGCTGCCCGGCCCGAACACCGTCTGGTTCAGCCTGCCTTCGATCGACCGGTCACCGCCATCGAAGAAGCGGCCGAAGCCCGGCAGGGCGACTTCGATCTGCCGATCGCCGAGGCTGATATGCTGGGTTCGCGTGCCGAGCGCGCCCAGCATGCCCTTGAGATCGGGATGCGCGCTGCGCCACGGCAGCAGGGTCGGATGGTTGGACGCCGCCTGGACCGCGAGCTTGCCGTAATATTTGCGCGCGAAGCCCAGCACGTTGCGCACGGCATAGGAGCGCAGGTTCACCTTGCTCATGTCCTTGAACACGAAGCCGGCGACGGGGGTTTGCGGGCCAAACAGCTTCTTCCACAGGCCGGGGTCGGGCGTGCTCAAGGGCACGAGACCGACCGTGTCCGCCCCGATCCGGAGGCCGAACTTCGCCTGCCCGAGCGTCTGCGGCCAGTCGAGGAATTCGGGGAAGGCCTTCAGGACCTGCTCGCTGGCCGCCTGCGGCGTGAGCCGCGGCGACACCACGATGCTGACCCGCCAGCGTCCGGCGAGGGGGCCATCGGGCACCCGTCCGTAGGGCACCACCGTCCACAGAATCGTCTGCTTGGCCATGGCTCAACTCCCCTGGATCCTAGGGCCGTCCGTTCAGGCAAAGGCTTCGCAGTGCTCGCGCCAGGCGTACTGCGTGTTGGTGTCGATCAGGGCCAGCTCCTGATCGAGCGGCAGGTCGGAGCGGAAGCCCAGCATCTGGCGCAGCGTCGGATCGCCGTTGGAGCCGGCGAACTTGCGTTCGCAGGTGACCGTGACGCTGCCCGAGAAGATGAAGAGCGAGATCTCGATGGTGAGCTCGGCCTTGCCGGTGCACTTGCCGCTCTGGAACTCGTACTTGAGCTCGAGATAGAGCTCGAGCGAGGCGGTGATGATGCCGAGCACGTCGACGTTGCCGCCCAGCCGGAAGTAGCCGGTAAGCGAGGCCGCGTCCTGCTCCATGCGGAAGTAGAACCCGGCCATCACATGGACGCCGCCCGAGGCGACGCCCAGATCGATCGACACGCTGGCGCCGAACTCGAACGAGGCTTCGAGGAGCTGGACGCCGTGCGGATCGACGGTGACGCCGAACGAGCCGCCGCCGCCGAAGATGTAGACGGTGAGGCAGAACGGCTGCTCGCGTGTGCAGAAATTGAAGCGCACGCTGAGCGGCTGGCCGATGAAAGGCACGGTGAAGCCGGCCCCCAGGCTCAGGTTGGTCAGGCTCATGACGCCGAGCGTGATTCCCGGCAGGGCCACGTCGAAACCGGCATCGATGCCCTTGGCCGTGATGTCGAGATGCGGCGGATCGCTGAAGCCGTCGAGCGGGATCAGATCGCGCAAGGCCTCGACGAAGCTCAGCGGCCCGACGAACTTGATGCCGCTCATGCAGGACGTCGACGTCCATCTTCGCCGCGCTGTCGACGCTGAACTCGATCTTCTGGAAATTGAGCTCGAGGAAACTCGCCGGTGCGATCAGGACCAGGTCGAACTGCTTCAGCCCGCAGACCACGCTGATCTTGGGCGCCGACGAGCCGTTCTTCTTGACCTTGGCCTCGACCGCGACCAGGAAGCCGCGCTTGTCGTTGGCGCGGAAGATCGGATCCTCCGAGTGACTGACGCCGGGGAACCACCAGCTGTCGATCTCGGGATTCCAGTCGAAGCGAATGGTGAGCTCCTCGCCGGTCAGCATTTCGATCAGCTTGAGCAGGTCGGCGATGCCGCCCAGGATCTCCTCGACGGCGGTCATTGCGTCGATGACCGTCTTGCGCGGCGCGCCGTCCAGCAGGTGGATACCGCCCAGCGTCGTCTTGAGCGGACCGATCGCGGCAGCGACCGCCTCGACGCGGGTCTTGAGCGTGCCCGGATCGGAGAACAGCGTGCCGATCTGGTCGGGCTGGCCGACGATGGCATCCAGCGCATCGAACAGCGCCTTGCCCTCGCCGATCAGGGTCGGGATGGTCTGCAGGTCGACGAGGAAGCCATCGAGCTGCTTGGCGAAGCCCAGGATGGACTGGCGCAGGCCCGACGGCAGGGACACGCCGCCGACATTGGCGTTGGCCGCGGTGACGAGGGCGGCGACCTGGGTGCGGGCGGCCGTGATCGACCCCGGCAGCTGGGCGAGCTGCGGCAGGCCGGATGCGCTGCCGACCACGGTGTCGATCAGGGCCCCGACCTTGCTCACGACGTCGTTCAGCGCGGTGGTGAGCTGGGTCGCTGCGGCCTGCACCGGCGCCATCTGCGCCGCGGCATAGGCCGCACCCTGCTGCAGCAGGTCGGCGAGCGTCGCCTTGAAAGCCGCGAGGGCGGCATCGGCGATGCTGCCCGGCTTCGACGCCAGGTCGCTGACGAAGCCGTAGAGGCGGGCCAGCGCGTTGACGAAGCTCTCGACCTTGTTGGTCGCCTCGCTGCCGAACTTCGGGATCCTGTCCGGCGTGCCGGTCAGGTCGGTGACCGCCTTGATCAGCTCGCCGAGCGGGATGCAGCCGAACAGCAGCGGCAGCGGCAGGTCGCTGATCGAGGTCGGGAAACCGCCGCCCGCCGGCACCGTGCCGCTGATGAACTGGCCGACATCGCCCATCACCGGCCCGGCGAAGCGGCTGAGCGCATTGGGCTTCAGGTTGGGCTGCACATAGCCGCCCGAATGGTCGCCCTGGGCGGAGAAGTCGAGCATCGCCATGCCGCTTTCGCTGGCGACGTCGGCGAACACCTCGCCCTTGTTGGCGTCGAAGCCGCTCTTGAGGTAGTGCGCGTTCCAGGTCAGGCGGTTCGACTTGGCGCTGCCGGTCAGATGGGCGAGCGCGCCGATGCGGGCCGTCGTCTCGGCCACCTTGGGGAAGAACACCGGCCGGTTCAGCCCGTCGCTCGCGGTGCGCAGGGTCGCGTTGCTTGGGCTCGGCCTCGCCGCCGAACGTCATGGTCTCGATCTGCACCGAGGTGTCGCCCGGCTTCAGGCTGGTGGCCAGCGCCACCCTCTGCAGCTTGAGGTCGGCCGTGCGCTTGGCGCCGCCGGCCGCGAAGGCATCGCGGGCCACGATGGCGCTGCTCTCGGCCGTGGCCCAGGCCGGCTCGAGTTTCTTGGTCGTCGCGTTGTAGGTACGCGGGCAGGCCATCGTGTTGTCCATGAAGATCATGGGCAGGTCGAAGGCGACGCGACGGCCGTCAAGATCGGTGGCCACGCACTGGAACTTGAACGGCTGGCCGCCGACATGCGGCCAGAACATGCGCTGGCCGTTGCCGGCCACGGATGACGGCGCGATATCGGGGCGATCGAGGTTGGGCGTGACCTGCGTCAGGATGCGGATGGTCGAGAACGGCAGCTCGCGCTGGAAGAAGACGCTGCCGGCGATGTTCCTCAACTGGGCATAGGCCGGATCGTCGAAGGTGCGCTCGCGCTCGCGCACGATCATGAACAGGCGCTGGCGCAGATAGGCGGTGTTGCCGGCGACCTGCTCGATGACCGGCTGGCCGTTGCCGTCCTTGGCGCCGTTGTGGAACTTGCGCTCGCTCACCTTCACCAGCGACACGCGATGGCCGAACGGGAACAGGAAGCCGCGATAGACGACGCGGACATAGTGGTCGCGCGCCATGGTCGCACGGTGCACCCACTCCTCGACCGACAGGCCGGGCGGATTCCAGCCGCCGCGCGAATCGAGCCAGCCGCCCAGCGCCGACAGCATCATCAGGTCGGTGCCGACCGACTGCGGCGTGTAGCCCGAGACCGAGAAGTTCGACGACAGATGCGAAATCTGGAAGCGATCGAAATCGTCCAGCGGCATGCGGAACGGGCTGGTGCTGGGCGGCGGCAGGTCGGCGGGATTGGGCCACTGGCCCTGCATCGCCTTGGGCGATCCCTCGCCGGTCAACGCCCAGATCGCCCGCACCGTGCGATTGGCATCGGGATGGGGCGGCTCGATCGCATGCCCGTCCTTGTCCGGCGCCACCAGGCGCGAATGCCAGAGCTCCGTGTGGCCGGTCGCGGCCGAGGTGACCGGCGCCGTGGCATGACGCCAGCGCTCGGCGCCATGCGGCGACAGGATGAGCCGCCACGGCAGCTCGATCGACGTCATCGCCGCCGTCGGCAGGGCGGGCTTGGGCGGATCGCGCACGATCACCAGGTCGGGGGTGCGCTCGACAGCGACGGCGCGCAGCCCGCCGCCGGCCGACGACTGGCGCAGGCTCACGGTGGCCATGTCGCCCTGGACGGCTGCGATGCGCAGGCTGCGCACGGCGAAGCTCGCCAGCGCGGCGCGCTGTCGCGCCGGCAACGCCCGCACCTGGCTCGCCTGGAACAGGTCGGAGCCCCGGATGACGAGTCGCCCCGGCGCCGAGGCCTGGGCATTGGCCGCGACGTTGAGGGCGAGCGTGCGGCAGGCGTCGAGCACGCCGGCCAGCGTATAGGGCACGTCGAACCCGTCGGGTACATTGAAGGCCAGGCGCGATTCGCCCGAGACGCGCGCATTGACCGGCGGCGGGCGCAGCGGCTCGCTGCCGCCCGGATCGGACGGCGGCGGCTCGTTGGGATTCTGCTTCGGCGGATCGTTGGTTCCCGCCGGGCGGGTCTCGAAGAAAGTCTCCTCGGTAATGGCCTGGGGCGGGAAGTGCAGGATCAGCCGGGCGGCGCCCGTGCCGGCCTTGACCAGGCGCGGCGGCGATCCCGGCACGATGTTGAGGTTCTGGCGCTCCACGCGCAGCGCCAGGAGGTCGTCGGGCCGCACGACGGCGGCACCGGGACGGCCGGGCTCGAACAGATTGCCGACGAAGTCGACCGGCAGCGGGATCACCGGCCCGACCACAATGCCCGGTTGCGCAACGAGGTTGGCATTCGAAACCGGCGTCACAAGAGGCTCGGTCCGGGCAATGACCGGTGTTGCCCTGCCGGAACCGCTATTGTCGCTGCTGGCCATGGCGTTTCTCCCCACTCAGCCCGGGCAAATTGACCGCGGTCTTCGCAAGAGCAAACGGAGACTATCACAACTCCAAGTGGTGTTCCATCGCGGCGCTGTGTTCTTTCTGTGACAGTCCGCAATGTCAGCGCAATTTCATGAAGCGGTTGCGCGGAGGTGTTGCCGAGCATGACGCCGATCCTCGTGGCGAGAGTATCGGCAGGAACAGGCCACAACATTGCGCGCGGTTGTCAAGCGCCTGCGACGGCGCGTTGAGTTTTTTCGCACCGGGGAGAGGACGGCAGGTGGGGAATACTTGCGCCTCGTAAGGAGCCGCCGTTGTCGACGAAAAGGAACTCACACGTCCAAAAGACATGTCAGCCGAGGCGCGAAGGATACTAAACGAAGACCGCGCGACATGGCAGCCCGGCGAGCAGCGGCGCGAGGAACAAAACCACACCAGCAGCGGATACGGCGCGCCCCACCAGAAGGCGAAGCGGTCGAGGAAGGCGGCGGGATCGTCGTCGTAAGTCACACGCGCATAGAGGAAGTCGACGAGCACGGTCGAGGTCGGCCACAGTAACGCCGCCAGCAACGCCGCTTCGAACCAGCGTGGACCGGCGGTGCGGCGGGCATGGATGATCGCCAGCATCGCGACGTAAGGCAGCGGGACCAGCGTCTTGTACCAGTCGGCGACGCGCACCGGGAGGGTGGGGCCGATCCAGGTGTCGCCCACCGCATCGTTCAGCACGATGAAGAGCGCGATCGCCAGGAACAGGAAGAGCGTGACGCTAGGCCGGATCATGCACGCGGCGTTTCAGTTCGGCGAGGCAGGCGGCACGGTCGGCCGAAAAATCGCCCTCGATCCACCAGCGCTCGACGGCGTCGAGCAGGGCGCCGACCTTGGGGCCGGGCTTGAGGCCGAGCGCGAGCGCATCGGCGCCGCTCACCGGCAATTCGGGCGGGGTCCAACTGCGGGCAAGAGCGAGCGCGGCGCGCCAGTCGTCTTGAGCGTCGGCATCGAGGAGCAGCCGGTCGATGAAGATCGTGGGCCCCAATCGGTAAATGGCAGCGCGGGGATTTTTCTCGTTGGCAGGAGCAGGCTCCAGCATCAATTGCAATCGCAGCGACTCCTGGGTGGAGAGTTTCAGGCGCCTGGCGATCGCCGCGGCATTGGACGACACGATCGCGGCCAGGCGGCGCAGGGGATCGGCTTTGTCCTCGCGCGCGATCAGGGCACGCAGACGGGCGCTGCCGGCATATTCGGGCAGCCAGTGGTCGAGCGCGCCGGCTTCGGCCATGGCGTCCAGCGCATCGGCCGGCGCCGGCGCGGCCAGCAGGCGCAGGAGTTCCTTGCGCACCCGCTCGCCCGACAGGGCGGCGAGCGCGCCGGCGTTGCGGCGGCAGGCGTCGAAGCTCGGGCCGTCGATCGGCGGCTTGCCGAACCAGGCATGGAAGCGGAAGAAGCGCAGGACGCGCAGCCGGTCCTCGGCGATGCGCTGGTCGGGATCGCCGATGAAGCGCACCCGGCCCGCCGCCAGGTCGGCGCGGCCGTCGAAGGGATCCCAGATCGTGCCGTCGGGATCGGCGTAGAGCGCGTTGAAAGTGAAGTCGCGCCGCCTGGCGTCCTCGAGCCAGTCGTCGGTGAAGGCAACGACGGCGCGGCGGCCGTCGGTCTCGACGTCGCGGCGGAGCGTCGTGAGCTCGAACGGCCGGCCGTCGATGACCGCGGTCACCGTGCCGTGCTTCAGGCCGGTCGGCACGACCTTGATCTTCGCCGCCTCGAGCGCCTTCATCACCGTCTCCGGCGGCTTGTCGACGGCGAGGTCGATTTCGGTGTTCTCGTCGGCACGGCCCAGGATCCTGTCGCGCACGCAGCCGCCGACGAAGCGCGCCTTGATCCCCGCCTGGCCCAGCGCGTCGAGCAGGCGCTGGACGGGAGTCATGGCGCGAACAGTCCGCCGTATCCCTGGTTCTGGGTGAAGAACATCACGAAGAAGCCGGCGATGGTGCAGAGGAGCCCGGCGATGGCGAGCCAGGTGATGGGCAGGTCCTGCCACTGCGGCAGGGTGCCGGCCAGCTTGCGCTCCTGCTTGATCTTGACCGCCCACGCCCACAGGAAGAAGGCGCCGGTCGGCGCCATCACCAATAAGAGAACCAACAGGATGACGCGCATGAATTTGCCCCGGGACCCGCGTCAGACGTCGGCAGAGAGGACGAACTGCAGGTTCTTCAGCATACCGGCAGTTGCGCCCCAGATGTAGCGTTCCCCGTAGGGCATGGCGTAATAGCGCCGCTCGCGGCCCTGCCAGAGGCGGCTCTGGATGTGGTGGTTCCTCTCGTCGAGAAAATGCTCGAGCGGGACCTCGAAGACGTCGGCCACCTCGCGCGGGTCGGCCCGGGTGATGAATCCCGGAGTCACGATGCCGACGACCGGCGTGATCTCGTAGCCCGTGCCGGTGCGATACCGGTCGACCGAGCCGATCACCTCGACGAAGCTTCTCGCCAGCCCGACCTCCTCCTCGGTCTCGCGCAGCGCGGTGGCCACGGCATCGGCGTCGCTGGCCTGCGGGCGGCCGCCGGGAAAGGCGATCTGGCCGGCATGGCTCGGCATGTCGTCGGTACGCTGGGTCAACAAAACCGTCATGCCGGGCTCGCGGCGCACCAGTGGCACGAGAACTGCAGCGGGCCTGAATAACTCCGGCACGGGTACGACACCGTTCAGGGAGAAATCGCTGCCCAGAGGTGGCTGGGGCACGGGCAAGCCGGATGCCAAACGCCTGCTCCGTTCGCGTACCCGCTGCACTATTTCGTCAACCGTCATGCCCTTGTTCCGGCCTCAATTCTGGGCTTCCCTCAAACTCAATTCCGCCCCCCATCCTACGACCTCAGGAGCGCCCCGGTGGCCCCAGACACATCGACCGCAACCGACGCCGACGCCCTTGCCGCCCTGGCCGACATCGAGCGCCTGGGCAGCCAGTTGCGCGCGGCGCGGACCGCCATCGGCAAGGTCATTTATGGCCAGCAGGACGTCATCGATCAAACCCTTGTAGCACTCCTGTCGGGCGGCCACGTGTTGCTGATCGGCGTGCCGGGCCTTGCGAAAACGCTGCTGGTCGAGACTTTGGGCGTCGTGCTGGGCATGGCAGCCAAGCGCATCCAGTTCACCCCCGACCTGATGCCCGCCGACATCCTGGGATCGGAAGTGATGGAGGAAACCGACGCCGGCCGCCGCTCCTTCCGCTTCATCGAGGGCCCGGTCTTCGCCCAGCTGCTGATGGCCGACGAAATCAACCGCGCCAGCCCGCGCACCCAGTCGGCACTGCTGCAGAGCATGCAGGAGAGGCACGTGACCGTGGCCGGCAAGCGCTACGACCTGCCGGCGCCCTTCCATGTGCTGGCGACGCAAAATCCCCTGGAGCAGGAAGGTACTTATCCCCTGCCCGAAGCCCAGCTCGACCGCTTCCTGCTGCAGATCGATGTCGGCTATCCCGACGAGAGCGCCGAGCGGCAGATCATGATCGGCACGACCGGCGCCACGGTGACGACCGCCACCCAGGCGCTGACGCCGGCCGACCTGATGGCCGCCCAGTCGCTGGTGCGCCGCCTGCCGATCGGCGAGAGCGTGGTCGACGCCATCCTGAGGCTGGTCCGCGCCGGCCGACCCAACTCGAGCGACCTCGACGTCGTGAAGCAGCGCGTCGCCTGGGGCCCCGGACCGCGCGCCAGCCAGGCCTTCATGCTGGCCAGCCGCGCCCGCGCCATCATCCAGGGGCGCCTGGCGCCGTCGGTCGACGATGTCGTGGCGCTGGCCGGGCCGATCCTGCGCCATCGCATGGCGGTGAACTTCTCGGCCCGCGCCGAAGGCATCACGGTCGAGACGGTGATCGACCAGATGTGCGCGCGATTGGCATGAGAATGGCTGCGAGTTCGCGTACGCGGCGCGCTGGGAGCGTGCCACTCCAGGTGGCGCTCATGGTTTGCATGTCGAACAGCGAAGAGAGATGCGCCACTGGAGTGGGGCGCTCCCAGCAGGGGAAGAAAGGAATGACAGCCCCCTCAACCCTTCACCGTTCGCTTGAACTGGCCGGAACGCTGCCCGCCCTGATGGTGGCGGCCGATCGCGTGGCCGCGACCGTGATCCAGGGCGTGCACGGCAGGCGTCGCGTCGGCCAGGGCGATGCCTTCTGGCAGTACCGGCCCTATCGCGACGGCGACAGCGCGAGCCAGATCGACTGGCGCCAGAGCGCGCGCAGCCGGCACCTGTTCGTGCGCGAGACCGAGTGGGAGGCCGCGGCCAGCGTGTGGCTGTGGCGCGACGCCTCGCCCTCGATGCAATACGCCTCGCTGCGCAACATCGACACCAAGGCGGTGCGCGCCGAGCTGATCACGCTCGCCCTGGCGAGCCTGCTGGCCGATGCCGGCGAGCGGATCGCGGTGCTGGGCGGCGGCATGCGGCCGACCTCGGGACGGGTCGCGGTGCGACGGCTGGCCGAGACGCTGTTCGACGAGACCAAGGATACGACGCGCGCGCCGGCCAGCCTGCCGCCGCTGGTGCCGCTGCCGGCGCACGGCACGATCGTGCTGGTCTCCGACTGGCTCGACCCGCTCGACAGGATCGAGGCCGTGATCCGCCACTATGCGAGCGGCGGCGTGCGCGGCCATCTCGTGCAGGTGCTCGATCCCGCCGAGGAAGACCTGCCGTTCGACGGCCATGTGAAGTTCGAGGGCCTCGAGGCCGAGGGCCAGCACACGATCCGCCGCGTCGAGGCCGTGCGCACCGCCTATGGCGCCCGGCTCGCCGCCCAGAAGGAAGGGCTGCAGCGGCTCACGCGCCCGGCCGACTGGACGGTGCACATGCACCGCACCGACCGGCCGCCGCAGACGGTATTGCTGGCGCTCTATCTCGCCATGGCCGACCTCCGTCGGCTGCACGCGGCGTGACGGCGATGTCTTCTTTTGCCGGACCGCGGGCCTCCAGGCCCGCTCATGATCCTGATGCGGGCCTGGAGGCCCGCGGTCCGGCAAGACTCCGCGTGTCGCCGTGCTGAGCCTCGGCGCCTTTGCGTTTGCGGCGCCCGGGATGCTGGCGCTGCTGCTGGCGTTGCCGCTGATCTACTGGCTGCTGCGCATGATCCCGCCGCTGCCCCGGCTGGTGCGCTTCCCCGCCATCCGGCTGCTGATCGGGCTCGAGCCGACCGAGCAGACGCCGATGAAGATGCCGTGGTGGCTGCTGCTGCTGCGCCTGCTGCTGGCCGCCGCGCTGATCCTGGCGGTCGCCCGCCCGCTCCTCAATCCGCAGGCCGACCTGCCGGGCAAGGGACCGCTGATGCTGGTGATCGACGACGGCTGGTCGTCGGCGCCGGGCTGGACGACGCGCATCGCCCATGCCGAGCGGCTGATCCAGCGCGCCGAGCGCGCCAACCGTCCCGTCGTGCTCGCCGGCACGGCCCCCGCCCCGCTCGACGCGCCGGCAATGAAGCGCGGCGCCATGCGGCCCGACGAGGCGCGCACCCTGCTGCGCGCCTTCCGGCCCAAGCCGTGGCCGACCGACCGCGCCGCCGCGGCCAAGGCCATCGACGCCATGCAGGTCGATCCCGGCGCCTATGTCGTGTGGCTGAGCGACGGCCTCGAGGACGAAGGCGCCGCCGCGCTCACCGAGCGCCTGCGCCGCTTCGACGGGCTGCAGGTCATCCTGCCCGACCAGGCGACGACGCCGCTCCTGCTGCTGCCGCCCACGCCCGAAGGCCGCGACCTCAAGGTCCAGGCGCTGCGGCCGGTGGCCGACGGCCCGCGCCGGGTCGCGGTCCAGGCGTCCGACGAGCAGGGCCGCACCGTGGCCCGCATCGAGCTCGACTTCGCCGCGTCGGCGACCAAGGGCGAAGGCGTGCTGCCGGCGCCGGCTGAGCTCCGCAACCGCATGGCGCGGCTCGACATCGAGACGCAGGGCGGCGCGGGCAGCGCCGTGCTGCTCGACGAGCGCAACCGCCGCCGGCCGGTCTCGATCCTGGGCGAGCGGCCGACCGCCACGGGCCAGCCGCTGATGCAGGAGGTCTACTTCCTCGAGCGCGCGCTCGATCCCTATGTCAGCCTCACCATCGGCGATCGCGAGACGGTGCTGACGCGCAACACCGCCGTGCTGCTGATCCCCGACGGCGCCGCGCCCTCGGCCAACGACCGCGATGAAATCGCCAAATGGATCGAGCGCGGCGGCATCGCCGTGCGCTTCGCCGGCCCCATCCTCGCGGCCGGCAACGACCCGCTGGTGCCGACGCGGCTCAGGCTGGGCGACCGCGCGCTGGGCGGCGTCATGAGCTGGGGCCAGCCCACGGCGCTGGCCGAGTTCCCGGCCAACAGCCCCTTCGTCGGCATCCCGATTCCCAAGGACGTGCGCATCTCGCAGCAGGTGCTGGCCGAGCCGACGCCCGATCTGGCCGACAAGACCTGGGCGCGGCTGACCGACGGCACGCCGCTGGTCACCGCCGAGAAGCGCGGCCAGGGCTACCTGGTGCTGGTCCACACCACCGCCAACACGAGCTGGAGCAACATGGCGCTTAGCGGCCTGTTCGTGAACATGCTGCAGCGGCTGGTGCTGCTGTCGCGCGGCGTGGCCGGCGACGGCGTCAACAAGGCGCTGAAGCCGTGGCGCACCCTGGACGGCTTCGGCCGCCTCGGCGCCCCGCCGGCCGGCGCGCAGATCCTGCCGGCCGACGCCAACGAGACCTTCAAGCCCAAGCCCGGCACGCCGCCCGGCCTCTATGGCGACGAGAACGCCCAGGTCGCCTTCAACATCGGCGGCCGCGTCGGCGAGCCCAAGCCGCTGGTGCTGCCGAGCGGCGTGGCGCGCGACACGCTGAGCGAAGGCGGCGAGACCGACCTCGCGCGCTGGTTCCTGCTGGCCGCGCTCCTGATGCTGCTGGCCGACCTCTTCATCTCGCTCTGGCTGCGCGGCCTGCTGGGGCGCGCGGTGCGCTTCGGGCGCAGGACGGGAGGGGCGGCACCGGCGGCGCTGCTGCTGCTGGCCGGCGCGTCGTTCCTGGTCCTGGCGCCGGCGCCGGACGCGAGCGCGCAGTCGAGAGTCATGACCGCCTCCGGCCTTCGGAAAGGGCTTCATCCGCGTCGCCGACCAGCCCGCCAAGCCCGGGCCGCCGCCGCTCAGCGAGGAGCAGGCGCTGAAGGGCTCGCTCGACATCCGGCTCGCCTACATCGTCACCGGCGACAAGGAAGTGGACGACATCAGCAAGGCGGGGCTCGAAGGGCTGAGCGAGATCCTGCGCAGCCGCACCTCGGTCGAGCCGGCCGACCCCGTCGGCCTCGACCTCGACAAGGACGAGCCGCGGCTCTACCCGCTGATCTACTGGCCGATCACCTCGACCCAGCCGGCGCTCTCGGCGCGCGCCTCGGCGGCGCTCGACCGCTACCTGCGCACCGGCGGCATCCTGTTCATCGACACGCGCGACCAGCAGCTCAATTTCGACAAGCCCGTCGGCGGCAATCCCGACCTCAAGCGGCTGCTGGGCGGCATCGAGACGCCGCCGCTCACCGCCATGCCGCCCGACCATGTGCTGACCAAGTCGTTCTATCTCCTGAGCGACATGCCGGGCCGCTGGCAGGGCGGCAAGCTCTGGATCGAAGCGGGCAACGGCCGGGTCAATGACGGCGTCACCACCATCGTGATCGGCTCCAACGACTATGCCGGCGCCTGGGCCGTCGACCAGCGCGGCCGCGGCCTGCTGCCGGTCTCGCCGGGCAGCGAGACGCAGCGCGAGATGTCGTACCGTTTCGGCGTCAACCTCGTGATGCATGCGCTGACCGGCAACTACAAGGACGACCAGGTGCACATGCAGGACATCATGCAGAGGCTCAGGCGATGAACCCGACCTCCGCCGTCTCCGTCGCCTTCGATCCGCTGCTGGGCTGGCCCATCCTGGCGGCGCTGGGCGCGGTCGGCCTCGTCCTGGTGCTGCTCGGCCTGCGGGCCGGCGCGCGCGGCATGCTTCTCAGGCTGGGCTCGCTGGTCGTCGTGCTGGCGGCACTCGCCAACCCGTCGCTGATCGAGGAGCAGAGGAAGCCCATCGCCGACGTGGCGCTGGTGGTGGTCGACGATTCCGATTCGATGGCGATCGGCGAACGCCGCGCCCAGGTCCAGGCGGCGCGCGAGAACCTGAAGCGGAGGCTCGGCCAGCAGGAAGGGCTCGAAGTGCGCGAGGCGGTGCTGCCGCCGGCGCATATCCAGCTCGGCAGCGAGCGGCCGGGCGGCACGCGCCTGATCGAGACCATGCGCTCGGCGCTCGTCGAAGTGCCGCCGGAGACGATTGGCCGGCGTGATCCTGCTGAGCGACGGCCAGGTGCACGACGTGCCGGCCGGCTTGCCGCCCGAGCTGGGCGGCGCGCCGCTGCACGCCCTGATCGCCGGCAAGAAGAACGAGCGCGACCGGCTGATCGTGCTCGAGCAGTCGCCGCGCTTCGGCGTGGTCGGCCGCCAGGTGACGACCAAGTTCAAGGTCGAGGATCCGGCCGGCGGCACCGCGCCGGTCACCCTGTCGGTCGGCGGCGAGGTGGTGCGGCGGCTGGACGTCCCGGTCGGCAAGTCGGTCGAGCTGCCCATCACCGTGGGCAATCCCGGCGCCAACGTGGTCGAGATCGAGGTCGCGCCCGGACCCAACGAGCTCACGCTCGACAACAACCGCGCGCTGTTCACCATCAACGGCGTGCGCGACCGGCTGCGCGTGCTGCTGGTCTCGGGCGAGCCCTACCAGGGCGAGCGGGCGTGGCGGAACCTCCTGAAGAGCGACCCCGCCGTCGATCTCGTCCACTTCACCATCCTGCGCACGCCGCAGAAGGACGATTTCACGCCGGTGCGCGAGCTCAGCCTGATCGTCTTCCCGATGCGCGAGCTGTTCGAGCAGAAGCTGAAGGAATTCGACCTCATCATCTTCGACCGCTACGAATTGGGCGGCCTGATCACGCGCGACTATTTCCGCAACATCGCCGAATACGTGAAGAGCGGCGGCGCGCTGCTGGTCTCGGTCGGGCCGGTGTTCGCCACCCAGCGTTCGCTCTACCGCACGCCGCTGGGCGGCGTGCTGCCGGCGGCGCCGCTGGGCGACGTGCTGGAGACGCCGTTCAAGCCCAAGGTCACCGAGATCGGCCAGCGCCATCCCGTCACCGCCAACCTGCCGCAGGCCGGCGACCCCGGCAAGGAACCGGAATGGGGCCGCTGGTTCCGCCTCGTCACCTCGCGCACCGAGCACGGCAACACGATCCTGAGCGGCGCCGACGACAAGCCGCTGGTGGTGCTCGACCGGGTGGGCGAAGGCCGCGTCGCCGAGCTGCTGTCGGATCACCTGTGGCTGTGGAACCGCGGCATCGACGGCGGCGGGCCGCAGCCCGAGCTGGTGCGCCGTGTCGCGCACTGGCTGATGAAGGAGCCCGACCTCGAGGAGGAGGCGCTGCGCGCGACGTCGGCCGGCGGACGTATCGAAGTGACCCGGCGGACTTTGGCCACCACCTTCCCGCCGGTCACCATGACGTCGCCGGACGGCAGCACGCACACGATCGACCTGAAGCAGACCAGCCCCGGTCTCGGCCTGGGCGTGATCGACGTCGACAAGCCCGGCCTCTACCGCTTCGACGACGGGACGCTGCGCACCGTGGCGGCGGTCGGCAATCCCGACCCGCTGGAATTCTCCGACGTGCGCGCGACCGACGCCAAGCTGAAGCCGCTGGCCGAGGCCTCGGGCGGGGCCACGATGTGGCTGGCCGACAATGCCGACCCCGACATCCGCTCGGTGCGGCCCGGCCGCGCCGCCGGCGGCTCGGACTGGATCGGGCTCCGGCGCAACGAGGGCTACACGGTGGCGGGGATCAACCAGCTGCCGCTGCTGCCGGGGATCCTGGTGGCGCTGGCCTTCCTGATGGCGATCGGCAGTGCGTGGTGGCGCGAGGGCCGGTAAGGCTCGACAGAGGCCCGCTTTTGCAGCAACGGATCGATCGCGAAAACAGTGGTGGCCGAAACAGTGGTCACCGGTGCCGGGCCCACCAACGTTTCGCGAAGGCTCCGATAGTTTTTTCGCACCGTATGGGGGTCCCGCAGCAATGATCGGCGGAGGGGTTTCCGACCTTTCCGCCCTTTCCGCCCCCATCACGCGCTCGCCAGAGCCGGGTTGATCTCCCAGCGCTGCGGCGGACGCCCGCCCTGCGGCGGCGGGTCATAGGCCGCCGGCCGCACGATGCAAGCGGTCCGCAGCCGCCCCAGCACCAGGTCGGTGCGCGCCGCATTCGCCGTCTTGCCCAGGGCCTGGCGCCTCACCTCCTCGCGCGTGACCTCTGCCTTGGCGCCGGCCTTCAGCCAGCGGACCACGCGGCGCACCTGGCGCTCGAAATCCGACGGCGCCGAGCGCTCGAGCACGGCGCAGGCATGGGGCCGGAAGTAATCCCGCCACAGGCGGACCGCCGCCTCGACCTGATCGCGCCGGATCGTGCGCGGCAGCTTCACCGGCGCGGCGTGGCGCGACCAGTCGAGCAGCGCGAGGATTGCCGCGAGACGCACGACCGTGCCCCGCCCCTTGCCCAGCCAGGCCGCCTCGGGTCCCTCGCTGCCGCTTGTCTCCTCGTGCAGGCGGGTGAGGAAAGGGTCGAGGCGCTTGAGCGCCTCCTCGTCGAAGGCCAGCGCCAGCGGCTGGTCGGGCGTGCCGACCGCGCCGGCAAGGCGATGCAGCATGATGACGGCGTCGTTCTCGCGCGACGGCGCCTCGCCGGCGAGCGCAAGGGGCGCCGGCGGGCCGGGCCAGGCGAAGAGAAAGCGCGCCGCCAGCCCCTCGGCCGTGCCCTCCAGCGCCTCGGCGAGCCCGTCGGGATGAAGCGAACAGAGGACGCTGACCGGCAGGCTGCCGCCGGCCGACCAGGGATCGACGAACGGGCCGCGCGGCCTGCCGTGGCGGCTCTCCCGCGCGAACTCACGCATCCAGGGCTGGGGCTCGTCGCGCCACAGCAGCACGCCGGGCGGGCGGGCACTCACCGATCGCGTCAGCGCGGCGAGATCGGCATCGCGGACGACAATTCTTCGGCGTTCGGCCGCGGGCGCGTTGCCGGCGTCGCGCAGCAGCAGCTTCTCGACGCTGGCGAGGGGGCGGCCGATCGCGTCGAGGGCCGGCGTCTTGCCGGCGGACGGCGCGCCGACCAGCGCCTGCCACAGGACCAGCGGCTCGGCCCAGGACGGCGTCACGCACGCCGTCACGCCGGCGCCGCACAGGCCCGCGACCGCCGCCAGCACGGCCTGCGCCACGTAGTCGACCGGGGCGCCGGCGCCGGCGGCGCTCTCGCTCACCCAGTCGCGCCACGGCTGGGGCAGGACATCGAGGGGAAAGGCGGGCAGCACGGGGCGGCCGTCCTCGAGCAAGCTCCGGTCGGGCTCGGGCCACGCGGCCTGGGCTTCGGCAGACGTTCGTGCGGTCGCGCCAGGGCGCGGCGCGTCGGCGCTCCGGGCTTGCGGCGTGTCGTCGGTTTGATGGGTCACTGTGCCGATCCTCATGGTTCGAGTTTCGGCATATCCAGAACGTAACATTGCGCGCGGTTGTCAACACCGAAGTGGCGGCGGGCGCTTCACATAATTCTTGCGTGCCGTAGGGCAGGCGCCGCGTCGCTCGCGATGAGCCGGCTTCCCTATGTGTGGGATCATCACGATCCAACATGCCAGCAAAGTGCCAGCACGGACGAACAGAACGGTACCCCTCCGTGGAAGGCCGCCTGTACGCTTGATGTGTGAAGCGCGAGATTGGGGTCTCCCGTGGACACGATGATCGTGTCCACGGAGCGTAAATGGACATGATCGTAAATGTCAGTTTCGAGTTCGAACGGCGAGAGTAAGCGCCGCCGGCGTGTGCGGTCTGAAGACGAGAAGCGGCGGATCGTTGGCGAAACGTTCGAGCCCGGCGCATCGGTTTCGGCAGTGGCGCAGCGCCATGGGCTGAACACCAACCTGCTGTTCACCTGGCGGCGCGAGATGGGCCGCGGCGTGTCAGCGTTGGCTGACGATCCGATGGCTTTCGTGCGGGCCGTAATCGGCACGGCGCCGGTGACGGCTTCAGCGCCGTCGTCGCCATCGGCAGCCGGTCAGATGGAGATCGTGCTCGCCGGCGGGGAGCGAGTGATCGTCGATCGGACGGTTGACGGAGTGGCATTGGCTCGTGTGATCAAGGTCCTGTCTCGGCGATGATCCCGGTTCCATCAGGCGTTCGGGTTTGGATTGCGGCCGGTCACACGGATATGCGCTGCGGCATGAACTCGTTGGCGTTGGGCATCCAGCAAGCGCTGCAGCACGATCCCCACGCCGGCGATCTTTACGTCTTCCGAGGCAAGAGCGGCAAGCTGATCAAGATCTTCTGGTACGACGGGCTGGGCGCTTCGCTCTACGCCAAGCGGCTGGAGAAGGGACGCTTCATCTGGCCGGCGACGCACGATGGCGTGGTGGTGATAACGCCCGGCCAACTTGGCTATTTGCTTGAAGGGATCGACTGGCGCCATCCCCAGCACACGTGGCGGCCGGAGATAGCAGGCTGATAAGGCGCTTTGCTTCGCAAACGCCGGTGCGGCGGATTGAATCGGCACGCATCGAGTTCACCACAAGCCGCCGCGTCTGTGCTCTTCTGTCGCCACCATGACATCGGTCGATGCCCTGCCGGACGACGCGGAGAGCCTGAAGCGGCTTCTGCTGGCGCGCCAACAGGAGCTTGCCGTGGCGCGCGGGCAGGTTGCGACTGCAGCCGCTGAAGCGGCCGCCTTGCGGGCCAAGGCCGCCGATGACGAGGCCTTGATCGTCCACCTCAAGCTGCACATCGAGAAGCTGCGGCGCGACCGCTTCGGCCAGCGCTCCGAGCGCAGCGCCCGCCTGCTCGATCAACTGGAGCTGCAGCTCGAGGAACTCGAAGCCACGGCCACCGAGGATGATCTGGCCGCCGAGAAGGCGGTGGCGAGGACCACGACCGTCGCGGCCTTCACCCGCAAGCGCCCGACGCGCAAGCCATTCCCCGAGCATCTGCCGCGCGAGCGCGTCGTCGTTGCCGGCCCGACGGCCTGCCCCTGCTGTGGCGGCACACGCCTGTCGAAGCTCGGCGAGGACATCACCGAGACCCTGGAGGTCATCCCCCGCCAGTGGAAGGTAATCCAGACGGTGCGCGAGAAGTTCTCGTGCCGCGACTGCGAGAGCATCGGCCAGGCGCCGGCGCCGTTCCATGTGGTGCCCAGAGGCTGGGCGGGGCCCAGCCTGCTGGCGACGATCCTGTTCGAGAAGTACGGCCAGCATCAGCCACTCAACCGCCAGGCCGAGCGCTACGCGCGCGAGGGTGTGCCGCTGAGTCTCTCAACGCTGGCCGATCAGGTGGGCACGTGCTGCACGGTACTGCGGCCCGTCCATGATCGCCTTGTGGCTTACGTCCTGGCCGCCGAGCGGCTGCATGGCGACGACACCACGGTGCCGGTGCTGGCCAAGGGCAAGACCATCATCGGCCGATGTTGGGCCTATGTGCGCGACGACCGGCCGTTCGGCGGGCGGGCACCACCGGCCGCGGTGTTCTTCTACTCGCGCGACCGGTCCGGCGAGCATCCCCAGCAGCACCTGACCAATTGGGGTGGCATCCTGCAGGCCGATGCCTACAGCGGCTACGGCAAGCTGTATGAGGCCGACCGGCAGGCGAACCCAATCCTGGAAGCGGCCTGCTGGGCTCACGCGCGGCGTAAGTTCTTCGTCCTCGCCGATATCGAGGCCAATGCCCGACGCAAGGCCCAGCGCCGAGCGCCTGCTGTTGTCTCGCCTGTTGCCCTCGAAGCAGTCCGGCGGATTGACGCCCTGTTCGAGATCGAGCGCTCCATCAACGGTCTGCCGGCTGATCGGCGGCTTGCCGTTCGCCACGAACAAGCCGCGCCGCTGGTCGCCGCACTCGAAGCATGGATGCGCGAGGAACGGCGTAAGCTGTCACGCCACACCGACGTCGCCGGCGCCATCGATTACATGCTCAAGCGCTGGGCCGCTTTCACCCGCTTCCTCGACGACGGCCGCATCTGCCTGACCAACAATGCCGCCGAACGAGCTCTGCGCGGCATCGCCCTTGGCAGGAAAGCCTGGCTGTTCGCCGGTTCGGATCGCGGAGGTGACCGTGCCGCCATCCTTTACGGCCTCATCGTTACCGCCAAGCTCAACGACGTCGATCCCCAGGCCTGGCTGGCCGACGTCCTTGCCCGTATCGCCGGCCATCCCGTCCAAAAGCTCGATGAGCTGATGCCCTGGAACTGGCGCAAGACAGACGCCGTTCACGACGCACTGGCGGCGTAAAGAACTCCCACCGCGGTACTCGCCGCAGGAATACGAAAGGACCGGTCGACTCGAGCTGATAGCCGACTTACCTCTGTTAGTTCTTCGGACGTGTGTGCGCCAACGCGCATTCTTGCGAAAAGGCCTGCAGCCTGCTCAAGGGCCTTCGTTCCCTTGTTGCATAATACGCACGCGGGCATTTCTAGTCCTGGTGGGCGCCGCTTGCCCCAAAACACAATCCTTGCTGGTACGTGATCGACCGTAGGGGCGGCTTCTTTGCCACCGCAGAACAGGACCAAACGTGGGCCTTCAAGATCTGTGATGTAATTCGATTGCGCTTGGCCACTGCAATTCCCCGATGGCTCTCGATCCCTTTTCCTTGCTTCCCAAACAGGACAGGGGTTTAGCCGTTTCCAGCTAACCCCCTGATTTTATCGGTAAGCTACGCGGCATTGAGCCGCCAGCCTCTAATGTGCGGTCATAATAGCGAATATAGTTCTGAACGTTGCCTCTGTGAAAGACAGTAGGCGATTTGACTGCTCCGCATTTTCGATTGGCTTGAGTAGCGCCACCGGCAACAGCGTCCCCTCGTCGAAGCAGTAGAGGCCGGGCTTGTCGACGTCGATCAAGCCCGGCCTAAACCGGACTGGTCCGGTTCAGCGTCAGCGTGCGCGTGCTGTCGTCGCGGCGACGTCATCGTCACCTGCGGGAAGATGGTGGCGAGCGTGAGCCGCGTCACCTCGATGCGGCTGCCGGCTTAAGATCGATGCGAGAAGCGCTCTGTTCATCCGTGCTGGCACTCACTTTGCTGGCATGTTGGATCGTGATGATCTCCCACACATAGGGGAGCCGGCTCATGGGGAGCGAATTCGCACCCGCCCTACGGCACGCAAGAGATTATGTGAAGCGCCCGCCGTCACTTCGGTGTTGACAACCGCGCGCAATGATTACGTTCTGGATATGCCGAAACTCGAACCATGAGGATCGGCACAGTGACCCATCAAACCGACGACACGCCGCAAGCCCTGAGCGCCGACGCGCCGCGCCCTGGCGCGACCCCACGAATGTCTGCCGAAGCCCGGGCCGCGTGGCCCGAGCCCGACCGGAGCTTGCTGGAGGACGGACGCCCCGTTCTGCGTATTCCTGCGGCGAGTACCGCGGTGGGAGTTCTTTACGCCGCCAGTGCGTCGTGAACGGCGTCTGTCTTGCGCCAGTTCCAGGGCATCAGCTCATCGAGCTTTTGGACGGGATGGCCGGCGATACGGGCAAGGACGTCGGCCAGCCAGGCCTGGGGATCGACGTCGTTGAGCTTGGCGGTAACGATGAGGCCGTAAAGGATGGCGGCACGGTCACCTCCGCGATCCGAACCGGCGAACAGCCAGGCTTTCCTGCCAAGGGCGATGCCGCGCAGAGCTCGTTCGGCGGCATTGTTGGTCAGGCAGATGCGGCCGTCGTCGAGGAAGCGGGTGAAAGCGGCCCAGCGCTTGAGCATGTAATCGATGGCGCCGGCGACGTCGGTGTGGCGTGACAGCTTACGCCGTTCCTCGCGCATCCATGCTTCGAGTGCGGCGACCAGCGGCGCGGCTTGTTCGTGGCGAACGGCAAGCCGCCGATCAGCCGGCAGACCGTTGATGGAGCGCTCGATCTCGAACAGGGCGTCAATCCGCCGGACTGCTTCGAGGGCAACAGGCGAGACAACAGCAGGCGCTCGGCGCTGGGCCTTGCGTCGGGCATTGGCCTCGATATCGGCGAGGACGAAGAACTTACGCCGCGCGTGAGCCCAGCAGGCCGCTTCCAGGATTGGGTTCGCCTGCCGGTCGGCCTCATACAGCTTGCCGTAGCCGCTGTAGGCATCGGCCTGCAGGATGCCACCCCAATTGGTCAGGTGCTGCTGGGGATGCTCGCCGGACCGGTCGCGCGAGTAGAAGAACACCGCGGCCGGTGGTGCCCGCCCGCCGAACGGCCGGTCGTCGCGCACATAGGCCCAACATCGGCCGATGATGGTCTTGCCCTTGGCCAGCACCGGCACCGTGGTGTCGTCGCCATGCAGCCGCTCGGCGGCCAGGACGTAAGCCACAAGGCGATCATGGACGGGCCGCAGTACCGTGCAGCACGTGCCCACCTGATCGGCCAGCGTTGAGAGACTCAGCGGCACACCCTCGCGCGCGTAGCGCTCGGCCTGGCGGTTGAGTGGCTGATGCTGGCCGTACTTCTCGAACAGGATCGTCGCCAGCAGGCTGGGCCCCGCCCAGCCTCTGGGCACCACATGGAACGGCGCCGGCGCCTGGCCGATGCTCTCGCAGTCGCGGCACGAGAACTTCTCGCGCACCGTCTGGATTACCTTCCACTGGCGGGGGATGACCTCCAGGGTCTCGGTGATGTCCTCGCCGAGCTTCGACAGGCGTGTGCCGCCACAGCAGGGGCAGGCCGTCGGGCCGGCAACGACGACGCGCTCGCGCGGCAGATGCTCGGGGAATGGCTTGCGCGTCGGGCGCTTGCGGGTGAAGGCCGCGACGGTCGTGGTCCTCGCCACCGCCTTCTCGGCGGCCAGATCATCCTCGGTGGCCGTGGCTTCGAGTTCCTCGAGCTGCAGCTCCAGTTGATCGAGCAGGCGGGCGCTGCGCTCGGAGCGCTGGCCGAAGCGGTCGCGCCGCAGCTTCTCGATGTGCAGCTTGAGGTGGACGATCAAGGCCTCGTCATCGGCGGCCTTGGCCCGCAAGGCGGCCGCTTCAGCGGCTGCAGTCGCAACCTGCCCGCGCGCCACGGCAAGCTCCTGTTGGCGCGCCAGCAGAAGCCGCTTCAGGCTCTCCGCGTCGTCCGGCAGGGCATCGACCGATGTCATGGTGGCGACAGAAGAGCACAGACGCGGCGGCTTGTGGTGAACTCGATGCGTGCCAATTCAATCCGCCGCACCGGCGTTTGCGAAGCAAAGCGCCTTATCAGCCTGCTATCTCCGGCCGCCACGTGTGCTGGGGATGGCGCCAGTCGATCCCTTCAAGCAAATAGCCAAGTTGGCCGGGCGTTATCACCACCACGCCATCGTGCGTCGCCGGCCAGATGAAGCGTCCCTTCTCCAGCCGCTTGGCGTAGAGCGAAGCGCCCAGCCCGTCGTACCAGAAGATCTTGATCAGCTTGCCGCTCTTGCCTCGGAAGACGTAAAGATCGCCGGCGTGGGGATCGTGCTGCAGCGCTTGCTGGATGCCCAACGCCAACGAGTTCATGCCGCAGCGCATATCCGTGTGACCGGCCGCAATCCAAACCCGAACGCCTGATGGAACCGGGATCATCGCCGAGACAGGACCTTGATCACACGAGCCAATGCCACTCCGTCAACCGTCCGATCGACGATCACTCGCTCCCCGCCGGCGAGCACGATCTCCATCTGACCGGCTGCCGATGGCGACGACGGCGCTGAAGCCGTCACCGGCGCCGTGCCGATTACGGCCCGCACGAAAGCCATCGGATCGTCAGCCAACGCTGACACGCCGCGGCCCATCTCGCGCCGCCAGGTGAACAGCAGGTTGGTGTTCAGCCCATGGCGCTGCGCCACTGCCGAAACCGATGCGCCGGGCTCGAACGTTTCGCCAACGATCCGCCGCTTCTCGTCTTCAGACCGCACACGCCGGCGGCGCTTACTCTCGCCGTTCGAACTCGAAACTGACATTTACGATCATGTCCATTTACGCTCCGTGGACACGATCATCGTGTCCACGGGAGACCCCAATCTCGCGCTTCACACATCAAGCGTACAGGCGGCCTTCCACGGAGGGGTACGTCCTTTCCCGGTTGGAAGCCTGAGCTGTACCCGACCAAGGACCAACTCAAGAGGCAAGAACGTGACGCCCGATCTGATGGCGCGCGCACCATCAATATGGGTGGCCTGCCCCTTTAGGTCGTTGATCACACGGTCGACCTGTTTGATCATCGCCTTCATCAGGATTTTGACCTCGACACCAATCTCTATGGTGGCGATTGGCCCTCGGCAGACGACTAAGCCCTTGTCCTTGATTGGGTGGACGTTCGGAACGATCTCGCCAAAGCTGCCGTCACCTCGGCGGGCCTTGATGCCGTGTCGTCGGTTCTGTGTGTTCAGAACCGAAATACCAATATCGACGCGATTGACGAATTTCTTTGAACGTCCGAGCGCATGCAGATCTTCGTAGAGCCGCATCGCTACAGAATCGCCTAAGTTGGACTTCCTGTGCAGATAAGCTTGCCTGTCAAAAAGACCTCGAAATGCATCGAGAAGTTGATAGCCCAATCCCCCACCTCAGGCGCTCCGGCGCTTTTCCTGCCCGGAGCCTACAATCTCTGCGTGTACGGCTCCAGTCTCACGAGGCTGACCTATCACTTTCTCAATGTTTGCAGTGGCTAGGTTTACGTAGCCGGGATCGATCTCAACGCTGATAGAATGCCGGCCAGCCGTTATGGCAGCTACGGCTGTGCTGCGGTCCCCGCAAAGGGATCGAGCACAGTGTCTCCCGCGAACGAGAACATGCGGATTAGCCGTTCGGCGAGCATCGGCGGATATGGCGCTGGATGCCCCCCGCGCGTGGAGGCTCCCTTTACATCGGTCCAAATTGAACGCCACCAGCGCTGCATCTCTTCCTTAGTGAGAATGGAGAGCGCCTTCTGAAGCGGGCTGACCTTTCGATATTCACCGCCCTTCCTCATAAACAGGATGTATTCAATGTCGTTCTTAACGACGGCGCCGGGTTGAAACGGCTTCCCGTAAAAACCGGCACCGTTGCCCTTTGCCTCGGTCACGCCATTTGCGATCTTGTGCCAAAGGATTGGCGTCAAAACATCGAGCCCAATGGAGCGAGAGCGAACCTGGATATCGGCATGTAGCGGCATCACAAAGTGCCTGCCAATCCTCTTTCTGGGTACGCAGACGTCGCCCACGACGCAACAGACACGTCCACCTGGAACAAGTACTCGCTCGCACTCGCGCCAAACCTTGTCGAGTTCACCTAGGAACAATTCATAGTCTTCAATATCGCCGAGCTGTGCAGTCGAGGACGGATACTCCTTGAGAGTTCAATAGGGGGGCGACGTTACGACGAGATGTACGGATCGTAGCAAGTCGTGAGAGATCCCGCGCATCGCCTTGCAGTACACGATGCTCAGTTCGATTATATGGCTCGGGCCAAGGCCCTTCCCGATAGCGTTCGTTGGCCGCGCGGAAAATCTTGAGCGCCGCGGCAGTATTATCCGCCAACGGCAGCTCGATATCTTCGCGATACAGGCTGACGATGTTTGAATCGCCGAGCTTGTTCATTAATTCGCTCCTTAGAACCTATATACCATTCTTTGTGTAGTAGGAAAGACTTGACCACCACATTTAGTGCGGCTTTTCACTCGAATGCAGTCTAGACACCCCGAATATCTGGGGCACGGTAGAAGCAGGGATTATCCACGTTCTTTCGACCTTCGGCCCCAATTAACCGGTCGCAATGCAACTTACCTGCTACGCCGTTGATTGATGCTTACTTTGGCGAGCATTAGTATCACACCTCTCTACCAGTTTCTCAACTGTTCTCATCTGCAACTCCAAACTGGTCTTGCTCTTTAGTTTGCGCCCACGGCTGGAGCGGGTTTCGATAGGGCAAACTTATGTCACGCCGGACCGCGGGCCTCCAGGCCCGCTCATGGCTGGACAAAGAGGCGGGCCTGGAGGCCCGCGGTCCGATGACACTCGAGCTCGCGAAGCCAACAAAATGCCCGGCAGGCTACCAGCCCCAGAGCAGCCGCCGGGCGACCCATCCCCGCAATCCGCCTTCACGCTGCACCCTGACCCAGCTGCTCCTGCGCTCGAGCGTCCTCAGCACGTCGCCATAGGCGAGCCGGCCGAGGATCCGGCTGGTCGTCGTGGGCTGACTGCGCAGGTTCGCGACCTTGACCTTGACGATGTGATACGCCGTGCTGGCGGTGAGCGACCGGAGGATCCAGCCCCGGTCATTCTCGAAATCGCGGACCTCGAGCCAGTTCCCGCGCCGGCCGACGACCTCGAGCGGAAAGCCGCGGCCCAATATCCACTCGGCAGGATGCTGCGTTCCGGGTCCGGAGCGGAGGTTCACCTCATTGCCGGACACGCTGACCCGCTGCTGGGCAACAACCTGCGGCGCGACCAGAAGAAGGAAAGCCGACAGAAGACGGACGGGCCAACGGAGAGGATGGGTCATTCGATGAGATCCCTTCGGTGGATGGACAAGGATGTAGTCAGATTCAGGCTTTGCGATCCGTGCAAAAACCTGAATTGGCGCGTGGCCGGAGATTTCAGTGGAAAACCGGCGCAGCGTGGCCGGGTTCTCCGACTGCCAGCGCGCGGTCGCCTCGACCTGCCGTTCGCCGGCGTCCTGAAACAGCGCCATGACGCGCCCGACAACCCTGCGATCGCCAGCACGCATCCGTCCCAGAATGCAACATCCCGGTCACGCGACGCAACGGCGCTCTCCCGGGACGGGTCGCGCTCGCCGCCGACACGGGGCGCGTTCTACATCGTGAAGGCGGCGACGGCGTATTCCAAGAGTCCCCGCACGCCGCCGCGGGTCGCCGTCGGATCGCCGCCGTCGTCGCCGCGACCGGCTGGGCGATGGGCTGGGCGATCGGGCGCCTGATCGTCCAGGTCACGTCCTCGGTTTGTGCGGACTCACCTTAAAGCGGACCGCGGGCCTCCAGGCCCGCTCATGATCACGAGCGGACCTGGAGGTCCGCGGTCCGGCAAGACACTTGACCGGAACGTGCGCCAGGCTTTCGCCCGTCAGCCCCGGATCTCTCCGGGCGTGAAGCAGTAGACGAAGCCTTCCTTCTCGCAGAGGTGCGAGCGGCCGTCGCCGGCATAGTCGGACGGCAGCACGCGCTCCTGCGGAACACGCAGCCAGGCGGAGCCGTTCCACGCGCGCCACTCGCCTGCGCCGTCGACGTAGGCGCGGGTCGGCCGGCAGTCGGCGTTGTTGCAGCACGAGGTTCCGGAGTTGTTGGGCGGGTGCCAGTACTTGTAGATATCGTGCATCCGGGCATGGCCGTCGCCGTGCCGGCCGGAGGGCTCGGGGTCGACGGTCTGGGCGCGCGCCGAGACGACGACGGCACCCAGGATGGCGGCAGCGAGAGCGAGAAGCGCGGCGGCCAGCAGCGAACGGCCCGGGCGATGCCGCGGGCGCCGCACAGGCCATCCGATGGACGCATCGTCTCTTCCGGCCATTCGCCTTCGACCCTCCATACGGGATCGCCGTTATCCATTTCGAGACAGCAAGCGCGCCTTCGAGATGAAACGCAGGCGTCATTCGATGTGAAACGGCAAACACCAGCCTGATGAAGGCTGCCTAGGGCAACGGCCCGGGAGCGACCGGGTTGCACAGGTCGTCGGCATTTCCTCGACGGACGCAAAATTGGGGAACGCACGCCCGGCAAATTGGGGAGTTCCTCCGATGCGCCTCCCGCGGGCGCCGACTAGGTCTTGCGCGCGTGAGTTTGCCTCAAGGAGTTCAAGCCATGTCAAAGAGCAAGTCACTGTCTGCCGCCGTGGCGTTGGCGGCACTGGCGGCCTTCGGGTCGATCCCGAGCAGCCAGGCGCAAACCGGACAGCCCGGTGTCTACACCTTCACCCTGACGTCCTTCCGCATCACCGACACGCGCTCGCTGCACAACGACACCGACTTCGTCTCCATTGCCGTCGCGATCGGCAAGAACCCGCCGATGACCGTGCCCGCCAAGCCGATGGGCGACGTGAACAACGGCACCCACACGGTCAACCTCTCGATCCCCAACGTCGCCGTCGGACCGAACGACACCGTGGCCTTCTCCTATTCGATCGTGAACACCGGCTACGACAAGAACTCGGTCGAGCACGCCCTGCAGTCGGCGACCAACGCGGCCGCCTCCAAGGTGGCGGCGGCGGGCGGCGCGGCGCTGGGCGGCATCATTTCCGGCGGCTCGGGCGCCGGCATCGGCTCGATGATCGGCGACAAGGCCGGCGCCTGGCTGATCGGCAAGCTGGGCGCGATCATCTTCGCCAACTGCGACGGAACGGTCGCGGCCGCCGACCACGCCTTCACCGCCGATGCCCTGGCCAGGGGCACGCACAACGGCGCCATGCTCTCCAGCATAGACGACAACAAGGGCACCAACTCGCCGCATGGCTGCGGCCGCAACTCGCGCTACTACGTGAGCTGGAAGGTCACCGGACAGCAGCAGGCCGGCACCGGTGGTGGCGGCGGTGGTGGTGGTGGCGGCGGCGGCGGCGGCGGCGGCGGCGGTCCGCCGAAGTGCCAGCCCAACGGCGAGGGCTGCCTCCGGCCGAAGTGATCGTGCGGCGGCCAGCCCCGGCCCGGGGCTGGCCGCGATCGCGATGTCGACAAACGAGGGCGCTATCGCTTCGACGATGGGACGCCCTCGTGCCGTGGCGGCGGTCCCGCACCGACCGCCGGCGGAAACCCGCATCGGCCGGTCGACGGGCAGGCGCTCCCTGAAAAATCCATGCTATGCTTGCAGCCTGCGATGGAAGGCAAGCGGGCCCTGTCATACGACCGACGTGCGCGCGGCAGCCTGCACAAGCTCCTGCAGCGCAAATCGACCATCGCCTTCCTGATGACCCTGCCGCTGATCGCGGTGCTCATCGCGCTCGTGGCCTATCCCATGGGCTACGCGATCTATATCTCGATGCTCGACAGGAGCATGACCAGGTTCGTCGGGCTCGCCAACTTCGCCTACCTGGTGAGCCGCGGCGGGTTCTGGATGGTCGTCTACCAGACCAGCCTGTTTGCCGTCACCGCCGTCGCCGTCAAGGCGATCATCGGCTTCGTGATCGCCCATCTCGTGAACAACATCCCGACCAAGGGCCAGCGCAAGTGGCGCGGCATGCTCCTGGTGTCGTGGGTGATTCCGCCGGCCATGAGCGTGCTCGCCTGGCGGCTGCTGTTCGATCCGTCGTTCAGCGCCTTCAACTGGATCCTCGATCATCTCGGCATGGACCGCGTCTTCTGGGTCGGCGAGACCGGCTGGGCGCGCTTTTCCGTCATCCTGGTGACCGTGTGGTTCGGCGCGCCGTTCTTCATGGTCATGTACCTGGCGTCGTTGAAGTCGGTGCCCGAGGAGCTCTACGAGGCGGCGTCGATCGACGGCGCCACCTGGTGGCAGCGCATCCGGTACGTGACCTTCCCGATGATGCGCAACATCATCGCCATCACCGTGATGTTCTCCCTGATCGGCAGCTTCGCCGGCTTCACCCTCGTGGCCCTGCTGACCAACGGCGGCCCCCTCGGGGCGACCCACGTGCTCGGCACGCTGTCATTCCTCATCGGCATCATGAACGGCAATCTCCCGCTGGGCGCCGCCGTGGCGCTGTTCATGGTGCCGATCCTGGCGGTGGCCGCGACCCTTATCCTGCGCGGCATCGCCAAGCGGGGGAGCGACGCCTGACGCTCCCGGGCGCCGGCGCCGGATGCCGCAGGACGGCCGAGATCGGCCTGCGCCCTCCCGTCACCGCCAACTTCGTGCAGGCCGCACGCTCAACATTTTGGCACTGACACGCCCGGCCAAAGTCGTAAGCTTCCTGCGACACAACAGGGAGGGGCAGATGGCTACTCACCGGACGTACGTGAAGAGCGAAGTGGTCGGCAGCTCCGACAAGTCGGTCTCCGATGCCATCGAGTCCGCGATCGCCGTGGCATCGCGTTCACTGCGCAATCTCGAGTGGTTCGAGGTGATCGATGTCCGCGGCAGCATTCGCGACAACAAGGTCGCGAACTACCAGGTCACGCTGAAGCTGGGCTTGAAGTACGAGCCGAAGGGGTAGCGGCGCCGGCCGTCGCCCCGGCCCTGGCGCGCGAAAAGAGTGCCTGACTCCGCCGCGGGACTTTGCCCGCGAAACACACGCCCGGTCTCCGCCGACAGGCGGCGGCGGTGGCGCGAGGGTCGGTGGAAGCCTACCCTCCCGAGCGGAGACGGCCCGGACGAAGATCCGGCGCCCGCAGAAAACGCAAGGGGGAAACCAGTGATCAAATGCGTCTCGCCGAAGGTCCGGCCCGGTCGGTCATGGCCGCTCTGCCTCGTCGCCCTGGCAGGCTTGCTGACGGCGGCCTTTCCGTCCGCCGCCGCCTGGGCCCAGAAGCCGGGCGGCATCCTGCGCATCACCCACCGCGACAGCCCGGCCAGCATGTCGATCCACGAGGAGGGCACGATCTCCGTGGTGCTGCCGATGATGGGGGTGTTCAACAACCTCGTCATGTTCGACCAGCACAAGCGGCAGAACAGCCTCGACGACATCGTGCCCGACCTCGCCGAGAAGTGGACGTGGAGCGAGGACGGCAAGACGCTGACCTTCGCGCTGCGCAGCGGCGTCACCTGGCACGACGGCAAGCCGTTCACCGCGGCCGACGTGAAATGCACCATGGACCTGCTGAAGGGCACCGCGGCGGAGAGCTTCAAGGTCAATTTCCGCAAGGGCTGGTACGCCAATGTCGAGAGCGTGACGGCCAACGGCCCGCGCGAGGTGGTGTTCACCCTCAAGGCGCCGCAGCCGGCGCTGCTCGCCCTGCTCGCCTCGGGCTTCACGCCGGTCTATCCCTGCCACGTGTCGCCGGCCAAGATGCGCCAGGCGCCGATCGGCACCGGGCCGTTCAAGTTCGTCGAGTACAAGGCCAACCAGAGCGTCAAGCTGGCGCGCAACCCGACCTACTGGAAGCCGGGCCTGCCCTATCTCGACGGCATCGAATACACCATCATCACCAACCGCTCGACGATGATCCTGGCCTTCGTGTCCGGGAAGTTCGACGTCACCTTCCCCTACGAGCTCACCGTGCCGCTGGTGGGCGACGTCAAGAGCCAGATGCCGACGGCGATGTGCGACATCTCGCCGATGAACGTCGCGGCCAACGTGCTGATGAACCCGGTGCCGCCGTTCGACGACCTCGAGGTGCGCCGCGCGGTGGCGATGGCGCTCGACCGCAAGGGCTTCATCGACATCCTGACGCAGGGCCAGGGCGATGCCGGCGGCGCCATGCAGCCGCTGCCGGAAGGGCGCTGGGGCCTGCCCGAGGCGATGCTGAAGGAGCTGCCGGGCTTCGATCCCGACGTCGCGAAGAGCCGCGAGAAGGCGCGGGCGGTCATGGCGGCCAAGGGCTACGGCCCGGCCAAGCCGCTGAAGCTGAAACTGTCGACCCGCAACCTGCCGACCTACCGCGACGCCTCGGTGATCCTGATCAGCCAGCTCAAGGAGATCTACATCGACGCCGAGCTGCAGCTGGTCGAGACCGCGCAGTGGGTGCCGAAGCTGATCCGGCGCGACTACGAGCTGGCGCTGAGCCAGGTCGGCAACGGCGTCGACGACCCCGACCAGAACTATCCCGAGAACTACGCCTGCGGCTCGCGCACCTACATGGACTACTGCAACAAGGAGATCGACGCCCTGATCGCCCAGCAGTCGGCCGAGCGCGACCAGGACAAGCGCAAGAAGATCGCCTGGGAGATCGACCGCCGGCTGACCGCCGATGCGGTGCGGCCGATGATCTACTACATGCGCGGCGGCACCTGCTGGCGGCCCGAGGTGAAGAACATGACGCTGATGGTGAACAGCATCTACAACGGCTGGCGGATGGAGGATGTCTGGCTCGACCGGTGATCCGCCCTTGCGGCGGATCCGTCCGTTCACTGACAGCGGCAGCATGGGGTGCCGGCGAAGGGCGAATCCGGGTGTGGCGGTGCTTTGCACATGCAGGGAGCGGCGGCTGAGAGGCTTTAACGATCGCCTTAAACTGGCTATTATCTAGCCAGAATGCGCTATGAGATTGTGCTTTCACCGGAGGCGATGGCGGACTTCCGTCGATTACGGGCGTCGATCAGGTCGTCGGTGCGGGACGCGATCGAAACGCACTTGCGGCATCAGCCGACGAGGGTGAGCCGTAGCCGGATCAAGCGCCTGCGCGGCGTTGAAAGACCTCAATACCGGCTGCGAGTTGACGATGTCCGCATCTTTTACGATGTGACGGGTTCGACGGTGGAAGTTCTAGCGCTCGTCGCCAAAATGGAGGCCGATAGATGGCTAAGTCAGTTCGCAAATCGGCCGTGAGGGAAGCGGCGCTCTCCGAGGTCAAGGACGACCTGTCTCGCTTTCTGCGGGAAGCGGAGAAGGGCGATATCGTCATCACGCGTCACGGCAAGCCGGCTGGCGTGCTGATCGGCTTCGCCTCGGAGGACGACTGGTTCGACTATCGCCTGGAAAACGATCCACGCTTTCTGCAGCGCATCCGGCAGGCCCGGTCGAGCCTGCGCTCGGGACGGGGAACCAGACTGGAGGATGTCGACTAGCGCGGCAAGCCGGGGCGCGTTTCGACAACGGGAACTACGTCGCTGGCGGATGGAGGATGTCTGGCTCGACCGGTGAGGCGGGCTGCCTCCCGGCGGCGACTTCCGGTCAGCCAAAACCGCCAGCTCGCGTGCTCTTCCGGGCCGGTATGTCTGTCTCAGCGAGTCATGCGATCGAACTGGACATTATACCGGTGACATGGACCATATACTAGTCCATGAGCGATGACCGGCGGGCCGCGGAAAAAGATGAGAGAACTGCCCGCTCTCCAGCAAAGCTTTCCACGCCTCGACGATTTCCTCAAGGGTGACGGGAAACTCGAGGCGTTCGAAGCCGTGGCGATCAAGGAAGTGCTCGCCTGGCAAATCGGCGAAGCGATGAAGGCCAACAACCTTTCCCGCAAGCGCCTCGCCGAACGCATGAAAACCAGCCGCAGCCAGATCGGCCGCCTTCTGCGATCCGAGGGACGGCAACGTGACGCTGACAACCCTGCAGCGTGCGGACAAAGATCGTCGGACGAAAACTCCGGGCTGCGAGCGTCGTCTGATGTCTTGCCGAGGAATGCGAACCTTGCAAGTCCGGCGGACCGCGGGCCTCCTCAGGTCGGGGGTTACCCCGACCGAGCGCGTCTCATGGCATGGGCAGCGCGCAACGCTGCGCGCGGAGTAACCTTCGCGCTGAAGTGGCGCTCATCGGCCGTGTGATCCACGAAGATGCGCCACGGAGTGGCGCGCTCCCAGCAAAGACAAATGAGTGCGGGCCTGGAGGCCCGCGGTCCGACTAACTCATGGCCAGCAGCGCGATGCCCCAGGCGGCCAGCAGCAGGCCGCCGATGCGGGCCATCCAGGGGCCGAGCGGGAAGAGCTTCTCGACCAGCACCACGGCGGCCAGGGCGGCGACCCAGAGCAGGTTCATCACGCCGCCGACGAACAGGAGCGCCATCAGGATCCAGCAGCAGCCGAGGCAGTAGAGGCCGTGCGAGAAGCCCATGCCGAGGGCGCCGGCGGCGCCGTCGCGCCAGCGGTTGACGACGAAATCGAACGGCGAGCGGCAGACGTGCAGGCAGGCCTGCTTGAGCGGCGTCAGCTGGTAGAGGCCGGCGGCGACGAACAGCACGCCGCCGAGCCGCGCGCTGGTCGTCGTCATGTCCATCGGCGACAGGAGCGCGGCCCGCTCGAGGCCCGCCTGGGCGAGCGTCGCGGCCACGCTGAAGCCGCCCCAGGCCAGGAGATAGCCGGCGGCGAACAGGGCCGTCGGCGCATAGGGCCGGGCGCGGGCGCGCCGGCGCCGGTTGATCGTGGCGAAGGTCAGGATCATCGGCGCCGCACTCGGCAGCATCATGCCGACCATCATGACCCACCACATCGCCAGCAGCAGGACGAGATCGACGGCGCCTTTCGGTTCCATCGGCATGGTCATGGGCATGGCGGCCATCGCCCGCATGTCGGCCGCGGCGACGAAGAGGTAGAGCCAGCAGAGCGCGGTGAGGCCGGCGAGCGCGGCGGCGATCGCCACGCGCTGGCGCAGCATCAGGTCGAGCAGCGGCGCAGCGGCAGGCGGGACGGCAGGCGGTGCGGGGCTGTCCACCGGGGCGTGGTCAGGCGGCCCAGGCGAAGGGCGCGAAGTGCCCGTTGTTGCCCTTGCCGGACAGGCTGAGGCTGAGCCCGAAGCCCTGCACCTCGGTCTTGCGGGCGCGGGCCAAAGCGAGCCGGCGGTTGGCCGGATGGGCGGTGTTGTCGATGTAGAAGGGCTCGCCGGAGCGGTTGCGCGAGGCAACGCCTTCGATCTCGAAGGCAAGGATGCCGGGGATCGCGGTGGCGCGGCGCAGGCCCTCGGCGGTGAAATCGATCGGGCGGAACTCGACGCCGCGGAAGTCGCTCACCAGGTTGTCGCGGATCATCTGCGGCGGGCCGCCGGCCTGGCCGCTGGCGATGCCGGCCAGGGCCTGGCGCTGGGCGGCGTCGGCCTTTTCGTCGACGACGCAGCCGAACACCCAGTCGCCGTCCGACATGACCGGCTTGGAGCGGATGACCAGGGCGAACTTCAGGCCGTCGAGCGAGACGGCGCCGTGATGCCCGCGGTCGATGCGGTAGACCATGAGGGCGGTGCAGTTGTCGTGCGTCGCCGGCGCCTGCGGGTTGGTGAAGATGCAGGGACACAGATAGTCGCAGTTGCAGCTCTCCATGTACTCGCCGCTGATTTCCCAGGTCTTTTGCGCCATGCCGACCTCACCCTCGCTTGGTGGGTGGATTGTAGCCGACATTTGCCGATTCGCCGAGATTCAAGACGCCGCTCGGGGACCTGTCTTGTCGGGCGCCGTCGCTCGGGATGACGGAATTGGCAGCCATGTGCCAGGATCGTGCCCGTCCCCCGGAAGGAAGATCCCGCCATGCCCCTCGTCGTCGATGCCCTGGACCATCTCGTCGTCAATGTGCGCGACGTCGAGGTCGCCGCCGCCTGGTACCACAAGGTGCTGGGCATGACGCGCGAGTCCGTCGACACGCCCCATGGCAAGGTCACCGCGATGAAGTTCGGCCGGCAGAAGATCAACCTGCGGCCGATCACGGCCACCAAGGAGGCCTGGTTCACGGCCGACCATGAAGCCGCCGGCAGCGACGATCTGTGTTTCCTCACCGAGGCCGGGCCACAGGCGGTGGCCGATCACCTCGGCGCCTGCGGCGTGCCGATCATCGAGGGCCCGACCGACAAGCGCGGCGCGCGGGGCACGATCGTCTCCGTCTACTGCCGCGATCCCGACGGCAGCCTGATCGAGATCTCGTCCTACAAGTAGGACGGACTCAAGTCATCGGACCGCGGGCCTCCTCAGGTCGGGGGTACCCCGACCGAGCCCGCTCATGGCCGGGAGCGCCTCCTCCGTGCAGGCGGTACGAACGGATCGAGCAGCGTCGCGCCCGTCGGGGCGAAATCCGATACATTGCGCGTGACGACCGTCAGACCGTGCTCCAGCGCAGTAGCAGCGATCGCGAAATCAATCCCGTTATTGCCAATCCCCGCCGAGAGTCTTCCCCAACGCCGGGCGATGTCCGTCGTCAAGGGCAGGACCCGATCACCATAGTTCCTGAGAACGACGTCCAGCCACTCGGCCAGCGCGCCAGCAAAGGCCGATAGGCTGCCGCTCGATGCCGCGCTCGATCTCGCCGATGCTGACTGCGCTGATGAACAGGTCGTCCGACGATACCGAGGCAAGCCAGGACACGACATGAGGATTGCGCCGCAGCGGCTTCTTGCGCAGCTCCGACAGAACCACCGTGTCCAGGAGATACATCAGGGATCGGCGTCGCGCAGCGCGGCAGCCAGGCGATCGAAGCTGCCACCATCGCTCGGCATGGCCAGCAGATGGTCGGCAAAGGACGGCGCCTTGAGACGTTCGAGGTGCCGCAGTCGGGCGTACTCGGCAGCGTCGACGACGACGACGGCGGCCTTGCCGTGCTTGGTGACGACCTGGGGCTTGCCGTGGCGCGCGGCGTCGACCACGGAACTGAAGCGGTTCTTGGCGTCCTGAAGCGACCAGGTCGAAGACGGCATTGGCGGCACTTTCTGGCTAGAATTTCTGTCCAGAATGTAGACGCTGGCGACCGGTCGATCAAGGGCCGCACGGTCGGGTCGATCAGGTTCCCTCTCGCCGGTCGGCGAGTACCCGCAGCACGGCGCGGACGATGCCGCGATAGCCCGTGCAGCGGCAGAGATTGCCGGCCATCTCCTCGCGCACCCGCGCCTCGTCCGCCCCGGGCAGGCGCAGCACGAGGTCGCGGGCGGCGACCAGCATGCCGGGCGTGCAGTAGCCGCACTGCAGGGCATGCTCGGCGGCGAAGGCCTCGCGCAGGGCGGCCATGACGGCGTCGTCGCCGAAGCCCTCGATGGTGCGGATCGCGGCGCCGTCGCAACTGCCGGCGTGGGTGATGCAGGAGCGGGCCGGCACGCCGTCGATCTCGACGGTGCAGGCGCCGCACACGCCGTGCTCGCAGCCGAGATGCGTGCCGGTCAGCATCAGCGGCCCGCGCAAGAGATCGGCGAGCTGGTCGCGCGGCTCGGCCAGCAGCTGCCGCGGCTCGCCGTTCACGGTGAGGGAGATCGCGATCCTGCTCATGGCGCGCCTGCCGCCGCGACGGCGCGGCGCAGCGCCGTCTCGGCGAGGGCGCGGCGCCAGGGCGTGAGGCCGGGGACGCCGTCCACGATGCGGGTGGCTTCGGCGGCGGGATCGCTCGAGCAATGCCGCGGCGTCCTCGATCACCAGCGGCGGGCGCATCGAGCGCGGCCAGCACGGCGCGCGGCGGCCGGCCGGGCAGCGCCAGCACGCAGGCGGTGGCCTTGGAGAATTCGCCCACCTTGCGGCAGAACTTCCAGTGGCCCCAGCGCGCGCCGGCCGGCAGCACCGGCACCTCGACGGCGCGCAACAGCTCGTCGCCGGCGAGCGCGGTCTCGAAGATGCCTGTGACGAAGCCCGCCAGCCGGGATGCGCCGCTCGCCGCCGGGGCCGAGCGCGATCGCCGTGGCGCCCAGCGCCGGCAGCACGGCGACCCAGTCGGCCGCGGGATCGGCATGGGCCAGGCTGCCGCCGATCGTGCCGCGGTTGCGCACCGGGCGATAGGCGATGCCGCGCGCAATCGCCGCCATGATCGCGCCGGTCCGACCGGGCACGGCGCCATCCTCGATCGCCGCATGCGTCGTGCCGGCGCCGATGCGCAGCACGCCGTCGCCGACGGTGACGCCGGCATAGAAGGGCAGATGGCGCAGGTCGGCGAGCGTGTCGGGCTGCGCCAGGCGAAGGTTGAGCAACGGCCCGAGCGACTGCGTGCCCGCGCCCGGCCGCGCGCCGTTGGCGAGCAGCCTCAGCGCCTCCGGCCAATCCCTGGGGCGGGCATAGGCGAAGGGCGCGGGCTTCATTGCCGGGACCTCATCGCCTTTGGGCCCGCGCCGATGCGATCGCCGCCAGCACGCGCGCCGGGCTGGCCGGCAGGTCGAACACCTCCGCGCCGAGCGGCGCCAGCGCGTCGTTGATGGCGTTGACGATCGCGCCCGGCGGGCCGATGGCGCCGCTCTCGCCGATGCCCTTCTGGCCGAAGGTGGTCCACGGGCTCGGCGTCTCCATGTGATCGAGCCGCACGTCGGGCAGGTCGGTCGTGCCGGGCAGCAGGTAGTCGGCGAGAGTCGCGGCCAGCGGCTGGCCCGCGCTGTCGTAGGGCATCTCCTCGTAGAGGGCGGTGCCGATGCCTTGCGCCAGACCGCCCAGCACCTGGCCGTCGACGATCATGGGATTCACCAGCCGGCCGCCATCCTCGACGACCAGGTAGTCCTCGAGCACGACGGCGCCGGTCTCGGTGTCGACCCGCACGACGCAGGCGTGGCAGGCATAGGAGTGCGTGCCGGTGTCGGGATCGGGCCGGTAGCCGGCGGTGACTTCCAGCCCGCCCTTGTCCACGCCGGGCGGCAGGTTCTGCGGCGCGCGGTACCAGGTGCGGGCGACGTCGGCGATGGAGATTGAACCGGTGGTATCTTTACGGCGCACCGTGCCGCTCGGCGACCTCGACGTCGCTTGCCTGGACCTGCAGCAGCGCCGCGCCGATGGCGGCGATGCGGTCGCCGAGCTGGCGGCAGGCTTCGGCCACGGCGCCGCCCGCCATCACCATGCAGCGGCTGCCCCAGGTGCCGGTCGAATAGGGCGTCAGCGCGGTGTCGCCGTGGACCAGGCGCACCTTGTCGGGATGGATGCCCAGGATCTCGTGCGCGACCTGGGCCAGCGTGGTCTCCAGGCCCTGGCCGTGGCTGTGCACGCCGACGCGCACCTCCAGCACGCCGTCGGGGCTGAGCCGGACATGGGCCTGCTCGAAGCCCGGCACGAAGGGGATGCCCCAGGCGTGATAGACCGAGGTGCCGTGCGCGCCCTGCTCGCAGAAGGTCGAGAGGCCGAAACCCACGGCCTCGCCTTGCGCCTGTCGCGCGCGGATGGCGGCGAGATCGAAGGCCGCGACCGCGCGGCGCAGCGACTCGGGGTAGTCGCCGCTGTCGAACACCTTGCCGACCAGGTTGCGGTAGGGCATCGCGTCGGGCGGCACGAGATTGGCGAGGCGAATGTCCGCGGCGCTCATGCCGAGCTGGCGCGCCAGCGCATCGAGCGTGGTCTCCATGGCGTAGCACACGCCGGTCCGCGCCACGCCGCGATAGGGCAGGATCGGCGGCTTGTTGGTGCAGGCCGAGACGGTGTGGCAGCGCAGCAGCGGCAGCACGTAGGGACCGGGCAGGATCGAGCCGATCTGGGCCGCCTCCAGGCAGGCGCCGAAGGGATAGGACGAGTAGGCGCCGGCATCGACGGTGGCCTCGCACTCGACGCCCAGAAGCCTGCCGGCCGCGGTCGGCCCAGGCGGTGATGACGTAGTGATGCTCGCGGCAGTTGGCGCCGGTGAGCTGCTCGAAGCGGTCCTCCAGCCAGCGCACCGGGCGGCCGAGCCGCTTCGCGAGGGCGGCGCAGACGATCTCCTCGGGCAGCAGGATGCCCTTGTAGCCGAAGCCGCCGCCGACATCGGGCGAGACGATGCGCACCTGGCCCTCGTCGAGGCCGAGGCAGTCGGCCAGGCCGGTCCTGGTGACGTGCGGCATCTGGGTCGAGGTGGTGACGATCATCTGCTCGAGCCGCGGATCCCATTCGGCCAGGACGCCCCTGCCCTCGATCGGCGCCATGCACTGGCGCGACGTGCGCAAGGTGCGCGTCACCCTGGCGGCGGCGACGGCGTCGAGGCCCGATACGTCGTCGTCGCGCCTTGTCTCGAGGAAGGCGTTGATCGACCAGTGATCGTGGATCAGCGGCGAGTCGGGCCGCGGCGCGGCCAGCATGTCGTGCACCGCGGGCAGCGCCTCGTAGTCGAGCCCGCAGGCGGCGGCGAGATCCTCGGCCTCGGCGCGCGTGTGCAGCGACGCAGGCGGCGATGGCTTCGCCCACGTGACGGAGCTTGTCACCGGCCAGCGCCGGCTGCTCGGAGGCGCGGAAGCCCGGCAGGGCGGAGTTGGCGCGGATGGTGCGCACGCCCGGCAGATCGGCAAGCGTGAAGACGTGCTTCTCGGCGCCGGGAGGCTTGGTGACACCGCGCAGCCGCGCATGGGCGACGGGGCTGCGCAGGAAGGCCACCTCCAGCATGCCGGGGCGGGTGATGTCGCCGACGAAGCGGCCCTGGCCATGGAGAAACCGCGCGTCTTCCTTGCGCCGGAGCGACGCGCCGACGCCAAGCCCGCCTGGCGCGGCCGTCATGCGGCGGCGGCCAGGATCGGCTGGGGCAGGATGAGCGCATCGGCATCGAAGCGCTTGCCGGCGCGCAGGCAGAAGACGGGACGGATGAAATGCTCGGCGACGACCTCGGTGTCTTCGTTGTCCCTGAGCACGAAACGTCCGGTCTCGTCGGCCAGCACCGAGACGTCGGCCTCGACCCCGGGCTTCAGGGTGCCGATCTCGTCGGTCATGCCGAGCATGGCGGCACAGTTGCTGGTGACCATGGGCACGACCTGCTCGAGCGAGAGGCCCAGCGCCAGCATGCTGGTCATGGCCGAGGCGAGCGAGAAATTCTGCGCGCCGGCGAACATGTGCATCTCCTCCTTGTCGGGATGCGTCTCGGGCGTGCCGCGCGGCTTGGGGACGGTCGTGTTGTAGCCGTGCATGTCGGCGCCCAGCGTGTCGGGCACGAGGCCGGCCTCGAGCACCAGCCGCGCCATCCTGAAGGAGAAGTGCGAGCCGTGGCCGACGTCGGTCTTGAGCCCGCGGGCCAGCGCCTCGCGCACCATCGGATGGACCTTGCCGTGCTGGTCGACGAAGCCGCCGGGATGGCGGGTGAAGGGATGGGCCAGGATATCGCCCGGCCGCAGGATGTCGATCATGTCGGGCAGGATGGCGTCGGCGTCGTAGGGATTCCTGTCGTCGGGCAAGGGCCAGAGCTGGCCGAAATGGATGTAGAGCGGCAGGTCGAGGGCGCGGCCGATCTCGGCGGCGCGGCGCATCGCGGCATCGCCCCAGCGCGTGAAGCCGCCGATCTCGGCATGGCCCTTCACGCCGCGCACCAGGTCGGCATTGTCGCGGGCGGCGCGCACCGTGTCGTCGACGGCGATGCAGTCGGGCCGGTAGAGCTCGGGGTAATAGTGACCCTCCAGCCCGCCCACCATGTAGGCGGAGATGAAGGCCAGCACGCGGGTGCTGGCGGGCTTGGCGACATATTCACGGAAGCCGGGGAAGGTCAGCACCGAGGGCCCGCCCTGGTCGACCACCGTGGTCACGCCGGAATGGACGCCCACCGTATCGGCGTCGAGCCCGAAGCGGCCGCTGACATAGCGATAGACATGGGCGTGGGTGTCGATCAGGCCGGGCAGCACCAGCTTGCCGCGCACGTCGGCCGTCTCCCTGGCGGGACCCGGCAGGTCCTTGCCCAGCGCGGCGATGCGGCCGCCGCTCACGGCGACGTCGAGGATCGCCGTCGAGGCCCTGGGCCGGATCGATGACGCGGCCGCCGCGCAGGAGAAGGTCGTAGGGGCGGGATTGCACGATATCCATGGCCGTTTCCTCCGTCAGACCGCGGGCTGATCCCAGACCAACACCCGGACGGGCGTCGGGTTGAAGCCGTTGCAGGGATTGTTCACCTGGGGGCAGTTGGAGATCACGAAAATTACATCCATGTCGGCGGTGATGTCGACATGATTGCCGACCGCGGAGATGCCGTCGACGACTGTGAAGTTGCCCGACGGATCGATCGGCACGTTCATGAAGAAGTTGAGGTTGGCCACGATGTCGCGCTTGGCCAGGCCGTAGCGGGACAGTTCGAGGATGAAGTTCTCCCGGCAGGCATGCTGGTATTTGGTCGTCTCGCCGAAGCGCACGGCGTTGCTCTCGCAGGAGCAGCAGCCGGCCGAGGTGTCGTGCCGGCCGCAGGTATCGGCGGTGACGCGCGCCATGACCCGGCCCCGGTTGGAGATCAGCCGGGTGCCCAGCTCGACATAGGCCGAGCCCTGGACGCGCAGCGTGTCCTGCGCGCTGTAGCGTTCGGCCGGATCCTCGGCGCAGTAGAGCAGCGCATCGACCGCCTGCTGGCCTTCGAGGTCGACGATGCGCAGGGTCTGGCCGCGCTTCAGGATGCGCGACCACGGGCGTTCGGCCGGCACCTCGTGGGCGTAAACGGCGTCGGACGGATCGGGCTTCGGCTGGTTGGACATCGCATCTCCCCTCAGGCGTAGAGCCGATCGGTGAACTGGAAAGCGCGCGCGATCTCCGGCGAAGTCGTGCGGCAGGGATCGTCCGGCGCGGCGGCCGGCGCGCGATGGCGCACCAGCGCGACGGGACCGGCGGCGGCCGGGCGCGCCGGATCGAGCGGATGCGGGCAGTTCGACAGCACGAGCACGAGATCGGCCTCGGCGCGCAGGTCGACGAAATCGCCGGGCCGCTTGCGCGCGCCCTGCCAGACGAAGCGGCCGGCCGCATCGAGCGACACCGGGGCGAAGAAGGTCACGCAGGGCGGGATGTCGCGCAGGCCGAGGCCGAGCTTGGCGGCGGCGGCGAGGAAATTCTCGTGGGTGTTGCGCGCGGTCTCGCCGAAGGCGGCCAGCGCCGAGGCCGGGGTCGAGCCGCCGACCAGGAGATCGTGCGCGCCGCTGCTATCCTCGATCAACGACAGAAAGACGCGTCCCATGTCGGACAGGATGACCCGCCCCTTGGACAGGGCGGCGCTCCATTGAACCTTGGCCGTGTCGGCGCAGTTGAGCCGCTCGGACGGATCGTGCGCGCACCAGCCGATCACCGAAATGCTGGACGTGCCGCGCGTGTCCGTGATGCGCAGCGCCTCGCCGCGTCGCAGCCGCACCGTGTCGTACCAGCCGGGCGGTACCTCCTCGCGGCCGATCACCGCCTCGGGCGCGAGCGGCGCGCCGTCGAGGGCGGTCGCCTCGGGCAAGGCCCTGGGCGTCGACTCCTGCCCTGCCGCGCGGAGCGCCTCGTAGCGGCGGCGGTTGGCTTCGGCGATCTCCTGCTTCGTGCGTGCGGCCATCGTCCCCTCCCCCTCGCCTTCAATCGATCGTGAAATGCGCCTCGACCGTCTTTCCGGTCGTGCCGTTGATCGGCAGGATATCCTGCGGGCAGGCGGACAGGACGACGACGAGATCCATCTCGGCCCTGAGGCGGACATAGCCGCCGGGCACCGGCCTGGGCGGCGCGGCGAAGCTCAACGCGCCGTCCAGCCGCCACGGAATGTTCATGAACAGGTTGAGCGGGCTCGGCACTTCCGGCGGCGTGAGGCCGAGCGCGGCCAGCGCGGCGAAGAGATTGTCCGTGCAGTTGTCGTGAGGGCCCTCGACGCCGAGAAAGGCATAGCGATAGCGGTCGCAGGCCGCGATCAGCGTGTCGTGCACGCCGCCGGAGGTGTCCTCGGTCAGGGTCAGGATCGGCCGGCGCCGGTTGGTCCGCAGCACATCGCCCGGCCTGGGAACGAGGCGCAGGTTATGGGCCCGCGTGTGCTCGTTCGACATGAACTCGCCCAGGTCGGCGCGGTTGAAGGCCCAGGCATCGACCACCTGCTCGCCATGCGTGTTGATGACGGTGACGCGCTGACCGGCGGCGACGAACGCGGCCTTGCCGCGGCGGGCCGGGATTTCCAGGGGAGCGTTCGTCATGGCGGCAGCCTCTCACGATGCGATAGCGCAAATGGTATGCCAAACGCCCGGGTGCGGATCAGCCCGGGATACGTGAATATCGACGACCCCATCCCGTCGCGCATCTACCGGCGCGTTCACGGCGGCGAGGCGCGAACCCGCCGCTTTGAAGTCGGCCGGCCGATCTCCTAAAAGGGATCGTGGAATACCTGCAAAAACTCCTGGCACGGGCCGACCTGGGCAGCTGGGAGTCCTGGCCTGTTCACTACCGCATTCTTGCCGTCATCGCGGCCGGTCTCCTGGCCTACTGGGGGCTGCGCGTGGTGGTGCCGGCGTTCCTGCGGCTGGCCAGGCCCGTTCTGCTGTTGCTGCTGGTCATCGTCGCCGTCTGGGTGGTCTTCCCCGACGAGATGTGCTCGATGCAATGGGCGTCCAAGCTGCCGGTCTTCTGCGCGCGCTGAGGCGGGCCACCCGATCGTCCTGTCACGCGCGTCGGCTTGACACCGCCAACCGCCCTTGCCAGTTTCCGCCGCGGCGCCGGCCTTCGGCCGATGCCCCCGATCCACATCCGGCCGCCGAGTTCCTGTCGAAGGGCGGCCCGGATCCGCCCGGCAGGCGGAGGATCGCATCCATGGCAAACCTTACCGCAACGGGCTCGCGCGCCCTGGCGTCGCTGCCGACCGAGGCGCTGCGCGCCTTCCGCGATCGCGAGCAGGCAAGCTACGATGCGGTCAAGGCGCGCGCGGCGCCGTTCAACCTGGCGCGCGGCAAGCCCGCGACCGAGCAGGTGGCGCTGGCCGATGCGCTGCTGACCGCCGTCACCACGGCCGAGGCGTGCCGGGCCGAGGACGGCACCGACTGCCGCAACTACTACGGCAGCCCGCAGGGACTGATCGAGGCCCGCCGGCTGTTCGGGCCGATGCTGGGCGCGCCGCCGGAGCAGGTGCTGGTCGCCAACAATTCGAGCCTGGCGCTGATGCACGATGCGGTGGTCTATGCGCTGCTGACCGGGGCGCGCGACGGCGCTGCGCCATGGCGCGACGCGCGACGGCCGATCCGGTTCCTGTGTCCGTCGCCGGGATACGACCGTCATTTCCAGATCTGCGAGCAATACGGCATCGAGATGATCGCGGTGCCGCTCACCGGCGCCGGGCCGGACATGGACGAGGTCGAGCGGCTCGCGGCGGATCCGGCGGTCAAGGGCATGTGGTGCGTGCCCAAGTACAGCAACCCGACGGCGGAGACCTATTCGTCGGAGACCGTGGCCCGGCTGGCGCGGATGCGGGCGGCCGACGATTTCCGCCTGTTCTGGGACAATGCCTACGCGGTCCACCACCTGACCGACACGCCCGACCGGCTCGACAACATCCTCGAGGCCTGTGCCGCGGCCGGCAATCCGGACCGCGCGCTGGTCTTCGCCTCGACCTCGAAGGTCACCTTCGCCCAGGCCGGGCTCGGCCTGTTCGCCGCCTCGCCCGGCAGCATGCGCTGGTTCGTCTCGCGCCTGTCGACGCGCACCATCGGTCCCGACAAGCTCAACCAGCTGCGCCATGTCCGCGTGCTGCGCGACGATGCCGGGATCACGGCGCACATGGCCAGGCAGCGCCATCTGCTCGCGCCCAAGTTCGCCGCCGTGCGCGCGGTGTTCGAGAACCGCCTGGGCGGCACGGGCGTGGCGGCCTGGACCGACCCGCGCGGCGGCTATTTCGTCAGCCTCGACGTGCTCGACGGCTGCGCCCAGAGAGTCGTGGCACTGGCCAAGGCGGCGGGCATCGAGATGGTGCCGGCGGGCCGCACCTTTCCCTATGGCCGCGATGGCCGCGACCGCAACATCCGCATCGCGCCCTCTTTCCCGCCGGCCGACGAGGTTCGCGCCGCGGTCGAGGCGCTCGCCACCTGCGTCCTTCTCGCCACCAGCGAACGCCTGCTGGCCGATCGCGGCATCAATGCGTGAGGAGTTGCTCGAGCTGGCGGGCGAGACGGTCGCGGTCGTCGAGGCGGATGACATGCGCCTGGGCGAACTGATGCAGCGTCTCGCGCGCGGCGGCCGACTGGCCCTGGCGGCGTTCGATCGCGCCCACGACCTCGAGCTGGCGGGCGAACTGCTGCCGGCCGACGGCGATCTGCTCCTCGACCTGTGCGAGCCGCCGCTTCAGGCTCGCGCGGTCGAGGCGCGAGCGGCTGCGCGGTTCGTCGCCGGCCAGTTCGCGCAGGAGATCGATCGACCGGGCAGGCGCCCGCAACATTGTACGCGTGGTCATAGGAGGTTCCTTTGCTTGGTCCTACGCGACCACAGTAGGCCTCCGACTTAAGATTTATGTGACTTTCCGCACACGTTGACCCAAACGGCGAACGGACGGCGGACTCACAAAGTAAGATTGAAAGCGATGGAGATGCGCTCGGCCATGCCGCGATAGGGCCGCACCTGGTGCATCATCCAGGCCGGGAACAGCACCAGCCGGCCGGCGCGGGGTCGCACGCGCTCGGTGGCGCCTGCCGACAGCCCGCCCGGCATGGCGTAGGCGAGATGCGGCGCGTTCATCGCCGGCGCCGGTCCGCGCGGATCCATGAATTCGAGCTCGCCGCCCAGCGACGGATCGGCGGCGATGCCGCCATCGTCGACATAATAGACACCGGACCAGTAGGCGCCGGGGTGCGAGTGGTATTCGTTGCCATGGCCGCTGCGATTGACGTTCGCCCACATGTTGGCAATCCAGGTCACGGCGAAGAAGCCGGGATGCGGGCCGTTGACGGGGTTGCCCTCGCGATCCGTGGTCACGCGGTTGGCGAGGTTGCGGCCGACGGCCAGGAGCTTGATGGCCGGCGCGCCGCCCCAGCGATCCATGTCCCAGCTCGACTGCCAGCCGCCGATGTTGGACTTCTGCGTGGTGGGATGGGACTTCTCGCGCTGCTCGATCGCCTTGCGCAGCTCGACGTTGAGGCCCGGTGCATCCGGCACGTCGAAAGTAACGAGCGGCGTGGCGAACAGCGGGACGACTGTCCGGCGCGGTACTCGTACTCATGGGCGCGGAGGATGTGCAGTTGCACTTTCTTTATGCACGCAACATTTCGGCAGCCCATCCATGCGTCGATGACGGATTCACTTGTCCGTGATGACGAAGCGCAGAGGTCAGTGCATCCACCTCGTCGATTCGGGATGAAATGATTTCATCATGAAGCCGCTCTCGCCGCCGCGACTTGCAGGAGATTGAGAGAGAAGCGCGTCAACCTGCCGACGAGCCGTGCTTCCCATGCATACGCATGCAAGGCGCGCAGGCAACAGCGTGCGCCGGACTCACCGCACGCGACGAGCGTCACCTGAAATGGCGGTAGACGAAGGCCGGCGGCGTGGCCTCCGCCTGGCGCAGCGCCGCCTCGACCACGCCGTGGTCAGGCGACAGCGTGCAGACCGGATCGGTACGGCCCGCATCGCCGGCCAGCAGGAATGCCTGGCAGCGGCAACCGCCCCAGTCGATCTCGCGCCGATCGCAGCTCCTGCAGGGTTCGGCCATCCAGCCGGTGCCGCGAAAGCGGTTGAAGGCATCCGAGCGATACCAGATGTCGGCCAGGCTGCTGTCTCGCACCGAGGGGAAGGAGAAGTCGGGCAAGGTTTCGGCCGCATGGCAGGGCACGGCCTTGCCCGACGGCGTGACGTTCAGGAACTGCCGACCCCAGCCGCTCATGCAGGATTTCGGGCGGATGCCGTGATAGTCCGGCACGACATAGTCGATGGTGAGCACGCCCTTGAGCCTCGCGCGCGCCGCCTCGACATGGCGCGTGGCCGCGTCGAGCTGCCGGCGGGTGGGCAGGAGCGCCGCACGGTTGGCGAGCGCCCAGGCATAGTACTGGACATGGGCGATCTCGATGCGCCGCGCGCCCAGCGCCAGCGCCAGGTCGATCATGTCGGGCACGCGCTCGAGGTTCTGGCGATGGACCACCATGTTGAGCGTGAGCGGCAGGCCGGCGGCGCGCACGGCCGCGGCAAAGCCGGTCTTCCTGGCGTGCGCGCCGGCCAGGCCCGCGATGCGGTCGCTGTCGGATGGCCCGGCGTCCTGGAAGCTCAGCTGGACATGTTTCAGCCCGGCGGCGGCGAAGGCCTGCAGCTCGCGTTCGCCGCCCAGGACGCCGGAGGTGATGAGATTGCTGTAGAGGCCGCGCTCGCTCGCCGCCGCGATCAGCGCCGCAAGGTCGCGCCGCGCCATGGGCTCGCCGCCGGAAAAATGCACCTGCAGGACGCCCAGCGCCGCCGCCTCGGCCAGCACGCGGCGCCAGTCCTGTTCCGAAAGTTCGCCCGAGGCCCGTTCCAGTTCCACCGGGTTGGAGCAATAGGGGCAGCTCAGCGGACAGCGATGGGTCAGCTCGGCCAGCAGCGCCAGCGGCGGATCAATCGGCGGCGGCATCGGTCAGGCATCCCTTGTCCGCGAGGTCCTGCAGCATGGCGGTGACGTCGCGGGCGATGAGCTCGTGCGGCGCCTGCGTATAGCGCGCCGCAAGGGAATCGATGATGGCGCCGGCGCTCGCCTTGCCGTCGACCATCTGCAGGATCTCGACCGCCTGCTCGTCGGGCAGCATCAGGCGCTCGGGCGCCATCATGATCCAGCGCTGCCGCACGTCGTCGAAACGGAAGACGATGTGCGGGGCGAGACGCAACACGCTGGTGGCGGAGACCATGAGGCGGTCCATGGGGCTCACTTCGGCACGAAGGCGCCAGGCGGGATCATCGCGGGCGCGACATAGGCGAGATAGAGCGCGTCGAGCTGCGCCCACAGCACGTCGCACTTGAATCGCAGCGCGGCCAGGACGGCTTCCTGGTCGGCGCGAGTGCATGCATGTTGCTTGACGTAGGCAAGCGCAAAATCGACGTCCTGCGGCGCCTGCGTCAGGCGCGGCGTGAAATAGGCCAGCGTATCCTTCGATATGAACGGATAGCCGGCCAGCATGCCGCGCACCCGGTCGGCGATGATGCCGGGCGAGAACATTTCCGTGAGCGAGGAGGCAATGCCTTCGAGGATCGGCCGGTCGCGCACGAAGTTGACATAGGCCTCCACCGCAAAGCGCGTCGCCGGGCAGGATGCCTTCCGTCGACTGCACATAGGCGCGATCGAGGCCCACACCTTCGGCGAGCTTCAGCCAGCGTTCGATGCCGCCGTGCCGGGACCATCGCCGTCATGATCGACGATGCGCCGGCGCCATTCGCGGCGCAGCTCCGCGGTCGGCAGCCGGGACAGGGCGTGCGCGTCCTTGATGGGGATCATCGCCTGGTAATAGTAGCGGTTCAGCGCCCATGCCTGGACCTGCTGGCGCGTGAGCTTGCCGCCATGCAGGAGCACGTGGAAGGGATGAAGATGATGGTAGCGCTCCGCGCCGATCGCGCGCAGTTCCGCCTCGAGCTCCTCCGGACTCCGCAGGCGATCGTCGCTCCCCGCCCTCATGGGCCCACCTCCATGCCGTCGTAGGCCACTTCCCAGCCCTCCTTGGCAAGGACGCCGCGCTCCTTCGAACTCCTCGACCAGGATCGGGTTGGAATTGTTGATGTGGACGAAGATCTTGCGCTCGACCGGGATGCCGCGGAAGGCGGCGACCGTGCCGTCGGGGCCGCTGACGCTCATATGACCCATGCGCCGTCCCGTCTTGGGACCGAGACCGCGGCGGATCATCTCGTCGTCCTGCCACAGCGTGCCATCGAACAACACGACGGACGCACCGGTCAGGCGCTGCTTCAAGGCGTCGGTCATCTCGGCGCAACCGGGAATGTAAAGAAGCCGGCGCTCGCCCGCACGCACTTCGACGCCCACCGTGTCACCCGGCTTGCCGGCAAGCGCGTCGGGCGAAGGACCGGTCTCGAGCCAGAGCGCCACCTTGCCGGGCACGTCGAACAACGCGACCTCCAAGCCGCTTGCGCTGCCATCGACATGGCGCGGCTCGAAGGTTTGGCCCAAGGGCACGGCCTGCCGGCGCACGCAGTCCTCGGCCAGGACGCTGAAGATCGGATTGGCCCGCAGCACGGCCAGCACCCGCTCGCTGGCGTAGATCGTGAAGGCCTGCCGTTCGCGCAGATGCAGGAGGCCGGCGATGGCATCGACATCGGCGCCGGTGAGGATCACACCTCGATCGGCGAGGAGCGCAGGTCGCGCCGCGGGTGCAGGATTTCGCGCGCCTCGATCTGCTGGCGAAGGTCGGGCGAAGCGTTGATCAGGAACCAGCGTTGCCCGTCGCCGCTCACGGCAAGGGACGCCTGCGTGCGCGGCACCACGCCTGCATCGCCGGCACGGGCGCGGCGGCAGGCCTCTGCGTTCGAATTCCACTGGGGAACCACCCCCTGCGGCGGCTCCCAGGACGACGGCCCCCATTGCGGCCGTCCCTCGCTATGCCGCGGCAAAGCC
>CAWJJJ010000013.1:0-501205 GCA_963843185.1 uncultured Alphaproteobacteria bacterium
GCGTGGCCGCAGGCCGAGCAGCCGTCGATCTCGAAGTCGATCCAATGGGTGGGCCGGCCGCAGGCCTCGCAGGGCAGCCCGCGTCGCGACTGGACGAGACCGAAGCCCGGCGCGTGGCATTTCGGGCAAAGCCGCTCCAGCCGTTTGGCAAGCTTCCACGAAAGCGCGCGAAGCACCCTCATGCGCATGGGGTTGCGGTGCGCGCGCATGTCGGCGATCAGCACCGCCAAGCCATCCTCGGAGCGATTCGCCTCCTGATTCATGGCCGACACGACGTCGTCGAGGGTCGAAAGACCCTTAATCGGCTGGCTCATGTCACTGCTGCAGATCACGAACACGCCGTAGCGCGGGAAGCCCAGCGCTTTCACAGCCTTGGGCACGTTGGGATCGCCCGCCTTGAAGCGCATCAGGCGCCATGTGGTGCGATGGGTGGAAAGCGTCTCGATGATTTTGATGCCGCGCTTGCGGTCGATGAAGGCCATGATCTCGATGCCGCTCGGCACGAGCGGCACCCTCTCGATCGGCCCGTAGCTGCCCTCGTTGGCGACGGCGCAGTCGACATCGAGCACGCTGAAGGCAAGCTCGGCCTTGAGCGCGCAGGTCTCGATCAGAGCGTCCGGCCGCGGCACCTCGCCGGAGAAGGTGCCAAGCACGTCCGTATCGAGATCCGGTGCGACGACGATTTCGGCGCCCAGCAGGCGGCGGAACGGCGGCGCGATCGCCCGTTCCTTGGCATGCATCGTCGCCAGGCCGATCAGCTTGTTGGCGTAGGGATGTCCGGATGAGAACACGGCGCGACCGACGATTAGCTGACGATGATTACTCCGCGGCCTGCGGCACGGCTTGGCGGGCGAGACGCTGCTCGACCAGGGTCGCCCAGTACGAGGCGCCGATCGGCAGGATGTCGTCGTTGAAGTCGTAGCCCGGGTTGTGGACCATGCAGCTGCCTTCGCCGTCTCCGTTGCCGATCCAGATGTAGCAGCCGGGCCGTTTGAGCAGCATCCAGGCGAAGTCCTCGCTGCCCATCGCCGGTGTCGGGTTGCGATTGACGTTTTGCTGCCCGACCAGCGCCGATGCGGCCTTGGCGGCGAACTCGGTCTCCTGCTCGCTGTTGACGGTCGCGGGATAGCGCCGCTCGTAGCGCCATTTGGCGACCTCGGCACCGAACCCCGCCGCGACGTTGCGCGCGATCTTCTCTATCTGCTTCTCGATCATGTCCTGCACCGGCTTCTTGAAGGTGCGGACGGTGCCACGCAGCACGCATTCCTGCGGAATCACATTCCAGGTGTCTCCGGCATGGATCTGGGTGGTCGAGACGACCGAGGTGTCCATCGGATCGACGTTGCGCGCCACAATCGACTGAAGCGCGGTCACGATGTGGGCGCCGACCACAACCGGATCGATGCCGTGATGCGGCATGGCGCCGTGGGCGCCGACGCCCTTCACCACCACCTCGAAGATGTCGTAGGCCGCCATCATCGGACCGGGCCGGACGGCGAAGCGGCCGACCGGGATGCCGGGGATGTTGTGCATGCCGTAGACGCCCTCAACCGGGAACTTGTCGAACAGCCCCTCCTCGACCATGACCCGGCCGCCGCCCTCGTTCTCCTCGGCCGGCTGGAAGATGAAGTAGACGGTGCCGTCGAAATTCTTCGTCTCGGCCAGGTACTTGGCCGCGCCCAGCAGCATCACCGTGTGGCCGTCGTGGCCGCAGGCATGCATCTTTCCGGGGATCGTCGACTTGTGGTCGAAGCTGTTGGTCTCGTGCACGTCGAGCGCGTCCATGTCGGCACGCAGCCCGATGGCGCGGCCCGACTTGCCGGAGCGCAGCACGCCCACGACGCCGGTCTTGGCCATGCCCTGGTGAACTTCCAGGCCGAACTGTTTCAGCTTGGCCGCGACGATGTCGGCGGTCCGCACTTCCTCGAATGCCGTCTCGGGATGGCTATGAATGTCATGCCGCCACGCCGTCATGTCCTTGTGAAACGACGCAATACGATTAATGACCGGCATCCGCATACTCCAAAAAATATTGCAGCGGATCGTAAGGAAGCGCCATCAAGGGTCAAGCGTGCCGAGCACGCGCCCAATACACATCATAGGCCATGCAACTTGTTTCGGCGAGTGGGCGCTCAGCCGGCGACAGCGTAACTGCGGTCTTCGATCGGCAGGCGACCCTCTTCGATCGCGTGGCACGCCACTGTGCCGCCTTCGATGGCCAGCGCCATCGGACGTTCGATCTTGCAGCGCTCGTTCGCGAAGGGGCAGCGCGGATGGAAGGTGCAGCCCGACGGCGGGTCGATCGGGCTCGGCACTTCGCCGGCGACGGGCGCGCGCTGTCGGCCGGTCATCTCGAGGTCGGGAATCGTGTCCAGAAGCATCCGCGTGTAGGGATGCTTGGGCCGGCGAAACAGCGTGTCGGTCGGCGCCACCTCGACCAGGCGGCCGAGATACATCACGCCGACCCGCGTCGAGATGTGATAGACGACCGCCAGATTGTGCGAAATGAACAGATAAGTGAGCTGCAGGCGGCGCTGCAGGTCGACCATCAGGTTGAGGATCTGGGCCTGCACCGAGACGTCGAGCGCCGAGGTCGGCTCGTCGCACACCAGGAATTCCGGCTCGCTTGCCAGCGCCCGGGCGATGGAGATGCGCTGGCGCTGGCCGCCCGAGAATTCATGCGGGTATTTGCCGCCGTCGGCCGGCGTCAGCTTGACCTGGCGCAACAGCTCGCCCACCCGCTTCTCGAGGTCGGCCTTGCCGCTCGACAGGCCGAAGGCGCGGATCGGCTCGGCGATGATGTCGAACACGCGCCAGCGCGGATTGAGGCTGGCGAACGGATCCTGGAAGATCATCTGCATGCGCCGGCGCAGCGCGGCCATGTCGCTCCGGCTGTGGCGCGCGCCCATGTTGTTGCCGTCGAACTCGATCGAGCCCGCGGTCGGCGGGTAGAGCCCGACCACCAGGCGCGCCACCGTCGACTTGCCGCAGCCCGATTCGCCCACCAGCGAGAAGGTCTCGCCCTTGGCGATCTCGATGTCGATGCCGTCGACTGCCTGGACGATCTGGCGCGGCCTGCCTTCGATCGCCCGCACCAGCCACGGCGCCGACACGTCGAAATAGCGCTTCAGCCCGGCGATGCGGACGAACTGGCCGGTGCCCCCGTTCGCCAGAGGCACGTCAGGCATCGACCATCTCCTTGGCCCTGTCCGTATCAATGGGCGCACCGACGCCGCCGCGATCATGCAGCCAGCAGGCGGCGCGGCTGGTGCCGGCCGACATCAGCTCCGGCCGCTCGGCGAGGCAGCGCTGGCCGCGCGCGGTGCAGCGCGGATTGAAGGCGCAGCCCGGCGGGATCTCGGTCAGGCGCGGCATGGCGCCGTCGATCTGGGTGAGCCTGTCGTGGCGCACGCCGAGGCTCGGGATCGAGCCCATCAGGCCCTTGGTGTAGGGATGCTTGGCGTGCTTGACCACGTCGCGCACCGGGCCGATCTCGGCGATGCGGCCGGCATACATGACGGCCACGCGATCGGCGGTCTCGGCGATCACGCCCATGTCGTGGGTCACCAGCATCACCGCCGTGCCGTGCTCGCGGCACAGCTTCTTGAGCAGCGCGATGATCTGGGCCTGGATCGAGACATCGAGCGCCGTGGTGGGCTCGTCGGCCACGATCAGGCGCGGACCGGCGCAGAGCGCCAGCGCGATCACCACCCGCTGGCGCATGCCGCCGGAAAACTGGTGCGGATAGTGGTCGATGCGGCTCTCGGCGGCGGGGATGCCGACCTCCTTCAGGAGGTCGAGGGCGCGCTGGCGCGCCTCGGCGGCCGACAGCGGCAGATGGGTCTGGATGGTCTCGACCAGCTGGCGACCGACCGAATAGAGCGGATTGAGGCTGGTCAGCGGGTCCTGGAAGATGGCGCCGATGCGCGCGCCGCGCACCTTGCGCATCTCCTCGTAGGGCAGGTTGTCGATGCGCCGGCCCTCGAGGCGGATCTCGCCCGCGGCGATCCGGCCGGGCGGCTCGAGCAGGCCGATGATGGCGTTGCCGGTCAGCGACTTGCCGGCGCCCGATTCGCCCACCACGCCCAGGACCTCGCCGGGCGCGATGTCGAACGACACGTCGTCGACGGCCAGCAAGGTGCCGCGTCGCGTCGGGAACTCGACACGGAGTTTCTTGACCTCGAGCAGCGGCGGATTGTTGGACGTCGCGGCCATCAGCGCAGCTTCGGGTTGAGCGCGTCGCGCAGCCAGTCGCCCAGCAGGTTCACCGCCAGCACCAGGGCGGCGAGGGTGATGCCGGGAAACACCGTGATCCACCATTCGCCCGACTGCAGCACCTCGTTGCCGAGACGGATCAGCGTGCCGAGCGAGGGTTCGGTCGAGGGCAGGCCGACGCCCAGGAACGACAGCGTCGCTTCGGTGATGATGGCAAGACCGAGATTGATGGTGGCGATCACCAGCACCGGGCCGGTGACGTTGGGCAGCACGTGGCGGATCATGATCAGCACCGGCGACAGGCCGATCACGCGGGCGGCCTGCACATATTCCTTGTTCTTCTCGACCATCACCGAACCGCGCACGGTGCGGGCGTAACTGACCCAAAAGGAAAGGCCGATGGCGCCGATGATGACGTAGATCGCGATCTCGTCGTGGCGCTGCACGGTGATGATGCCGCGCACGACGCCATCGATCAGGAGCGCCACCAGGATCGCCGGAAAGGTGAGCTGGACGTCGGCAATGCGCATGATCAGGGCGTCGATCGCGCCGCCGAAATAGCCGCTCACCAGGCCGAGCGCGATGCCGAGCGCCATGGCGACAAGCACCGACGCGAAGCCCACTTCCAGCGACAGTCGCGTGCCGTACATGATGGACGACAGGATGTCCCTGCCCTGGTCGTCGGTGCCCAGCGGGAAGGTCCACTCGCCATCGGGCGACAGCAGCACCGGCGGCTTCAGCCCGTCGCTGAGACTGAGCGTCGCGGGATCGAACGGCGTATGGGGCGCCAGTACCGGCGCGAGGAACGCCGCGGCGATGATGAAGAACGTGGCGGCCGCCGCGGTCACCGTCATCGGCGAGGACTTGAAGCTCCACCAGACGTCGCTGTCGGTCATCCGATGCAGCCAACCGGGGAAGGCCGAATGTACCGCCATGTCAGTGTCCCGCCACGCGTGCTCCGCCGCCCTGGGCACGCAGGCGCGGATCGACGGCGAAATAGAGCAAATCGACGGTGAGGTTGATCAGCACGAACAGGAGCCCGATCAGCAACAGATAGGCCGCCATTACCGGGATATCGGAAAATTGCACGGACTGGATGAAGAGCTGGCCGACGCCGGGCCAGGCAAACACCGTTTCCGTGACGATGGCGAAGGCGATCAGGGCGCCGAGCTGCAGGCCAGCGACGGTGATCACCGGCACCAGCGTGTTCTTGAGCGCATGGCCGAAATTGACGGCGCGGTTGGTGAGGCCGCGGGCGCGCGCGAACTTGATGTAATCGGTGCGCATCACCTCGAGCATCTCCGAGCGCACCAGCCGCATCAGCAGGGTGAGCTGGAACAGGCCGAGCGTGATCGAAGGCAGGATCAGCGCCTTGAGGCCGGAGAGGGTCAGGAAGTTGGTCGTCCACCAGCCGATCTGCACGGTCTCGCCGCGCCCGAACGACGGCAGCCAGTGCAGATACACGGCAAAAACAAGGATCAGCAGGATGCCGATCAGGAAAGTCGGCAGGGAGATGCCGATCAGCGACACCGCCTGGAACAGCCGGCTCGACCAGTGCTTCGGATAGAGCCCGGTATAGACGCCCATCGGCACGCCGATGAAGAGCGCGAACAGCGCGGCGCAGAACGACAGCTCGAGCGTTGCCGGCATGCGCTCGACGATCAGGCGGCCGACCGGCTCAGAGGTGCGGTACGACAGGCCGAAATTGCCCTCGGCCGCATTGACGATGAAGTGGAAGAACTGGACCGGCGCAGGGTCGTTCAGGCCCAGCTTGTCACGCAGCGACTCGCGCTCCTCCATCGTGGTGTCCTGGCCGACCATGGCGTTGATCGGATCGCCGACGTAGCGGAACAGCGAGAAGGCGACCAAGCCCACCGTCAGGAGCACGGCGATGGATTGCAGGAGTCGTCGCAGGATGAAGGCAAGCATTTCTGGTCGGTCGGCCTGGCCGCAGGCCTAGCAGGATTGACGCCAAAACGGAACCGGCCCCGAACGCGCAAGCCGCGCCCGGGGCCGATTGTCGGTGTGTCGTGGCGTCGCTACTTCACGGTCACGAAACGAAGCGGGAAGCTGTTGTCGGCCGGCTGGACCAGGTCGATGTTCTTGCGCGTCGCCCACACGACCGCCTGCTGGTGCAGCGGAATGTAGGCGAAGTCATCGACATAGAGCTTGGTCGCCGCGGCGATCTCGGCATCGCGCTTGGTCTTGTCGGTCTCCTGCTCCATGGCGTCGGCCAGCTTGTCCAATGCCGGGTTCGAATAGCCGCCGGCATTGAACTGGCCCTTCTTGGTGGCCTTGTTCGGAGTCTGGATCAGCGCCTCGAAGACGTTGTGCACGTCATAGGTCTGGGCCGGCGACCAGCCGAGCATGTAGAAGCTCGTCTCACCCGGCGACAGGTCCGCCTTGCGCAGGATCTTGGCGAAGTAGAGGTTGCGGGTCTGCGCCCGCAGATTCACCTTGATCCCGATCTTGGCCAGCATCGCCACCGCGGCCTGGCAGATCTTCTCGTCGTTGACGTAGCGGTCGTTGGGGCAATCCATGCCGACCTCGAAGCCGTTGGGATAGCCCGCATCGGCCAGCAGCTTCTTGGCTTCGTCCGGCTTCAGGAGCGAAGGGCGCTTGTCGAGGTCCTTCATGTAGCCGTTGATGCCCGGCGCCACCATCAGGTTGGTCGGGAACGACTGGCCGCGCATCACGGTGCGCTTGATCGCCTCGACGTCGATCGAGCGATGGAACGCCTCGCGGACGCGCTTGTCCTTGAACGGGTTCTTGCCCTTGACGTTGGATTCCAGCAGCTCCGGGCGCTCCTGGTCGAAGCCGAGGAACACGACGCGAGTTCTCGGGGCCTTCCAGCACCGTGACGTTGGGGTCCTTCTTCAGCGTTTCGGTATCAGCCGGCGGCACCTCGTACATCATGTCGATGTCGCCCGCCTTCAGCGCCGCCACACGGGTCGCCGGATTGGCGACCGGCGTGAAGATCACCTCGGTGAGGTTGTGGGTCGGCTTGTCCCACCAGTTGGGGTTCGCGACCAGGATGGTCTTCTCGCCCGCACGACGCTCCTTCAACATGAAGGGGCCGGTGCCCATCGCGTTGCGGGTCGCGAAGTTCTCCTCGTTCTTGGTCATGTCCGCCGAGTTGACGGCGTTGTTCTTCTCAGCCCACGCCTTGGACATCATGCCGAGTGCGGCCCATTTGTCGGCGAGCAGCGGGTCGGGATACTTGGTGGTGACCTCGACGCGCATGTCGCCGACCTTCTTGATCTCCTTCACCGACACGAAGTTGGAACCCATGTTCGAGCCCGGGCCGTTGGCGCGGTTCAGCGAGAACACGATGTCGTCGGCGGTGAGCGGCGAACCGTCATGGAATTTCACGCCCGGACGGATGTCGAAGAACCAGGTCGTCGGATCGGTCTGGCCCCACTTGGTGGCGAGCGCGGGCTCAAGCTTGAGGTTCTTGTCGCGTCGGATCAGCGGATCGTAAATGTTGGAATTGAAGGTCAGGAGAAACGTCTCCTGACGGGCGTAGGGATCCATCGAGCTCACGTCGCCCGAATTGGCCCACTTGAAGGTCTTGGCGTCGGCCGCTGACGTCATCGCAAGACCCGCGCAGGCAACCGCTGCCAACGCCAAAGAATGCCGCAAACTGAAGTTCATCGTGTTACCCCTTCATGGCGCGACACTCGTGTCGCTCCTTGGTCTCCCCGACCATACAGCTATGCGTGGACGCATACCTCGCAGCAACTAGCACCGCCCGCGAGATGGCGTCAATTGCCCAAATATTTTGCATGGCTACATCAGTTGGACATCCCCAGCCTCGGGTAGGTATCGTGCAAACCTCGGTACTTTTTCTCAAGGTGCGGCCATGAATGACGTCTCACGCAGCTTCCGCGGCAATTCCAACGCGGCTCGGGATATTGCGCACCACCTGCACCCTTACACCAATTTCAAGAAACACGAGGCCACCGGCCCGCTCACCATCGTGCGCGGCCGCGGCGTCTACGTCATGGACGATGACGGCAAGGAATATATCGAGGGCATGGCCGGCCTGTGGTCGGCGGCGCTGGGCTTCAGCAACGAGCGTCTGGCGACGGTGGCCTACGAGCAGATGAAGCAGCTGCCGTTCTATCACGCCTTCAATCAGCGCTCTCACGAACCCGCCATCAACCTCGCCGAAAAGATCAAGTCGATGGCGCCGGTCGAGATGTCGAAGGTGTTCTTCGCCAACTCCGGCTCCGAGGCCAACGACACCGTCATCAAGATGGTGTGGTACATGAACAATGCGCTGGGCCGGCCGCAGAAGAAGAAGATCGTCTCGCGCATCAAGGGCTATCACGGCGTCACCGTGGCGGCGGCGAGCCTGACCGGCCTGCCGACCAACCACCGCTCCTTCGACCTGCCGATCGCCGGTATCCTGCACACGAGCTGCCCGCACTTCTACCGCTTCGGCCAGGACGGCGAGAGCGAGGAGCAGTTCGCCACGCGCTGCGCCGAGGAACTCGAGGCGCTGATCGTCAAGGAAGGCGGCGCCGACCAGGTCGCCGCCATGATCTGCGAGCCGGTGATGGGCGCCGGCGGCGTGATCGTCCCGCCCAAGGGCTACTACGAGAAGATCCAGGCGGTGTGCCGCAAGTACGACATGCTGTTCATCGCCGACGAGGTGATCTGCGGCTTCGGCCGCACCGGCAATGTCTGGGGCTGCCAGACGTTGAACATCAAGCCCGACATCCTGACCTGCGCCAAGGCGCTGTCGGCGTCGTTCCTGCCGATCTCGGCGGTGATGGTGAACGAGAAGGTCTACCAGGCGCTGATGAGCGAGAGCGACAAGATCGGCACCTGGGGCCATGGCTTCACCTATTCCGGCCATCCGGTCGCCGCCGCGGTCGCCCTCGAGGCGCAGAAGATCTACGACGAGATCGACCTGTTCGGTCACGCCAAGCGCATGAGCCCGATCTTCCAGAAGCACATCCAGTCGTTCGCCGATCATCCGCTGGTCGGCGAGGCGATGGGCATCGGCATGGTGGGCGCGCTCGAGATCGTCGCCGACAAGAAGACCAAGACGCCGTTCGACCTGGTCTCGGTCGGCGCCGGGAACCGCGTCTACAACCAGGCGGTGGCGCGCGGCCTGTTCATCCGCAACATGGGTGACAGGGTTGCGATCTGCCCGCCGCTGATCATCAACGAGACCGAGCTCGCCGACCTGTTCGGCCGCCTGCGCCAGTCGTTCGACGCGGCGCTGGCCGAGCTCAAGTCGGAAGGCCACTTCAAGGGTTGACGTGAGCCGCGGCCCGGACAGCGACAGCGCCCGTCCGGGCCGCGACGATTCGCGGCCGAGCAGGACGCCGCCGTTCGGCACCAGCCGGCGTATTCGCACGCGTGGGATCTGGGCCGTCGCGCTGTTTGCCGCCTCCGTGCCGCCAGCCGTCGTCGGCCTCGGCATCGCCCAGGCCACGTCCGAACAGGCCAACGTCGCCACGCCACTCGCCTTCGCCTTCTGGGCGATTGGCTTGTTGTTCGCCCTGTGGGCCGCCGTTCCGACGCTGCGCTACTGGGAGGGCCTGCCCAACCAGGTACGCTGGCTGGGCGCCCTGCCGCTGCTGTCGGTGTCGCTGTTCATCACCGCCGCGCTGATCGGTGCGCTGTTCATCTGACGACAACTTGCGATTGCGAGGCATTCTTATCAGAAGTCTCACGCACTCGTGTCGCCCGTCTCCCCCCGCGCCGCGACCAAAATGCGCCTGCTGAACAGGGGCCAAGCGGACTAGGATCGGCGCGCGGGAGAGAATACCGGAATGGATTACGAGTCGTTTTTCGCGGGTCACCTTCGCCGCCTGCACGACGAGGGACGCTACCGCGTCTTCGCCGAGCTGGAGCGCATCGTCGGCGCCTTCCCGCGCGCGCGCCTGCACCGCGACGGCCAGCCGCCGCGCGACGTCACGGTGTGGTGCAGCAACGACTACCTCGCGATGGGCCAGCATCCGGCTGTCGTCGAGGCGATGCGGAGCGCAATCGACGCGCAAGGCTCCGGCGCCGGCGGCACGCGCAACATTTCCGGCACCAACACGCTGCACGCCGCGCTCGAGCGCGAGCTGGCAGCGCTGCACGCCAAGCAGGCCGCCCTCGTCTTCACCTCCGGCTACGTCGCCAACGAGACCACGCTGCAGACACTGGGCGCCATGCTGCCGGGCTGCGAGCTCTACTCCGACGCCTTCAATCACGCCTCGATGATCGCCGGAATCCGCCACTCCGGCGCGGTGCGCAGGATCTTCCGCCACAACGACGTCGCCCACCTCGAGGAGCTGCTGGCCGGCGCCGATCCGGCGACACCCAAGATCGTGGCCTTCGAATCGGTCTACTCGATGGACGGCGACGTCTCGCCGATCGGCGAGATCTGCGACGTGGCGCACCGCTACGGCGCGCTCGCCTATCTCGACGAGGTCCACGCGGTCGGCATGTACGGCGCGCGCGGTGCCGGCGTCGCCGAGCGCGACGGCGCGCTCGACCGGGTCGACATCGTGCAGGGCACGCTCGCCAAGGCGTTCGGCGTGGTCGGCGGCTACATCGCCTCGACCGCCGCGACCGTGGACTTCGTGCGCTCGTGCGGCTCGGGCTTCATCTTCACCACGTCGCTGCCCCCGGCAATCGCCGCCGCGGCGCTCGCCAGCGTGCGCCATGTCAGCGCCCATCCCGATCTCAGGGTGCGCCACCAGGAGCGCGCCGCAAGCCTCAAGCGCAAGCTCGCGACGGCCGGCCTGCCGGTCATGCCGTCGACCACGCACATCGTGCCGGTGTTCGTGGGCGATGCCGCGCTGTGCAAGCAGGCCAGCGACCTCCTGCTCGAGCGCCACGCGATCTACATCCAGCCGATCAACTACCCAACCGTGGCGCGCGGCACCGAGCGGCTGCGCCTCACACCGACGCCGCTGCACGGCGACGAGGACATGACACGCCTCGTCGCGGCGCTGCAGGATGTCTGGCAGACCCTGGGTCTTGGCCTGAGCGCCGCCGCGGAGTAGCGCTACTCCACCGTCCGCATCGACCACAGGCGAGAGCGGATCAGCACCACGGCGATCAGCAGCATCATTGCCATCGCCGGCAGCAGCATCGCCGCCTTGAGCCCCCACAGCGAGCAGATCGTGCCGGTGAGGAAGGCGCCGATCGGGCCGCCGCCGCCCAGGCCGAGCTGGAACAGCGACATCAGGCGGGCACGATGCGTGGCCGGCGCCACGATCTGCACCACCGTGCGGCTCTGGGTCATGGTGATGCCGGCACCGAGGCCCCACACGAAGTTCAGCGCCACGAACACGGGAAACGGCGGCAGGGTCGACAGCGCCACCAGGACCAGGGCGCCGACCGAAACGGCGACGCCGATCAGCCGCCCGCGCAGCGTCAGCTGCCGCGCCAGCCCGACCAGCGCCATGCTGGCCACGATGGTGGCGGCCCAAAAGGCGAGATTGACGTAGGAAAGCTCGGCCGCGCCGCCGAAATAGTTGTCGCGCACGGCCAGCGGCAGCACCGCCATGAACGGCCCGACATAGAAGATGCCGACGCCGAAATTGATCAGCAGCACCGGCCAGATCTGGTCGGACTTCGCAGCCACGGTGATGCCCTCGCCGATGCTGCGCCAGAAGCTGGGATGCACGACCGGCGGATGCGGCGGCGGATCGGGCAACCGGCGCACGGCGAGACACCCCGCCAGCATCAACCCGGCATGCAGGAAGAGCAGCGGCACGGCGCCGAAGCGATCGGCGGTCGAGGCGCAAGCGATGCCCAGGATCTGCCCGATGAACTGCAAGGCGGTGGCGAGCGCCACCGCGCGCGGCAGTCCGACGCCCTTGGAGACCACCGGCAACAAGGCGTCGCGGGTGGGAATGGCGAAGGCGCCGATGGCGCCGGCGGCGATGCCGTAGGCGATCAGCAGCGGATAGCTGAGACCGCCCGTCATCAGTACGGCCGCGAGCGCCAGGGGCGGCGCGGCATAGAGCATGTGGTAGCGCAGCAGAAGGCGGCGCGGATTACCGCGGTCGGCCACCAGGCCGCCCAAGGGCAGGAAGAGCAGCCCCGGCGCCATCAGCGCCGCCTGGGCCACGCCCACGGCGAAGGCATCCATATGCAGCACGACCGCGACCAGCCATGGGAACAGCACCATCTGGATGCCGAGTGGCACGAACCAGGTGCCGAGGCCCAGCAGATAGGCCGGGAAATGGTTGTGGGAAGCGGCTACGGGCTGGTCTTGATCGGGAATAGGAGGACCTATATCTTGTAAGGACTTAGTGCCGCTTGCTCATCTAATAGTCAAAGACACACAGGCCCTGGTCTCCCACCCCACGGACGCAGGGCGGTGGCGGAGCGGAAGACGATGTCGACATTCAACCGCACCACCTTGGTGAAGGTCCTTGAGATCCTCGATAGCAGCCACGCCGGCGAGGCGCTGGCCGCCGCCAAGCTTGCCTCGACGATGGTGCGCGAAGCGGGTCTTACCTGGGACGACATCCTCACCCCCGAAATCCACGGTCGCGACGCCCCGGTGCCGGCGATTGCCGCCCGCGCCGTGGGCGCCGGGCCATTCGGCTATCGTCGCGACCGCGAGCTCTCGCCGCACGAGCAGTTCTTCATGGTGCTGCTGAGCCCGCGCACCCCCTCCGAGATCAAGCGCAAGCTGCGCAACTGGGAAGCCCGCGTGCTCGATGGCGAGATCACGCCGCAGGAAACCCAGGACCTGCGATTCATGTATCAGAGCTTCGTCGTCGGCTAGCTACGCCGCCACCAGGACGTTCTGCTCGCGCTCCAGCACGCGCCGTACGGCGGGTCGGGCCAGCATGCGGTCCTTCCATGCCGTGTAGTTCCTGAGCTCGCCCACCGGCAGGCCGATACGCTTACCCCAGCCGTAGAAAACCAGGGCGTAGCCGTCGACCACCGAGAAGTCGTCACCCAGGATCCATTTCTTGCCGGCCAACAGCCCGTCGATCTCCTTGAGGTTGGCGTGGAAGTTCTCGCGGCCCACCGCTTTGAGATGCTCGTGCACGGCGGCGTCGGTGGCGAAGCGCTCGGGCCGGCTGATATGGGTGAAGGACGGATGAACGTTGTTGGAAAACCAGGCCATCAGCGAGATCGCCCGGGCACGCTGCACCGGGTCCTTGGGCATGAGCTCGGGGGCGTACTTGGCCGCCACGTAGTCGAGGATCGCCGTGTTCTCGACGATCGTGCCCTCGTCGATCACCAGCGCCGGCACGCGGCCGCGCGGGTTGATCTTGAGGTATTCGGGCGTCTTCTGCTCGTTCTTGGCGAAGGCCAGCGCCTGGGAGTCGAACTTGGCGCCGCTTTCCTCGAGGCCGATATGAGAGGCGGTCGAGCAGGCGCCGGGAGCGTAGTAGAGTTTCAGCATTGCTTTCTCCTCCGTTTTGTCATCCTGAGCGTAGCGAAGGATCTCATGCCCGTGGCAACCGGCGATGAGGTCCTTCGCTTCGCTCCAGCGCGGGGGTGACCCCGGGCGAGACGACAGAAAATCCTACAGCGGGCGGCCGCTGCCGTTCGGGCGGCCGCGATGCAGGAACTCGCGGCCGATCTTGACGCGCTTCTCGCCGTCATATTCGACGATGTCGGCGGTGGCGTAGGTCTCGGTCCAGTTCGACGGCAGGAACGAACCCGTGCCCACCACGTCGATCGGCGCCTTGGCCTCGGCCATGATCCGGCACTTGGCCGGGCCGAAGCCCGAGGAGGCCACGATCTTCACCTTGTCGAAGCCCGCGCGGTCGAGCTCGGCGCGCAGGTGGAAGATCGCCGCCGCCGACACGCCGGTGCCGACCAGGAAGCGCAGCTCCTCTTCGCTGCGGTAGCCGCGGATCGATTCGGGCGAGAAGCGCTCCAGCACGGCGTAGGACGACGCCGGGTCCAGCCCCTCGATGTAGCGGCCGCCGGTGGTGTCGAGCCGGAGCGACAGCATGCCCTTGCCGGCAAGCTCGGGAAAACGGCGGCAGACGTCCAGCGAGTCCGAGATCTCGCGGGCGAAATAGTCGACCAGCACGGTCATCGGTTCGCCGGGGAAGGTCTCGGCGAACATCTCGGCGGCGCGCAACGTCGAGCCGGCATAGCCGATCAGGGCGTGCGGCATGGTGCCCAGGCCCTTGTCGCGGCCGAAGAAATGGGCCGTGGCATGCGTGGCATTGCCGATGAAGCCCACCGCGCCCACCTTGCGCTTGGCCCGCGCCGAGCCGACCGAGGCGGCATAGGCCATCATCTCGGCCATCTCCTGCCCCGCGCAATGGCGCGCATCCATGGCGAGGAACGCCGACTTGGGCATGTCGGCGCACATCGTCCAGGCGTTGTAGGCGGCGACGCAGGCCGGCCCCAGCTTCTGCAGGAAGATCGTCTCGAGATCGACGAGATGGAAGAACGAGCCGGTGATGTACATCATCGGCTCGCCGGCGCCGACCCACTTGCCCTCGCCATAGCGCATGTCGAGCTCGACCTCGGTGTTGCGCGAGCGGCCCATCTCCTTCAGCCATTCGAGCGCCAGCCGCGGCGCGAACACCACCGGACGGCGCATGAAGATGGCGTAGGTCACGCGGCAGTCGCCGAAGCGTCCGATCACCTGCTTCGAACGATTGAAGTAGTGATCGGTGTAACGCTCGATCTCGCCGTTGTCTGGATGCGTCATCGGTCCTCCCCGACCATCGGACCGCGGTGTGACCTAGACCGCCGGGCGTGCCCTGGCGACCGACAGGCGCTCCGCCTTGAGCTGCTCGGCGAGCAGGAAGGCAAGCTCGAGCGCCTGGCTGGCGTTGAGCCTCGGATCGCACTGGGTCTCGTAGCGTTCGTTCAGATTGTCGACGGTGATGTCGGTCGAGCCGCCGATGCACTCCGTGACCTCCTGGCCCGTCATCTCGAAATGCACGCCGCCGGGATGCGTGCCCTCGGCGCGGTGCACCGCGAAGAAGGCCTTCACCTCGCTCAGGATCGCGTCGAAATGGCGGGTCTTCCGGCCGTTGGCCGCGGTCACGGTGTTGCCGTGCATGGGATCGCACGACCACACCACCGAGCGGCCGGCGCGCTTCACCGCGCGCACCAGCGGCGGCAGCTTGTCGGCGACCTTGTCGGCGCCCATGCGGCAGATGATGACGATGCGGCCGGCCTCGTTGGCCGGGTTCAGGGTGTCGATCAGGCGCAGCAGGTCGTCGGTCGAGAGCGTCGGGCCGGCCTTGAAGCCCAGCGGATTGCGCACGCCGCGCAGGAACTCGACATGGGCGCCGTCAGGCTGGCGCGTGCGATCGCCGATCCACAGCATATGCGCCGAGCAGTCGTACCATTCGCCCGAGGTCGAATCGACGCGGGTCAGCGCCTCCTCGTAGGGCAGCAGCAGCGCCTCGTGGCTGGTGAAGAAGTCGGTCTCGGCGATCTGCGGCGTGGTCGCCGAGTTGAGGCCGCAGGCGGCCATGAAGTTCAGCGTCTCGTCGAGGCGCGCGGCGAGGTCGTGATAGCGCTCCGACGCCGGCGAGTTGCGCACGAAGTCGAGGTTCCAGCGATTGACCTCGTGCAGGTCGGCATAGCCGCCCTGGGCGAAGGCACGCAGCAGGTTCAAGGTCGCGGCCGACTGGTTGTAGGCCTGCACCATGCGCTCCGGATCGGGCCGGCGCGCCTCAGGCGTGAAGTCGAAGCCGTTGACGTTGTCGCCGCGGTAGGACGGCAGCTCGACGCCGTCGATCTTCTCGACGTTGGACGAGCGCGGCTTGGCGAACTGGCCGGCCATGCGGCCGACCTTCACCACCGGCACGCCGGCGCCATAGGTCAGCACGACCGCCATCTGCAAGAGCACGCGGAACGTGTCGCGGATGTTGTTGGCGGTGAAGTCGACGAAGCTCTCGGCGCAGTCGCCGCCCTGCAGCAGGAAGGCCTCGCCATTGGCGATCTTGCCCAGCGCCGTCTTGAGCTTGCGCGCCTCGCCGGCAAAGACCAGCGGCGGATAGCGGCGCAGCCGCGCCTCGGCGCCGTCCAGAAGGGCGGCGTCCGGGTAGACCGGCATCTGCTGGGCCGGCCGGCCGCGCCAACTCGTCGGCTTCCAGTCGGCGGCGCTCGAACTGCGGGACTGCGCTTTCGCGGCCGTCCGGGACGGTCCCCCAATCGCGGTCATCTTGTCCTCCTGCTCCTGTCGCCTGGGCACTTCGGGTTGGCCCGGCGTCGGGGTGGGTGAACCTATACGCGCTGTGGATAAAAGGCCACCCTCCTACGCTCCTGCCGGAGCTTCGGAGGGCGTGGCCTGCGAAGCCTGGCGAAGGAGCCTACTCGGCGGCCTTGCGGCTGGGGGTCGGCTCGACCCGCGCGGTGCGCATGGTGACGAATTCCTCGCCGGCCGTCGGGTGGATGCCAACGGTGGCATCGAACTGGGCCTTGGTGGCTCCCGCCTTCACGGCGACCGCAAGGCCCTGGATCAACTCGGCCGCATCGTCGCCCACCATGTGCACGCCCACCACCTTGTCGGTCGCGGCCTCGACGATCAGCTTCATGAAGGTGCGCTGCTGGCGGCCGGACAGGGTGTACTTCATAGGCCGGAACGCCGCCGTGAAGACGCGCAGGTCGCCCAGCCGCAGCTTGGCCTCCTCCTCGGTCAGCCCGACATTGGCGAGCTCGGGCTGACAGAACACCGCCGACGGCACGTCGCGATGGTCGGGCTTGCGCGGCTTCTTGCCGAATTCGGTGTCGGCGAAGCAGTGGCCCTCCATGATCGCGACCGGCGTGAGGTTGATGCGGTCGGTAACATCGCCCACCGCCCAGATATTGGGCGCAGTCGTTTTTGACCATTCGTCGACAGCGATGGCACCCGCCTTGTCGAGTTGCACGCCGACTTTCTCCAACCCGATGCCCGCCGTGTTGGGCGCGCGGCCGGTGGCGTACATGACGACGTCTGTCTCGAACATGCCGCCGAGTGGCGTGTGGATCGTGAACGGCGCCCTGCCGCCCCTCGAATCGCTGGGGGTCGCCTCGATGCGGCCGATCTGCATCTCCGTGCGCATCTTGATGCCGCTGTCCTTCAGCGCCTCGTGCACCGCCGTGCGGCACTCCTCGTCAAAGCCGCGCAGCACGCGGTCGCGCCGCAGCACCAGATCGACGTGGCTGCCTAGCCCGTGGAAGATGCCGGCGAACTCGACGGCGATATAGCCGCCGCCCACGATGGTGATGCGCTTGGGCAGCGGATCGGGCAGATGAAAGGCCTCGTTCGAGGTGATGGCGAATTCCTTGCCCGGAATCTCCGGCACCACCGGCCAGCCGCCGGTCGCCACCAGGATCTTCTCCGCCGTCACTGTCTCCTCGCCGGCCTGGCCCCCGCTGATGTGGATCGTATGGCGATCCATCAGCCGCCCGCGGCCCATATGCAGCTTCACCCCGGCGCCTTCGAGCAAACGCAGATAGACGGCGTTCAGGCGATCGACCTCCTTCTGCACGTTGTCGCGCAGGGTCGCCCAGGAATGGACAGGCGTTTCCAACGACCAGCCATAGGCCGCCGCATCCTCGAACTCGTGGGCGAACTTGGAGCCGTAGACGAGAAGCTTCTTGGGCACGCAGCCGCGGATCACGCAGGTGCCGCCGACCCGGTAGTCCTCGCAGATGCCGACGCGTGCGCCGTGGCCCGCCGCGATGCGCGAGGCGCGTACGCCGCCTGAGCCGGCGCCGATGACGAAAAGGTCGAAGTCATATGCCATGTGGATACCTTGAGAACAAAACCTCAACACGGCCATATTTCGGTCGCGCGACAGACTATATCGGCGCTTAGACGGCCGGGTAAGGGAAATGGAGCGTGTATTTCCATGTCCTGATACAACTATAAGGATACATCACGATGCTGAAGTTCCTGTTCCTGTCCGCCGCCCTGCTGGTGATTGCCGGTCCTGTCCTGGCCGCGCCTGACGAGCCGCCTGCCCCGGCCGAAAAACCTGCCCGTACCTCGTCCAGCAGCGCTCCCCGCGGCCTGATGCGCTACGACACCAACAAGGACGGCGCGGTCGACCGCGCCGAGTGGAAGGCGGCCCAGGAGGCGCGCTTCAAGAGCCTCGACACGAACGGCGACGGCAAGCTCACCCAGGACGAGCTGTTCGCCCGCACGCCGGCCGCCGGCAACAGCGTGCTGCCGACCGATCGCCAGGCCCAGCGCCAGTCGACCTACTTCCAGCTTCTCGACGCCAACAAGGACGGCGTGGTGACCTTCGCCGAATTCATGGCCCAGGCCGACCGCAACTTCGCGCGCTGCGACCTCAACAAGGACGGCCGCATCGACACCGCCGAATGCCGCCAGGCGCTGCAGCGCACGCAAGCCGGGCGCTGACCGCTGTCGCCGATCATTTCTCCTCCCCGTCATACGGGGAAGGCCACATCGACGATCACGCCAACACGATGATCTGAACTCGAGAGATGTCTCGGCTGAGGCTCCCCAAGCGGCGGCCAACGCGCCGCCTGTGAAACCACGCCTACTGGTAACCAACGCTCCTTCTTTCGTTTGTCTTGGTCCCGCGAGCTTCAGTTCAAAATCCCAGCTAGAAACGGGGCAAACACGAAAAAGGCCGCCACGCGGCGGCCTTTCCCATCGTGTGCAATCGGATCAGGTGCTTTCGGCGTGCATGACGTCGCCGAACAGCTCCCAGCTCTCGCCCTTGAAGCGCTGCAGCTGGACCGCCTGGATCGGATAGTAGTCGGTCGGGCTGGTCGAGACGGTGATGCCCGGCAGCAGCATCGGCAGCCGGAACTTCTGGAAGTTGGCGGCCTGCTTCATCAGGTTCTCGCGCGTCAGGTTATCGCCACACTTCTTCAGCGTCTCGTGCATCAGAATGGCGACGGAATAGGCGAACACGTTGGACGCATCCAACAGGCTGGCGCCCGCATTATGCTTGCCCATCCAGTCCTTCCACGCCTTCATATCGGCGTTGCCCTCCCACTGCTTGTCGGTCGGATCCATCAGGTAGGCCGCCGTCAGCACCTCTTGCACATTCTCGAAACCTGCCGGCTTCATCACGCTGGCGACGCTGCTCGAGACGTTGTTGAGATACTGGGCGGGCTTCCAGCCGATATCGCCTGCCTTGCGCATGGCCTGGGCAGCGAACTTCGGCGTCGAGATGTTGAAGAAGACGTTGGCGCCGGAATCCTTGAGCTGGATCACCTGGCTGTCGACCGTCGGATCGGTCACCTCGTAAGTCACGTGCTTGACGATCCGGCCAACCTCCTTGCCGAGGCCCTCGCGCATGCCGTCGTAGTAATCCTTGCCGTAGTCGTCGTTCTGCATCAGCACGCCGATCTTGGCGTCCTTCACGTTGGCCAGGATGTGCTTGGCATAGATGACGGCTTCGGTGTGGTAGTCGGGCTGGTAGCCCATCGTCCACGGGAACTCCTTGGGGTTGCCCCACTTCGACGCGCCGGTGGCGACGAAGAGCATCGGCACCTTCTTCTGGTTCATGTATTTGTGGATTGCCGTGTTGGTCGGCGTGCCGAGCGTGTTGAAGGTGCACAGCACCTTGTCCTGCTCGACGAGCTGGCGGATGCACTCGACCGTCTTGGCCGGGTTGTAGCCGTCGTCCAGGGTGATGAAGTTGATCTTGCGGCCATTGATGCCGCCGGACTCGTTCACGCTCTTCCAGTAGGCCTGGAGCGTCTTGCCGATCACACCGTATGCCGATGCCGGTCCGCTGTACGGATTGGTATGGCCGAGCTTGATCTCGGTGTCGCTCGCCCCGTCCGAATATTTCTTCTGGGCGAACGCCACGCCGGATGCCGACAACACGGCAGCGGACGAAACGCCGCCTAGAAATGTACGCCTATTGGTCCTCAACGCGCCCTCCTGTGGCTTATTGTTATGCGAAGCAGGAGAGTCGCCTAAATCGCGATGCGTGAAAAGAGAAAAAGCCGCGCGGCGATATACAAATTTTCAATGTTGCAGCGCCCAAGTCTTTGAAATCACTAAAAGAAAAGGCCGCCAGCGAGGCCGGCGGCCTTTCATCAGCAGTGTCCTGGACTCAGCTACTTTCGGCGTGCATGACCTCGCCGAACAGCTCCCAGGTCTCGGCCTTGAACCGCTGAAGCTGGACCGCCTGGATCGGATAGAAATCCGTCGCGCTCGTGCTGACGGTGATGCCGGGCAGCAGCAGGGGCACGCGGAATTTCTGGAAGCCCGCGGCCTGCTTCATGAGATTGGCCCGCGTGAGATCGTCGCCGCAGCGCTTCAAGGTCTCGGTCATCAAGGCCGCGACCGCATAGCCGTAGATGTGATTGGCGTCGGCCTTGTTGGCCGACGGCATGTGCTTGTCCATCCAGGCACGCCACGCCTTCATCTCGGCATTGTCGTCCCACTGTTTGTCGGTGGCGTCCATGATGTAGGCCGCCGTGATGATGCCCTGGGCGTTGTCGTAGCCGGCGGGCTTCATGACCGCGGCAACCGAGGCCGAGACGTTGTTGAGGTAGTGCGCCGGCTTCCAGTCGATCTCGGCCGCCTTGCGGATGCCCTGGGCGGCAGCCTTCGGCGCCGAGACGTTGAAGAAGACGTTGGCGCCGGAGTCCTTCAGCTGGATGATCTGGCTGTCCACCGTCGGATCGGTCGCCTCGTAGGTGACGATCTTGACGATGCGGCCTTCCTCCTTGCCCAGACCCTCCTTGAAGCCGCCGAGATAGTCGCGGCCGTAATCGTCGTTCTGGTGCAGGACGGCGATCTTGGCGTCCTTGACGTTGGCCAGAGCATGCTTGGCGTAGATCGCGCCTTCGGTGTGATAGTCGGGCTGGAAGCCCATGGTCCACGGGAAGTTCTTCGGATCGCCCCACTTCGACGCGCCGGTGGCGACGTAGAGTTGCGGCACCTTCCTCTGGTTCATGTACTTGTGGATCGCCGTGTTGCACGGCGTACCGAGCGACTGGAAGAGCGCGAATATCTTGTCCTGTTCGACGAGCTGGCGGACCACTTCCACCGTCTTGGGCGGGCTGTAGCCGTCGTCGAGCGAGATGAACTTGATCTTGCGGCCGTTGATGCCGCCCGTCTCGTTGATGGCCTTGAAGTAGGCGTCGATCGTCCTGGCGATCGCGGCGTAGGACGAGGCCGGGCCGCTATAGGGATTGGTGTTGCCGATCTTGATCTCGGTGTCGCTCGCACCCTCATCGTACTTCTTCTGCGCGAAGGCCCCAGACGAACCGGAAAGAAGGGCCAGCGCCGACGCACCGCCCACAAAACCACGCCTTGTCGTATCCATCGGATACCTCCCTGTTCTGTTTATGAATTGTACCGGAGTTTGCTCGATAATCGGGCGAAAAAGAAGGCCGCCCTTCGGCGGCCCTCTTCACCACAGTGTCGCAGCTCACTTGAATCCATCTCCTCCCTGCGCGTGCTCCGCGCAGGGAGGAAGGCTGCCTTTAGCTTCCTTCGGCGTGCATGACGTCGCCGAACAGGTCCCAGGTCTCGCCCTTGAAGCGCTGAAGCTGGACTGCCTGGATCGGGTAGTAGTCGGTCGGGCTGGTGCTGACGGTGATACCCGGCAACAGCAGCGGCACCCTGAGCTTCTGGAAGTTTGTCGCCTGCTTCATGACGTTCTCATGGGTGAGCGTGTCGCCGCACTTGGCGAGCGTCTGCTGCATCAGGAACGACACCGAATAGGCATAGATGTAGTTGGCGTCGCCCTGGTTGGCGCCGGGCATGTACTTGTCCATCCAGGCGCGCCACGTCTTCATCTCGGCGTCATCGTCCCACCTCTTGTCGGTCGGGTCCTTGAGATAGGCCGCCGTGATGATGCCCTGGCCGTTGTCGAAGCCGGCTGGCTTCATCACCGAGGAGACCGAGGCCGAGACGTTGGTCATGTATTGCGCGGGTTTCCAGCCGATCTCCGCCGCCTTGCGGATCGCCTGCGCGGCGAACTTGGGCGTGGCCACGTTGAAGAAGACGTTGGCGCCCGAGTCCTTGAGCTGGATGATCTGCAATTCGACGGTCGGATCCGTCACCTCATAGGTCACGAGCTTGGCGATGACCTTGTCGGCGTCCTTGCCGAGACCCTCCTTGAGGCCATCGACATAGTCCTTGCCGAAATCGTCATTCTGCATCAGCACGCCGATCTTGGGATCCTTGACGTTGGCCAAGATGTGCTTGGCGTAAATCACGGCCTCGGTGTGGTAGTCGGGCTGGTAGCCCATCGTCCACGGGAATTCCTTGTACTTGCCCCATTTGGAGGCGCCGGTCGCGACGTAGAGCTGCGGCACCTTCTTCTGGTTCATGTACTTCTGGATCGCCGTGTTGGAGGGCGTTCCCAGCGTGTTGAAAAGGCAGAGCACTTTGTCCTGCTCGACGAGCTGGCGCACCACTTCGACCGTCTTGGCCGGGCTGTAGCCGTCATCGAGGGTGATGAACTTGATCTTGCGGCCGTTGATGCCGCCGGCGTCGTTGACGCTCTTCCAGTAGGCCTCGATGCCCTTGCCGATCACGCCGTAGGCCGAGGCCGGCCCGCTATAGGGGCCGGCATGGCCGAGCTTGATCTCGCTGTCGGTCGCACCGTTGTCATACTTCTTTTGAGCGAACGCTACCGACGTACCCGAAAGCAACGCCAACGCCGACGCACCGGTTACAAAACCACGCCTACTCGTACCCACAGAACACCTCCCTGTTGAAAATGGCGCGGGAGTTTCTTCCGGAATGGGGCAAAAAAGAAGGCCGCCCGCCGGCGGCCTTCCGCACTACGGTTATGTTGCAACCCTAGCTGGCTTCGGCGTGCATGACATCGCCGAACAGGTCCCAGGTCTGGCCCTTGAAGCGCTGCAATTGTACGGCCTGAACCGGGTAGAAATCGGTTGGACTGGTGCTGACCGTGATGCCCGGCAACAAGCATGGCACGCGCAACTTCCGATGGTTAGCCGCCTGCTTCATCAGGTTCTCGCGCGTCAGCTCATCGCCGCACTTCTTCAGCGTCTGTTCCATCAGGAACGACACCGAGTAGGCGTAAACGTAATTGACGTCGCCGAGATTGCCGTTGGGATTGTACTTCGCCATCCATTCCCGCCAGGTCTTCATCTCGGCATCGCCGTCCCACTGATGGTCGGTGGGATCCTTGAGCCAGGCAGCCGTGACGACGCCCTGGACGTTGTCGAAGCCGGCGGGCTTCATGGTGGTCGTCACCTGTCCGGACACGTTGTTGAGGTACTGGGCCGGCCGCCAGCCGATCTCCGCCGCCTTGCGCATCGCCTGAGCCGCGAACTTCGGAATGGCGATGTTGAAGAAGACGTTGGCGCCGGTGTCCTTGAGCTGGATCACCTGGCTGTCGACCGTCGGATCGGTCACCTCGTAGGTCACGTGCTTGGCGATCCGGCCGACCTCCTTGCCGAGACCCTCCTTGAAGCCGTCCCAGTAGTCCTTGCCGTAGTCGTCGTTCTGCATCAGCACGCCGATCTTGGGATCCTTGACGTTGGCCAGGATGTGCTTGGCATAGATGACGGCCTCGGTGTGGTAGTCGGGCTGGTAGCCCATCGTCCACGGGAACTCCTTGGGGTTGCCCCACTTCGACGCGCCGGTGGCGACGAAGAGCTGCGGCACCTTCTTCTGGTTCATGTATTTGTGGATTGCCGTGTTGGTCGGCGTGCCGAGCGTGTTGAACAGGCATAGCACCTTGTCCTGTTCGACGAGCTGGCGTGCGCACTCGACGGTCTTCGGCGGCGAATAGCCGTCGTCCAGGGTGATGAAGTTGACTTTGCGGCCGTTGATGCCGCCTTTGTCATTGACGCCCTTCCAGTAGGCCTCGATGGCCTTGCCAATGACCCCATATGAAGACGCCGGCCCGCTATACGGGTTGGTGTGACCGATCTTGATCTCCCTGTCGGTCGCGCCGTCGTCGTACTTCTTTTGTGCAAACGCCACTCGGGAACCCGAAAGCACTGCGGCGGCTGAAAGACCGCCCACGAAGGTACGCCTGGTCGTCTTCATGGTGATTCTCCCTGTTGGGTTTACGCCATCGACTACTCCTCACTCACTGTTGAAGGGTTGGTCTCTGCAGCCTAGCCGCGCGCGCCACGCAGGCGGCGCACGGCGAGGTAAACGCCGCCGACGATGCCCATCGGCATCAGATACATGAGCACGATCAGTATGACGCCGAACACCGTATAGGCCGAGAGGTCGAACTGCAGGCCGAGGTCGTTCTTGATGAAAGTCGAAAGCGCCTGGGCGGAGTTGTCGACCAGCACGTAGAAGATGCCGCCGACGACCGAGCCGGCCAGGGAACCGACGCCGCCCACGACCAGGCCGATCAGGAACTTGATCGACAGGAAGAAATTGAAGCTGTCGGGCGCCACGAAAGCGATGGCCGAGGCCGACAGCGCGCCGGCGACGCCGGTATAGGCCGCGCTGATACCGAAAGTGACGGTCTTGTAGAGGGCGGTATCGATGCCCATCGTGTCGGCCGCCATGTACTGGTCGCGGATCGCCATCATGGCGCGCCCGCTGCGGCTGTTCAGGATGTTGGCGGCGGCCCAATACAGAAACACCATGACGACCAGGCAGTAGTAATAGAGCCACTGGTCCTCGTTCAACGGCAGGCCGAAAGGCACCTCCGGCTTTGACAACACGATGCCCTGCACGCCGCCGGTCAGGTCCTCCAGCCACTTGTACTTCAGGATCTGCGGCACCGACAGCGCCAGCGCGAAAGTGGCGAGCGCGAGGTAGTGGCCTTCGAGCTTGAGCGCCGGCAGACCGAAGAGGTAGCCGACGATGAAGCACATCACGGCGGCGATCGGCAGGGTCGCGTAGTAAGGCATGTTGAGCTTGTCCATGAGGATCGCCGCCGTGTAGGCGCCGACCGCATAGAAGGCACTGTGGCCGAGCGAAATCTGCCCGTTGAAGCCGGTCAACAGATTGAGGCCGAGCACGGCGATGGCCGCGATGATCATGGTGCTGACCAGGAACAGCCGGTAGTTGGAGACCACGTCCGGCAGGACGGGCTGCAGCAACGGCACCAGGAAGGCCAGCGCCAGCAGGACCCATAGCCACTTCTTGGGAAAGGCCGGCATGTCAGACCCTCTTGACGACGACGCGGCCGAACAGCCCGGCCGGCTTCACCGTCAGGACGAAGATCACGATGATCAGGGCCACCGTGAGCTTCTCGCCGTTGCCGATGATGTAGACGCCGGTGATCTTCTCGATCTGGTTGCCGGCATAGGCGACCATGTTCTCGAGCACGCCGACGATGAAGCCGCCCAGCACTGCGCCGCCGGGATTGCCGATGCCGCCGACCAAGGCGCTGGCAAAGGCATAGAGCAGGATGCCGCCCATCATGTTGGGATCGAGGTAGACGATGTGGGCCACCATGATGCCGGCCACCGCGCCGACCGAGGCGGCAAGTCCCCAGCCCAGCGCCAGCATCCAGTCGACCCGGACGCCGACCAGGCGCGCCATCTGCGGATTCTGCGCCGCCGCTCGCATGGCAAGGCCGAGCGGCGTGTAGCGGAAGAACACGAACAGGAGGCCAAGCACGATCAGGGTGACGAGCACGACGCCCAGCTGGTGCGGTCCGATGACGCCCGCGATGCCGAACTCGCTCTTGGGAAACGGCGAGGGATATTCCTTGATCAGGTAGCTCCAGATCGCGCCCGCCATCGAGTTGCAGATCGCCAGCAGGCCGATGAAGACCACGACGATCGACAGCACCGGCGCGTTGTGCAGCGGTCGCAAGATCACCCTCTCGATGACGACGCCCATCACGAACGAAAAGGCGACGGCGACGATGAACGCCGTCCAGAAGCTCAGGCCCCAGCTCATCAACTGCCAGCTGATGTAGGTGCTGAACATTGCCAGCTCGCCTTGGGCGAAATTGATGTGGTCGGTCGACACGTAGATCATGACCAGCGCCAGCGCCACGCAGGCATAGATGGCGCCGTTGGCGAGACCGGATGCGATCTGCTGGAGGAATTGTTCCATCTCTTTGCCTCAATACCCGAGGTACGATTTGCGGACGTTCTCGTCGTTCTTCACGACCGACGAGGGCCCCGACATCACGACCCTGCCGGTTTCGAGCACGTAGGCGTGGTCGGCGAGCTCGAGGGCAAGGGCGGCATTCTGCTCAACCAGCAGGATGCTCACCTCTTCCTCTTCGTTGATGAGCCGCAGGATGCGGAAGATCTCGACCACGATCAGCGGCGCCAGGCCGAATGACGGCTCATCGAGCAGCATCAGGCGCGGCTTCAGCATCAGCGCGCGGGCGATCGCCAGCATCTGCTGCTCGCCGCCCGACAAGGTGCCGGCCTGCTGCTGCAGGCGTTCCTTGAGGCGCGGGAAATAGGTGAAGACGCGTTCGAGTTCGTTCTTGACGCCCTGCCTGTCCTTGCGCGTGTAGGCGGCGATGCGCAGGTTCTCGTCGACGGTCAGGGTCGTGAAAGTGCCGCGACCCTCCGGCACGTGGGCGATCCGGAGTCGTACCACCTCCTCGGTGGCCATGCCGGCAAGGTTCTTGCCGTCGAAGCGGACCGAGCCCTCGGTCCGAACCATGTTGCAGATGGCTCGTAGCGTGGTGGTCTTGCCGGCGCCATTGGCGCCCAGCAGCGTGGTGATGCCGCCCGACTCGATCTCGAAACCGACGTCGTAGAGCGACTGCGTCTGGCCGTAAAACGCTCGAAGCCCCTTCACTTCCAGCAGCGCGGCCATCACGAGGTCCCCAGGTAAGCGCGGATCACTTCGGGATCGCGCTGCACTTCCGCCGGCGTGCCATCGGCGATCTTCTTGCCGAAATCGATGGCGACCACCTTGTCCGATACCGACATCACGAGGCTCATGTGATGCTCGACCAGCAGCACGGTAACGTGCTGCGTGTCGCGCACCCGCTTGATCTGCCCCTTCAGCACCTCGATCTCTTCGTGGTTGAGACCGGCTGCGGGTTCGTCGAGCAGCAGCAGCTTGGGGCTGGAGGCGAGCGCACGGGCGAGTTCGACCCTCTTGCGGATCGGGAACGGCAGGCCGCCGGCGATCGCCTTGGTGAACGGCACGAGGTCCATGAAGGCAATGAGCTCATGGGCTCGCTGGGCGATGTGGTTTTCCTCGGGCGCGACCTTGGGCAGGCGCAGCGCGTTGTCGAAGAAGCTCGTGGAGCTGCGGCTGTGGCAGCCGACCTTGACGTTGTCGAGCACCGACATGCGGTCGAACAGCGCCACGTTCTGGAAGGTACGGCCGATGCCGATCTGCGGGATGCTGTAGCGCGGCCGTCCGAGGATCGACTTGCCTTCGAAAAGGATGTCGCCGCCGTTCGGCGTGTAGAGCCGGCTCAGGCAGTTGAAGAGGGTCGTCTTTCCGGCGCCATTGGGGCCGATCAGACCTGCGATCTGACCCGACGTAACGTCGAAGGTCACGCCGTCGAGAGCCACGATGCCGCCGAAGCGGACCGAAACATCGCGCACGCTGAGCAGCGGCGAGCTGCTGGAAGAAGACAGTCCTGCCATGTTCACGCTGGTTTCTCAGGCCGACGCATTCAACGCCCCGGCACCGCGAAATTACCCTTGCCTCCCAAGTACTTGCGACCCTTCTGCGGAGTCGGCTACCCGCCGCACGATGGCCTATCCCGATGGGGGACGCAACCCAAATGGCGCCGCGCCATGCTTTGGGCGCGATTGAGCCGCAGGAATGATCCGCAGCGCGGACATTGACACGCTGCGCGTTGCCGACGATACGAAGCCACCCTCTTTCAATGCGGATTCACCGCCGATGAAGCGCCTTTTCAGTCCGATCCTCTTCACTGCCTGCGTTGCGACCTTGCCGGTTGCCGCGCAGACATCTCCGACGCAGAACTGGCCGGCCAGCCGTCCGCCGGGACAATCGGCTCCTCAAGCCACCCCGCCGCACACCACCCAGAAGCCGCCTGCGACCGCGCCGGCCGCTCCGGGAGCGCCGCCGAACCAGCAGGCCGCCGGCACACCGGTGCCGTTGCCGCAGTGGTTCGTCGAGATCGATGTCGACAAGAAGGGCGAGGTCACACGCGCCGAGTTCCTCAAGTACCGCATGAAATCCTTCGACGAGCTCGACACCAACAAGGACAACAAGCTGTCGGTCGAGGAGTTCGTCAAGGTTGCCGAGCCGCCGTTCTCGGCGGATGTGAAGGGCGGACCGTCGCTCGAGGAGCGCCGCAACCGCGCGCGGGCCGAATTCCAGAATCTCGACACCAATCGCGACGGCTTCGTCGAGCGCGCCGAGGCCGAGGCGCTGGTCCACTCCGAGTTCAACCAGTACGACACCGACCGCGACAACAAGGTGACTGAACCCGAGGTTCGCCTGATCGTGCAGCGCTCGATGGCGCGCGAGGCCTCCGAGCGCCAGCAGATCGAGCAGCGCCGTCGCCAGGGCATGGCGGCGATCAACGACTTCATCGACATGCAGCTGCGCGAGGCCGATAAGCTCGACAAGAACGGTGACGGCAAGGTCAGCCAACAGGAATACATCGCTCTGGCCGGCCCAGCCGACGGGGAGCACGCCAAGGGCCTCCTGCCCTTCGATCTGCGCAAGCAACTCGTGATCCGCAAGTTCCAGGAGATCGACGACAACAAGGACGGCCAGATCGACCGCGTCGAGCTGACCGGCCATGCGGTCAAGCAGTTCCTCGAGATGGACCTCAACAAGGACCGCTTCCTCACCGAGGACGAGTTCAAGAAGGCACAGGAAGCTGAATCCAAGAAGATGCGCGCCATCATCCAGGCGATGCAGCCGGCCCAGCCTGCCCAGCCGCGGCCGGCGCCGGCCCAGCCGCGCGGCGCGGCGCCGCAACCGGCGCCTGCCGCCCCGCCGGGCCTGGCGCCCGGCCTGCCGCAAGGCACGCGCTAGTCAGCTTCGCGTCGTCATTGTCATGCTCCTCTCCCCCTAACGGGGAAGAGGAATATGACCGCCGGAAAGGGATAGACGGCAGCTGCTATTCGACCGTCACGCTCTTGGCGAGATTGCGTGGCTGGTCGACGTCGGTGCCCTTGGCGACCGCCGTGTAGTAGGCCAGCAGCTGCACCGGCACGGCGTAGAGGATCGGCGCCACGACCGGATCGACGGATGGCAACGTAACCGACGCCGCGGCCTGGCCGGCCAGCCGCTTCACGCCAGCCGCGTCGCTCAGCAGCACCAGCTTGCCGCCGCGCGCCTTCACCTGCTCGAAGTTGGACGCGATCTTGTCGAAGATCGCGTCGGTCGGCGCCACCACCACGACCGGCACCGTTTCGTCGATCAGCGCGATGGGCCCGTGCTTCATCTCGCCGCCGGCATAGCCCTCGGCGTGGATGTAGGAGATCTCCTTCAGTTTCAGCGCTCCTTCCAGGGCGATCGGGAAGGACGAGCCCCGGCCCATGTAGAGGACGTCGCGCGCCTCGGCGAGGATATCCTCGGCAATGCGACGATACTCGCTCCTCCATGTTGAGCGCCTCGTTGATATGGGCGGGCAGCTCGATCAGGGCGTTCGCCAGCCGCGCCTCGTCTTCCGGCGCCAGCGCGCCGCGCGCGCGGCCGGCGGCGATAGCGGCCGACAGCAGCACGGTGAGCTGCGTGGTAAAAGCCTTGGTCGAGGCGACGCCGATCTCCGGTCCGGCCAGCGTCGGCAGCACGACGTGCGATTCGCGTGCGATGGCGCTTTCCGGCACGTTGACCACCGACAGGATGGTCTGCTTCTGCGCCTTGGCGTAGCGCAACGCCGCAAGGGTATCGATCGTCTCGCCCGATTGGGAGACGGCGATGCACACGCCGCCGTCGGGCAGCGGCGGCTCGCGGTAGCGCAGTTCCGAGGCGACCTCGATCTCGACCGGCAACCGCGCCAGCTTCTCGAACCAGTACTTGGCCACCATGCAGGCGTAGAACGCCGTGCCGCAGGCGGTCATGGTGACCCGGCTCACCTTGTTCCAGTCGAACGGCAGCGCCGGCAGGCTGACCGCCCGGGTCGCGGGGTCGAGGTAGCTCTGCAGCGTGTCGCCGATCACGGCAGGCTGCTCGTAGATCTCCTTCAGCATGAAGTGGCGATGATTGCCCTTGCCCATCATCGCGCCCGAGATGCCGCTCTGGCGGATCTCGCGCTTCACTTCCTTGCGGCCCTGGAAGATCGTGGCGGCCTTGGCAGTCAGCACGACCCAGTCGTCGTCCTCGAGATAGGTGACGCGCTTGGTGAAGGGCGCCAGGGCCAGCGCGTCGGTGCCGATATACATCTCGCCGTCGCCGTAGCCGACCGCGAGCGAGCTGCCGCGCCGCGCGCCCATCAGGATGTCGTGACGCCCGCTGAACAGCGCGACCAGCGCAAAGGCACCGCGCAGCCGATCCATCGCCTTGCCCATCGCCTCCTCGGGCGAGAGCTGGCGCTCGAGATGCGAGGTCAGCAGCTGCGCCACCACTTCGGTGTCGGTGTCGCTGTCGAAGGCGCGGCCTTCGGCCAAAAGCTCGTCCTTCAGCTCCTGGAAATTCTCGATGATGCCGTTGTGCACGATCGCCACCCGGTCGGTGGCGATGGGATGGGCGTTGCGCTCCGACGGCTTGCCATGCGTCGCCCATCGGGTATGGCCGATGCCGATGGTGCCGGCCAGCGGCTCGGTGCCGAGCCGGGCCTCGAGATTGACGAGCTTGCCCTCGGCGCGGCGGCGCTCGATGTGGCCGTTGACCAGGGTCGCCACGCCCGCCGAATCGTAACCGCGATATTCCAGACGCTTCAGCGCCTCGATCAGCAGGGGCGTGACGGGAGCCTTGCCGATGATTCCGATGATGCCGCACATGGGAGGTTGTCCGGGAGAGGGGTTGGCTATTTCTTCTTGTTGGTCCGCTTGGCCGCAGCCGCACGGGCCTTCAGTTTCGCACGAAGCGCTGCCGCCCGCCCCTTCTTTGTCACCTGCCGGGCTCGGCCGAAGGCCACGGCGCCGGCCGGCACGTCCTCGGTGATGACGCTGCCCGCCGTCACATTGGCCCCCTTGCCGATGCGGACCGGCGCCACCAGCGAGCTGTTGGAGCCGATGAAGGCCTCGGCGCCAACCACGGTCCGCCACTTGCCGTAGCCGTCGTAGTTCACGGCGATCGTGCCGGCGCCGATGTTGCTGGCCGCGCCGATGTCGGAATCGCCCAGATAGGCCAGGTGGTTGGCCTTGGCGCCGCGGCCCATGCGGGTGGCCTTGAGCTCGACGAAGTTGCCGATATGGACGTCCTCGGCCACCTCCGAGCCCGGCCGGATGCGGGCGAAGGGGCCGATGACGGCGCCGCGGCCGATGCGGGCGCCCTCGATATCGCAGAACGCCTTGATCTGGACGTTGCCGGCCACCGTGACGCCGGGACCGAAGCGCACGTTGGGGCCGATCGTGACGTCGGAAGCCAACTTCGTGTCGGCCGACAGCCAGACCGTGTCGGGGTCGGTCATGGTGACGCCGGCCTCGAGGGCCGCCGCGCGCAGCCGCTGCTGCAGGGCCTTCTCCGCCACCGCCAGTTCGGCGCGCGAGTTGATGCCCTGGAACTCCGCCTCCTCGCCTTCGACGGCAATGGCGGTGTGGCCGGCCGCGCGCGCGATGGCGACCGCGTCGGTGAGATAGAATTCGCGTTTGACGTTATCGTTCCTGATCGCGCCCAGCAGGGAGGCGATCAGCGCGCCATCGATGCACATGACGCCCGAATTGCAGAAATCGACCGCCTTCTCCGTCTCGTCGGCATCCCTGCTCTCGACTATCCTTTCCAGAACCCCGCGATGCACGATCAGCCTGCCGTAGGGAGCCGAGTTCCTGCGCGACGAAACCCAGCACGCCCACCGCCGCCCGCGCTTTGCGGCAGGCGTCGACCAGGCGCCGCAGGGTCGCGGCCGTCACCAATGGGGCGTCGCCATAGACGATCAGTACCGGCCCGCGATGGCCCTTGAGCGCGCCCAGTGCGGCCTTTGCCGCATGGCCGGTGCCGAGCGGCCGGCGCTGCACGACCGCCGGATGCGGGGCGAAGGCCTGGGCTACCGCCTTGGCGCCGGGGGCCACGACCCCCACGATCTTCGCAGGCTTGAGGCGCGCGGCGTTCTCCAGCACGTGGCGCAACATCGGCCAGCCGGCCAGCGGATGCAGGACCTTGGGGACTGCCGACTTCATGCGCGTGCCGGCGCCGGCTGCCAGCACGACCACCGCGATGGGCGATTTCATGCCCGTCCGATGCCACGGGGCTGGCGGTCCCGCAAGGCGGATGTGCTAAGGAAGATTGCATGCACGCCAACGCCGACAGTCTCATCGCCACCCGCTTCGACACCGTGATCTACGACCTCGACGGCACCCTGATCGACAGCGCCCGCGACATGTGCGTGGCGGTGAGCCGGGTGCTGGCCGACCACGGCCTGCCGCCGATCAGCGACGAGGATGCCCGGATCTTCATGGGCGAAGGCAGCAAGGTCACGATGCGCCGGGCTTTCGCCAAGAACGGCCGGGACCTCGACGACACACAGGCAAGCACCGTCACCCGCGAATTCGTGAGCTACTACGAGAAAGACCCGGTTCGCTACACGACGGCGTTCGACGGCGTGGCCGAGGTCGTGGCCCGGTTTGACCGGCTGGGCCTCAAGCAGGGCGTGTGCACCAACAAGTTCGAGAAATCCGCCCGCATGATCCTGACCGGCCTGAAGCTGATGCCGCCGATCGCCGCCGTGGCCGGCGCCGACACTTTCACGGTGCGCAAGCCCGACCCGGGCCACATCCTGCAGCTGATCGACAGGATCGGCGGCGACCGGACGCGGGCCGTGATGATCGGCGATTCGATCCACGACGTGGAGGCGGCCCATCGCGGCGGCCTGCCCGCGGTGCTGGTGAGCTGGGGCTACACCGCAAGACCCGCCAGCGAGCTCGGGGCCGAGGCCGTGATCGACCGCTTCGACGCGCTGCCCGACGCCCTGGGCGTCCTCGCCGGTCGCTGAGGGCCAAGTTGACGGCCCAGCCGGCAGGCCCTATACGCGCCCCTTCCGGGCGCTTAGCTCAGCGGGAGAGCACACCCTTCACACGGGTGGGGTCGTAGGTTCAATCCCTACAGCGCCCACCATTTCCTTGCCGCGCCGGACCCGATGACCAACGCGCCCAGCCTTCGTCCCGGTGACCGCGTCCCCGATTTCGCGCTGCCCGGACTCGACGGCAAGCTGCGCAAACTCATCTGGTCGTTCACCGGCGATCCCGTCGCCCTGATCGCGGTCGACGATCTCGGCAATCTCGACGGCGCCCATTTCAGCGCACTGATTGCCGCCTGCAAGACGGCATCCGCGATCCCCGTCGTGGTCGCCGGCAACAAGATCGCAGCGGCGACCACGGCGTGGACCAAGCTCGGCGGCAGCGCGGAGCATCCCCTTCTACTGTGCGATCCCGACGGGAAGTTCCTGCCCGCTCTGCTGAGCCAGGCCGGCATGGGCTTCGGCCAGGGCGGCGGGCTGCGCATGCGGGTGATCGTGCTCGATCCCAACCAGCGGGTCGCCGCGACCTTCGACAGCCGCGCGCTGCCCGCCGCCGCCGAGGCGATCGGCGCGCTCGCCGCTTCGGTGCGGTCCGATGGCGGCGCCGACCAGCTGCTGCACACGCCGATGGCGCCGGTCCTGGTGCTGCCGCGCGTCTTCGAGCCGGATTTCTGCACCCAGCTGATCCGCCTCTGGGGCAAGGGCGACCACAAGGACAGCGGCGTCTCGAGCCGCTACGGCAACGTCAACGTCGAGGCACCTGAAGCGGACCGAGGACTACACCGTCGTCGAGCCGATCCTGCAGAAGGCGATCTCCGATCGCCTGGCCTATCGCATCGGCCCGGAGCTCACCAAGGTCTTCGCCTTCGACCGCCAGTTCACCTTCGATTCCCACGTCGTGCTGTCCTACAGCGCGGAGGGAAAGCATTTCTTCGGCGCCCATCGCGACAACGGTGCGCCGACCACCGCCGACCGAGCCTTCGCCGTGTCGCTCAACCTCAATGACGATTTCGAGGGCGGCGAGCTCGTCTTCCCGGAATATGCCGGCGTCCGGGTGAGCCCGCCTCTGGGAGCGGCCGCCGTGTTCTCCTGCTCGCTGCTGCACCAGGTGCTGCCGGTGACGCGCGGCCGGCGCTTCGTGCTGACGACCTTCTTCCGCGCCAAGCAGTAACCAGCCGCGCTACTTTTGCGCGTTGGTCTTGCGCTCGGCTTCCTGCGCCTGGGCGAGCTCAGTGCGCGCCGCGTCGATCGTCGGATCGCGGACATCGATCCGTGCCGCCTCGTTGAGCGCGCCGTCCGCGGCGGCGAAGTCGTGGCGCGCGATCGCGGTCCGCATGGCGGCCAGCAGCTCGGTGATGCGGCTGCTGCGCCGCGCGTCCTTCTGCTCCGCCGCCTGCAAGGCCTGGCGTAGCTGGGCGATTTCCGGCGCTTGGGGATTGAGCCGTTCCGCCTCCGCCAACGCCTTCTCCGCCGCCGCGCTGTCGTCCTGGCCGATCGCCGCGCTGGCCCGGCTGAGCTGCAGGGCGAGTTGGCCCTGTGGGGTGTTCATCGCGGCGATTTCGCTGCGGGCCTGCGCCGTTTCGGGCAGATGCGGTATCACCTTTTCAGCCTGGTCGAGGGCTGCGTTGGCTTCGGAGAATTTGCCGTTGGCCGCCAGGCGCCGCGCCTCCCCGATCAGGCGCGCGGCCTGGTCGCTCTGGGCGGCGCTGGGAATGGGTTGATCGTCGGCGTTGACGACGGGCTTGACCGCAGCGCGCGGGCTGGCGGTTGCGGACCGAGTGGCAGTGTCTGACGTCGTTGCCGGAATCGCAGTGTCGCTGCGATCAAAGAGATAGACGACCCCGCCAACAACCACAACGCACAGGGCGCCCAAGGCGCCGTACCGTCTCAATCGCCTAGTCGACAGACTCACGCCAACGCTCCTTCCGGAATGGAAGTAACGCCGAGGGGCCGTCTAGGTTGCTGCGGCGGCCCCCGCGTAAGGATCGTTGACGCCGTCGAGCGGCCAGATCGGCCGGCGCAGCTTGGTGAATTTCAGGCGGGTGATGTCGGGCGAGCAGATGCCACCTGAATCGACCAGCACGATCTCGCGCGCGATCGGCGCATAGGCAGCGCGGAAATGCTGCACGCTCTTCACCACCAGCACGCTCCTGGCCGTGGGGTCGATGCCCTGGCTCAGGAAGACCTGCAGGTCGATGGTCTGGATACGGTTCGAGATGGTCACCACGTCGATGCCGCCGATGCGCAGCACGGCAGTCGGCCCCATCGAGGTCTCGACCCCGGCATTCATCGGCCCGTCGTTCCTGAAATTGCCGTCCGACAGCATCTTCACGATCGCCCTGGCCTTGACCGGTGCACCCATCGAGACGTCGGTATGGCCGCCCAGGCTGACCTCGATCTCCGATCCCACGCCAGCCCTGGTCGCCTGCTGCGACCGCGGCCGGATCGTAGATCGTGCCGAACGCCACGTTCTCGATGCCGGCATCGATCAGCGCCTGCAGCACGGGCGTGGTGTCGTTGTAGCCGCCGCCGCCCGGGTTGTCGGTGCCGTCGGCGATGACCAGCGGGCCCTCCTTGCCGGCGCCGGCGCGCGCAGCGGCGATGCCGTCGGACAGCGGCCGATAGTACTTCGCCGACCCTTCATCGCGGCGCCGCCAGATCTCGTCGATCAGTTCGTGGGCGATCGCCTTGGCGCGGGCCTCGGCTGCGGCCTCGTGGCTCACCGCCACGGAGGGGCCGGTGTAGGGAATGTCGGCCCAGGTAAAGCCGGCCTGGATGCTGACCACGTCGATGCCCGGCTCCTTCTCGAACCTGTCGGCCTTGGCCAGCAGGTCGAGCATCAGGCCGGGCTGGGTCGTGCGCCCGTGCTCCGCCCCTTCCAGCATGGCGGGCTGCACCAGCAGGCAGCGCGGATTCTTCATGCCTTCCATCGCCTCCTGCACCAGGGCGGCTGCCTGCACGGCGCGATCGTAGCCGTCGATGTGCGGGTAAGTGCGGTAGCTCACCAGCGCATTGGCATTCTTCGCCATGCGCAGCGTGGCATTGGCGTGCAGGTCGAGGGTGGCGGCGATCGGCACGTCAGGCCCGACCACGCCGCGCAGCAGCTCGAGCAGCGCGCCCTCGGCATCGTCCTCGGTCTCGGTCACCATGGCGCCGTGCAGGGAGAGGCAGATGCCGTCGAGCTTGCCGGCCTTGCGCGCGGCATCGACGATCCTGTCGCGGATCGTCTCCCAGCATTCCCGGGTGAGCTTGCCCGAGGGTGTGGCGTTGGCTGCACCCGCCCATACCGGCTGCCAGCCGTATTTCCCGGCCGCGTCGATGTAGCCGCCGATCTCGTTCTTCGTGCCGGTGAAGCGCGGCACCATCGCCTCACCCTCGATCAGCCAGCGCTTGCGGTAGTCCTCGAGCGTCGTCGGCAGTTTCGAGAAGGTGTTGGTCTCATGCATGAACTGCGCGATCAGGACGCGGTACGCCATCGAACATTTCTCCCGCTACAGCTTCGCCGTCTTCAGCCACTCCGCCTGGCCTTCCTCGCCGTCGACGCCCATCGTCTCAAGGAAGCGGCAGACCATCATGTAGTAGCCGACCGTCAGGGTGAGCTCGACCAGCGCGCCGGGCGTCAGGAATACCTGGACAGCCTTCAGGGTCTTGTCCGAGGCCTTGATGTTGCGGACCACGTCGTCGGTGAAGCGCAGCACGGCTTTTTCGTTGTCGGTGAAGGCCGGCGCCTCGATCGTGGCGTCACGCAGGGCGGCGATCTTGTCGTCGGTGACGCCCGCCTCGCGGGCGATGCGTTCGTGCTGGAATACCTCGTAGGCGGCACGGCTCAGCCGACCGACCCGTAGGATCGCCAGTTCGCGCAGGGTCGGGTCGAGCTCGCAGCGGTGGAGCAGCGCATTGCCCATGCGCACGAAGCCCTTCGAACCGTATTCGGAGTTCGCCAGCATGCGGTAGATGTTGAGATGGGGCTTCAGCTTTTCCAGGAACTCGGCGTGCTTGCCGGTGGCGTTGTCGACTTCGTAGTACGGAATGCGCGGCATCTGGTCTCCCCTTCAGGCCCGCGAGCCTGTCAGATCAGATCGCGTCTCACCAGTGGATTGAGCCAGCGGCCGATCGGGCCCGTCAGCACGATCGGCTTCTCGACCACGATCAGCGCGATGCAGGGCGGCCCGGCATCGGCGATCGGCTCGTGTTGTTCAGGACCGGGGCCCACGGCAAAATCGCCGACGCCGTAGTTGCCGGTCGAATCGGTGTAGCCGCCCTGCAGCACCACCGTGTACTCGGCGCCGACGTGGCGATGTATCGGCAGGCCGCGGCCGGGTTTCAGCCGCAGCAGCGACACGCGATGACTACCGCCCGGCAAGTGCAGGCGGATCTCCTCGAAGCCGCCAAGCACCGACCGCCAGCGCGCATCGACGCCGATGAGACGAGCCAGCGGCGGCGGCGCCCATTCGAAGCCGGGCCGCGCCACGGGAGGCGCCGGCCATGGTTCGACGGCGAGCTTGTCCAGCCTGGCGAGCGTGCGCTCGAGTGCCGTATCGTCCAAGGCAGCGCCGGCCTCGCCTTCCATCAAGGCGCCGCCCACGGCGTCCAGGCGCTCGACCGCGCGCCGCGCCGTCGGATCGAGGGCGACATGCAGTGCCACCGCAAACGCCGGCCCTTGGGGCAGCGCACCGGCGGCGTAGTCCAGCAGCAGCTCGTCGGGGGCCGTATGGCGGCTCATTGCTCGTCTTTCTCCAACGCTTCCCGCAGGCGCCCGAGGGCAAGGCGAATGCGGGACTTCACGGTACCCAGAGGCAGCTTCAATTCCTCGGCGATGGCGGTGTGTGTCTTGTCCTCGAAAAAGGCCTTCTGGATCACCACCAGTTGGTCGGCCGACAGGCCGACCAACAGTTCCTTCACCCTCGTATACGTCTGCCCGGCCAGGACGGATTTGTCGGCATCGTCCTCTTCGGGTGCGAATACCGCCAGCCAGTCCTCGGTTTCGATCGCCGGCCGGACGGTTCGGCGCAGCAGGTCGATCCGCTTGTTGCGGGCGATGGTGTAGATCCAGGTCGCCGCCGATGCACGACTGCGGTCGAAGGTGGCGGCCTTGCGCCACACCATGATCAGCGCTTCCTGGGCCACTTCCTGCGCGGTCTCTGCATCGCTGCCGCCGCGCATGACGAAGGCCTTCACCCTAGGCGCGTAGTGACGGAACAGGCTGGCGAAGGCCGCACGATCCTGGCGGACCGCGATGGCCTCGATCAGGTCCGCGGCCTCGTCGGGCGAAAGCATCGCCGGCGAGCCTAGCGCGGACGGCCGTCCGCGCCGAGGTCCCAGAAGATGCCGGTCATCAGGCGCAGCCCGTCGCGCGCCACCGGCGCCAGCAGGTGCTCGTTGGGGGCGTGCTGGGAACAGGCGGCGTAGGAGTGCGGCACCCACACGGTTGGCATTCCCAAAATGTCGGTGAAGACCTCGTTGGGCAGCGAGCCGCCGAGATTGGGCAGCATGTTGGGCTTCTGGCCGCCCGTCTTCTCGATCGAGGCGGCGGCGAATTTGGCCCACGGGTTCTCAGGATCGAGCCGCGTTGCATTCATGATCACGTCGCGCGCCTGCTCGAGCTCGATCTGCGGGAAGCCGTGACTGTCGAGATGACGGCGCAGCGCCGGCAGGATCTCGTGCGGATCGGTGCCGACGACGAAACGAAGCTGGCAATAGGCGATGGCGCTGGGCGGGATGGCATTCACCGGCCGGTCGGGATTGCCGGTCTTGAAGGCCAGGACCTCGAAGCTGTTCCAGCCGAACACGCGCTCGACCGGCGTGAGCGACTTCTCGCCCCATTCCGGATCGATCTCGGGGGCGCCCTCGCCGGCATCGACATGGGCGTCGGCCAGGGCCGCGCGCACCGAGTTCGTCAAGGTCTTGGGCCGCCATTCCGGCACCTTGATCTGGCCGCGCGCGTCGGTGATCGTCGCCAGCGCATGCGCCAGGATGATGCCGGGATTGGAAAGAAGGCCACCCCAGTTGCCCGAATGATGGCCGCCCTCGCGCAGGGTGAGCTTCAGGTTGAAGTTCAAGGTGCCGCGCGTGCCGCCGAAGATGGTCGGCCGGCGATGGTCGAGCCTGGGCCCGTCCGAGCCGATCAGGGCGTCGGCCTTGAGCGCCGCCTTGTTGGTCTTGCAGAAGTCGGCCAGGCCGGGCGAGCCGGTCTCCTCGCCGGTCTCGATCAGGATGGTCGAGTTGAAGCCCAGCGACCCGCGCTCCTGCAGCACGCAGGCAAGGGCTGCGATGTTGATCGTATGCTGGCCCTTGTTGTCGGCCGTGCCGCGGCCATACATCCGGTCGCCCTCGACCACGATCTTCCACGGCGACAGGCCCTGGCGCCACTGCTCCTCCTGGCCGCGGATCACATCGCCGTGGCCGTAGGTCAGCACGGTGGGCTTGGCGGGATCCTCGACCCGCCGCGCGATCAGGAACGGCCCGTATTCGCTGCGCGGATTGGGCAGAACGGTGCAGTCGTAGCCCAGCTTTTCCAGCGATTCGGTCATCTCGCCGGAGACGTACTGCTGCAGGGCCGGCATCGAATCCTGTTCCTGGCTGGTGGTCGGGATCGCCACCCGCCGCTGCAGCTCGGCCAGGAAGCCACCCTCGTCGAAGTACTTTTCCGCGCGCCCGAGGGCGCCATCGCGTGTGCCGGTCATGAGGTTCCTTGGGTCAATTCGAGCCACGATAGCATTCATTTTCCTCCTCCGTCTTACGGGGGAGGTGGCCCGCATCGGCGCTGTTTACAGCGCCTGTGCCGGAGGGGGAAAGCCTCAGTCGAGCTCTGCCTGATTTCAGATCTGAAATCTTCGAGATTGTCTGTGGGGCCCTCCCCCTCCGCCCCCTTCGGGGGCACCTCCCCCGTCTTACGGGAGCTTTGCAGAAAGGGTTGGTTTGTCGGGAGCGCAGTCCTGGAGTTGGCCGGAAGGGCTGCGTCGAGAGGCAATTGGGCGCTGGCGAGCAGTTGGCCCGGGTTGGCGATGGTTGTCATGGCGCGAGGACGAGGGCTCGTCGCAGGTTGATGGCGACGCAGGCCATCAGCAGGTCTGTGCGATTGCGCTGCAGGGTGAGGTATCGCGCCCGGTGGTGTCGATAGTGACGCTTGAGCACCGCGAACAGTGTCTCGACACGGCCGCGCACCCGGGCGATGGCGCGATTGCGGCGCTGCGACCAGATCGAAGGCCGATGGTGCTTGTTGCCGCGGCGGCAGATGCGGTTCTTGATGCCGGCCGCCGCCAAGCGGGCGCGTCTGGCGTGGCTGTCGTAGGCCTTGTCGGCCCAGACCTCGCCTTCGTCGCCCAGCACAAGATCGTCGGCCACGACGGTGTCGTTGACGCTGGCCGGGGTGAACAGGACGCGGCGGACCAGACCCGATCCGCGGTCGACCGCGAGGTGCGCCTTGTAGCCGAAGAAGCGGACTGCGCCGCGCTTGGTCCAGTCGGCATCGGGCTCGCGAGGCGTTCGGACCAGCCGGCTGGCGCCCGGCTCAACCTCCTCCTTGGCGGCCGGTCGGGGCGGCTGGGACTGGGCTGCAACCAGGCTGGCGTCGACCAAGGTGCCTTGCCGGACGATCAGGCCTTGAGCATCGAGTTGGCTGTTCACCGCCTCCAGCACCGCCTGATCCAAGCCCAGGTGAGCCAACGCCTGGCGAAAGCGCCACAGGGTCGCGTGGTCCGGCGCCGCCTCGTCACCGGACAAGCCGACGAAGCGGCGGAACGACATGCGGTCGAGCAGCGCTTCCTCAAGTCCTGGGTCGGACAGCCCGTACCATTGTTGCAGCAACAGCGCCTTGGTCATCATCAGAGCCGGGTAAGGCGGCGCTCCTCGCTCGCCCGACCGAAGACGCGCCACGGCCGCCTCGACCGGACGCCAATCGATCCGCTCCGAGATCGCCTCAAGCCGCACGTTCCGACCGACCGACGGATGAAGGAAGGCTTCAGCCATTCCTGCCTGCGAGCCTCGTACCGACATCCCGCTAGACCTCCTGCGCTTCACTCAAGAGAATCACAGAACGTCCGTTACGCAAAGCTCCCGTCATACGGGGGAGGCATATGAAGGGTGCTATGCTCCCCTCCAAATCAGGGAGGTCGGAATGCTGACTTCGGGGCGCGTCGTTTTCACCAAAATGGAAGAGGTCTACTACGGCAAGCCGGCCGACCAGTCGGTCGCCGAGCTGGTGAAGGAGCACGGTGCCCAGCGCGTATTCCTGATGGTGAGCGGCACGCTCAACCGCGAGACCGACGAGGTCGAAAAGGTCCGCCGGGCGCTCGGCAACAAATGCGTCGGCACGTTCGACAAGATGCCCGCGCACTCGCCGCGCTCGGCCGTGATCGCCGCCGCGAACCAGGCGCGCGAGGCCGGCGCCGACCTGATCGTGACCCTGGGCGGCGGCTCGATCACCGACGGCGCCAAGGCCGTCCAGCTCTGCCTCGCCAACGACATCCGCACCGTCGAGGCAATGGACAGGATCCGCGGCGGGGCGGACGCCAAGCCGCCCACGGTACGGCAGATCTCGATTCCCACCACCCTGTCGGCCGGCGAGTTCTCCGGCCTGGCCGGCGTCACCAACGAGGCGACCCGGGTGAAGGAGATGTTCCGCCATCCGCTCACCATCCCGCAGGCCGTGATCCTCGATCCCGAGGTGACGCGCCACACGCCGATGTGGCTGTTCCTCTCGACCGGCATCCGCGCCGTCGATCATTGCGTCGAGGGCGTGTGCTCCAACGAATCGACCGAGTTCACCGACGCCTCGGCGCTGCACGGCCTGTCGCTGCTGGCACGCGGCCTGCCGAAGGTGAAAGCCGACCCGACCGACATGAAGGCGCGGCTCGACTGCCAGACCGGCTCGTGGCTGTCGATGGGCGGGCTGGCGGCGGGCGTGCCGATGGGCGCGAGCCACGGCATCGGCTACGTACTGGGCGCGGTGTTCGACATCCCGCACGGCCATACCTCGTGCATCATGCTGCCCTGGGTGATGCGCTGGAACAAATCGGCCAATGCCGACCGCCAGGCGCTGATCGCCGCGGCGATGGGCCATCCGAGCAAGGACGCGGGCGACGTGCTCGACGACTTCATCCGCGGCCTTGGCATGCCGCGCAGCCTGGGCGAAGTGAAGATCGGCAAGGAGAACTTCGACCGCATCGCCCAGCAGGCCATGGGCACGCCATGGGTGCCGCGCAATCCGCGGCCCATCGAGGGGCCGGCGCAGGTGCGGGAGATTCTCGAGCTGGCTGCCTGACATCGCCAGCCACAGGCCACAACATTGCGCGCGGTTGTCAAGCGACAGGTGCGCCCGGGAGTTTTTTCGCACCGGCAAGGGACCCGCGGCATTCGGATGTGAGAGTTCTATTTCGGTCTCTGACGCGAATTTCGATCAAGTGTCATCGGACCGCGGGCGGGTCCCGTTCTAGCCGTAGCTGAAGGCGAGCTCGACATCGCCAAACCTGAGCCTGGCCCCGGCCTGGATTGGCCGCGGCGCGCCGGCCGCCACGGCGGCGCCATCAACCGACGTGCCGTTGGTCGAGCCCAGATCCTCGACCTGCAGGACGTTATCGGCAAGGACCAGCCGCGCATGGCGCCGTGACACCGTCTGGTGCGCCAGGACCGCGTCGCAGTGCTCGAGATCGCGGCCGATCACGAAGCCCTCCCGCCCTTTGACCAGCTTGTCGAAGGAGAGGTCGAAGCCGAACTTGCGGCCCGCCAGGTCGGTGCCATGGAAGCGCAGCGTCGCCCGCGACCCGATCGACGTCGTGGTCGGCATCGAGGAGCCCAACCGCGGCCGCACGTGGTAGATGTGAAGCGGCCGGCTCACATGCTTGGCGCGGTGTTCGCCGCCATCGACGAAGGCGTAGTCGCCCTGCAGCTCGGTGATGTCGCGTATCGCGCGCGATACCGCGATGCCTCCCGGTTCGGCCATGACCTGGATGCGCTCGGCCAGATTCACGCCGTCGCCGAACAGGTCGTGGTTCTCCTCGTCGACGATGACCTCGCCCAGATGGACGCCGATGCGAAACTTCAGCCGCTGCTCCTCGGCCAGTTTCTCGTTGAAGCGCGCCATGCCCTCCTGGATATCGATCGCCGCCGCGACCGCGGCCAGGGCCGAGCTGAACTCGACCAGCATGGAATCGCCGTTGCTATGGACCACCGAGCCGCCGGCGTCTTCGATGGCCGGCCGCCAGACCTCGCGCCGCGCCGACGTGAGATGGCTGAAGGTGAGGTCTTCGTCGCCCTCGGTCAGGCGGACGAAGCCCGCAAGGTCGGCGTGAAGGATCGTGGACAGGCGGCGGCGAGAGGGTGGCATGACGGATCAAGTATGACGCAAGATGTCGCGCAGCGCCTGCCATTGCACCCGCGTTCAGGCAGAGAGCGGCTGCACGGCCTCGGCCGCTTGCGCTACGCTGGGAAAGGATACCTCGTCGCCGTCGGGCAGTGGCGGCAGGCCGCGCTCGATGTCGCGCCTCACGCGGTCGCGCAGGTTGCCGAAGGCGAGCCGGATGCCGCGTTCACTGAGTTCGCGGTCGAGCTCGACCAGCGTCTCGCAGGCCATCGGGTCGACGTCGTGGATGGCGCCGCCGTCGACCACGACGGCCGTCACGGGCTGGCGCGCCGCGTCGATCAGCGCCTCGATGCGCTCGCGGAAGACGCTGCAGTTGGCGAAGAAGAGCGGCGCGGAAAAGCGATAGACCAGCAGGCCGGAAACGGGCGCGGCTTCGGGGCGATGGGCGGGGTCGTGCCAGCCGCCGTCGGGCGTGCGGCCGAGCACGGCGTCGGGCGGAAAGGCCAGCGCGCGCAGGAGCAGGACCAGCGAGAAGACCACGCCGATCAGGATGCCCTCCATGATGCCGAGCGCGAGCACGCCCACCAGGGTCACGACGGCTGCGGCCAGGCTGATGCCGCGAAAGCGCCAGAGCCGGATGAACTCGCCGACATCGCAGAGGTTCCAGGCGGAGGCGATCAGGATGCCGCCCAGCGCCGCCAGGGGCAGGTGATAGAGGAGCTCCGCGAACCACAGCATGACCGCGGCCACGACCAGCGCGGCGACGGCGGACGTCACCTGCGTGCGGCTGCCGGCGGCCTCGGCGACGGCGGTTCGCGAGTCGCTGGCACTGATCGGCAGGCCGTGGTTGAGGCCCGAGGCGAGGTTGGCCAGGCCGATGGCCAGAAGCTCCTGGTTGGCGTCGATGCGGTCGCGTGTGCGCGCGGCGAAGCCGCGGGCCGTCACGATCGTGTCGGAGAAGGAGAGCAGCGCCGCCACCAACGCGACCGGCAGCAGGCCGTCGAAGTCGTCGAGCGACAGCAGCGGCAGCGAGAAGCCCGGCAGGCCGGTCGGGATGCGGCCGATCACGGCGACGCCGCGGCTCTCGAGGTCGAACAGCACCACGGCCAGGCCCGCGCCGACCAGCGCCACCACCGAGCCCGGCACGCGCGGCGCGAAGCGCCGGCATAGCAGGATGACGGCGAAGGTTGCGCCGCCGAGCGCGAGCGTGACGGGATTGGTGTCGCCGAGATGCGACAGCGCGTTCGCGAGCTGCTCGAACGCCGTCTCGCCCGCGGCCCTGATGCCGAGCACCTTGGGCAGCTGCGCGACCATCACCACCACGGCGAGCCCATGCATGAAGCCCACGATGACCGGCTTGCTGAGGAAGTTGGCGACGAAGCCCAGCCGCAGAAGGCCGGCCACGAGGCAGAGGACGCCCGTCATCACGCCGAGCCCGGCGGCGAGCAGCGCCAGCCGCCCGGAGTCGCCCGCCGCCAGCGGCGCCACGGCGACGGCGACGATGGCCGCCATTGCGGTGTCGGGACCGACGACGAGCAGGCGCGAGCTGCCGAACAGGGCGTAGGCGAGCAGCGGCAGCATGCTGGCATAGAGGCCGGCCAGCGGCAGGCCGGCCAGTTCGCCGTAGGCCAGGCCCACCGGCACCATCACCACACCCAAGGTGGCGCCCGCCGCCAGGTCATGCGCCAGGAACGACGCCTTGTAGGATTTGAGTGTCGCCAGGCCGGGCACCCAGCGCGCGATGGTCATGCGATGTCTCCCCGGGAGACGGTATCACATGAAGCGGCCCGTCGGATTTGGCGTTCGGGCTGCGTGGGGAAAGAGCTAAAGGCGGCCCTTGCGCCTGGCAACCGACTCGGCCAGCAGGCAGAGGATCTCCCACATCATGGTGACGCCCACGAGTGCCGTGTTGCCGCTCATGTCGAACGGCGGCGAGACTTCGACCACGTCGCCGCCCACCAGGTCGAGGCCGCGCAGGCCGCGCAGCATGCGCTGCGCCTCGTGCGGCGTGTAGCCGCCGATCTCGGGCGTGCCGGTGCCCGGCGCGTAGGCCGGATCGAGGCCGTCGACGTCGAAGCTGACATAGGTCGGGCCGTCGCCCACGACGCGGCGGGCCTCGGCGATCACCTTGTCGACGCCCAGGTCGAAATACTCCTCGATGGTGATCACCCGCATGCCCTGCTCGACCGCCCAGTCGTTGTCGTCGCGCTTGTAGAGCGAACCGCGGATGCCGATCTGGACCACGCGCTTGGGATCGAGCAACCCCTCCTCGACGGCGCGGCGGAACGGCGTGCCGTGGGTGTACTTGTAGCCGCCGAAATAGGTGTCCCAGGTGTCGCTGTGGGCGTCGAAATGCACCATCCCGAGCGGCGCCTTCCCTCCGTTTGCATCCTTGGGGGCGATGCCGCGCATGATGGGCAGCGTGACCAGGTGGTCGCCGCCGGCCGACAGCGGCACTGCGCCGGCGGCGTGGAGCGCGGCGTAGAACTTCTCGATGCGCTCCAGCGAATCCTCGAGGCTGGCCGGATTGACCGGGGCGTCGCCCAGGTCGCCGCACTTGGCCAGCTCGTACGGCGCCACGCCGGTGACGTGATGGACGCGGCGCATCATGGTCGAGAGGTCGCGCATCTGGCGCGGGCCATGTCGGGCGCCCGGGCGGTTGGTCGTGCCGCCGTCCCACGGAACGCCGACGATGCCGATCTCGACGTCGGCCGGATTGCGGAACAACGGCAGGCGCATGAAGGTGGCGATGTCGCCAAAGCGCGGCACCACTGTCCCGGAGACCGGCTGGGGGAAAGTCTTCTGGATATCGTTCATTTCATGTCATCCCGAGCGGAGCGAAGCGAAGTCGAGGGATCTTGCCCGTCGCCAACGAGATCTCTCCGCTTCGCCTCGCTGCGCTCGGCTCCGGTCGAGATGACGGACACCGCGCTCATATAGGTAGTTACTGCGTCCGCAAAAGAGCCTTTCGTGCCGTGACGAACTCCTCGACGGCCGCCACAAAGCGGTCACCTTCGGCCTCGCCGATCATGATGTTGAGCGCGACGAAGCCGCGGCGGGCGATCCAGATGCCCGCGGCCATCATGTCGAAGAAGAACAGCTCCTTGGCGTCCTGATTGCTGCTGGCGATGTCGGCCGCCGTCTTGATCGGCCGCGCCGTGGCATGCGCCGTCATCATCGAGCCGATGCCGGAGAACTGGAACGCCACCTTCTCCCGCGCACAGATCGCGTTCAGCCGGCCGCGAATCTTCTCGCCGCGCTCGTTCAGCGCGCTGGCGGCCTCGGGCGTGTAGACCTCGCCGTAGCCCGCCACGCCCGCCGCCATGGTCAGCGCATTGTTGTTGAAGGTGCCGGCGTGCGGCAGGTGGTCGGGCTTGGTGGGGTCGAACAGCTCCATGATGTCGCGCCGACCGCCGAAGGCGCCGAACGACATGCCGCCGCCGATGTACTTGCCGAGGGTCGTCATGTCGGGAATGACGCCGGTCTTCTCCTGCAGGCCGCCCGGCGAGAGGCGCGAGGTCATGACCTCGTCGAAGATCATCGTGATGCCCCGCGCGCGCGTTTCCTCGCGCACCATCTTGAGGAAGCCCAGGTCGCCCGGCAGGCAGCCGTGGCTGCCCTGCATGGGCTCGAGCAGGACGGCGAACAGCTCCTCGCCGTGCTTGGCGAGCAGCCCCCGCGTGCCCTCGACGTCATTGTAGGGCGCCACGATGTACTCATAGGGGATGTTCACCGGGCTGCCGCCGCTCACGAAATAGAGCACGCCGCCGTGATAGCCGCCGTGGAACACCATGACCTTGGTGGCCTTGGTGCGGCCCGTGCGCTGGGCGAAGACGCGGGCGCCGGCCAGCGCCATGACGTTGCCCTCGGTGCCCGAGTTGGTGAAGCGCACCAGGTCGATCGACGGCATGCGGTCGGCGATCAGCTTGGCGAGCCGGCCTCGTTGGCGTTGCGGCCGCCGTAGTTCCAGCCGTGGTTCAGCGCGCGGTCGATGGCGGCGCGGATCACCGGATGGGAGTGGCCGTAGATGCCGGCGGTGTATTCGCCCAGCACGTCGATATACTCGTGGCCGTCGGCGTCCCACAGCCGGCAGCCCTCGCCGCGCACGACGGTGAGCGGAAACGGCGCGTTGTGCAGCGTGGTGCGGGTGTTGCCGCCCGGCATCGCCTCGCAGGCTTCCTGATGGCGGGCGAAGCTCTTGGGGCTGCGGTCGATATAGGCCTGACGCGCTTCGGCGAGGGCGGATTGCAGGTCTGAATTGACCAACGCGGAATCGGGCACGGCACTCTCCTACTCGATGGCCCTCTCCGCCCGCGTCATCGCGGGGGAGAGGGAGGGGACCCGCGCGCGAGCGCGGGGAGGGTGAGGTGGGCCGCGGTCGTTACCACAGGAAGTATCTCGTTCGCATGAGATACCACCTCACCTTCCCATTGCTTCGCAATGGGCCCCTTCCTCTCCCCCGCTGACGCGGCGGAGAGGAGGTTCTGAGTGACAGTATCACACCACGTTCAGCTCCCGGATAGGCCGGCCTGCGGATATCCGTTCATAACCGAAAGGCGACAGGTCGAGGGTGCGGTAGCTGCCATGCACGATCAGCTCGGCGACGGCGCGGCCGACGGCGGGCGACTGCTGGATGCCATGGCCGGAGAAGCCGGTGGCGAAGATCAGGCTCTCGACCTCCGGATGGCGGCCGACGATGCCGTTCTGGTCGAAGGTGTTGTACTCGTAGTAGCCCGCCCAGCTATTCACCACCTTGGCCGCCTCGAAGGCCGGCACGCGGTTGGCCAGCGTCGGCCACACCATGTCGTCCCATTCCTGGTGCTGGACCTCGAGCGGCGCGCCGGGCGGGTCATTGCCTGCGGCGGGCGTGGTGCCGCCGATATAGAAGCGGCCTTCCGGCCGGAACCATGTGCCCGAGGGATCGATCGTAAGCGGCGTCAGGCCGGGTGGTTGGCGGACGTCGAACACGAAGACCGAGCGGCGGCGCGGCTCAACAGGCAGCGCGATGCCCGCGAGCGAGGCCACCTCGCCCGACCACGGGCCGGCCGCCAGCACGATCGTGCGCGCCTCGAGCCGTCCGCCGGCACGCAGCGTGACCGCATTGGGCGACAGCCCCACGACCTCGTCGGCGATGTACTGCGCGCCCAGGTCGCGCGCCTTGCGGCGGAAGGCCTGCATCAAGGCCGGCCCGTCGAACCAGCCCTCGTTTTGCGTGCCGTGCGATGCGAGCGCCACGTCGCCGGCCGAAATCCAGGGAAACCGCCGGCGGAGCGCCGCGGCGTCGAGCAATTCGACCGAGCAGCCTTCGCCTTTCTGGATGGCATGGTTGGCGCGCAACACCGCCACGCCGGCGGCACTTGCCAGGAAAAGATAGCCCGGTTCTTTCAGCCCGAGATCGACGCCCAGAAGATCGGGCGCGCGGCGCAGAAACGACAGGCCGAAACGCGAGAGATGGATGTTGAGCGGCGTGGAGAATTGCTGGCGGATGGAGCTGGCTGACAGCGCCGACGAGGCGCGGGCATAGGTCGGGTCGCGCTCGACGACCGCGACGCTGCCGGTGAAGTTGCGGTCACTCCTGAGATGGTACGCAATGGAAGAGCCCATCGCGCCGCCGCCGATGATGACGACGTCGGACCGGGCGTTTGGCGAAGCCTGAACGGACATCGCTCGCTGCTACCCTCGCCGCGGCATCGGATAAAGCAATTTCTCGCCGCAGCACGAATGTGGGCTTCCTCACAGTCTGTGTCGCGGGCCGTGCTAGCCTCGGCGGGCCCTGTTCCAGGGGGGAAGAATGCCGGCCGCCAGCACGGAAACGATCGAATGGCAGAAGGGCAATAGTGCCAAGCCCGATCCATTCTTCATTCTCATCCTGAACAGCCCCGCGCTGGAGCGTCCGCTGGGTTCGCGCACTTTCGCGGCCGACTTGTCAGGGGCAAGCGCCGGCGATCAGGCCACGCTCAAGAAAGCGGCCGAGTATATCTACAACAACCTGTTCGGCCTGCTGCCGGGCCAGGTCGACCCGGTACTGTCGCTCTCTCCCCACAAGGACGAGATTCGCGTCGTCTCGATGTTCGTTCCCTCTTCGGCTCCCGGCGACTCCACGGCTCTCGTCGGCGAGCACACCGTCGATGGCAGCGCGATCATCGAGCCACGCCGCGATCAGGCGCATGCCTTTGCCAGGAGCCTCAGGCTCGATCCCGACGTGATCTTCGCGGTATCCCAGTCGCCCACGCACGTGCGGGCGAGCGCGTATGGCACGACCGACGACGACAGCCGCGGCGGCATCCCGTTCCAACTCGACGGACGGGCGTTTGTGCACAGGTTTCATCACCGGATCCCGGGCGTCGTGGCACTCCATGCGACCTCCGACGGCATGACCCCGGCCCACGAATTCGGGCACGCCTTCTCGAGCTATACGAACGGTTTCGTCACCGACCTCTATGTCGACGGCGACAAGCAGTTCAATCGCAAGGTGGGTCGGCCCATTCCTGCCCAATTTGCGGCCTACAACGGCACCACTTACAATAGCGATCCCGTTCGCGACGGCCTGGCATACCCGAAGGATTGGCAGTCGTATCATCCCGAACTCGTCGATCCCTCGCGGCCGGCCGTCATGGACGACTACTGGAGGACGGACGGCGGACCGCTGATGGCGCAACATGATCGACTGACCAGGGCCTTCATCCTGGATCGTGTGCACGCCAAGGCGACTCGATGAAAGGACCAAGATGGTCGAGCCACTCAAACCACAGGCAAGGCTCTTCGCGGCCCAGACCCTCACGGAAGCCGAACTGGCCGAGTTCGACCGGCTTCTTTCGGCGCGATTCGAGACCGACCCGTCGGTGCCGCTAACGCGGGCCCAGCGCGAGGAGGAAGAAAGGCGGCAGCAGCGGCTGCAGGAGCTCTCGGACAAGATTAAGGGCGCCGTCCCCCGCTGAGATGCATTTCAACGGCGGTTGATCGCGCCCGGAGGCCTAGTTGGTCTTCACGCAGTTCAGTGGCGCGAGGCCTCCGGGAAAGGCGAAAGGCCCGCTCGAGTCTTCTCAAACGCCGTAGGTCTCTTTTGCCGTCACGGCGCTGATCGCGCCTTCTGCCAGATCGCGCGCCGCGGCCGCGGGGTCGCGCCGCTCGGGCGGTCCGAAGCCACCGGCGCCCGGCGTGACGACGGCAAACCACTGGCCGGCCTTCAGCACGGCGGAATCGCCGTCGAAGACCACGCCGGGGCCTGCTTCCACCTGGCCGTGCCCGCCGGGGCCGCCGCCGAACAGGCCCCAGCTTCGCGAGCGCTGGCGGGTGATGTCGACCCGCACGCGGCAGTCGTGGGTCGCCTGGTAGACCCGCCGCAGGCCCATGCCGCCGCGATACTGGCCGACGCCGCCGGAATCCTCGACCAGCTCGTAGCGCATCAGGGTCAGGGGATACTCGATCTCCAGCGCCTCGACCGGCAGGTTCGAGGTGTTGGTGGTGTGGACATGCACGCCGTCCAGGCCGTCCTTGGTGGCGCGCGCGCCGCTGCCGCCGCCGATCGTCTCGAGATAGACCCAGGTCGAGCCGTCCCGCGGCCGCTTGCCGATGAAGTAGGCGACGATGCAGGCGGAGTTGGAGCAGGCCATGACGCGTTCGGGAATGGCCTGCGCCAGCGCGCCCAGGATCATGTCGGCGACCCTCTGGCAGGTCTGCAGGCGGCCGTTGACCGCGGCCGGCGCGACGCAATTCAGGATGCTGCCCAGGGGCGCGGCGATGCTGAGCGGCCTTGCCAGGCCGGCATTGGGCGGAATGGAGGGGTCCATCACCGACTTCACGACATAGTAGGTGGTGGCAAGCAGCGCCGTGTAGGTCATGTTGATGCCGGCGCGCATCTGTTCCGGCGCGTCGAAGGCGAGCGACATGGCATCGCCCTTCACCGTCACCTCGACCGCGAGCGGCAGGGTCCCGGCCACCTCCTCGTTGTCGAACACGTCCTCGAAGCGCCAGGTGCCGTCGGGCATGGCGTCGATGGCCGCGCGCATCTTGCGCTCGGCGTAGTCCATCAGCGCCTCGCCCGCCTGCAGCACGGTCGCGGTGCCGTACTTCGCCGCCAGCGCCTGGAAGCGTTTTACGCCGACGCGGTTGGCCGCCATCTGGGCGCGCAGGTCAGACAGACGCTCGCCCGGCACCTGGCAGTTCAGCAGGATCAGGTCCTGCACGTCGCCCTGCAGCTCGCCGGCGCGGTAGAGGCGCACTGGCGGGATGCGCAGTCCCTCCTGGTAGATGTGGGCATGGCCGCGATCGACGAAGTCGGCATGGTGCGCCAGGTTGACCGTCCAGGCGACCAGGCGGCCGTCGATGAAGATCGGCTCGGCAAGCACGATGTCGGGCAGATGCGTACCGCCTCCTTCGTAGGCGTCGTTACCGATGAAGGCGTCGCCCGGCCTTATGTCCTGGGTCGGATAGCGCCGCATGATGTGCTTGCATGAGGTCGAGGAAGCTGCCGAGATGGATCGGGATGTGCTCTGCCTGGCAGAGCGTCTCGCCGGCGGCGTTGAACAAGCGCCGTCGAGCAGTCGCGCCGCTCCTTGATGTTGGTGGAATGCGAGGCGCGGATCAGCGTCTCGCCCGTCTCCTCGACGATCGAGGCCATGGCGGCGCCGATGACTTCGATGGTGATGGGGTCGAGGGGGTGGTGCTACGTTCATGAATGCGCTCCGCCCCAACCTCACCCTGAGGAGCGACCCGCAGGGTCGCGTCTCGAAGGGTGGGCCGCAGACGTGCGTTGCCTCCACCCTTCAGCGCGCGCTGCGCGCGCTCCTCAGGGGAGGTCGTGGGGTGCATCGATCGACCGCCTCACGTCGCCGCCTCCAGGATCAGGTTGAGATACGCATCGACCCGCGCGGTCGTTCCGGGCGGCACCAGGGTGGTGGCGTCCATCTGCTCGACGATGGCGGGGCCGGAGAATCGGTTGCCTGGGCGCAGGCCTTCGCGGGCGTAGATCGGGGTCGGCCACGAATTCGCGCGTCTCCGCCAGCCAGACCGGCCGGCGGTGGACGATGGCGGCCTTCGCATCCGGCCCGGCTTCGGGATGCGCCTTCAGTTCGGCCTTGCGCACCATGCCCGTCGCCTCCACCCGCAAGGTGACGAGCTGCACCGGGTCACTATCGGCAGCGAAGCCGTAGCGCTGGCGGTGCACGTCGGCAAAACCTGCCGCCAGCGCCTGCATCGTCGCTTGCGGTGATCGGCGCCCTCCGGCAGCAGCGACGCTGAGCTCGTAGTTCTGGCCGTGGTAGCGCATGTCCACGGTGCGCGCGAGCCGCCGGTCATCGGGCGCGATGGCCTCGTGCTCGAACCAGCGGCCGGCGCGTTCCGACAGGGCGCGCGAAGGCTTCGGCGACGTCGGCGGTCGAGGCTTCAGTCGCCGGCAAGAGCCTGGTCAGCGCAAAGTCGGCGCGCAGGTCGGTCAGCAGCAGGCCCATGGCGCACAGGATGCCGGGATTGGCCGGCACCAGCACGCGGCCGATCTCCAGCTCCCTCGCCAGCCGCGCCGCATGCAAGGGGCCGGCGCCGCCGAAGGCCATCAGCGTGTAGTCGCGCGGGTCGTGGCCGCGCTGCACGGAAATGACGCGGATCGCGCGGGCCATGTTCGCGGTCACGACCGACAGGATGCCCTGCGCGGTCTCCGGGATGCCGAGGCCCAGCCGCTCGGCCAGACGCCCCACCGCGCGCTCGGCGAGGTCCCGTCGGATCTTCATGCGGCCGCCCAGCAGGTGCCCGGGGTTCAGCGTCTGCAGCACCACGTTGGCGTCGGTGACGGCGGGCTCCTCGTTGCCGCGGTCGTAGCAGGCCGGGCCGGGATCGGCGCCGGCCGACCGCGGCCCCACCTTCAGGAGCCCGCCGCTGTCGATATAGGCGATCGAGCCGCCGCCCGCGCCGACCGTGTGGATGTCGAGCATCGGCGCCTTGATGGGATAGCCGTGCACGGTGGCCTCGGCGGCGAGCCGGCAGCGGCCATCCTGCAGGAGGGCCACGTCGGTCGAGGTGCCGCCCATGTCGAAGGTGATGAGGTCCGCGAAGCCCGCCAGCGCGCCGATCGCCTGGGCGCCGACGACGCCGGTCGAGGGGCCGGACAGGATGGTGCGCACCGGCATGTCGGCGGCCGTCGCAAAGCCGATGACGCCGCCGTTGGACTGGGTGAGATGCGGCGTCGCCGTCATGCCGAGCGACTCCAGCCGCGGGCTGAGACGGCTGATGTAGCCCCCCATCACCGGCCCGAGATAGGCGTTCAGCACCACGGTGGAGAGCCGCTCGAACTCGCGGAACTCGGGCGCGATCTCGTGGCCAGCCGAGATGAAGGCGTCGGGCAGCTCCTCGCGCAGGATGGCAACCGCGCGCTTCTCGTGGTCGGGGCGCACGAAGCCGTAGAGGAAGGAGACAGCCACCGCCTTCACGCCCGCCGCCTTCAGGGTCCGCGCGGCGGCGCGCATCCTGTCCTCGTCGAGCGGCGTGTCGATCTCGCCGGTGTGGCGCAGCCGCTCGGGCACTTCCAGCCGCAGGTCGCGCGGCACCAGGGTGAGCGGCTTGTCGGCCTGGATGTCGTAGAGGTCGGGCCGCTTCTGGCGGCCGATCTCCAAAAGGTCGCGAAAACCATCGGTGGTGATCAGCCCGGTCTTCACGCCGCGATGCTGGATCAGGGCATTGGTCGCCACCGTGGTGCCGTGGCCGAAATAGACGATGCGCCGCGGCTGGCCGGTCGCCGGATCCAGGCGCGACACGGCGCATGCCCTCCTCGACGCCCTCGGCGATGCCACGCGACGGATCATCCGGCGTCGACGGGACCTTCCAGGTTTCGATGCGTCCGTTCTGTTCGTCGAACAGGCAGATGTCGGTGAAGGTGCCGCCCGAATCTACGCCGACGCGCCATCGTGCCATGCCGTTCTATTCTTCCAGGTCAGGCCGGCGGATGGACCGAAGCGGCCAGCGTCCTGGCATAGACCTCCTGCCACGAAATCCGATCGTCGGCATCGATGAAGTAGCCGCTGCGCGCACCGCGATAAACTCCCGGATCGTCGGCGCCGGGCGGCCGTTCGCCCTTGTCACGCAAGGCGCGGGCGGCGAGCAGCAGGCGCCGGCGCGTGCGGGTGATCATCTGGTCGGAGGGCGCCAGGTGCTCCCAGCCGAAATCGGTGACCGGGCCCATGCTCTCGGTGATCGCCTGGTCCTGCAGGTGGATGCCGTCGATGCCGCTGTAGATCTCGTTGCGGCGCTGCTTGTCGCGATCCATGCCCCAGTCGTTGCTCTCGTCCATTGCCATGCGCCAGCGGCCTAGCCAGTCCGTGGTGTTGGGCAGCATCTTGATGCCGCCGCGGCCGGTGCCGCCGATCGGCGTGCCGTCCTTGAAGCGGGCTGCGGCAGGCGCCTGCGCCGACCTGGCATGCTTCCACCAGATGAACACGAACATGGTGTGGCCATCGTCGAGCGGCACCCAGCCGCGCGCATGCATGTGGCTGTCGAACTCGCCGTTGGGCGCCTGCGACCAGCAGGGGAACAGGAAATTGGCGAAGCGCCAGTAGGTCTTGCCCGGTCCGGCGCCGCGGTAGCCGGCATACTGCGTGCCCCATGGCGCGTCGGCCACGTGGTACTGCGGCGCGCGGTTGGTGATGGTGTTGTAGAACGGCTCGTCCTCCGGCACGTCCTCGGGCCTGACGTGGCCGCCGTGCAGGAAACCGAAATGCGCGGTGTCGATCTCGCCTTCGAGCGCCTGCAGCCAGTTGCAGCTGCGCATCATCAGGCTGACGTTGATCTCGTCGGGCGGCAGGTCGAGCACTTCGAAGGCGGGCAAGGGCGGCGGCTCGGCACGCTCGCCCATGTAGACCCAGACCAGGCCGGCGCGCTCGACGGCACGGTAGGCCTTGGCCTTCACCTTGTGCTTGAAGTCCTGGTCGTCGGGCACGTTCGGCATGTCGAGGCAGTTGCCGGCAACGTCGAACTTCCAGCCGTGATAGATGCAGCGCAGGCCGCCTTCCTCGTTGCGGCCGAGGAACAGCGAGGCGCAGCGGTGCGGGCAGCGCTGGTCCATCACGCCGACCCGGCCGGCGCTGTCGCGGAAGGCCACGAGCTTCTCGCCGAGCAGCATCAGGCGCAGCGGCGCTGCGTCGCGTTCGAGCTCGGACGACTTCAGCGCCGGCAGCCAGTAGTGCCGCATCAACTGGCCCATCGCCGTGCCGGGGCCGACTTGGCGTGAGTTCCGCGCCTTCGATCGCCGTGGTCATGGGGCTGCCCTGTGGGTGCGTGGTTGGGCGGAGGATAGCGGCGCGGAAGGGCCGCCGCCAAGCTCTCGATCGGGTGTCATCGAATTGCAGGCCTCCGCCGGTTCGTGGAGGCGGGCCGCTCCTTCCTGCTGCGTCCAACCGCCGCGAGGACGTCCTACCAAGAGGCATGCCATCCGCTGCATCAGCGATCAGATGATCTTCCGCGCCCGCAGGTCCGCCACCTCGGCGGGGCTGTAGCCCAGCTCGGCCAGCGCCGCGTCGTTGTGGTCGCCCAGCTCCGGCGCGATGCCGGGCTTGGCCGGCGTCTCGGAGAACTGCCACGGCGTGCCGTGCACCTTCAGCGCTTGCCGTGCTTGGGATAGTCGACCTCGGTGACATAGCCGTTGGCCAGCACGTCGGGATCGTTGGACGCCTCGAGCATGGTGTTGATCGGCGCCGAGACGATGTCCGCGCCGCGCAGCCTGGCCACCCAGTCGTCGCGCGTGCCGGTGGCGAACAGCTCGTCGAGCAGTGCGCAGCAGCTCGTCGCGCTTGGCGTCGTTGTCGATGATCACGCCGAGATCGCCGAAGCCCGCCGCCTCCAGCGCATCGATAGAAGCCCAGCGCCGTCATGGCGTCCTTCCAGTTGTCCGGGCCGGTCAGCTGGAACACCAGCGGCTTGCCGTCGCGGTCGTTGAAGCAGGCGCTGATGCCCGGCCGCTCCGGCGTGCCGGTGACGCGCGCCTGGCCGGTCACCGGATTCTGGTTGCGCCACATCGTGGTGGTGAAGGTCCAGCCCATCAGCCGGACCAGCGAGCCGAGCAGCGACAGCTCGATCTTCTGGCCGATGCCGGTGGTCGCGCGCATGGGTCAGCGCCGCGAGCGCGCCGCCGAAGGCCAGCATGGCGGTCAGATTTCGTCGGCCACCGACGCGATGCCGGTGCGCATCTGCTGGCCCGGCATGGAATAGGCCTCGGCGATGCCGCCCAGCGCCTGCGCCATCGAATCGGTGCCCGGCAGATGGCCGTTCGGGCCCTTCGGTGCCGTAGCCCGAGATCGAGACGTAGACCAGCTTCGGATTGATCTTGCGCAGCTCCTCCTAGCCGAAGCCGTTCTTCTCGGCCGCGCCCGGGCGGAAGTTCTGGCCGAAGATATCGGCCTTGGCGACCAGCTTGTGCAGGATCGCCCGGCCCTCGGGCGCCTTGAGGTTGAGCGTGACGCTCTTCACGCCGCGATTGTTGGTCTCGAAGAAGGTGCTGGGCATGCCGGGCAGCACGGTCATGCGGCGCGAGCCGTCGCCGCCCTCCGGCACCTCGATCTTGATCACGTCGGCGCCGAGATCGGCCATCAGCATGTAGGGCACGGTGCCCGCCTGGGCGGTGGAGCAGGACACGACCTTGACGCCCTGCAGCGGACCGTGCGGCGGCATTCGACATCGACGCGTTCTCCATATCTCGAACAGATGACAGGCCACGGCATGGCCCGGCGACGACCTCGCGCAGCGCCGGTTCTTCCTGCGCACAGCGCGGCATGGCAAAAGGACAGCGCGTATGGAAGCGGCAGCCGGACGGCGGATTGAGCGGCGACGGCACCTCGCCGGTAAGCTCGATCTCCTCCTCGCCGCCTGCCCGGGCCCGGCCACCAGCACCGCCGAGAACAGCGCCTTGGTGTAGGGATGGCGGACGTCCTCGAACAGCGACGGCCGTCGGCGCCTGTTCGACGATCTTGCCGAGATACATCACCACCGTGTGGTCGGCCATGTGGCGCACCGTGGCGAGATCGTGCGCCACCAGCAGATAGGCCACGTTGTCCTGCGCCTGGATGTCCTTCAGCAGGTTCATCATCTGCGCGCGGATCGACACGTCGAGCGCCGAGACCGGCTCGTCGAGCACGATCAGCCGCGGCCGCGAGGCCAGGGCCGCCGGCCAGCGCCATCCGCTGGCGCTGCCCGCCGCTGAACTCGTGCGGATACTGCGTCGGCCTGCTCGGGCCGCAGCCCGACCTGCAGCAGGAGTTCGCTGCACCCGCTCGGCGATCTTCGCCTCGTCTGCCCCAGCCGTTGACGATCAGCGACTCGGCGATGGTGCGGCCGACCTTCATGCGCGGATTGAGCGACGACCACGGATCCTGGAACACCGCCTGCACCTTGGCGCGGTAGGCGCGCAGCGCCGTCGCCCTGCAGGCCGTGGATCGGCTTGCCCTCGAGCAGGATGCGGCCCTCGGTCGGCTGTCTCGAGGTTGAGGATCATGCGCGAGGTCGTGGTCTTGCCGCAGCCCGATTCGCCCACCAGGCCGAGCGTCTTGCCGGCGCGCGATCTCGAACGAAACGTCGTCGACCGCCTTGACCTGGCCGAGCGTCCTGGCGAACAGGATGCCCTTGGTGAAGGCGAAGTGCTTGCGCAGATGCTCGACCCGCAGCAGCGGGCGCCGCTGACGGCTCGCTCATGCCGGCGCGACCTTCCAGCAATCCGCCGTGTGCTCGTCGCCGACCTCGGACGCTGCCGGGATAGGCATCGAGGCAGCGCTGCTCGACATGGGCGCAGCGCGAGGCGAAGCGGCAGCCCGACCGGCAGGTTCATCAGCGACGGCGGCTGGCCCTCGATCGTGGTCAGCCGGCCGATCGGTGCCGGTCATCTTCGGCACCGAGGCGATCAGCGCCTGGGTATAGGGATGCGACGGCGCCTCGAAGATCTGCCGCACCGGGCCGCATTCGACGATGCGGCCGGCATACATCACCGCCACGCGGTCGCACATGCGGCCGACGACGCCGAAATCATGGGTGATGAACAGGATCGCCATGCCGGTCTCGGCCTGCAGGCGCTTCAGCAGCTTGAGGTATTGCAGCTGGATGGTGACATCGAGCGCGGTGGTCGGCTCGTCGGCGATCAGCACCTCGGGCTGGCCGCTGATGGCGATGGCGCCCACCACGCGCTGCTTCATGCCGCCGCTCATCTGGTGCGGATACTGGGCGATGCGCTGCTCCGGCGCGGCGATCTCGACGCGGCGCAGCGCCGCCACCGCCTCCGTGCATCATCTCGGCGCGCGGCGCCTCGCGTGCGGCGGACGATCGCCTCGCGCAACTGGTCGCCGATGGTGAAGACCGGGTTGAGCGAGGTCTGCGGGTCCTGCAGGACCATCGAGATCCTGCGGCCGCGGATCTCGCGCATCTCCGCCTGCGTGCGTTCCAGGATGTCCTCGCCGTCGAGCAGCACCTCGCCCTTGATGGTGCGGGCGCCGCCCTTGGGCAGCAGGCGCATGAGCGACAGCGCGGTCAGGCTCTTGCCGCAGCCCGATTCGCCGACCAGGCCCAGCACCTCGCCGCGCCGCAGCGAGAAGCTCACGCCGTCGACCGCCTTCACCACGCCGCGGCGCAGGAAGAAGTGGGTGTGCAGGTCGCGGACCTCGAGGACGGTCTCGCTCGTCACTGGCTCATAGCTGGCGCAGCCTCGGGTCGAGCCGGTCGCGCAGCCAGTCGCCGAACAGGTTGACCGACAGCACCATCAGCGTGATGGCGATGCCGGGGATCAGCGCCACCCACCAGGCGTCGGCGATGCGGCCGCGGCCCTCGGAGATCATCAGGCCCCAGGTCGGGGTCGGCGGCGGGATGCCGGCGCCGAGGAAGCTGAGCGACGCCTCGGCGATGATCACCACGCCGATGTTGAGCGTGACCAGCACCATGAAGGTGTTGAGCACGTTGGGCAGGATGTGGGTCAGCATGATGCGCGGCGCCGAGCAGCCGCGCACCTGGCGAGCGCCACGAAGTCGCGCTGGCGCAGCGCCAGCACCTCGCCGCGGATGACGCGTGCGAAGCTCGCCCACAGCAGCAGGCTGATGGCGATCACCAGCGTGCCCAGGCCCTGGCCCATGGTGACGGCCAGCAGCAGGGCGAACAGGATGGCCGGGAAGGTGAAGGCCGCATCGACCAGGCGCATCAGCAGGCTGTCGACCGCGCCGCCGAGGTAGCCGGCGACGATGCCGACCGCCAGGCCGACGCCGCCGCCCGCGGTCAGCGCCAGCAGCGCCACCAGCAGGCTGACCCGCGCGCCGTAGATCAGGCGGCTCAGCATGTCGCGGCCGAAGGCGTCGGTGCCGAGGAGATACTTGTCGCTGCCGCCGTCCAGCCAGACCGGCGGCAGCAGCTTGTCGCGCAGCGTCTGGTCGATCGGCGAATAAGGCGCCAGCAGCGGCGCGAACAGCGCCATGATGACGATCGCCGACGATGATTGCGATCGGGATCCACGGCACGCGCGCGGTGCGCCGGGCGCCGGCGGCGCTGCGGGCCGGCCAGAGCAGGCGCCACAGCAGGCGCGGCGGCCGGGCGGCGGAGGGCGGGCGGTCAGCGAGGGCCATCACGCGCACCTCTTGGGCGTGAGATTCTTGTCGTCCTGAGTTCGCGCGGATCAGATCCGCGCTGAAGCGAACCGCGATCGACCAGCAATAGAAGCATGCTCTAGGCCAGCCGGATGCGCGGATCGACATAGGCGTAGAGGATGTCGACGCCAAGGTTGATCGAAAGGATCAGGATCGATTTCAGGATGATCACCGCCTGCAGCAGCGGGAAGTCGCGGTAGATCACCGCCTCGTAGGTCAGCCGGCCGACGCCGGGCCAGGCGAAGACGGTCTCGGTGACGATGGCGCCGGTGATCAGGTTGCCGACGAACACGCCCCACAGGGTCAGCACCGGGATCAGGGCGTTGCGCAGGCAGTGCTTCCAGATCACGACGCCTTCGCTCAGTCCCTTGATGCGCGCCAGCTTGACGAACTCGCTGTCCATCACCTCCAGCATCGCCGAGCGCATGATGCGCATGAAGCCGGCGACGAGGAACAGGCCCAGGGTGATGACCGGCAGGACATAATGCTCGGGCCCGCCCATGCGCCCCGACGGCAGCCAGCCCAGCTCGACGCTGAACACGAAGATCAGCAGCGATACCCAGCCAGAAGCTCGGCATGGCGACGCCCAGCACGGCGACCGTGCCGGCCGCGCGATCCAGGAGGCCGCCGCGATTGAGCGCGGCCACCACGCCAAGCGGGATGCCGAGCACCATGCCGAGCAGGATCGCCCAGGGGATGAGCACGAGCGTGTTGGGCAGGCGGTCGAAGAACGCCTCGACCGCCGGCTGCCGCATGCGGATCGAGGTGCCGAGATCGCCATGCAGCGCCTTGCCGACGAAGATCACGAACTGCTCGAGCGATCGGCCCGTCGAGGCCCAGCGTCTGGGTGAGCGCCGCGCGGTCCTCCGGCGTGGCATCCTCGGGCAGCATCAGATCGACCGGATTGCCGGTCAGCCGGCCGAGGAAGAACACGATCGTCGCCACCATGCAGAGCAGGACGACGCCCTGCATCAGGCGGCGCGCGATGTAGCGCTTCATGGCGCTAGCCCCGTCGCCGCCGGGCTCACTTCTTCCAGGGCTTCTCCTCCGGCCGCGGGATGCGCTCGAACACATCGCCCAGCTCGTGCCGGCCGGGGATCGCCTCGAACTGCCCGACCTTCTTGCGTGTTGATCGCGTAGTAGCCCATGCCCTCGAGGATCGGCACCACCGTCCAGGTATTGGCCATGAGCTCGACCATGTGGTCGGTCAGCGCCGTGCGCTTGTCCGGATCGAGTTCGGCCAGCAGGGCGCGGTAGGTCTTGACGAAGTCCTGGCACGCGTCGCATCGCAGTTGTCCTTGTCGCCGAGCAGGTGCTGGATGCTCTCGGGCGAGAAGGACCGTTGTAGCGCCATGGCGCGTCGGGCCGGCCGGCCGTGCGGTACATCGAGGCCCAGCCAACGAGGCCTGCCTGGTCGCCGCGCTCCATCGGCGCGAACGAACCCCACTCGTAGTGCTTGAGCGTCACCTTGACGCCGATCTTGGTCCACATGTCGGCGATCGCGGTGCCGATATCGACCATGAACTGCGTGCCGGGCAGCGCCGTGTTGGCGAATTTCAGCTCGAAGCCGTTGGGATAGCCCTCCTCGGCGAGCATCTTCTTCGCCAGCGACCGGATCGTAGCGGTAGGCCTCGCGCCGCCCACTTCTCCCAGCGGTCGGCGCTGAAATAGTCGGTGTAGCCGAAGGTCGCGAAGGGATACGGCATGCGCGCCTTGCCGTTCATGACGTGCTCGATCACCTGCTTGCGGTCGATCGCCAGCGACAGCGCCTGGCGCACGCGCGGCTTGGCGATGGGCTGAATCCTTGACCTCCGGCTGATACGTGCCCCAGAACTGGATAGAGCGCCTGCATCGTGCCGGGCACCGACAGCACCTCCAGCCCGGCGCGCGAGGCGCTCAGCATGGTCTCGGGCCCGATCGAGGCGATCGCCGCCTCGCCGGTGCGCACCATGGCCATGCGCGTGCTCTCCTCCGGCACCAGCAGCATGTGCAGGTCCTTGAAGTGCGGACGGCCGCGCCAGTGCGGCATAGTCGACGGCGTCGAACTCGATGCGATCGCCCGGCACGTTGCGCACGAACTTCCAGGGGCCGCTGCCGATCGGCTTCTTGCGGAACTCCTCCTCGCCGACCTTCTCGATATAGGCCTTGGGCATGATCGCGCCTTCCGGCGCCACCGCGCGCGACAGGCCGGCCGGCAGGCCGATCTGCGGCGTGGTGGTGTTGCACCTTCACCGTCAGCTCGTCGATCACCTCGATGCTCTTGATCGTGCGTCGCATGCTGGCCGCGGCGGAGGCGAGCGAATGTCGGCCCCATCTGGCGCTCGAGGCTGAACTTCACGTCCTCGGCCGTAAGCTTGTCGCCGTTGTGGAAGTTCTGGCCCGGTCGGATATGGAAGGTCCAGGCCAGGCCGTCCGGCGAGAGCTCCCAGCGCTCGGCGACGCCGGGGCCGACGCCGCCTTTTGCGAGGTCGAAGCCGACCAGCGAGTCGTACATCGACCGCCTGGTAGACCGCGTTGCCCGGCCGCCCTTCGAGAATCGGATCGAGCGTCTGGGCGCTGAGCGATTCGACGGCGAAGACGAGCGTGCCCTTCTGGTCCTGGGCGTGCAGCGGCACCTTGGCGGCGAAAACCAAGGCGACAGCAAGAGTCGCGACTCCCGCGATGTGCCGGAACATGAGTTCCTCCCTAGCGTCGACCGTTTTTGGTTCTTCAGGCTCAGCTGACGGCGAGTTGACTATCCGTCGCGCGTCGAAAACTTGTCAATAGCGCCGGCCTCGCTGTGCGATGGACTTGCGCGCCGACCCTGCCGCACCGCGGCCGGCGCAGCTTGCAGCAACTCGACCAAGGACCGCGTAGACCTTCGCCATGCCGGTCGTGCCGTGCAGGACCAGCACCGGCTGGCCGGACGGCTCGCCGACCGTGGTGTAGTGCAGGCGCAGCTCGGGCATGACCTCGCCGGTGTGGACCTTGCAGTCGCGCGCGATCCAGTCGCCCTGTTTGGGCGCGGGATAGTCGGCGGCGGCAGCCGGGGTCGTGACGATCGGGCAAACGCCACCACGGCGCGGAAACGAGTCATCAAGTCCCCTCCTTCACTTCATTGTTGCAACAGCATACCTCACGCGCCCGGCACGCGAACCCAGCCCTCCATCAGCCGGCGCGCAGAGCGGCTCATCGAGACCTTCCTGATCGACCATTGGCCGCCTTCCTCGCAGGCTTCCGCGCCGACGGTCAGGCTGCCGGAGGGATGGCCGAAGCGGACGCGGCCGTCGGCGCCCGCGGGCGCCACGCGATGAACGAGCGTTCCCGGGATCGCCGCGGCGGCGGCGAGGGCGACGGCGCCGGTTCCCGTCATGGCGTGATGGAGCACGCCCATCGAGAAGATCCGGGCCAGCAGGTCAATCGACCTGGCGTCGACCGGCTTGCCGTCGGATGCCGTGTAGGCCGCCGGCCGGGCGACGAAGGCGAGCTTGGGCGTGTGCTGGCGCGTGGCCGTCGCTTCCTCGGGCGTGGCGACGAGGCCCATCGCCACCGCGCCGTGCGCGCGAACGGCTTCGGCCAGCGCCAGGAGCTGTGCCTTGCCGTTGACCTCGCCCTGCAGCTCGGTGCCGCTGAGGCCGAGCCGCCCGGCATCGACGAAGATGGTCGGGTTGCCGGCGTTGATCAGGGTCGCCTCCAGTTCGCCCAGCCCGGGAACCTCGAGCCGGTCGATCCTGTTGCCGGTCGGGAACATCGCGCCGCCCTCCGACCCGCCTTCGTCGTCGGCCGGATCGAGGAACTCCAGCCTCACTTCCGCCGCCGGAAAGGCCACGCCGTCGAGCTCGAAGTCGCCCAGCTCCTGCACCTCGCCATCGCGCATGGGCACGTGCGAGATGATCTTCTTCCGGATGTTGGCCTGCCAGATCCGCACGGTCGCCGTTCCGTCCGGCGGCGCGCCGACCAGGCCCGTGCTGATGGCGAACGGGCCGACCGCGGCACTCAGGTTGCCGCAGTTGCCCGACCAGTCGACGACCGGCGCATCGATGGCGACCTGGCCGAAGCGGTAGTCGACGTCGCTGTCGGCGCGCGCCGACTTCGACAGGATGACGACCTTGCTCGTGCTCGAGGTCGCCCCGCCCATGCCGTCGGTGTGCTTGCCGTAGCGGTCGGGGCTGCCGATCACGCGCATCAGCAGGCGATCGCGCTTCTGCGGGTCCGACGGCAGGTCCTCGGCGAGGAAGAAGACCCCCTTGCTGGTGCCGCCGCGCATGTAGACGGCGGGAATGCGGAGCTGGTTCATGGGCGCCTCGACGTCGGTGGGCTCGGGACAGGACTATACACCGATGCCGCGCATCGTCGCTGCAATCGCAGGCGATACGCAGGCGGAATGAACGACAGCGCGCGACTTACATCTCCCTGACGAGGATCGCGCGCGCGATCTCGACGCGTCTTTCACGTCGACCTAGTGTCGACTTCTCGGGGACGGCGGGGAGCGGCGGCGACATGCGGATACTGGTGATCGAGGATGACGACGAACTCGTCGGCCTGCTCAGCAAGGCGCTGGGCCGGGCCGGCCTCGATGTCGATTCGGCGCGCACCGTCGCCGATGCCGAAGCCTCGCCTGCGAACGATGCGCTATGCCGCCATCGTGCTCGATCTCGGACTGCCCGATGCGGACGGCTTTGCCGTGCTCGATCAGATGCGGCGGCGGCGCGACCTCACGCCGGTCCTCATCCTGTCGGCACGCAGCGGGCTCGACGACCGGGTGAACGGACTGCACAAGGGCGCCAGCGACTATCTGGTGAAGCCGTTCGCGACCGAGGAGCTCATCGCGCGCCTGCAGGCGCTGCTACGCCGACCGCCCGGCGGCGAAGGCCACAAGCTCGTGCTCGGCAACCTGGCGTTCGAGAGCGAAACCCGCCAGGCCGCCGTCGCCGGCCGGATGATTGCCCTGCCGGCCCGCGAAGCCGACGTGTTGGAAGTCCTGCTCAAGCGGGGCGGCCGGCTCGTCTCCCATGAAGCGCTCGAGGGCCAGGTCTTCGGCCAGTCGCAGGGCGTCTCATCGAACGCGATCGAGGTCTACGTCCATCGCCTGCGTCGGCTGCTTGCCGAGGCCGGCGCGAATGTCCAGATCCACACCATCCGGGGCGCGGGCTACTTGATGGACGTCGAGAAGAAACCGTCAGCGTCGCCGCCAGGCTTGTAGGCGGCCGAGCAGGAAGCGGTCGGCCAGCACGTGCAGCGTCTTGACCGTGGCCGAGGTGATGACGATCACGATGCAGAGTGCGGCGGCGGCGGCCGTGGTGCCGGCCTCCTCGATGTTCACCGCCGCCACCGAGGCGAGCTTGGTGTCGGGCGCGTAGAGGAAGATCACCGACGACACGGTCGTCATGGCGTTGACGAACAGGTAGATCGCGATGTCGAGGATCGCCGGCAGGCAGATCGGCGCCGTCACGCGCAGGAAGGTGCGCCACACCGGCACTTTCAGCGAGGCCGAGACCGATTCGAACTCGGGATCGATCTGCTTCAGCGCCGTCGTCGCCGTGAGGTGCCCCACCGTGTAGTAGTGCGCCACGGTGTTGATCACCAGGATCGCCATGGTGGCGTAGAGGAAGTTGAGCGGGTTATTGGGCGCGTTGAAGAAGAAGATGTAGCCCAAACCCAGCACCAGGCCGGGCACCGCCATGGGCAGGAAGGCGAGCAGCTGGACGATGCCGCGCACCGCGCCGAAGCCCTTTGTCTTCTCGTTCAGCCAGGCGCCGACGAACATCACGGCCGTGCCGAAGACCGCCGCGCCGGCCGCCATCTGCAGCGAGTTGAAGTAGGAGTCCCAGCCGTTGGCGTCGAAATTGGCGAAGACGTAGTTGGCCATCGTGAGGCTCAAATTGTACGGCCAGTACTTGATCAGCGAGCCCCACGCCGCCATGCCGAGGATGCCCAGGATGGCGAGGGAGACCACCGTGCAGAAGACGGTGAAGAAGAGGTCGCGGCCCGGCTTGGGCTTGGGGATCAGCGGCACGGCGCGCGCCGTGAGCAGCGCCACCTGCTTTCGCTGCACCACCCGGTCGACGACGAAGGCCAGCGCCGCGGGCGCCAGCAGCACCATGCCGATCACGGCGCCCATCGAGAAGTTCTGCTGGCCGATCACCTGCTTGTAGACGTCGGTCGCCAGCACGTTGAAATTGCCGCCGATCACCTTGGCGATGCCGAAATCGGTGATCACCAGGGTGAAGACGACCAGCGCGGCACTGATCAGGCCGTACTTGGCGCCGGGCAGGGTGACGGTGAAGAAGACGCGGATCTTGGAGGCGCCCAGCGCGTCGGCCGCCTCGTAGAGCCGGGCGTCGGCCGTGGCGAGCGCGGTCACCAGGATCAGGGTGGCGTGCGGGAAGCAGTAGAAGACCTGGGCGATCAGGATGCCGTCGAAGCCGTAGACCGGCCCGCCCAGCGCGCCCTTGAAGAAGCCCTGGTTGCCGAACAGGTAGACCAGCGCCAGGCCGGGCAGCAGCGAGGGCGCGAAGATCGGGATCAGCGAAATGCCCTGGAACAGCCAGCGCGCCGGCAGCACGGCGCGGGTCAGCGCATAGGCATAGAGGAAGGCGAGCGGCACCACGATCAGCGTCACCGCGGCGGCGACCTGGAAGGAGTTCAACGCCGAGTTGAACAGCGCCGGCGTCGAGAAATAGGAAACGTAGTTGGCCAGGCCGATGAAATGGCCGTCGCGGTCCTCGAAGCCCTTGGCGAGCAGCGCCCACAGCGGCAGGCCGACGATCAGCAGCAGCATGCCGGCCAGCAGCACGACGCCGGCCCGCATCATCAGGTCGTCGCGCGACAGCCTGGCGCGCAGCACGGCGCGCGACGCAGGTGCCGCGAGGCTCATGCGGCGAACACCCGCAGCCGGTCCGGCGGCAGGGCGACGTCGAGCCGGGTGCCCGGTTGCACGCCCAGGTCGCGGATCAGGTTGCTCGAGAAGTCGGCGGTCAGCGTGACGTCGGGCGCGGCGCGCACCTTGAGCGTGGCGCGGCAGAAGGCGCCGACGAAGTCGAGATCGGCGACCTCGATCGGCACGCGATTGGCGATGTTGGCCGGCAGGTCGCGCACGCGCACATCCTCCGGCCGGATGCAGAGATTGACCTTCTGGCTGGGCGCCAGCCCGTCCTGCGCCGGGCAGTCGAAGGTGAGGCCGCCGACCTTGACCTTGTCCGGCGCCAAAAGCGTGCCGGGCAGAAAATTCATCGAGCCGACGAAGTCGGCGACGAAGGCGGTCGTCGGATGGCGGTAGATCTCCTGCGGCGTGCCGACCTGGTCGATGGCGCCCTGGTTCATCACCACGATGCGGTCGGCCATGGTGAGCGCCTCCTCCTGGTCGTGCGTCACCATGATGGTGGTGACGCCCAGGGTGCGCTGCAGCGCCTTGATCTCGTGCCGCAGGCGCAGGCGAACGCGCGCGTCGAGCGCCGACAGCGGCTCGTCGAGCAGCAGCAGCCCCGGCGAGGTCGCCAGCGCGCGGGCCAGCGCCACCCTCTGCTGCTGGCCGCCGGAGAGCTGGGCGGGATATTTCGCTCCCGAATCGGGCAGGCCGACCAGGGTCAGAAGTTCGTTCACCCTTTTGGTGATCGCGCCGCGCGCCTGGCGGCGGCTCACCAGCCCGTAGCCGACATTGTCGGTGACGGTGAGGTTGGGGAAAAGCGCGTAGGACTGGAAGACGATGCCGAAGTCGCGCTGGGCGGGCGGCAGCGCCGACACGTCCCGTCCCTTCTGGCGGATGGTACCGGAGGTCTGCGGATCGAGGCCGGCGATGGCGCGCAGCAACGTCGTCTTGCCGCAGCCCGAGGGCCCGAGGAAGCAGACGAACTCGCCCTCGGCGACGTCGAGAGAGACGTCGCCCAGGGCGGTGAAGTCGCCGAAGCGCTTGGAAAGGTTTCGGACTTCGAGGTAGCTCGTCACTTCGCCCGAGCTATTTCGCCTTGGGGGCGGACTTGCCGTCGTAGCGCTTGGTCCACTCCGCGAGGATGCGCTCGCGGTTCTTGGCCATCCACTCGACGTCCATCTTGGCCATCAGCTTCTCGCCGTCGGCCGGATAGTTGGCCGGCATCGACTTGACCGCGGGATTGGCGACGATGGCGTAGTACTTGCCATAGAGCTCGTTGGCCTTGAGCGTCGAGGCCCAGTCGGCGAGCTTCTTGGCCGCCTCGAGGTTCTTGGTGCCCTTCATGATGGCGGTGACTTCCATCTCCCAGCCGAGGCCCTCCTTGGGCACGATCAGGTCGATCGGCGCGCCCTTGGTCTTCTCGGTGGCGCCGCGCATGTCGAAGCCGATGCCCATCAGGCGCTCGCCCTTGGCGGCCTGCACGCAGGGCGCCGAGCCGGAATGGAGGTACTGCGCCACGTTCTGGTGCAGCGCGTCCATGAACTTCCAGCCCGCCTCTTCGCCCATGATGGTGAGCCAGCCCGCGACCGTGAGATAGCCGGTGCCCGACGAGGCCGGGTTCGGCATCACGATCGAATCCTTGTACTCGGGCTTGGTGAGGTCGGCCCAGCTCGTGGGCTTGGGCTTCTTGGTCTTCGCCGCCTCGGCGGTGTTGAAGCAGAGCACGGCGAGATAGGCGTCCATGCCGACCCAGGTCTCGGGGTTCTTGCCGCTCTTGAACATCGGCTTGAGCGCCGCAGCACTCGCGGGCGTGTAGGGCTCGATCATGCCCATGCTGCTCATCAGGCCGATGCTCGAGGCCGCCAGGCCCCAGATCACGTCGGCGCGGGGATTGTCCTTCTCGGCGATCAGCTTGGCCGTCATCACGCCCGTCGAATCGCGCACCCAGGCGATCTCGATAGTGGGATTGTCAGCCTCGAAGGCCTTCTTGAACGGCTCGAGCTGCTCGTTCTCGATGGCGGTGTAGACCGTGAGCTTGGTCTTCTGCGCGAACGCGGTGCTGCTCAGCCCGAGCGCGGCCAGCGCCACGCCTCCCAGGATGGCGGCCCGCCGCATGGTTGCGATCATCGTCATTGTCTGTCCCCCTTCGGCCATGGCCGAAATCACTCCGCTACACGCGCCGCATGACGGTTTCATTGCGGCGTATTCCCCCTGTACTCGACGCTTCACAAAACCTTAACACGGGTCTGGGGCCGGGCAAGGGCTGCGTGGTAGGCTCAGCGGAGAAGGAGACTGGAATGGACGGCACGCCGCTCAGAGCCCGCCAACCGCTTGCGCCGGAGATCGCCCGCCTGGTCGCCGAGCACCGCCCGGGGGGCGCGCTGGAGCGCGATTTTTACGTCGCACCGGAGGTCTTCGCCGCCGATCTGGCACGGATTTTTCACCGCCACTGGATTTTCGCCGGCTATTCCTTCCAGGTGGCCCGGCCGGGCGACTTCTTCACCTACAAGGTGGGGACCGAATCGATCATCGTGGTGCGCGACCGCTCAGGCGAGATCCGCGCCTTCCACAATGTCTGCCGCCATCGCGGCTCGCGCATCTGCAAGACCGAGCAGGGTACTGCCCACCGCCTGGTCTGCCCCTACCATCGCTGGACCTACGAGCTCGACGGCTCCCTGGTGCCGGACACGCGCCGCGAATTCGGCGTCGACAAGGCCGAGCTCTCGCTGCGGCCGGTCGCCATCGTCGACGCGGCCGGGCTGCTGTTCGTCTCCTTGAGCGAGGCGCCGCCCGATTTTTCCCAGGCGCTGGCCACCATCCGGCACAAGCTCCGCCCGCATGCCATCGCGCGCGCCAAGATCGCCCACCAGGTCGACTATGTGGTGAAGGCCAACTGGAAGATCGTGTTCGAGAATAACCGCGAGTGCTACCACTGCCCGCCCAACCATAAGGAATACAATACCGCGGCCTACGACGTGCAGCGCGACGCGGCCATGCTCGATCCGTCGCTGCAGCCGGGCATGGACGCCATCGTGGCGCGCGCCAATGCCCGCTTCCGCTCGCTCGGCCTCGACGAGGGCGATGCGATGTCGACCATGACGGGCGTGGCCTTCCGCTGCCATCGCACGCCGGTGATGGAAGGCTTCGTGACGCAAAGCCTGGACGGCAAACCCTTGTCCTGCCTGATGGGCGACATCAGGGAATGGGACTCCGGCACGCTCCGCACCACCGTGTTCCCGAATTTCTGGCAGCACACCAATTGCGACTACGCCGCCGCCGCGCGGCTCACCCCGATCGGGCCCAACGAGACGCATGTGCGCGGCTACTGGCTGGTCGATGAAAAGGCGGTCGAGGGCCGGGACTACACGCTCGACCGCCTGCTGCCGATCTGGGACATCACCAACAGGCAGGACTGGACGATCTGTGGCGACCAGCAGGAGGGCGTCAGTTCCCTCGCCTACCGGCCCGGCCCCTTCTCCCTGGTCCGCGAACGCAACGTCGCGCACTTCCTCGACTGGTATCTGGGCGAGCTTTCAGCGTGACCCTGCCCTCACAGGCCCGCATCGTCGTGATCGGCGGCGGTGCGGTCGGCTGCTCGATCGCCTATCACCTGGCCAAGTCGGGCGAGCGCGACGTGCTGGTGCTGGAGAAGAGCGGGCTGACGCACGGCTCGACCTGGCATGCCGCGGGGCTGGTCGGGCAACTGCGCAGCAAGCGCAACCTGACGCGGCTGATGCAGTACAGCGCCCAGCTCTATGGCCGGCTGGAGGCCGAGACCGGCCAGGCGACGGAATGGAAGCCGGTCGGCAGCCTGCGACTCGCTTCATCGGAGGAACGCTGGAGCGAGCTCAAGCGTATGGCGACGACGGCGCGCAGCTTCGACTTCGAGCTGCATACGCTCTCGCCCCAGGAAGCGCTCGAGAAATTCCCGCTGATCGACCCCAAGGGCGTGGTCGGCGCGGTGTTCGTGCCCAACGACGGCTCGGTCGAGCCCTCCAGCCTGACGATGGCTTACGCCAAGGGCGCGCGCGCGGGCGGCGTGCGCATCGTCGAGCGCGTGCTGGTCACCGGCTTCGAAGCGAAGGACAGACGCATCACGCGCGTGCTGACCGACCAGGGTGCGGTCGACTGCGAGATCGTGGTCAATGCCGCCGGCATCTGGGCGCGCGACGTGGCCAGGATGGCGGGCGTGCAGGTGCCGGCAGGCGCCGTCGAGCACCAGTACATGATCACCGAAAAGAGCAATTCGATCCCGCCCGGCCTGCCGACCCTGCGCGACCCCGACAACATCTTCTATCTGAAGCCCGAGCCCGGCGCTCTGGCCGTCGGCGGCTGGGAAAAGGGCACGCCGACCTTCGGCGCCCAAGGCGTGCCCTTCTCGTTCGGCCGCGAGCTGTTCCAGCCCAACCAGGACCGGCTCGAAGCCTTCCTGCTGCCCGCCGCGGAGCGCCTGCCGGTGCTGAACGAGCTCGGCATCCGCACCGTGATCAACGGCCCGATCCCGATCTCGCCCGACGGCGAGCCGATCATGGGGCTGGCGCCCGAGCGCGACAATTTCTACCTGGCCTGCGCCTTCACCTCGGGCATCGCCGCGTCCGGCGGCGCCGGCCGCGCGATGGCGGAATGGATCGTCGAGGGCGAGCCCGGCATGGATCTGTGGGCCTTCGACGTGCGCCGCTTCGGCAGCCACCATATGAGCGCCAAATACCTGGCCGAGCGCAGCGTCGACAGCTACTGGCGCTACTACCAAATCCACTATCCCATCGAGGAGCTTTCAAGCGCGCGCGGCGGCCGGCGCTCGCCGCTCTACCCGCTGCTCCAGGCGAAGAACGCCGTGTTCGGCTCGCGCTTCGGCTGGGAGCGGCCCAACTGGTTCGCGCCGGCCGGCAGCGAGGCGGTCGACCATCCCTCCTTCGAGGGCCGGCCCAACTGGTTCGCGCCGGTCGGCGAGGAATGCCGCGCCGCGCGCGAGCGCGCCGTGCTGATCGACCAAAGCTCCTTCTCCAAGTTCGAGATCGCGGGCCCGGGCGCCTTCGCGGCGCTGCAGCGGCTCGCGGCCAACGATCTCGACAAGCCCGCCGGCGCCCTGGTCTACACCCAACTCTGCAACGAACGCGGCGGCATCGAGGCCGACCTGACGTTCGCGCGCCTCGACGAGAACCGCTTCTACATGGTGACCGGCAGCGCCTTCGGCGTGCGCGACATGGGCTGGATCCGGAAGCATCTGCCGAGCGACGGCTCGGTCACGGTGCAGGATCTCACCTCGGCGCGGGCCACGATCAACCTCGCCGGCCCGCGCGCGCGCGCGATCCTGGAGAAGGTCGCCGACGGCGACGTGGGCAATACAGCCTTCCCCTACATGACGGCGCGCGAGCTGCGCCTCGGCCTGGCGCCGGTGCTGGCGCTCCGCGTCACCTACCTGGGCGAGCTGGGCTACGAGCTGCACCTGCCGACGGAATACGCCACCCACGTCTACGAGCTTCTGTGGGCGGCCGGGCGCGATCTCGGCCTGGCCGATGCCGGCTACCGCGCCATCGATTCGCTCAGGCTGGAGAAGCGCTACCTCTATTGGGGCAGCGACATCACGCCCGACTACACGCCCTACGAGGCCGGCCTGGGCTTTGCCGTATCGCTGAAGAAGAAGGCCGACTTCATCGGCAGGGCGGCGCTGGAGAAGGCCCGCGCGGCCGGCCCAAAGCGCAAGCTGATCACGCTCACCGTCGACGCGCCCGTCCAGCTCTATGGCGGCGAGGCGATCCGCCGCGACGGCAAGGTCCTGGGCGTCACCTCGTCGGCCGGCTGGGGCCACACGATCGGCAAGGCCATCGCCTTCGGCTACGTGCCGGCCGAGGAAGCGGACAACGACGACTACGAGATCGAGGCCTTCACCCGGCGCCATGCCGCCCGCCGCATCGCCGGCGCCGCCGTCGACCCGGAGCGGAAGAAGATCCTGGCTTAACGGCCAACCAACGCCTCCGCCACGGCGCTCAACCAGCGCCGCACCGATCCGCTCCTCGTCGCGGCCGGCGAGGCCGCCGATCCTGTCCTCGACCTCCATCACCCGCGTCCTGCAGCGCTTGAGCAGCGCCTGGCCCTTGGCCGTCGCGGTCAGCCGCAGGATACGGCCATGGACCGCGTGCGCCGACTTCTCCAGCGCGCCGGCCCGCTCGAGGTTGCGCACGATCACGTTGATGGTCTGCGGCGTGAGAAAGGTGAGCCGCGCCAGGTCGGCGCCGGACAGGCCGGGATAGGAAGCGACCATGGTGAGCACGGCGAATTGCGGCGGCGTGACTTCGAAGTCGCCAAGCGCCTTCTCCATGGCCGCTCGCACCGCGACGTTGGCCTGGCGCACCAGATAGCCGAGATGGCCCTCCGGCCCGCGCTTTGCCTTCGCCCGGACGCGGGACGGCGGGCGGTTCGATGGCCTTGACCTTGCGACTCATATCAGCTTTCTTATATGTTATCAGGAATCGAACATATCAGGAGAGCCAGCCGTGAACCAAGCCCTCGCCGACCTGGTCCGCCGTCACCTCATGGCCGAGAACGCGCAGGACATGGACGGCACGCTGGCCACCCTGCACGCCGACTGCCGCTTCGAGGACCTCGCGACCGGCCAGACCTGGCGGGGTCGCGAGGGCGCCACGGCGCACTACCGGCAATGGTGGACCACCTTCGACGTCGAGGTGAAGCGCGGACCGGGCCAGTCGTCGGCCTGGACGACGGACGACGGCTACTTCGCCGAGGCGACCTGGCACGGCAAGCATGTCGGCGCCTTCCTCGGCATCGCGCCCACCGGCCGCACCATCGTGCAGCCCTTCGTCGTGGTCCTCTCCTTCAAGGACGGGCTGATGCTGAGCGAGCGCTTCCAGTACGACCTTGCCTCGCTGCTGCGCCAGATCGGCGCCGATCCCATCCCGGCGCTGCGGGCATTGCCGTACCGCGAGGCGGCATAGTCAGTCGCGAAACACCTTCTTCAGCTCGCTCGTCGGCATCGTCTCGCGCATCCAGGCGAAGCTGCCCTTCTCCTTCATGTCGCGCGCGCCCTTCATGAAGGCAGCGAGCGCCAGCCGCGACAGCGCGCCGCCGACGCTGACCCGCTTCACGCCCACGCCGGCGAGCTGCTCGGCCGTGAGGTCGGGATCGCCCGCGCTCATCACCACGTTCAGGGGCTTGCCGATCTCGGCGATGACCATCTTCATGGTCTTGAGGTCGCGCAGACCCGGCGCATAGAGCACGTCGGCGCCCGCCTTCTCGAAGGCCTGAAGGCGCTTGATCGTGTCGTCGAGATCGGGCCTGCCGCGGATCAGGTTCTCGGCGCGGGCAGTGAAGGTGAACGGCACCCCGAGCGAGCGCGCCATCTCGACGCCGGCCGCCACGCGTTCGACCGCATGGTTGAACTCGTAGATCTTCTCCCCGCTCCAATCCTCGATCGAGCCGCCGACCACGCCCGCCGCCGCCGCATCGCGCAGGATGGTCGCAGCCTCCTTCGGATCGTCGGCATAGCCGTTCTCGAGATCGGCATTGACCGGCAGGTCGGTCGCGTTCGCGATCACGCGGCAATTCTCCAGAAGCTCATCGCGGCTCACGGCGTTGTCGCCATCGACCCTGCCGAGGGCGTTCGACATGCCGAGGCTGGTCGTCGCCAGCGCCTCGAAGCCCAGCGACTGCAGGAGCTTGGCCGTGCCGGCATCCCACGGGTTGGGCAGCAGCAGGAGCCCCGGCCGGACGTGCAGGTCGCGGAAAGTCTGGCCTTTTTCGGCTTGCGTGCGCATGCGGCGTCTCCCGTTTGACGGCGTCGAGACTGCCCTTGCCGCAGGTTCGCTGTCGATGCGCGATCGTTCGGCCGATGCCGAAGCCATCCGGTGGTGCGGCTCGGCTAGGCCGTCGGCAGCGACACGCCGAGCTTGGCCAGCACGTCCTCAATGGGCTGCGCGAGCGCGTAGTCGTTGAGCGGGCTGTCGTCGTCTTCGCCGGCGAAATGAAGGCCGACGGCCCTGTATCCATCGGCCTCGACCCAAAGCGCGCCGGAATCGCCCTCGAGGCTCAGCGCCGGCACCGGGAACGCCGGGTCGGGCACAAGACGAAAGCCCGCGATCCAGCGCGGCCCGTCGCCGAATTGCGCGTAATCCATGCGGTAGCTGCCGCCGATGCCATCGACGATCGCCCGGGTGACGTTGGTCACCGCGCCGCTCTTGAGGACGCGCATGCCGATCGCGGGCGCGACGGTGCCGGCCGGCCGGATATCGGTGCCGAAGAGCTGAAGTTCCGTCGCGCCGCCCGCCGCGAGGCGCGCCACGGCCGCGTCGACCTGCTCGGAAAGACGGCACCATCTTTCGAGCAGCGCCACTTCGTGGGCCGGATTGCTGCCAAGGTCCATCGGTCCGGGCTGGCTGATCCTGTCGCCCGCCGCCGCATCGGTGTCGCCGCACAGCACATGCCAGTTGCTGAGGATGCACAGGCCGCCCGTGCCGTTGTCCCGCACCAGCGCCCCCAAGGTGCCGGTGGTCTTGCTTCGCAAGTTGCCGACGCTGATGCCGGGGCGCAGCACGTCGTTGACGCTCTTGGGACCCGGGGCATGCAGCCGGTAGCCGGTGGCAAGGACGTCGACCGGAACGTCGGCGATGCTGCGCGGTACCCGTTGATGAGCCTTGAGCTCGCGCATCGGCTTCTTGCGGCCGACATGGAAGCGCAGGGAAAGCCGGTCGGTCGGCTTGCCGTTCTTGTAGGCGACGCCGTAGTCGACGGCGGTCACGCCATCGAGCGAGCGCACGAGCCGCTTGGCCTCCGTCAGCGCGCCATGGATGCCGGCGGACATTCCGCCGCCATCCGCGGCGCGGCCGACCCGAGGCTTTCGCGTCAAGGCTGCGCCTCGAACGGCACCGACCACAGGAAATCAGTCCGCAGCTGGCCGGCCTTGTAGGCAGGATCGGTCGCGAGATTCGGCTTGCCGCGGAAGATGGGCAGGAAATTGGTCGGCTGGAAGCCGGCGCGGTTGTGGCAATTCATGCAGTTGCTGACGAGCCCGTTGGGGAAATGGGCCTCGAGCCACGGATTGAAGGTGATATGCGCGGTGCCGTTGCTCTCCCGCGGCAGTTCGAGATCGTACGATGAGGACATCAGGTAGTTTCGCCACACGCCCTGCACCGTGGCCGGACGGTCGGCGGCGAACGGACCGACATTCGCCCGATCGTGCCACCAGAAGGTCGCCCATACCCAGTCGTCGATCTCCTTGGTCGTAAGATGCGTGCCGAGGAAAGCGACATAGTCGCCGGCCTGGAGCGGCCGGTCGCCAAACACCATCTCGACGAAGGCCGCCGTGCGACCGTTCGCCATCACCGCGTCGACGCCCTGCTGGTCGAGCTGGAAGTAGTGGAATGCCGAGAGGCTCACGACCGCGGAATTCGGATGAGGCGTGCCGGCAAAGCTTATGGTCGTGCTCTCGCCGGACGGAATGGTCTGGCGCGAAGGATCGACGGCGACCACCCGGGCCCAGGTCTGCGGGGGATTGCCGCCGGCCCTGGGCGTGTTGAATTCGGGATCCCATACCGGCAGCACCGTCATGCCGGTCTTCTTGATCGGCCACCATATGGTCTTCAGCGAAACGGACTCCGCCGGAAACGCGGGGATCGTCCTGTTGTTCGGGATCGCCGGATCCGCAGCGCCGCTCTGCTTCAGCGTCTGAAGCGTACTCTGCTGGTAAAGCTTCTGGGTCCGGACGTGCCGGTAGTTGGCATAGTTGAACATGACTTCCGAGAACAGGCCGGTCCCTGCGGCCTGCAAACCCGGCTGGCCCGGCTGGGCCTGGAACTGTCGGGGCGGCGCAAAACGGCGGACGACGCGGCGCGGCGCATTGGCCTGCAACCCAGGGCCGCTCTGGAATGTCTCGTCGGCGGAGTACCAGGTCTCGAAGATGGCGTGCTTGCCGTCGGGCGTCGGCTGGGTCATGCCGGCGAACACGTTCCATACGTGCAGGCGCTGCGCCGACAGGTTTCCCGTCGTCCTGAACTGCTCGAGGATCTGCTTGTCGGCGGGAAAGTCGAAGCCAGGAGGAATGTCGAAGTAGCCCGGCGGCGGACCGGCCGGCTGGGCCCGCGCCGCGCCGACGGCCAACACCAGACTGCCGACCAGCATCGTGCCCCGGAGCGTCATCGCGCACAGCTTGTTGCCCTTCATGGCGGTTCTCCTGCTTGGTTTGCCGTCCTGGCGGGCGCCCTCAGGGTGCGCAGCCGCCATCGACCCAGGCCTGGAACAGATCGATCTTTTCCTTGGACCAGGGCCCCTCGCCGCCTTTCGCCGGCGGCGGCGGCATGACGTTGCCGCCATGCCCGCGCAGGCGATCAAGTATCTCCGCCGCATTCGCCTTCACATCGGCATAGGCGGAGAGGTCGCAGAACCACGACATGTGATCGATATCGACGTCCGTGAACAATGGGCGGATATCGGCGGCGAAGCTCACTTGCTCGACCATGGCGTCCCCTGAGGCGCTAGCAGCAGGGCGTCAGATTAGCGCAAGTAACCTAGGGTTGTAAAGTTTTCGAGCTATTCATCCACTCCCGGGAGCAGGGCGATCAGCGCGAGAACACCATCGCCTTGTCGCGCAGCGAGCCGAAACGCAGGCTCAGGAGATCCAGCGCGTAGTTCTGATAGAGCTTCCACGGCCGCTTCGATCCCTGCTTGGGCTGCCTGGCCAAGGCGCGCTGGATGTAGCCGGAGGAAAAATCGACCCACGGCTCCTCCGTTACGGTCGGATCGTTCTGCGCGCGGCGTAACCTGCCGGTAGCCCTTGCGCTCCATGTGACCGAGCAACCGGCAGACATATTCGCAGACCAGGTCGGCCTTCAGCGTCCACGAGGCGTTGGTGTAACCGAACACCGACGCGAGGTTGGGCACGTCCGAGTACATCATGCCCTTGTAGAGGAACGTCTTGGCCAGATCGATGGCGCGGCCGTCGACCGTGATCTTCATGCCGCCCAGCGGCAGCAGCACCAGGCCCGTCGCCGTCACGATCAGGTCGGCTTCGAGCTCGGCGCCGGATTTCAGCCTGATGCCGGTCTCGGTGAAGGTCTCGATCCCGTCGGTGACGACAGTGACCTTCTTGCGGCGGATGGCGCGGAACAGGTCGGCGTCGGGCACCAGGCAGAGCCGCTGGTCCCATGGATTGTAGCGCGGCGTGAAATGAGTTGCGACGTCGTAGTCGGGGCCCAGCATCTGGCGCACGCCGCCCAGGATCAGGCTCTTCACCTTGTCCGGCTTGCGTTTGCACATCTGGTAGAAGCATGACCCGATGTATAAGTGGTATCCGTCGATGTAAAGTAATGCGCGCTTTCATTGGCTGATCTGTTCATCCGAGTAACTTGGCGTAAACCCACATAAAACATTAAAGCTTACCCAAATGTTACCCAAAACACAGGAGACGAACTGTTGCCCTGACCGACACCCAGCTCCGCGCCCTGAGGTCCAAGAAGGGCCGGGCCGACATCCTAATCGCCGACGGCAACGGCCTCTATGATGCCGTGCCGGCGCGAACGGCGACCTTACCAGAACATGGCAGTTCCGCCGGAGGAAGGAAGGCCAGATGGAGATCATTGTCCGGCATCAGGACCACTGATACAGAATTAGCGTCTTGAGGAAGGGAGGATTTCCGGCTCATCGTCATCCTGAGGGGAACGATATGAGACAGAAATCCACTACGTCGAGCTCGTCGTCGGAACGGCTTGTGAAGAACATCCGCCGTGCGACGCGCAAGCACTATTCGAGCTGAAGAGAAGATCCGGATTGTCCTGGACGGCCTGCGCGGCGAGTCCAGCATTGCCGAGCTGTGTCGCCGGGAGGGTATCGCCGAGGGTCTTTATTACAGCTGGTCGAAGGAGTTCCTCGGGGCCGGCAAACGTCGTCTGGCGGGCGACACGGCGCGGGCGGCCACGAGCGGCGAGGTGACGGACCTTCGCCGTGAGGCGCGGGCGCTGAAGGAGGTCGTTGCCGAGCAGGCACTGGAACTGCGTCTGCTCAAAAAAAGCATGATCGCGGATGGGGGAGACGGGGAATGAGATACCCTGGTTCCGAGAAACTGGAGATCATCGGCCTGGTCGAGCACTCTCACCTGCCGGTCCGACGAACCCTGGCCACGCTCGGTATCCTGCCGATGACGTTTTACCGGTGGTATGCCCGCCTGCAGGCGGGCGGGCCCGAGGCGCTGGGAGACAAGCCGTCCCGGCCGAGGCGGGTGTGGAACAAGATCCCGGAAGAGGTCCGGGAGCAGATCGTCGAACTGGCGCTGGACGAGCCGGAGCTGTCGCCGCGGGAGGTAGCGACGCGCTTCACCGATGTGAAGAAGTACTTTGTGTCGGAGGCTTCGGTTTACCGGCTGCTCAAGGCTCACGACCTGATCACGAGCCCGGCCTTCATCGTCGTGAAGGCTGCCGATGAGTTCAAGGACAAGACGACGGCGCCGAACCAGCTGTGGCAGACCGACTTCACCTATCTCAAGGTGATCGGCTGGGGCTGGTTCTATCTGTCGACCATCCTCGACGACTTCTCGCGCTACATCATCGCCTGGAAGCTATGCACGACGATGAAGGTCGAGGATGTGACGGAGACACTGGAGCTGGCGCTCACGGCATCAGGCTGCGAGAGTGCGCAGGTCACACATCGGCCGCGCCTGCTGAGCGACAACGTACATCGCCGGCGATCTGGCAGAATGGCTCAAGGACCGTGGCATCAGGCACATCCGGGGCGCTCCATTCCATCCTCAGACTCAGGGCAAGATCGAACGCTGGCACCAGACGCTGAAGAACCGCATCCTGCTCGAGAACTACTATCTGCCGGGCGATCTCGAGATCCAGATCGACGCCTTCGTCGATCACTACAACCATCAGCGTTACCACGAGGCCATCGGCAATCTGACACCGGCCGATGTCTACTTCGGACGAGGCAACACCATCTTGCTGGAACGAGAAAGGATCAAACGACAGACCATCCAACGCAGACGCTTGAACCACCGTGCAATCGCCGCTTAACATCAATCAGCAGATGCGCCAGATCCTCTCTTCCAGATAGACCCGATCCGTATCTATCGTTCTGATGACGGACACCCGACTGCCCCATGGTTCACTCGCCCAGGTCGAGTTGTATCCGTCGGCTACACCTACGCACTGTCGCGACCGCTATCAACGAGCCCGAGGCACGCCAGGTACGCGAGATCTTCGACCTTTATCTCGGTCGAGAAGGGCCACCGAAAGGCCTGAAGGCCATCGTGAGCCACCTCAACGAGCGCGGCATCACCCGAAGGGGTCGCCGGTTCGGGACCGGCAGCCTTCATGATCTTCTGGTCAATCCGGCCTACGTCGGTCGACACCAGTTCAATCACAACGACAGCCGAGCACGCCAGGCGCGTCAGCGAAGGCGGTGGACAACTGTCGCCGTTACCGGTCGAGATGACGATCTTGGACGTGTTGCGTCGACCATCGCTACGCTCTTATCTCGCAGCAGGCGTGCAGATTTATGCAAGGGGGCGGGGTCGAAGACGTCGTTGACCACACCATCGACCATGGCAAAGGCATGCTCGGCCGGCCGGCCGTGCAATGTCTTGCCGGCACGGAGCGCAAGGCTGAGTCATGCCCAGGCGACGCGCCGCCCAACGATGCGAGCTCTTCGCTTCGAGGCCGTCGCTTGACCGCCTGAGCATCATGCTACCCATGGGAGAGCGGTGCCGGTCCTCGGAATGGATTGCCACCTTTTGCGGCAGTGGGCGTGACCCGCAGGTCCCGCATTCAGCAAATGGCACGAAACGGCGGTTGATGGCGGCCAACTCTGATGGTTAGAGATCGTGTCCCGTTTCGTGGTGTAGCTGAGCGTCGTCAGAAAGACGATCTCCGGGTTGAGCCGGATCGATCAGCCTGCCGCAATGGGCAGGCTGACGATGGGATCATCGCTGACGGGGCGATGCTTTCCAGCGTGATGTAGCGGGCGCGCTGGACGGCCCATTCATCGTTCTGTTCGAGCAGGATGGCGCCGACGAGGCGGGTGATGGCGGCCTCGTTGGGGAAGATGCCGACGACCTCGGTGCGGCGCTTGATCTCGCCATTGAGGCGCTCGAGCGGATTGGTGCAGTGGAGCTTGGTGCGGTGCTGTGGCGGGAAGCTCATGTAGGCGAGCACGTCGGGCTCGGCCTGGTCCATCAAGGTGGCGAGCTTTGGGAGCTTGGGCCTGAGCTGGTCGGCGACGCGGCGCCACTGGGCGCTGGCCTGCTCGGCATCGTCCTGGGCGAAGGCTGTGGCGATGAAGGCCGAGACGACGCGCCGGCCGCTCCTGCCGGCATGGGCCAGGCATTGCGCATGAAGTGGACGCGGCAGCGTTGCCAGGTGGCGGTAAAGATCCTGGAGACGGCGGCCTTGATGCCTTCGTGGGCATCGGAGACGACCAGCTTCACCCCGCGCAGGCCGCGCCGGGCGAGCTTGCGCAGGAAGGCCGTCCAGAAGGTCTCGGCCTCGGAAGGGCCGATATCCATGCCCAGCACCTCGCGGCGGCCGTCGGCGTTGACGCCGACCGCGACGATGACGGCGACCGAGACGATGCGGCCGGCCTGGCGGACCTTCACGTAGGTGGCGTCGATCCAAAGGTAGGGCCAGTCGCCCTCGATCGGCCGGTCGAGGAAGGCCTTCACCCGCTCGTCGATCTCTTCGCACAGCCGGCTGACCTGGCTCTTCGAGATGCCGCTCATCCCCATGGCTTTGACCAGATCATCGACCGAGCGCGTCGAGATACCCTGGATGTAGGCCTCCTGGATCACCGCGGTGAGTGCCTTCTCGGCCATCCGGCGCGGCTCGAGGAAGCCCGGGAAGTAGCTACCCTTGCGCAGCTTGGGGATGCGCAGCTCGACCGTGCCGGCTCGCGTCTCCCAGTCGCGATCGCGATAGCCGTTGCGCTGCACCAGCCGGGCCGCGCTCTTCTCGCCATGGGCGGCGCCCGTCAGGGCCCCGACCTCGATCTCCATCAGCCGCTCGGCGGCAAAGGCGATCATGTCGCGCAGGATATCGGCGTCAGGGGTCTTCTCCACAAGCGAACGAAGGTTCATCATCTCATGCGGTCATCGGTGGTCTCCTTGGTTCCAGGTTGGTCGTCGCAACCCGACCCTAACCCGGAAATCGCCGGTGACCACCGCTCAGCTACACCACGACCGGGGACACGACCCGCTGTGCATCGCCGAGTCCAACCGGCAGATCCTCATATATGCTGCCGTGCACTGGCGGATGTTGGCCGAAGAAGCTGCAGGCAAGAGCGCGCGGCGACCTAGATCTCACGCGTGAACCCCGCGAGCCATCGTCCAAGAGCTTGAAGCGCGCGGCGTTCGAACGCCGGCAGGTCGTGACCGCTGGGCACCGGCCCAAGTCTCCCGGGTGCTGCCGTTAAAGCGGCGGGCTTTCCACTGATTCGGGAAGGCGCACTCCGTGACAAATTGCACTGCCCGACGGTCCGGCGGTCTACACGTTTTTGTGCACGGCACTCGGGCCCATTGATCGCCGGTGCGGCGGCAGGGAACACGCAAGGTACTCGCATCTTGTTGGCCGTTGCTGCGTTCGAATGGCGAAAGCTCGCGGAAAGAGCAGTCGAACGGCAAGAGCGCTCCTGCCATTGGTGCCAGAAGCGATACGTCAAGCTAGAGGATGCCTCGCAGTGCAAGGCCACCAGACAGCCCAACCTACTGCCTTCGAGACAATCCGCTGATGTTAAGCCTCAAGAGGTAGTATCGGGCGTCCAAGCAAAAACATTGCCCGTGGCTTGCGGACCGCGGCAGGCCGTGACCATTGGGCACCCGCCCAAGTCTCGTGGCTGCTGGCGGACCTAGTCGGATCGCAGCGTTAGAATGCGGACTTGGCTATGGCGCTCTTCGTGCTTCCGAGACCTCCAGCAAATCCTGCATGTACATTTTGTGGCCGCATGGCATCCTTCAGCGAATAAGGAGCCGACGTGTCTAAAATTCGCTACTACGTTCTACAGCGGGACGGACAGTGGAAGATCAAAATTGGCGGCAAGCACGAGGTCCCTACAAATCACGGACAGACGCCATCAACGTGGCGGTCGCGACGGCTAACGAAGTGGGATGACCCACCCCGACGGCGCGAAGGTTCTGGTGGAGAGCACGGTTGCCGACCGCTGGCATACCGAGTGGGCGTCCGGCAAAGACTCCCTTCCGCCGAAAGCCTGACGATACTGGTACTGCGACTCCCCCACGGCGCGCCCTCGCGGACCGACAGACGTACTCGTCGGCCCGCGATGCCAACTCAAGCTAACGCATCTGACCTGATCGAGCGGTGCCTATTGACCGGCCGCCTTATACGAACCCCGAATATCCGCCGCTTTCTTCCGAACGCTAACTACTTCGTCTTGTGAAAGAAGACGCATGAGCCGGATGTCCTTCACTGCACCGGATGCCGTGATAACGCCAGAGATTGACGGCGCCGAGGTGGGGTCGGGTACCTCAAAGATCAGCATAGCACCTGGGCCATCGGCCACGGTGCTGTACATGGCAATTACCTTTCCGCCCGCAGCTTCCACCAGTTTTTTGACTGCTTCAAATCGACTTGCGTTGGGATCGTCCATCAGGGCGTTCAACGCTTGTGGAGTGTAGTTCGCGGTTATGCAGAACAGCATTTTCTTTCCTCCTCGTTTTTCTCCCTTGGGGTGCCTAGTCATTGCTCAAATGACACGAGCCCGATTACCTTAGGTTTTCCACGTAGCTGCTGCCTGTGAGGAGAAAGAGGCAACAGACGTCTCGGGATCAGCGATGAATAGGCTCACGAGGCGATTTGGGCTGCCTGTCTCACATGTCAAGGAAAGCCGCCTCCTGCTACACTGCGGTATGGACCGCGAGACGCTAAAGGTCCGCCGTAAAGAAAAATGGCCCGCTCGGGATCAGATCCGTTCCCAATAATCCTCCCCGAGCGGGTCAATGACCGGAGCGAGCGCGGGAGGATGCTGTGCGGATTCCGATGAAGTCGGCCGGGCATTCCGGATGATGTCGGCCGGGGTGGCGGTCGCCCACTGGTCGGTTGTCGTTTGCCATCCTTGTGGTTGTGGGGTCAAGCGGTGGGCTGCGGAGCACCGAGCTTGCGGCGCAGCGAGTGCCCTTGAGCTTGAGGCGATGACGGCCCAGGCGCCCGAGTTGCCGCTCGACCATCCCAACATCCGCGGTTCCCGCTACTACCATTGAGGAGGCAGACCTTGCTCACCCAGGCGCCTGCCCAAAAGGGCTGAGGGAGGGTGCCGGCATTGTCCAGTGGTTCGAGCACGGTCGGCCGATCGACCGCTTCGAGGGCGTGTTCGAGCATGGCAAGCGGAAGGGATTCGGCCGCTATTACTGGCCGGCCGGCCAGCGGTTCGAGGGATACTATGACGACGATCTGCCAAACGGACAGGGCATCATAACCATCGACGGCGTGTCATATGCTGGGATTTGGCGCCGTGGCTGTCTTGCGCACAAAGACAAGCTCATCGCCATCGGTGCTCCTTTGAGCACCTGTACTGGCGGCCATTCGGCCAAAATCGCTGAAAAGATGGGAGTTACGAGCGGCCGCCCCTCCTACCGAGCTGCTTCCGCCGCCTCGCTGCCCTCCAACCCACTACCCGTGTCCTGGACGACGCTTCCTTCCGGCTTTCACTCAGTGGGCCTCACCGAGGCTGGTCGGCAGCGGTTGCAGTAGCCGCCGCGCGTTTGAATAGAGTTTACTGATGCTCCGGCCGTGCCCTGCGAGATGAATGACGAACAGCCCCGCAATCGTGGGCACAATGGCGGCGCCGCAGCCAAGCGCGCTGCGGACACGCGGGCCATGGCCTTGGCCACGGTCATTGGTGAGCTTCGGGAGCCGGCTTTACTAAGCTGAGCGCCATCGCGGACGAGTTGAACCGGCGACAAGTGCCGACAATTCTGGGTGCGAAGTGGCGAGCTACAACGGTCGCGAGGCTGCTGGTGCGGCTTAGTTGACACACCGTTCAACCTGTCCTCGACAAGCCGGATAGCAGAAGCGGTTGCCGCCTTATCGCCGCAGTCGCAGGCTAGCCAAAGCCGATGAAACGGTTCGCCTTGGCCGCTGCTTCACGCTTGCCGCCTTGCCCGCCCTGGCCGAGTCCGTGAAAGGCGCGCTCGCCACTTCACGCAAAACACCATGACGTTACGCAATCGATCGATCGGTTCATCAGCAGACGCCAAACTGCAGTGGGCTGCGGTACGAAACGCTATCGCCGACGGCCCATATTGGATCGGTCCCGGCGGCCGGCGTAGTCGTTGGCGCAAGCTGCTTCTTAACGGGCTCGTGGCCATTTTCGCCAAAGGCATCCGTCTGACGCCATTATACCAACGCGGGCGGCAGAATGCTTTAAACCTCGGTGTGTTTGAGTTCGAGGTCACGCTCCCAGAGTTGCCGCCCAAATTCGACGGCTGCCGCATCCTGCATGTCAGCGACACTCATCTCGATGTTTTCCCCGAGCTCGCGTATGCCACACGGCAACTGCTCGATGGCGTACAAGTCGATGTGCTCATGCTGACTGGCGACGTTCAAGGCGACCCTCGTGCTCCAGCAGCCCTATCGGCAGAATTGCTGGCGCAGGCACTCAGCAGCGTCAGCGTGCGAGGTCCCCGCTTGGCGGTTCTGGGCAATCACAACTCTGTTGCAATGGTCGAGGCGTTGGAGACGTTGGATTTTGAGGTCTTGGTCAATCGTTCGATCATTCTTGAGCGCGACAACCAGCGTCTGCGAATCACGGGACTGGACGACGTTCATTTCTTTTATACCGAGGCGGCGCTGACGGCGCTCCGTGAACACGGAGACGAATGTCGGATTGCTCTCGTTCACTCTCCGGAGATGGCCGACCATGCGCATGCCGCGGGTTATGGGCTGTATTTGTGCGGCCACACTCACGGCGGGCAGATTTGTTTGCCAGGTGGCAGGCCGCTCGTGACCCAGCTTACGCGATGCCGTCACGCAGCCACCGGCTTGTGGCGTCATGGGCAAATGACCGGCTACACCAGCTCCGGTCTTGGAGTTTCCGACCCTCCGATCCGCTTCAATTGCCAAGGAGGAATGGCAATCATTACGCTGCGCAGTCTCAAGGTCTAGAAAGCGCCGCGACCAAGCGCGAGGCCGTAAGTTGGGGAGGCACGAGGCTACAGCAGTGCGGGCTGGCATCCACGGTCACACGTGCCAACCCGCGTGGCAGTGGCGCGCTGAGCGGCGATAACTCGGGCCGGCTCAGCTACGAAGGTCTCACTAGCGCTTGGAGAATGGATCTTGTGAAGGCACTGGCCGGCCTGTCGGCGGGCTCGACCGCGCGTTGCGACGAGCACTCGCGCAAGATTTAATGTGTCCCAAGCAGATAAAGTTGATTTCCAAGCTACTCAGCGAGGCGGCCCCACGCTCATGGACGCCCACATTCCGGCAGCCGAGGCTCTAGGCTACCCCCCTAACTCGTGGTAGCATCGCGGCGCTGCCTGGCAGTTGGCGCCTTATGGACCAAGCGGTCGGTTCAACTTCTGGCGTGTACTTCTCCACACCCGCGCAATTACGCCCCCGCGAGTGCCGGCGGGCCTTTGGCCAAGAGGCCTGGGACTTACAGCGGTATGCTTGGTCTCTGTTGCTGCTTGTGGCTGTTTTGGCCGCTGGCGTTGTGGTGCGCCTTAGCCAGCGCGATCTACCCGTTCAGTATTCCGCAGTCAGTCCGCCTCCGCCCAGCGTACCGCTAGGGCCAGCGCCACCCGCCCAGCGTTGGTAATGACCGGCCGCGGCGTGCGGACCCCCGCAGGGCGCGACGTTGGCACCAGAATTGTAAAGAGCTTGCTACAGTTCAAGTGCTGAAATATCCTCAAATTGTTGCTTGGGGCTTTGGGAAGGGTCAAAGGCGGCAGATTATGGGGGCTTGGGTGTGAGGCACGTCGGCAGGGGGGGAGATCGACCGGGCGGCCCCCTCATTGCCAGCGGCATGACCTAGGGCTTTCACCTCGTCGAGGGTTGGTCCGGGCCAGCCAACGTTGTTCGACGGCCCCGTGGGCGTTACAGCCAGCAGTAAGCATCGAGTATTGCTCTTCCCCAATCTGGGCTGGAAGTACGAATGGATCAGCCAGATCCCCGTCATCCCCGGACTGATGGTCGCCTCCAGCGGAGCGCGCGCACCAAAAAGGCGCTCATCGAGGCCTACCTGGATCTTCTGCGTGAAAAACCTCAGGCGCCGACGGGGCCAGAAATTGCCAAGCGGGCGGGTTGCTCCGTCCGTTCGGTCTTCGTGCGCTTTCCGGACCTTCTTACGCTGAGCCTTGCGGCCGCCAACTCTGCCTTTGCCCAGGCTGTTGCGCAGGCTACGGTCCCAAATGTTGATGCCAACTTGCACACCCGGCTCAAGTCGCAAGTCGAGACGCGGGCCGCCATCTGCGAGCAGTGGCTGCCATTGTGGCGGGCGCTCCTGCACTACCAAGACGAATCAGAAGAATTGGCAATTCGGATCAAACGCATTCGTGCCGCGATGGTCACGCGTTTGGAGATGGTGTACGGGCCGGAACTTTCAACGCTGCCCGAAGCGGAGCGTACCCAACTACTTGTTGCCTTGGGCATTCTGACCGACTTCGAGAGTTGGGGATGGATGCGTGAAGGTTACGGCCTGTCGATAGAAGCGGCCCGCGATGTATGGATCAATGCTATCGGCCGCATGCTGACTCCCGTCGCCCTTAATTCGGCACGCTCAACTCCGCCGGCTTTCGACTAGTGGTGCTGTACACTTTGGTGCGGGCTAAGCCCGTCAGTCCATCAAGGGCTTGCTCTTGAAAATATATTCTCTCCTGTGACACACACATCTCCTGCTGTTGGAGCCTTTGCGCGCTCGCCACACTCCGAGAAGAAGAGCGCTCAGCGGCAGCAGATCGAGGACGGCGTGGGCGTTCTGAAGTCTGATGTCGAGAATCTCGTCGTATGACATGCCCGGTTCTACCATCGGCATCGTAGGCTCTTCCTGTGGTTTATTACCCGCAATGTTACCCAAAGTTCCCTGAACTCCTATTAATTAAGGGGTCCGGACATTTGGTAAAAATACATGCCGAGCAGTACGTTCTTCCATCGCGTCGCCCAGTAGGCGAGCTTGAGCGGCAGGCGGCGGCGCAGCTTGTTGGCAAGCGCGTCCTCGGCCGGCCGCGCCACGACGTAGGTGGGCGAGCGCTGCAGCATGGTGACGTGCTCCGCGGTGCCCGCCATCGCCGGCACCAGGGTCACCGCCGTGGCCCCGCTGCCGATCACCACGACCTTCTTGCCCTTGTAGTCGATATCCTCGGTCCATTTCTGCGGATGGACGATGCGGCCCTTGAAGCGCCCGACGCCCGGAAAGTCGGGCGTGTAGCCGCCGGCATAGTCGTAATAGCCGCTGCACATCCACAGGAAGCTGCAGGAGAGCGTCTCCTTCTCGCGCGCTGGCCCGCGCTCGACCTCGACCGTCCAGCGCGCCTCCTCGCTCGACCACGAGGCGGCGACAACCCGCCGGCCATAGCGGATCCGGCGGTCTATGCCGTGATCGCTCGCCATCTCTCGGATATAGGACAGGATCGCCGGACCATCGGCGATCGCCTTGGCGTCCTTCCACGGGCGGAAGGAGTAGCCCAGCGTATACATGTCGGAATCGGAGCGGACGCCGGGATAGCGGAACAGGTCCCAGGTACCGCCGCTCGCCTCGCGCGCCTCGACGATGGCGTAGCTCTTGCCCGGGACAGTTCTTCTGCAGGTGCCAGGCGGCGCCGATACCGGAGAGTCCAGCGCCGACAATCAGGACGTCGAAATGCTCGACACGTGCAGAATTTGCGAGATTATCCATCGGGACAGCATCATCGACCCGACCCGCCCATGCAACCCACCGCTCGAGCTCCCTCGCGCAACGTACGGCGGAACGGTATCGTGTCACCGGAGGCCGCGTCCCGCATCGATGGAAAACCAACGTACCGAACGCAAGCTCGCGGCGATCCTGGCAGCCGACGTGGTCGGCTACAGCCGGCTGATGAGCAACGACGAGGAAGGCACGCTGCGTCGCCTCAAGGCGCACCTCGGCGAGCTGGTCGAACCTCACATCGCCGCCCACCGCGGCCGCATCGTCAAGCGCATGGGTGACGGGCTTTTGGTCGACTTCCCCAGCGCGGTCGAGGCCGTGCGTTGCGCCGTCGCCATCCAGGCCGGCATGGCCGACCGCAACCGCGCCGCCGGGGACGACAGCCGCATCGAGTTCCGGATCGGCATCAACCTCGGCGACGTGATCATCGAAGGCGACGATATCTACGGCGACGGCGTCAATATCGCCGCGCGCCTGGAGTCGCTGGCCGATCCGGGCGCCATCTTCGTGTCGCGCGCGGTGCGTGATTCGGTGCGCGACAAGCTCGGAATCGTGCTGGAGGACCTGGGCGAAAAGCCGGTGAAGAACATCGCCCGCCCCGTGCGGGTCTTCCGCATCGGCCGGGCGAACGACGCGCGGGCCCGGTCGCTACCGGCCATGCCGGACAAGCCGTCGATCGCCGTGCTGCCGTTCGCCAACATGAGCGGCGACGCCGAGCAGGAGTATTTCAGCGACGGCATATCCGAGGACCTCATAACCGACCTGTCGAAGGTCTCGGCCCTGTTCGTCATCGCCCGCAACTCCTCGTTCACCTACAAGGGCCGATCGGTCAAGGTGCAGGAGATCGGCCGCGAGCTCGGCGTACGCTTCGTGCTGGAAGGCAGCATCCGCAAGGCCGGCAATCGCGTGCGCATCACCGCCCAGCTCGTCGACGCCTCAAGCGGCGGACACCTTTGGGCCGACCGATTCGATCGCGAGCTTACCGACATCTTCGCCACCCAGGACGAAGTGGTGCAAAAGATCGTGGGTGCGCTCGCCGTCAAGCTGACGCAGCGCGAGACCGAGCTTCTGCGTCGCGGCACGCGCAATATCGAGGCCTACGAATGCTGGCTGCGCGCGCGCGAGCAGCTTACCCGCGGCACCCGAGAATCCGTCGCCCAGGCCCGCATCCTTCATCGCCGGGCTCTCGAGATCGACCCGGCCTTCGCCGCCCCCTATGCCGGCCTGACGTTCGTCACGCTCGCCGAGTACATCAACGCCTGGACAGGCGATCCCGAGGCGGCCTTGCAAGAGGCTGAAGGATGCGCGCAGCGCGCGATCGAGCTGGACGATCGTGAGCCGGCCGGCCACGTGGCGCTGGGCAATGCGCTGGTGTGGCGTCGCCGGCACGACGACGCGCTGGCGCAGCTCCGTCGTGCCGTCGACCTCGATCGCAACTACGCCCAGGGTCACGCCTTGGTCGCCATGGCGCTGGTCTATGCCGGCCGCGCGGCGGAGGCGCTCGAGCCGTTCGCGACCACGATGCGGCTGGATCCGCACTATCCCAACATATTGCTGCATCTCGTGGCGCAGGCGCATTTCAGCCTGGGGCAATACGAGGTTGCCGCCGCGCATCTGCTCGACCGCATCGCGCGCAATCCCGATACCGATGCCAGCCGCATGTTCCTGGCGGCCTGCTACGGCCATCTGGGCCGCACGGAAGAAGCGCGGGCGGCCTGGGCCGCGCTTCTCGAGGTCAATCCCGATTTCTCGCTGGCCCAGCGCGCTGCCGTCCTGCCCTACAAGGACCCCGCCGACTTCCAGCGCGTCGTCGACGGGCTGGCCAAGGCCGGGTTGCCCTGACCTGAACGGGCTTGATGTTGCGCTCGACGATGACGCCTGCCCCGAACAAACTCGTGCCGATTTCCCCGGCGTTCGCAGGCGCCATGGTCTAGGCTCAAGGCAGGAATACCCGCTACGGCTGGAATGCGAGGAGGACGACATGGCGACAAGCGTCAAGCAGTTGATGGAGGCCGCCAACGCGGCGGTACCCAGGATCACCCCGGCCCAGGCCAAGGAGATGATCGGCAAGGGCAATACGCTGGTTGTCGACGTGCGCGACGCCCCGGAGGTCGAGAAGAGCGGCAAGGTCGGCGGAGCCGTCAACGTTTCGCGCGGCATGCTCGAATTCCGCGCCGATCCGGAGTTGCCCTCCCACGACAAGAACTTCGATCGCAGCAAGACGGTGATCGTCTACTGCGCCTCGGGCGGGCGCTCGGCGCTGAGCGGCAAGATGCTCAAGGATCTGGGCTACGAGCGCGTCTTCAATCTCGGCGCCTTCAAGGACTGGGCCGAAAGCGGCGGCGCGGTCGACAAGGCCTGACCGCCGCCCTCCTCACTCCTTCATGAAGGCGTTGAGGTCAGGCGTCGGGATCGAGCGGTCGAGGTAGGCGAAAGTGCCCTTCTCCTGCACCTCCTTTGCCGCGTCGAGAAGCCCGGTCATGGCGGCGCGGTAGAGCGAGGTGGCGAGGCTGATGCGCTTGACGCCGGCGGCCTCGAGGTCGGCCTTGGTGAAGGAGCGGCCCTTGATGCCGACCATGAAGTTGAACGGCTTGTTGAGCGAGCCGCAGACCTTCTTCACCGCCGCGAGATCGGGCAGGCCGGGCGCCATCAGCACGTCGGCGCCCGCCGCCTCGAAGGCCTGCAGGCGCCTGATCACGTCGTCGAGGTCGGGCTCGTCCGCGCAGGAAGCCCTCGGCGCGGGCCGTGAGCATGAACGGAAACGACAGTGCGCGGGCAGCCTTCGCTGCGGCCGCCACCCGCACCGTCGCAACCTCGATGTCGTAGAGCGGCTTGTCCTTGTTGCCGGTCGCATCCTCGATCGAGCCGCCGACCAGGCCGACGGCCGCCGCCTGCCGGATGGTCTCGGCGGCGGCGTCGGGCGCATCACCGAAGCCCTTCTCGAGGTCAGCCGCCACCGGAAGGTCACAGGCCTCGACGATCAGGCGGGCATTGGCTAACGCCTCCTCGCGGGTGACCTTGCCGTCGCGCTTGCCCAGCACGCCCGCCTTGGCGCCGCTCGACGTGGCCAGCGCCTCGAAGCCCAGCCCGGCGAGCATCCTCGCCGAGCCGGCATCCCACGGATTGGCAATCACGAAGGCTCCGGGCGCCTCGTGCAGGGCACGGAACTTCTTGGCCTTGTCGGCCTGGCTGACACTCATGGACGTTTCCCCTTACTTGCTGCGCCCGTCCCACGGGCGCGGGCTCAGTGTGTCGACATCGATGCCCTCGACGCAACGAAGATTGATGCCGACCGTCGGCGAGCCGTCAGGCGCGGTGCCCTCGGCGTAGCTCTCGATGCCGCACTCGCTGCAGAAGTGGTGGTGCAGCTGCATCTTGTTGAACTGATAGTCGCCCTGCTCGAACTCGCCCGACTTCAGCACGAACTTCGCCTTGGGCGCGAAAGCCCATACCGCGCCGAGCTTGGTGCAGATCGAGCAGTTGCATTTCAGCGCGGTCGCCGGGTCGACCTCGACGGTGAAGGCGACGGCGCCGCAATGACAGCTTCCGGAGTAGTTCTGGGCGGCCATGTTTTCCTCCTTGGGGGACATTCTTTATATGTGCCCTTTGGGCCGCCGATCCAGCCTACCCAGGCCAGGGCAGCGACCATGTCTTCACATTGGTGAAGCTCTTCATCGCTTCAAGGACTCCCTCCTTGTAACCCAGGCCCGAAATCCTTGATGCCGCCGAAGGGCGACATCTCGATGCGATAACCCGGCACCTCCCAGACGTTGACGGTACCGACCTGCAGCTCGTCGACGAAGCGGGTGATGTAGTCCAGGCGATCGGTGCAGACGCCGGAGGAGAGGCCATAGGCGGTGCCGTTGGACACCTGGATGGCGTGGGCGATGTCCTTGACGCGGATGATCGGGATCGCCGGTCCGAACGTCTCCTCGCGCACCAGCTCGCAGGCCGGATCGACATGGTCGACCACGGTGGGCGGAAAGAGCGCGCCGCGCCGGTCGTTGCCGTGCAGCAGCTTCGCCCCATGCCTGGCGACCGCCTCGCTGACCCGGTTCTGGAACAGGGTGGCGGCGCGTTCGTGGATCACGGTGCCGACATCGGTCTCGGGATCGAGCGGATCGCCGGCCTTGAGCTTCCTGGCCTTGGCCAGCACCCGCTCGACGAAGGCGTCGGCCACGCTCTCGACGACGATGATGCGCTTCACCGCCGTGCAGCGCTGGCCGGAATTCTTGGTGGCGCCAGCGACGGCGAGTTCGGCCGCCTTGTCCAGGTCGGCATCCTCCATGACGATCAGCGGATCGTTGCCGCCCAGCTCGAGGACCAGGCGCTTGTAGCCCGCGGTCGCGGCGATGTGCTTGCCGACCCGCACCGAGCCCGTGAAGGTGACCAGGTCGGCATGCGGGTCGGTGATCATGGCGTCGCCGATATCGGACGGATTGCCGGTGATGACCGACAGCATCTCGGGCGGCAGGCCGGCCTCGTAGAGCGTGTCGGCCAGGAACAGCGCGGTGAGCGGCGTGAGCTCGGTGGGCTTCAGCACCACGCAGTTGTTGGTGGCGAAAGCCGGCGCCAGCTTGTGCGCCACCATGTTGAGCGGATGGTTGAAGGGCGTGATGGCCGAGATGGCGTTGAGCGGCTGGCGCAGGGTGAAGATCTTGCGCGGCTTGCCGTGCGGGGTGAGGTCGCAGGAGAAGGTCTGGCCGTCATCGAGCAGGCAGAGCTGGCCGGCGAAGGTGAAGACGTCGAAGGCGCGGCCGACCTCGTAGAGCGAGTCCTTCAGGCAGAGGCCCGAATTCGAGGGTGATCAGCCGCGAGAGCTCGTCCTTGCGGGCGACCAGCAGCTCGGCGGTCTTGAGCAGGATCTGCTGGCGCTGGTAGCGCGTCAGCTTGGGCTTGTAGGCGTGGGCGATGCGGAAGGCCTCGGCCACCAGCTCCGGCGTGGCACGCGGCACGGAGCCGACCAGCCGGTTGTCCCACGGGAAGCGCACTTCCAGACGGGCCTTGGTCTCGACCTTCTTGCCGGCGATGCGCAGCGTCTCATGCCGCACCTCGGTGGTGGGGCGGGTCAAGGTGTCCATGGAGGTCTCTCAGGCGACGAGGTTGAGGGCGAGATCGAAGGCGTCGAAGTTGCGCCAATGGCGTGAGGCGGCATCGGCGCCGAGCTTGCGATTGCAGAGCAGCGGCACCTTCTGCTCGGAGACGCCGCCATGGCTGCGCAGCGGCTCGCGTGAGGCCCGACAGATCGTGCCGCGCCGCCGAGGTGCCCAGCACCTTGTGCTTGGTCGAGACGACGACGAGATCGCCCAGGCGGTCGGCCGGCAGCTCGAAGCGCTTGCGCGGCCTCGTCCCTGGACAGCGCCGCCTCGATGCCGGGCATCGACTTGAGCCTGGCGGCCATCTCGGCGGCCGCCGTGCCGGCCGGCAGGTAGACCACGGCGAAAGAGCCGAGCGCGCCGTGATGCACGACGTAGGGATCGGTGATGGGCAGGATGACGCGGGCCTTGTCCTTGCCCAGCCAGCCGTCGAAGACATCCTGCAGGTAGATCACGTCGGGCTGGCCGTCGGCGCCGAACTTGGCGTTCATGCCGTGGTCGGCGGTGAGCACGATCGTGCAGCCCATCGCGTCGAGCCTGGCCATGTAGCGGTCCATCATGGCGTAGAAGTCGTTGGCCACCGGGGTGCCCGGCGCGTGCTTGTGCTGGATGTAATCGGTGGTCGAGAGATACATGACCTGGGGCCGGTCGCGCTCCATGAGCTTGACGCCGGCGGCGAACACGAACTCCGACAGGCCCGCGCTGTAGACGTCCGGCACGTCCATGCCGACCAGGGCGTTGACGTTCTCGATGCCGTTCTCGGCCAAGCTGGCCTTGTCCGATTTCTCGGAGGAGAAGCTGCAGGCCTTGCCGGCGCCCAGCTCGAGTCCCTTGCCCAGAAGCCCGCGCAGCTTGTCCTTGGCGGTGACGACGGCGATGCGGCAGCCGGCGCGCTGGAAGGCCGGGAACAAGGTCTCGACCCGCAGGAACTTCGGGTCGTTCATCATCACCTCTTTCCCGAACTCGGGATCGAGGAAGTAGTTGCCGCAAATGCCGTGCACGGCGGGCGGCTGGCCGGTGACGATGGAGAGGTTGTTGGGATTGGTGAAGCTCGGCACCACGCAGTCGGCCAACAGGTTCGTTCCCTGAGTGAGGACCTTGCCGAACCACGGCGCGCGGCCGGCCTCGACAGCACGCTCGATGTAGCCCGGCTCCGAGCCGTCGATGCAGACCACCACGACGGGCTGCTTGGGCAGGCGATAGCGGCGGCCGTTGACCGCGATCTCGCCGCCTGCAGTGTTGAAACTGTCGGGTGCCATGGTTGCCTCCTACTCCGCCGCCAGCGCCGGGCCGCCGTTGCTGACGCGCAGCTCGTCCAGTACCTCGCGCACGGCCGCCAAGGCGCCCTTCATGTGCTCGGGGTACAGGCGCCCGATGCAGCCCATGCGGAAGGAGTCGGCGACCGTGAGCTTGCCGGGATAGATCACATAGCCACGATCCTTCAAGCCGTCATAGAAGCGCTGGAAGACGAACTTGGGGTCGGTCGGCATGTGGAAGGTGACGATGATCGGCGCCTGCAGGCGATCGGGCAGCAGGGTGCGGAAGCCCATGGCGCGCATGCCGTCGATCAGCACCTTGGCATTGTCGCGGTAGCGTTTGCCGCGGCCGGCGACGCCGCCTTCGATGGCATGCTCCTCGATCGCCTTGCCCAGTGCCACGATGACATGGATGGGCGGCGTGAAGCGGTACTGGCCCGTGCGGGCGAAGGCCTCGGCCTGGTCGAACAGGTCGAGCACCAGGGTGGTGGCGTTGCCCTTGCACTCCGCCAGGGCCTCGTTGCGGCAGATCACGAAGCCCAGGCCCGGCACGCCCTCCAAGCACTTGTTGGAGGAAGCGGCCAGCGCGTCGTAGCGGATCCGGCGAGCGTCGATTTCCAGCGCCCCGAAGGCGCTCATCGAATCGACCAGCAGCTGGCGGCCGTGGCGAGCCACCGTCGCCGCGATCTCGGCGATGGGATTGAGGATGCCCGAGGTCGTCTCGCAATGAACGGCGAAGACATGGCTGATCGCCCTGTCCTCGGCCAGCATCTTGTCGAGTCGCGCGAGGATCGGGCGGCGTATCCTCCGGCGTGTCGAGCGACACCGTCGCACGGCCGGCGATCTGGGCGATCTTGAGGGCCCGCTGGCCGTAGGCGCCATTGATCAGCACCAGGAGCTTGCCCGCCTTCGGCACGAAGGAGGTGATCATCGCCTCGACGGCGAAGGTGCCCGAACCCTGGACCGGCACGGTGACGTGCGTGCCCTGCCCGCCTGCCAGCTCGACAATCTTGTCCAGCACCATCCGGTTGATGGCGAGGAAGCCTGCGTCGCGCGACCCCCAGTCGTGGACCATGGCCTGCTTCACGCTGGCCGAGGTGGTGAGCGGGCCGGGCGTCAGCAGCAGCGGATCGCCCGTTTCAGAAGCAGCGGGTCTGGTCGTCGTCATGCGGCGGATCGTGGCCTCGCGTTCTCTATCCGTCCAGTATATATTCGATATGCTACCTATTGGTTTTTAATATATGACACCCACCCAGCTTCGCGCCTTCCACCTCGTCGCCGAATCGGGCTCGTTCTCGGCCGCCGCCCGCGCCTCGGGCCTCAGCCAGCCCAACCTGTCGGGTCAGGTCACGGCGCTGGAGAAGGCCTATGGCGTGCGCCTGTTCGACAGGGGCGGCCGCAGCGTCACGCCGACCGAGACGGGCCGGCAGCTGCATGGCGTCACCACGCGGCTGTTTGCGCTGCAGGACGAGGCGCGCGCGCTGCTGGCCGGCGAGCAGGCCCTGACCCGCGGGCATCTCCGGATCGCCGCGGATTCGGCGCATCACGTCGTGCCCATCATGGCGGCGCTGCGCAAACGCGCCGAGGGCCTCACCTTCGCGCTGTCGATCGACAACTCAGCCGTCGTGCTGGAGCGGCTGCTGCGCCACGAGGCCGACGTGGCGGTGATGGCCAAGAGCGTGTCGGATCCGCGGCTCCATGCCGTGCGCCTGCGCACCGACCGGCTGGTGCTGTTTGCACCGGTGCGCCATGCGCTGGCCAGGCGCGGCCGCGCCCCGCTCGCGGCGCTCGCCGGCCAGGAGCTGGTGCTGCGCGAGCGCGGCTCGATCACGCGCGAAGTGCTTGAACAAGCCATGGCTGCTGCCGACATACAGCCTGGCGCCATCGTCGAGGTGCAGACCCGCGAGGGCGTGCGCGAGGCGGTCGCAGCGGGCTTCGGAATCGGCGCGGTGTTCGCCAGCGAGCTGGGCGAGGATCGCCGCTTTCGCCGCGTCCTGGTCAGCGACACCGATCTCGACGTCGCTGAATATGCCGTAAGCCTGCAGGAGCGTCGCCGCGTGGCGCTGGTGCGGGCCTTCATGGACGAAGCCGCGAAGGCTTCGTCATAAATCCGTCAAAAAACTTTCATCGACGGCACGCGAAGCGTAGGATTCGACGATCATGCATGGCGTAGAGACCGTCCTGAACGTTGTGGGCAGCGTGACCTTGCTGCTGTGGGGCGTGCGCATGGTCCGCACGGGGCTGACGCGCGCCTTCGGTGCGGCGCTGCGGCGCGCCATCGCCGCTTGTTCGCGCAACCGGTTCACCGCCTTCCTCGGCGGCATCGCCATAACCGGTTTGCTGCAGTCGAGCACGGCCACCTCGCTGCTGGTCTCCTCCTTCGCCGGCCGCGGCCTGATCCCGCTATCGATCGCCTTCGCCATCATGCTGGGCGCCGACATCGGCACCACCATCGCGGCCCAGGTCCTGTCTTTCGACCTGGGCTGGATTTCGCCTCTCCTGATCGGCGCCGGCGTCATCACCTTCCTGTCGAGCGAGTCCGACAAGCCGCGCCATCTCGGCCGCGTCGCCATCGGGCTCGGGCTGATGCTGCTGTCGCTGAAGCTGCTGGCGCTCGCGACCCAGCCGCTGCGCAATGCGCCCGCCTTCATGGCTCTGCTGCAGGGCCTGCAGGACGAGTACGTCATCGCCGTCGTGGTCGGCACGCTCGCCACCTGGTTCGTGCATTCCAGCCTCTCGACGGTGCTGTTGGTCATGTCGTTCGCCGGCAGCGGCCTGATCGAGCCCAGGCTCGCTCTCGCCCTGGTGATCGGCGCCAATATCGGTGGCGCGCTGGCGCCCTACATGGCCCAGTCCGGAGCCGACGTCGAAGCGCGCCGCGTGCCGCTCGCCAACCTGATGACCCGCGCCGTCGTGGGCGTGGCGTTGCTGCCGTTCCTCGGACCGATCGTCGAAGGACTTGCGATGATCGACCCCTCGGCTACGCGCCTGCCGGTGAACTTCCATACCGCCTACAACATCGCGGCATCCCTCGTCTTCCTGCCGCTGGTCGATGTCGTCGCCTGGGCGTGCCGCCGCCTGCTACCCGCCAGGCCGGTGACCGACGATCCCGGCAAGCCGCGCCACCTCGATCCCAACGTGCTCGATACGCCGGCCGAGGCGCTGGGCTGCGCGTTGCGCGAGACGCTCAATCTCGGCGACCGGGTGGCCGACATGCTGCGCCAGACCATCGACGTGTTCGAGCGCAGCGATCCCAAGGCAGTGAAGGCCATCGAGGATGCCGACGATGCGGTCGACAGGCTCTACGAGGCGATCAAGCTCTACCTGATCCAGACCTCGCGCACGGAGCTCGGCGAGGAGGACGGCAAGCGCTACATCGAGATCCTGACCTTCACCACGAACCTCGAGCATATCGGCGACATCGTCGACAAGAACCTGATGGAACTCGCGACGAAGAAGATCCGCAACCGCTATGCCTTCTCGCCCGAGGGCATGGCCGAGCTCCGGGCCTTCCACGCCCTCGTGCTGGAGAACTTGCGGCTGGCGCTGAACGTCTTCACCACGCGCGACATCATGCTCGCCCGCCGGCTGGTCGCCGAGAAGACCGCCATGCGCGAGGCCGAAGCCAAGGCCGCCGACAGCCACTACGCCCGGCTGCGCGAGGGGCGGATGGAATCGATCGAGACCAGCTCGATCCACATGGACGTGATCCGCGATCTCAAGCGCATCAACGGCCACCTCGCCTCGGTGGCCTATCCGATCCTGGAGGCTGCCGGCGAACTGGCCGACACGCGGCTCAAAACCGTTGCCGAGCCGGCAACCGGCCAAGCGGCACCATCGATCTAATCGATCCAGGAGTTTCGTGACGGCAGAATGCCGGCCTTGCCGGCCGGCGCGCACACCGCAGACGGCGGCGCTCCGATTTTCCACCTCACGTTCTTGACCTTGTTCGCGACGAATTCCCGAACGGGCGGCGGCCCACTCGGCGGCACGGCCTGTCTCCTTTCGCATAGGTCGGATAAACGATGGATAGAGCGACAGTGTATCGGACCATAGCACAAACTTTAGTTTCACTCAGTAACTAAAGTTGGCACGGCACGCACATCATCGACATCACGTTGCGGTTTGGCGACTTTTTGCGCCCCACAGAGGGCCACGCATGGAGGGTCATGGCGGCAACCCTACCATTCCTTGCGTCGTTCAGCCGACCTGCAGGCAATGCTGTCATCGATTTCCGAAAGGGCGACGGCGAGGCGTCGCGCGAAGCACCCCCGGTCCATGCGCGAAGAAACCGCGTCTGCGAAAGACGCTCATTGCCGCGTGGCTGGTCCAGCGGGCGTGACTCAGCCCTTGATGCGGGCACCGGCGGGATCGTAGGGGCAGCGCAGGGAGACGTTTGCGTTGAGGCGCGTGCCGGCAAGGTCGACCTCGAACCTGCCGCCCTCGAGCCAGGCCGCATCGATCGCCGCGCCCTCGTCGCTCTTCACGTAGCCCAGCCCGACCGCCGCGCCCATCGTGTGGCCGTAGCCGGCCGAAGAGAGGTCGCCGACCGGCCTGCCGTCGCGCAACAGCGTCTCGCCGCCCCATAGCAGCGGCTCGCCGATCCTCCAGCATCACCGAGACCAGGCGGCGCGCCAGTGGCTTGGCCTTGGCCTCGACCAGCGCCTTCTGGCCGATGAAGCCGCCCGGCTTGTCGAGCTTCACCGCCCAGCCAAGGCCCGCCTGGAAGGGCGTGTCATCGGGCGTCAGCTCGCGGCCCCAGGCACGGTAACCTTTCTCGAGGCGCAGAGCTCTCGACGGCGTAGTAACCCGCGTCGCGCAGGCCGAACTCCACACCCGCCTCGTGCAGGGTCTCGAACACGGTGACGGCGAACTCGACCGGCACATAGAGCTCCCAGCCCAGCTCGCCCACATAGGTGCGGCGCGAGGCCAGCACCGTGGCGTGGCCGACGCCGACCTCGCGAATGGCGGCAAACGGGAAAGGCTTCGTTGGAGAAGTCGGCGCGGCTCACTTTCTGCAGCAGCGCGCGGCTCCTGGGCCCCATCAGCGACAGAACGGTCCAGCCAGACGTCACGTCGGTGAGCAGTCACGTGCGCGTTCTCGTCGACGTGCCGGCTGAGCCAGTCCATGTCGCGCATCGGCTGCGCCGAACCGGTGACGATCAGGAACTTGTCCCGCGCCAGCCGGGCGACCGTGAGATCGCTCTCGAACGTGCCGCGCTCGTTCAGGATGCCGGTATAGACCGTACGGCCGACCGGCACGGCAATGTCGTTGGCGGCGAGCCGCTGCAACTGGGCCTCGGCATCGCGTCCCTGCACCAGGATCTTGCCGAACGATGTCTCGTCGACGACCGACACGCCTTCGCGCGTGGCACGGTGCTCGGCGGCGACCGCGTCGAACCAGGCGCCGCGGCCCCAGCCATATTGCATATCGGGCGTCTTGCCGACGCCGGCGAACCAGTTGGGCCGTTCCCAGCCCATCTTGTTGCCGAACCAGGCACCCCGCGCCTTCAGCCGGTCGTAGAGCGGCGAGCGGCGGAACGGCCGGCCGCTCTCCTGCTCGCGCTGCGGCCACACCATCTTGTAGTGCAGGCCGAGCGTCTCGGCGACGCGCGCGCGCAGCCAGGCATCGTTGCCGTGGAAGCCCGCGAAGCGGCGGATATCGACCGGCCAGAAGTCGAGCGTCGGCTCGCCGGCCACGATCCATTCGGCCAGCGCCATGCCGGCGCCGCCCGAGCTGGCGATGCCCATCGAGTTGAAGCCGGCGCCGACGAAGAAGCCCTTGAGCTGCGGCGCCTCGCCCAGAATGTAGTTGAGGTCGGGCGTGAAGCTTTCCGGCCCGTTCATGAACGTCTTGATGCCGGTCTTCTCCAGCGCCGGGACGCGGATCAGCGCATTGTCCATCAGGATCTGGAACTGGTCCCAGTCGTCCGGCAGCATGCCGAATTCGAAATCGTCGGGGATGATGTCCTTGTTCCACGGCTTGGCCTCGGGCTCGAAGCCGCCCATCAGCAGGCCGCCGACCTCCTCCTTGAAGTAGATGTAGCCGTCGGGGTCGCGCATCACCGGCAGGTCGCGCGGCACGCCCTCCATCTTTTCGGTCACGATGTACATGTGCTCGCAGGAATAGAGCGGTACCGTGACACCGACGCTGCGGCCGAGCTGGCGCGCCCATTGGCCGGCGCAATTGACGACGATCTCGGCCGTGATCGGACCTTCGGTCGTCTGCACGCCGGTGACGCGCCCGTCCTTGGTGTCGACCGCGGTCACGCGGGTCTTCTCGAAGATGCGCACGCCGCCGGTCCGCGCGCCTCGGGCCAGGGCCTGGGTGATGTCGGCGGGATTGGCCTTGCCGTCGCCCGGCAGCCACACCGCGCCCACCAGGTCGTCGGTGCGCATGATGGGATACTTGTCGCCGGCCTGTTGGGGCGTCAGCGGCTCGCAGTCGACGCCCTGTGCGTTGGCCATGGCGGCGGAGCGGCGCAGCAGCACCATGCGCTCCTCGGTGCGTGCCACCGAGAGCGAGCCGCATTGCTTCCAGCCCGTGGCCAGCCCGGTCTCGGCCTCGAGCCTGGAATAGAGCTCGGTGCTGTAGCGGATCAGGCGGGTCAGGTTCTGGTAGCTGCGCAGTTGTCCGACCAGCCCCGCGGCATGCCAGGTCGTGCCGCCGCTGAGGCGCCCCTGCTCGAGCAGCACGACGTCCTTCCAGCCGAGCTTGGCCAGGTGATAGGCCGTCGAGCAGCCCATGATGCCGCCGCCGATGACGACGACGCGCGCCTGGGTGGGGAAGTTTGTCATCACTCCGTCATCCCGACCGGAGCCGCGCGCAGCGCGGCGTAGCGGAGGGACCTGTGCATCTGGACCATCTCGAGGAGGTCCCGCACTCCGCTTCGCTCCGCTCGGGATGACGGGGTCGGGCATCACAGCCTCCCCGCCAGCGCCGCGTCGTACATCTTGCGCATCTCGGGCACGCCGGCCTTCACCGGGTTGCCGCCGGCCGTCGGATCGACGGCGGCCATCTCGGCGAACTTGTCGAGATGGCTTTCCTTGACACCGAGCTCGGCCAGGGTGTGCGGGATGCCGATCTGGCGGCGCAGATCGAGGCTCCACTCCATGAAACCGTCGAAGGTCGGATTGCGCAGGCCGAGCCAGCGCGACAGGCGCTGGATCTTGTCGTCGATGGCCACGCGATTGAATTTCAGCACATAGGGCATGGCGACGGCGTTGGTGAGGCCGTGATGGGTGTCGAGGGTGGCACCGACCGGATGCGACAGCGAATGGATGGCGCCCAGGCCCTTCTGGAAGGCCGTGGAGCCCATCTGCGAGGCCGCCAGCATGTGGCTGCGCGCCTCGATGTCCCTACCGTCCTTGACCACGCGCGCCAGGTTCTCCTTTACGAGGCGCATGCCCTCGACGGCGATACCCTCGGCATAGGGGTGATAGCCCGGCGCGCAATAGGCCTCCAGGCAATGGATGAAGGCGTCCATGCCGGTGCCGGCGGTGAGCCTGGGCGGCAGGCCGACCGTCAGCTCGGGATCGGCGATGACGATCGAGGGCATCATCCTGGGATGGAAGATCACCTTCTTGGTGTGCGTCTGCTCGTTGGTGATCACCGAGGCGCGGCCGGTCTCCGAGCCGGTGCCAGCCGTGGTCGGCACGGCGATCGAGGGATAGATCCCGGCCGGATTGGCGCGCGTCCACCAATCACCGACATCCTCGAAATCCCACAGCGGCCGCGTCTGGCCGGCCATGAAGGCGATCGCCTTGGCGGTATCGATGCCCGAGCCGCCGCCCCAGGCGATCACGCCGTCATGCTTGCCGGCGCGCAGCACGGCCACGCCCGAATCGACGTTGCGCGCGACCGGGTTGGGCTTCACGTCGCTGAACAGCGCGACCTCCAGCCCCGCCTTGCGCAGCGCCACCATGGCGTCCGCGATCATCGGCAGCCTGGCGAGGCCGGGATCGGTGACCAGCAGCGGCCGCTTCAAGCCGACGGCCTTGCAGGCCTCGGGCAGCTCGCGGATGCGGCCGGCGCCGAAACGGATCGCGGTCGGATAGCTCCAGTTGCCGACGAGAGGCTGCGCCATCAGATGATTTCCATGTAGCGCTCGAGCTCCCAGTCCGTGATGGCCTTGCGGAACTCCCGCTCTTCCCAGTCACGCGTTGCCGAATAGTGATCCACGAAGGCATCGCCGAACAGCTCGCGCGCCGGCTTGGAGGCTTTGAACCGCCCCGCCGCCTCCATCAAGGTGCGCGGCAGCTGCGACTTCGCCGGGTGCTTCTTGTCGTAGGAGTTGCCCTTGATCGGCTCGCCTGGATCGACCTTGTTGGCGATGCCCCACAGGCCCGATCCGACCGCAGCAGCCAGCGCCAGATACGGATTGGCGTCGGCGGCCGCGACGCGATACTCGACCCGCGTCGACTTGGCCGAGCCAGGGATGACGCGCAGCGAGGTGGTGCGGTTCTCGACGCCCCAGCTCGACACGGTGGGCGCCCAGAAGCCCGGGATCAGCCGGCGGTAGGAATTCACGTTGGCCGCCACCATGCTCCAGAAGCTCGGGCATCAGCGCCTGCTGGCCGCCGACGAAGTGGCGCATGGTCGGTGCTCATGCGGTGCGGCGCCTTCTCGTCGTGGAAAGCCGACTTGCCGCCCTTCCACAGCGACATGTGCATGTGGCCGCCGCAGCCCGGCCAGTCCTTCGACCATTTGGCCATGAAGGTGGCCAGCCAGTCGCGCTTCTGCGCCAACACCTTGGTGAAGAGCTTGAACAGGGCGGCACTGTCGGCGGCAGCAGCGCGTCGTTGACCCTGAGCGCCGCCTCGAGCACGCCGGCGCCGGTCTCGGTGTGCAGGCCCTCGATGCCCATGTCCATGGCCTCGCACATCGCGAGCAGGTCCTTGTAGAAGTCGGACAGGACGGAATTGCGCAGCACCGAGTAGCCGAAGAAGCCGGGCGAGATCGGCTTCAGGTTCCTGTAGCCTTTCTCGCGGATCGAGAAGGCGGTCTCGGCGAAGACGAAGAACTCGTATTCGAAGCCGACCTTGACCTCGAAGCCCATCCTGGCGGCGCGCGCCAGCACACGGCGCAGCACGCCGCGCGGGCAGAGCTCTTCGGCGCCGCCCACGAACTCGCAGAGGAACAGCAGGTTGCCCGGCTCGGTCGCGATCTCGCGACAGGTTTCCGGCAGGAGGCGGACGTTGGCATCGGGATAGCCGGTATGCCAGCCGGTATAGGCGACGTTGTCGTAGAGCTGGTCATTGGCGTCCCAGCCCAGCACGACGTCGCAGAAGCCCATGCCGCCGTCGAGCGCCGAATGGAACTTGTCGATGTGGATGTACTTGCCGCGCAGGATGCCGTCGATGTCATGGACGCCCACCTTGACGTGGCTCAACCCGCGTTCCTTGACGATCCTGCGGGCGTCGGCCGCTGTCTTGACCTGGCGCGGTTCCATCGCTCTCCCCTGCTGCGGACGTCAGACTAGCCGCTGAGATAGCGCGGAAGCCAGAAGGCAATGGAAGCCGGCCGGCCACACAAGCTGCGCACTGCGCTCACGCGCGCTTCATTTCGGCAAGGTAGGCCTTGATCGGCTTCTCCGCCGCCGGCACACGTTGATAGTCGGCGACCATCGGTGCCGTGCGTCGGCGCAGCTCGACCATCATCGACTGCGGCACGACAACCATCTGCATGCCGCCATCCCTGAGCTTTTTGGCGCTGTCCCTGTCGGCCTGCAGCGAGCGTTCCCAGAACTCGGGCTCGAGCTTCGCGGCCAGATCGATGATGGCTTTCTGGTTGGCCGGCGAGATTTTCCGCCAGGTGTCGTTGTTGATGGTGACCATCTGCGACGACCAGGTGTGGCTGGTGGCGTGGAAGAACTTCAGGAACTCCCAGAACTTACCGTCGACACCCGACACCGCCGAGGTCGACACGCCGGATACCGCGCCCGACGACAGCGCAGCGATCGTCTCGCCCCAGGGGATAAGCGCCGGCGCCATGCCGATGGCGTTGCACATGTCCTGGGCGTTCTTGTCGGCCACACGGATCTTGACCGCCTTCAGGCCGTCGACCGATTGGGCCTTGATCTTGAGGTGCAGGTATTGGGCCGGCCACGGCACCATGTAGAGGATCGTCTGGTTGTTCTTCAGGGCCATTTTGTCGTACTCCGGCCGCAGGTGCCTGTGCAGCACCTTGAGCTCGTCCGCCGAAGCGCGACAGGAACGGAATGGCCTCGACACCCATGATCGGGCTCGTCGCCGATTTGCTGGGTGCTGAGGATGTCGGCCATCGGCACCAGGCCGTCGCGCACGGCGCGAAGCTGTTCCGGCCCCGTGAAGCTCAGCTCACCGCCCGACTTCACGTCGATGTCGACCGCGCCGGACGTCGCCTTCTTGACGTCGCCGGCGAATCGCCTGGCGTTGACCGTGTGAAAATTGCCGTTCGGCCAAATCGTCGCCAGCGGCAGTTTCAATGCAGCCTGAGCCCGCACAACTGCCGGCGCACCCACCGCCGCAACCGCGCCCACGCCTGCCGTCAGGGCAGCCCTGCGTCCCAGTTTCATCGGAAGCCCCACCTGGCTCGCGCAGCCCAACACCATTCACTCGGCCGCCTGCGGCGGCTTGTAGGCATAGAGCCGCTCGGCCGTCTCCTCGGAGATCAACCCGTCGGCAAGGTCGTTGGCGACCTGGGTCCGGTCGCGCTCCGCGGGCGCGCCGATGCCGGCGCCGCCTGGAGTCATGACCACCAGCCGGTCGCCCGGCGGGATGAGCTGGAAGCCCTTGCCCTTGAGCGTCTGGCCCGACTTCAGCGCCACGAAGCCCGCCTCGCCGTCGCCGCCGCCGTCACGGCCGCGCGGCGGATAGTCGATGCGATCGAACGCCGCCAGGAGGTCGAACGGCTCGTCGATGCCGCTTTCGATCTCCATGATCTGGCCCAGCCCGCCGCGCGTGCGGCCGGCGCCGCCCGAATCGGGGCGGAATTCCTTGCGCCAGAAGATGAGCGGCGTCTGGGTCTCGGCGATCTCGACCGGCGTGCCGCGCACGCCGCTGGGATAGGCGGTGGCCGACAGGCCGTCCTTGTCCGCCCGCGCGCCGGTGCCGCCGTTGGAGGTGATGGCCATGCCGAAGCCGTAGTTGCCGCCGTCGCCGCCCTTGACGCGGCCGCGGACGTTGATGTTCCACAGGCACGACGTGCCCTCGGCAGGCACGCGGTCGGGCATGACCTGGCGCAGGCAGCCGAAGGTGACGTCGGGCAGCATCTGGCCGATGACGTGGCGCGAGGCCACGGCGTTGGGCTTGGGCGCGTTCAGGATCGTGCCCTCGGGTGCCGACACGGTGAGCGGCTCGAGCGAGCCCGCATTGTTGGGAATGTGGGTTGCCACCACGCAGCCCAGGCCGAACACGGTATAGGCCGTCGTATAGGCATGCGGCACGTTGATGCCGCGGCCGGACGCACTCGACGTCCCGGCATAGTCGACATGGATGCCGGTGTCGGAGATAGTCAGCGCGGCTCTCAAGGTGACCGGCTCATCGTAGCCGTCGACGGTCATGGCGTTGTGCCACGTGCCCTTGGGCAATTTGGCGATCTCGGCCAAAACGGCCTCGCGCGAGCGGGCGATGATGTGGTTGCCGAGGTCGTCGAGCGTATCGATGCCGAACTCGTCCATCATCTCGACCAGGCGGCGGGCACCGACGTCGTTGCAGCCGGCCAGCGAATAGACGTCGCCCTCGGTGTCGACCGGCAGGCGGGTATTGGTGCGGATCATCGCCATCAGGGTCTCGTTGACCTTGCCCTGGTCAATCAGCTTCAGCATCGGGATGTAGAGGCCTTCCATGAACACGTCGGTGGCGTCCGGCCCGAAGCCGATGCCGCCGATGTCCATGAGATGGCTGGTGCAGGAGAACAGCGCCACCGGCTTGCCATTGCGAAAGCAGGGCGTGGTGATGACGAAGTCGTTGAGGTGACCGGTGCCCATCCACGGATCGTTGGTGATGTAGGCGTCGCCCGCCTTCATGGTCTCGATCGGGAAATGACGCAGGAAATGCTTCACCGATTCGGCCATGGAATTGACATGACCCGGCGTGCCGGTGACGGCCTGGGCCAGCATGCGGCCCTCGAGGTCGAAGACGCCAGCGGAGAGATCGCCGCATTCGCGCACGATCGGGCTGAAGGCGGTGCGCATCAGGGTCTGCGCCTGCTCCTCGACCACGGCGATCAGGCGGTTCCACATGATCTGCAGGTCGATCAGGCCGACGCTGTTGGACTGGCTCATCGAGTGCTCCTCATGCGTCCTTGCGGTCCATGACGATACAGCCGGACGCATCGATATGCGCGGCAAAATTGGCCGTAACGTAGGTCGAGGTTTCGTCCTCGGCGACGATGGCTGGCCCTGCAAAGGCGCTGCCTGGTGGCAGAGCCGCGCGGCGATAGACCGGCACCTGGGTGGTCCGACCGCTGCGACCGTCGAATACCGGCCGCTTGCCGATGGGAAGAGGCACCGGGACCTTGGGCGCCGGGCCCTGCACCGCCGGCAGCTTGGACTCGGTCGAGACCTGAACCGACCAGCTCAGGATCTCGATGGCGGCGTTGGGAATATGGCGCTCGAACAGCGCCGCATAGTCCCGTTCATAGGCCTCGCGCAGCGCCAGGGCATCCGACGCCTCGAGCGGCCGCTGCGGCAGCTCGACCGTGATCTCGTGGCCTTGGCCTACATAGCGCATGAAGGCCATGCGGCGCTCGAAGGTCGCCAGGCCGCGCGCGCCCGGCACGACCAGGGCGGCGGCTTCGGCACTCATCTCCTTCAGAAGCTCGGTCCCGACCTGGGCGTCGAACGCGTCGAGGCGCATATAGCGGCTGCGCACCAGCTCGTAGGACACCGGGGCGGCGAGGAAGCCCACCGCCGAGCCGACGCCGGCATTGGGCGGCACGATCACGCGCCTGACGCCGATCTTCTCGGCGACGCGCGCGGCATGCAGCGGCGCGCCGCCGCCGAAGGCGATGAGATTGTATTGGTTGACCGCCGCGCCGCGCTCGACGGCGTGCACGCGCGCTGCGCTCGCCATGTTCTCAGATACCATCTCGTAGACGGCGTAGGCCGCCATCTCGGTCGACAGTCCGAGGCCCTCGGCCACGTCACGCTCCAGCGCGCCCTTGGCTGCGGCGAGGTCGAGCGCGATGGTGCCGCCGGCGAAATCCTGCGGATCGATCGTGCCCAGCACGACATTGGCGTCGGTCACTGCCGGATGCCTGCCGCCCCGACCGTAGCAGGCGGGCCCCGGTTCGGCGCCGGCGCTCTCCGGGCCGACCGTGACCCTTTTCAGTGCATCGAGCCGCGCGATCGAGCCGCCGCCGGCGCCGATCTCGACCATCTCGATCACCGGGATGCGCACCGGCAAGACCCGAGCCCTTGAGGAAGCGCGCGGCACGGTCGACCTCGAACAGCCGCGCGGTGTGCGGCTTGTAGTCGTCGATCAGGCAGATCTTGGCCGTGGTGCCCCCCATGTCGTAGCTGAGAGCCCGCGCCTCGCCGGCCCGGGCGGCGATCTGCGCGGCAAAAATCGCGCCTCCCGCCGGGCCCGATTCGACGAGTCGCACCGGATAGCGCCGCGCCGTCTCGATGGCGGTGAGGCCGCCGCCGGAGGTCACCAGATAGACCATGCCGGTGAACTGCTCGGCCGCGAGTGCCGCTTGCATTCGCTCCAGGTAGGAATCCATCAGCGGCTGCACGTAGGCGTTGGCGACCGCGGTCGAGGTGCGTTCGTATTCACGCACCTCGGGGCAGACCTCGCTGGAGAGGGTCACCCAGACATCCGGCAACTCGGCCTTCAGGATCTCGCGCGTGCGCCGTTCGTGCGCCGGGTTGACGTAGGCGTGCATGAAGGCCACGGCGACGCTTTCAATTCCTTCACCGCGCAGCTTCTTCGCGAGCGCCCGTACCGCGCTCTCGTCGAGGGCCAGCCGGACCTTGCCGTGCACATCCATGCGCTCGGGCACCGTGAAACGCAGCGCGCGCGGCACCAGGGGCCTGGGCTTCTCGATCGTGAGGTCGTACTGGTCGTACCGGCTTTCGTTGGCGATATCGAGGATGTCGCGAAAGCCCTCGGTGGCGAGCAACGCCATGTGCGCCCCGCGCCGCTCGATCACCGCGTTGGTGGCCAGGGTCGTGCCGTGCACAAACACGGCGACATCGCCGAAGCGGCGTCCGGCATCGCCCAGGATCAGCCGAACCCCGGCGAGAACCGCCTCCTCGGGCCGCTGGGGCGTCGTCAGCAGCTTGCGCGTCAGCAGCCGCTCGCCCTCTTCCAACACCACGTCCGTGAACGTGCCGCCGATATCAACGGCAATGCGCAAATCCTTGACCACCTTGTATTAAGACCCCTGTCCCCCGAAACGGGCGCGACCCTAGACCGACCTTCCCCGCGTTGCAATTCGCAGGCCATGCCGCCTATGGTCGCCCCGTGACGGACAAGACCCAGACGCTTCGCGCACTGATCTATAGTGGTGTGCGCTACACCGACCCCAGCCCCGCTGGCCGACGGTGGCGCGCGGCTCACCTGATCGTGCTGGGCATCGGCCTGCTCGCCGTTATCCTGCTGTCGATCCATGAACTGCCGGGACGGATAAAGGAGTGGCTGCGACTCATCATCTGGGTGGTAACGGTCCTGTTCCTCCTGGAATATGCCGTGCGTCTCTGGGTGGCGCCGGAGATCGCGCGCTTCGACGATCAATCGCCCACCAAGGCCCGCCTGCGCTGGGCGATCTCCCTGCCCGGCCTGATCGGGCTGCTGGCGGTCCTGCCGGCGGTCATGCTGGCTGGCGGCTACGGCATCACCGGCGCCGACACTGCGTCGCTGTTCTGCATCCTCTGGGTCCTCAAGCTCGGCCTGCACGCGCCGGCCTTGACGACGCTGGCCAGGGTCGTATCGAACGAACGCGCACCGATCGCCAGCGTGTTGATCCTGTTCTTCATCGTCCTGGTAATGGCCGCCACCGCCGCGCACATCCTCGAGCGCGTGCGGCAACCCGAGCAGTTCGGCAGCCTGCCGGCAGCGATGTGGTGGGCGGTCGTCACCCTCACCACGACGGGTTATGGCGACGTGGTACCGCTCACCGTAGGCGGCCGGATGGTCGGTGCGCTGCTGATGATCAGCGGCATTACCGTGCTGGCGCTGATGACCGGCGTGCTCGCCACCGGTTTCGCCCAGGAAGAGCGGCGGCGCGAATACCTCCGCGTCTGGGAGCAGGTCGCGCGGGTGCCGATCTTCGCCTCGCTGGGCGTCGTCACCCTGTCGGAGATCGTGGGCAAGCTCAGGACCCGCTACTACCCCGCCCGCGTCACCGTGGTGCGGCGTGGCGATCCCGGCGATTCGATGTTCTTCATTTCCAGCGGCGAGGCGGAGGTCCGCCTGCCCAACGGCGCCTCGGTGCGGCTGGGCGAAGGCGCCTTCTTCGGCGAGATGGCGCTGCTCGAGCGCCAGCCGCGCACCGCCTCGATCGCGACCACGCGGCCGACCACCCTGCTCGTGCTCTACGCCAGCGACTTCTACGAGATCGCCTCGCACATCCCCTGCCCTCGCCGAGGCGGTCGAGGCCGAAGCGCGGCGCCGCAACGAGGAGAATCTCAAGCGGCAGACGGGCGATGGCAGGCAATGATCGAAACCGAATGGCCAGGGAACGCCTATCCGCGGGCTGTATGGCGCCGGCAACGGCATGACCAGCGCCCCGGGGGCCAGCATCACCATTGGCCCGGCCGCCGCCTTCGGCTATATCGCGGCGCGTTCCGCAGCCGGCCTCGACGGCCGGCCCACCCCTTGGAAAGCCGCCGATGTCGTTGATCACGCCCGTCATCCTGGTAGGAGGCTCCGGCAAGCGCCTGTGGCCCCTGTCGCGCGAGAGCATGCCCAAGCAGTTCGTGCCCCTGCTCGGCACCCAATCGACCTTCCAGCAGACCCTGCAGCGCGTCGCCGACCGCGGCCTGTTCGCCCGGCCGGTGATCGCCACCAACGATGCCTATCGCTTCATGGCCGAGCAGCAGGCCAAGGATATCGACGTGGAGATCGACATCCTGGTGGAGCCGTCGCGGCGCGATTCGGGTCCGGCCATGGCTGCCGCCGCAGCCTACACGCGAAACCAGGGCGCCAAGGCCGTGCTCGCGCTGGCGTCGGACCATCTGGTGATCGGCGCGGAGGAATTCCGGGCCGCCTGCCGCGAGGGCCTGGCCGCCGTCGAGCGCGGCGGCATCGTCACTTTCGGCATCCCGCCGACGGAGCCCAAGACCGACTATGGCTACATCCGGCCGGGCAGCGAGCATATCGGAGAGGTGCAGAAGGTCGCGGCCTTCGTCGAGAAGCCCAACGCCCAGACGGCGATGCGTTACATAGCCGAGGGACTGCTGTGGAACAGCGGCAACTTCCTGTTCCCACCCGAACTGCTGCTGGCGGAAATGGCCCGCTTCGAACCGGCCATCGCCGCCGCCGCCGAAGAAGCCGTCGCCAAGGCCAGGAGGAGCGGCTCGACGGTGTTCCTTGATGCCGATGCCTTCGACAAGGCGCCGGCCAAGTCTATCGACTATGCGGTCATGGAGCGCACCGACAAGTGCTGGGTGGTGTCGGCCAAGTTCCGCTGGTCCGACCTCGGCACCTGGGATGCGCTGCTCGATGTCGGCGAGGCCGATAGCGCGGGCAACGTCACCGAGGGGCCGGTCGAGATCGACCACGTGCGCAATTCCTATGTCCGCTCCGACGGGCCGCTCACCGCCGTGATCGGCGTCGAGGAAGTGGTGGTCGTGGCGATGAACGACGCCGTGCTGGTCGGCCATCGCGACAACCTTCCCCGCCTGAAGGACGTCGTGCAGCGCATGTCGGACGGCAAGCACAAGGCGGCCACCGAGCATGCGGTGATGCACCGCCCGTGGGGCAGCTATCAGGACATCGACCGCGGCGAGCGCTTCCGCGCCAAGCGGCTGACCGTCAACCCCAAGGGCAGGCTCAGCCTGCAGAGCCACAAGCACCGCGCCGAGCATTGGGTGGTCGTCCGGGGCATCGCCGAGGTGGTGCTCGACGGCAAGATCATGACCCTGCACGAGAACGAATCGGTTTACATCCCGATGGGCGGCATCCACCGGCTGAGCAATCCCGGCACTGAGCCGCTCGAGGTCGTCGAGGTCCAGACCGGGGACTATCTCGAGGAAGACGACATCACCCGCTACGAAGACATCTACGCCCGAGTGTAAGCCATGCGGTTCGGCGCTCATCACGAGTGGGGCAAGCTGCTCGAGGTCGTCATCGGCATTTCGCCGGCCGAGGATTTCGTCGTGTTCCACGAAGACTCGCAGCGCTGGCTGCTGCCCGAAGGCGACAAATTCAGCCGCGCCCACAAGGGCCGCCGGCTGATCGACGTCGATCCCGAAAGAGCCCACCTCATCGATCGCCAGGTCGAAGCGCTCGCCGAGCTGGTGGCGCGCGAGGGCGTGAGCGTCCACCGCCCGCAACGGCTCGAAGGCGAGGAATGCAGGTTTCTTGCGCCCAACGGCGAGGGCGCCCAGCTTTTCCCGCGCGACGGCATGATCGTGGTCGGCCATCATGTGATCGATGCCTCGCTCCGTCTGAAATGCCGGCAGCGCGAGCGCTACGGGCTGCGGCCGGTCATCCAGCAGGCGGTAAGGCAGCGCGGCGCGTGTTGGTCAAGCGTGCCGCTGGGCTCGCCGGCCTGCGTCGACGGCCCCTTCCTCGAGGGCGGCGATACCTTGCTGAACGGCTACGAGATTTATGTCGGCATCTCGGGCTGCGCCTCCGACCTGGCCGGCGCCGACTGGCTGCAGGCGTTGCTGGGCGACGAATACCGGGTCATTCCGGTGGCGATGAGGTCGAACGTGCTGCATCTCGACTGCGCCATGGCGCTGATCAAGCCCGGCCTGCTGGTTTATTGCCCGCCGAAGCTGATCGACGGCCTGCCGATGTCGCTGCGCGACTGGGACAAGGTCGCGGTCTCGGTCGACGAGGCCAACCGGCTGGCCACCAACGGGCTGGTTCTCGAGGAAGGCCGCGTCATCGTCGATGCCGACAATGCCCGGGTGATCGAAGAGCTGCGCAAGCGGAAGATCGACGTCATCCCGCTGCCCTTCGACGGTCCGATCTCGACTGGTGGCGGCCTGCGTTGCGCGCACCATCCGCTGCTGCGCGAGAGCGTGCTGGTCTAGGCACCCCGCTTAGGGGTGCGGTCGAAGACGATGGGTTTGGGCCGTTTCAGGGCCTTCCCAAGATGGACGCCAAGCGAGCGCACCAACATGGCCACCTGACCGCCCACGAACCGCAACAGCACCAGGGCGAAGCGCAGCGGCGGCATCTCGCCGCCGCGGATGAAATTGTGGCCAGCCCGGAGGAACGTCGTGGCAGAGACCAGCACCCAGGCCAGGGTCAGCAGGAAGATCGTCAGCAGCAACGGGATCAGCGACGGCGCCAGCAGGGCCGCGAGCAGCCCCGACGCGACGCCGACCAGTAACACCGGCTGGTTGAGCGACATGCAAAGGTGCAGGAGCGCCGCGGCCTTGGCCGACGGCGTGATGTCGCGGCTGCGCAGGATCGCCGGGACCATGCGAAGCGAGACGTGGCGGAAGCCGTCCTGCCAGCGCTGTTGCTGACGCAGCCAGGTCCTGGTGTCAGCCGGCAACTCGCCGGGCACCGCGACGCTGGTCAGGAACAGGGCGCGCCAGCCCTTGACCCAGCCGCGGTAGGTGAGATCGAGGTCCTCGGTGACGGTGTCGCCCTTCCACCCGCCGCCGGCCTCGATCGCGGCGCGCTGCCAGATGCCGCAGGTGCCGTTGAAGGGCAGCGGATGGCCGGCCCAGCAGCGCGTCGCCTGCTCGATACCGAGATGGGCGTCGAGCGTCACCATCTGCATCTCGGTCAGTGCATTCTCGTGCGGATTGAGGAAGTCGAAGCGGGCCTGGACGAAGGCCCAGTTCGGGTTGGCAAAGAACGGCCGCATGCAGACGCGCAGGAAATCCGCCGGCGGCACGTAGTCGACATCGAAGATAGCGAAGTAGTCATAAGGCGTCTTCTGCATCGCCTCGTGCAGTGCCCCGCCCTTGAAGCCGCTGCGGTCGGTGCGCTGCAAGGCCGCGATATCAAAGCCTTGCGCCTTGAGCTCCGCGACCACTGTGCGCGCAAGCTCGGCGGTCTCGTCGGTGCTGTCGTCGAGGACCTGGATATGCAGCTTGTCGCGCGGCCAGTCGAGCCGGGCCGCCGCCTCGACGCCACGCCGCAGCACGCCGCCCTCGTTGAAGGACGGGATCTGCACCACGACGTGCGGCAGCGCGGCGTCGGACGGCAGTGGCGTCGCCAGCAGCGCTTGCTCGCGGCCGAGTCCCCTCGCCTTGAGGCGATGATGCAGGACGACCATGTAGAGCAGGCTGCCGACGAAGGCGGCGAGCAGCGTGCAGCACACGACGAAGGTCACGGCGAACAGCAGAGCCAGGGCGGCGAGGACGGCCATCGGCAGATCAGGTGCCCGTCTTGGGTGTGCGGTTGAAGCCGGTCTTTCGGCCGAAGGACGCGCCGACGACGGCGCCGGCATTGGCGGCGGCAAGATAGACGATCAAGGCCGGCACGCTTGCCGCCGTGATCAAGTAGCGCCCCAGGTCGCCGCGCTTGAGCCGGCGATAGGCGCCCCAGGTCATCCCGAACAGCACGGCGAGCATGCCGACGAGCCAGAACCACAGCAGAAAGCGGAAAAAGCCCACCAAATATCCATGGCCGATGACGGACAGGACCAGCGCCACGATGCCGACGGCCAGGACCGGGAAGATGAGCTGCTGGCTCAACGCCACGGTGGTGGTGAACTTGGCCTCGCCTGACCAGTCGGATTTCCAGATCGGCGCGAGGAGCTTGCGCGCCACCTGAACGAAGCCCTTCGACCAGCGGCTCTGCTGGGCGCTGAAATCGTCGAGCTTCTGCGGCAGTTCGCCCATCACGTGCGGCTCCATCAGGAACACGCCGCGCCAGCCCTTGAGATAGGCGCGCAGCACCAGGTCGAGATCCTCTGACAGCGTGTCGTGCGACCAGCCGCCCGCCTCCTCGACCGCGGCGCGGCGCCAGATGCCGCCCGTGCCGTTGAACTGGAACGGCACGCCGCGCCGGGCTCGGACGTCCTGCTCGACGGCGAAGTGGGCGTCCTGCATCAGCCGCTGCGCGCGCGTCAGCCAGTTACGCTCGCCATTGCCCCACTCGATGCGGGTTTGAACGAACGCCGCCTTCGGCTCGGCCAGGAGCGCCGCCATGGCGCCGCGCAGCCAGTCGGCGGCCGGCACGAAGTCGGCATCGAACACCGCGACGTAAGGGGCATTCGAGAGGGCAAGGCCGGCCGCCAGCGCACCAGCCTTGAAGCCACTGCGCTCGGTCCGGCGCACATGCAACACCTCGAGACCGTCCCGCTTGAGGCGCGCCACGGCGTGGACGGCGATGTCGGATGTGATGTCGGTGCTGTCGTCGAGGAGCTGGATCGTCAGCCGATCGCGCGGCCAGTCGAGCAGAGAAGCAGCGGTCAGCGACCGCTCGACGACCAGCGGCTCGTTGTAGACCGGGAGCTGCACTAGGACGTGCGGCAGGTCGGCGGGCAGCGCCGGCACGGCGGCATCGGCCGGCGGCAGCTCGAACAGCCAGTAGACCAGATAGAGAAAATAACCGGCGATGGCGAACTGCGCGGCCAGGCTGAGGAACACGATGAGGTCGATGGCCGAGAGCAGCATGGCTGTCGCGCCGGTCAGTGGTAGTGGATCGGCACTTCGAAGCAGCGGCCGTCCTCGATATGGAGGCGGCGGGACGCCACATCGAAGATACGCTCGTCGTGGGTCGACAGCACGACGGCGCACTTGGCGCGCATGGCGAGATCCTTGAGCTGGTCAACCACCAGCCGGCCGGCCACGCGGTCGAGCGCCGAGGTCGGCTCATCGGCGATGATGAGGTCGGGAAGCCCGATCATGACGCGGGCGATGGCGACGCGCTGCTGCTGGCCGCCCGACAACTCGTCGGGCCAGGCTTCCGCCTTGTCACCGAGGCCGAGCAGGCCGAGCAAGTGGCGCGCCCGCGGCTCGTCCCAGGCGGGATCCGACAGCGGCGTGGTCGAAACGCCGGCCATGACGTTCTGCAATGCCGTCAGCGACGACAGCAGGTTGCGCTTCTGGAACAGGAACCGCACGCGGTTACGCAGCACGTCGAGGTCAGTGCCGTGCAGTCCGACGATGTCCGTCCCGAGCAGGCGGAGCTTGCCCTCCGACGGGCGGCGCATGGTGCCGAGGATTGTCAGCAGCGTTGTCTTGCCCGAACCAGACGGGCCGGTGACGATCAGCAGCTCGCCCTCGCGCACCTGCATGTTGATGTCGAACAGCACGTCGGCGCGCTGCGCACCCGTGCCGTAGTGGTGATGCACGTCGATCGCCTCGACGACAGGCGGCCCGAAATTGTGGATATTGTCGGGCGCCATGGTCACTCGAACAGCATGATGGGGTCGACCTTCCACAGACGCCGGATCGCGAACAGGCTCGACACCAGGGTCATGATCACGCAGGCCACCAGTGCCACCACCATCTCGCGCAGGCCCATCGACATGCCAAGATGCATGGCCGCCTCGGTGACCCCGTAGACTGCGCGTCCCAGCGTGAAGGAGAGGATGAAGGCCGGCGTGATGATTGCCGCGCCGATCTGGCCGATCATGAAGAAGAAGAACCACCAGCCGTAGCCCAGGCTCTTCAGGATGGCGTATTCGGGAAGGTAGAAGCGGATGATCTGATACTGGGCATAGTAAATGAACACCATGCCGATCATGACGCCCATCACGAAGCCCAGGTCGGTGATGTAGCCGACCGGAGTCTCGCCCGACCAGTAGGCTTTCTCCCGCTTCTCGAATTCCTGGACGGTGATCGCCTCGCCCCGGCCGATCAGCGCCCGGTTGAGCTGCCGGCGCGCCGCGACAGCGTCGGCGCCCGGCGCCAGCTGGACAGAGATGAAGGCCGGACGGTCCGACCACCATGCGCCGAATACCTCGGCCATTGTGTCTTCGGACATCAGGATCGCGCCGTCGTTCAGGACGTTCGGCCCAACGGCGAAGTTGCCTACAACGAACAGCTGGCGCAGCAGCCCGCGATTGTCGGGCGGTCCCAGGACCGTCACTTCCTTGCCGGAATCGGCAAGCTCGGCCAGGTTGCCGAAGTACGGCCGCGAATCGCGGTCGAACAGGATCCGTCGCGTCTCCCGGAGCTTGTAGAGATTCTCCCGCAGACCCGGGGCATCGATGGCCGGCCGCTCGGGGTCGATCGCATACCAGGCGATCCGGCGCGACGTCGGCATGCCGGGGTGACTGATCGACATGACACCGAACCAGAAGGGCGACGTGGTCGCAACCGCCGGATTGGTCGCCACGACGTCGGTCACCGCGACCGGAACCTCGGCGTGTAGCTGCAGCGACTTGAAGCCCCACGGCACGACGACGAGATCGCCGGCAACCATGCGGTGCAGCCGCACCGACAATTCGTAGACGGCGCGCTCGATGCCGAGCTGGGCGAAAATCACGAGAAGGCTGGCGGTAACGCCGGCCAGGGACAGCATTGTGCTGGTGCGCTGGCGCTTGAGCTGCTGGGCGCCGAGCGGCATCGCCGTCGAGGTCCGGGCCGCCGCACGCACGCGCGCTACCGAGAAGCGCGGCCGCCAGTGCCGGAGCTGGGACACCCGCGACCACAGGCGCGACAGCCGAAGCCGCAGCGCCGGTACTTCAGGCAGGATCAAGGCCATTAGAGAAAGGTGACGCGCGTCTCGCGTCCCAGCACCTGCGGCATGCTGGACGGGTCGTCGAGCTGGATCTCCACCTGCACGACGCGTGCGTCCGTCGAGGAGCCGCCATCCGGCTCGACGCGCTGCATGCGCTTCACCGTGGGAGCGACGCGGGCGATCGTGCCTTTGTAGACGGTCGAGCTGCCCCGGAAGGTGACCTCGACCTTGCCGCCCGGCGCCAGGCGGCCAACATTCAGCTCATCGACGTCGGCCAGGACGCGCAGCTGGCTCATATCGACGATCTTGGCGATGCCCGTGGGCGCGACGCGCTCGCCCTGGCGCGAGAAGATCTGCACCACGACGCCATCGAACGGCGAACGGACCAGGGCCTCTTCACGGGTGCGCCGCGCACTATCGACCTTAGCCATCATATTGGCGATATCGATCTCGTTCTGCTTGAGGTCGTCGGTCAGCGTCTGCTTCATGAGATGCAACTGTACGCGCTGCTTATCGAGACTTCTGTTCGGCGAGGCTGGCTTCGATCTCTTTCTGGTCGGGCGGCTTGCCGGAGCGCGTGCGCTCGAGGGCGCTGAGCTTGTTCTGTTCGATCGTCGTCTTGATCGACGACTCTTGCATGGCGATCTGCGTGACGCGAGCCCCCGTCAGCATGGTCTCACGCAACTGCTTTATCTTGGTCAGGTCGGCCTCGGTCATGCGCAGAGCCACGTCGGCCTTGGGATAATTGGACAGCACCGCGATGATCTCGTCGCGCTTGACGGCCTGGCCATCCTTGACGCGCAACTCGAGGACGCCGGAACCACCCGCCGGATCGCCGGCGACGACCGCCGTGCCGGCCGGAGCGTCGGTGTAGCCGCGCGAAATCAGCGGCTCCGACGACCGGCCGCCGTCTTGGGCGCTGCTCGTCTGCCGGCTAGGGGCAATCCATAGGGCAAGGGCGCCAATGACGATCAAGACCGCCACCCCCGTCGCACCCCATGTGAATTTCCTAGCTTGAGCCATCCCAAATTCTACCAAAATTCCTCTCGGTCCGCTCTGTTCCGCGTCAGAACGACGTCGTTGTGAGAAGGTTGCCTCTGGCCACGCCGACGATCGAGAAGGTGCGGTAAATCGAGGTCAGGATCTTGTCGTACTCGTAGAGCGGCGCATTCGTGACATAAATGACGTCCCGAGCCTGGACCCCGAACTGTTGCGCAACAAAGATAGACACTGGCTGGAACAGGTCCAACCGAAAAACACGTGCTTTGGCAGTGGGATTATTTTGCAAATCCCCCATTCTGAACACATAAACGCCCGTTTTGTTGGCGCGCTGGTCCGATAGCCCACCGACATTTCCCAAGGCCTCCAGCAGGCTGAGATTGTGCTTGGTCATCTCGACGTTGCCCGACTTCAGAACCGCGCCCAGGACGGTGTAGACCCTGGTATTGGCGCGGACGACGATCTCGTCGCCTTTCCATACGGGAATGTCCCCACCGGCTAACAGATCTGAAAATTGCGCCGTCAGGATCACCTGTCCTTCGCGCCGCACCACCACTTCAAGCTGGTTCGCCGGCGCGATCGAGCCGCCGGGGCCGACGGGACCGCCCGCCTGGTTGATGGCGTCGACAACCGTCCGAATCCCCTCCAGAAGGGACTGCCGCCCGGGCTTCTTGACGTCGCCTGAAACCGACACGGTATGGGTCCGGTTGGCATCGAATTCGACGATGACTTCGGGTTCCTGCACCTTGGTGCCGAGTTGCTGGATGATGCGGCGCTCGATCTGCGTCAGGTCGAGACCCGCCACCGAGACTATCCCCACGAAGGGCACGTTAATGGTGCCATCCTCGGCCACCCTCTGGACGCCGAGATCGGCGGCGCTGGGCGAGGACATCGTCGGAAAGATGTTGCCCGAGTAGCGCTCGAAGATACGCACTTTCAAGGCGTCGCCGGGGGCCACAGCGATGCGCACGCCGGCTGACAGGTTGCTCGTCGTCGACGGCTTATCGACGCCGGGCTGGCGGTAGGCAACGACCGTCGTCGGCGTGAGATCGATGACGTCGAACGGCAGGGCTTCTGTGCTGGTGCCTTGGGCGCCGCCCATCCACGGTCCGTCACCCGGCAAGGCCGTGCAGGCACTGACGAAAATACCCAGGCCAAGGGCAATGACGCCGGGGCGCGCGGCAATGCGCAGCCAGTTCCAAATTGTCAAATTCCGATCTCCGTCCGGAACTGTTGCCACGTAACGCGTCGCGTCGCGTCCCATCCCATGGTCATTGCCTCAGCCCGCCTTGTAGTTAACCCGCGCTGCCGCGGGGGTGCAAGCGGTCCTCGCGGACCCCTGCGTGGTTAGGGCGCAGCCTTTCAGTGGCTTCTGCCACCGATCCGGCGACGTCGAACAACTGGGTAAAGCCACTGACCAGCAGGCAATCGGCGGCGGCCCCGGCAAAGCGGCAGAACACAAGACGCGTGTCCAACTCCTCCGCCCGATGAAGCGTGCTCGCCAGCACGCGAACGCCGGCGGCGCTCATGTAGGTCACCGCGCTGCCGTCGACGATCACCCGTGCGCCGGGATGGAGCGCAGCCAGCATCGACGCCTCGACCACGGCGAAGTGGCCGAATCGACGCGTTCCGGCAGCATGACGGTGGCTATATCCTCCATGGCGCTTGACAGTGTCATACGTGCTTCCCGGCGGCGTTATCCCCCGTCGGGCGCCAGCCCGCAGCGAGGTCGGTGCCGCGCCAGTCGATCTTGTTGCGCCCGAGCCACGCCTGCGCCGCGAGCAGCGGCACGAGCGCCTCGCGTGTCAGCGCCGCCGCCCAGGCGCGCGGCCCGAACGGCAGGCCATAGGCTGCGAGGAACCAGCCCTCGGCCACCAACCACGCAATCGTGTGCGCGGCGATGGCGAGCGCCACGTACCCCGGACTGACGCCATAGGCAACCAAGGCCACGCCCCCTGCCAGGCCCGAGGCCAGCCATCCGACCACCGGCTCAAGCAGCACGAGCGCCTTCACCTCGAAGGCGAGGTTGAGGCGCGTCGATCCCCAGCGGACCTGGCGGCGCCACACCTCCGCCCAGCGCCGGCGCCCCACGGGCAGTCGCGGCATGACATTGGCGAGCCAGGTCGTGCGCCCGACGCGATCACGCACCGCACGGACGACCGAATAGTCGTCGGCGATGTAATTGAGAAAACCTTTATGGCCACCGATGTGCTCCAGGACGTCCCTGCCGAGCAGAGTCACGCCGCCCGACGCGACAGGCATGCCCAGCCTGTCCGCCGCCAGCAGGAAGCGCGTCTGGTGGCCGTTTATGTAGGCACATTCCATCTCGGCGGCGAAGTTTTCCGGTCGTTCGCCGACCTTGAGGGCCAGCACGAGCCCGACATTGTCCGACAGCTGCGCCGCGGCCGCCCCGAGCTCGGCCGCCGTAAGCGCAATACCCGCATCGCACAGCGCCACGACCGGTCGGCGGGCCGTCTCCAGCCCCTTGCGCACGTTGTTGAGCTTGGGATTGAAGGTGTCGTCGCTGCCGACCAGGATCGTCGCGCCGGGCCACTGGCTGCGCGTCCGCTCCACGGCATCGTCGCATTCGCTTGCTACGCAGATCAAGACCTCGACGCCGGCGCGCGACAGCTCCGCCAGCCTCCCGATGTAGGCTGGGGAGGCATCGCGGGCACCGGCGAGCGGCGCCACCACGCTGAAGTCGGCTGCCTCATGTCGCACCGGGACTTCCGGTCTGCGGCGCCGGGCCAGCGCTGCGCTCGCCCAGTGCACGAGCGTGGCGGCGGCCCACCAGCCGAGCCCGATCCAGAACAGGGCGCAGGCAACCATCTGCCATCACTCGCTCGCGGAGAAGCGGTGGACGTCGTCCTTCTCCATCGCCAGCGCGCGGTGGTAGGCGCGGATCACCGTACTGGGCTCGCCCTGTGCACGGATCCGTCCGTCTTCGATCCAGATGGCGCGACTGCACAGCCGCCGGACCTCGGCTGTCGAGTGCGAGACGAACAGAAGCGTGCCCGTTTTGCGAAAGCTGTCGATCCAGTCCATGCACTTGCGCTGGAAGGCGACGTCGCCCACCGCCAAGGCCTCGTCGACCACCAGGATCTCGGCCTCGACATGGGCGCAAATGGCGAAGGCCAGCCGCGTGCGCATGCCCATGGAGTAATGCTTCACAGGCTGTTCCATGTAGTCGCCGATCCCGGCGAATTCGGAGATCGAAGTCCAGCTTGCGCAGCACCTCCGCGCGCTTGAGTCCGAACACGGCGCCACCTATCATGATGTTTTCGCGGCCCGACAACTCGGCATCGAAGGTCGCGCCGAGCGCCAGCACGGGGGCGATGCGACCGGTGACCTTGAGTTCGCCGTTCGTCGGCAAAGTCATCCCGCAGATCACTTGCAGGAGGGTCGACTTACCACAGCCGTTGCGACCCAGGATGCCGATGCTCTCGCCGCGATAGACGTCGAGGTCGACGTCGCGCAGAACCCAGAACGGCTTGAAGTACGTCTTCCACCAGCCGAACATGACCTGCATCAGCCAGTCGCTGCGGCGCGCGTAGAGCTGATACGCCTTGCCGAGATGCCGGGCCCGGACGACGACTTCAGATGACGTCGACGATGACATTCCGATACCTGTCGAAGAACCAGTAGCCGAAGTAGAAGGTCACCGCCGAGGTCACCAGCATCCAAGCATAAACAAGCGGGTTGGGCAGGTTCCCGTCCAGCACGATGTCGCGCATGACCTCGACATAGCCGGTCAGCGCATTGAGATAGATCAGGATATCCCACGGAAACGCGAGCGAGGACTGCGAATAGAAAACAGGCGTCGCGAACATGAACAGCGGCACGATGTTGATCATCAGGTAACCCGCGTCGCGCGTGAACGCGCCGACGGCGCACAGGAACCACGCGATGCCGACGAGAAACGCCATGAAGGGCAGGAAGACCAACGGGATCAGGATCACGGTCCATTTCAGGCCGCCGTTCACGACAAGCAGGGAGAGCAACAGCACAGTCGCGGAAATCCCGGCATAGGCCGTTGCCCGCAACATCGCGATCACCGCAAGCATGTCGCTCGGGAAGATCGTCTGCTTGATATAGTGCGCATATTCGTGCAGCAGCATCGGTGCGCGAAACGCCATCTCCGAGAAAAAATTGAAAATGATGATGCCGCTGAAGATGAACAGTGCGTAGGTCAGGCGCTGCCCGGTGCCGGCGCTGGACAGCTGGAGATTGGTGGTGAAGGCGAAGGTATAGACGGTGATCGCGATCAGGGGGGCGATCACCGCCCAGATCCAGCCCGCGGCCGATCCCTGGAAGCGAACACGCATCTCGCGACGCAGGACCGCCATGATCAGATCCTGGTGGTTCCACATCTGCATGAAGGGCTTGGAAAGGAAGCGGGAAACGCGCTGCAGCGGATCGAGGTTCTCGACCACGATCTGCTTGCCGTTGACGATATTCACAGACGGCATGAGCCGCGTGTCTCCTTCTCGCCTGCAGTGGTGAGCCCGGTAGGGATCGAACCTACGACCACCTGATTAAAAGTCAGATGCTCTACCGCTGAGCTACGGGCTCGCTCCGGCGCAGCGCCGCAGGCCGAAACCCGGCGCGGCGCCCGTATAAGGTGCGCAGGCGTCACGGTCAACGCGGCGGCTGGGGGCTTCAGGATTTGGCGAACTTGGCCTTGAGCCGTTCGAAGACCTTTTTGGACACGAATTGGGACGTATCGCCGCCCAGCCGGGCGATATCCTTGACCAGCGACGAGGCAATGAACTGGTGCCGGTCGGAGGCCATCAGGAAGATGGTCTCGATGTTGGGTTCCATGCGGGCGTTCATATTGGCCATCTGGATCTCGTACTCGAAGTCCGAGACCGCCCGCAGCCCGCGGATGATCACCGAGGCGCCCACGTCGCGCGCAAAATGAATCAGCAACCCGTCGAACGGTACGATCTGGATACGCTCCTTGTCGGCCGGCGAGAAGTCCGCGATGTCCTCCTTGACGATGTCCATCCGCTCCTCGAGCGAGAACAGCGGTCCCTTGCCGATATTGGTCGCCGGCCCGATCACCAGCTTGTCGACAAGGCGCAACGAGCGGCGGATCACTTCCATGTGCCCGCTGGTGACGGGATCGAACGTGCCCGGATATACGCCGGTGCGTTCTGAGGCCATGTCTCCCCCCAACTTCCCCATAACTCGTGCGCCGGATGCGGCGGCGGAGTCTTAGCGACACGGCAGGTCCTTATCCACCGTTTGTTTCGGAATGGCTTTCGCCGTTTCCGTTTCCGTTGCCTGCATCGTCTTCACCGATGCGCACCGCCGAGACCACGCGCTCGCCTTCGCTCACATTGACGATGCGCACGCCGCGGGTGGCGCGTCCTGCAATGCGAATTCCGTCCACCGGACAGCGGATCAACGTACCGCCGTCGGTCACCAGCATGATCTGGTCGCTGCCCAGGACCGGGAACGCCGCCACCACCTCGCCGCCCTTGGCCAGGTTCATCAGCTCGACGCCCTTGCCGCCGCGCCCAGTCACCCGGTACTCGTAGGCGGAGCTGCGCTTGCCGAAGCCCGACGAGGCGACGGTGAGCACGAACTCCTCCTTGTCGTGCAACTCGGCGACGCGTTCCGCCGACAGCGTCGCGGCGGCCGTCGCGGTCTCCTCCGCCGAAAGCGCTACCTCCTCCTCGCCGTTCTCCGTCGCGTTCTCCGCCTGGCGCAGCGCACGCGACTGGCGCAGATAACCCTCGCGCTCCTCGGTCATGATGCCCTTGCCGCTGTCGAACAACGACATCGAGATCACCTCGTCGCCCTCGGCGAGCGCTATGCCACGCACACCGGTCGAGGCGCGGCTCTGGAACACGCGCACCGTCGCCACCGGGAAGCGCATGGCGCGGCCCTGGCGAGTCGCCAACAGCACGTCCTGCTCCTCGCCGCAGACGCTGACGCCGATCAGGCGGTCGCCGGCATCCTCGCCTTCGAACTTCATGGCGATCTTGCCGGTCTGGTTCACGTTGACGAAGTCGCTGAGCTCGTTGCGGCGCACGCCGCCGCGCGCCGTGGCGAACATCACGTGAAGCGTCGACCAACTCGCCTCGTCCTCGGGCATCGGCATGACGGCGCTGATCGTCTCGCCCTCGCCCAGCGGCAACAGGTTGACGAAGGCCTTGCCGCGCGCCTGCGGCGCGCCAAGCGGCAGGCGCCAGACCTTGAGCTTGTAGACGATGCCGCGACTGGAGAAGAACAGCACCGGCGTATGCGTGTTGGCGACGAACAGGCTGCCGACGAAATCGTCCTCGCGCGTGGCCATGCCGGAACGCCCCTTGCCGCCACGGCGCTGGGCGCGATAGGCCGACACCGGAACGCGCTTGACGTAACCGCCATGCGTGACGGTGACGACCATGTCCTCGCGCTGGATGAGATCCTCGATGTCCTGCTCGAACTCGTTGTCGAGGATTTCGGTGCGCCGTGGCGTGGCGAACTGCTCCTTGATCTCGAGCAGCTCCTTGCGCATCAGAGCGAACAACTTGTCGCGGTCGCCCAGCAGCTCGAGATAGCCCTCGATCAGCTTGGCCACCTCGGTCAGTTCCTCGGAGATCTTGTCGCGCTCCAGGCCGGTCAGGCGCTGCAGCCGCAGTTCGAGGATGGCGCGGGCCTGCAGCTCGGACAACCGGTAGGTGCCCTCGGTCGACACGTCGCGACCGGGCTCGGCGATCAGGGCGATCAGCGGCGTCACATCGACAGCCGGCCAGGCCTTGGCCATCAGGCGGTCGCGCGCCACGACCGGATCGGGCGCGCGGCGGATCATCTCAATCACTTCGTCGATGTTGGCGACGGCAATGGCGAGCCCGACCAACACGTGGGCGCGATCGCGGGCATGATTGAGCTCGAACTTGGTGCGCCGCGTGATGACCTCGGCGCGGAAGCGGATGAACGCCTCCAGGAACTCCTTGAGGCTCATCAGCCGCGGACGACCGCCGTCCAGCGCCAGGGCGTTGATGCCGAACGTGGTCTGGAGCGGCGTGAAGCGGTAGAGCTGGTTCAGCACGACGTCGGCCATGGCGTCGCGCTTGAGCTCGATCACCAGGCGCACGCCGTCGCGATCGCTTTCGTCGCGGACCTCGGCGATGCCTTCGACCCGTTTGTCGCGCACCACTTCGGCGATGCGCTCGTGCAGGCGCGCCTTGTTCTCCTGATAGGGAATCTCGGAAACGATGATCGATTCGCGGCCACCGCGCGCCTCCTCGATCCGGGTCTTGGCCCGCATGATCAGCGAGCCGCGGCCGAGCTCGTAGCCGGCGCGGATGCCGTTGCGGCCGAGGATGGATCCGCCGGTCGGGAAGTCCGGCCCAGGCACGTATTCCATGACCTGCGGCACGGTGAGCTCGGGATTGGCGATCAACGCGCAGCAGGCATCGATCAACTCGCCGAGATTGTGCGGCGGGATGTTGGTCGCCATGCCGACGGCGATGCCGCCCGCGCCGTTGGCCAGCAAATTGGGATAGGCCGCCGGCAGTACGGTCGGCTCCTGCTCGCGCTCGTCATAGTTTGGCTGGAACTCGACCGTGTCCTTGTCGATGTCGGCAAGCAACGATTCGGCGGCGCTCGCCAGGCGCGCCTCGGTGTAGCGCATGGCTGCCGGAGGATCGCCGTCCATCGAACCGAAATTGCCCTGCCCGGAAATCAGCGGCAGGCGCATCGAGAAGTCCTGTGCCATGCGCACCATGGCATCGTAGATCGCGGTGTCGCCATGCGGGTGATATTTGCCCATCACGTCGCCGACGATGCGGGCGGATTTGCGGAAGGGCCGCGTCGAATCGTAGCCGCCTTCCTTCATGGCGTAGAGGATTCGCCGTTGCACCGGCTTCAGGCCGTCACGCGCGTCGGGCAGTGCGCGCGCCACGATTACGCTCATGGCGTAATCGAGGTAGGAGCGGCGCATCTCCTCTTCGATGGTGATCGGCGCGATATCGTGCGGGGGTGGCTGAGGCGGCGGCGCGTCGGGGGGCGGCGGCGCCGGCGGAAGGGTCGTGTCTTCGCTCACGGAAACCTGTTTTTCGCTCGTTTTTATGGCCCTGCCAGAGGGCCCGGCGGAACGATTTTGCACCCTAGCAAACCGGCGCGCGAAGACCAACAAAAAACGCTGCGGCGACCGGACTTTAACTTATTGATTTTACTGACTAAATTAACCTCCAAAACACCTCATGCAAAGGCTCCAAAATGACCCTGGAGACAGTCCCAAAATCGGCACATTTGACGACCTCGATTGCGGTCTTCGACATGGGCGGCGTGCTGCTCGACTGGAACCCTCGGCATCTCTATCGCAAGCTGATCGCCGATCCCGAGGACATGGAGCGTTTTCTCGCCACGGTGGCTACCACGCAGTGGCACAACGTGCAGGACCAAGGGGGCGATCCCGCCGAGGCGACGCGTCGCCTGAAGGCCGAGCATCCCGGCAAAGAGGACTTGATCGAAGCCTTCTACGGCCGATTCGACGAAATGCTCGATCACCCCTTCCCGCAGATGGCGGGTCTGGTCGAGCGTCTGCATGACGCCGGGACGCGGCTCTATCTCCTGTCCAACGCGCCCGGCTTCCTCGATGCCTGGCTGCGCGGACCGGCGATCGAGCGCCATCCCTTTCTCGGCCGTTTCAGCGACTACGTGGTTTCGGGTCATGTCGGGCACAGCAAACCCGACGCTGCGATCTACGATCTCGTCTGCCGCACCGGCGGCTTCCGTCCGGGCGAGGCCGTGCTGATAGACGACAACCTGCCCAACATCGAGGGCGCCCGCGCCTTCGGCATGAAAGCCGTCCACCACCGTTCGGCCGACGAGACGATCGCCGCTCTGCAGGCGCTCGGCCTGCCGGCCTGACGGCTAGCGAGCCAGGAACTCGGCAATCGCCTCCGGCGGCGCCTTGGCGTAGGTGCTGCGCCGGCTGACGACGACCTTTGTGATCGATTTCAGGGCCAGCGCCATCTCGGCCGCCTTGGCCACGATGGCGACGCCGTTCAGCACCGGCGCGCCCTCGATGATGAACGGGCTTTCGCGGGCGAAGAGCAGCATCGGCAGGCCGCCCGCGGGGATGATCACCTCGGCACCCTGTTCGATCAGCGGCTTCACCTGCGCCACGAAATCGGCGCGCACGCCCGCATAGGTGCTCTCGTCCGTGAATGCCTTCATGAAGGCCGGAAGGTTCATCTTGAGCGCCGTCGTGCCCACCACCCGCTCGCCCAGCCCGTACATCCTCACCTGCCGCTCGTGCCAAGGGATGAAGATCGGATCAATCGTCACGAGGCCCAGGCGGAAGCCCATGCTGAGTCCGGCCAGGAGATTGGCCTCGCCGAGGCCAATGACCGGAATATCGACCGAGCCGCGGACCTCGAGCAGTCCAGGCTCCTGAAAATGCCCGATGACGAACGCGTCGTAGCCCGCCTTCTCGGCAGCAAGCGCATTGCGGACAACCTGGGCGGCGCAGCGGAACTCGGTCAGCGGATGGAAGGAGTGGTCGGGCGGATCGAGGCCGTGGACCTCGAAGCGGACTGCCCGGCCCCGCCACGCTGGCCAGCAATGCCTGCAGGCGCTCGATATAAGGAGCCTGCTCGACGGGATGGACGAAGCTCTGATACCAGATCCGGCCTGATCTGGCGCCATTGGATAAACCTTCAGCTTGAAAACGCGCGTGGCGTTGGTTTCGTAGATCTTCCTGCGCTCGTCCTCGGTCACCGTCGCTCCATCCATGAAGCGCACGGCCTCGGCATCGTCTTCGTAGGGGAAATCGGCGGCGAACAGGATGCGCTCGACGCCGAGCACGTCGAGGCAGAGCCGCAACGCCGGCATCGAGGTGACACCGGCGGTGGTGATGACGAAATTGTCGAGGAAGTACTGGCTCGGCAACTTCGGCAACTTGTCGACGGCGCCGATCTTGACCTCGAGCAGGTAGCGGTTGTCGATGCGCTGGAGCCAGAACGGAATGCCCTCGCCCATGTGGCCGAGGACGATCCTGAGCCTGGGGAAGCGATCGAACGTTCCCGCCATGATCAGGCGCATCGCATGCAGGCCGGTCTCGGCGGCGAAGCCCCAACCGGCGAAATAGAGCCCGTAATCGAGGAAGGGCGTCACCATCGACGGCGCGGGCTCGCGCGGGTGGAGGTAGATCGGCATGTCGAGGGACTGGGCTGCCTCGAAGATCGGGCGGAACTTCGGAGCGTCGAGGTACTCGCCCATGGTATGGGAATTGATGATCACGCCCTGAAGGTCGAGTTTCCCGGCGGCACGCTCGATCTCGCGCGCCGCCGCTGCCGGCTCCTGCGGCGCGATCGCGGCCAGCCCCGCAAATCGCGTCGGATGAGCCTTCACGGCAGCGGCCAGCGCATCGTTTGATTCGGCCGCAAGCCGCGTCGCGAGGGGACCGTCGAACACCTGCACGCCGGGCGAAGTGAGCGAGAGGACGTGCATATCGACGCCGATGGTATCCATATGGGTGATGCGGCCGGCGCCGATGTCGAGCAGGCGATCGTCCAGCGGTTTATTTGCCGGGGTTTGCGCCAGGATGGTCTCGCCCATCTTGGCGAAGCCGGGCTCGACGTCGCTGCTCGCCAGCACGACCTGCCATTGCGCCATGATCTCGGGCGTGACGAACGCCTCCTCCACCGCGATGCGCCGGATCGCCATCGTTCACCCTCCCCTTTGGATCGCGCGGGCAGGCGTCGCCCGACCGCCGCACGGTCTGCGGCGGCCTGACGCTCGATCGCGGCCACGATCAGAACGGAATGTCGTCGTCGAGCTCGGCCTTGCCGCCACGCGCCGCCGGCCGGCCACCGCCGCCGCCAGCCGCCGGGCTGGCGCCGGCCATCTCATCCTCCATGCCGCCGGCGGCTGCACCGGCGCCTTCGCCGCCGCCGCTGCGGCCGTCGAGCATGGTGAGCGCACCGCCGAAGCGCGGGATCACGACCTCGGTCGTGTAGCGCTCCTGGCCGCTCTGGTCGGTCCATTTGCGTGTCGAAAGCTGGCCCTCGACGTAGATCTTGGAGCCCTTGCGCACGAACTTCTGGGCAACCTCCGCCAGCTTCTCATTGAAAATCACGACCCGGTGCCACTCGGTGCGCTCCTTGCGCTCGCCGGTCTGACGATCCCGCCACGTATCGGACGTGGCGATCGACATGTTCACCATGGATCTACCATCCTGCATGGACTTCACTTCGGGATCGCGCCCGAGATTGCCGACCAGGATGACCTTGTTGACGCTGCCCGCCATGGGGGCCTCCATTCGCTTTCCCGGTGCCGCGGGACGCGGCACCTACCTCACGGCCGGCAACCTAGCGCCGGCAGCCTGTGGGCAGCCACCAATTTTGGGTTGTGGCTAGAGGATCGCCTGAGCTGGGCTCATGCCAGCCCTCCGACAATTCATTGGCCCGGCGAGCAGCGCCTCTCCTATCCTCACCCGCCATGAGCAATTCTTCCTTCCACATCTCCCAGGTCTCGCGCGGCCAGGCCTACGTCATGCTGGGCGGAGCCGCCCTGATGATGACCCTGGCCATGGGCATCCGGCAGAATCTCGGCCTGTTCCAGGCGCCGGCGGCCAAGGAGCTGGGCATCGCGATCTCCGACTTCGCGCTGGCCATCTCGGTGCAGCAGGTCGCCTGGGGACTGAGCCAGCCCTTCGCCGGCATCCTGGCCGACAAGCACGGCACGCGCTGGGTGGCGCTGGCCGGCAGCGTCATGTTCATCGCCGGCCTCTGGCTCACCGCCACGGCCGAAGGCGCGCTGGCGATCGTGCTCGGCGCCGGCGTGCTGATCGGCATGGCGCTGGCCTGCACGACCTCGGGCATCACCGCCAATATCGCCGCCCGCGTCGTGGCGCCCAACCGACGCACGCTGGCCTTCGGCATCGTCTCGGCCGCCGGCTCGGTCGGCACCCTACTGACCGCGCCGATCGCCGCCTACCTGCTCACGCACGACGGCTGGCGCACCGGCCTGTGGGCCTTCACGATCCTGGCCGTCGCCATGATTCCGGCCGCCTGGATGGGCAGCCGCGCCGACAAGCTGCCCAACAGCCTCACGACCGATCGCAACCTCACCCTGCTGGGCGCCCTCGACGAGGCGCGCCGCCATTCGGGCTATGTGGTGATGGCCATGGCCTTCTTCGTCTGCGGCCTGCAGCTCGTCTTCCTCACCACCCACCTGCCGACCTACCTCGCCCAATGCGGCATGGACGCCGGCTACAGCGCCCTCGTGCTGATGCTGATCGGCGGCTTCAACATCGTGAGTTCCTGGTTGTTCGGCTGGCTGGGCGACAAGTATCCCAAGCGCCTGCTGCTGGGCGCGATCTACCTGCTGCGCTCGCTCGCCCTGGCGCTGTTCTTCATGTATCCGCCGACGCCGCTTTCGGTGGTGCTGTTCGGCGCCGCCATGGGCGTGCTGTGGCTGGGCGTCATCCCCCTGGTCAACGGGCTGGTGGTGCAGATCTTCGGCCTGCGCTTCCTCTCGACCCTGACCGGCATCGCCTTCCTGAGCCACCAGGCCGGGTCCTTCCTGGGCGCCTGGGGCGGCGGCTATCTCTTTGATCTGATGGGCTCCTACGACCTGGCCTGGAAGATCGGGGTCATGGTCGGGCTGGTTGCTGGCACCATGCAGCTCCTGATGAACGACAGGCCCACAGATCGTGTGTTGGCGGCCGCTGTGGCGGCCTGATGCCGGGACTGGCGGGGCTGGGGGTTAATCGCCATATGCGATGGTCCCGCGCATCCCCTATTGTCCGGTCCAGATGGCCAAATCCCGCTCCCCCGTTGCCGAGCCGCATCGCTTCATTTCCGTCCGCGGCGCTCGCGAACACAATCTGAAGAACGTCGACCTCGACCTGCCGCGTGACCGCCTGGTGGTGATCACCGGGCTGAGCGGTTCGGGCAAGTCGTCGCTCGCCTTCGATACGATCTACGCCGAGGGCCAGCGGCGCTACGTCGAGAGCCTGTCGGCCTATGCCCGCCAGTTCCTCGAGCTGATGCAGAAGCCTGACGTCGATTCGATCGAGGGTTTGTCGCCCGCCATCTCGATCGAGCAGAAGACGACGTCGCGCAATCCGCGCTCGACGGTCGGCACGGTCACCGAGGTCTACGACTATTTGCGTCTCTTGTTCGCTCGCGTGGGCGTGCCCTACTCGCCCGCGACGGGCCTGCCGATCGAGAGCCAGACCGTGTCGCAGATGGTCGATCGCATCAAGACGATGGCCGACGGCACGCGTCTTTACCTGATGGCGCCCATCGCGCGCGGCCGCAAGGGCGAGTATCGCAAGGAACTGCAGGAGCTGCAGAAGAAGGGTTTCCAGCGGGTCAAGATCGACGGCAAGCTGTACGAGATCGCCGAGGCTCCGGCCCTCGACAAGAAATACAAGCACGACATCGACGTCGTCGTGGACCGCATCGTGGTGCGTCCCGACCTCGGCAACCGGCTGGCCAATTCGATCGAGACGGCGCTCACCCTCGCCGAGGGACTCGCGGTGGCGGAGAACGCCGACAGCGGCGAGCGCACGGTGTTCTCGGCACGCTTCGCCTGCCCGGTCTCGGGTTTCTCCATCGAGGAGATCGAGCCCCGCCTCTTCTCCTTCAATGCGCCACAAGGCGCCTGCCCGTCGTGCGACGGGCTGGGCGTGAAGATGTTCTTCGATCCGGAGATGGTGGTGCCGGACGACCGGCTGTCGCTCGCCGAGGGGGCGATCGCGCCGTGGGCCGATTCGTCGGGCCAGTATTACATGCAGACGCTGGAGAGCATCGCCAAGCACTTCAAGGTCAAGACCTCGACGCCGTGGCGCGACCTGCCCAAGAAGGTGCGCGACGTCATCCTCCAGGGCAGCGGCGGCGAATCGATCGCCATGCGCTACGACGACGGCATCCGGCAATACCAGACGACCAAGCCGTTCGAAGGCGTCATCCCTAACCTCGACCGGCGCTGGAAAGAGACCAACTCCTCGTGGGTGCGCGAGGAACTCGAGCGCTTCCAGCACGAGAGCAAGTGCGAGACCTGCAAGGGCGCCCGCCTCAAGCCCGAGGCGCTGGCGGTCAAGATCGCAGGGCTGAACATCAGCCAGACGACCGAGTTCTCGATCGGCGACGCGGTGAAGTGGTTCCTCGAGCTGGCACCCAAGCTCACCGCCAAGCAGCGCGAGATCGCCGCCCGTATTCTCAAGGAGATCAACGAGCGGCTGGGTTTTCTCGACAATGTGGGCCTGAGTTATCTGACGCTGAACCGCACTTCGGGCACCCTGTCGGGCGGCGAGAGCCAGCGCATCCGGCTCGCCTCCCAGATCGGCTCGGGCTTGACTGGCGTGCTCTACGTACTCGACGAGCCGTCGATCGGCCTGCATCAACGCGACAATGACCGGCTGCTGAAGATGCTGACCCGCCTGCGCGACCTCGGCAACACGGTGATCGTGGTCGAGCACGACGAGGATGCGATCCGCGCCGCCGATCATCTGGTCGACATGGGACCGGGCGCCGGAGCACATGGCGGCAAGGTCATCGCCGAGGGTACGCCCGAAGAGGTCATGGCCAACAGCGCCAGCCTCACCGGCCAATATCTCTCTGGGTTTCGCCAAATTCCCATTCCCAAGCCGCGCCGCGAACCGCCGGCGAAGGGCGGTCGCTGGCTGACCGTGAAGGGCGCCAAGGAAAACAACCTGCAGAACGTGACGGCCAGCATCCCGCTCGGCACCTTCACCTGCGTCACCGGCGTATCGGGCAGCGGCAAGAGCACGCTGATCATCGAAACGCTCTACAAGGCGCTGTCGCGGCGGTTGAACGGCGCGCGCGAGCATCCCGGCGTCCACAGCGGGCTCGATGGCGTGGGCCATCTCGACAAGATCGTCGACATCGACCAGTCGCCGATCGGCCGCACACCGCGCTCCAACCCGGCGACCTACACCGGTGCCTTCTCGCCGATCCGCGACTGGTTCTCCCAGCTGCCGGAATCGACCGAGCGCGGCTACAAGCCCGGCCGTTTCTCCTTCAACGTCAAGGGTGGACGCTGCGAGGCCTGCCAGGGCGACGGCGTCATTAAGATCGAGATGCACTTTTTGCCGGATGTCTACGTCCAGTGCGACGTCTGCAAGGGCAAGCGCTACAATCGCGAGACCCTGGAAATCCATTTCCGCGGCAAGTCGATCGCCGACGTGCTGGAGATGACGGTCGACGAGGGCGTCGAGTTCTTCAGAGCCGTACCGGTGATCCGCGACAAGCTCCTGACCCTGCAGCAGGTCGGCCTGGGTTACATCCATATCGGCCAGCAGGCGACGACCCTGTCCGGCGGCGAGGCGCAGCGCGTGAAGCTCGCCAAGGAACTGTCGCGCCGCGCCACCGGCCGCACGCTCTACATTCTCGACGAGCCGACCACCGGCCTGCACTTCGAAGATGTCCGCAAATTGCTCGAGGTGCTGCATCGCCTGGTCGAGGGCGGCAACACCGTGGTGGTGATCGAGCACAATCTCGAGGTCATCAAGACCGCCGACTGGGTCCTCGATCTCGGCCCTGACGGCGGCGCCGGCGGTGGCCGCCTGGTGGCGGAGGGCCCGCCCGAGGAGATCGTGAAGGTTGCCGAGAGCTACACGGGCCAGTACCTCGCCCGCCACCTGCCACGCAGCGCAGCCGCCAAGAAACGGGCCTAACGGCGCTGCCAGGTGATGGTGCCGAGGTCGTAGCCGAACTGGCGCTCGACCACGGCAGGCGTGGCATCCGAGGCATCGCCCTTGCGATTGGCGATGCGGGCCTGCGCCACATCCTTCGGCACGTCGAGCCAGATGCCCTCGAACGGCACGCCGGACTGCCGCGCCAGCGCCTCAGCCGCGGCGCGCTCGCTTTGGCGGGCAAACACCGCGTCGAGCACGACACTCTGGCCTGCCCGCAGGACGCGCCCGGCCCGGGCCAGGAAGGCGGCATAAATCCTTGCCGAGGCCTCGGGCGTATAGCTGCCAGCCGGCATGCGCTCCTGCAGCGGGACGCCCGCCTGGCGCTTGCGCTCGACGTCGCTGCGCACCACGACGGCGCCCGGCGCGCGGCCGATCTCCGGAGCCATCTTGAGCGCCAAGGTGGTTTTGCCGCTGCCCGACAGGCCGCCGACGGCCACCAGGCGCGGCGGTGCGGGCTGCAGGAAGGAAAGCGCGGCCTTCTGGTAGGCGCGGGCCGGCGCATTGTCCTTGCCGCTGACGGCAGTGACCGCCGAATCGACATAGGCGCGGATCGCGGCGCGCCGCGACAGGAACATCGGCAGCAGGGCCAGCGCCTCCTCGTGGGTGGCCTCGGGCAGCTCGGCGATGCGCCACAGCCACTCGTTCAGCAGCCGGTTGGCCAGTGCCCCTAGCCCCTGCCGCGCGAGGTCCATCAGCGCGAAGGCGAGATCGTAAAGCACGTCGATGTTGGCGATCTTGTCGGAGAACTCGATGGCGTCGAACGGCACCGGCTCGCCGTCCAGCAGCACGATGTTGCGCAGGTGCAGGTCGCCATGGCAGCGTCGCACCGCACCGGCCGCCACGCGCCGCGCCACGAGTTCGACGAACGGCTCCAGCGCCCGCGGCATGGCGTCGGCCAGGGCCTCGCTGGTCGGCGGGTCGAGACGATCGCCTGCCTCGCGCATCTGGCGCACGTCGGCCGCCACCGACTGGCGGTAATCGTCAGGCATGCAGAATCCGGACCGGATGGGCGCAAGCCCGTCATGGAAGCGGGCGACACGGGCACCCAGCGCCGCCATCAGCTCGGGCGTCAGCGCGCCGCGCGCCGCCATGCGGTCGAGCAAGCCATCCTCGTCGAAGCGGCTCATGACGACCAGCCAATCGACCGCGTCGCCGGCCTGCTCGCCTGGCTCGCCCAGGGCGAAGCTGCCGTCGGCCAGCCGCCGCACCGGTGCGACGCCGATATAGATCTCCGGGGCCAGTTGGCGATTGATCTCGATCTCGGCGGCGCACATCGCGGCGCGCCGTACGGCGGTCGAGAAATCCATGTAGGGGAACTTGACCGCCCGCTTCAGCTTGTAGGCGCGATCGCCCGCGAGGAAGACGACGGCGCCGTGCGTATCGATACGCTTCTGCGCCGCCAGATGCGCTTCGAGGAAGGCGATCACCGAGGACTGGTCCTCGACGACGAAGGAGGGTTGCCGGCTCATCAGCGCGCAGGGGCGCGCGGTTCGCGATCGTCCCAGCCGTCGACATGCAGGATGATCTCGGCCTGCGGAAAAGCCTCGTGCAGCATGGCTTCGACACGGTCGCCGATGACGTGGGCGTTGCCGAGCGGCATCGTCGGGTCGACGACGATGTGGAGCTGGATGAACTTGGTGAGGCCCGCCGATCGGGTCCGCAGCTCGTGCACGCTGCGCACTTCGGGATGGCTGAGCGCGATACCGCGAATCCGCGTGCGCTCCCCGTCCGGCAGTTCGCGGTCCATCAGCACGTTCAGCGAACCGCGGCCCACCTCCCAGGCGCCGCGAATGAGGTAGAGCGCCACCAGGCCCGCCACGCCGCTGTCGATCAGCGGTTGATCCAGCTTGCCCGAAGCGTAGAGCCCTAGGCCGGTGGCGAGGCTCGCCACGAGGTCGGTCTTGTAATGCGCCATGTCGGCGTCGATGGCGATCGAGCCGGAGCGCTTCACCACGTGGCGCTGGAACGACACCAGGCCGATCGTCAGCACGACCGCCAGCGCGCTGATCACCAGGCCGACCTCTTCCTCTCGCACCTGATGGGGATTGATCAGACGCTCGCCCACCGCCAGCAGCAGCGCGCCGCCCGACGCGGCGATGAAGCCCGCCTGCACCAGCCCCGCCAGCGCCTCGGCCTTGCCGTGCCCGAAACGATGGTCGGCATCGGGCGGGATCAGCGCCTGGCGCACGGCGAAGAACGTCACCAGCGAGCCGACGAGATCGAGCGAAGTGTCGACGAGAGACGACAGCATGCTCACCGAGTCTGTGATCCACCACGCCGCCGCCTTGGCAACGATAAGGGTCATCGCCACCGCCATCGAGGCGATGGTGGCCAGCCGCATCAGGCGCTGGGGCTCGAGTGCCATCGTCGCCTCAGGGGTAGAGGGTTCGCGTCGTCCAGGGCTCGCCCGGCGCGGCACGGCTGTATTCCAGCCGGTCGTGCAGGCGGAAGGCGCCATCCTGCCAGAATTCGATCAGCAGCGGCTGCAGGCGGAAACCCGACCAGTGTGGCGGCCGCGGCACCTTGCCGACGACGTGCCTGGCCGCAAACTCGGCCACCCTCTTCTCGAGCGCAAACCGACTCTCCAGCGGTTGCGACTGATCCGAGGCCCAGGCGCCGATCTGGCTGCCGCGTGCGCGCGTCGCAAAATAGGCGTCGGCTTCCTCCGGCGTGGTCGGCGACACCGGCCCTTCCAGCCGCACCTGGCGACGCAGCGACTTCCAGTGGAACAGCAAGGCCGCCTTGGGATGCGCCATCAGATGCCGGCCTTTGCGGCTTGCATGGTTGGTGTAGAAGACGAAGCCCGAGGCATCGAAGTCCTTCAGAAGCACCATTCGGACCGACGGCGTGCCGTCAGGGCCGACGGTGGCCAGGGTCATGGCCGAAGGGTCGTTGGGCTCGCTTTTGGCTGCCGCTTCGTACCATTCGCCGAAAAGCTCCAGCGGATCGGACTTTTCCCCAATCATGACCACAATATGAGGGGCTGTGGGCCACGAGACCACCGGCATCTTGTCCCAATGGCCCCGCCCCGCTAAGAACGATGGATGACCGTTGCTGGACAATTGATGGCCGGAAAAAAAGGCCTCGTCATGGGCGTCGCCAACGAGCGCTCGATCGCCTGGGGGATCGCCAAGGCCTGCCACGACCACGGGGCGGAGCTGGCCTTCACCTTCCAGGGCGATGCCCTGGAAAAGCGGGTAAGACCGCTCGCCAATTCGATCGGCGCCAAGATCATCGTGCCCTGCGACGTCACCAACGCAGCCAGCATCGACGCCACCTTTGCCGAAGTCGAGAAGAAGTGGGGTGGCCTCGATTTCGTGGTTCACGCCATCGCCTTTTCCAACAAGGACGAGCTCAGAGGCCGCTACCTCGACACCTCGGCCGACAACTTCCAGCTTACCATGAATGTGAGCTGCTACTCTTTCACTGCGGTGGCGCAGCGCGCCGTGCCGTTGATGAAGAATGGCGGCAGCCTGCTCACCCTCACCTACTACGGCGCCGAACGGGTCATCCCGCACTACAACGTCATGGGCGTGGCCAAGGCCGCGCTCGAGGCGAGCGTGCGCTACCTGGCAGCCGACCTCGGCGAGCAGAGGATCAGGGTCAACGCCATTTCCGCCGGGCCGATCAAGACCCTGGCCTTCGCCGGGATCAACGACGGGCGCTACATACTGAAGTGGAACGAGCTCAACTCGCCGCTCAAGCGCAACATTACCGCGGAGGAGGTCGGCAATGCCGCTCTCTACCTGCTGTCGGACCTCGGCACCGGCATGACCGGTGAAATAATGCATGTCGATGGCGGCTACCATGTCGTCGGCATGGTCAAGACCTCGTCGGCCAAGCAGATCGCCGAACTGCTCGCCAACTTCGAGGGCGAGTAGGGCGGAGGCCGGCAGCCATGGCCGGCAGCAGTTTCGGCACCCTCTTCCGGTTCACCAGCTGGGGCGAAAGCCATGGGCTGGCGATCGGCTGCGTCGTCGACGGCACGCCGCCGCGCATCCCCTTAGCGAGGCCGATATCCAGGTGTGGATGGAGAAACGCCGGCCCGGGACAGTCGCGCTTCGTCACCCAGCGCCAGGAACCGGACACTGTCAGGATCCTGTCCGGCGTGTTCGAGGGCGTCACTACCGGCACGCCGATCGCGCTTGCACATCGACAATGTCGACCAGCGCTCGCGCGACTATTCCGAGATCAAGGACAAGTTTCGTCCCTCCCACGCCGACTACACCTATTTCAAGAAATACGGCGTGCGCGATTATCGCGGCGGCGGCCGCCAGTCGGCGCGCGAGACCGCGGTCCGCGTCGCAGCCGGCGCCATCGCCCGCAAAATCCTGGGCGATAGCGTCACCATCCGCGGCGCCGTCATCCAGCTCGGAACGCAGAAGATCGACCGCTCCAAATGGGACTGGGCCGCGACCGCCGACAACCCCTTCTGGTGTCCCGATCGCCAGGCCGGCCAAGGCTGGGAAGGCTATCTCGACGACGTGCGCAAGCGAGGAAGCTCGGTCGGCGCAGTGATCGAGGTCGTGGCCTCTGGCGCTCCCATCGGGCTCGGCGATCCAGTCTACGACAAGCTCGATGCCGACCTCGCCAAGGCGCTGATGAGCATCAACGCGGTGAAAGGCGTGGAGATCGGCGATGGCTTCGCCACTGCCGCCATGAGCGGCGAGGACAACGCCGACGAAATGCGCATCGAGGACGGCCAACCCGTCTTCCTCGCCAACCATGCCGGCGGCGTCCTGGGCGGCATATCGACCGGCCAGGATATCGTCTGCCGGCTGGTCGTGAAACCCACCAGTTCCATCCTGGCGCCCGTGCGCAGCATCGACCGCTTCGGCAAGGAGGTCGAACTGCGTACCAAGGGCCGCCACGACCCTTGCGTCGGCATCCGCGCCACGCCGGTGGCTGAGGCGATGGTGGCTTGCGTGCTGGCCGACCACCTTCTGCGCCACCGCGCGCAGTGCGGCTGAGCGCGGACGAGTGGCCATCTCCAAGCCCGTGGAGGCCCGCTACGGGACGCTGCACAACATCAGCATGGCAGTGGCGTCGCTCGCCATGGTCGTCGCAGCAATCGTGCATTTTGCCACCAGTTCGGCCAACGCGCCGACGGTCTCGCTGAACAACTCGCGCTTCGTGCTGTTCGGCATGCTCGCACTGGCGATGAGCTACTACGTGTACGTTGGCGTCAGCCGGTCGATCGACCGCCAAGCCCAGGTCGTCATCGACCGCCAAGGCATCGCGCTTGGCTTCGGCCGCAATCGCCATCTCGCCTGGGACGACATTCAGTGGGTACGGCTGCGCCGGCTGGGGTTTCGTCAGCAGCTCGAGGTCGGCGTTTCCCCCCAGGCGTTTATCGACGCCAACCTTCGCCTGTCGATGTGGAACCTCGATGACGGCCTGCGGCCTGTCCGGGGCATCCCGACGGCCGTGCTGGTGCGCGACAACGGGCTCGACACTTCGTCGTCGGCAATGCTTGACGCCGTGAAGGCATTCCGGCCGAATCTGGTCAAATCGTAAAAGCTGAACGGAGACTCGCCATGAGGCGATTTATCGTTGGCCTGCTCGCGACCGTGGGCACCCTCACCCTGATCGCGATCGGCGGCGTCGCCGCCTTCGTCGCCTCGGGGCCTTTCTCAAGCAAGCCACTGCCGCAATCCATCGTGCTGTCGGTCGACCTGCGTGACGTGCCGCCCAAGTCGGCGTCCTCCAGCCTGCTGCGAGGCGGGCTGTTGCGTGGCTCGCGCGACATCGTCGACACGGTCCAGCTCCTGTGGCAGGCCGCCGACGATCCCCGAGTGGTCGGCCTGTTCGTCGATATCGGCGACGAATCGGCGGGACTCGGTCGCGTGCAGGAGCTGCGTCAGGCGATCGCCCGTTTCCGCGGCAAGGGCAAGTTCGCGGTGGGCTTTGCCGAGTCGCTGGGCAGCGGCGGCTCGCACTTCGCCGACTACTACCTGGCCTCGGCGCTGGAGCAGATCTGGCTGCAGCCGAGCGGTGGCTTCGCGGTGGCCGGAATCGCCGTCGAGACGCCGTTCATCAAAAACGGACTCGACAAGCTCGGCGTCAAGGTCGAAGGCGGCAAGCGCTACGAATACAAGAGCGCGCCCGACACATTCCTCGAGACGGGCTATACCCGCCCCGCACGCGAGAACCTGCAGCAGCTTCTCGAAAGCCTTTACGGGCAGTTCGTGAGCGAGGTGGCCCCCGAGCGCCGCCTCGAGCCGGCGAAATTGCGCGAGCTGATCGATGCGGCGCCGTTCGATTCGGAACGGGCGCGCGGGGAAGGCCTGGTCGACCGCGTAGGCTACCGCAGCGATGCGCTGGATGAAGTATGGACGCGCGCCGGCAAGAGCCGCGACCTCGTCTCCCTGTCGGACTACGCCGCCGATGACGCGCGGCCCAAGCCGCACGGCGAGGTCGTGGCCCTGGTGCGGATCACCGGCGCGATCACCTCAGGATCTGGCGGCGGGGGGCTGCTGGACGACGAGGTCGGTACAACGGCCGAGGACGTGGTCGACGCGCTGGACCAGGCCGCCCGAAGCACGGAGGTGCGCGCCATCGTGCTGCGCATCGATTCCCCTGGCGGCACCTATCCCGCGGCAGACGCCATAGCTGACGCCGTGGGCCGGGCTCGTTCGGCCGGCAAGCCGGTGATCGTCTCAATGGGCGACGTGGCGGCATCGGGTGGATATCTTGCCGCCGTGCGCGGCGACGTGATCGTGGCCCAACCCACGACCATCACCGCCTCGATCGGCGTATTCAGCATCTGGCCGGTGGCATCGGAGCTTCTGGGCTCGCTCGGCATCAAGGTCGAGCGGCTGGCGGTCGGCGCCAATGCCGGCATGTACTCGACCTACCAGGCGCCGACCGCCGCCCAACGGGCCGCGGTCTCGCGAGAGCTCGACACGGTCTACGCCGAGTTTACGCGTCAGGTCGGCGAGGCCCGCAAGCTCGAGGGCGCGAAGCTCGATGCGGCGGCGCGCGGCCGCGTCTTCTCCGGCGCCGACGCCAAGAAAGCGGGCCTGATCGATGAATTGGGCGGTCTGCAGCTGGCGCTCAACATCGCCAAGGCAAAGGCCGGAATCGACAAATCGCGGCAGATCGAGATCCGCCGCTTCCCGCCCGAATCGGACCGTTGGCAGAAAGTGCTGGAGCGCGTCCTGCGGCTGGCCGGGCTCGACACCACCGGCCCGACGCTACGCGCGCCACGTGAGGTGCGCGAGACGCTGGCGCGGTTCGGCATCGTGGCGCGGCCGGGCAACGTCCGCCTGCCGCCGCTGCCGCCGCTCTGGCGCTAGAGCGTTTTCCGTTCTGAAGGACTCGGGAGGGGATTCCGTTTGAGCTTGAGATGTGATTCAAGCTTAGGGCTGGACGGAGGAGGCCAGCCTGGATGGCACGACCACTTTCCCTGGATTTACGAGAACGGATAGTCGCGGCAGTTGAAGGCGGCCTATCCCGGCGAGCGGCCGCCAGCCGGTTCGCGGTGAGCGAGAGCTGTGCGATCAAGCTGGTAAGGCGTTGGAAGCACAGTGGCAGCGTTGAGCCCGGGGCGATGGGCGGCCACAAGCCGTTTGCGCTGGCCCGACATGAGAAGCTGGTGCGCGATCTGGTGGCGGCCCAGTCCGACCTGACGCTCGAAGAACTGCGCGATCGGTTGGCGGCCGCTGGTGTGGTGGTGGGCCGGACCTCGATCCATCGCTATCTGGAGGCGTTGGGACTGACGCTCAAAAAAAGACACTCCATGCCGCCGAGCAGGATCGCCCGGATGTCGCCGCTGCGCGCACGGCGTGGCGCGAGGACCAGCCGCGACTGAACCCTCATCGCCTGGTCTTCATCGACGAGACCTGGATCAAGACCAACATGGCACGGACCTATGGTCGTGCGCCGCTCGGCCAGCGAGCGATCGGCGCCGTGCCGCACGGCCATTGGCAAACCAGCACCTTCCTGGCCGCCCTGCGCTGCGACGCCGTCACTGCTCCCTGCGTGATCGACGGCCCGATCAACGGGCTGACGTTCCAGGCCTACGTCGAGCAGTTCCTCGTCCCGACCTTGGTGGCCGGCGACGTCGTCATCATGGACAATCTCGGCTCCCACAAGGGTGGCCCGGTGCGCGCCGCCATCGAACGGGCCGGCGCAACACTCCTCTACCTGCCGCCCTACAGTCCCGATCTCAATCCAATCGAGCAGCTCTTCGCCAAGCTCAAGGCCTTGCTCCGCAAAGCTGCTGCCCGATCTCTCGACGCCTTGTGGCACGCCGTCGGCGAGCTCCTAACTCAATTCAAACCAAGCGAATGCGCAAACTACTTCCGTAACTCAGGTTATAGTCAACCTAATCGGAATCTGCTCTAGAGGCGCAGGCTCGCCAGCGTTTCGAGACAGTCGCCGTCGCGGCGCAGCAGCGCCAGCTCCTCGACCCGGCCATGCATGGGCAGGTGCTGGCGTTCGACGATACGCGCGACCTGCTCGGCCTCGGCTGCGCGCTCGAACAGCCCGACCGTGATGTGCGGCTCGAACGGCTCACTGCCAGGCCGTTGATTGAACGCGTCGTGGAGTTCCGCGAATTCAACGCTGCCGTCGGCAGGGACGGCATAGAGATAGGCTGCGCGCGAGGGCGGCGTGAGGTCGTGGCGCGCCAGGCGATCCAGCACGAACCAGAAAGGGCGCCGGCCGGAGAGGCTGTCGAGGACGCCGCGCAGGCGGGCTTCTTCCGTCGCTGCCGCGCCGAACACCAGGGTGAAGTGCGGGCCGATCAGCTCGGCCTCGCCGGGATGGTACTGCGCCCTGAGGCGGCGCAGGGCGGTGTCGTCGGCCTCCGCCAGCACCGGCAGGGCCACGACATAGAGCATCAGCCGTAGCTCTTGGCCATGCCGAAAGCAGGATCCATCGCCGCGCCATAAGGCGGGAAGGGATAGCGCAGGCCGTTCTTGCCGAGATGGCCCATGCCCTCGATAGCGCGCAGGAACTCGTCCGGCGGGCAGGCCATCAAGAGCTCGTCGTCGGCCACGCCGCCGTAGCGCCGCTCGGCATAGCAAGGCAGCGACAGCGAGGTCTGGCGCGTGGCCAACGCCCTGCCCCACGAATCGGCACAGGCGCTCTCGCCGGTGCAGGTGAAGTCGTAGCGTCGGTAGCGGTGGAACTGCAGGCCGTTGATGAAATAGATCATCTGGCCGGGCGTGCCGTAGAACAGGCAGATGTCCGGCGGATCGAGGCGGGCCGAGCGCAATGGCGAGACGACCAGACCGTTGTACTTGCCGTCGGGCACCCGCGGCATCTGCGCCTGGTGCGCGGCCGAGGCTTCCTTGTTGCCGAACCATACGCCGTTCATGTGATCGCCCGACAGGAAGCCCTCGCCGGGATGATTGAGCCCGACCACGCCGCCGCAATTGCCGCCCCGCGTATTGTCGACGGTGATGCCCAGGGTGAAGCCGTACCAGCGCGACTGCGTCACCATCTGGCACATGGTGAACTTCATGCCGTCGGTCGGCTTGCGCACGCCCTGGATCTTGTCCATATCCGCAGGGTCTTCGAACAGCCGCATGCCGATTGGCTGGGTACGGATGCGCAGAAGCTCGATCAGCTTGCCGCCGGCTTCGGCCAGCATGGCGCCGGTGATCTTCTCCGGCGGCGTCCACGGCGCGGTCTTGTAGCCTGGCGGCAGGGTCTGGACGTTCATGGTTTCCTCCATGTCTGGCTAGGTGAGGTTCAGCCCACCATCGGCGATGACGATCTCGCCCGTAACGTAGTCGTTGGCGCAGAGCGCGGCCACCAGATCGGCAATATCTTCGGGCCGGGCGGCCCGCCTCATCGGCGACTTGGTATTCCAGAGCTCATAGGCCGCCTCCCAGCCCGCGCTCAGGGGCGTGTCGACAAGGCCAGGCGCCACGCAATTGACCCTGATGGCGGGGCCCAGGGTCAGCGCCAGCAGGCGTGTGGTGTGGTGCAGGGCAGCCTTGGCGGCGGCATAGGGGATCGACGCGCCCTTGGGCCGCACCGCGGCATGGGTCCCGATATTGACGATGGAGGCGGGCCTGCCCTGCGCCGCCGAGTTCCGAAGAGCGGTCTCGGCCTCGGCGATCAGCATCCAGGGCGCGATAAGGTTCACGTCCATCATACGGCGCCATATCTCCGGCGTCGCCGCCTTGAGGTCGGCATGGGGAAAACGCGCGGCCTCGCCGGCGTTGTTCACCAGGACGTCGAGCCGTCCATGATGGGCGAGCACGGCGCGTACCAGCCCGCCGGCATTTGCCACGTCGGCCAAATCGGCCTGGTGGTAGCTCGCGCCCGGCAATTCGGCCGCCATGGCATGGCCGGCGTCGGCCGAACGCCGGCCATGCAGCGCCACTTTATAGCCCTCGCGGGCGAGACGCCGTGCGATGGCGGCCCCGATGCCCGAGGTCGAGCCGGTGACGAGGGCGACTCGATCAGACACCGGCCTTCAACGCCTCCAGTGTCTCGTCGGGCCGTTCGACGATCATGAAGTGCCCGCTGTTGGGGATCACCACCGTGCGTGCGCCGGCGATGGCGGCCGCCAGCGGCCTGGCCTTGGCGGCCGGGGTCATGAGATCGCCATCGCCCAGCACCAGCACGGTCGGGCACTTGACGGCGGCGGCACGCGCGAGCGCATCCTTGTAGGCGTTGCAGGCGGCAAGATCGGCATGGATGACGCCGGGTTCGTTGCCCGACAGGACGGCCAGCAATTCGCGCCGCAGCCACAGGCCGGGCGAAACCATGCCGCCCTTGTGCAGCGCATTGCCCATGCCCCAGAAGGTCATCAGCTCCTGGACTTTCAGCGTATTGGCCTTGGCTGATTCGAGCATCTCGGGATGGACCGGCATCTCGGCCGCCACGCCGCACAGGCCGAGCGCGCGTACCTTGTCGGGATAGCGCGCGGCGGTCTCGATCGCCACCAGGGCGCCCATCGAATGGCCGACCAGGGCGGCGTTCTTCAGCCCGGCGGCCTCGATCAGCGCAGCGGTCCAGTCGGCCATGGCCGCGATGCTCGCGAGCGCCGGTCCCTCGGACCAGCCATGGGCGGGAAAATCGATCGCCAGCACGCTCGGCCGTGATGGGCGAACCAGCGTGTCTGCAGCCGCCACGCCGTGCGGTCGAAGCCGGCGCCATGGAGGAACACGACGGCCGGTTTGGCAGGGTCGAAGTCGGCGCCGCCGGTCGTCGCGAAGACGGCGCGGCCGTTGACGGTTAGCTTCATGGTCAGCCCTTCTGCGGCGGCGCGCAGCGCCTGTCCCAGATCGTCGAAAAGGTCGTCGGGATCCTCCAGGCCGACCGAAAGGCGGATCATGCCTTCGCCGATGCCCGCCTGCCTTGAGCGCCGCCGCGTCGAGCTGGGCATGCGTGGTCGAGGCCGGATGGATGACCAGCGACTTGGCGTCGCCGACATTGGCCAGATGCGAGAAGAGCTTCAGCCGCTCGATGAAGCGCCGGCCGGCCTCGCGGCCGCCTTTGATGTCGAAGCTGAAGATCGAGCCGCAGCCCTTGGGCAGCAGCTTCTGCGCCAGCGCATGGTCGGGATGGTCGGGCAGCTCGGGCGAGGCGATGCGCTCGACGGCCGGATTGGCCTTGAGGAAGGCGATGACCTTGCGCGCATTCTCGACGTGGCGCGCCATGCGCAGCGGCAGGGTCTCGAGCCCCTGCAGCAGGTAGAACGCCGTCTGCGGCGCCATGCAGGCGCCGAAATCGCGCACGCCCTCGGTGCGGGCGCGCATGACGAAGGCGTGCGGGCCGAACTCCTCGGCGAAGTCGATGCCGTGATAGCCGGCATAGGGCTCGGTCAGGGTCGGGAACTTGCCCGAGCCCTCCCAATCGAAGCGGCCGCAATTCGACGATCACGCCGCCGATCGCCACGCCGTGGCCGCCGATGAACTTGGTGGCCGAATGGAACACGATGTCGGCACCCAGGGTCAGCGGCCGGCAGAGCACCGGCGAGGCAAAGGTATTGTCGATCATCAGCGGAACCTTGGCCTCATGGGCGATGGCGGCGATGGTCGGGATGTCCAGCACCTCGCCGCCGGGATTGCCGATGGTCTCGCCCAACACCAGCCGCGTCGCGGGCGTGATGGCCTTGCGGAAGCCGTCATGGTCGCGCGGATTGACGAAGGTCGTCTCGATGCCGAAGCGCGGCAGGGTGAGGCCCAGCATGTTGCGCGTGCCGCCGTAGAGCGAGGTCGAGGCCACGATATGGCCGCCCGCGCCCATCAGGGTGGCGATGGCGATGTGCAGCGCCGCCTGGCCGCTCGCCACGCCCAGCGCGCCGGAGCCCTCCTCCAGCGCCGCCACGCGCTCCTCGAACACCGCGACGGTCGGATTGGAGATGCGGCTGTAGATGTGGCCGCCGACCTCGAGGTTGAACAGGCTGGCGGCATGGTCGACGTCGCGAAACACGAAGGACGTCGTCTGGTAGATCGGCACCGCCCGCGCGCCGGTGACGGGATCCGGGTGCTGGCCGGCATGCAGGGCCAGCGTGTCGGGCTTGAGGAACTTGGCGTCGGCCACGGCATTTCCCCTACTGTGCGGTCCAGCCGCCGTCGGACACCAGGGCGGTGCCCTGCATGTTGGAGGCGGTATCGGAGGCCAGGAACACGGCAAGGCCGGCGATCTGTTCCGGCTTGGTGAATTGGACCTGCGGCTGCTTCTCGGCGATCAGCAGCCGACTCGCCTCATCGACGCCGATCTTGTCGGCCTTCGCCTTCACCTCGATCTGGGCCCGCGCCAGCGGCGTCAACACGAAGCCGGGGCAGATCGCATTGCAGGTGACGCCGGTGTCGGCGCATTCGATGCCCATGACCTTGGTGAGGCCCGACGAGGCCGTGCTTGGCCGCGACATAGGCGATCTTGTGGCTCGACGCCACCAGGCCGTGCGTGCTGGCGATGTTGATGATGCGGCCCCAGCCCTTCTGCTTCATTGCCGGCAGCGCAGCCCGGATGGTGTGGAACGACGCACTGAGATTGATGGCGATGATGGCGTCCCATCTGTCGGGCGGAAAATTCTCGACCCTGGCCACGTGCTGGATGCCGGCATTGTTCACCAGGATATCGATCCCGCCCAGCGTTGCCCTGGTCTCGGCCACGAGGTCGGCGATCTCGGCGGGCTTGCTCATGTCGGCGGCGTGATAGGCGACCGCGACGCCGGTTTTCGCGGCCAGGTCGTCGCGCAGGCGATGGATCGCCCCAGTGTCGCCCAACCCGTTCAGCATGACGCTGCAGCCCTCGCCGGCAAAGGCTTGGGCGATGGCGAGACCGATCCCGCTGGTCGACCCGGTGACCAGGGCGACTTTGCCTTCAAGCGACATCGAGACTCACTTCTTGAACAGCGATGCAGCCGCAGTCGCGTGACTCTGCTTCGCCTTGAGTTTTTCCTCGACCCGGACGATCTCGGCCTTCAACACGGCGATGTACTCCTTGAGGTCCTCGATGTTCATGGCATCGAGATTCTTGAGCTGCGATTTCTTTTGGCGGGGATCGAGATCGTCGAGGTCGAAGGCCATGGCGCGGCTCCACGGAAGCGGCTAAGGGACACCTAGCATTGCTCCCACCGCTCCGAAAGGCCGACCATGAGCGCCACTTCCCGCAACGATGACCTGTGTCGAGATCAAGAAGCCGGGCGGGCCCGAGGCGCTGGTGCCGACGACCCGGCCGGTGCCGCAGCCCAGGAACGGCGAGGTCCTGATCAAGGTCGCGGCCACGGGCGTCAACCGTCCCGACATCGCCCAGCGCGCCGGCCTCTATCCGCCGCCGCCAGGCGCGTCGGACCTGCCGGGCCTCGAGGCGGCCGGTACGGTCGCGGCGCTGGGCGCCGGCGTAACGGGATGGAAGGTGGGCGAGACGATCTGCGCGCTCGCACCCGGTGGCTCCTATGCCGAGTACTGCACGGTGCCGGCGCCGCAGTGCCTTCCGATACCGAAGGGCTTCGACATGCTGCATGCCGCGGCGCTGCCGGAGAACTACTTCACGGTGTGGCACAACCTCTTCGAGCGCGGCCAGCTCAAGGCCGGCGAAAGCGTGCTGATCCATGGCGGCGCCAGCGGCATCGGCACGACGGCGATCCAGCTCGCCAAGGCGTTCGGGGCCACCGTGTTCACCACCGTGCGCACGGAGGCGAAGGCCAAGGCCGTCCGGGCGCTCGGTGCAGACCATGCCATCCTCTATAAGGACAACGACTGGGCGGCCGAGGTGAAAAAACTGTCGGGCGGAGTCGATGTCGTGCTCGATATGGTGGCGGGCGACTACCTGCCGAAGAACCTGCAGCTCCTGAGGCCCGACGGCCGCTGCGTCATCATTGCGGTGCAACTCGGTGCGGTGGCGACCATCAGCGCCGGCCTGATCATGGTGAACCGACTAACCCTCACTGGCTCGACGCTGCGTCCGCAGAGCGTTGAAAGCAAGGGACGCATGGCGCACGGGCTCAAGGAGAAGGTGTGGCCCTTGCTCGAGGCCGGCACGATCAAGCCGATCATCTACAAGACCTTCCCGCTCCGCGAAGCAGCGGCGGCGCACGCCGAGCTGGAGCGCGCCGACCATGTCGGCAAGGTGATGCTGACCGTCTGACGGGATGCCCCGGGGGCACGCCCCGGGCTTAGTTGTGCGGCGTCTCAACCTCGGGTTGGTCGGCCTCGGCCGGATCGGCGTCAGGCGTCTTCGTCGCTTCTTCCACCGTCGCGCCGGCCTTGGCCGCCGCCTTCTTCTTGGCGGCGTCCTCGCGGGCGGCCTTGCGGCGCGCCTTGTCGACGGCGTCGTTGAGGTCCTTGAGCGAGCACAGGCCCAGCGTCACCGGATCGCGCGGCCGGACGTTCTGCATGTTCCAGTGGGTGCGATCGCGCACCGACTGGACGGTGCTCTTGGTCGAGCCGACGAGCTTGGCGACCTGCGAATCCTGCAGCTCGGGATGGACCTTGAGCAGCCAGGCGATGGCATCGGGGCGGTCCTGGCGCTTGGCGACCGGGGTGTAGCGCGGGCCCTTGGAACGCGCCACCGGCTCGGGTACGTCGCGCGGGCTGAGCTTCAGCTGCGCAACGGGGTCTGCCTCGCAGCGTTTGATCTCGTCCTTGGTGAGCTGGCCGTTGGTCGTCGGATCGTAGCCCGTCATGCCGCCGGCCACTTCGCCGTCGGCAATCGCCTGGACTTCGAGCGGATGCAGGCCGGTGAAGGCCGAGATCTGATCGAATGTCAGGGTCGAGTTTTCGACCAGCCAGACGGCGGTCGCCTTGGGCATCAAGACTTGCGACATGAATTGGTTCTCCTGCGCCCGGATATAGAGACCGGTCCGGCCCCCGCCAACCGGAAAAGCGCATGGCTGAAACATGGCCAAATAGGGGAAATGGCCCAAAAGGAAACGGCCGGGCTGAGCCCGGCCGTCCCTTGAAGACTTACGCTTCGGATCGTCTACTGGATGACGATCTCGACGCGGCGGTTCTGCGGCTCGCGGACGCCGTCGGCGGTCTGGACCAGCAGGCCAGCCTCGCCACGACCGATCACCGTGATCGCCGTCGCCGGCACGCCGTCGCGGACCAGAGCGTCCTTGACCGCGTTGGCGCGGCGCAGCGACAGCGCCATGTTGTAGGCTTCCGGGCCCGACGTGTCGGTGTGGCCGGTCGCCGTGATGCGGGCGTTGCCCTTCGTCTTGTAGGCGTCGGCCGCCTGCTTGATCGTGTTCAGGGCCTGCGCCGACAGGTTCGAGCGGTCCCAATCGAAGAACACCATGAACGACGGCGGCGCAACCATCGGCGCCGGCGGCGGCGGCGGCGGCGGCGCGGCGCCGAACTTCAACTGCAGCCCGAGCATCACGCTGAAGTTGTTGTTGGTCCAGTTCGCGCCGTTGATCGACGGGTTCGACGTGCCGTAGTAGCGGCCGTCCAGGTTGACGCGGAAGTTCGTGTCGACGTTCCAGCCCAGGCCGACGATGCCCTGGTAGGCAAACACCGTGCTGCCCAGCGACTGATTGCTGTCGACCAGGCCAAGACCGGCGCCGGCGCCGATGTACGGCGTGATCACCGAGGCGGGCATGAAGTCGTACAGCAGGTTCGCCATGATCCCGAGCTGGCCGACCTGGTTGTTCAGCGCCGTGCCCGGAATGCCGACGTTGGTCGTGGTTGTTGCGGTAGACGCCTTCCAGCTCGACGCGCGGGCCGACAAAGTCGTAGCCGATCACGCCGCCGGCCGCCCAGCCGAGTCTGCGGCGTCACGCTGATCACCGCCGGCAGCGCCGGGTTGTTGGGGCTGGCGTTGAAGTTCAGAAGCCAGTTCATACCGCCTTCCGCACCGATATACACGCCCGGCGACGGTGACTGCGCCTGAGCCATGACCGGCAGCGCAACAAACGCAGCGGCGGCCAACAAAGCCTTCTTCATGAGTTCTTCCCCTCGCTTATTTGCAAAACCTGACGAGCGTTGGCGGGGCTGGGTCAATCACCAACTCCGAAGCGGAATATACACACCACGCCTAGTGACGTGCAAGGAAAGCGGCCAAGGCGAGGCGACTCCATGGCAACCTGTGACCAGAACGCAACAGTGCTGTTTTCAGCGCGTCTCCGAGCCCGCGCCTGGCCCCAGCCGATCAATACTACATCTGGTATTATCTTGTATTCGAGCCAGACGCATGCCGGTCGGCCGGAATGGGGATCCGCAGCCCAAATACCCCGCCCCCTGCTCGCTGCGGCCAAATATCCGCGGGCTGTTTGCCGGTCCATTTGCCGGCGCCGGCTCGCCCGCGCTGTCGGCAAGGTCGGGATGAGGCAGCGGCACATCGGGGTCCGATGCCCCAGGGGTCAGCATCTTGTTGATGATATCGATGTTCGACGGGCCGGCCGGCGGAGCCAGCGGAGCCTTAACATTGGTCGAGGTCCGAACCCGCGGCGGCTTGATCACCGGCGGCAAGGCGCCGACCGGGTCGACCACAACCAGTGGGGTCTCCGCCGGCGCAAAATTCTTCGCCCCACCAGCACCGTCCTGCCAGATCCCGAGATTCTGGTTGAACCCTGCCGCCCAACTAAGGCAGGGGGCGAAGCACAGTGCACCCCCCATCAACGCGGCCCAGGCGGCCAATCCACTACATCAGTCCTTTTGAAAAACGCATTGCGACTCGATTGCTTTGTGCTTCTTAGCCCATTCACATCTCTCCAATGGCCATTTTAAGGCGGGAGAGACCCGGCGGCATTTTGTATCGGCGTCAGTTGCGGTAAACCCTCATTCATCACTCGAGAGGGGGAACGCCATGGGCCAATACAGCAAAGTCGAGGTCGACGGCCGTCTGATGACGGTCACCATCAACCGGCCAGAGGTTTACAATGCGTGCCATCCCATGGCGAACGAGGAACTGGTCGCCGCCTTCGACGAATTCCAGGCCAATCCCGAGCTATGGGTGGCCATCATCACCGGCGCCGGCGACAACGCCTTCTGCGCCGGCAACGACCTGAAATACCACGCAGAGTTGCAGGCCAGGACGGGCAAGCGGCCGGTCCATCCGCTGAAGGGGTTCGGCGGGTTGGCCAACCGCTTCGATCTCGACAAGCCGGTGATCGCCGCCGTGAACGGCGTCGCCATGGGCGGCGGCTTCGAGATCGCGCTCGCTTGCGACATCATCATCGCCTCCGACAAGGCGACGTTCGCGCTGCCCGAGCCCAGGGTCGGCCTGGCGGCCGGCGCGGGCGGCATGCAGCGCCTGTCGCGCATGATCCCGCTCAAGAAGGCGATGGGCATGATGCTGACCGGCCGCCGCGTTCCGGCCAAGGAGGGCTTCGAGCTTGGTTTCGTCACCGCCGTGGTGCCGCACGCCGACCTCATGAAGGAGGCCCGGCGCTGGGCCGATGAGATCCTCGCCTGCTCGCCGATGTCGGTGCGCGCCACCAAGCAGGTGGTGATGCGCTCGCTCGACGTGCCGGCGCTCGAGGTGGCGATGCACAACCAGCACTACCCCGCCTTCGTCGCCATGGCGCGCAGCGAGGATACGGTCGAGGGGCCGAAGGCCTTCGCCGAGAAGCGCAGGCCGAACTGGAAGGGCCGCTAGACCAGCTTCCACTGCACCAGGGTGAAGGGCGGCGTCTCCTTGTCGTGAGGTTCGAACACCGCCTCCACGTCGGCGCCGATCCGGACGTCCTGCTTCGGATCACCCAGCAGGTTGCCCAGCATGCGCACGTTGCCGGCATCGGGCAGCTCGACCAGGACGACGATGTAGGGCCCGTGCTCCTTCAGCGCCGGATGCACCGGATGCCAGGGCCGCTCCCAGCTATAGATGCGGCCCTTGCCCGAGACCTTGTGCCAGTCCAGGTCGAACGACAGGCACTCGTGGCAGATCCATTCCGGCCCCCACTGGAAGGTGCCGCAGGCCTTGCACCGCTGCACCAGCAACTCGCCCTTGCGGGCGGCCTCCCAATACGGCTTGTCCAGCCCATCGTTCTCCGGCACCGGGATCGGCAGCCCGGCCGGTAAGTAAGTCGGCAGGTAGCTCACAGCGCAGCCTCCGTGCCCAGGATCATGCTCGAGACCGGCGTCACCATCGGTCCGGAAATCACCATCGACACCTCCGCGTCGGGTACCTGCGCGGTCGACTGGCCGCGCAACTGGCGTACCGCTTCGACCTGCAGCTCGAGGCCGTGCATGTAACACTCCGCCAGGTTGCCGCCCGAGGTGTTGAGCGGCAGCCTGCCGCCGGGCGCCGTCAAATTCTCCGGCGTGAGGAAGTCGTTGGCCTGCTCGGCCGTGAAGAAGCCGTGCTCGACCAGGCTCATCAGCACGCCGCCGGTAAAGTTCTCGTAGCTCTGGACCACGTCGACGTCGGCCGGCGTCACGCCCGCCATGTCGTAGAGCTGCGGCGCGACGGTGGTGAAGCTCGACGTGGCATAGAGCGGCGCGTTGTGGCCGCGCGCGCCGTTGCGGTACTCGGAGCCCTGCGCCGAGCCCAGCAGGTAGGCCGGCGGCTGGCGTAGATCTCGGGCCTCTTCCGCCGGCACCACAATCAGCGCGGCGGCGCCGTCGTTCTCCTGGCAGCAATCGAACAGGCGCCAGGGTTCGACGATCCAGCGCGAGGCGTCGTAGGCCTCGGCGCTGAGCGGCCGGCCATGCATCACCGCGCGCGGATTGGCCTGGGCGTGGTGGTATGAGGCGAGCGCGATGGCGCGCTGCGCCGAAGGCGCGATGCGGTTTTCGTGCAGGAAGCGCATCGCGCGCATGGCGTAGCGTTGCGCAGGCGACATCACGCCATAGGGCGCGTTGAGGGCGGCTTCGCCGCTGGCGACACCGCCCGGCGGCGCGGCGCCAAAGCGCTGGAACTGGCCCTGGGCCAGGGCGCGAAAGACCACGACGCAGTTGGCCATGCCGCAAGCCACCGCCGCCGCGGCGTTGCCCATGGCGGCCGATCCGCCGCCACCACCGCCGCCCCAGTTCATGTTGGAGAACCGCAGCGCCGGCAGGCCAAGCGCTGCCGCCAGACGCGACGGATCGTTGCGGTCGTTGGAATAGGAGGCGAAGCCGTCGATCCGGCGTGGATCGATGCCGGCATCCTTGCAGGCGGCGAGGATTGCCTGCAGGGCGAGCTTGAATTCCGAGACCGGCGCCTTGCCGTGCTTGTAGTAGGGCGTCTCGCCGACGCCGGCGATCGCCGCCTTGCCGCGAAGCGTACGAGTGTCCATGTCCGCTTCCGTCAGTTCGTGCGATAGCGCGCCGGGACCTCGATACCCAGGAAGCGGGCGCAGTTCTGCCCGAGCACCTTGGCGCGCGCGCCGTCCGAGAGCTGGCCCATGGTGCGTTCGATCGCCTCGGCCGAATGCGGCCAGGTGCCTTCGTGATGGGGATAGTCGTTGGCCCACATGAAGTTGCCGTCGAGGCCGTGCAATTCGGCGAGGTCGAGGCCTGCTCTGTCCTCCTGGAAGGAGGAGAAGCCATGCGCACGGTAATAGTCGCTGGGCAGGCCCTGCAGCTTGGGCCGCACCCAGAAGTGATGTTTCTTGTAGGCCTCGTCCATCGCGCCGAGCAGCCATGGGACCCAGCCGATGCCGGCTTCGATGGTGGCGAAGCGCAGCTTGGGGAAGCGCTCCAGCACGCCCGAGGCGCAGAGATTGGCGACCGGCTCGATGGAGGGCGAGAGAGAATGCGAGACGTAGTTCACCACCGCGCCGCCATTGCCGCGCGCGGCGCGTGGGTCGCGGCCCGTCGAGACATGGAAGGTGATCGGCAGGCCGGCGTCCGTGATCGCCGCCCACAGCGGATCGAAATGGGGCAGGTTGTAATTGACGTGCCCGCTGTCATGCGCGCCCCAGATCGGCTTGCAGGGAAGCGTCAGGCACTTGAAGCCGAGCTTGGCCAGGCGCTGCACCTCGGCGATCGAGCCTTCGAGATCGGCGGTGGCGAGGGAGCCGGCCGGAATCATGCGGTCCTGATGAGCGCCGAACTGCTCCCATGCCCAGTCGTTCCACACGCGGCACTGCGCCATGGCGAAGTGCGGATCGGGCGTCGCCCACATGGCGAGGCCCTTGTTGGGGAAGATCAGCTCGACATCGATGCCGTCGAGGTCATGGTCGGCGAGACGATCCGAGCGGATCGGCGCCGGCCTTGTTGCGCGCCATGTCTTCGCCTTCGAGGGTCGAGAGCCGCAAGCGATCGGGACGGTGGCCTTCGCTCACCCTCCACTGCACGCCGTCCTTGTCGGTGACGATACGCGGCAGGCGCTCGCGGTATTTCGCGTCGATGCGCTCGACCCACAGATTAGCCGGTTCGTTGGCATGGCCGTCGGCGGAGACCATGAAATATTTCCTGGCCGCATCGGGGCGCGCGCTGCGCGGCCAATGGGAGGCGCCGGGCGTATCGAGACGCCAGCGGTTGGGTTCGTTGACCACGATCTGGCTCATCGTTTCCTCCTCTTCGACGTCGTTGCGTCAGTCAGCGGCCGGCGCTGCGATGTCCGGCCGTTCCTCCAATTCGCGTTCGATTCCAGCCAGCACGCGCTGGCAGGTTTCCAGCTCGGCCGGCGGCACGTTTGCCAGCAGGCGGACCTGGATCTCGCCGCCCACCTTGGCCGCACGCCTGGCAAGATCGCGGCCGGCGCGGGTCAGGAAGATGCCGCGCGCACGGCGGTCGGTCTCGTCCTCGCGCCGCTCGATCAGGCCACGGCGTTCGAGGTTGTCGAGCAGGCGGACGAGCGACGGGCCCTCGATCGAGAGCGCCGTGGCCAGTTCCTTCTGGCGCACGCCGTCGCCCAGGCGGCGGACATAGACCAGCGGCCGCCACGTCGCCTCCGTGAGACCGAAGGCGCGCAACTCGGCGTCAACTGCCTGGCGCAGACGCCGGGCGATTCGCGCCACGCGGAAACCGAAATCGATGTGCTTGGCGTCCGTCATCGCATAAACATAGTGCGCTACCTATCTAATTGGCAAGCCACATCCGGGCCCGACTCCGCAGCCGGCGTAAGCGGCGGTTCCTCGGGCAGCGTTGTCATGCCCGGCGCCACGAAGATCGCGTCGGCCCAGCGCAGCACGGCCGGATTTGCGGCGTGGTATTTAACGTCGTAGAGGCCCTGAAAGGAGTAGCCGAAGCGCTGCAGATATTGCTGAAGGTCCCAGAACGTCGGCTGCAGGCGGTAGAGCGGCTGGAACGCCACCTCAAGGGCGATCAGCCGGATGGCCCTTCGCCGCAGCAGACCCTCGGCCCCCTGCAAGGCCATGAGCTCGCCGCCCTGGATATCCATCTTCAGAACGTCCAGGGCGCCGATATCGCGCGAGGCACACAGCCGATCGAGGGTCATTGTCTCGATCCGTTCCGGCGCGAGAATTGCGACCGGCTCGTCGTAGTAACGCATGTCCCCGACCTCGAGCAGGGAGTGGGCGCCGCTGTGCGAGGTCAGGAGGAGATCGGCGACACCATCGGAGTCGGAGAGCCCGGCGCGGATCAGTTCCACGCGATCGGCGAACGGCGCCAGACGGATCTCAGCCGCTGCATGGTTGGCGCTCGCCGGTTCCAGGGCAATCACCCGGCAGGACGGGAAGATCACGAGATACTCTTCCGTCGTCTCGCCGTGTTGGGCGCCGACATCGACGATGGTGAGGGCACGGTCGCGTCCCAGGATGCGGATTTGGGCGCCAAGCAGGCTGTTCTCCGGCGGTGCCGGCGGCTCCGCTGATTGAAGATCGGCAGGTGGCGGCTCGGGCGGCGCTGGCGAGCGGGCTTTCCATGTGACCAGGCTCAACGCCCGGCCGATCGCTGCGAAGGCATCACGCATCACGCTTTTCGCGCCTCAAGGCTCGCAATCTTGAACAGCGTTCTGGTGCCGTCCCCGGCGACGTTGCGAAAGATGAGGGAATCGACATCCCTGCTCTGCGCCTTGATGACGACGCGCTGCGGCTCGGCCATCGCCGTCAACATGCGCTCGGGCGCGCAAAACCGCGATATGTCCTCGCCACACAGGGCGATCCCCAGCCTGCCGGAGATCACCTCGACACCGACCTCGATTGTCAGCGTACCGTTCGGGTCCGGCACATCCAGCTGCAAGGCGAGTGCGTAGCTCCATCTGAGGGCCGTCGTCTCGATGGGCAAATCGATCACGTCGTGAAGCGCCGACTGAACCCGCGACGCGGGATGCCAGAACGATCGAATTCCCCGCGCCAGACGGGCCGTGATCGAGCCGTTCGTTTCTGCTCCGGGCGGCGGGCGCGTGGCCGCACCATTGTGCAGCTGCGCGGCCTTGATGAAAGAAGGCCCGACCAAGGTGCCAGCCGCGGCCGTCATTTTTTCGTCAAGCCGACGCGGGCGCTGGAAAACGAGTTCCAGGCTTGCAGCGCCATCCGGTTCCGGGACGGCCTCCGCTCCCCTTTGCAACATGAAGTTGTCGTGATCCAGCACGACGGCCCTTCGATAGCCGCGTCGGGCAAGCCACGCGAGCGCCTCACCGGCGCTTTGGTTGCGTTTGGCAAGCGCATCGTTCAATTCGACGACGATGACAGGATTTTTATTCAGAAGCGTTTGCTCCGCTCCGCGGAGGACTTCGAAGTCGAAGCTGTCGACATCGATCTTAATGCAATCGACCCGTTCAATCCGATGTTGGTCGATGAAATCGTCGAGCTTGTAGAAAGGATAGGTCCTTACTTCTCCTTCAGTCCCCCACAGACGATAGATCCTGTCCTGTCGTTCTCCCGTAGTGGCGCCCAGGGCGACCTCGTGAACCTCGGCGTTTTGGACGTCGTGGTGCTGGAGATTGGTCCGAAGCATGGCCGCCGTCGCCGTCGGTTCGAACGCGAACACGCGACCACGCGGGGCAAGCTGCGCAAACAGGATCGAATAATATCCGATATTGGCGCCGACATCGAAGATCCACCAGTCCGGCCGGACATGATCAACGAACCATCGCTTCGTCTCCAGTTCGCATTGAGCGTAGTAGTCGCGAAACGTCTCGTAAAACGCAACGAGTTCGATCGGCTCTCGTCCCGGGATGGCCGTTTCAACGCGATCCGACATGATGATTTCAACTAGAAGCTGAGCAGCAACTTGTAGAGGACCAAAACGCCGAGAAGGCTCCAAAGCATCAGCGATTGATAATAAAACAGGTTGGTCATGATCCTGTATTGCATGAAACGGATCACGATTGCCGAATCCAGGAGGCCATCGGACTCCCAATCCGGTTCAAAATCCGGGAAATCGCGCGAAATGGCGAAGTTCCCGATCGTCGCCAGGACCGAAGCCAGGAAGGCGAACGCCGCAGTCGTCAATATTGCGCCGGTCATCTCGAACTCGACCCCCTTCTTCGGCAGCTCACTGAAATGGCGATGAAGGATAGAACACGAAATGTCCGACGCATAACCCGGCGGCAAAGCGCCGCCGCCAGCCGCTTGTGGCCCGCGTCCGCGGGGAGCGGCCGCTGAAGATCAAGCGATTCTCCGGTCGCGCAGGCGCACGATCTTTTCCTTCATCGATGTGGCGACGCGCGGACTGCCGGCCAGCACCTGGCTGCAGAACGGGTTGATGTTGCAGCCAATATAGTCGGTAAACAGCGGCCAATAGCAATTGTAGATGACGTTGACGCCGATGACGCGCCTGGGCAGGCGCTGGCCCTCGGGCCGCGTTTCGGCCTCGACCGAGGCGGCATGACGGAACAGCCTTTCGACGACCTTGAGACGCTCCTCGTCGAGGGGCGTGAGGCGCCGCCCGGTTCGCACCGGCTCGTCGCTGCGCTGCGTGGCGAGACCGAACTCGAAGATGAACATCCCGGCCCGCCGCAACAGTTCGGGGAAAGGGCCGGTTTCAACGCCGGGCAGATCGACGGGCAGGCCGGCGCATTCCCGCGGCACCAGGATCGGGCCGCTAAAGCCCATGCTGCGCCAGGCCGTCAGGAAACGCGTGAGGAATTCGGCGCGCGTACCGACGAACATCAGGGCCGTGTCTCTTGGATAGGTCAGGACCTGGTCGCAGACGAATGGCAGGGTGTGCTGCAGGTCGTAGGTGAGGTCGTCGGAGCGACGCCCATCGAGGGTGGTCGTCTCGTAGGGCACCGTCGCAGGCTCGATCGCGGCGCCGACGCCAGCAAAAAAGCGGTCATAGGACGTGTCGCGGTCGAGACGGATCTCCTCGATGTCGAGATCGGGCCAGCCCCAGGTGTCGGCCTGCGCCGGCAGGTAAGGTGTCGTGACATCCCAGATGAAGCGGTTCAGGTCGTTCATCCTGGTCTGCCGGCCCTTGTTGTTGGCGGCAGCAACCCGGGTATGGTCGCAATGATAGCTGAAGACCTTGTCGATCAGCGTGTCGACGGTGCCGCGATAGAGCGCAAGACGCGCTGCGAGGTTGGAGTCGCAGTGCCAGCCCAGCAACATCTCCTCGTCGAAGCCGTGTATGGCGAACATGTCGTCGCGCAACGCGACCTGGAAGTCGCCCAGCGCGTCGTAGCGCATGGGCATGAAATTCTGGACAACCTGATTGAGGCGAAAGCGCACCGCCCAGTCGCGCAATCTCGCCAGATTTCCGGCAGGATCGCGGCGGTCGAAGGCAGCCTCCCACAGCATCTCCGGCAGCTCGAAGCGCGGCGTCTCATAGAAGCCATCGGGCAGCCCGGCCAGGATGTCGCTGAGAGACTCGCCTTCGTTGCGCGGCACCAGCAGCATGTCGGTGTTCGTGTAAAGAACCCAGCGGTTGCGCGGGTTGGAGCGCCTGAGCGCCACGTTGCGCGACTGCGGCTCCAGGGCAACCAGGTGCGTGCGCGCCTTCAGATGCAGGTGCTGCTGGGGGCGCACGCGCAGTATGCGAATGACCTTCTTCGCCTTGTCGGTCAGCGTGTCGTGAATGGCCTCCGGGAAGGTCGGATGGTCATCTGGCGTATTGTAGTCGACGAACAGGATTTCGTCGTCGGGGTCGGACATCACCTCGGCGATTGCGTTGAAGCTGATCGCCGCTCGTTTGTGGAGATTGTAGCCGTGGCTGTCGTTTCGACCGTACATGATGACAGAGAACATCGTACCCTCACGCGGCTGACGCGACTAAGAGCGGAGATGCGTCAATTCATGGCGCGCTGCCGCGTGCTCGATCAAGGCTGGAGGAGCCTTGTCGACGACTTCCGTCCACCGACGCCGCGCTTCTTCGCGGTCGCGCGGGTAGGCGAGGACGCCCAGCTGGAACAGGGCCTCGGCGCGCCGACCCTCGTTGTCGGCCCGCTTCAAGGCATCGTCTCCCGACAGTTGTCCGGCGTGTAGAGCGAGCAAGGGGCCGGGCCAGGCCTCGACAGGCGCGCTATCGAGACACGGTCGCTCCGCCGGTCGGCCGAGCCGGTGGAGCGACGTCAGGCGATAGAGCCGCCAATAGGGATCGGTCGGCTCCTTTTCGAGAGCCCGCTGCAGTTCGGTCAGAGCGGCTTCGTAGTCGGCCAGGCGCAATAGCACGCAGGCACGCGCCGATGCCCGTTCCGGCGGCAACAACTCGAGTTGGCGACGCCAGTCGGCGTCGGCGGCGTCGAGCCGGCCAAGCGCCAGATGCACGATCGCGCGGCCACTGTAGATCTCGGCATCCTTCGGACGGCCGGCAAGAGCGGTATCGAAAGCGCCGAGTGCCTGCTCGTAGCGCCCCAGCATGGCCAAGGCCTCGCCTTTGAGCGCGGTAACCTCGGGAAGGTCTCGTTTCAGGCCGAGCGCGAGTCCGTAGTCCAGAAGGGCCAGTTCGGCATGCCCCCTGGCCAGATAGGCGTTGCCCCGCGCGACATGGGGCAGTGCCCGTTGCTTCACCGACCGCAGCACCGCCGAATAGGCGGCGATCTCGGGCGTGAAGGAGCCGCGATTGCGCAGGACAAAGCAACGATCCGGCGCGCCCCTCCTCACGCGCGACCGCAACCCTCGCGCGATGTCGTACCGGGATCTGGCAAGCTCGCTCTGGCCGATCCTGTCGAGGGCCTCACCATGGGCTTCCAGGGCGGGCGCAAAGGATGGTGCCAGGGAGGCGACCTGGGCGAACTGTTGTGCCGCCGTTTCGATGTCGCCAGCCTGGACCGCTGCGCGGGCCCGCAAGTAGAGCCCGTCGGCGCCCAAATCTTCGAAAGCGCGTTGGCGATGGCGGCTTCCAATTCGATCAACGGCTCGGCGCCATATCACCAAAATTATCTCGGAAAACGACGCCGCTACACCGCCTCTGGCGCGTGAGCGCTGCCGAGCATTGGGTGGCACCGTGGACTGGTTGGCCATGTTGGTCAGAACGGATGTCAGGAACGCAAGACAGGTACAATATCACGACTGGCGTGCGCGCACTCTAGCGGCCGCGCGCGTTGTCCCAGTCCCAGTCGAGCTCGAAGCGGTCGCCCTTGTCCTTGACATAGGCGGCGTGCGGCGGCGCGAAATGCGCCGGCATCAGCAAGGCACCCTGCTCGACGCAGTCGGCCAGCAGCGTGTGCCGGCTCTTGCGGGCGAGGTCGCGGTCCTCGCAGAAGCAGCTGTTCCATTTCCACAGCGGCACCTGCACCGGGTTGTGCAGCGCGTCGCCGGCAAAGATCGCGCGCTTGCCGCGCGAGTCGAGATCGACGCGGATCTGGCCCGGCGTATGGCCGGGGGCGGGCTTGAGCGTCAGGCAGCCGCACATGCCGTGCTCGCCCGACACGAACTCGGCCTTCTTGGCCTCGACGATCGGCAGCACCGAATCGTTGTAGGTGTTGACCTGGTAGGGCTCGGTGCCCGCCTTCTTCGCCAGCGTCGCCCAATGATCATGGTCGGTGCGCGACATCACGTACTTGGCGTTGGGAAAGGTCGGCACCCATTTGCCGTTCTCCAGCCGCGTGTTCCAGCCGACGTGGTCGACATGCAGATGGGTGCACATGACGTAGTCGATCTCCTCGGGCTGGACGCCCGCCTCGCGCAGGCGATCGAGGTATTTCGTGTCCAACATGTTGAAGCGCGGCATGCCGGGGCGCGGCTTGTGGTTGCCGCTGCAGGCATCGACCAGGATCGTGTGCGTGCCGGTGCGCAGCAGCCAGGAATGGATCGACGCGATCAGCCGCCCGCTCTCGGGCTGGTAGTAGCTCGGCGCCAGCCAATGCCCTTCGGCCGCAAAGGTATCGGCCTCGAACTCGGGGAAGAAATCCTTGGCTGGAAAGCCCGGCCCCATCTGTTCTTCGATGCGGGTGACGCGTACGTCGCCGATGTGACGATCTTGCATGGATATTACCTCCCCTTGAAGGCCGGCTTGCGCTTCTCGAGGAAAGCGCCGAGGCCTTCGAAATGATCCTCGGTCGCGGCGCAGGCGGCCAGGCCTTCGGCCTCGCGATTGGAATGCTCGTCCCAGGAATTGTCGAACGAGGTGCGAATCAGCCGCTTGGCGACGCCCAGCGCAAAGGTTGGCCCATCGGCGAGCTTGCGCGCCATCTTCTCGGTCTCGGCGGCGAGCTGCTCCTTGGGCACGATCCAATTGAGGATATGGTTGTCCTTGGCTTCCTGCGCGGTGAAGCGTTCCCCGAGCAGCGCGATCTCGAGCGCCTTCCGCTCGCCCACGATGCGCGGCAGGAAGTAGGTCGCGCCGCCGTCGGCCGATAGGCCGATATGGCGGTAGGCCAAGGTGAAGAACGAATCGTCTGAGGCGATCGCGAGGTCGCAATTCAGGATCAGCGACAGGCCGAAGCCGGCCGCCGCGCCCTGCACCGAGGCCAGCACCGGCTTCGCCATGCGGCGGATCTGGTAGATCATCTGGTGCGCCCTGACCACGCGCATCTCGAAGCCCGCGAGATGCTGCGCCTTGTTCTCCGTCAGCGACTTGTGGAAGCCCTTGACGTCACCGCCCGCCATGAAGTGCGTGCCGGCGCCGCGGATCACCACGCAGCGAACTTTCGGGTCTTTCTCGAACTCGGCGCTGTGCTTGATCAGCAGGTCCGTCATCTCGAACGAGAGCGCGTTCAGCGACTCCGGCCGATTGAGCGTCAGCCAGCCAATGCCGTCTTTGGCCTCGGCGAGGACGTGGGGTGCAGGCATCCAGGCGCTTCCTTGGTTTCGGATCGCTGCCCAGTCTGCCCGCTGCCGTCGCGCGATTCCAGCAATCGCTCCTCGAACCAGGTGGCAATATCGTCCCACGGCGCGCGTGGCATCGACTTGCGGAAGAAGCCGAAATGGCCGATCGACTCCGCGCCCAGATCCTGGCGGTGCGAGATGCAAGCGCTCGACCGGCGCGTTGGCATAGTAGGGCCGCAGCGCTTCGACCGCGCCGAACGGCGCGATCGGATCGTCGCTGAAGCTCATCCAGCGGATGGGGAAGACGACATCGTCGTTGTGTGGCCTGAGTGGCCGGCCGAGCGCATCGCAGACGTAATGCGGCGAGCGGCCCCAGCGCGCCCAGCTCCGGGCGACGCCCGACGGCAGATCGGCGGTGCCGATCCACGAGCCGGGAAAGCGGCCCGTCGCGGCGGTCAGGCCGGGAATCAGCAACCACCACAGCGCCAGCATGCGCAGGCGCCGCCGCCCGTGCGGCCAATGCCGCCAATGGCCGCTCTGGCTGCAGATCAGCACCGCGGCGTCGATACGGGAGATGTTGTCGGCCAAACCCAGCACCTGGCCGCCGAAGGAATGGCCGATCAGGCCGAGCGACGCGCCACGGCAGAGTCGCGCGAGATGGTCGATCATCGAGGCCTGATCGACCCTGCCCCAGTGCTCCACCGTCGCCGAGGCCGGCGTGTCGGACTCGCCGATGCCGCGATAGTCGTAAGTCAGCACGGCGAAGCCGCGCATCGCGAGATGACGGGCGAATGCGCCGTAGAACCGGCGAGGGATGCCGGTGCCGCTGTTCAGCAGGATGGCAGCGCCGTTCGGCATTTCGGGCTCGAACAGGGAGGCGGCCAGCTCGATGCCGTCGCGCGCGGGAAGCGTGAGGTCCATGCACGATCTATCGACGACGACGGGACGCGCGACAAACGCAAGCGGTGGCGCGCGGCCTGAATGGCATTCAGCCCGACGCCAGCTCCTGCAGCAGCCAGCGACGCAAGGCGCGGATCGCCGGCAGCCCGCGCTCGCGCGGCCGGCAGACGAGCCAGATCTGGCCGCGCGTCGGCACGCCCGGCCCAACGCGCACCAGCGCGCCCGACCTGATCTCGCCGTCGACCAGCGGATCGAACACCAGCGCCACGCCCAGCCCGTGCGCGGCGGCGCGCAGCGCGGCGCCCATGCCATCGACCTGCACGCCCTTTGGCGCGCCACGGCGCTCGGCGAAGGCTGTCGGATCGAGGCCGACGCTGGCCGCCCAGTCGGTCCATGAGGTGCCGAACGGCGACACGCGGATCAGCGGCGCGCGCACCAGGTCGGCCGGCGCGCGCAGTTTCAGGCGGCGCACCAGCGCCGGCGCGGCGACGGGCACGTAGCGAAGATCCATGACTTTCTCGGCCGAGACGTCGGGCCAGTTGCCCTCGCCATAGCGCAGCGCCACATCGACCAGGCCCGCCTCCATGTCGGCCATGCGCGGGCTCGCCTCGACCTGAAGCTCTATCTCCGGATGAGCGCTCAGGAACTGGCCGAGTCGGGGCAGCAGCCAGTGCGACGCGAAGATCGGCACGGAAGAGACGCGCAGGCGACGGCTGCCCCCCGTCTGACGCGCCAGCCCGCGGGAAAGATCGCCGAAGGCGCGGCCGGTGGTGGCGGCAAGCTGACGTCCGGCGGCCGACAGCACGACGCCGCGCGGGCCGCGCTCGAACAGCCTCTCGCCCAGCATCTTTTCCAGGCCGGCAATGCGATGGCTGACCGCCGAGGCGGTGATGTGCAGCGCCTCGGCCGCCGCCTTGAACGAGCCGGCGCGCGCGGCAAGCTCGAAGGCCTGCAGCGCCAGCAGGTCGCGCGCCGACAGGGTGCTGGTCGGGTCGTCCGTCAGAAGGCCTCGGCCGGCAGGGCCATCAGCGTCGACGCGCCCGCCTTGATCTGGTGGTTGAGCGAGGTGGTCTGCGGCAGCACGCGCGCCAGGTAGAAGCGCGCGGTGGCGAGCTTGGCTTCGTAGAAGGCCTTGTCGCTGCCGTTGGCCAGGCCTTTATGGGCGGCGACGGCGATGCGGTTCCACATGAAGGCCATGGCGGTGAGCGCCATCAGGCGCAGAAGGTCGGTTGCCGCCGCCCCCGCCTCGTCGGGGTTCTTCATGGCGTTCTGCATCAGGAAGAGTGCCGCATCCTGGACGCGGCCGAGCGCCTTCTCCAAGGGCTCGACGAACTCCTTCATCTTGTCGTTGCCCTTGTTGGCTGGCAATGAAGGCGCTCATCTCGCCCAGCAGGCGTTGCGCCGCCTGGCCGCCCTTCATGGGCAGCTTGCGGCCGACCAGGTCGAGCGCCTGGATGCCGTTGGTGCCTTCGTAGAGCTGGGTGATGCGCGCGTCGCGCACGAGCTGCTCGACGCCGTTCTCGCGGATATAGCCGTGGCCGCCGTAGGTCTGCACCGCGAGGTTGGCGCACTCGCTGCCCATGTCGGTGAAGTAGGCCTTGATGATCGGCGTCAGCATCTGGACGAGATCGTCGGCGGCGGCGCGCTTGTCGGCGTCGGGATGGCTGTGCGCCTCGTCGATCAGCATGCCGACCCACAGCGACAGCGCGCGGGCAGCCTCGGTGAACGACTTCTGGATCATCAGCATGCGCCGCACGTCGGGATGCACGATGATGGGATCGGCCGGGCCCGAAGCGTTCTTCGGCCCTGTCAGCGAACGGCCCTGCAGGCGATCGCGCGCATAGGCCACGGCGCTCTGATACGAGGTCTCGGCGATGCCGAGGCCCTGCATGCCGACGCCGAGGCGGGCGGCGTTCATCATCACGAACATCGCCGGCATGCCGCGGTTCAACTCGCCGACCAGCCAGCCCTTGGCGCCGTCGAGGTTCATGACGCAGGTCGCGTTGGCCTTGATGCCCATCTTGTGCTCGATGGCGCCGCAGCGGATGCCGTTGCGCTCGCCGACGGTGCCGTCCGCCTTCGGAAGGAACTTCGGCACCAGGAACAGCGAGATGCCCTTGGTCCCGCCCGGCGCGTCCGGCAGGCGCGCCAGCACGAGATGGAGGATGTTCTCGGCAAGATCGTGTTCGCCCGCCGAAATGAAGATCTTGGTGCCGGTGATCGAGTAGCTGCCGTCGGCCTGCGGCTCGGCCTTGGTGCGCAGCATGCCGAGATCGGTGCCGCAATGGGGCTCGGTCAGGCACATCGTGCCCGACCAGGTTCCATCGACGAGCTTGGGCAGGTACTTCTTCTTGAGCTCATCCGAGCCATGGCGCGACAGCGCCTCGTAGGCGCCGTGGCTCAGGCCGGGATACATGGCGAAGGCCTGGTTCGACGCGGTGAACATCTCCTGCAGCGCGAAGCCCACCGTCGCCGGCAGGCCCTGGCCGCCATACTCGGGATCGCAGGTCACCGCCGTCCAGCCGCCTTCGCGAAACATGTCGTAGGCGTGCTTGAAACCCTTGGGCGTGCGCACGACGCCGTTCTCGTAGGTGCAGCCCTCCTCGTCGCCCGTGCGATTGAGCGGGAACAGCACGTTCTCGCAGAGCTTGGCCGCTTCCTCGAGGATGGCCTGGATGGTGTCGGGCGTGGCGTCCTGGTAGCCCGGCAGCTTGGCGAGCGTCGAGACGTCGAGCACCTCGTTCAGCACGAAGTTGATGTCCTTCAGCGGCGCCTTGTAGACGGCCATCGTTTCCTCCTCACTCAGTCGCTTTCCGGATCGACCCCGCGATGGCGCAGCTCGGCGCTGACCTGGGCTTCGACTTCCTTGAATTCTGCAATGTGCGCGTCGAGATCGCGGCGCCGGCGTTCGAGATCGGTGATGTGCAGCCGGCTGCGGCGCAGCAGCTCGCGCATCTGCTGCAGGCCGGTGCGGTCGACCTGGTAGAGGTCGAGCAGCTGCTTGATCTCGCCCAGGGAGAAGCCCAGCCGCTTGCCGCGCAGGATCCATGAAAGCCGCGTGCGATCGCCGGCGCTGTAGAGCCGCGTCAGGCCCTGGCGGCGCGGCTTGATCAGGCCTTCGTCCTCGTAGAAGCGGATGGTGCGCGGCGTGATCGCGAACTCGCGCGACAGTTCGGCGATGCTGTAGATGCGCTGCGTGTCGCGCGCTGCGGCGCTCTTGGCCGAGGCAGACGTGGCTGGCGGGGCAGCGGGCGGGGCGGCGACCGTCATCGTGCAAGCGTCATAGTTAACGTTTACGTAAACGTCAATGGCGCTTTACGTAAACGGAAGGCGCGGCGCCAGCGGCCCCCGCGCCGCCCGGATCGCGGCCCTCAGATCACCTTGCTCTGCCGCATGTCCTTGACCTCGTCGGGCGAGCAGCCGAGCCATTCGCCATAGATCGCCTCGCAATCCGCGCCGAGAGCCGGCGCGCATTTCAGCGCGACCTTGGTGTCCGACATCCGAGCGGCCAACCCGGCACGGTGACCGTGCCGCGTATCGGATGCTCGATCTTCTGCATCATGCCGCGCGCATGCAGGTCGGGGTCGTGCAGCAACTCGAGCGTGGTCATCACGGCGCCACAGGGAACGCCGGCGCCGGCGATGATGCGCGTCACCTCCTGCTTGGTGCGCTTCGACGTCCATTCATTGATGGCCGCATCCACGGCCTCGCGGTTCTGGCCGCGGGTGGTGGGGTCTTTCATGCGCGGATCGTCGAGCAGGTCCTCGCGGCCGATCGCCTTCACCAGGCGGCGCCAATGCTCTTCGTTGCCGCGCGAGGCGAAGATGTAGCACAGGTCGTCGAGCCCGCCCGGCGCGCACTTGTAGAGGCCGCCCGGCGCGGTCCCCGGCACCGTGTTGCCGCCGCGCGGCAGCTGGTCGGTCATGCCGGCCTGGCGGCTCATCGGCGTGCGGCAGTAGTTCAGCATCGCATCGCGCATGGCGATCTGGATGTGCTGGCCGCGGCCGGTCGTCATGCGCTGGTAGAGCGCGGCGAGGATGCCCATGGCGCACAGCATGCCGGTGCCGGTGTCGCCGATGGTCGGGCCCGGCCGGACCGGCGGCTGGCCGGGATGGCCGTTCACGCCCATCGTGCCGCCCATCGCCTGGGCGATCATGTCGAACGACAGATAGTCCGCGTGCGGGCTCTCCGGCGCGAAGCCCTTGACCTGGGCGAAGATCAGTCGCGGATTGATTGCGCTCAGCCGCGGCCAGTCGAAGCCCAGGCGGGCGAAGGTGCCGGGCGCCATGTTCTCGATCAGGACATCGGCCTTGGCGATCATCCGCCGCAGCAGCGCCTTGCCTTCCTCGCTCTTGAGGTTGCAGGTCACGCTGCGCTTGTTGAGGTTGTAGTAGATGAAATAGTGCGAATCGGCGTCGGGGCGATCGCTCGATCCCCATCGTCCCGGCTCGCCGCGATTGGGCTCCTCGACCTTGACGACGTCGGCCCCGAGCCAGGCCAGCGCCTCGGTGCACGACGGTCCCGCCTCGAACTGCGTGAGGTCGAGCACCTTGATCCCCTTGAGCGCCGGCTGGGTCGCGGTCGCGATCTCCGGCTGCATTACCTGATCCTGCATGGCGATCCCTCCCAAAGAGGGGGCCGCGCCGGGGATGGCCCGGCCCCTTGATGTCACTCGATCAGCTGTGCCCCTCGATCAGCTATGCCACGCGAACTGCTGCGGCTTGCGAGCCGAGCCCTGCGACAGCACGATGTTGACCAGGGCGGGGCCGGGGAAGGCCATCGCCTCGTCGAGCGCCTTGCGTATGTCCTTCGGCTCCTTGACGAACAGGCCCTTGCCGCCGAAGGCCTCCATCACCTTGTCATAGCGCGCGCCGTAGATCAGCGCGTTGGGCTTCATGTTGAACATCGGGTTTTCCGGGATTTCCGGCATGCCGGGGCCGATGCCGCCATTGTTCAGGACGACGATCTTCACCGGCAGGTTGTAGCGGACCAGCGTCTCCATCTCCATGCCGGAGAAGCCGATCGCCGAATCGCCCGAGAGATGGATGACCGGCCGGCTGGGATCCGCCACAGCGGCGGCGATGGCCTGGCCGAGGCCGACGCCCATCGTGCCGTAGGTGCCGGCGTTGAGGACGGAACGGGCGTTGAAGCTCGGCAATTGCGTCAGGCCGATATCCATCGTGCCGGCGCCCTCGGCGCTCAGGATCGCGTTCTTCGGCATCCAGGCGGCGACGTCGCGCAAGGCCCGGTAGTAGCCGGCCGGCCCCTTGTCGTCGTCGACCTGCGGCTTGATCGTGGCGGCATTTTCGGCCGCCTTCTTGGTCAGCGCCTGGCGCCACGGCGTGTCCTTGGGATGGAACCACTGGCGGTTGGCCAGCGCCTTGTTGACCTGCGCCATGATGGCCTTGCCGTCGCCGACCAGTGCCACTTCCGTCGGCTTGTTGTGGCCGATCTCCTCGGGTGAGATGTCGAGCTGGATGATCTTGACGTCCTTGGCATAGCGCGGCGGCAGGCCGAAGTGGAAGATCCAGTTGAGCCGCGCGCCCATCAGGAAGATGACGTCGGCCTGCTGCAGCGCCAGCGTGCGCGCCGCGCCGGCCGACAGCGGATGGTCGTCCGGCATCACGCCCTTGCCCATCGGCGAGCGCACGAACGGCACCTGCGTGCGCTCGATGAAGGCGCGGACTTCGTCCTCGCCGCGCGACCACGCCATGCCCTTGCCGAGGATGACGAGCGGCCGCTGGGCCTTTTCGAGCAGGTTGAGCGCCGCCTCGACGTTCTCCGCCGGGGCCACCGTGCGCGGCGGCTCGGGCACGCGCTCGGCCTCGGCGATCTTGTCGAGCTCGCATTTGCCCTGGATGATGTCGTCGGGCATGTCGAGATAGGTGGCGCCGGGGCGACCGTTGATCGCGTTCCGGGTCGCCATCTCGACATAGTAGGGGATGCGCCGCACGCTTTCGATGCCGTGCGCGAACTTGCAGAACGGCGAGGCAATCAGCACCTGGCGCTCTTCCTGGAACGCACCCATGCCGCCGCGATGGGTTTCCGAGGCGCCGCCGATCAGGATCATGGGCCAGCAATTCTGCTGGGCATTGGCAAGACCCGAGAGGCCGTGCACCACGCCGGGGCCGGTTACGACGACGGCCGCGCCGGGACGGCCGGTGAGATAGCCGTAGGCTGCCGCGGCGTAGGCGGCGCTCTGCTCGTTGCGCATGCCGAGGTAGGCGACGCCCTCCTTCTGCGCGGCCGCCGCGATCGCGGTGATTGGAAACCCGACAACCCCGAACAGGTGGTCGATGCCCTGCTGTTTGAGGCTCCTTGCGATCAGGGTAGCGCCGTCGACTTCGCTCATGTTTTCCCCCTCGAGACCGACTGATTTCAGCTGCGAGACTATGCCTTGATGGCAGGGTCGCGAAAGGGCCTCACTCCGATGTGCGATACAGCCGGGCCTTGCCGCCGCGGGATCGCGCGGCTTCGCCGGGCCAAGACGACACGTGGCAAGTGGTGTAGGTGAGCAGTCAGCACAGAGGAAGTTTGCACAAAATGGCCATCTATCAACTCAGCGACCGCGTCCCGGTCATCCCCGCCTCCTGCTACATCGCGCCGGAGGCGACGATCATCGGGGCGGTGACCCTGGGCGAACGGGTGACCGTCATGTCCGGCGCCGTCGTGCGCGGCGACAACGAGCCGGTCGTGATCGGCGACGACACCAACATCCAGGAGAACTGCGTCCTGCACACCGACCCCGGGCTGCCGCTCACGCTCGGCAAGGGCGTGACGGTGGGCCACCAGGTGATGCTGCATGGCTGCACGATCGGCGACGGCACCTTGATCGGCATCCAGGCCGTGGTGCTCAACAACTCGGTGATCGGCAAGGATTGCCTGGTCGGCGCCGGCGCCGTCATCATCGAGAACAAGAGCTTCGCCGACCGCTCGGTGATCTTCGGCTCGCCGGCCAAGGCGGTGCGCGAGGTAAGCGAGGACAACATGGCCCGCATGCGCATGAGCGCCGAGGACTATGTCAAGCGCGGCATCGAGTACAGGAAGGACCTCAAGCGCATTGGGTAGGCCTGCCGATGAGACGCCCTGACAAAACAGTCATCCTGAGCGCAGCGAAGGATCTCATCGCAGGTTGCCACGTCATGAGATCCTTCGCTGCGCTCAGGATGACAAGACGAGGTCTGCCGTGATCGAAGCGCTCGATCATCTTACGATCGCCGGTTCTATTGCCGTTTACGAAACACTGCTCGGACGGCGCGCGGTGGACGGACGGCTGCAGACCGGCAATGTCGGGCTGACCTTCGGCGCGGATGGCGATGGGCTTTCATCGATGGTGTTCGCGACAGGCGATCTCGACAAGGCAGCGCGCCTGCTCGATCGGCGGGCCGTACCGAGCGAGCGCAAAGGGGATCGTCTCGTGCTGTCGCGCGACGCGACGCATGGCGTGGCGATCGACCTGATCGAACGCGGCGACAAGGCCGCGCCCTGCCCGCTCGCCGATTGCGATGAGGCAGCGGCGATCAGCGCACTCGATCACGTCGTGGTGCGCACGCCCAATCCCGAGCGCGCGATCGCCTTCTATGCCGGGCGGCTGGGGCTCGATCTCCGGCTCGACCGCAGCAATCCAAACTGGGGCGCGCGTCTCCTGTTCTTCCGCTGCGGCGACCTCGTGGTCGAGATCGCCCACGACCTCAAGAAGGGCGTATCGGACGCGCCCGATCACCTGTGGGGCCTGAGCTGGCGCACGCCCGACATCGCCAGGGCGAATGCGCGCCTGAAGTCAGCCGGCATCGAGGTCTCCCCGCCGCGCGACGGCCGCCGGCCGGGCAGCCAGGTCTTCAGCGTGACCAGCGGCACCGAGGGCGTACCGACGCTCATCATCGGCGGCATCGGGCGCTGGTAGAAATTCATCATGCGTCGCCTCGTTGTCCTCTTCGTTCTGCTGGCCGCCGCCTGTGCGCCAGCCCCCAAGCCCGCGCAACAGCCTGCGGTCAAGAGCGCCGCCGGCCTGCCGCCGCTCGGCCCCTGCCCGCGCCTCGTCGTGGAAACCCGAAGCGCCGCCGCCGACCGCCAGCGCCAAGACCTCGATGGTGCTGCTGGCGGTCGGCGAATGGGCGCGCTTCGGCCGGCAGGTCATCACCTATTCGGCCGATGCGCCGCCGCGCACCGAGCAGCTCGGCGTCCAGGAGCGCGACGCACCGCAGCGCATCCGCGACTACTGGGCGAGCGTCGGCCATCCCGAGCGCAGCGGGCTCGAACGACGTGCCGTGGTCGGCGGCCTTCATCTCGTGGGACATCGAGAGCGCCGGCGTGCCGCGCGACCTCTTCTGCCCCGACCAGCAGCACACGATCTACGTCGAGCGCATGGTTCTGCGCGAGCGCCAACCAGGCGCCGCCTTCATCCCTCGCCGCCCCAACGAGCGGGCGCCCCAGGTCGGCGACCTGATCTGCGCCTCGCGCGACGGCAGCGGAACCACCCTGGACAACCTCAACCGCGGCGCCGGCCACTGCGATATCGTGGTCGAAGTGCGGCCCGGCGCCGTCGCCGCGATCGGCGGCAATGTGGGCGACTCGGTCAGCCGCAGCGTCTTTCCACTGGACGCCAACGGGTTTTTATCGCCCATTTCCGGCCGACCCGTTTTCACCGTGATCGAGAACAGACTGCCGTAGGAAGATCGAGAATGTCCTGGCCGTACGACTACATCATCATCGGCGCCGGCTCGGCCGGTTGTGCCATCGCCAACCGGCTGGCCGAAGATATGGCGCTGCGCATCCTGATCCTCGAGGCGGGCCCGCCGGACTCCTCCTTCATGCTCAGGATGCCGGCCGGGTTCGCCAGCCTGGGCGACAAGACGCCCTACAATTGGCGCTACGAGACCACGCCGCAGAAGCACTGCAACAACCGGCGGATGTACTGGCCGCGCGGCAAGACCCTGGGCGGCTCGTCGTCGATCAACGCCATGCTGTACGTGCGCGGCAACGCCTCCGACTACGATCATTGGCGCCAGCTCGGCAACGAGGGCTGGAGCTACGACGACGTGCTGCCCTACTTCAAGAAGGCCGAGCACAACGAGCGCGGCGGCGACGACTTCCACGGCGTCGACGGGCCGCTCAACGTCGCCGAGCAGGCCGACCCCAGCAAGCTGAACGAGGCGTTCCTCAAGGCCTGCGAGCAGGCCGGCCACAAGCGCAACCCCGACTTCAACGGCGCCGAGCAGGAAGGCGTCGGCTACTACCAGGTGACGCAGAAGGACAGGCAGCGCTGGAGCGCCGCCAGCGCCTATCTGCGGCCGGCGGTCGAGCGCAACAGGAACAACGTCCACGTCGTCTGCCAACGCCGTCGTGGAGCGCATCATCCTCGACAAGAACCGCGCCATGGGCGTGCGCTACAAGCAGAAGGACGGCCGCGACGAGGTCGCGCGTTGCAGCCGCGAGATCATCCTGGCCGGCGGCGCCGTCAACTCGCCGCAGCTCCTGATGCTGTCGGGCATCGGCCCGGCCGACCACCTGAACTCGCTCGGTATCCGCCCGCTGCACGACCTGCCCGGCGTCGGCGGCAACCTGCAGGACCATCTCGACGCCGCCCTGCTGCAGTTCTGCAAGACGCGCGACACCTACGACACGGCCAACAAGCTGGTCTCGCTCTATCGCTACTGGAAGGACAAGAAGGGGCCGGGCACCTCGCCGATCGCCGAATCCGGCGGCTTTCTCAGCACCCGACCCGGCCTCAGCGCGCCCGACATCCAGCTCCATTTCCTGCCCGTGCTGGTGGTCGACCACGGCCGCACCCAGATGAAGAAGAACGGCTACAGCCTGCACGTCTGCACGCTTCGGCCCGAGAGCAAGGGCACGATCCGCCTCAAGAGCACGGATCCCAAGGAGCATCCGCTGATCGACGCCAACTACCTGGCCGAGCGGCGCGACCTCGACACGCTGATCGAGGGCGTGAAGATGGGTCGCGAGATCTTCGCCCAGTCGGGCCTCGACCCCTATCGGGCCGACGAGTTCCAGCCGGGCGCGGCGGTGAAGACCGACGCCGAGATCGAGCAATGGATCCGCGCCAAGTGCGAGACGATCTACCACCCGGTCGGCAGCTGCAAGATGGGGCCGGACAACGATCCGATGGCGGTGGTCGACCATCGCTGCCGCGTGCGCGGGCTGCAAGGGCTGCGCGTGGTCGACGCTTCGGTGATGCCGACGCTGGTCGGCGGCAACACCAACGCCCCTACCATCATGATCGCCGAGCGAGTCGCGGCGTTCATGCAGGAACCATGACCGCGCCACCGACCGATCCCGTCGTCCAGGCGAAGGCATTGAAGACCGCCGCGGGGAGTTTGGTGCTGGCTGGCCTGCTTGTCGGTGTCGGACTGCCGGTGTTCCTGGTCATGTTTGACGTTCAGGTCGCCATGACGCCATTCGGCTTTGACATTTATTGGTTGGCGGCGCTGGCATTGATGGTCGTCGACTTTGTCCTGGCGCGGCGGTTCTGGCGCCGCGCCATCTTGCTCGAAAGCTCCGCTGAAGGCGGGCAGCCTTAGGCCGATCAGGCGATGCTCATGCCGCACCTTCGATCATGAATGAATACGCCAGGGCCCTTCGACGATGGCGGCGCCTTCGGGACGTCAAGCAAAGCCACGCGGCCGAGCTGTTCGGCGTCACCCAGGCCACCCTGTCGCGCTGGGAACGCGGCCATCATCGCCTTCCCGACCTCGCGGCGCGCAAGATCTCGCGCCTGCTGGCGGCGCCGCTCGAATTCGGCGGCCGATTCCGCGCTGCGGCGGCTGGTCGAGAGTTCGGCCCTTCCCGTCCACCTGATCTGCGATCTCTCGCATCGCCTGCTGGCGGCCTCGCCCGCGCGTTACGCCGAATGGCGCGCCGGCGCCGCCGAGCTGCGCGGCGTGTCGCTGTGGGGCTTCGCCACCGACGAGATCCGGTCGGCCGAAAGCCGGCTGGGCGAGCTCGGCTGGTACGATGATGGCGTGGCCCAAGTCAGCTTCTGGACCGGCGCCAACGACAGCCCGATCGTGCCCATCGATCCCGGCATCCTGGTGTGGGAGCGCCTGCCGCTCAGCGACGGCACGCTGGCGCGGCTCGTGACTTCGGTCGCGCATTAGCGAATACTTTATTCGTCGGCTGACATCGCGCGCGTCCCTTAGGGTCGTCGGCATGACGACATCCTGGCGACGAATCCTCCTGATCTACGGGATCGGCGTACTGGCAGCCGGCCAGCTCGGCATCGTGCCGCCGCTGGTCCCGGCGCTGCAGCGCGATCTCGGCCTGTCGCTCGCCACCGCCGGCATGACCGTGTCGATCGTCACGCTGGTGGGCGCGGTGTTCGGCCTGCTGGCGGGCGGCTGGTCCGAGAGAATCGGGCACGCGCGTGCCCTTCGCATCGGCATTTTGATCATGGCGTCGGCGGCGGCACTCTGCGCCGCTGCCGACGATGCCGGCACCCTGCTCTTTGCGCGCGGGCTGGCCGGCATCGGTTACCTGCTCGTGGTCGTCGCTGGTCCCTCGCTGATGGCCGGCACGGCCGAGCCGCGCCATCACTCCTTCGCACTGTCGTTATGGGGAACCTTCGTGCCGGCGGGGATCGCGCTCGCCGGGACCGTGGCGGCGAGCTTCGCGGGCCGGTTCGACTGGCGCACGATCTTCGCCGGCGACGTCATCCTGCTGGCGCTCGCACTCATTGTCGCCATCGCGGCCGTTCCGCAACTGGACACCCCTGAGCACGCCCGGCGCGGCGTGTCGATCGGATCGCTACGCGCCGCCGCCCCGCTCTCGGTCGCGTTCTTCTGCTTCGCTCTCCTCTTCCTGGCGCTCGCCGGGCTGCTGCCAACCTATCTCATCGATCGCCGTGGCGTTGCCGCTGTGGACGCCGGACGAGTCGTCGCCATCGCCACCGCCTTCGGAATCGCCGGCAGCCTGGGGGCGGGCTGGATGATGCGACGCGGCGTATCGCCAAGCCGCCTTTCGGCGATCGGCCTGATCGCATCGACCGTCATCGCCGCCTTCTCGTTGAGCGCGGCAGCCTCTGTGCCGCTCGCCGTCGCAGGCTTCGCGGTTTCGTTTGCGCTGGGCGGGCTGGTGCCCGCGGCGGCATTTGCCTCGGTGCCACGGATCGCCCGGGATGCGCGTGCGATCGGGCCGATCAACGGTTTGCTGGCGCAGGCGGGCAGCGTGGGATCGCTGGCGGGTCCGCCGGTCCTGGCGCTTTGGGTCGACTGGGCCGGCTGGTCGCTGGCGCCGGCGTTGCTGCTTGCCGTCGCGGCGATCGGCGCGGCGTCGGCGCTTGCCGTCAAACGGCTCTAAACGCGCTTCTCGACCACCATGAACCACGTCTTGCCGGCGAACGGCACCAGCCTGCCGCGCAAATCGACGGGATAGAGGCTCATCGTCACGCTGTCCTTCACGTTGCCGCCGATCGCCTGCACGTAGCCGCCGCGCACGTCGCTCACGATGTCGCAATGGTTGGCGGTACTGTCGATGCGCCGCCGTGCCGTGCGCGAATCGGCGTGCCGCCAGGTCGGGCCGGCCGTGCCGGTGCAGACGAGGTCGCCCGCCTTGGGCGCATATTCATTGGGCGCATGCAGCAGGAAGGCGGCGCGACCGCCCCGCTGCGCATGGTCGTAGAGGGCCGCGAGGTAGCCGCCGTGGCGGCCGTTGCGCGGGAACTCGCCGGCGGGAATGCCGGAGCGGCTCATCACCCAGGCGACGAATGCACCCGACCATGGCTTGCTCGAGGTGCGGCCGTTCCAGTCGGGATGGCCGCAACTTCCCCAATAATCGCCGATCTTGCTGGCGAGCGGCTCGCTTCGCTCGGTGACGCCACGGCGATTGATGTAGCCGTTGGCCTGGCCGCCATAGACGACGGTCGAACGGCCGAACCTGGTCCATTCCTGCCAGGCAGTGTAGGCGACACGGTCGGAGGGCGGGCGATCGGCATAGCCGGCGCCGCCGCGATGCCCGCTGCTGCCGCAGCCCGCCAGGGCCCATGACATGAGGGCGAGCAGAAGGATTGCTGGCAGCCGGTGACCGAACGCGTGGGAGGAACGCAGGCCGGGCGGCTGCCAGCAAACACGAACGTCGACGAAGGGGCGGTCGATATTCATGCAGGACTTGCAGGAGTTAAAATAAACGATTGTTATTACTTGGTTTTTATCTAACACAATTGATGCACAATGTCACCGTCGATCGATCTTGCTGAGGTGCGCCGGCTGGAGGATCTGGCTTTTCGCGGCTGGCCCGCCCTGGAAAGCCGCGACCTCGCCGGCTGGCGCCTGCGCTTCTCCGGTGGCTATACCAAAAGAGCCAATTCGATCAATGCGTTAGGGCGTGATGCTGTGGCGGACGCCACGACCGTCCAGCGTCTCGAAACGCCCTACAGGGAGCGGGGCCAGTCCCCCGTGTGGCGGCTGAGCCCCTTGGCGCCGCCGGCCATGGCCGCCCTCCTGGCAGAGCGCGGTTACCGCACCATCGAGCGCAGCCTGCTGCAGGTGAGCCCGCTCCATCCCGGCTTCGCCACGGCCCCGGAGGTGCGGGTCCACCCCCAGCCGACGCCGGCCTGGATCGAGGCCTTCTGCGCTCACAGCCCGGTCAGGCCAGAGCATCGCGACACCATGCGGCGCATGCTGGCGGCCATCGCCGCGCCGGCCGGGTTCGCCTTCGTCGAAGAGGCCGGCCGGCCGATGGCCATGGCGATCGGGGCCGTCGAGGGAGACCATATGGGCCTGTTCGACGTGCTGGTGATGCCGCAGGCCCGCCGCCGCGGCCTGGCGCGGAAGGTCACCGAGAGCCTTTATGCCTGGGCGTGGGCGCAAGGCGCGCGCTTCGCCTATCTGCAGGTCGTGGCCACCAACGACGCCGCGATGCCGCTCTATGCCGCGCAAGGCTTCCGCACCGTCTACGCCTACGAATATCGTCTCCCGCCTCCACTCTGAGCCCGGCGCCTTGACCCTCTGGCCCCCGCCCTCAATAGTCGAGCGAGGGAGGAACAGAAAAATGGCGCACTACCCGTGGGAGAAGAGCTACCCGCCCGGCGTGCGGTGGGAGCTCGATGTTCCGAAGAAGACCATCCATCAGATCTTCGAGGAAAGCTGCGCACAGTTTGCCGACCGGCCCTTCACCGACTTCCTCGACAAGGTGATGACCTTCCGCGACTACAAGGAAGCCTCGGACAAGGCGGCGGCGGGGTTCCAGAAATTGGGGGTCAAGCCCGGCGTCAATGTCGGGCTCTACCTGCCCAACACGCCGCACTACCTGATCGCCTTCTTCGGCGTGCTGAAGGCCGGCGGCCGGGTGGTGAATTACAGCCCGCTCGACGCCGCGCGCGAACTCGAATTCAAGATCGGCAATTCCGAGACCGACATCCTGGTGACGCTCGACGCGGCCGCGCTCTACCCCAAGATGGCGTCGATGCGCGGCAAGACCCGGCTCAAGAAGCTGATCGTCGGCTCGATCGCCGATTACCTGCCGTGGCCCAAGAACTGGCTCTATCCCATCGCCAAGAAGAAGGAGATCTCGGCCTGGCCGCGCGACGACTGGCACCTGTCGTTCAAGGACCTTTTGGCCAACGACGGCAAGTACACGGCCTATCCCGCGAACGAGAACCTGTGGGACGAGGTGGCGCTGCTGCAATACACCGGCGGCACGACCGGCCTGCCCAAGGCCGCCATGCTGACGCACGGCTGCGTCGTCGCGGCGATGGCCCAGGGCCAAGCCTGGACCGCGCCCTATGTCACGCCGGGCACCGAGAAGATCGTCTGCGTGCTGCCGCTGTTCCACATCTACGCGCTGTCGGGAATCATGATGGGGGCGGTGCGCAACGGCAACCAGCTCATCCTCTATCCGCGACCGGACATCGACATGATCGTCGACGACCTGGCGAAGAAGAAGCCGACCTTCCTGCCCGGCGTGCCGACCCTCTACACGGCGATCCTCAAGCATCCCAAGGCGCAGGGCCTCGACCTCAAGTCGCTCAAGATCTGCATGTCGGGCGGCGCCCCCTTGCCGGCCGAGGTCCAGCAGAGCTTCGAGAAGCTGACCGGCGCCACCCTGATCGAAGGCTACGGCCTCACCGAGACCTCGCCCACGGGTGCGATCTGCCCGGTCGACAAGAGCGTGCGCCGGGTAGGCTCGTGCGGCGTGCCGATCGTCGGCACGATCATCGAGATCCGTGACATGGAGAACGGCGATCGCGTGTTGCCGGCGGGCAAGGAGCATGTCGGCGAGGTCTGCATCATCGGCCCGCAGGTCATGAAGGGTTACTGGAAGAAGCAGGAGGAGACCGACAAGGTCCTGTTCAGCCATCCTGCCAGCAACTGGATGGGCCTGCGCACCGGCGACATGGGCTACATGGACGACGACGGCTGGCTGTTCCTGGTCGACCGTTCCAAGGACCTGATCATCTCGTCGGGCTACAACGTCTATCCGCGCATGATCGAGGAGGCGGTCTACGAGCATCCCGCGGTCGACGAATGCATCGTGATCGGCATTGCCGATCCCTACCGCCAGGAAGCGCCCAAGGTGTTCGTCAAGCTGAAGCCCGGCACCTCGCTCACCTTCGAAGAGCTGAAGAAGCACCTCGACGGCAAGATCGGCAAGCACGAGATGCCGGTCGCGCTCGAGATCCGGCCGGAGCTGCCCAAGACCCCCGTCGGCAAGCTCTCCAAGAAGGAACTCAAGGAGGAAGAGCGCGCCAAGGCCCGGGCCAAGGCGGCTTAGTGATCATTTAAATCTCTTCATCCCATATCCTCTTCCGCGCGCTAGGGGGAGCAGGTAGGAGAGGGCGTTTTCACGGTGCTTCGTCGACAAGAGGAGCTCCTCTCGGCTACGCCTCTCTCTGGCGGCTTCGCTGGGGATGACGGAACATGAAGTCAAAGTGATCGTCCTACGCGTCGTATCAGGGCAGCATCATGCAGGTCATTCTGCTGGGTGGCGTAAGCCTCGCCCTCACCGGCTGCTTCGACGAGCCCTGCGAGGAGCGCAATCCGGCGCAGAAGGCCTTCCTTGACGGGCTGCGCGCGCTGGCCAAGCCCGCGCTTGCCTCCAGCAACCCGCTGCAGGTCGAGGAAGCCGCCAAGCAGAGCGTGGCGCTGGCCGAAAAGGTCGGCGCGTTCTCCGACTGGTGCGGCACCATCACCAGGATCGAAGGCAATGCCGAGACGGCCACCGTCACGGTCGATATCGGCCGCCAGGTTTCGCTCTACGCGTTCAACGACTGGGCGCTGGCCTTCGCCGGCTCGGTCGCCGACCTCTTTTCCACACGTTCGCGCGAGACGCCGCCGCCGGGCCTTTCCGACGCAGCCATCGCGACGCTAAAAACCTTGCGGCTCGGCGAGCGCGTGTCGCTCTCGGGGCGGATGGGGGAGATCGCCGGCTCCGGCGTGTTCGACCTCTCCCGGCTGTTCGGCAAAGGCGAAGCGGAACATCGCCAGTTTTTGCAGGCGCCGCGTTTCGTGGCGCGCATCGAGGCCCTCACGGCATCGAAGAAAAAATAGAAAGGACTTTTGGGGTGCCGTCTTTTTCGTACGATTTTCCCTACGCCAGCAAGAAACTTCCGGTCTTTGCCGCCAACGTCGTCGCCTCCTCGCAACACCTTGCCGCCACGGCCGGCCTGCGCATGATGGCGCGCGGTGGCAACGCCGTCGATGCAGCGATCGCCAGCGCCATCACCATCACCGTCGTCGAGCCGACCATGAACGGCATCGGCGCCGATGCCTTCTGCATCCTGTGGGACGGCCAAAAGCTCGTCGGGCTGAACGCCTCGGGGCACTCGCCGGCGCTGATGACGCCCGACCAGTACAAGGGCCAGGACAAGATGCCGAGCGTCGGCTGGGGCAGCGTCAGCACGCCGGGCGCGGTGTCGCTGTGGATGGAGCTGCACAAGCGCTACGGCAAGCTGCCCTTCGCCGACCTGTTCGAGCCGGCGATCAAATATGCCAGCGACGGCTTTCGCGTCTCCTACATGATCGCGCGCCAGTGGGAGCGCGCCATCGACCGGCTGAAGGGCCAGGAGAGCTGGGTCAAGGCGTTCCTGCCCGGCGGCCGCGCGCCCAAGCCGGGCGAGCTGTGGAAATTTCCCGACCAGGCGAGGACGCTCGCGAAGATCGCCGAGAGCAAGGGCGAGGCCTTCTATCGCGGCGAGCTCGCCGAGGCGATGGACAAGTACGCCCGGGAGACCGGCGGCACGCTGCGCAAGGAGGACCTCGCCGGGCACAAGGCCGACTGGGTCGATCCCATCGGCCTCACCTATCGCGGCACGACCCTGCACGAGATCCCGCCCTCGGGTCAGGGCATCGCCGCCTGCATGGCGCTCGGCATCCTCGAGAACTTCGACCTCGCCGGCCACGATGGCGACGGCCCGGAGGTGGCGCATCTCCGCATCGAGGCGATGAAGCTCGCCTTCGCCGACATCTGGCGCTACGTCGCCGATCCCAGGTTCATGGAAGTGACCCCGGCGCAGATGCTCGACAAGCACTACCTCAAGAGCCGCGCCAAGCTGATCGATCCCCGGAAGGCCAAGGATTTCGGGCCGGGCACGCCCAAGGAGGGCGGCACGATCTATCTCGGCACGGCCGACGCCTCGGGCATGATGGTGTCGCTGATCCAGTCGAACTATACCGGCTTCGGCTCGGGCATCGTCGTGCCGGGCACCGGCATCGCGCTCCAGAACCGCGCCTCGGGCTTCGTGACGGCCGCCGGCCATCCCAACCAGGTCGGACCGAAGAAGCGGCCGTTCCACACCATCATCCCCGCCTTCATCACCAAGGACGGCAAGCCGGTGGCGACCTTCGGCCTGATGGGCGGCGCCATGCAGCCGCAGGGCCACATGCAGGTCTTCTCGCGCATCGTCGACTACGGCCAGAACCCGCAGGCCGCGATCGACGCGCCGCGCTGGCGCGTGCATGAGCTCGACAAGACGGTGTGGGCCGAGGAGCACATGCCGGCGGCGACGCTCGAGGGACTGGAAGCGCGGGGCCACAAGATCACGCGCACCAAGGGACCGAGCTTCGATTTCGGCTCCAGCCAGATCATCTGGCGCTTCCCCGAGGGCGGCCCCTATCTCGGCGCCTCCGAGAGCCGCCGCGACGGCGCGGCAGTCGGGTTCTGATCATTCGAGTCCTCGCCATGACCACCGTCATCTCCATCGCCAACGGCGGCTTCGCCATCAACGGCGCGCCGACCTACCCCGGCCGGAGCTGGAAGGGCCATCGCATCGAGGGCCTGCTGTTCAACAGCCGCATGGCCAACGCCATCGCCGACGATGAGAACCCCGCGACGCGCGGCGCCTGGGCCTATGCCGACGGCAACTGGGATGCCGAGCGCAGCACGCGCGAGTTCATCGCCGCCCTGCCCGCCTATCGCGCCCACGGCCTGCTCGCCGTCTGCCTCAACCTCCAGGGCGGCAGCCCGCAGGGCTATTCCTGGAACCAGCCGTGGAAGATCGGCGGCTTCACGCCCGACGGCACGCTGAAACCGGCCTGGGCCGCGCGGCTCGAGGCGGTCATCAAGGCCTGCGATCGCACTCGGCATGGTCGTGATCCTGGGCCTCTTCTACGGCAAGCAGAGCGGCACCTTGAGGGACGAGACCGCGGTGAAGGCGGCCGTCACCAACACCGTCGACTGGCTGCTCGCGCACAAGGCGGCGACCAACGTGCTGATCGAGATCGGCAACGAGGTCGACCTGGAAAACGTGTGGGCCCATCCCATCATCGCCGCCGACCGCTGCCACGAGCTGATCGACCTGGCGCAAAAGCGCGGCACGGGGAAACTGCTGGTGAGCACCAGCCTGATCGGGCTCGACGCGCCGCCGGCCGCCATCGTGGCCGCCGCCGACTTCCTGTTGCCGCACGGCAACCGCGTCCACGGGCCTGGCGGCCCCTTCCAGCCGAGCCCGCATGGCATCCGCCTGCAGGTCGCGAACTGGCGCGCCTCGCCGGCCTATCGCGGCCAGCCCATCGTCTACAACGAGGACGACCATTTCGAGTTCGACAGGCCCGACAACCATTTCGTGGCCGCCGTCGAATCGGGCGCGAGCTGGGGCTTCTTCGACTACCGCATGAGCCGCGAGCGCTTCGAGGACGGCTTCCAGTCCCTGCCCGTCGACTGGACGATCTCCTCGGCGCGCAAGCGCGGCTTCTTCGGGCTGCTCAAGGAAATCACGGGCGCCTGACCGATCGGACCGAAGGGTCCGCGGTGCCGCTACCAGCTCATGCGCAGGCCGGCGGTCAGCGCATGGTTGTCGGTGCCCGACGCGATCTCGCCGTCGTAGCGGAGATAGAGTCTGCGTCGCCGCGGCGATGTCGGTGCTGGCCGAGAAGCCGATCACCGCCGAGTTGCGCAAGGGCGTGGCGCCGAACACGGTGAAGGAGTTGCCCGGCGCGCCGGCGAAGGCCGCCGTGATCGGCCGGCCGGTGTCGGCGAACTCGTGCTGCCAGCCCAGGCGAAGCGCGAGGTCGAGCGTGCGCTCGTTGCCGAGGCCGATCGAGCTGGCGAGATCGGCGCCCAGCGTCGTGCGCAGCGAGTTGGTGGTCTGCTGCGCCACATTGAGGCTGAGCGAGCTGCGCGCCCAACTCCGAGAAGGCGTTCTGCGTCACGCTCGAGACTTGCAGCCGGCCGAACGGCGTGATGGTCGCGGCCGCCGGCGCGTAGAGCCCGAGCTTGTAGCCGCCCTCGGCCTGGCCGAGGAACTGGTTGGCGCCGGTCGAGCCGCTGGCCGTCCTCTGCTGCAGGCCGGGGATCAGGATCTGGCGCTGCAGCTGGTTGTTGAAATACGCGTAGCCCGCCAGCGCATCGAGGTAGAGGCCCGACTGGGTGAAGCTGCCGTAGGCCGCGACGCTCACCGAGTCCGACCAGCCCTGGCCCAGGAAGCTGTTCACCCACTGCGTGCCGTGGGTGTAGCCGGCGCCGATGCCGACCAGGAAGCGCGGGTCGAGGCGGTAGTCGAGACCGGCCGCCGCGCCGCCGAAGTTGTAGGTCAGCGTCGAGGCGTTGGTGTCGCCCAGCACGCTGCCGAGGCCGCCCAGCGCACTCATCCACGCGCTCAACGGGCTGCTGGCGCCATCGCAGGCCGCGATGTCGCAGGCCTGCGCCAGCGCCTGGCGCTGCCCGGTGCCGCCGCGCCGCGCGCCATCGCCATCTGCTGGCCCAGCGCATTCATGAACATCGCCGCGTTGTTGGTGTTCATCGTGCCGAAGTCGGCATAGGGCTGGCCGCTGATCGCATCGAGCGCCATCGGGCCCTGTGTCGTGTTGAGCCCGGCCATCACCCCCAGCACCGTGGCGAAGTCGCCGCTGGCTGTGGCGGAAGACTGGTCGAGCGCCGCGCCGACCGCCTTCTGGTTGGGCGTGTTGCCGCCGAACGAGAAGGCGTTCTGGCCGAGCGCCAGGGTCAGGAACACGTTGTTGGGGTCGTAGGACAGCGACGGCGTCAGGAAGGCGAAGTTGCTGGTCACGCTCGTATAGGTTCCCGTCACCCCGCCGGTGGCATTGAGGATGGTGTAGGTCGTGCTGGCGCCGTAGCTGCCCGCCGCGGCGATCACCTGCACCGTGCCGCCGTTGATCGTGGCCGTGCCCGGCGCGCCGGTGACATTGATGCGGTCGCCCTGGCCCGCGGCATTGACCTCGACCTGGTAGATCGTGCCGGCCGCCTGCACGAAGCTGCCGTTGACGGTCAAGGTGCCGATCGAGTTGCCCGGCGCGATCGTGCCGGCGTTCATGGTCAGCCCGCCGATCGTGCCGCTGCCGCCCAGCGTGCCGGCATTCACCGTCACGCCGCTCGCCAGGCTGCCATTCACCACCAGCCCGCCGCCATTGACGATCGTACCGCCGGTGTAGGTGTTGGTGCCGGTGAGCGTGAGCGTGCCGCTGCCGGCCTTGACCAGCGAGCCGCCCGTGCCGCCGCCCAGCCCGCCGTCGGCGATCGTGCCGCTCACCGTGGTCGAGAGGTGTTGCTGCCGACCGTGAGCTGCTTGCTGCCGAGGCTGTACGTGCCTGCGCCCTCGATCGAGCCCGTCGTCGTACCGCCCGCGGTCAGCAAGGAGATATCGAAGCTGCCGCCGGCATTGGTGACGAAGCGCGCCTGGCCGCCCGAAGCCGCAGCCGTGATCAAAGCGATGGCGCCGCTGTTGGTGATGACCGTGGCGTTGGCCGCCGTGCTGTTGTCGGAGAACACCGTCCTGCTGTTGCTGCCGCTGCTGGTGATGGTGGAAGTGCCAGCCGTGCTGTTGTTCTGAAAGAGCGCACCGCCGCCGTTGCTGTTGGTGATGGTCATCGTGCCGGCCGAGCTGGAACCCCGGAACTGCGTGCCTAAACCCGACGCCGTGTTGGCGATCGACGTGATGCCCGAGGTGTCGGCATTGACGATGTTGAAAACACCGGCATTGGCCACGCTGCCGACCAGCGCGCCGGCGGTGAGAGCCGTGCCGAGCTGCAGCGTGCCCGCCGAGATCGTCGTGCCGCCGGTATAGTTGTTGACCCCGGCAAGAACGAGCGCGCCCACGCCCTGCTTGGTCAGGCCGCCGGCGCCGGTGATGCCCTGGGAAATTGTCGTGGTGAAGTTGACCGTATCGATCGTGCCGCCGCCGGCATTGAGCGTGACCGCGCGCGTGTTGGCGAGAGTGACGTCGGCGCCGACCCGAAGCGTGCCGCCGTCGAAGGTGATACCGCCGCTGCTGTTGCCCAGGTTGGCGTCCGTGGTGATCGCCAGCGTGCCGCCGTTGATCGCCGTGCCGCCGGTGTAGGTGTTGTTGCCAGCGAGCGTCAGCGTGCCCGCGCCGGTCTTGGTCAGCCCGCCGGAATTGATGATCTGGCCGGAGAGCGTCACATTGACGCCATTGGTGTCGAACGTCCCGCCACCGCCGAGCAGCGAGATCGTCCGCGCCGAGCTGAAGCCCGCGCTGGCCCGCAACGTGCCGCCGTTGAAATTGACGAATTGCCCGAAGCCCAGTCCCGTCAAGGCCGCGTCGCTCGCCACCGACAGCGAGCCACCGGGCGCCTCGATGATGTTCGGGCCGATGAAGCCGGTGCCGATATTGGTATTGCCGAGTGGCAGACCCGAGACCGCGCCGACAACGGTGTTGGTCGCCGTATCGATGATGTCCGCGCCGAAGCCGCGGGTGACGTAGAGGCGCTTGCCATCGGGCGTGTAGGCCACGCCCGCCGTCGGAGTGTTCACTGTGATGGTCGCGCTCACCGTGTTGGATGCGGCATCGATCACAAGACATGGTTGGCCTGGTCCGCTACGGCAATCCGTGTGCCGTCGGGACTCGCCGCGACGCTGAGCGGAAAGTCCGAAAGAGGCACTGTCGTGGTGACGGAGCTGGTCGCGGTGTCGATCACCGTGAGCGAAGTGGCGCGCTCTGGTTCGCGACATAGGCCTTCGTGCCATCGGGCGAGAAGACGACGCCGTAGGCGCCCGCCGCCGACCGGTATCGTCCCCGTGACGGTGCCCGTCGTCGTGTCGATGACCGAAACCGTGTTGTTGGAATATTCGTCGCGTACACGGTATTGCCGTTGGGCGATACGGCGACCGACACCGGAGTAGTACCCACGGCGATCGGCGCGCCAACGACCTGGTTCGTCGCCGTACTGATGACCGAGACGGTGTTGTTGATGTAATTGGCGGTGTAGAGCGACTGCCCGTCCGCGCTGAGAGCGACCGCGTTTGGACTGCCCGCGACCGGAATTGTCGTCACGACATTGCGGCTGAGGACGTCGATCACGGAGACGGAATTTCCAACGACATTGGAACGTAGGCAAATCGTCCATCAGGCGAGAAGACCGCATTCTGCGGGCCGCCACCGGTGGTGATCGTCGACCCGATCGGCGCGTTGCTCCTCGTATCGAATTCCGCCACCTCGCCGGGAATGGTGTTGATGCCGGTGAGCAGGCCGTAATTGTTTATCTGCGCCCAGCCCGGCCGCCCGAGGGCGAGGATTGGCAGCGCGACGAGGATCGCGAGGCGGACAGGGCGGCTATCGCGGCGCCGCCGCTGCTGCCGGCCGCCGCGGGCGACGATGGGCGCGGAAACTAAAGGCAGACGCGACTGACCGTGACGACGCGAACGCTGTGACACCCCTGCTCCCCCCACTCTTCGGTCGATGGTAGCGGCAACATGGCCGCGACGCACGGCGAAGAAACCGCACCTCAGCCGCAAACATTCCTGGTCAGAGCGGATCCGCGCACGCCTCGGCCAGCCGCCGCGTGTCGCGCCAGGCGATCCGGCTGTGCGGCACCGCGGTGCCGTCGATCTCGTCGATGCCGTGCTCGACGATCTCTCCGCCCAGCCGGCGATAGAAATCGATGGCCCGCGTGTTGGCGTCGAACACCCAGAGATAGGCCCGGTCTTCGCCGCGATTCGAGACGTGCCTCATGGCCTGGCCGAGCAGCCGGCGGCCGAGCCCGCCACTGCGCCGCTCGGGGTGGACATGCACGTTGTCGATGTAGGCGCCGAAGCCTGCATCGCCCTTTTCCACACGGCGATGAAACCCAGCCCATCGGCAATCAGCACGGTGTCCCGCGGGCCCATCGCCGCAAGCCTGCCGCGCCAATGCGCACGCCGCTCGCCGTCGAGCGACGGGCCGAGCGTGCTGTCCCTGAAGATGCCGCGATAGGCCGACCGCCAGCTCGCGGCATGCAGCGCCGCGATGGCATCGGCGTCGGCCACGGTCGCCGCACGGATGGCGTTGCCGCTCACCGCCCGGCGGACCACCGGGTCGTCGGATAGGCGGGCAGACCATCGGCGATTGTCACCCACGACAGCTTGGACCGCACGAAGGTGTGGTCCCCGGGCGCCACCTGCTCGGGCTCGTCGAGCGAGCAGGTCGTGATGTCGAGCTCGCCGCCTGTCCGCGTCGATTGATAGGTCAGGGTCGTGCCGCAAGCGGGGCAGAAGGAGCGCGTGGCGTGCTCCGACGACTTGAAGCGCCGTGGTTCGCCGGCCACGAACCGGACCGAGTCGGGCGGCACGCTGAACCACGCCACCGACGGGGCGCCGGCAGCACGCCGGCACATCGTGCAGTGACAGATCGTCTGGTTGGTGGGCTCGGCGTCGATCTCGTAGCGCACCGCGCGGCAGAAGCAGCCTCCTCGCAGCATCATCTCCTCCCGGGCTTGCGCAGCATGGGCGTGATGACGGGCGACCGGCCGGCCTGGATGGTGCCCAAAACCTCGAAGCCATGCCGCTCGTAAAGCGGGACGTTCCTGAGGTTGGACGATTCGAGATAGGCAAGCACGCCGTCGCGATCGCAGATGTCCGTCGCATGCCTCATCAGGAGGCTGCCCAGTCCCTTGCCCTGGTGCGCCGGATCGATGCCGATCAGCGGCAGGTACCAGTGCGGTTCGCGCGGATGGTGGCTCGCCATCTGCTGCATGATCTGCGGGCCGTCGACCGCGGTCTGCGGATCGGCCGTGCGCTGCATCAGCGCGCCGATCGCCGCGTCGTCCGGGCTGACGCCCGGCGGCAGCCAGAGCGCGGCCCCGGCCGAGCCGATGCGATGGGCGCTGCCGCTGCCCGAAGGCTGCGCCGCCGAACGCCTTGGCGAAGTGCGGGAAGGCCTCGAGATAGGCCTTGGGTTCGGGCCAGGTCCAGCGGGTCGCCGGATCGCCGCTGAAGGCCAGGGTCAGGATGGCGAAGACGGCAGCCTCCTCGGCTGCCGTCGCGGTTTCCACGGTGGGCGTCGTCATGGCCCCAAGATTGGCGACGCCGGCGATGCGCGCAAGGTCACTTCCCGCAATACGCCTCGAGGCGATAGCCGTCGGGATCGATGGCGAAGGCTGCGTAGTACTTGGGCCCGTAGTCGGCGCGCAGGCCGGGCTTGCCGTTGTCCGTGCCGCCGGCCTTGAGCGCCGCGGCATGGAAGGCGTCGACCGCGGCGCGGTCCTTGGCCGACGAAGCAGAAATGCAGGCCCGAACTCGGTGTCGGGCTTCACCGGGGCCTTGCGTGGCGCCGAGCCAAAGCTGCGACGGCCTTGTCGCCGTAGCCCAGCGACGTCTCGCCGTCGCTGAGGCGGCTGTAGCCCAGCGGCTTCAGGGCGGCGTCGTAGAACGTCTTCGAACGGGCGATATCGGCAACGCCGATGGAAACATGGTCGAACATGGTCTCTCCTTCCTATAACTTGATAACCAGTTATAGGGTTAATAACGACGATGGAGCTTGTCAACCGGTCAACCGGTTATTAACTGCGTAGGATGAATCGCCCCGACCTCTGCCTCGAGTTCGTCAACACCCGCTTCTGGCGGGGCCAGGCCGAACCGACCGAGACGCTGAAGGCGCCCGAGGATCTCGTGGCCTGGACGGCGGCCAACGGCGGGCCGCGGTCGGCCAAGCCGCCGGCACGGCGCGAGTTCGAGCGCGCCCTCGAGCTGCGCGAGACCCTGCATCGCCTGTTCGACGCCGAGGCGCAGGACAGGACGCCCGCGTCGCGCGATCTGGAGGCGCTGAACGAGGCGCTCATGGCCGCCCCGGCGCGCACGACGTTGCGGCGCGAGCGCGGCGCCTATGGCTGGGATGTCGACATCAAGTCGGGAACGGCGCTGGCCCTGCTGGCGCCCGTGCTGTGGACGGCCGGCGACCTCCTGGCCGGGCCGCGGCTCGACCGGGTGCGGCGCTGCGCCAACCCGGAATGCGGCTGGCTGTTCCTCGACGACAGCCGCGCCGGCAAGCGGCGCTGGTGCTCCATGTCCTCCTGCGGCAACCGCGCCAAGGCCCGGCGCCACTATCACAAGAGCAAGGCATCATAGTCTCCGCGCGCGAGTTTTTGCGCCGTATGGAGCGCAGAAACTCGATCCGGATGGCCAACCGCTATAAGTGATACTTGACTTTATCTAAAGATTTACTATAGTATCGACCATGCCGGCCGCGTCGGCCTGATCGGCCGGCGCCTCAACATCTGGGAGCAGACCATGTGAGCACCCACGACGAGATATCGACAGCGCCTGCGGAAATTGCGGAAACCCCTGGCCACGTGCCTCCGCAGCGCGGGGCTCGAGGTCGCCGAGCCCGCGCGACTCGCCCAGGCCGCTTGAGAAGCGCTAGCGGAGGATGGTCTGCAGCTTCATGGCGACGCCCATATCGCCTTCGATCTTGAGCTTGCCGGTCATGAACGCGGTCATGCCGTCGAGCTTGCCGGCGATCATGTCGGAGAAGTCGCCGAAATCCATCTTCAGCGTGCAGTCGGCCGCCTTGTCGTCATTGGTCACGGACGGCGGGTTCTGGTTGCCGTCGATGTAGACGACACCCTGGTCGGTGCTGAATTTCACGGTATTGCCGAAGGCCGACTTCTTCGAAGCGCCCTCCTTCATCTTGGTAGTGATTTCCTGCAAGGTCGTCATGGTGGGCTCCTCCAATCGGCCGATCGGTTGGGGCTTACTTGACCTTTACGTAAACGTCAAATACAGGCCGATAAACGGCCGTTCAGGTCGTGTCCGGAGGAAACATGTCGTACCGCTCGGTCTTCAAGCCGGGGCTGTTTGAGGGCCAGACCATCGTCGTCACCGGCGGCGGCAGCGGCATCGGCCGCTGCACGGCGCACGAGATCGCCGCCCTCGGCGCGCATGTCGTGATCACCGGCCGCAAGCCCGACAAGCTCGCCACCGTGAAGGCCGAGATCGAGGCGACCGGCGGCTCCTGCGAGAGCCACGCCTTCGACATCCGCGAGGAGGCGCAGGTCAGGGACGCGGTGGCCGCGATCGTCGCCCGGAACGGCCGCATCCACGGCCTGTTCAACAATGCCGGCGGGCAGTTCCCCTCGCCCGCCGCCGCCATGAGCGCCAAGGGCTTCGACGTCGTGGTGCGCAACAATCTCACGGGCGGGTTCATCGTCAGCCGCGAGGTGTTCACGCAGTCGATGGAAAAGCACGGCGGCTCGATCGTGAACATGGCCGCCGACATGCGGAACGGATTTCCCAACATGGCCCACACCGGCGCGGCCCGGGCCGGCATGGTGAACCTCACCATGACGCTGGCCTACGAATGGGCGGTCGCCGGCGTGCGGGTGAATGCGGTGTCGCCGGGCTGGATCGCCTCGTCGGGCATGGACACCTACCAGGGCGAGTTCAAGGAACAGATCCCCAAGCTCAAGGGTTACTGCCCGCTTGGTAGGCTGGGGACCGAGAGCGAGGTCTCGGGCGTGGTCTGCTTCCTGCTGAGCGACGCCGCCGCCTACATCACCGGCACGGAGATCCGCATCGACGGCGGCGTGCCGCTCGGCAACCGCTCGATGGAGCTGCCTAGGACCGACCGCTCGCAGCCCTTCAACGGCTTCCATCTCGCCAGGACGCCCAAAGTGCTGGGCGGCTGAACGCCATGCCGATCCTCGAAAGCCAGGTCGACAAGAACAGCGACGAGTACAAGTCGCAATCGCGAGCAGATGCTGTTGGCCATCGCCGAGTTCCGTGCCGCCGAGGCCAGCGTCCAGGCGACCTCGGAGAAGTCGCGCGAGCGCTTCGCCAAGAGGAAGCAGCTGATGCCGCGGGAGCGCATCGCGCTCCTGCTCGACCGCGGCGCACCCTTTCTCGAGCTGATGCCGCTGGCGGGCTACCGCATGCACGACGACAGGGACGGATCGAGCGCCGGCGGTGGCTCGGTGGCGGGCATCGGCTATGTCGAGGGCGTGCGCTGCGTCGTCTCGGCCTCCAACAGCGCCATCAAGGGCGGCACGGTGGCGCCCTCCGGCCAGCGCAAGGGCCAGCGCGTCCAGCAGGTCGTGATGGAGAATAAGCTGCCCCTCGTGCACCTCGTAGAATTGGGCGGCGCCAACCTCCTCTATCAGGCCGAGATCTTCGTGCCGGGCGGCCGCGGCTTCGCCAACCAGGCGCGCATGTCGGCGCGCGGCATCCCGCAGGTCACCGTGGTGCACGGCTCCTCGACTGCCGGCGGCGCCTACCTGCCCGGCCTCAGCGACTACGTCATCATGGTGCGCAACCAGGCCAAGGTGTTCCTGGCCGGTCCGCCGCTCCTCAAGGCCGCGACCGGCGAGATCGCCACCGACGAGGAGCTGGGCGGCGCCGAGATGCACGCCACCGTGTCGGGCGTCGCCGAGTGGATGGCCGAGAACGATTCGGACGGCATCCGCATGGCGCGCGAAGTGATCGCCAAGTGGCACTGGAACGACAAGCTGCCGCCCGCCACGGCCCGGTCGTTCAAGGACCCAATCTATGACATCGACGAGCTCTGTGGCGTCGTGCCGCCGTCCTACAAGGACCCCTACGACGTGCGCGAGGTGATCGCTCGCCTCGTCGACGGCTCGGACTTCCTCGAGTTCAAGGGCCTTTACGACCAGCAGACGATCTGCGGCTGGGCCGAGATCGAGGGCGAGCCGGTGGCCTTTATCGGCAACAACGGGCCGATCACCACCAAGGGCTCGGTGAAGGCCGCGCAATTCATCCAGCTCTGCTGCCAGCAGGGCACGCCCATCGTCTACCTGCAGAACACCACCGGCTACATGGTCGGCACCGAGGCCGAGCGCGGCGGCATCGTCAAGCACGGCTCCAAGATGATCCAGGCCGTCGCCAACGCGACTGTACCGCAGATCACCATCGTGATCGGTGGCAGCTTCGGCGCCGGCAATTACGGCATGTGCGGCCGCGCCTACGATCCGCGCTTCATCTTCGCCTGGCCCAACAGCCGCACCGCCGTCATGGGCGGCGAGCAGGCCGCGGGCGTCATGAAGACCGTGACCGAGCAGAAGTTCCTGCGCGAGGGCAAGGAGCCGCCCAAGGCCGAGATCGACAAGATGTTCAAGGGCATCGTCGATCAGTTCGACCGCGAATCGACGGCGCTCTACGGCACCGCGCATCTATGGGACGACGGCATCATCGACCCGCGCGACACGCGCCGGATCCTCGCCTTCACCCTCTCCATCGCCCGCGAGTCGATCGTGCGGCCGCTCAATCCCATCACTTTCGGCGTCGCAAGGATGTAGAGATGAAGTTTACTCCCGAACATGAGGCGCTGCGCCAGACCTGGAAGACGCTGATCGACCGCGAGATCAATCCCAACGTCGACGCGTGGGAGAAAGAAGGCGCGTTTCCCGCCCACGAGCTGTTCAAGAAGATGGGCGACGCCGGACTCCTGGGCGTCGACAAGCCGGTTCAGTTCGGCGGCTCCGGCCTCGACTTCTCCTACGCCATGATCTGCTCGGAATCGCTCGGCCTGGTGAATGGCGGCTCGATCCCCATGGCGACCGGCGTGCAGATCTCCATGGCGACGCCGGCGCTCGCCCGCTACGGCAGCGACGAGCTGCGCCAGGAGTTCCTCGCGCCGGCGATCAGCGGCGACTATGTCGCCTGCCTGGGCGTATCGGAGACTGGCGCCGGCTCGGACGTGGCCTCGATCAAGACCCATGCCCGCCGCGTCGGCGGCGACTGGGTGATCAACGGCGGCAAGATGTGGACGACCAACGGCGCGCAGGCCGACTGGATGTGCCTGCTGGCCAATACCGGAGATGGGGCAGCGCACAAGAACAAGTCGCTGATCGTCGTGCCGATGAAGACCAAGGGCATCGACGTCGCCAAGAAACTCAACAAGCTCGGCATGCGCGCATCGGACACCGTGCAGACCTTCTTCGACGAGGTGAAGGTGCCGGTGCGCTACACGATCGGCGCGCCGGGCTCGGGCTTCATCTACCAGATGCAGCAGTTCCAGGAGGAGCGGCTGTGGGCCGGCGCCGGCACCCTGATGGGCTGCGACCGCATCATCAATGCCACCATCGACTATACGCGCGAGCGCAAGGTGTTCGGAAAGCCCCTGCTCGACAACCAGGTCATCCATTTCCGCCTCGCCGAGCTCAAGAGCGAGGTCGAGGCGCTGCGTTCCCTGGTCTACCGCGCTTGCGAGGATTATCTCGCCGGCACCGACGTCACGATGCTGGCTTCGATGGCCAAGCTCAAGGCGGGCCGCCTGCGCCGCGAGGTGTCGGATGCCTGCCTGCAATACTGGGGCGGCGCGGGTTACCTGTGGGACAGTCCCGTGGCGCGCAGCTACCGCGACGGCCGTCTCGGCTCGATCGGCGGCGGCGCCGACGAGGTCATGCTGCAGATCATTTCCAAGCTGATGGGCACGCTGCCCCGCCTGGGCAACCGATGACGAGTTCATCGCTGGGAGCGCGCCACTCCAGTGGCGCTCATGGGCTGTGTGATCGACGAAGATGCGCCACTGGAGTGGCGCGCTCCCAGCAAAGAGGGACGCCGTGCAATTCACGCCAGAACACGCCGAAATCCGACGCACGCTGCGCGCCATCATCGACAAGGACATCAATCCCCATGTCGACAAGTGGGAGGAGGACGAAATCTTCCCCGCCCACGAGGTGTTCAAGAAGCTGGGCGATGCGGGCCTTTTGGGCATCCACAAGCCGACCGAATACGGCGGCATGGGCCTCGACTACTCCTACGCCATGGTGATGGCCGAGGAGCTGGGCCACATCAATTGCGGCTCGGTGCCGATGGCGGTCGGCGTGCAGACCGACATGGCGACGCCGGCGCTGGCCCGCTACGGCAGTGACGAGCTGCGCAAGGAGTTCCTGGCACCTTCCATCGCCGGCGACTACGTCGCCTGCCTCGGCGTTTCCGAAGTGGGCGCGGGCTCCGACGTCGCCTCGATCAAGACCACGGCCAGGCGTGTCGGCGGCGACTGGGTGATCAACGGCGGCAAGATGTGGACCACCAACGGCACCCAGGCCGACTGGATGTGCCTGCTGGCCAGCACCGGCGAGGGTGCGGTGCACAAGAACAAGTCGCTGATCTGCCTGCCCATGAAGACCAAGGGCGTGCAGGTCGTGAAGAAGCTCGACAAGCTCGGCATGCGCAGCTCCGACACCGCGCAGATCTTCTTCGACGAGGTCAAGGTGCCGGTGCGCAACATCATCGGCCAGGAAGGCATGGGTTTCGTCTACCAGATGCAGCAGTTCCAGGAAGAGCGGCTGTGGGGCGCCATCTCGGCCGTGGTCGGCATGGAGCGGCTGATCGACCAGACGGTCGAGTACACGCGCGAGCGCAAGGTGTTCGGCCGGCCGCTGCTCGACAACCAGGTGATCCATTTCAAGCTGGCCGAGCTTCGCACCGAGGTCGAGCTGGTGCGTTCGCTCTGCTACCGCGCCTGCGAGGAATATCTCGAGGGCACCGACGTCACTATGCTGGCCTCGATGGCCAAGCTCAAGGCCGGCCGCATGATGCGGGTCGTCACCGACGGCTGCCTGCAATACTGGGGCGGCGCCGGCTACCTGTGGGAATCGCCTACCGCCCGCGCCTTCCGCGATTCGCGCCTGGCCTCGATCGGCGGCGGCGCCGACGAGGTCATGCTGCAGATCATATCCAAGCTGATGGGCACGCTCCGCTGGAAATGGTGATGGCCCTTCCGTCATCCCGCTCGCACAATCGCTGAGCACCGGAGATTCCCATGGCCGACTGCTCGGGTGACGGGAGAGGCAGAGGGAGAGCACAGATGGCTGAGTTCGCCGAAGTATCAGACGTTGCTGCTGCACCGCGAACGCTCGCGCCTGCATGTCACGCTCAACCGGCCCGAAGTGAAGAACGCGCTCAACCCGACGCTGATCGGCGAGCTGCGCTCGGTGTTCGAGATCCTGCGCGAGAGGCGCGACATCAAGGTCGTGATCCTGCGCGGCGCGGGCGGCACCTTCTGCGCCGGCGCCGACCTCAAGAACATGGAGCAAAGCTTCGCCGACAAGCCCAAGCCCGGCGAGAAGGATCCGATTGCGCTCAACAACCGCGAGTTCGGCACCTTCCTCGAGATGGTGAACACCAGCCCGCAGGTCGTGGTCGCCGCGGTCGAGGGCTACGCCATTGCCGGCGGCTTCGGCATCCTGTGCGTCTCCGACGTGGCGATCTGCACCGCGGAGGCGGGCTTCGCGATGAGCGAGACCGCGCTCGGCATCGTGCCGGCCCAGATCGCGCCTTTCGTCGCCGCCCGTATCGGCGTGCCGGCGACGCGCCATCTCACGCTCACCGCCGCGCGCTTCAAGGGCCCCGAGGCCTTGCGCCTGGGCATCGCGCATTACCTCGTGGAGGACTCCGCCGCTCTCGATGCCAAGCTGGAAGAGCTTTTGAAGCAGATCGACAGGTGCGCGCCCGTCGCCAATGCCCTCACCAAGCAGGTGGTGATGAAGGTGGGCAGCGAGCCGCTCTCGGACGTGCTCGACTTCGCCGCCGACAAGTTCGCCGAGGCACGGCGCGGGCCGGAAGCGGCCGAAGGCCTGCGCGCCTTCGCCGAGAAGCGCCCGCCGCGCTGGGCCGTCGAATAATGGCCTTCTCCAAGATCCTGGTCGCCAACCGCGGCGAGATCGCCTGGAGGATCATGCGCACCGCCAAGGCGATGGGCTATCGCACCGTCGCGGTCTATTCGGACGCCGACAAGGACGCCCCGCACGTTGCCTTCGCCGATGAAGCCGTACGCATCGGCCCGCCTCTCGTGGGCGAGAGCTATCTCAGCATCGATCGCATCCTCGAGGCCGCGCATAAGTCTGGCGCCGACGCGGTCCATCCCGGCTACGGTTTCCTCTCGGAGAACGAGGCCTTCGCCGCGGCTTGCGAAAAGGCGGGGCTGGTCTTCATCGGCCCGCCGCCTGCCGCCATCGCCGCCATGGGCAACAAGGCGGCCGCCAAGCGGCGCATGATCGATGCCGGCGTGCCCTGCGTGCCGGGCTACCAGGGCGCTGACCAGAGCGACGCCAACCTCGAGAAGGAGGCGCGCAAGATCGGCCTGCCGGTGATGGTCAAGGCCGCCGCCGGCGGTGGCGGGCGCGGCATGCGCCTGGTCGAACGCGAGGCCGATTTGCAGGAGGCCATCCGTACGGCGCGTACCGAGGCCGAGAGCGCCTTCGGCTCGGGCGAGCTGATCCTGGAGAAGGCCGTGATCGACGCGCGTCACGTCGAGATCCAGGTCTTCGCCGACGCCCACGGCAACGTCATCCATCTCGGCGAGCGCGATTGCTCGGTCCAGCGCCGCCATCAGAAGGTGATCGAGGAAGCACCCTCGCCCGCGGTGAACGCCGACCTGCGCGGCCGCATGGGCGCCGCCGCTGTCGCCGTCGCGCGCGCCATCGATTACCGCGGGGCGGGGACGGTCGAGTTCCTGCTGGGCGCCGACGGCGCCTTCTACTTCCTGGAAATGAACACGCGCCTTCAGGTCGAGCATCCGGTCACCGAGGCGATCACGGGGCAGGATCTCGTGGCCTGGCAGCTCAAGGTCGCGTCAGGCGAAAAGCTGCCGCTCACCCAGGCCCAGGTGAAGTTCTCGGGTCACGCCATCGAAGTCCGGCTCTACGCCGAGGACGCCTACGCCGGCTTCCTGCCGCAGACCGGCCGCATCGATGTGTGGCGGCCCGCGTCGGGGCCCGGCATCCGCGTCGACCACGGCATGAAGGCCGGACTCGCGATCTCGCCCTTCTACGATCCCATGATCGCCAAGGTGATCGCCCACGGCGGCACGCGCGAGGAAGCGCGCCTCCGGCTGATCCACGCCCTGCGCAAGACCGTCGTGCTCGGCCCGACCACCAACCGGCACTTCCTGATCCGTCTGCTGGAGCATCCCGAGTTCGTCGCCGGCCGCGCCACGACTGCCTTCATCGGCAAGCATTTTTCGGGCGAGGCGATCAAGCCACCGAAGTGACCGACCGCCACTGGGCGCTGGCGGCGGCGCTGCTGTGGCGGAAGTCGGCCGAGCGCTACCCGGCGGAGCTGCGCGGCTGGCGCAATTCCAACCCCGAACCGACGCCGATCCGGCTCGCCGTCGGCGAACACCGAGCGCATGCTCTCCGTCGACGCCGGCCGGCGTGGCAGAGATCGACGACACCGCGCCCTTCCACATCGACGGCGACGACATCGTGGTCGATCTCGACGCGCTCACCGTGCGCTTCTCGGACAGGACCTATGCCCCGCCCACCGCGGCGGCGGCGGGCAGCGACGGCAAATTGCGCGCGCCGATGGACGGCCGCATCGTCGCCATCAAGGTGGCGGCCGGCGACAGCGTCACGCGCGGCCAGACCCTGATCGTGCTCGAGGCGATGAAGATCCAGCACCAGCTCAAGGCCGCCCTCGACGCCCGGGTCGAATCGATCGCCGTCCAGGAAGGACAGCAAGTGTCCAACCGCACCATTCTGGTAACAATGGCGGCCGATGCCGCTGCACATTGAAAAGCGTCTCCCACCGCTACGGCCCGGTCGAGGCTCTCGACGCCATCGACCTCGACATCGCCGACGGCGAAACGGTCGCGCTGATCGGCCCGTCGGGCTGTGGCAAGTCGACCCTGCTCGGCATCCTGGGCGGCCTGCTGCAGCCGAGCGAAGGCCGCATCACTCTGTCGGGCCCGCCGCCTGCCGATTCGCTCAATCCCTTCACCTACATCTTCCAGGATTTCGCCCTCCTGCCGTGGCGCAGCGTGGCCGACAACGTGGCGCTGGCGCTGGAGCATCGCTCGCTCAGCGCAGCCGAGCGCCGCGAGCGCGTGGAGGCCGCGCTCGCCCTCACCAGCCTCACCGAGTTCGCGACCGCCTACCCCAAGCAGCTCTCCGGCGGCATGCGCCAGCGCGTCGGCATTGCCCGCGCCCTCGTGGTGCGGCCGGCGGTGCTGCTGCTCGACGAGCCATTGTCGGCGCTCGACGCCCAGACGCGCGAATTGCTGATGGAAGACCTGCTCGCGATCTGGGCGCGTGAGAAGAGCACGCGCATCTACGTCACCCACAATCTCGAGGAGGCGGCGCGGCTCGCCGACCGCGTCGTCGTGCTGTCGCGCCGTCCTGGCCGCATCCGCGAGATCATTGGCATCGACGTGCCGGTGGCCCGGCGCGGCCAGCCCGAGCACGCCGGCCTGCTGCTCGAGGTCCATCGCAAACTGTGGTCGCTGATCCGCGACGAGGCCGCCACCGCCGACCGCGAGATGCAGAGTGTCTGAGCCCAGCGCCGATAGACGCCCCATCCCGTTCCGCGGCGGCGGCTTCAATCCCGTTCCGCGCCGGCTGCTCCCCTGGATCGTGTTCTTCGTCCTGATCGCCCTGTGGCAGGCGGCATCGAGCGCCGGCCTGCTGCCGCCGCTTTTCATGCCGAGTCCCGCCTCCGTGGTGCGCGCGCTGGGCGATCTGTGGCGCGACGGCGCGCTCAGCGAGAACGTCTCGGCCTCGCTGAAGCGCCTCATCCCGGGCTGGATCATCGGCACAGCGGTGGGCCTGGCGGTGGGGCTTGCCATGGGCATCTTCTCGGCCGCGCGCGCTGCCGGGCTGCCGATCGTGTCGGCGCTGTTTCCCATCCCCAAGATCGCGCTGTTGCCGCTTCTCATCCTGTGGTTCGGCATCGGCGAGCCCTCCAAGATCGCCACCATCGCACTGGGTGTGTTCTTTCCGACGGCGATCTCGGCCTACAGCGCCTGCGATTCGGTGCCGCGCAACCTGATCCGCATGGGCCAGAGCTTCGGCCTGCCGGCGACCGACATCGTGGCCAAGATCCTGCTGCCCGGCGCGATGCCCGGCATCCTGGCGGGCTTCCGCATCTCCTCTTCGGTGGCGCTGCTGTTGCTGGTCGCTGCCGAGATGATCGGGGCCCAGCACGGCATTGGCGCCTTCGTGCTCACCGCCGGGAACCTCATGCAGACCGACCAGCTCGTGGCCGGCGTGGTCCTGCTGTCGATCCTGGGGCTCCTGATCTCGTGGGGATTGGGCAAGATCGAACGCTCGATGCTGCGATGGCGCTGAGGGCAGGCCCAAGCTAGGCTCGGCCAAGCACAAACACATCGTCGGGAGTGAACTGGATGTTGCGTAGATCGGCCCTTGCCCTGCTTGCCCGCGCGCTTGCCGGACCGGCCTTCGCCCAGGCTCAACCCTATCCCAGCAAGCCGATCACCCTCATCGTGCCGTTCGCGGCCGGCGGCCCGACCGACCTCATGGCGCGCATCGTGGGCGAGCGCATGAGCAAGGAGCTGGGCCAGCAGATCATCATCGACAATGTCACCGGCGCGGCCGGCACGATCGCAATGGGCAAGCTCGCCCACTCGGCGCCCGATGGCTACACGATCGGCATCGGCCATCTCGGCACCAATGTGGTGAACGGCCTCATCTACAGGAACCTGAACTACGACCTGCTGGCTGACCTGACGCCGATCGCGCGCCTGCCGGCCAATCCCTTGCTGGTCGTGACGCTCCAATCAGGTGCCGGCCAAGGACCTGAAGGAGCTGGTCGCCTACCTCAAGGCCAACGCCGACAAGGTCTCGGGCGGCACCGCCGGCATGGGCTCGGGCTCGCATATCGGCGCGCTGGCGTTCTTCGCCGCGACCGGCACCGACTACCAGCTCGTGCCCTATCGCGGCACCGGCCCCGCCGTGCAGGACCTGATCACCAACCAGATCCAGATCATCATCGACCAGTCCTCCAATTCGCTGCCGCACGTCCGCGCCGGCAAGATCAGGGCCTATGCGGTGACGGCCAAGGAGCGCTCGGCAGCCGCGCCCGACATCCCCACGACGGCCGAAGCAGGCTTCCCCGGCATCGAAGTCGCGATCTGGCACGGCCTGTGGGCGCCCAAGGGCACGCCACCCGAGATCATCGCCAAGCTGAACGCCGCCGCGGTCGCGGCGCTGAAGGATCCCGAGATCCGCCACAAGCTGGAGGATCTGGGCCAGGACATCCCGACGCCGGAGCAGATGCAGCCCGCCGCCTTCGACGCCTACCAGCGCGCCGAGTTCGCCAAGTGGAAGCCGATCATCGAGAAGGCCAACGTCAAGGTCGAGTGACGACTCAGTCCTTGTAGTCGGGCGGCACCGGACAGGGCGGCAGCAGCTTCTCCAGAACCTTTGCGACGCCCAGGAGCCTCGCCTCGCCCCAGCGCTTGCCGGTGAGCTGCAGGCCGATCGGCAGGCCGTCGCGCGAGAAACCGCAGGGCAGCACGATCGACGGCTGGCCGGTCAGGTTGGCGAGATAGTTGTACGACGTGCCGGCGAAAAAATACGGATGCGCCACGCCGTCGATCAGCAACGGCTCGCTCTGCTTCTGGCGGATGAAGGCCGCGTCGGGCATCACCGGCATCAGCCAGGCGTCGTAGTCGTCGAGGAAGGATCTCGCACTGGCGCATGATGCGGTCGCGGCGGTCGAGCACGGCGAAGAACTCCGCCAGGTCGAGCCGTGCCGTGCGCGCCGTCGAGCGTGCCGAGGGATCGGGCGATTCGCCGGCCGTGAAGGACGGTTCGCGCTCGCTGAGCGGCTGCAGGGCGCGGACCTGGTACAGGAAAAGGTCGGACCAGTCGTCCCAGCCCTGGCGCCAGTCGAGCCCCTCGGGCTCGGCGCGTTTCACCTTTGCGCCGGCCTTGGCAAGCAGGCGGACCGTCGATTGCACGACCGACGCCGTATCGGCCGATACCTTGACCAGGGGATTGCTCTCGACCACGGCGATGCGCAGGTCCCTGGCCTTTAGGGACGGTGAAGGTCCGAGCGGCACAGGCGGCGCCTCGGCCTCGTTCCCGTCGGGACCGGCGATGATGCGCAGCGCCGTCTCGAGATCCTCGACCGAGCGCGCCAGCGGACCGAACACGCCCATGAAGCGCGTCGTCCGCGTCTGGCCCGGGATGTCGGGCACGTGGCCGCGACCGGGCACGCGCCATTCCGTGGGCTTCAGCGCGAAGATGCCGTTGTAATGCGCCGGATTGCGCACCGAGCCGCCGATGTCGCTGCCAAGCTCCAGCGGCGACAGTCGGGCCGCGACCGCAACGGCGCCACCGCCGGTCGACCCGCCGGCCGTTCGCCGTTCATCCCAGGCGTTCTTCGTGGTGCCGAACAGCGGGCTGTCGGTCTGAAAATCCGCACACAGCTCGGGAACATTGGTCTTGCCCAGGATCACCGCACCGGCCGCGCGCAGCCGGCCCACCAGGCTCGCATCGGCGCGGGCGACGTTATGCCTGAGCGGCGGATGGCTCGAGGTCGTGGCCAGCCCGGCGACGTCGAACGCTTCCTTGATGGTTATGGGCACGCCGTGCAGCGCGCCCAGTCCGGCATTCTTCTTGCCCGACCTGCCTTTGGCGAGGGCGCGATCGGCGGCGCGCGCGGCCTTGAGGGCACCGTCGCGATCGACGACCACCAGCGCATTGAGCGGTCCGTTCAGCCGCGCGATTCGCTGCAAGTGCGCCTCGGTCGCGTCGACTGAACTCAGGCGGCCGTTTCGTATGGCGCGTGCTAGCCGCGTCGCCGTCTCAAAGCACGGATCCATGCATGTCTCCCCTGCGCCCTTCCGACACTAGCCGCCTCCATTATGGCCGGCTATAGAGCCCAAGGTAATCTTGGGGACGCCATGAGCCTGGGTAACAAGACCCTGTTTGTGACCGGCGCCAGCCGGGGCATCGGACTGGCCATCGCGCTGCGCGCCGCGCGCGACGGCGCCAACGTCACCATCGCCGCCAAGACGGTAAAACCCGACCCGCGATTGCAGGGCACGATCTTCACCGCCGCCGAGGAGATCGAGAAGGCCGGCGGCAAGGCGCTGCCGATGCCGTGCGATATCCGCGACGAGCAGAGCGTCGAGAAAGCGGTGGCCGAGACGGTCGCCAGGTTCGGCGGCATCGACATCCTGGTGAACAACGCCAGTGCCATCAGCCTCACCGGCACGCTGGCCACGCCGATGAAGCGCTACGACCTGATGCACCAGATCAATTCGCGCGGCACCTTCCTGGTCTCGCAGAAATGCATCCCGCATCTGATGAACGCCGCCAACCCGCACGTGCTGAACCTGTCGCCGCCGCTCGACTTCGACGTGAAATGGTTCGCCAATCATCCGGCCTACACGCTCGCCAAGTACAGCATGTCGGTCTACGCCTGGGCGATGGCGGCAGAGTTCAAGGACAAGGGCATCGCCTTCAACTGCCTGTGGCCGCGCACCGGCATCGCCACCGCCGCCATCCAGAACATCCTGGGCGGCGAGGAGGGCATGAAGCGCTGCCGCAAGCCCGAGATCATGGCCGACGCCGCCTATGCCATCTTCAACCGCCCGGCCAAGGCCTGCACCGGCAACTTCTTCATCGACGACGAGGTGCTGGCGGCCGAGGGCGTGACCGACTTCGACAAATACGCCGTATCGCCCGGCACGCCATTGATGCCCGACTTCTTCGTGCCCGCGCCCGGCGCGCGCACCGTCGTCGGCCGGGGCTAGCCGCCGCGATGGCGACGTTCATGCTGGTTCACGGCGCCTGCACCGGCGGCTGGTGCTGGGAGAAAGTCGTGCCGCTCCTCGAAGCCGCCGGCCATCGGGTCTGCGCCCCCGACCTGCCCGGCCTCGGCAAGGACCACACGCCGCCCGCCAACGTCACCCTGGCCGACAACGTCGAGAAGCTGTCGCGTCTCCTCGACAAGATGGACGAGCCGGTCGTGCTGGTCGGCCATTCGCTGGGCGGCATCACCATCAGCCAGCTCGCCGAGGCGCGGCGGCGCAAGATCAAGGCGCTGGTCTATCTCTGCGCCCTGCTGCCGCCGTCCGGCAAGACCGGCAAGGACATGACATCGCTCGAGCCGGACACGATGTTCCGGCTGTCGCGCCAGGTCAGCCCCGACGGCCTGACCTACACCTTCTCGCGCGACAAGCTGCCGGCGCTGTTCTACGCCGACGTCTCGCCCGAGGACCGCTACCGCGGCATGGAGCGGCTCCGGCCGCAGCCGCTTTCGATCTCGACCACGCCGGTGACCTTGACCGAGGATCGTTTCGGCTCGGTGCCGCGCTGGTACATCGAATGCACGCACGACAATGCGATCCGCATCAAGCTGCAGCGGCTGATGGTGAAGATGACCCCGTGCAAGGTCATCACCATGGAATGCGGCCACTCGCCCTTCTTCAGCGACACCGAGGAACTGGTCGAGCACCTAGAGGCGATCGCCAGAGCTTAGTCTTCCGCGGCGAGCAGGAGCTAATCGAAGAAGGCCAGGGTGCGTGTCTCGATGCTCTCGCGCGGCCTGGGATTGGCCGGCGACGTCGGGTCGTCGAACGCCGAATGCAGCGAGAAGCGGGCGCGGCCGTCCTTCATCGAATCGAAGCACTTGATCAGGATGGCCTCGTCGCGCGTCATCCGGGGGAAGTAGTACCAGCGGTGGTCGGCGTTGTAGACGCCGATATAGATCTCGCCGGTGCGGTCGGCATAGATCAGGTCGCAGACGGCGAGATCGCGCGGCGCGATGCTCTCCGAATCGACGAGGCCCAGCGGCGCCATCTCGACCGGATCGTGGCTGATGTTGCGCCACACGTTGATTTCCACGAAGCGCTTCTTCAGCCGTGCCTCGGCCTCCTCGGCCGGCAGGAGATCGCGAACCCTCTGCGGGCCGGACTTCTCCGTGTAATCGTTGTGCACGCTGCGGACCGGCGCGCGATGGCCGCGCTCGACGCCGCGATCGGCGGCGCGGATCGTATGGTCGAACACCACGACCTTCGACGCCCCGGTCTCACGCTTGATCAGGGCCTCGACCTCGGGCTCGTAGGTGCGGCGTATCTCGTCCCGGTCGTAGAAGTCGCGCACCGCGGTGTCGTGCCGGGCCAGAAGGAAGGCCTGGCGATCGAGCGAAAGGCTCCGTGCGATCGGCCGCCCGTCGTGGATGCGCACCTTGAAGTCGCGGTAGTTGCCGTCACGGCGCGGCACGCCCGGTGCCGACCGGCGGATTGTAGGTCACCGGCTTGACGCTGAGGTCGGCCAGATAGGGAACGGCGGCCTCGACCCAGGGTGGGGTCGGTGCACGCCCGGCGGTGATCGCTTCTACGGTTCGGATATCAGGCATGATGGCACCCGTTCAGGCTGAGCGTTTCGTCCCTATAGATTGTACGCCCTTTACGCTCTTGTAAGCCCTCTGCCTCACGAGAACTTCTCATGGGCTCATTCTGCCCCGTCAGGCCGCCAGTTCGAGGATCTCCATGACCTCGGCCGGTCCCTTGATCGGCCGCGGATTGTTGAGCACGGCGCGGTCGTGCATCGACTTCTCGGCGACCTCGCGGAAACGGTCCTTGCCGACGCCGACCTCGGCCAGCCGACCCGGCAGGCCAAGCTCCTTGACCAGCCCGGCCACGAGGTCGGCCGCCGCCGTATCGGGCTTGCCGAACGCCTCGCTCACCCGCTTCTGGCGCGCGGCATTGGCCGGCAGGTTCCAGCGCAGCACCGAGGGCAGCATCACGCACGAGGTATGACCATGCGGGACATGGCAGGCCGCCCCCAGCACATGGCCGATGCCGTGGCTTGCCCCCACGCCCACGCCGGAGGTGCCGGCGCCGATCGACAGCCACATGCCGAACTGCAGGTCGAGGCGCGTGGCCATGTCCTCGGGCTTGGCCCTGTGCGCCGGCAGCGCGTGGGCCAGCAGCTTCAACGCTTCGGTCGCCGTGCCCAGCACGAAGGGATGCGCCTGCTGCGAGCACAGCCGTTCGACCGCGTGGTCGACGGCCTTGAGGCCGGTCGACAGCATCAGGTCCATCGGCGTGGCCAGGGTCGCAGCGGGATCGAGCACGATGACGCGCGGGACGATCAGGCGGTGGCCGAAGCTTTCCTTGATGCCGTGACGCGGATCGCTGATGCCGGCGAAAGCGTTGAACTCGGCGGCCGACAAGGTGGTCGGCACGGCGATCATGCGGATCGCGTCGGCCGGCGGCCGGATCGACTCCGACGGCGGCGCCGCGCCCTCCTTCGGGCGGCCGGCGCGGTAGAGGTCGAGATCCTCGATCGTGGTGGCATTCTGCCAGAGCGCGATCAGCATCACCTTGGTGGCGTCGATCGCCGAGCCGCCGCCCACCGCGACGATCAGATCGGCGCCGGCCTCGCGCGCGAGCCGGGCGCCCTCGATGACGCAGGGCCGCGGCGAATGGGCGGTGATGCCGGAATAGACACCGGCATAGCGATCGCCGAGATCGCGGACGATGTCGGCCAGCAGCGCGCTCTGCGCCACCGACTTCGTGGTCGTGACGAAGACGCGCCTGGCGCCCAGCCGTTCGGCTTCGGCCCTGAGCGCCGGACCCGCCGGCTTGCCGTAGACGACGCGCTCGATGTCCTGGTGTCCATGGATGCCGTTCAGCATGAGCGCCTCCCCTTCCTGTCGTCCTGAGCGCAGCGAAGGACTCATCGCCGCTCGCTATGGGCATGAGATCCTTCGCTGCCTCAGGATGACAGATTGCGACGAAAGAGCGCCAGCATGCGCTCGTAGTGCTTCTCGCGCGCCGCCTCGTTCAGGTTGCCGCGATCGCTGAAGGCGTAGCCGTGGTGCGTGCCTGCTCGGTCTCGGACCGCGAGGGGAACGGCGCGGCGGCCAGCAGCTTCTCGAAGGCCGCGACCTGGTCGAGCGGTACATAGGCGTCGTGCTCGGCGAAGGCATAGTAGCCCTCCGCATTGATATCGCCCAGCATCAGATGGGGTAAGTCGGGCTTGTCGGTGATCAGCCACGTTCCATAGTAGGAGGCGAAGCAGCCGATGCGGTCGGGGTGCCTGGCTGCCGCGGCCGTAACGAAGGCGCCGCTCATGCAGTAGCCCACCAGGCCAATCTTGCCGGGCCTGGCATCGGCGAGCGACGGCAGCCGGTCGAGAACTGCGCCGACGTCGGCCGAAACCTTCTCGTTGGAGATCGACGCCACCATGGCGAACATCTTCTTGAGATTGGCCTCGCCGTCAGGATGGTCGCGTGTCGGACCGAGCATGAATTCGCGCGTCTTGCGGTAGTAGAGATTAGGCAGCAGCACGTAATAGCCGGATTGGGCGATGCGCCGGCAGATTTCGCGCAGACCATCGCGCACGCCCGGCGCATCCATCAGCATCAGCACCACCGGCAAGGGACCGCCGTCGTCGGGCCGGACGGTATAGGTGTTCATCGCGCCGTCTTGCGTGGCGATATCCAGCTCGCGTTCGATCATGGTCGGACGGTACCGGCCCCACCTTCCGTGGTCTATAACCGCCGCTCGCAGTGAAGCCGAGGAGTGGAACGAATGCCAGGCGCATTGGACGGCGTGAAAGTCATCGATCTGTCGCGCGTGCTGGGCGGGCCCTATTGCGCCCAGATGCTGGCCGATCACGGCGCCGAGGTCATCAAGGTCGAACCGCCGCAGGGCGACGAGACCCGGCTGTGGGGCCCGCCGTTCGACCAGGAGGGGATTTCCGCCTACTTCTCCGGCATCAACCGCAACAAGCGCAAGATCGCGCTCGACCTCTCCAAGAAGGAAGGCCGCGACATTCTCCTGAAGCTGCTCGAGCAGGCCGACGTGCTGATCGACAACTTCAAGCCCGGCTCGATGGAGAAATGGGGCATCGGCTACGACACGCTGTCGAAGAAGTTTCCGCGCCTGGTCCATGCCCGCGTCTCGGGCTTCGGCGACGACGGGCCGCTGGGCGGCTTCCCGGGCTACGACGCCATGGTGCAGGCCTCGGCGGGGCTGGTCTCCGTCAACGGCGCGCCCGAGGCCGGGCCGGTGCGTATCGGCGTGCCCGTGGTCGATCTTTCGAGCGGCATGAATGCCTGCATCGGCATCCTGATGGCGCTCTACGAACGCAGCCGCTCGGGCAAGGGCCAGTTCATCGACATCACGCTCTACGACAGCGCCGTGGCGCTGCATCAGCCGCACGCGCCGAACTACTTCATGGCGGGACTGAAGCCCAAGCTCTACGGCAACAGCCACGGCAATCTCGCGCCTTACGCCAACTTCCCGACCAAGGGCCGCAACATCGTCGTCGGCGCCGGCAACGACGCGCAGTTCCGCAAGCTGGTGCAGATGCTGGGCAAGCCCGAGCTGGCCGACGATCCGCGCTTCAAGACCAACAAGGATCGCCTCGCCCACAAGCCCGAGCTGGAGGCCGAGCTGCGCGCCCTCACCAAGGACCGCGACGGCGAGGCTTTCGCCAACGAGCTGATGAGGAACGGCGTTCCGTCCGGCGCGGTGATGGAAGTGCCCGATGTCATGGAGCATCCGCACACCAAGCATCGCAACATGGTGTGGGAGAAGGACGGCTATCGAAATGTCGGCAACCCGGTGAAGCTCTCGCGCACGCCGCCCGCCGCGCGCAGCAAGCCGCGGAAATTCGGCGCCGACACCAGGGCGGTGCTGGCCGAGCACGGCTACTCGGCAGCCGAGATCGACAGGCTGATCGCCTCCGGCATCGCGCTGACCGAAATCAGGAAATAGGGGCCGTAGGAATGTTCCAACCCGACCTGCTCAAGGGCAAGCGCATCCTGGTGACCGGCGGCGGCACCGGCCTCGGCCGCTCGATGGCCGAGCGCTATCTCGAGCTCGGCGCCAACGTCGTGATCTGCGGCCGGCGCGAGGACGTCCTGAAGCAGACCGCCCAGGAACTCGCCAAGCAAACAAAGGGCGAAATCGAGACGGTGGGCTGCGACGTGCGCGTGGCCGACGCGGTCGAGGCCATGATGGACAGGATCTGGGAAAAGCGGCCACTCGACATCCTGGTCAACAACGCTGCCGGCCAGATCCTGGCGCAGACCAACAAGCTGTCGACGCGCGCCATCGATTCGGTGCTGGGCATCGTGCTGCACGGCTCGGCCTACTGCACCGTCGCCGCCGGCCGGCGCTGGATCGATGCCGGCCTGCGCGACCGGGTCGTGATGTCGATCCTCACCGTGTCGTCGCTGATGGGCGCGCCGTTCACGGTGCCGTCGGCCATGGCCAAGGCGGGCGTACTGGCAATGACCAAGAGCCTCGCCGTCGAATGGGGTCCCAAGGGCATTCGCACCTGCGCCATCGTGCCCGGCCCCTTCCCCACGGAGGGCGCGTGGAGCCGGCTGATGCCCAAGGAGCGCGGCGGCAACGAGGCGCTGGTCAAGACCATCCCGCTGCGCCGCGTCGGCGAGCATGCCGAGCTCGCCAACCTCGCGGCCTTCCTGGTGAGCGACGGCGCCGCCTACATCAACGGCGACGCGATCGTGATCGACGGCGGCAAGATGCTGCAGTCGGGCGGCGGCGGCGCCAACACCCAGGCGATGCTCGACTGGACCGACGAGCAGTGGGCGGCGATCCGGCCGAAGCGGTAGACGACTCTCCGCGCAACGTGGCCCCGATTCGGGCTCCTCTCCCCCGATCGGGGAGAGGTTGGGTGAGCGGGTTGGGCACGTCGTTGCCCCCTCTCCTCGCCTCTCCCCGTAGCCGCGCCTCAGAAGGCGCTGAGTGGAGAGGAACACGCGTTGTGTCCTCCCGTTCGGGGTCAGCGTTGTGCCCAGGTCGCGAGCGAAGGCGCCGCTGCTGGCTTGCGCCAGCGCGATCGGCCGGCGTGCCAGCCGAGCTGGCTGTCACCCGTGGCCAATGTAATCCATGCGCCCGCGACCCCCCGGGACCGTCGATGGCGCCGCTGTCAGCCTGCGGGGGACTGGAGAAATGCGGTCTGCTTCAGGCCGCGCGTGGTATGACCTGGAAGCGGACGGCCTTGGGGCAACGCCGCTGTTCCGGAGCAGTGCTGCACGCTACACTCTCGCGACGGCTTGCGACGGCCGCAACCTGTGAGGAGAAGCCATGGTTACGCGCAACTGGCAGGTGAAGCGCCTCTCGGCGGCATTGGGCGCGGAGGTGACCGGCGTGACCCTGGCCAAGGCCGATGCTGGGGAGGCTGCCGACATCCGCCGACTGCTGCACGAGCATATGGTCCTGTTCTTCCCCGGCCAGTTCATGAGCGCCGAGGACCATATCGCCTTCGGCCGGCACTTCGGCGTGCTCGAAGGCCATCCGAACCTGAAGGAGCGCACGCCCAAGGAACACCCCGAGCTGTTTCGGCTCGCGGCGAGCGAAGGCGGCATCGCCGACGAATGGCACACCGACCTCACCTTCCTGCCGCGACCGGCGCTGATGTCGATTCTGAACATGAGGCAGTGCCCGGAGGTCGGCGGCGACACCATGTGGGCCAATCTGGTCGCGGCCTATGAAGGCTTGTCGCCACCGCTGAAGGAGCTGTGCGACGGCCTGAGCGCGCTGCACGATGCACATCCGCACGATCGGGCGGATCGCACGGCCGTGCATCCTGTGGTGCGCATCGACCGTGAAAGCGGACGCAAGGCACTTTATGTGAACGAGCACTTCACGCGCCGGATCGTCGAGATGAGCGGGCCGGAAAGCGACCACCTGCTGGCCTACCTGACGCGTTGGGTGCAGCAACCGGCCTTCACCGTTCGCTACCGCTGGACGGCCGGCACCATCGGCATGTGGGACAATCGGTTCACCCAGCACTACGTTGTAAACGACTTTGTCGGCGAGCGCGTGATCGAGCGGGTGACGGTCATGGGCGACCAAGTGCATGGTACCAAGCCGCGCTGGCGTCCTTGGCCGCAAGTGGTCCGCGGAACGTCGTCCATGAGCCGCCACGATCGGCAACTCGTGCGCCACCTCGAGGCGCGTGTCGCGGACGCAGCGGAGTAGCGAGCAGCCCCGGAAAGAAGCCAGACCGGGCTCCTCGAGGTCCGCTTCGCCATTCGCCAGCGCGGCGGCCGCAAGCTGGCACGTTGCTCATGGGGCGAGCCGCCGTCTATGCTCTACGGCAAACCGAGAGGAGACGACAGCATGGCCTTCTACGAGCTTCGCCAGTACTTCGTGCGGCCGGGCAAGATGGACGAGTGGGTGAAGATCATGGAGGAGGAGATCATTCCGTTCCAGGTCGCCAAGGGCATGGTGATCTGCGGCAGCTTCCGCGGCGAGACGGACGACTCCGCCTATTTCTGGATCCGCCGCTTCAACAGCGAGGCTGAACGCGAGGCACAGTACAAGGCGGTCTACGAGACGGACCACTGGAAGACCAAGATTGCGCCGCGCGTGCCGGATTACCTGGACCGCGAAAAGATGCAAATCCAGCGCATCGTGCCGACGTCGCGTTCAACGATGCAGTAGCTCCGATCCCCCGCCGAGCCTCATCCGGCGGCAACGCCGCATGCGCGGTAGCCGCGCCAGTCACCCGGCGACCACTCGAAACCGCTGGTCGTCGTCTTGGGCCATCTGATTGACGAGGTCGATCTCCCAGGCGAGATACTCGCGCATCGCTTCCTCGCGGCCCACGCCACGCTCGCGCGCCGAGAGCACGACATCCACCGGCTCGCTGGCCATGTGGCTCGCCCCGGTTTCGAGCGGCAGGCCGGTCTTCGCCCACGCCTCGGTGCCGCCCTCGAGAACCAGGATCGGCGCGGCCGCCGTCGCGGCTGTGGCAGTGGCCAGGTCGGCGGCGGCCAGCCGAGCCAATGCGCCATCCGGCGAGGTCAACACGATTGCCTCAACCTTTGGCGCCTCGGCCTTCGGCAGCTTTGCCAGATCCTGGGCGAGGCGGCTGCGGATCGCGAACCAGGCGCCAGGAATGTGGCCCTGGGCATAGGTCCGGCTGGTGTCGAGATCGACGACGGCCATGCGTCCTGCGGCCAGACCCTCGCGCAAGGCGGCCGGCGCGATGCCTGCACCGCCCGCGGCGGGGTCGAGCCCGAGCACGCGCGGGACATGCCGGCCGCTCGTCCAGTCGCCATCGGAGCCGTCGTCGGCCAGCACCGCCACGTCATTAAAACCCATCTGCTTCAGCCACGAGGCGGTCATCGTCGCGCGCACGCCGTTGTCGTCGACCAGCACGACGCGGGCGTTCCAGGTGGCGATGTGGGCATCGGTTTCCTGCACGAGCTGCCCGCCTGGCGCCGAGCGCGCCCCGGCCAGATGCCCGGCGCGGTATTCCTCGGGCGTGCGGACGTCGAGCAGGTAGAGGGTGCGCCGGCCGGTTTCGCCGCGCCAGGCGGCGAGCGTCGCCTTGTCGATCCCACGGATGTCGCAGCGTGCGGCGACCCGCGACGCCGCCTCGAGAGCTGCCCGGCGTCCGGCCTCCGACACCTCGGCCGGCCGCCGCGTCGCGCCCTTCACGACCTCGAGGCCGGCAAGGTGCCAGGCCATCGTGCCGTCCTTCAGCGACATGATCTTGTTGCGAACGCCCGCGTTGCGCAGCGCCTGGGCGCCGATGATGCTGCGCGTGCGGCCGCCGCAATTGACGATCACGGTCGTGTCGGCCGACGGCACCATGTCGGTGAAGCGCAAGACCAGCTCCGCGCCCGGCACGCTGGTAGCGGTCGGGATGCTGTTGTTGTGGTATTCCTCATAGGAACGGCTGTCGAAGATCGCGATGTCGGCGCCGCGGTCGATCAGCGCCTTGAGGTCGGGCGCGGAAATCCACGGCGTGCCGGCCTCGTGCTCGACGACCTCGGCGAACGCCTTGCTCGGCACGTGGACGCCGCTGTAGAGGCGGTAGCCGGCCGCCTCCCAGGCGGCGATGCCGCCCTCCAGCACCGCGACATCGGTGTAGCCGAGCCCGCTCATGCGGCGGGCGGCGCGCAGCGCCGATCCGTCGCCGCCCCTGTCGCCATCGTCGCACCACACGACGCGGGTGCCGCGCCGCGGCACCAGGTCATCGACCAGCAGTTCGAGGCGGCTGAGCGGCACGCACGAGGCCAGCAGCAGATGACGGGCGTGAAAGACCCCTTCCTCGCGGGCGTCGAGCAGCGCGATCTCGCCGCCGTCATGCAGTTGCCTCTTCAGCTCGGCGGCGCCCAGCCGCTTTACATCGCCCGTCATGCTTCACCTCCCTCGGATTGCGCGGCTTGGCTGTTCACGTCGTTTCGTGGAACATCTTGCTCGATTACGACGGTACGGTCGATGAGGGGAGCGACGACATGAACGAGGTTCTGCACGACCACTCACGCTGGGGGCGGGACGACCAGCTCGGCGCCGGGAACTTGTTGACGCCCGAACGGCGCCTGTCGGCGCTGCGTTCGATCCAGACCGGCAACCTCTACGATCTCAGCCACGAGATCAGCCCCGGGGCGCCGTTCCTGATGCCGAACCAGACGCCGTTCCTTCAGTCGATCTGGGCGTCCTGGCGCGATTCGATCAAGCGGCGCCGTGCAGCCGGCGCGACCAACGACGCCGGCTCGAATGTCGAGCGGGTCGAGATGACGATGCATGTCGGCACGCATATCGACGCCCTCGGCCATTTCAGCATCGGCGGCAAGCTGTACAACGGGCTGAACGCCAACGACGTGGTGACGGATTGGGGGCTCGAACAACTCGGCATCGAGCACATGCCGCCGATGATCAGTCGCGGCGTGCTGCTCGACGTGTCCGGATTGGACGGCGGCGCCTTCCTCGAGCCGGGCCGGGTCGTTGCACCGGACGATCTGGCGCGCGCCGCCGATGCGGCGGGCGTGGCGATTCAGGCCGGCGACATCGTGCTGATCCGCACCGGCTGGGGCCGCTTCTTCGGCGTCGACAACGCGCGCTATCTGCAGGGCGAGCCCGGGATCGACGTGCCCGCCGCCCGCTGGCTGACCCAGCGCGACGTCGTCGCGATCGGCTGCGACAACATGGCGGTCGAGGTGCTGCCCAATCCGGACCGCGGCATCGCGATGCCGGTGCATCAGCACGTCCTCGTCGAATCAGGCGTCCACCTGATCGAGAACCTCGCGCTCGACGAGCTGGCCCGCGACCGGATCTCAAGCTTCTGCTTCATCCTGCTGGCGGCGAAGTTCAAGGGCGCGACCGGCTGCCCGGTGCGCCCGATCGCGCTGGTCTAGCGACACCGCTCGACGCCGGGCGGGAAAACGACGCCGGGCCAGTCCGCATGCTGGCTATACAAGCGCGGAACGGCCCGTATCCATAGGGATCGTTTAAGCGCCCCTGCAAGGAGGAGGCATGACCAATGTAAAGGGTCCAATCATGTCATTTGCGGACCTGCCGTCCATCGAAGCCTATCTGTCTGGGCCTGATATCGATGGAAGACGGCTGCGTCGTCGGCTTCGTCCAGCGCGGCATCGCCGCGGCCGGCGACAAGGTGTCGGTCGTCGAGATGGGCGGCCGCACGACGGAAAGCCAGACGACACGCGCCACCAAGGTCGGCATGCGCGGCTTCTGGAAGGCCTATCGGCGCCATATGGGCTACTGAGCGCGACTCTTTTGGTCGAGTCATTGCTGGGTGGATATTAGGTAAGCAACTCGCGGCAGCTGAGGTCGTCGGTGGCGTCCATGATGCGCTCGATATGGCCCCACCAGACGGCGGGCGGAATGCCGGCGTTGGACTGGAACAGCGGCGTAATCAGGTCGGAGCAGCACGGCTAGGCGGTAATCGTCGTCGAGCGCCGCGCGGTCGTAGCCGTCGACGCCCGCGGCGAGCAAAGCCGCGTGATAGTGATCGAGCAACGGCCTTTCCAAGCGCCGGCGGCGCTCGGATACCAGTGCACCGCCATCATGTAGGCGAGGTCGACGGCCGGCAGGCCGGGCCGCCAGCCCGACCAGTCGAACAGCCGCACGTCGTCTGCGCTGTCGTCGTTGGGGAAGAACACGTTCGACATGGGCATCGCCGTGCACGATGCTGGGGTTCTTGCGGGTGGCCATGCGAGGGAAGTGCGGCGGGGCGGCGAGGAAGCGCTCGTAGATCCGGCGCCGGTCGCCGACAGGCGATCGCCCAGGCGATCGGAGAGGTTGGCCCAGAAGCGAATCGCGAGCCTGTAGATGTCGCTCGCCATCGTCGGGTCGAGTAGCGTCATCGACCAACACGCACGCCCCGTGGCGTCCCACCAAGCGGCGTGGAACGCGCCAGCGGCGCCGACAATCATCCGGACTGCGGCTGTCGGCGGTATGGCGCATGTCGTGGCGATGCGGTGGCTGTCGGTCACGTCCTCGAGCAGCAGGTAACCGGGGCCTGCGGCGCGTGCACCGCTCGAATCAATGCAGCTAGGAAGCCGGCCGGCGATGCCGGCGCCACCGCGTTGTAGAATTGCACTTCCCGCGCTTCCGGGGGATCAGGCATGCCGGGCTTGGGACCTGAGGATGAGCGCGGCGGGCGCCGTCCCGGACGGGGCCGTCGTAAGCGAGCCTGAGGCGCAGATGCGCGTCACGAGGTGTCGGTAGAAGTACCGTCGCGACGTCACGACGCGGCCGGCGAACAGGCCGATCGGCGCAGAACGTCGGTCAGAGGTCGGGCCGGGCGGCATCACGCCGGCCAGGTATCACGCCGCAACCATATCAGGAATCGTGCTGGCAGGCCGTGGCTGCCATGCAGGATCGGCTCGCAGCACGTTGTCCGAGCCACGCCAGCTAGGCGGCGCCGTCAGAAGGCGCGTGAGGGACAGGGACATGAGCGTGTGACCTGCGGCGGCGTCGCCACCCAGACCCAGATGATCACCGGGATCATGAGAACGTTGGGACGGCGAGCACGACTGGACCGGCGAACAGGCCGATCAGGCGCCGGTCAGGGTGCCGCAGATCACGCCGGCCGGATCACCGACATCGGCGTCTGCAGGGCGGCACGGATCGGCCGAGCAAGTGTCGATGGCGGGCCGGGCGAAGGGGGCGAGGCACGCCGGCCACCAGCATGCCGAGGCCGAGCAGCGCCGACTGCAGGAGCGCCACGCCGATCACGCCCTGCGACACGTTGCGGATGGTCGACCCGGCGATCTCGACGAAATGGCGACCGCGGGCGTCGGCGACCCGGCTCGCGAGCTCGCTGAGGGTGACGCCCAGCCGGTCGGAATAGACGAGCAGGACGCCCGCGATCACGATCGCCGCCGCGAACTGCACGACCTCGAAGGCGATGCCCGCCGCCAGCCGGCCGACCCATCGTCCCAGCGACGCGATCTGGCCGACATGGCCGGCCAGGAAGGAACTGTAGTCCCTGGCGGCGCCCTGCCAGAAATCGTAGAGCCGCTGGCCGACCAGCGGCCAGTCGCGCACCAATTCCGGCGGCGGCGGCACGACGTGACCGCCCTGTAGCAGCAGGCCGGCGTAGCCGTTCAGGGTCTCGATGGCCGAGGTCGCCAGCAGCACGACCGGCGTCAGCAGCAGGCCCAGCAGGAGGATCGCCAGCACCGTCGCGGCGAGCCCGGCCGGCAACCGGGCACGCCGTCGCAGCAGCCCGTACAAGGGGAAGACGGCGACCGCCAGGATGACCGACCACAGCAGCAGCGGCGCCACCGGCCGCAGCAGCAACAGGCTGATGTAGACGACGCCGGCGATCAGCGAGAGCCGCACCGCCATGTCGATGGTGAACCGAGAAAGCTCGAGCCTCCCCTTCTCCGTGTCGATCATCGAATTCTCCCCGCGACCACGCGCCTACAATAGCCGGTCCGGGCGGGACGCTTCGGGGGATATGTAACGGCGGGCGGAGCCCGGCCTACCGCGCCACCGTCGCCTTGCCGGCCGCGTTCGCCACGCGCACCGGATCGCCGTCGGCGAGACCGTCGGGCGGGCTGTCGATGATGCGGTCGGTGGCGGCGATGCCGGTCGCGATCTCGACCACCTGCCCCAGGTCGCGCCCGATGGTGACGGTCTTCAGCACGACCTTGTCGTTGGCGTCGACGGTCGCCACCCGCAGCCCCTGCCGGTCGAAGATCAGCGCACCGGCCGGGATGCTGAGCGCCTGCAGGTTGGACGGAAGCTCGATGCGCGTGTTGGCGAAAGCACCCGGCATCAGCTCGCCGGCGCTGTTGTCGACGACGAGCTGCATGCGCGTGGTGCCGGTCGCGGCGTCGACGGCGCGGGCCGAGGCCTCGACGACGCCGTGATAGATCTTGCCGGGATACTCGGGCACCGTGATCTGCACCTTGGTGTTGAGCTTCACCGCCGGCACATAGTTCTGCGGGATGCTGACATTGACCCTGAGCCTCTGCGTGTCGGAGATGACGAACAATGCCAGACCGGCACTCGAATCGGCATTGATCAGGGCGCCGACGTCGGTGTTGCGCGTGGTCACGATGCCGTCGAACGGCGCGATCAGGCGCTTGAAGTCGGCGAGCACTTCGAGCCGGTCGACATTGGCCTTGGCCGCCCGTGTGAGCGCCTGCTTGACCGTGAGATCGCCGGTCTTCTCGTCCACCGTCTGCTTGGCCACCGTGTTGGATCCGCCCAGCGTCTGCCAGCGCTGCGCGGTCACCGCCGCCAGCGTCTCGCCCGCCTGGGCGCTGGCCAGTGCTGCCTTGGCCTGCAGGAGCTGCTGGTCGAGGTCGGGCGCCTCGATCTCCGCCAGCAGCTGCCCGGCCTTCACGGGTGCGCCGATATCGACGTACCAGGCCTTGAGGAAGCCGCTGACACGGGCATAGATCGGCGCGCGGGAATAGGCCTCGAGCCGGCCGGGCAGGTCGAGCGAGGACTTGTTGTCACTGTTCGCCGGCGACACGACGCTCACCACCGGCACGGACTGGCTGTCCGTCCATTCCTTCAGCCGGGCCTGGCTCACGTTGCGGGTCCACAGGCCGCTCGCCACGACCAGCGACCACGACGAGCAGGCCGGCGACCCCGGCAATGGCCAGACCGCGGCGCGGCGGCTTGCGGGGAGCGCCGGGAGGAGACTCAGGCGACATGGGGAACTCCGGGGGAGCCGGCGGCCGCGGCGACAGTCTTGCCGTGATGCCGGTGAATGACACTGAACACGACGGGCACGAAGATGAGCGTCGCGACCGTCGCAAAAATCAGGCCGCCGATGACGGCGCGGCCAAGCGGCGCATTCTGCTCGCCGCCCTCGCCCAGGCCCAGCGCCATGGGCGCCATGCCGATGATCATGGCGAGGGCCGTCATCAGCACGGGGCGGAAACGCACATAGCCCGCGTCCAGGGCGGCGGCGGTGGCGTCGCCGAGCTCGACGAGCCGCTCGCGCGCGAAGCTGACGACCAGCACCGAATTGGCGGTCGCCACGCCCATGCACATGATGGCGCCGGTGAGCGCCGGAACCGACAGCGTCGTGTATGTGGCGAAAAGCATCCACACGATGCCGGCCAAAGCCGCCGGCAGCGCGGTGATGATGACGAAGGGATCGCTCCAGGACTGGAAGTTCACCACGATCAGCAGGTAGATCAGCACGATGGCGCCCAGAAGGCCGAACAGCAGCCCCGAGAAGGCGCTCTCCATCGTCTTGACCTGACCCTGGACCTTGACCGCCCGGATCTTGGGCGAGGCGCTGGGGGCGAGCTCGTCGACGATGCGCCGGACGTCGGCGGCGACGGCGCCGAGATCACGGCCCTGCACGGCGGCATAGACCTGTACCATGCCCTGCAGGTCGTACTGGGAGACCACTGCATTGGCGGTCTGGCGATGGACGTCGGCGATGCCGCCCAAGACCTGCAGCGAGGAGGCCGCCGGGGCGGCGATCGGCAGGTTGGAGAGCGCCGCCAGCGAATCGAGCCGGTATTGCGGGGTTTGCAGCACGATCGAATAGGAGACGCCGTTGGCCGGATTGAGCCAGTAGGTCGGCGCGACCTGGCTGGAGCCCGCGAGATTGACGACCAGCGAGTTGGTGACGTCGCGCGTGGTGAGCCCGACATACTGGGCGCGTGTGCGATCGATATCGACGGCGAACACCGGCGCGCTGCGCGACTGCTGGATGCGGGCGTCGACCACGCCCGGCACCTGGCGGATGCGCGCGAGCAGGCGGTTGGCGTGCTCGAAATTGGCGCCGAGATCCGAGCCGCGCACCTGCACGTCGATCGGCGACGGCGCACCGAAGTTCAGGATCTGGCTGATGATGTCGGCCGGCAGGAAGGAGAAGGTGAAGCCGGGAAAGCGCTCGGGAAGCTGCCGGCGCAGCTCGCGCACGTAATCGGCGGTCGGCGCATGGTCTTCCGTCAGCTTGATCTGGATGTCGCCGTCCTGCGGGCCGATCGTACCGGTGTTGTTGTAGGTCGTGTTGATGCCGCTCACCGGCATGCCGATGTTGTCGGCCATGGCCGCGATCTCGTGCGGCGGGATGATCTGGCGGATCGCCTTCTCGATGGCGGCGAAGTGGTTGGCGCTCTCCTCGACCCGCGTACCGACGGGTCCGCGCGCGTGCATCAATATCTGGCCGGAATCGACCGACGGGAAGAAGTTGCGACCGAGAAAGGGCGCCAGCAGGAACGAAGCCAGCACGAAGGCCATGAAGGCGCAGATGAACATCGTGCGCCGCGCCAGGGCCATCACCAGCAGGTCGCGATATACGGCGCGGAAGCGCTCGAAGCGCGCCTCGAAGCCGCGCTGGAAATTGACCAGCGGGTTGCGCGACGGCGGCTTGCCGGCGGGGCCGTGGTCGATGTGCGGCTTCAGCAGATAGTTCGCCATCGTCGGCACAAGGGTGCGCGACAGGAGGAATGAGCAGATCATGGCGAACATCACGGCTTCGGCCATCGGCACGAACAGGAAGCGGGCGACGCCCTCGAGGAAGAACATCGGCACGAACACGATGCAGATGCACAGCAACGAGACGAAGGCCGGCGTCACGATCTGCCGCGCTCCGTCCATGATCGCCGTTTCGACATCCTTGCCCTGCTCGAGATGCCAGTTGATGTTCTCGATGGTGACCGTGGCGTCGTCGACCAGGATGCCGACCGCGAGCGCCAGGCCGCCCAGGGTCATGATGTTCAACGTCTCGCCGGCGCAGCGAGAGGAGCGCGATCGAGCCCAGGATGGCGAGCGGGATGGACGTGGCGATGATCACCGTCGAGCGCCAGCTTCCCAGGAACAGCAGGATCATCAGGCTGGTCAGCACGGCGGCGATCACCGCCTCGACGGCGACGCCGCCGATCGCGCCCGCCACGAAAATCGACTGATCGCCCAGGATGGCGATGTTGACGTTGTCGGGCAGCGTCCTCCTGAGCTCCTCGATCCGCTGCTTGATGCCGTCGATGATGGCCAGCGTCGAGACCGAGCCGTTCTTCAGCACCTGGCAGCAGGACCGACCGGCTGCCGTCGACATGGACGATGTTGGTCTGCGGCGGGTTGCCGTCGCGCACCTGCGCCACGTCGCGCAGATAGACCACGGTACCATTGGCCGTGAACACCGGCAGATCGGCCAGCGCCGCGAAGTCGCTCGGCGCGTTGTTGAGCTGGATGGCGTATTCCAGTCCGCCGATCTTCTGCGTGCCGACCGGCGTCAGCAGGTTCTGCGCGGCGAGCGCGTTGGCCACGTCGTTGGCCGACAGGCCGCGCGACTGCATGGCGCCCGGATCGAGGTCGATCTGGATCTGGCGGAACTTGCCGCCGAACGGATACGGAATGGCGGCGCCCGGCACCGTGACCAAGGGGGTGCGCACCGTGTTGATGGCGATGTCGAATACCGCCTGCTCGGACATGCCCTTTCCGGACAAAGCGAGCTGGATGATCGGCACGGTCGAGGCGCTGTAGTTCAGGATCAGCGGCGGCGTGATGTTGGGCGGCATCGACTTGATCACGGTCTGGGAGATCGCCGTGACCTGGGAATTGGCGGTGCGGATGTCGGTGCCGGGCTGGAAGAAGACCTTGACGATGCCGATGCCGGTGTAGGACGTGCCCTCGATATGCTCGATGTCGTTGACGGTGGTGGTGAGCGCGCGCTGGAACTGCAGCATGACGCGGCCCGACATCTGGTCGGGCGGCAGGCCGGTGTACTGCCAGACGACGGCGATCACCGGAATGCGGATTTCGGGAAAGATGTCGGTCGGCGTCCGCAGGGCCGAAAGCGGGCCGACAATCAGGATCAGCAGGGCAAGAACGACGAACGTGTAGGGCCGCTTCAGGGCGACCCGAACCAAAGCCAGCATCTGGCCGTACTTCCCAATCGACAGAGTACCGCCGGGCTCCCCGGAACAGCGGCGCACTATCGGACCATGGCGGGTCTCGCCTGTCGAGACGATATAGCCCCTGCTTCCTGCATGGCTCTGGGCTAGGCTTGCATGGCCGGTAAACACGGCGTGAGCGGGAGGAAAAGGACATGGCCGATTACGACTACATCATCGTGGGCGCGGGATCGGCCGGCGGCGCCCTGGCCGCGCGGCTGAGCGAAAACCCCGCCAACAAGGTGCTGCTGCTGGAGGCCGGCGCGGCCAGCCATCCCTACTCGCGCATGCCGCTCTCCTTCGGCCTCCTGATCGACAATCCGGCGGCCAACTGGTGCTACCAGTCAGAGCCCGAGCCGGGCACGGCCAACCGCCAGATCCCGGTTCCGCGCGGCAAGCTTTTGGGCGGTTCCAGCTCGATCAACGGGCTGGTCTGGGTGCGCGGCCAGCCGCTCGATTTCGACACCTGGGCGCAGATGGGATGTCGCGGCTGGAGCTGGCGCGACGTGGCGCCGGTCTTCACCCGGATCGAGACCTTCGTCGATGGCGACGGCAGCAACGGCCGCGGCACCTCGGGGCCGCTCAAGGTCTCGACCGTGCCCGACCAGAACCCGCTCTACGACGCGCTGTTCGCGGCGTCGAAGGCGGCCGGCTTCAAGCTCAATCCCGACTACAACAGCGAGGACCAGGAAGGCGTCGTGAAGACGCAGACCTCGATCTACAAGGGCCGGCGCATGAGCGTGGCCCATTGCTACATCGAGCCGGCGATGAAGCGGTCGTCGAACCTTCACGTCGTCACCAACGCCCTCACGCTCCGTGTCCTGCTCGAGGGCAAGCGTTGCGTCGGCGTCGAGTACGAGAAGGACGGCAAGGCGGTGCAGGCGCGGGCGCGCGAGACCATCCTGTCGGCCGGCGGCGTCGCCAGCCCGCAGGTCCTCGAACTCTCCGGCATCGGCCAGCCCGAGCTCCTGAAGAAGCATGGCATCGAGGTGAAGCACGAGCTGCAGGCCGTGGGCGAGAATTTCCGCGACCACATCAACGCCCGCATCATCTGGAAGGTGAAGGACGCGCGCGTCTCCTACAACCACATGGCGCGCGGCGTGGGCGCGGTGACGCAGATGATGAAGTACCTCGCCACCGGCGGTGGCTTCATGAGCCTGCCCTCGGCGCCGCTGCTCGCCTTCCTGAAGACGCGGCCGGAGCTGGCGACGCCCGACGTGCAGATGCATCTCGTGCCCTACTCCATCAAGGACCCCAAGACGCGCAAGCTGCAGGACTTCCCGTCGATGACGATCTCCTGCTACCAGCTCCGGCCCGAGAGCCTGGGCTCGATCCACATCCGCTCGGCCGATCCCAAGGCGCAGCCGGCGATCCGCTTCAACTTCCTGGCCGATTCCATCGACCAGCAGGCCATGATCGGCGGCTTCCGCATGATGCGGAAGATCGTCAATGCCGCGCCGATGGACACCTATCGCGGCGAGGAGTTCTCGCCCGGCCCGTCGGTCGGCAGCGACGAGGAGATCCTGACCTATATCAGGAACAACTCGCAGACCGCCTACCACCCGATCGGGACCTGCCGCATGGGGCCGGGGCCGAATACCGTGGTCGACGACAAGCTCAAGGTGCACGGCATCGAGGGGCTCAGGATCGCCGACGCCTCGATCTTCCCCACCATGCCCTCGGGCAACACCAACGCGCCCTCGATCATGGTCGGCGAGAAGACGGCCGATATCTTGAAGGCGGCGGCGTAGCTGAGCCTCGCTTCGTTCAGCCCTTCTGTCATCCGTCGAGCCTGTGAGGCCGACACCTCCCCTGCTTCGCCTGGAGAGGATACATCGAATCCGCTCGTGTTCGAAGTTTGCGTAGCTCGCCGCCGAGCCGCTTCTTCACGTCCTCCGGAATCGGCACCGCTTTCAGCGACCGCGCATCACCGTCCTTGCGCGCCCAGATGCGCGTCTCCGTGCCCTCGGCCGCGATCTCGCCCGAAGCGTCGCGGAAGACGTGGCGGATGGTGAAGGAGCTGCGGCCGAACCTCTCGATGCGGCTTTCGATTGCGAGCTTCTCGCCGTGCTGCGAGGCGCGGCGAAAGGAGCACTCGGCGGCGACCAGCGGCGTGCCTTCCTTCCATTGGCCGCTGCTCACGTCGTCGCGCTTCAGCCCCGCGGTGAGGAACAGCCGGTAGGTCGCCTGATCGATCCAGCGGAAGTAGGAAGGGTAGTAGACGATGCCGGCGGGATCGCAGTCGCCCCACTCGACGGTGATCTCGTGCCGACTACTCGGCGGCATGACGCAGAATGGCGGGCGACGCGGCGATGGCCGTCAGCGTCTTGGCGAGCGACTCGCCTTCCGGGTCGGCGAGGGCCGCGACGCGCGCGCTGGCCACCGCATCGGCGGCCGCTTTCGCCGGTATGCGGCCGGCCAGGGCCGGCTCGATCACTTCGTCGGCGATGCGGCGATAGTTGCCGAGGCCGCGCTTGTAGGTGTCGCCATAGCCCTTGATCAGGCGGGCCAACTCGGCGATCTCGCGCGCCAGATCGACGCTGAGCGGCGCTGCGGCGCGGATCTGTTCCAGCCAACCTTCGATCTCGGCCTGCTCTTCGACGTAGCGGAAGCTGTGCGGCCGCCACCAGCGCAGGCTCGCCAGGAACCGCAGGCGCGCGAAGCCCCAGACGGTCGTCGTGCGCACATGCATGGAGAAATAGAGCTTGCCCAGCCGGCCGGTGCGCTCCGCCCAGACCAGGATGGGCCGCGCCAGCCACGGCGGCAGCACGGCGCAGATTTCCTCGATGCCCGGCTTGAAGTGCTCGGTGATCTCCAGCGGCTCGTGCGGCCTGGCGCGCACCTCGGCCCGGATGCGCATCATGCGATCGGGCGCCGTCTTGGCCTGCGCGACGCGGATTACGTCCTCGAACGACATGCGCACGGCGAGATGCCGCGCCGTCTCGCGCAGCAGCTCGGCCGAGCCCAGCGCGTTCACCGAATCGAGGCGGTCGAGATAGAGCGCGGCGTAGCGGCGATCCTGGTAGGCGGCGAGGCGGCGGATGCCCTCCTCGACCATGTCGAGGCTGGCGGCCGGATAGCTCTGCCGCGCACGCTCGATCAGGTCCTCGACTCCGACCGCCGCCGCCTGGCGCTTGCGGTGCTCGCGCACGGCCTGCTCGAGTTCGCCGCGCGCGTGGCCCCGGCCGAAGGCAAAGGCGGCCAGGTTGGTGTCGACCGACTTGCCGGCGTGTCGGATGGCGGCCTCGAAGGCCTGGTCGGGGATCGGCAGCCGGCCCGAACCGGCCAGGGCGCCCAGCAGAACGGCATTGATCACGCCACCCAATTCTTCGGCGGCCTGGTCCATGTCGAACAGGATCTGTTCCTTGCTGCGCTCCTTCACCGCGCGCAGCAGGCGCCCGACATCGAAGCTGCCGTCGCCCATCGCGGTACGCTCGCCGATCGACAGCACGCGATGCGTCGAGGCGATGAGGGTCGTGCGGTCGGGCGTGACGAAGCCGTTGAAGATCATGCGGCCGGCCTCGAGCAGTTCGGTCGCCAGGGCCACGTCGACCTCGCCGATGGCGGGATTGAGCGCCAGCACGGAGGGCTGGGGGCCCTGCGTGCGCATCACTTCGAGATAGTAGGTCGTGGCACCGGTGCGCTGGGCGACGCCCGGGATCTGCGTCGCCTGCACGCCCAGCCCCTGGCTTTGCGCGGCGGCCACGATCCAGTCGCACAGCACGCCGCCGCCATCGCCGCCCAGCGCGCCGACCAAAATCGCGATGGACTTAGGCATTCGCCATCGCCCCGATCACGGCCGAGCGTATCCGCGACCTTCAGCCGGTCCCACCAGGTGGCGTTCTGCACGATGTCGGCCTTGTAGAAGGACGGGCAGAGCACGGCGGCATCCGCCACCTCGCCGCACAGCCCGCAGCCGACGCAGCCGTTGTTGACGTGCGCCACCGGATCGGAGCGCAGCGGATCGGGGCTGGGCTTCACCACCAGCGACGGGCAGCCCGACAGCCGGATGCAGGAATGGTCGCCGGTGCAGACCTCGTCGTCGACGCCGAAACGCGTGCGCACGACGCGCTCGCCGCGCTTGAGCTGGGCGGCGATCTCGGGCCGGATGCGGCGCTGGCGCGCAAGCTGGCACTCGCCATCGGCGACGATGACCTTCAGCCCCTTGTCGTCGGTGCCCATCGCCTCGCGCAGGGTCGTGAGCATGGTGGCGACGTTGTAGGTGCGGATGGTGCGCAGCCACTTCACGCCCATCGCCTTCAGAGTGGCGGCGATGTCGGACGTCGTCTCGCCGTCGCGCCGGTTGCCCGCGGTGTTGGGGATGAACTGCGCCCCGGTGGCCGAGGTGTAGCCGTTCTGCATGATGACAAGCACGCGATCGCCGCGGTTGAACATCGCCGAGGCGACGCCGCTCAGGAGGCCGTTGTGCCAGAAGCCGCCGTCGCCCATCACCGAGATGGTCCGCTTCTGCATGACGGGCGCCACCGCGCCGGCCGCGGCCAGCGACATGCCGAAGCCCAGGATCGAGTTGCCGAGGTTGAACGGCGCCAGGGTCGCGAAGGAATGACAGCCGATGTCGCTCGAGATGTGGACCTTGCCGACTTCGCGCTCCAGGAGCTTGATCGCCGAGAAGACCGGCCGCTCGGGGCAGCCGACGCAGAAGCCCGGCGGCCGGAGCGGCAGCGGCCCGCCCAGCAGGCGCTGGGCCTCGGCGCGACCGGCACGCGCCGCCTCGAAACGCTCGCGCGGCTTGGAAAGATCGATGTCGTTGGCCGACTGGGCGAAGAACTTCAGCAGGCCCTCGGTCACCACCTCGGCGGTGTATTCGCCGGCCATGGGGAGGACGTCCTTGCCGTAGATCTTCGTGTCGATGTCGCGCTTGCGCAGGATGGCGTGGATCGCCTGCTCGATGTAGTCGGGCGAACCCTCCTCCACGACCAGCACGGCGCGCTTGCCCTTGCAGAAATCGGCGATCTGGTCGGGCACCAACGGGTGCGTGACGTTCAGTACCAGGGTCGGGATCCTGCCTTCGATTTCCAGCCGATCGAGGCCGCGCACCAGGACGTTGGTGATGCCGCCCTGCACGATGATGCCGAGGTCGGAGCGTTCGCCGGGCAGGAATTCGTTCAAGCCCTGCTCGACAATGAAGCGTTGGGCGGCAGGCTGGCGCACCTCGACCTTGATCTTCTCGTGCGCGTAGGTCGACGGCGGATGCGAGATGCGGTCGTAGTTGTGCGCCGCCGGCTGGGCGAGACGATGGTTGCGCGAGATCGCCGGCGGCTTGTTGTCCCTGGCGACGAATTCGCCCGTGACGTGGCAGGCGCGGATGCGCAGTTCCATCATCACCGGCGTGTTGGTTGCTTCGGAGAGCTCGAATGCCTTCTCCGTGCAACGCACGATGGTCGGCAGCGACGGCCGCGGGTCGAGCAGCCACACCGAGGATTTGAGCGCATAGGCGTGGGCGCGTTCCTGGATCACCGAGGCGCCCTCGCCGTAATCCTCGCCGACCACGATCAGCGCCCCGCCGATCACGCCCGGCGAGGCGAGGTTCGACAGTGCATCGGCCGCCACGTTGGTGCCGACGATGGATTTCCACGTGACGCAGCCGCGGATCGGATAGTTGATCGAGGCGCCCAGCAGGGCCGCCGCCGAGGATTCGTTGGTGCAGGTCTCCAGATGAACGCCCAGCTCGTCGAGCAGGTCCTGCGATTCGACCAGCACGTCGACGAGATGCGACACCGGCGCGCCCTGGTAGCCGCCGACATAGGCCACGCCCGACTGCAGAATGGCCTTGGTGACCGCCAGGATGCCCTCGCCGCGGAAGACCTCGCCCTCGCCCAGCCGCAGCGACCGGACCTCCTCGCTGAAGGAACGTTCCGGGTTGGTGCGCTGGGTGACGGGAACTTGGGCAGCCGGCTGGTCGAGCATGGCGGCGAGTATAGGGGCTATCGGCGCGACCGACGATCCCGTTTGGGGGCGCCGCCGCCCTCGGCCCGGGCCTTCGAAACCAGCGCGCGAAACGGTACCAGGATGCGCTGGCGAACGGTGGCGTCGCCTTCCAGGACCGACAGCGCCAGCGCCACGGCCTCCAGCGTCGAGACCGCGTCGGGCCGCGCCTCGCGGCGCAGGTTGCCGTAGAGCGACGGGGCGTCAGGCACCACGACGAAGCGGCGCAACCGGGTGAGCCAGGCGTTGCGCCACCACAGGGCCTTGGCCTGCGACCAGTTGCCGTCGAGGGCGACCAGCCCCTCCAGGCCGGCCGTTGCCGCCGCCTGGTCGGCGAGCGGCTGGCCCTTGCGGTCGAGCGCGATCAGCGGGCCGCCGCCCTCGCCTGGTGCGCGGGTCTGCGCCGAGCCGAGATAGAGCACGCCCCAGTTTTTCGCCTCGGCCGGCCTGCCGAGCGCATGGGCGAGGTTGCGCCATGACAGCCCGACCGCGACGCGGGCATTGCCCAGCACGCCGGCCAGCAAGCCGGCGGTGCCCAGCACGCGGTCCTGCTCCTGCGGATGCTGCAGGATCAAAACGGCTACCTTATTGTCGACAAGGGTCGAACCATCTGGCATTCGCGGACATATAGACCCCGTACTATGGACTGTCGCCATGAGCGTTGCCGTCGTCGCCGTCCCCAGCGTCACCAAGTTGCCGCCCGAGGCCGACGGCGCCGTGGTGGTGGGCGGCTCACACGGCGCGATCTATGCCGCCTATCTCTCGGCCAAGGCCGGCGCGCGCGCGGCGATCCACAACGACGCCGGCATCGGCCGCGACGAAGCAGGCGTGAGCGGGCTGGCCTGGGCGCACGCGCACGGCATGGCCATGGCCGCCGTGCTGAGTGCAAGCGCGCGCATCGGCGATGGCGAGGACATGCTGCGGCGCGGGGTGGTCAGCCGGGCCAACCCGCTCGCTGCAGCGTGCGGTGTGGCGCCGGGCCAGTCGGTCGCCGAGGCCGCCGAGCTCTTGAAGACAGCGCACTGGCCGTGCGCCAAGCCTGCACCGCTGTCGGAGGGCCGTTCCATGGCCGGCCGGATCCTGTGCGTCGATTCGATTTCCCTGGCCGACCTGCGCGATCGCGGGCGAGTGGTCGCCAGCGGCAGCCATGGCGGCGTGCCGGCGGGCGAAGCGGCGTTGGCCTTCGGGCCCAGGCTGGCGTTGTTCAACGATGCGGGCTTCGGCATGGAGCATGCCGGCGTGGCCGGGCTCGCGATCCTCGACCGGGCCGGCATCGCCGGCGCCACGGTATCGACCATGTCAGCGCGCATCGGCGATGGCCGCTCGACGCTCCTGGATGGCTTCATCTCCGAGGTGAACGAGGCCGCATACCGGCTCGGCGGCCGTGTCGGTCGCTCCGCCCTTGCGCTGGCCCTCGCCGTGGCCGAAAAGGCGCCCTGAGAACAGATCGGGGAGATGATCGGGGTATGGCCGTCGTCAACGTGAAGTCGGAGATCGCCGGCAACGTCTGGAAGATCCAGACCAAGCCTGGCGACAGGATCGAGGTCGAGGGTGAAATCATGATCCTCGAATCGATGAAGATGGAAATCCCCGTGCTGTCGCCCAAGGCGGGCATCATCAAGGAAATCAAGGTGAGCGAAGGCGAGGCCATCGGCGAAGGGCAGCTCGTCGCCGTTCTTGATGCGTAGCGGCACAATTGCCGTCGAACTTGTCCGTCTGTGGGCGCCCGACAACCTCCGCCGGGCAGCGCCCGGCGTGGCGTTGTGTGCGGCCATCGCGGCCATTGCCTTCGTCGCCGACACCAGGAGCCTGCTGAAATTCGGCGCCGTCTGGGTGCCGCCGCTCATCCTCACCCTGGTCATCGGCATGGCGCTGCAGCCGCTGTCGGCGAGGCCGGCCTTGAAGCCCGGACTCGAATTCGCCGGCCGCACGCTGCTGCGGGTCGGCGTCGCCCTCTACGGCGCGCGACTGACCCTGGGCCAACTCGTCGACGACGGCGCGCTGCCCGTCCTGATCGCCCTTGCGGCGGTGGCCTGCACCATCACCTTCGGCGCCTGGGCGTCGCGCCTGTTCGGCCTGTCGCGCGACTTCGGCCTTTTAACCGGCTGCGCGACCGGCGTGTGCGGCGCGGCGGCGGCGATGGCTGCCTCGGCGGTGCTGCCCAAGCACGAGAATTCCGACCGCGATCTTGCCTTCACCGTGATGGGCGTGAACTTCATCAGCACGGTGGTGATGGTGATCTATCCCGCCCTACACGAGGTGCTGGGCTATTCGCTGTTCGAGATGGGCGTGTTCCTGGGCGGCGCCATCCATGACGTGGCCCAGGTCGCCGGCGCCGGGCAGACTATGGGGCCTCAGGTCCTGGCCGACGCCATCATCACCAAGCTCCTGCGGGTGGCCTTCCTGTTGCCGGCCATCGCCGGCATGGCCTGGTGGGTCGCCAGGGGCGGCCAATCGGCCGGCGAGGCCCGGCCGTCGCCGCCGATATTCCTGTTCGGCTTCCTGCTGCTGGTCGCACTCAATTCCATGGGCGTCGTACCGCCCGACGTGAAGGCGGCAGTGGCCCAGGTCTCGTCGTTCCTGATCATCACCGCCATCGCAGCCCTCGGCATGAAGACCTCGCTGCTGGCGCTCGCGCGCATCGGCATCGCGCCCGTGATGCTGCTGATCACCGAGACGGTCTTCGTCGGCCTGCTGGTGGTGGGTCTTATCTATGGGCTGAGGGCGTTCGGGATCTAGAGCCGGGAGTGCGGCTATCGACGTCTCAGACTCGACACAATCGCCGTCAAAATGGATGTCGCGGTGAGCCTCTACAGGTCGACGGGCTTCGTGGACATCCCGCCCTCTATCCAAGCCCCGTGCCCGATACCGCCTACAGGGAGCTGGTCCCGTGACCGATCGCTATTACGAAGACTTCAAGGTCGGCGACCGTTTCGTGAGCGGCGGCATGACCCTGACCGAGGCCGGCATCATCGAGTTCGCGCGCCAGTGGGATCCGCAGCCCTTCCACACCGACATCGAATTCGCCAAGAAATGGAACTTCGGCGGCCTGATCGCCTCGGGCCTGCACACCATGTCGGTGACCTTGAAGCTGTGGCTCGAGCAGGGCGTGTTCCGCGCCTGCAGCCTGGGCTCGCCCGGCATCGGCGAGGTCCAGTTTCCGCGGCCGGTGCGGCCCGGCGACACGCTGCGGGTGATGACCGACATCGTCGAGATGCGGCTCTCCGCGTCCAAGCCCGACCGCGGCATCGCGCGCATCCGCCAGGTCACCATCAACCAGCGCGGCGAGCAGGTGATGGAACAGGAGACCACTGTTTTCCTGAAGCGCCGGCCGGTGCTGGTCGCCAACCTCAGCGCACGGTCCTCGTAGGCTCAACGCCAGGCGAAGACCGGCTGCTCGAAATGGTCGACGCGGGTGTCGCGGCCGGCCAGCGCCACTTCACGGAACTGATAGAGCACCGCCGCCGTCGGCGCATTGACGTTGGCGACCGGCAGCGGCAGGCGGATGATCGGCCGGTCCGATTCCTCGATGGCGATGATCTCGGGCGAGCCTTCGCGAAAGAGCTCGCGACATTCGATGCGATAGGCCGCCGCCACCTCGGCAGGATTGGGCGTTACCGTCACCCCCGGCGACCACACCACCACGGGCGCGATGAGGTAGCCCGAGCGCGTCGGATAGTCGTCGAGCGTGCCCAGGATGTCGTCGGTGGAGGCGAGCACGCCCAGCTCCTCGTGCAGCTCGCGCAGCGCGGTCTGCTCGATCGTCTCGCCGGGGTCGACCCTTCCGCCCGGCAGCGCCCACTGTCCGCCATGCGCGCGCAGGCGCGGCGTGCGCCTGGTGAGCAGGAACGCGGCTTCCCCCGGCGTCTCGGCCTCGACCACGACCACGGCCACGGCGGCGCGCTTCAGCGCACCGGCATCGGCGCGGCGGCGCAGATCGAAACGGCCGAGGCGGTCGGCGATGGCGGCGCGCAGCGCGTCGTCGAAGCGGAACGGCGTCACGCGGCGGTTGGCCTTCTGAAGGTCCAGACCACGGCGGGCGGCACGTTGCGCCAGATGCGATGACCGCGCACGCCGACGAGGCGCAGGTTCTGGCGCAGCCCGCGCGGCACGGGCGGGGTCGGCCCGTAGGTGAACTGAACCAAAGCCGCGCCGCGCGGCAGCGCCTCGAAGACGCCCTCGACGATCCCCTTCACGATCTCGGCCGGCAGCGAGAGCAGCGGCAGGCTCGACACGACGGCGGCGACAGGGGCGATGCCGTTGTCGGCCAGGAGCCGCGGCAGGCGGACCGCATCGCCCTCGATGATCCGGGGCCCGGGGAAATGCCGGCGCAGGAAGGTGGCAAGCTCGCCGTCGCGCTCGATCAGGGTCAGCCGCTGCGGTTCAATGCCCGGCGGCCAGCAGCGCCTTGGTGACCTGGCCGGTGCCGGCGCCCAGTTCCACGACATGGCCGGGCCGTCCCTCGAGAGCGGCCAGGGTGGTGCGCGCCATGGCCTCGGCGAGCAGGCGGCCGCTCGGCACGACCGCCCCCATCGCGAAGGGCCGGCGCAGCCAGCGCTTCAGGAAAAGGGCCGTACCGGCGCGCGAATCCTGGCCGTGGCGTGATTCGAACGAGGGCATGACCAAACGTCTAACAGAGACGCCCGTTAAGTCGACAGGGAAAACGCCGATCCCTACTGCGCCGGCTGCATGGCGGGCCCGACGGCCCGGGGGGCAGGCGCTGCTTCGAACACCGTCTGGGCGTGCCGCGCCTGCTCGAGGGCGTTCACCATGGAGACATAGACTGCGGCCGCATAGGGCAGCGACTGGACGAGCATGAAGATCGACCATAGGCGCGCTTCGGGGTCGAGCTGGCCGTTGGTCAGCCACAGGATGGCGGCGCCCAGCCACAGCAAGGCCGCCAGCACCGCCTCGCCGCTGGCCATCCCGAGCGCCATGCCGAGCGTGGCGCGCTCGTCCATCTTGGGCGTGCGCATGAAGGGCAGCCGGCTGGTCGCCAGGCCGTAGATCACGGCCCGACCCACCGTGTAGGTGAGCGCCAACCCGGCCAGCGACGCCCCCACGCTCTGGCGGAACGTGCAGCGCACGCGGTCGAAATAGAGGCCGAACGAGTAGAGCAGCTTGAAGACGAAGATGCCGATGGTCGGCAGGATGAACTCGGCCGGCGGCAGCCCGACCGGCTTGATGCCGAACTGCGGCGGCAGGATCACGGCCAGGAGCCAGGCGAGACCCGCCCAAGTGAAGATCAGGTTCAGCGCATCGGCGAACCACGGCATCCAGCCGGCGACAAAATGGTACTTCTGCCAGAAGGTGAGCTTGGTCGCGTTGCTGAACATCTTGCCGCCATGCGCCTTCATGATCTGCATGGCGCCGTAGGCCCAGCGGAAGCGCTGCTTCTTGTAGCCGGCGAAATGGTCGGGCGTCAGGCCATGGCCGAAGCGCTCGCGGCTGTACATGGCGCCGTAGCCCTTCTCCATCAGGCGCAGCCCGAGCTCGGTATCCTCGGTGATGCACCAGGTGGCCCAGCCGCCCAGCTCCTCCATCAGGTCGCGGCGCACCAGGGTCATCGTGCCGTGCTGGATGATGGCGTCGTATTCGTTGCGCAGGCACATGCCGATGTCGAAGAAGCCGGCATATTCCCAGTTCAGCATCTCCTTGAAGCGGTCGCCCCGCCAGTCGCGGTGATCCTGCGGCGCCTGCACGTAGCTGATCTTGCCGTCGTCGAAATAGGGCACCAGCGCCTTCAGCCAATCCGGCCGCACGACGTAGTCGCTGTCGATGACGCCGATGATCCTGGCGTCGGGCGCGGTCTGGCTCAGCACGTAGTTGAGGGCGCCCGCCTTGAAGCCCTTCATGACGTCGAAGTGGAAGAACTTGAAGCGCTCGCCAAGCTGGGCGCAGTAGTCCTGCACCGGGCGCCACACCGCGGGATCCTTGGTGTTGTTGTCGATGATGATGACTTCGAGGTTCGGATAGTCGAGAGCGGCCAGCGATTCGATGGTCTGAATGACCATCGCCGGCGGCTCGTTGCAGATGGCGACATGCAGCGACACCTTGGGCCAGGCGCGATCGGCCGGCTGGCGGGCGATCATCTCGGCCGCCGGCAGGGCCTCGCGCCGCCAGCGCCGGCGCCAGATCGTCTCGGCCATCTCGAGCGCCTGGGCGAGCGCCATGACGAGGCTCAGCACCAGGAAGAAGGCGAGCACGGCCCAGCCCACCATCTCGGAGGCCAGCATGTAGGTGCCGGCGGCGACCGACGCGCCGTAGACGACAGCGCTGGTCGACAGCGCCGACCAGGCCGCAGAAACCGACCTGCCCGGCCACGCGGAGACTGGGCCAGCGCCACAGGAACAGCAGCATCAGCGGCAAGGCGGCGGCGAGCGACCACGCCGCGCAGGCCGACCATTGCGGGAAGCGCTCGATCGGTCCGGTCCAGGCGAACTTCGGCTGGCGGTCGGCATTCCACAGGCCCCAGTAGCCGCCCGCCTTGCCTTCGAGGTCGTAGGACTTCCATGGCTGGTCGACCGCCTCGACCACGAAGTGATCGATGTTCTGGCTGCGCAGCCACGCCACGGCGTCGCGGACATTCTTGGCCTGCTCGGCGGGCGTGGCGTACTTCACCAACCCGCTGCCCGGGCTGCGGCGTGCGGCGCCGTTCGACGGCCAGCCGATCTCGGTCACGATGATGTTCTTGTTCGGATAGGCCTGCTTCAGCATGGCGATCCGGCTCTTGAGATAGTCGAGCGGCGCCTCGTCCGACTGCTCGTCCCAGTAGGGCAGGATGTGGACGGCAAGATAGTCGACCTCGCGCGCCAGCTCGGGATAGTGCAGCCAGACGTGCCACGGCTCGGCGGTGCTGACCGGCACCTTGACGTTGCGCTTGACGTTCCTGATCTCGCGGATGAGCTGGGCCGGACTGGTGGCGTTGGGATCGCGCTGATCCTTCTGGCCGTCCCAGCGCAGGATGTTCTCGTTGCCGACAAGCACGCGTTCGATGCTCGGATTCTGGTTGGCCATGCGGATCAGCGCGCGCGTCTCCTCGGCATTGACCTCGCTCGCCTCGCGGCCGAACTGCTGCTTGGCTTCATTGGCCGAGTAGATCCACGCGCCGGGCACCAGCTTCAGCCCGTTCCTCTCGGCGATCTCCGGCATGATGTCGCCGCCGTCCGACGTGCGATAGGTACGGACATACTTCACCTTGCCGGCGAGCATGGCGAAGTCGCGCTCGATCTGCTCCTTGCGCGGCTTGACGACCGGCGGCGGCGCGTCGGTGACGGCGGTGCGCAGGAAGCTCCAAACGCCGCTCGACTTGGCCTCGATCGGATCCTGGTCCTTGGCCCATGGCGCGTAGGTGACGCCGTGCAACGGCCCGTCGACGTTCGCCGCTTCGAGTTGGCCGTCGAGCAGGCGCCAACCCGCGATCGTGGCTGCCGCTGCAATCAGAAGAACCAATCCCTGTCGGATCATGAAGGGGCGATCGCTCCGGCGAACCGCCGGTGGTACACGCCTGCGTCGGGATCGCGGTCGCATGTCTCCTGCGGACGATGAACGTCAACGCAAGGACCGTGCCGGACCAACTCAACCGACGAGCCGATAACCACGCAGTGCGGCTGACCTCTTGGAGGCATCCTTGCGCCTGGTTTCCTCGTCTGCGACCCTTCGCAGAAGATGCGGCGATCGAGGCGATCTATAGCCGTGCCTCCCCAAACGGTAAAGGGACCGCGCGCGATGATGGCCAAAATGCCCAAATCTTCGCTGGCTTCTGCCTGCCGTGTTCGCCAAAACGCCGCACGGGATGACTGATCAAGATCCGACAGCGGCGCCGGCCGGCGTGCCGCCCGAACCTGGCGGCAACTTACGTCGCGGCCGATCGTTACGGTTTTCTTGATCGCGCCGGAACCCGTCTGCGCTATGCGTGCTGGAACGTCCCGGGAACTGCGCGCGGCACCGTCGTCGTCCTGACCGGCCGCGGCGAGTTCATCGAGAAGTACGCGATGGAAGTCGTTGGCGAGCTATTGGGGCGTGGCTATGCCGTGATGGCTATGGATTGGCGCGGCCAGGGGTTGTCCGACCGCGCGCTGGCCGACCGCAACAAGGGCCATATCGACAATTTCGCGACCTACATGGCGGACCTCCGGCTGTTCCTGGAGACCGTCGTCGTCCCCACCGCCCCCCGGCCGGTCCTGGCGCTCTGCCATTCCATGGGCGCCCATATCATGATGCGCGCGCTGGCAGAGAACGGATCGGGTCCGCTTTCGGCCGGCGTTCTGGTGTCGCCGATGACCGGACTGCGGCGCGAGGCCATGCTGCGCTCGGTCCTCATGCTGATGCCGGAGGTACCGGCGGTCGAGGAGCGCTACCTGTTCGGCACCGGCCCCTTCATCCTGCTCGCCCGGCAGTTCAACTCCAACTTCGTCACCCACGACGAGCGGCGCTACCGCTTCACCGACGAATGGTTCGCCGCCGACCCGCGGCTTGCCCTGGGCGGCCCCACCCTCGGCTGGTCCCGCCAGGCCGTTCGCTCGATGTCGGCGGCGCTGGCGCCGGGCTACCTGGAGCGCATCGACCTGCCGCTGCTCCTGATCACCGCCGGGCAGGACCAGCTCATCGATTCGCAAGACGCACGACCCGGTGGCGGCGCGCCTGCGGCACGGCGAGCACTTCACGATCGCCGAGGCGCGCCACGAAGTGATGATGGAAACCGACGACATGCGCGCCCTGTTCTGGGAGGCCTTCGACCGACTGGCGAAAGGCGTGCCCGGTCGATGACCGTCACTGCAGATGCTGGTGATCGCCGGCGCCTTCATCGTCGCCGGCATCGCCAAGGGCGCGATCGGCATGGGCCTGCCGCCGATCGCGCTCGCGCTGATGAGCTTCGCCGTGCCGCTGGAAGATGCGCTGGCCATCATGGTCGTGCCGAGCCTGGCGACCAACGTCTGGCAGGCGATTTATGGCCGCGGCTTTCTCAGGCTGCTCCGCCGCTTCTGGCCGATGGCCGCCGCCGCCACGACGGCGCTGATCTTCGTCGCCGCGGTGTTCGGCCAGCTCGGCTCGCAGAAGGCCACCGCCTGGGTCGGCCTGATCCTGGTGCTCTACGCCTCGCTGGCCCTCACCGCCTGGCGGCCCGCGGTGTCGCGCGCGACCGAACGCTGGGCCAATCCGCTGATCGGCTTGGCGAGCGGCGCGGTGGCGGGCGTCACCGGCGTCGCCGCCGTGCCGTTCCTGCCCTACATGCAGTCGCTCGACATCGACCGGCACGACCTCGTGCAGGCGCTGGGCATCATGTTCCTGTTCATCATCGGCGCGCTGACCGTGGCCCTGGTGGCCCAGGGCGCGTTCCACGTCACCAACCTCGTCGGCGCGATTGCCGCCATCGTGCCGACCTTCATCGGCGTCTGGATCGGCCAGAAGGCCCGCCATGCGGTTTCGCCCGAGACCTTCCGCCGCATTTTCCTAATCGGCATGTTCGCTGTGGGACTGCAGATGGCCTACGGCTTGCTGTAGAAAGACACCCATGCCCCTGCCCAATCACAAGGTCACGATCTGCGGCATCCCCGAGCTGGCGCAGCATTGTTCGACGGGCGTCAGCCACGTTCTGTCGATCATCGATACCCACGAGCCGCGGCCACCCGTCCTCGATGACTTCTTCGGGATCGACCACGAGCTGATCCGCTTCGACGACATCGTGGCCGAATATCCCGGCTTCGAGGCCTGCACGCCGGCGCATATCGCCAAGGTGCTGGAATTCGGCGAGCGCGTGCACGCCAAGGCCGGCAGCCACGTGCTGGTGCACTGCCATGCCGGCGTCTCGCGCTCGACCGCGGCCGCCGCGATCCTGATGTGCCAGCACGCGCCCGGCCAGGAGGAAGCGGCGTTCCTGAAGCTCCTCGAGTTGCGCAAGCACGGCTGGCCGAACACACGCATGGTCGAGTTCGCCGACCAGCTATTGCAGCGCGACGGCGCGCTGCTGCGTGGCCTGATCGCCTACCGGCGTGCGCTCCTGGAAGTGAAGCCGCATCTGAGCGAAATCGTCCGCAACATCGGCCGCGGCCACGAACTGCCGGTGTGACCACCTAGCGGTGGAACACCAGCGTCCGCACCTCGATGCTCTCGCGCGGCGGCGCGGCGGCCGGCGTCGTCGGATCGATGAAGGCGCTGTGCGGCGTGAAGCGCGCCGGCACGCTCGTCGCCGTATCGGCGCACTTCAGAAGCAGCGCCTCGTCCGTCCGCATGCGCGGCACGTAGAACCACCGGTGGGCAGGATTGTAGCGCACCGAATAGGTCTCGCCGACCCGGTGAGGATAGACGAGATCCGACGGCACGAGATCGTCGGCGCGGACGGTCGTGGCATCGCATACGGCGAGCGGCGAATCCTGCAGCGGTCCCCTGATCGGGCGCCACAGATTGATCACCTGCACACGGCCCTTCAGCAGCTCGTCGGCCTCGTCGGGCAACAGGTCGCGCACCCGCTGCGGACCCGAGCGCGCGGTATGGTCGATGTGCACGCGCTGCACTGGCTGGCGCGGCGCGTCGCTGCGGTCCTGCGCGCCGGCCACGCGGCGGCGCGTGGTATGGTCGAAGATGTGGACGCGAAAGGCGCCGGTCGCCTGCTTCAGCACCTGCTCGACCTCCGGGTAGTAGACGCGACGTACTTCCTCGTCGTCGAAGAAGTCGTGCACTGCGCTCCGGTGGTTCACCAGGGCAAAGCCATTGGCGTCGAGCGACACACTGCCGGCGATGGGCCGCGCGTCGTGGATGGCCACCGTGTGCGCCTCGTTGACCGTGTTGCTGCGCGGCACGCCGGCCGGCGGCTCAAAGGTGTAGTTGCGCGGCCGATCAGCCATCGGCGCGAGATAGTTCATGTCGGCTTCGACGTGCGGCAGACTGGCGACGACGCTGGCTTGCAGGCTCATGGACAGGACCTCCGGAATGGTCCTCTCGATCTTGGACGCGGCGCGGCCATGCACCATGGAGAAGAAGTGCGGCGATCCATGAAGAGACTTAATGCGAAACGAAAAACCTTCTGTCGCCGGCACGCGCGGCAGAAAGTTCAAGTCGTCTTGTCATCCCGCGCGTAGGCGTCGGCGAGCCGGCTGTGAAAGGCCGACACCAGCGCGCCGTCGATCGCCGGCGTTCCCGTGGCGCGGGCGGCCTGCAGGCTTTCGCAGACATGCTTGATCGTCGCCGCCGCCGGCCTGTCGCCGTCGGCCGGGCGGCCGAACACATGGGTCAGCAGCCGCGTGCGCAGGAACGTGTGCGGCACCACCTGCTCCACGATCGTCACCGATCCCGCGCGGCGCATCGCGAGCAGCGGCCAGGTCCAGGTGAAGTCGGGCGACGGCGTGTGCTCGGCCAGCAGATGCTCGACGCAGACCTTCCAGTTGCAGGCGATCTCGGTGGTGAGCGTGCCGCCGTATGCCTGAAGAGCGCCGCCAAGATCGGGCGGCACGGAAGGCGTGGCGAGGCTGAAGAAGACGATCCCCGCGGCGATGGTGGTCGCGAGCGACGCCAGGTGAAGATCCGGTGAGTGCGGGTCCCGGGGCGCGACCGGCGGCGGCGCATTCAAGAACCTGCCCTGAAGGTCGTAGGTCCAGCCATGGAAGCGGCAGCGGAAGGTCTCGCAGTTACCAGAAGGCGTGCCCACGACCTGCATGTTCTGGTGCCGGCAGGCGTTGCGCAGGACCCGCACGGTCCCGTCCTGGTCGCGCACCCCGAACACGCTCCAGCCGCCCACGGTCGCGGCGATGAAGTCGCCGGGCTTCGATAGCTGATCCTCGGCACAGAGCGGCAGCCAGTCGGCCGCAAAAACCGTGCGTTTTTCGACCTGGAAAGCGTCGCCTTGGACGTAATCTTCGGGAATCATGTCGCTATGTATACAAAGCGGGAATTCTTGCGTGCCAGAAGGCCCTATAAATTGACAAATTCTCGCCAGATTGTATACAGTTTTCGAAATCCCACGAAGGAGACCCGACCATGGCCAAGAGTGCATTCCGTCAGGCTCTCGAGGAAGCGATCGAACAGCGTCATTCGGCCGTGCATCCATGGAGCGAGGCCTGGACCTCGGGCAAGCTCGACCGCCGCCTGCTCGGCGAATGGGTGAAGCAGCATTTCCACTATGTCAGCCACTTCGCCGAATGGGTCGCCGTGGCCTACGCCAACTGCCCGCATCCCGACGTGCAGCACTTCCTGCTCGAGAACATCACCGAGGAGGAAGGCCTGGTCGGCATGGGCGGCGCCCAGCCGGTGCGCCATTCCGACCTGCTGCTGGAATTCGGCGAGGTCTGCGGCATGCCGCGCGAGGAGGTGCTGAAGGCGCAGATCAACGGACAGCTCCTGCCCGAGACGCTCGGCCTGCAAAGCTGGTGCACCGTGCAATCGCGCAAACCCTTCGTCGAGGCGCTGTCGGGCCTGCTGATCGGGCTCGAAAGCCAGGTGCCGCGCATCTACAGCAAGACCACGCCGCCCTTGCTGGAGAAATACGGATTCAGCGAGGACGAGGTCACGTTCTTCTCGATCCACATCCTGGCCGACGTCGAGCATGGCGAGAAGGGCTTCGAGATCGTCGAGAAGTACGCCACGACCGACGAGCAGCGCGAGACCTGCGTGCGCATCGTCAGGGAAGCGACGATGATGCGCCGCCTCTATCTCGACGGCGTCTATCGCACCTTCGTGGCGCGGGCCGAGGGCAAGAAGCTCGCGGCATAACCTGGGTTCTGGGACGTGCACACCTACAAGACCCTGACGCTCGGCGAGGCGCATACCATCCTCGACGCGGCGCAAAAGAAGGCGGAGGAGCTCGGCATTCCCGAGGTCCTCTGCGTCGCCGACAATGCCGGCTACCCGATCGCGCTGCGCCGCCTCGACGGCGGCAAGGTGACCAGCGTGCAGATCGCCATGAACAAGGCATTCACCGCCGCCGGCCATCGCAAGCGCACGGACAACTACAAGAACGCGCTGCCCGGCGAGGAGGCGTTCGGCATCTTCACCCAGCACGAGGGCCGCTTCACGGTATTCGTCGGCGGCTTTCCGATCTTCGTCGACGGCCAGTGCGTCGGCTCGGTCGCCGCCTCGGGCGGCAACGGCGAGCAGGACATCGCCTGCTGCGAGGCCGGGATCGCCGCCTTCATGGCCGGCTTGAAGAAGTAGAGCGATGGCCATCGATCGCGCGTCCCTCAGCAAGGTCGTGAGCGACCAGATCCGCGGCCAGATCCTCGACGGCAAGCTCCGCCCGGGCGAGCGGCTGGTCGAGGACCGGCTGTCGATCGAGCTCGGCGTGTCGCGCGTGCCGGTGCGCGAGGCGCTGCTCGGGCTGTCGATGGAAGGGCTGGTGCGGCTGGAGCCGCGGCGCGGCGCGACCGTCACCGCCGTCACGCCCGAGCTGGTGGCCGAGCTGGTCGAGGTGCGCACGCTCCTGGAAGCGCTGAACGCCCGCCTCGCCGCCCGCCGCCACGATCCCGGGATCGTGGCCCTGCTGCAGGACACGCTCAGGCGCGGCAATGCTGCCGCCCAGTCGGGCTCGCCCGACCAGCTCGCGCGACTCAACGGCGAATTCCACGAGCGCCTGGCCGAGGCCAGCCGCAACTCGGTGCTGTCGGACATCATGCGCGGCTTGCGCGAACGCACCAGCCTCGCCTTCGCCGCCAACGGCCGCGACCGCGCACGCGAGGACTGGAAGGAGCATGCCGGCATCCTGGCCGCCGTGATCGACGGCGACGAGGAGATCGCGGCGCTCTTGGCCGCGCGCCACGTGCAGAACGCCGCGGCGGCCTTCCGCGCGCGGCGAGGCGGCGGATCAGGCGGCGGATTAGCTCGGACCGCGGCCTCCAGGCCCGCATCTGACAGAGCGGACCTGGAGGTCCGCTCCGGAAGATCACGCGCCTTCATCGGCAGGCTGGCGAGGTGCATGCCGGCATCGACGATCAGGAACTCGCCGGTGATGTTGCTGGCGCTGGTCAGGAAGAACAGCACCGCCTCGGCCATCTGCTCCGTCGTGCCGGCCTGGCGCAGCGGCGTGGTCTGCTCCTGGCCCTGCTTCATCTTGTTGTAGTTCTCCTCGCCCATGCCGCCCAGCAGCCAGCGCGTCTGGATGAAGCCCGGGCACACCGTGTTGACCCGCACGGCCGGCGACAGCCAGCGCGCCAGCGTCAGCGTGAGCGTGTTCAGCGCGCCCTTCGAACAGGCATAGGGGATCGAGCTGCCGACGCCCATGACGCCGGCGATCGAGGAGATGTTCACGATCGAGCTGCGCTCCTGCTTTTCCTCCCACTGCTTCTTCATCGCCGGATAGGCGGCGCGGCTCATCATGTAGGGACCGGTGACATTGACCCGAAGGATGCGGTCGAAATCCTCGGGCGACACGCCGTCGAGATCGCCCTGGTTCTGGAACTTGGTGGTGCCGGCGTTGTTGATCAGCCCGTCGATGCGGCCCCATTTCTTCATCGTCTCGCCGACGAGCTTCCTGCAGTCGGCATCCTGGCCGACATCGGCCTGCACCAGGATGGCTTCGGCGCCCTTGGCCTTCACCGCGGCGAAGGTCTCGTCGGCTTCCTTCTTGCTCTTGGTGTAGTTGATGACGACGTTCCAGCCGCGGCCCGCCAGGTCGACCGCGCACTCGGCGCCCAGCCCCGTCGCCGAACCCGTCACGATCGCCACTTTGCCCGATTTCGCCATGTCCCTCTCCCCGATATCTCGTCGTGCCTTTCATAGGCTAGGATCGGCCCCCAAGGCAAAACAGGGGAGGACATGGCCGATCTGTTTTCGATGAAGAACCGCGTCGTGCTGCTGACCGGCGCCTCGCGCGGCCTGGGTCGCGACATGGCGCTCGACCCTGGCCGCAGCCGGCGCCACCGTGCTCTGCGCCGGCCGCACGGTGAAGGAACTGGAGGCCACGGCGCGGGCGATCACCCGCAAGGGCGGAAAGGCTGAGGTCGTGCCGCTCGACATCACCGACGAGGCGGCAGTGCGCGAGCAGGTCGAAGCCCTCATCCGCAGGCATCGCCGGATCGACGTGCTGGTCAACAACGCCGGCATCATCTACCGCGAGGCGATCGTCGACACGTCGACCGACACTTTCCGCTCCGCGATCGAGACCGACCTCGTCTCGCAGTTCATGCTGGCACGCGAGGTCGGCCGCCACATGCTGGCGCGCAAGTACGGCCGCATCGTCAACATCTCCTCGATCATGGGGATCGTGGGCCGCGCCTCGGTGGCGGGCTACGTCGCAGCCAAGCATGGGCTGATCGGCCTCACCAAGAACCTGGCGGCCGAGTACGGCCCGCACGTCACGGCCAACGCGATCGCACCGGGCTACATACGCACCGAGCTCAACATCCCGCTGCAGCAGAACAAGGACTTCAACGCCATGCTCGAGCGGCGCACGGCCGCCCACCGCTGGGGCAAGCCCGAGGATCTGCGCGGCCCGCTGCTGCTGCTCGCCTCCGATGCGGGTGCTTACATGACCGGCCACACGCTGGTGGTCGATGGCGGCATGACGACGATCCTGGCGTGAGCATGACCTCGATCCCGCGCTGGGCGATCGTGCTGCTGGGCGTGGGCCTGCTGCTGTTCGGCGTCGCCACCCACATGGGCTGGCTGCGCGATCCGGCGCTGGCGCGCACCGACTATATCGGCACCATCGACGTCTCGATCGACGACGCCAGGCTCTACCGCGCCGTGCCCTTCGAATGGCGGATCGACAGCGCCGCCGGCGCCTTCAAGGGCAACGATACCGCCTATGTCCGCATCGACAGTTCCGGCGAGCGAACGGTCTTCTGCGGCTGGCTGCGGCTCGATAAAGGCGGCGCCTCGATCCGCGCCACGCGCTGGCTGAGCGAGGCGCGGCTCGCGGTCGGCGATCTCAAGGTGACGGCGTTGTTCATCGCCCCCGTGGAGAAATCGCCGGGCGATGGCCTCAATGCCGGCTGCCTGCGCCTCGACGAAGACAGCAAGCCCGCGCAAGATGCGCCGCTCAGCCTCCAAGGTTCACCGGTACGCGAGTAGACATCATGCCGACATTTCAACAATCCCGCGAATTCCTGCTGGCCAACCGGGCGAACTACGACAAGGCCGTCGCCGGGTTCCAATGGCCGGACCCGGTACCCTTCAACTGGGCGCTCGACTGGTTCGACGCGGAGCTGGCGCGCGCGGCCGACAGCAAAGATCGCTGCGCCCTCTGGATCGTCGACGTGGCGACCGGCCACGAGACGAAGCTCACCTTCGCCGAACTGGCGGCGCGCTCCAACCAGGTCGCCAACTACCTGCGTCAGCAGGGGCTGAAACGGGGCGACCATCTCCTGCTCGTCCTGAACAACGTGGCGCCGCTATGGGAGATCATGCTCGCGGCCATGAAGCTGGGCGTCGTGGTGATTCCGGCGACGACCCTTCTGACCGGCGAAGAGCTGGCCGACCGGGTCGAGCGCGGCCGCGCACGCATGATCGTGGCGGACGAGGCGCAGGTCGACAAATGCGCGCCGCTGTCCCGCGACGACGTCGTCTTCGTCACCACGAGCTCATCGAAAATCGAGGGATGGCAGCCGCTCGGCGACGCTTACAAATGCCCGGTCGAGTTCAAGCCGGACGGTCCGACCAACGCCGACGATCCGCTGCTGCTCTATTTCACCTCGGGCACGACAGCCAAGCCCAAGCTCGTGCGCCACAGCCATCGCAGCTATCCCGTCGGCGCCCTGTCGACGATGTACTGGCTGGGGCTGCAGCCCGGCGACGTGCATCTCAATATCTCCTCGCCCGGCTGGGCGAAGCACGCCTGGAGCACGTTCTTCGCGCCGTGGAACGCGGGCTCGACGGTGCTGATCGTCAACCAGGCGCCGTTCAACGCCAAGGCCCTGCTGGGCGTGCTGGAGCGCTGCGCCGTCACTACCTTTTGCGCGCCGCCCACCGTATGGCGCCTGCTCATCCAGGAGGATCTGGCGGCCTGCAAGGTCTCGCTGCGCGAGGTCTGCGGCGCGGGTGAGCCACTCAATCCGGAGGTCATCAACAAGGTCCAAGAGGCCTGGGGCCTCACCATTCGCGACGGCTACGGCCAGACCGAAACCACTGCCCTCGTCGCCAATTCGCCGGGCCAGAAGGTGAAACCGGGCGCGATGGGCCGTCCCATGCCGGGCTATCGCGTGCTGATCCTCGACACCGACGGCATGCCGCAAACGGAGGGCGAAATCTGCCTCGACCTGAACGGCGAACGTCCCGCCGGGCTTGATGCAGGGCTATGCCGACGTATCGGGCAAGCTCGGCGGCGCGAACGACACCGTCTATCGCACCGGCGACGTCGCCAGCGTCGACGAGGACGGCTACCTGACCTTCGTCGGACGCGCCGACGACGTGTTCAAGTCCTCGGACTACCGCATCAGCCCATTCGAGCTGGAAAGCGTGCTGATCGAGCACGAGGCGGTCGCCGAAGCCGCCATCGTGCCGTCGCCCGACGACATCCGGCTCAGCATTCCCAAGGCCTACATCCTGCTGGTCGCGTCGGCGCCGCCCAGCCGCGAGACCGCCCAGTCGATCCTGAAATACACCAACACGCGGCTGGCGCCGTTCAAGCGCATCCGCCGCCTGGAGTTCGTCACCGAGCTGCCCAAGACGATCTCCGGCAAGATCCGGCGCGCCCAGCTGCGACGCGTCGAATACGAAGGCTCGGCCGCCGACGTCTCGCGCGGCGTCGAATTCCACGAGAAGGATCTGTTGGGCTGAGCCCCGAAGGAAATCCATGCTGCCCAGACAAGGCGTCACGCAGAACCTCGCCCGCTTCGTCGTCGAGACGAGGTGGGAGGACATTCCCGAGCAGGCCCGCCACGAGGCCAAGCGCGCGCTGCTGAATTTCTTCGCCGTCGCCATCGCCGGCTGCCGCACCGAACCGGTGGAGCTTGCGCTCAAGACGCTCGCCGAGTTCTCCGGCGGCAGGCCGGCGACGATCGTCGGCCGGTCCGAACGGATCGACGCCTTGAGCGCCGCTTTCCTGAACGCCGCGGGCGCCAACGTCTTCGACTATTGCGACACGCATCTGCCGACCGTCGTCCATCCGACCGCGCCGCTCGCGCCGGCTTTGCTCTCGCTGGCCGACCTGCGGCGCGTGACGGGGCCTGACCTGCTGCTAGCCTTCGTGCTGGGCTTCGAGATCGAGTGCCGGGTGGGCGCCGCCGTGTCGCCCGGCCACTATCCCAAGGGCTGGCACATCACCTCGACCTGCGGCGTCTTCGGCTCGGCGGCCGGCGCGGCGAAGCTGCTGGCGCTGAAGGAGAACCAGGTCGTCTGGACCCTGGGCAACGCATCGACGCAATCGGCGGGCCTGTGCGAGTGTCTCGGCTGGCCGGCCAAGAGCGTCAGCGTCGGCAATGCCGCGCGCAACGGCCTGTTGTCGGCGCTGCTCGCTGAAAAAGGCCTTCTCCGGACCGGCCGAGCCGATCGCCGGCGCGCAGGGCTTCCTGGCCGCGATGGGCGAGCCGCCGAACTGGGCGGCCCTGACCGAGGGACTGGGCGAGACCTGGGAGGTCAACGAAAATTCGATCAAGCCTTATCCCGCGGGCTTCGTGATCCACCCCCTGCTCGATTGCGCGCTCGACTGGCGGCGGCAGAATCCCGGAGCCGCTGTCGAACGCGTGGCGGTGCGCGGCAATCCGCTGATGCTGCAGCGCACCGACCGGCCCGAGGTCGCGAGCGGACGCGAAGCGCAGGTGAGCCTGCAGCACGCCGTGGCGGCGGCCCTGGTGCTGGGCAAGGCCGGCCTGGAACAGTTCACCGATGCCTGCGTCAACGACCCGGCGGTCAGGGAGATGCGGCGCAAGGTCGAGGTGGCGAGCGATCCCGCCATCTCGACGATCGCCGTGGAAGTGGATTTCTGGACAAGGGATGGCAGGAAGCATAGCGCCTCGACCCAGGCGGCGCGCGGCAGCTCGGCCAACCCGCTGAAGGACGGCGAAATCGAGCGCAAGCTTCTGGACGAGGCGAAGAGCTGGCGCCCCGGCCACGACATCCGGCCATTGATCGACGCGGTATGGATTCTCGACAAGAGCGGTGATGTGTCGAGCCTGGCGGCGATGACTGTGCCGCGATGATGCCGGGGGCGCGCCACTCCAGTGGCGCGTCATTGTCTGCCCGCCAGACGATCGCGCCACTGGAGTAGCGTGCCCCAGCGAAGAATTACTCCACGGTGACGTTGGCCGCCGCCGCGACCGCCTTCCAGGTGGCAATATCCTTCTGGATGAAGGCGGCGAACTGCTCGGGCGTGTTGCCGACCGTCTGCATGGCCTGGTTGACCAACAGCGCCTTGGTGTCGGGATCGCCGAGCGCCTTGACGATCTCCTCGTTGAGTTTCCGGATCACGGCCGGCGGCGTTCTGGCTGGCGCCAGGATGCCGTGCCAGGCCAGCGCCTCGAAACCGGGATAGCCGCTTTCGGCGACAGTCGGCACCTCGGGCGCGACCGGCGAACGCGCAAGGCTGGTCACGGCGAGCGCACGCAGCTTGCCCGACTTGATGTGCGGCAGCACGCTGATCGGGTCGCCGAACACCATGGTGAGCTGGCCGCCCAAAAGATCGCCGACGGCCAGCGCCGTGCCGCGATAGGGCACGTGGGTCATCTGCAGTCCGGCCTTGCTGTTGAACAGCTCGGCGACCAGATGGTTGGCGGCGCCGACGCCCGTCGAGCCATAGTTCATCGCGCCGGGCTTGCTCCTGGCCAGCGCGACGAATTCCTGCAGCGTCCTGGCCGGCAGCTCCGAATTGACGACGAGGATATAGGGATAGGCCGTCGTCATGGTGACGGGTGCGAAGTCCTTCACCGGATCGTAGGGCAGGCTCTTGTAGACGGCGGGATTGATCGAGATCGGGCCGGACTGGCCGAGCAGCAGGGTGTAGCCGTCAGGTTCGGCCTTGGCGACGATGTCGGTGCCGAGGATCGAGCCCGCGCCGCCCTTGTTCTCGATCACGATCGGCTGGCCGATGCTTTCGCTCACCTTCCTGGCGACGATGCGCGCCACCGAATCGGCACCGCCGCCGGGCGCATAGGGAACGACGAGGCGAATGGGTTTCGTCGGATAGTCAGCGGCAACTGCGGCCCCCGACAGGCACTGTGCCCCGAGCGCCAGCGCCAGACGCGGCGCGCTTCCATACCCGTTTCATTCCGAGTTCCTCCGCCGAGCCTCGCGCCAACTGTCAGGCCAGCAGCCGGCGGAAATGCGCCAGGGTGCGTTCGCGCGCCAGCTTGGCCGCCGCCTCCTGGTAGGGCGGGTAGCCCTGCCGGTTGAAGCCATGCTCCGTGCCGGGATAGATGTCGATCTCGACATTCTTCCAGTCCGCCCATGCGAGCGCGGATCGCCTCGACCGTCGCTGCGGTAACATGCGGGTCGTTCTCCGCGAAGTGCATCAGGATGGGGCATTTCAGCCGATCTGCCTCGTCCAGATACTTGTCGATCTCAACTCCGTAGTAGCTGACGGCCGCCTCAATCGGCAGTCGTGTGGCGGCCAGATAGGTGAACTTGCCGCCGAGGCAGAACCCCATCATGCCGACCTTGCCGGTGCAGTCCGGGCGCGCCCGAAGAGTGACGACAACATCGCCAAGGTCCCTGGCGAACTGATCGGTATCCAGGCGTGCGCGCAACGCCTGGACCTTGGCGCGGCCTTCATCGGTATAGGGCGCGTAGCAGGCCGGTTCCTGACGCCAGTAGACGTCGGGCGCCAGGACGACAAAACCCTCCGCTGCATATCCATCGGCGACCGACCGGATGTGCGGGTTGGTATTGAAGACTTCCGGCAGCAGCACCAAACCCGGCGCCGGAGTGCGCGCCGGCAAGGCAAGGTAGGCCGCGAACCGGCCGCCATCGGCGGCCGTTATCTCGATTTCCTGGCCCAACTCAGGCCGCCTTGATGTTGGAGCGCTTGATGCGGTCGAGATTCGCGCCCTCGATGCGCACCAGCTTGGTCAGACCGTCGCGCTTGGGCGAATGAACGACGCCGACATCATAGAGATGCGCGTCGCCCGGCTTCATGACGTAGGACTTCTCCGCCTTGACCAGGCTGGGAGCCTGGCCATCGCCGGGCTTCACGATGCGCCAGTCGGTCATCTCGGTGTCGCCGACCGCCACGCCATAGATCGCCCAGCTCGAACCGTGATCGTGCGGCGAGCCGTGCGCTGCAGTCTCGTAGACATGGCCGCAGACGCAGAAGCCGAATTCCGGATCCTCGTACAGGACCTTGCGCGGGCGGCACTGCTCGGCGTTCAGGTGCTGGGCGACAAAGTCCTTGTCGAGCAGGACCTTCGAAACCAGCCCGCACACTGCCTGCTTGCCGGCGATCCCGGGATCGGCCTTCAAAGCCTTGCGAATATCGGTACTCAATTGCTCGAGCGTATAAGCCATTCGTTCCCTCCGTGCGCTTTGCCGTCTCGTTTATCAGATTTTCGACCTCAGCGCCGCAAGGGCTTGTGCCCCACGACGCAGTGCATGGGATGAGCCATGAACAGGAGGCCCCGCTTGTCCGCGGCATCGCGCGCGGCGCGCCACGCTGCCGTTTCCTCCGCCGTCAGCTGCGACAGCAGATGGTCCTCGCGATAGCGCCAGATCGGTCCGTCGGGCCGGTCGAGCGTCACGAGCGACGGAAAACAGGTGAGATCTTCGAGGCCAGCCGCCTGGGCTCGGCGGTAGAGGCTGGCGTCGGCGATGCCCTTTGCACCGACCGACTGCGGCGGCGTGGCGGCCTTGTGCCGGATCGGGTCCGGAACGGCTGCGCTCCACCATTGCGGCAAGTCGATCGATCGCACGATGACCCCTACCCGACCTCCGGGCCTTGCCACGCGCACCATCTCGGCAAGCGCACGATCCGCGTCGCACTCCTCGAGCACCGTGATCGAGAAGATGCAGTCGAACAATTCGTCGGCGAACGGCAACGCCTCGGCGTCGCCCGGGGCAAAGCGAATGAGTCCGTCGAGGCTCTCCGCCGTCGCAAGGGCGGCGGCCTCGCTCAGCAGAAATGGATTGGTGTCGACCGCCGTGATCGCGTTGGCCGACCCCGTCCGCCGCGCGAGCAGGCGGTCGAGCGACCCGGCGCCGCAGCCGACATCGAGGATCGCCTCGCCCGGCGCCGGCGCCATCAGGTCGATCAGGGTGCGGAACATCGCCTGATAGGTCGGCGCACGGGCGCGATCCTCCAGCGCGGCGACGCCGCCCAGATGAGGCCCGCCCAGCGTGACGACAGTGAACGCCTGAGCCAGTTGCGGCACTGCCGGCGCCCATTGCGACGGCGCGAGAAAGAACGGCAGCAGGACAAGCGCCGGACCGGAGCCGACGATGCGATAGGAGATACCGGCGTGCATGCCTTCGCGCGAAGCGCCGGATGGCGTGTCCGCCTTGCGCCTGGCGAGAAAGCCCGTCAGCTCATGCGCGATCTCGTCGGTCCGCTCGGCCACGACGTCGGCCCAGCCGGGTGCGTCGTAGCCGGCGAGCACGACCCTTCTGGCGCCGGCCAACCGCTTCGCGGCGCGGGCCGTCACGTCGGCGCTCAGGCCGTGTTCGCCGCAGATCATCAGCAGCCGATCGCCCACCGCATCGAACGGCGCCGGATCGAGCCGACTGGGCACGCAAAGCACGACACCCCCGAGCCGCGACGGAAATCCGGCCGCGAGGCGTGCGATGTCGCCCGGCATCTGTGTGGCAACATGGGCGACGCCGATGCCGAGATGGTCCCACAGCGAGAGCAGCCGATCCGTGGGCGACAGGTCCGCCTCGTCACGCATGCATCAGCTCGCCCGAACTGTTACGAGCATCACAAGAACGACAGGCCGCCGCTCAGGGCGACCGTCTGGCCCGTCATGTAGGCATTGCCGACCAGCATCATCACGACCTGCGCGCATTCCTCCGGCGTGCCGAACCGCCCGAGCGGGATGCGCGCCGCCGAGGATGCCACGCTCGATACCATGTCGGTCTGGATCAGCGACGGCGCCACGGCGTTCACCGTGATGCCATCCTTCACCAGCCTCGCGGCGTAGCCCCGCGTCATGCCTTCCATGCCGGCCTTGGAGGCGTTGTAGTGCGGTCCGACGCCGCCGGCGCCGCGTGCCGCCCCGGAGGAGATGTTGACGATCCGCCCCCATTTGCGCGCCCGCATGCCAGGCACGACGGCCTGGGTGCAGAGAAACACCGATTTGAGGTTCACGGCGATGGTGAGGTCGAAATCTTCCTCGGTGAGATCCTCGACGCTGCGCACAAGTCCGACGCCGGCATTGTTGACCAGCACGTCGACCGGCCCAAGCTCGCGCCGCACGTCTGCCATCATTTCCGACACCTGCACCGCCTGGGAGACGTCGGCGCACACAGCCACGGCCCGCCCGCCGCTGGTCCGGATCGTCTCGACCACGTTCCGCGCCTCGTTCTCCTTCGCGCGATAATTGATCGCAACGGCGGCTCCCGCATCGGCCAGCGAAATCGCAATCGCGCGTCCAATGCCGCGCGACCCCCCTGTCACCAACGCAACCCGATCCTTCAACAACGCCATTGCCTGCCCTCCGTATCACCCGACCCATGACACGTGCTCGCCATGTGGAGGGCGCCCCTCAAATACGTCGGGGTAAACCTGAGCCCGTCGCGAAGGGTGGACCTCAGCAATGCCGCGTGCCCCAGGCATCGAGACGCTGCGCTTCGCGCGGCTCTCAGCATGAGGTAGGTTGCTCCTAACCCGCGATACGGAAATCAGGAGGCCGCATCATGCCGCGACTTGGTTTTGGCGCCTTTCTCGCCCCCCATCATCCCATCGGCGAAAACCCGACCCTGCAGTTCCGCCGGGACCTCAAGTTCGTCGAGCATCTCGACGAGCTGGGCTACGACGAGTTCTGGTGCGGCGAGCACCATTCCAGCGGCTGGGAGATGATCGCCTCGCCCGAGATGTTCCTGGCCGCCGCCGGCGAGCGCACCAAGCGCATCAAGCTCGGCACCGGCGTGATCTCGCTGCCCTACCACCATCCCTACAACGTCGCGCAGCGCATGGTGCAGCTCGACCACATGACGGGCGGCCGGGCGATCTTCGGCTCGGGCCCAGGCGCGCTGCCGTCGGACGCCCATACGCTCGGCATCGATCCCATGGTCCAGCGCGACCGCCAGGACGATGCGATCGACGTCATCCGCCGCCTGTTCAAGGGCGAGCGGGTCACCAAGAAGACCGACTGGTACACCCTGCAGGACGCCGCCCTGCAGCTCCTGCCCCTGCAGGAGGACATGCCCTTCGCCGTCGCCTCGCAGATCAGCCCCTCGGGCATGACGCTGGCCGGCAAGTACGGCATCGGCATCATTTCGCTGGGCTCGATGTCGGACCAGGGGCTGCTGTCGCTGCCGACGCAATGGGGCTTCGCCGAGGCGGCCGCCAAGAAGCACGGCACCAAGGTCGACCGCAAGAACTGGCGCGTGCTGCTCAGCTGGCACGTCGCCGAGACGCGCGAGAAGGCGCGCGAGGAGGCCAAGCACGGCCTGATGCGCTGGCACAACGAATACATCACCGGCACCCTGCAGCGCCCGGGCGCCGACGCCGTTCGACTCGCCCGACGAGGCGGTCGACAAGACGGCCTTCATGGACGGCGCCGCCTCGACCATCGGCACGCCCGACGATCTGGTGAAGATGATCAAGTCGGTCTACGACAAGAGCGGCGGCTTCGGCACGGTCGTGGGCTTCGTGCACGACTGGGCCAACCCCGAGAACACGATGCGCAGCTGGGACATGGTGGCGCGCTACGTCATCCCCGAGATCAACGGCTACGTGACCAAGCTGCGCGAGTCGCAAAAGTTCCTGATCGACAACCGCGGCGTCTTCGACCGCGCCGGCCAGGCGATCATGGCCAAGATCATGGAGAACAAGGACGCTGCCGAAGCGCTCAAGGTCACCGATTCGCCACGCTTCGCCGCGGCATCGGCCTCGGTGCCGAAGATGCCGGGCAAGCAGGCGGCGGAGTGACAGCCTTCGGCCGCCGCGCACTTACTTCTTGACGATGAGCTCGACCCGGCAGCCATCGGGATCGTCGACGAACAGGGACGTCCCGTCCCGGCGCGTCACCGGCCCCTTGGCGATCTCGACCCCGGACCGGCGCAGTGCCGCGACGAGATCGTCGATCGTGGTGCTTTCCATCTCCAGGCAGAAATGATCGAGGCCGGCCGGATCGTCGTCGCGGTGGCTCGAGGCGAAATCCGCGCGGCTGAAGACGTTGAGCTCCTGGTTGCCGACCTTGAGGACGGCCGAGGTCACGCCGCCGCCCCGATCCGAGCGGCGCAGCAGCTCCAGGCCGAGCGCATCGCAGTAGAAGCGGAGGCTGCGGTCCATGTCGGTGACCTTCAGGCCGACATGATCGAGCGCCTTCGGTTTCAGCATCGCGCAATCTCCTCGTGCCGAGTATCAGGCTTCAGGCCGTGCGCATCCAGACCGCCGTGTCGTGGAAGGCGGCGCCGCCGTTGGGTGGCACCGGATCCGCGCCGATCAGCACGTTGATGCCGACGCGACCCGGATAGGCGTCGCTCGGCCAGTTGCCCTCGACGATGATCACGCCCGGCCGTGCCGTGAGCGCCGGCCTGGCACGCAGCCTGACCTCGCCGCGCGCATTGCCCAGCCGCACCAGCGCCCCTTCCGCGAGACCCAGCCGCACGGCGTCCTGCTCGTGGATCAGCGCGCGCGGCTCGCCCTCGCGGGCCACCGAGGCCGGCGTCTCGGTGAAGGTCGTGTTGAGGAAACCCCGGGCAGGCGGCACGACGAGGCGGAACGGCAGATCGCCGCTGGCGCGCTCGTAGTTCTCGAGATGGTCGGGCAGCGCCGCCATGCCGGCATGATAGGGCCCGACCGCCGCCCAATCGGGCTTGAAATGAAAGCGTCCGTCGGATGACGGGAAGCCATCCAGGAAATGCGAAGCCTCGAAGCTCTCGGCGCAATCGACCCAGCCGCGCGCCGCCGCCTCCGCCCAGGTTCCCCTGCCCGACGCGCGCAGGGTCGCGTCGAGCAGCTCCACGGCGCTCATGCGGAAACTCGGCTGCGGGGCGCCCAGCCGTTGGGCGAGCTGGCAGACCAGCTCGTGGTTGGTGCGGCACTCCTCATAGCGGTCGAGCACGGCCGGCCCGACCGTCAGATGAGTGTGGCCGAGCCCGTAGTAGATGTCGTCGTATTCGAGGAACATCGCGGCGGGCAGCAGGATGTCGGCGTAGCGCGCGGTGGCCGTCATGAACTGCTCGTGAACGCACAGGAAGAGGTCCTCGCGGCCGAGGCCCTGCGCCACCGCGGCGCTGTCGGGCGCGACATTGGCCGAGTTGGCATTCTGCATCAGCATCGCCGTGACCGGCGGGCCGCCGGCAAGCGCGTCGGCTTCGCCGCACAACACCGGCCCGATGCGCGACTGGTCGAGGATCCGCGTCGCCGGATCGACAAGGTCGAGCCCGTGCGCCAGGGTGGTGTCGAGCCGCCAGTTGTCGAGATTGAGAAAGAACGCGCCGCCGCCGCGTTCCTTCCAGGCGCCGGTGATGGCCGGCAGGCAGGTCACGGCATGCATCGCCGCCGACCCGTTGCGCGAGCGCGTGAAGCCGAAGCCGACCCTCAGGAAGCTGCGCTTGGTGGCGCCGTACAGCCGGGCAAAGGCCTCGATCTCGGCGACCGGCAGGCCGGTGACGGCGGCGGCCCATTGCGGCGTCTTGTCGGCGAGATGCGCCTCGACCTCGGGACCGAAATCGGTGTAGCGCGCGAGATAGTCGCGGTCGGCGAAGCCCTCCTTCAGCAGCAGGTGCATCATGGCAAGCGCCAGTGCGCCGTCGGTGCCGGGGCGGAGCACGAGGCCGATGTCGGCCGCCTCGACGGTGGGCGTGCGATAGACGTCGACGACCGCCAGCTTGGCGCCACGCTGCTTGCGCGCCTTGGCGATGTGGGTCATGGCGTTGACCTGGGTCGACACGGGATTGCCGCCCCACACCACGATCAGATCCGACTCGGCCATCTCGCGCGGATCGGGGCCGGTCAGCTTGCCGACGCCGGCGCGCCAGCCTGATTCAGCGGGCGTCACGCAGATCGTGGTTTTCTGGCGCGAATAGCCGAAGGCGTGGCGCAGCCGGTCGATGCCCCAGCGTTGCACGACGCCCATCGTGCCGCCGGAGTGATAGGGCCATACGGACTCAGCGCCGTAGGTTCGCGTCGCCCGCGTGAAGGCCTCGGCAACTTCGTCCAGCGCATCGTCCCACGAGATCGGCCGGAAAGCGCGCCCCGCCCTTCTCGCCGGTCCGCTGCAGCGGCTGCTTCAGCCGGTCCGGATGGTGCACACGCTCGGCATAACGCGCGACCTTGGCGCACACGACGCCGTCGGTGTAGCTGTTCGCCGCGGCGCCGCGGACACGGCCGATGCGGGTCGACGACAGCCGCTCGACCTCGAGCGAGCAGGCGCTCGGGCAATCGTGCGGACAGGCCGATTTCCAGAATTCCTTGGCCATCGCTTCTCCTGAATGCGGCGTGCGATCATGGCGATTCGTAGGCGATATAGCGAGCGATCCGCCAGGTGCCATCGGGCTGCCGGCGGAACACATCGAGCCCGGGTTCGCTCGATTCGACCACGTCGGAGGAGCCGGCGACCGAGGTCTTCAAGGTCCAGACGAGGCGGACGATGGCGAGGTCGCCCGAAACGATGATCTCCTTGATCTGGACGGAATAGGCGAAGCTTTTGGACCGGTCGCTCAGCGAGCGACGCAGGAGAGCGCACAAGGTCTCGTAGTTGCGCTCCGGAAAGCCGCGATAGTCGTAGACGAGATCAGGGGCGAACAGGTCGCAGATATGGGCCGTGTCGCGGGCGTTGAAATCCCTGGTCCATTTCTGCAGCGCGTTGCGAATCGCCGCCTCCGCCGTCTGCCCGGGCTGCGCCGATGCCGGCGCCGCGGCGGCAACCGCCAGCCCGCCACAGGCCAGCAGCACCGGCATCAGGCCGGGCTTCACCGGACGAATTCGACCACCGACAGGTCGAGGGGCAAGACCCGCCTCAGCGTGCGGGGCGGTGAGACCGGCGTCAGGGTGAGCGCGGAGCCGGTTGCCTCGGCCTTGTCGAAATCGGCGGTGCCCGCCTTGTCGATGGCGGTCAGTTTGAACTCATCGAAGACATAGGGAATGCCGTTGGACAGCAAGGGCGAGGGCCCGTCCATGACATGGAGGTGGAGATGGGGCGCCTGGGTGTTCCCGCTGTTGCCCACCTTGCCCAGCAAGTCGCCGCGCTTCACCTTCGCGCCGGCCGTCACCGCGACACTGCCAGGCTGCATGTGGGCGTAGAGGACGTAACTGCCGCCCCCGATGTCGAGCACGACAAAATTGCCGTCGGCCTGGTCGATCGTCATGGTTTTCGGCAGAGCTCCCGGCAGCTGCTCCGGCAGATCGTTGCGCGCGGCGACGACGGTGCCATCGGCAACGGCAAGAACCTCCCTGCCGTAGATGTTGTAGCTGGCCACCGCCTTCGGATCGCCCTTGAGCAGCCGGTTCTCCGCGTCCGCCTGCTCCCAGTCGATGGCGAAGCGTTGCGCCAGGGCGAAGCGCCCGTCCAGCGACAGCAGGGCGCGAACATGCCGGATCGAATCGCAGCAGCCGTCGCCGGCGACATAGCCCTTACCAATGAGAGGCGGTCCCAAGCACGACGAGCGGCGGATCGGCCACCGTCGTCTGCGCGACGGTCATGGAGAGATCGATGCCGGGCTGGACCAGCCGCAGCGACACGCGAAGGGCAAGCGAGCGCGGCAGGGCGTTCCCCGCGCCGACGACGACATGCAGGAAGAGCACGCCGAACTGGCCGACTCCCAGGTTGGACAACTCCGCGCCGCGCCGGCCGCCGATCGAGAAACGCCTGGCGATGTCATCCCGGCCAAGGCTCAGCACGACCTTGCCCGTCCCGTCGACGACCTCCATCGTCCTGAGCTCGATGTTGCTCGCCGTCGCATTGCTCAGTCGCACTTCGTAGACCAGGTGCCGCTGCTCGTCGGAGCCGATCGCCGGCCGCGGTGTCGCCAGAACCTCGGCTACGAGTGGCGTCAGTACCGGGTCCGCGGCGATCGTCGGTGTCGCGGCGCATAGAATCAGCAGTATCGCCAAGGCGCGCAGCAGTCGGTTCTTCGGCTTGGTCGGCATTCCTCATCCCCAGGGCCGCCAGTGTGGATTGCAGGATGTCGGCGCTGCCGGGCGATGGCAAGGATCATGCGGCAGCCTGCGCGTTGCTAAACCTCGTCGACTCCGAATGCGTGGCGCATCGCCTTCACGCCCTCCTGGTGCGGCGTCCACATGCGCCCACCGACCAGGCCGCCATCGACCACCAGGTCGTGGCCGTTGATGAAGCTCAACTCGTCGGAAGCCAGGAACACGGCGGCATTGGCAATGTCGTCGGTCATGCCGGCGCGCGGGATCGGCTGGTTCTTGGCCATGCTGGCCTTCATCGCCTCGGCGAAGGCATCGGCCTTGTCGGGCGGCAGGCCGAGCGCCTTGGCGAAGATGCCGGTGGCGATGCCGCCGGGCGAGATCGAGTTGCAGCGCACGCCCCTCTCGCCGAGCTGCATGGCGGCGCACACCGTGAGATGATTCACCGCGGCCTTGGCGGCACCGTAGATCATCGAGGTCGAGTAGCCGGCGCGACGTCCCGCAACACTGCCGTTGTTGATGATGCTGCCCGAGCCCTGCTTCATCATGACCGGCGCGGCATGCTTCATGCCCAGCATGACCGAGCGCACGAGAGTGGCCATCGCGGCGTCGAAGCCCTCGACCGGCACGGTCTCGATGCCGCCCACCGGCGCCGGGCCGCCGGCATTGTTGAACAGGCAGTCGAGCCGGCCCCACCTCGAGAGACAGGCGTCGATCATGGCCCTGACGTCGGCCTCCCTGGTCGCGTCGGCCTTCACGAACAGGCACTTGTCCTTGCCCAGCGCCGCCTCGAGCGTGCGGCCGAGCTCGTCGCGACGGCCGGTCGCCAGGACCTTGGCGCCTTCCTTGACGAAGATCTCGACGGTGCGCCGGCCGATGCCAGCTAGTCGCACCGGTGACGATGGTGATCTTGCCGTCGAGCTTGCCCATGCATGTCTCCTTTCAGTTTATTTGCGCCCGCCTTCATGTTCCTCTCCCCCGCTAGGGGGAGAGGCGAGGTGAGGGGGGCAACGACGTGCCTATCCCCCTCACCCAACCTCTCCCCCTAGCGGGGGAGAGGAGCATGATCTTTCGATGCGTCCAGCAATCATATGATAGACAGACGCCCACAAGGAGAGGCAGATGACGGTGTTGGGCATTCTCGGCGGTAGCGGCCTCTACGACATGGCCGGTCTCAAAAACGCGACATGGCGGCGAGTCGTCTCGCCCTTCGGGCTGACGTCCGACGAATTCCTGTTCGGCGTCCTCGACGGCCTCGACGTCGTGTTCGTGCCCCGCCATGGCCGCGGCCACCGCCATTCGCCGACCTCGATCAACTACCGGGCCAACATCGATGCCCTGAAGCGCGCCGGCGTCACCGATATCCTGTCGCTGTCGGCCTGCGGATCGCTGCGCGAGGATCTGCCGCCCGGGCATTTCGTGGTGGTCGACCAGTTCATCGACCGCACTTTTGCGCGTGAGAAGAGCTTCTTCGGCGAAGGACTTGTAGCCCACGTCTCGATGGCGCATCCGACCTGCAATCGCCTGGCGCAGGCCATCCATGACTGCGCGAAGACCGCCGGGTTTCCCATCAAGTTCGGCGGCACCTATCTCGCGATGGAAGGGCCGCAATTCTCCAGCCTCGCCGAATCGCGCCTGTACCGCAGCTGGGGCTGCGACGTCATCGGCATGACCAACATGCCGGAGGCCAAGCTCGCCCGCGAGGCGGAGATTTGCTACGTCACCGTCGCCATGGTCACCGATTTCGACTGCTGGCACCCCGACCATGACCATGTGCAGGTGGCCGACATCGTTCGCGTGCTGGGGGAGAATGCCGAGAAGGCCAAAGCGCTGGTCGCCATGACGGCTCCCCGACTCAAGCAAACGCGGCCCAGCCCCTGCCCGGCCGGCTGCGACCGAGCGCTCGAATATGCCCTCATAACGGCTCCCGCAGAAGAGATCCAGCCGACATGGTGGCGAGGCTCGATGCGGTCGCCGGGCGGGTACTGAAGCAATGAAGTTCCTCTCCAGAGGCTTCTGCCGCGGCCCATGACCCCTCCGCCGCCGTATGACGGCGACACCTCCCCTTGCTACGCAAGGGGAGGACGTTTGATTTCTAAATCACCGGCGCCAGCCGGTGCGCGACCTGCGAAGCGTAGCGCGCCGCGACCGGCAGAAAGGCGCGGAAGTCGAGATGGCTCTCGACGCCGGCGAGATCGCTGAGGCAGCGCACGTTGACGAAGGGAATGTCGTCGCCCCAGCGCGCGCGACCTGGGCCACCGCGCCGCCCTCCATCTCGACGGCCTGCGCCTTGAACCGCTCGTGCAGGCGCCGCCGCGTGCGCTCCGAATTGACGAAACTGTCGCCGGTCAGGATCGTGCCGAAATGCACCGACGGCGTCCGTCGGCCGACGCCGACCGCCTCGGGCAGCGGTTCGAGCGCGAGGCCCTGCAAGGCCTCGCGCAGGCGCGCCACCAGCGCGCTCGGCCAGAGGGTAACCGGGCGTCCAGTCGCCGCCCAGCGACGGCCGGCTGCCGGGCTGGATAGTGTGGAAACTATCCTCTCGTTGCGTGCCGTAGTCGTGCTGGGTGTGGCTGACGCCGACCACGACATCGCCGACGCCCAGCGCCGGATCGAGGCCGCCCGCCACGCCGCACAGCATCAGGGCACGACAGCCGAAGCGGTCGAGCAGCAGCGAGGTGGCGACGCCGGCATTGACCTTGCCGGCGCCCAATTCGACGAACACCGCCTCGCGGCCGGCGATCTGGCCGCGCCAGAAGGCCAGGCCGCCAATCTCGCCCGCGCTTCCCGATTGGTCCGAGAGATGGGCGAACTCCTCGGGAAGGGCTGATATGACGCCCAGGAGCCTGTTTGCCATGGATGAATGGGCTATAAGGTCGCCGCCTCCAACGCAATGGATTCCGTGCCCGACCTGTCTTCCCCCCAGACCCTGCGCCAAGCCTGCACCGACCTCGCCCGCGAGGCTGCGCGCGAGATCATGCGCATCTATGCCGGCGACCTCGGCGTGCGCGACAAGGCCGACAAGAGCCCGGTGACCGACGCCGACCACGCCGCCGAGGCGATCATCGTGGCCGGCCTGCGCCAAGCTCACGCCCGACACGCCGGTGGTCGCCGAGGAAGAGATGGCGGCGGGCCGCGTGCCCAACATCGGTCACGGCCCGTTCTGGCTGGTCGACCCGCTCGACGGCACCAAGGAGTTCATCAAGAGGAACGGCGAGTTCACCGTGAACATCGCCCTGATCGAGGACGGCCGGCCGACGCTTGGCATCGTGCTGGCGCCGGCCAGCGACACGCTGTGGCGTGGCGCGGCGGGACTGGGCGCCGACAAGAGCGAGCATGGCGGCGCCTTCACCGCCGATCACCACGCGTGCCCAGCCCAGCCGACGGCCTCACCTGCTGCGCCAGCCGCAGCCACGCCATCTACAGCGATCTCGACATCTGGTTCGGCCGCGAAGGCATCACCGTCGCCGAGCGCGTGCAGGTCGGCTCCTCGCTGAAATTCTGCCTGATCGCCGAGGGCAAGGCCGACATCTATCCGCGCTTCGGCCCGACCAACGAATGGGACACCGCGGCCGGCCAGGGCGTGCTGGAAGCGGCGGGCGGCGAGGTGGTGACGACCGACGGCGAGCCGCTACTCTACGGCAAGCCGCGTTTCTCCAATCCCCACTTCATCGCCCGCAGCAAGCCACTGCAATGAACATCGCTGAGGCCGCGCGCCTCATTCGCGAGGGCGGACTGGTCGCCTTCCCGACCGAGACCGTCTACGGCCTGGGCGGCGACGCCACCAACGAACGCGCCGTCGCCGCGATCTTCGAGGCCAAGGGTCGGCCGCAGTTCAATCCACTGATCAGCCACGTGCTCGGGCCGACGAGGCGAAGCGGCTGGTGCGATGGAACGAGACGGCGGACAAGCTCGCCGCACGATTCTGGCCGGGACCGCTCACCCTGGTGCTGCCGCGCGCAAAGGACTCGCCCGTCGCCCTGCTGGCGACGGCGGGGCTCGATACGGTCGCGGTGCGCGCCCCGGCGCATCCGGTGGCGCAGGCGCTGATCCGCGCCGTCGGGCCGGCCGCTCGCCGCACCCTCGGCCAACCGCAGCGGCGCCGTCAGCCCGACCCGCGCCGAGCATGTCGCCGAATCGCTGGGCGATCGCGTGACGATGATCCTCGATGGCGGGCCGTGCGCGGTCGGGCTCGAATCGACGGTGCTCGATCTTACGACCGCGACGCCGACGCTGCTGCGCCCCGGCGGCGATCACGCGCGAGGCGATCGAGGCGGTGATCGGTCCGCATCGTCTTGAGCGACGCACTCCCCACCGGCAATGCGGCCCGCAAATCGCCGGGCCAGCTCGAGAGCCACTACGCGCCGGCGCGCCCGGTGCGGCTGGGTGCAACCACCGCCGCCGCCGACGAAGGCCTGCTCGCCTTCGGGTCCGACGTGCCGGCAGGCGCCCTGGTCACGCTCAATCTCAGCCCCGGCGGCGAGCTTGCCGAGGCGGCGGCCAACCTGTTCGCCATGCTGCGCTCCCTCGACCGGCCGGGCATCGGCCGCATCGCGGTCATGCCCATTCCGGAAACGGGATTGGGCCTTGCGATCAACGATCGCCTGCGCCGCGCGGCGGCGGATGACGGCACCGGCCGGCGACGGTAGGCTGACAGCAATAAAGAGGAAACGATGCCCGATACCGCCATTCCCGTCATTCCGACCGTGCCCGTGACGCCGGCCGTCCTGGAGGGCCTGCGCGCCATCGTGGGCGAAAAGGGCCTGATCGTGGACGATCCCGGCAAGCAGCCGTTCGTGACCGACTGGCGCGGCTCGCTGGTCGGCGCCGCGGCCGTGGTCGTGCGCCCGGCCAACACCGAGGAAGTCTCCAGGGTGGTGAAGCTCTGCTTCGACAACGGCATCGCCATCGTGCCCCAGGGCGGCAATACCGGCCTGATGGGCGGCGCCACGCCGTGGCCCACCCACAGCGGCATCGTCCTGTCGCTCGGCCGCATGAACAAGGTGATCGAGGTCGACCCGGTCGGCTACAGCATGACCGTCGAAGCAGGCTGCATCCTGCAGATCCTGCAGGAGACGGCGGCGAGCCATGACCGCTTCTTCCCGCTCAGCCTGGGCGCCCAGGGCTCGTGCATGATCGGCGGCAACCTCTCGACCAATGCCGGCGGCGTGCAGGTGCTGCGCTACGGCAACGCCCGCAACCTGGTGCTGGGCCTCGAAGTCGTGCTGCCCAACGGCGACGTGTGGAACGGCCTGCGCTCGCTCAAGAAGGACAATACCGGCTACGACCTCAAGCACCTGTTCATGGGCGCCGAGGGCACGCTGGGCGTCATCACCAAGGCGGTGCTGAAGCTGTGGCCGGCGCCCAAGGACGTGGCCACCGCCTGGCTCGCCATCCGCGATCCGCAGGCGGCGATCGAGATCCTGTCGGAGGCGCATGCCGCGTCGGAGGACAATGTCGGCTCGTGCGAGCTGATGAGCCGCGCCTGCACCGACATGGTGCTGCGCCACATTCCCGGCACGCAGGATCCGCTCAAGGCCGACACGCCGTGGTTCCTGCTGCTCGAATGGTCGTCGTCGCGGCCCAGGGCCGAGGGTGCGGAGGGGATGTCGGAGAAGATGGAGCAGTTCCTCGCCGACCAGATGGAGGCGGGCCGCGTGCTCGACGCGGTGATCGGCCAGAACGAGGCGCAGGCGCGCAACATGTGGCGCATCCGCGAGGCCGTCGCCGAGGCCTCGCGCGCCGAAGGGCCGGGCCTCAGCTACGACATCTCGGTATCGATCTCCAAGATCCCGGGCTTCATCGACAAGGGCGTCAAGGCCGCGCTCGACATCCTGCCCACCATCCGCCCCTACCCGCTCGGCCATATCGGCGACGGCAACCTGCACTTCTCCTTCATGGGACCCAAGGGCATGGACCGCGAGACGCTTACGCAATACTCGCCGGCCATCACCCGCGCGGTGAACGACCTGGTGCGCGACATGGCGGGCTCGATCTCGGCCGAGCATGGCATCGGCATCGACAAGATCGACGAACTGGCGCACTACCGTTCCAGGATCGAGCTCGACACCATGCGTTCGCTGAAGCGCGCGCTCGACCCGAAGAACATCATGAATCCCGGGAAGATTTTAAGACTGTGATGCGCTTGAGGCCAGTACTCCCGACGTTCAGCGTCCTCTCCGCCGCGTCAGCGGGGGAGAGGAAGGGACCCATTGCGAAGCAATGGGTAGGTGAGGTGGTGTCCGATAAGCACGAGATGATTCTGGGGCGACGGCAGCTGCCCACCTCACCCTCCCCGCGCTTACGCGCGGGTCCCCTCCCCTCCCCCCACGCTACGCGCGGGCGGAGAGGGCATCCGATTCGAGTGAGCGATGAGTGATTTCACTCGAAAAGCTGCGCGCCATCGTCGGCGAGCGCGGGCTCGTCACCGACGAGGCGGGCAAGCATCCCTACCTCACCGACTGGCGCGACAACTATCTCGGCACGGCGCTGGCGGTCGTGCGGCCGGCGACCACCGAGGAAGTGGCGGGCGTCGTGAAGCTCTGCATCGCCGAGACCGTCGCCGTCGTGCCGCAGGGCGGCAACACCGGCATGATGGGCGGCGGCACGCCGCACCAGAACGGCCGCGAGATCGTGCTGTCGCTCAACCGCATGAACCGCATCGTGGAGATCGACGAGATCGGCTACTCGATGACCGTCGAGGCGGGCGTGGTGCTGAAGACCATCCAGGAGACGGCCGGCCAGCACGACCGGCTCTTTCCGCTCTCCCTCGCCGCCGAAGGAAGCTGCACCATCGGCGGCAACCTCTCGACCAATGCCGGCGGCGTGCAGGTGCTGCATTACGGCAATGCCCGCCAGCTCGTGCTCGGCCTCGAGGTGGTGACGCCGCAGGGCGAGATCTGGAACGGCCTGCGCGCGCTCAAGAAGGACAATACCGGCTACGACCTGCGCGACCTCTATCTCGGCGCCGAAGGCACGCTCGGCATCATCACCAAGGCGGTGCTGAAGCTCTGGCCCAAGCCCAAGGACGTGGCGACCTCGTGGATCGCCGTGCCCTCGCCCGAGGCCGCCGTGGCGCTGCTGAGCGGCGCGCATGCCGCGAGCGAGGACAACGTCACCTCCTGCGAGCTGATGAGCCGGCAGGGCATCGACTTCGTGCTGAAGCACATCCCCGGCGCGGCCGATCCGCTCGCCGAGCGGCACGACTGGTACGTGCTGCTCGAATGGTCATCGACCCGCGCGCGGCGCGCCGGCGCCAACGAGACGGGCCTCAGCGAAAAGATGGAGGCCTATCTCGGCGAGGCCCTGGAGAAGGGCCTGGTGCTGGATGCAGCGCTCGCCCAGAACGAGACCCAGGCCCGCGCCTTCTGGGCCTTGCGCGAAAACCATTCCGAGGCGCAGAAGCGCGAAGGCCCCTCGATCAAGCACGACGTTTCGGTGTCGGTCAGCAAGATCCCCGCCTTCATGACGGAAGGGCTGGCGGCGATGAAGAAGGCGCTGCCCGAGTGCCGGCCGGTGCCGTTCGGCCATGTCGGCGACGGCAACATCCACTTCAACTGCCAGGCGCCGGCCGGCTGGGACAAGGCGCGGTTCATGCCCTACGGCGAGGCGATCAGCGGGGCCGTCTACGATATCGTGGTGGCCCAGGGCGGCTCGATCTCGGCCGAGCACGGCATCGGCCAGCTCAAGGTCGACGAGCTCGCGCATTATCGCAGCAAGATCGAGCTCGACACCATGCGCTCGATCAAGCGCGCGCTCGACCCGCAGAACATCATGAATCCGGGCAAGGTGATCCGGGTCTAGCGACCGGTTCGGTGACCGGCTCGCCACTCGCTTGAATTTTTCAGGAGGTCGTCATGCCCGATACGCACGCCCCGCAACAACTGGAGCCCTGGCAGTGGAGCGAGGAGCACTGGCGCAAGCTGGTGAACCAGGTGCGCGCCGGCAGGTCCTACCGGCCCAAGGCTTGGAAGGACGGTGCGCGCTGCGCTGTGGCGCTGTCCTTCGATTCCGATCACGAGACCAACGAGCTGCGCGACGGCGGCAAGTCGATCGGCCGCCTGTGCCTGGGGCCAGTCCGGCAACCGGGTCGGCGTGCCGCGCATCCGCAAGCTGCTGGAGAAGCACGGCGTCAAGGCGACCTTCTACGTGCCCGCCGTCGCCGCCCTGCTGCATCCCGAGGAGCAGCGCGCGCTGGTCGCCGAAGGCCACGAGATCGGCATCCATGGCTGGATCCATGAGCTCAACTCGGTGCTGCCGCGCGAGGCCGAACGCGACCTGATGCTGCGGTCGGCCGACACGCTGGAGAAGATCACCGGCAAGCGCGCGGTCGGCATGCGCACGCCGTCCTGGGACTTCAGCCCCAACACGCTCGCCATCGAGAAGGAGATGGGCCTGCTCTACAACTCCTCGCTGATGGCCGACGAGGATTGCTACGAGCTGCTGCTGCATGGCGAAGCCGACCGGCGTGATCGAGTTGCCGGTCGAATGGGTGCGCGACGATGCGGTGTATTTCTCGATGCACCGGTTCTCGTCACTGCGGCCCTATACGCCGCCAACCGATGTCCTCGACATCTTCCGCCGCGAGCTCGATGCGGCCTGGGACGATGGCGGCATCTTCCAGCTCACCATGCATCCGCACATCATCGGCTACCGCTCGCGCATCTGGATCGTCGACGAGCTGATCCGGCACGCCAAGGCCAGGGGCAAGGTGTGGTTCGCCACCCACGCCGAGGTCGCCGCCTACGCCAAGGAGCACGCGGCGTGAGCAGGACAGCCCCAAAGGTAGCAATCGTCACCGGCGGGGCGCGCGGCATCGGCCGCGGCTGCGCCCTCGAACTGGCATCGCGCGGCTACGACATCGCGCTGGTCGACCTGCTCGAACCCGAAATGAAGCGCACCGCGGGCGAGATCGAGGCGCTCGGCCGCAAGGCGCTCACCTTCACGGCCGACGTCGCCTCCTTCGCCCGCGCCCATGAGGTGGTGGCCGATGTCGCCGAAGCAATGGGGCGCCGTCGATTTCCTGCTGAACGATGCCGGGGCATCCAACGCCAAGGGTATCCTGGAGATCAAGGAGGAGGAATTCGACCGCACCATCGCGGTCAACCTCAAGAGCTGCTTCAACTACATCCATGCCGCCGCGCCGATCATGCTGAAGCAGGAGGCGGGCGGCCGGATCGTCAGCATGTCGTCGCTCAATGCGCTGTCGGGCGGCGTGACCAGCGCGGTCAGCAAGCACGCCTATGCCGCGGCGAAGGCAGGCATCCTGGGCCTCACCCGCTCGCTCGCCAAGGAGCTCGGGCCCAAGATCATGATCAACGCCATCTGCCCCGGCGTGATCGAAACCGAACTCGGCAACAGCCTGACCATGTCGCGCGGCGCGGAGATGATGAAAGGCATCATGCTCAATCGTCTGGGTACGCCTGCCGACGTGGCCCAGCTCGTGGCCTTCCTCGCCACCTCGGAGCCCTGCTTCATCACCGGCCAGCACTTCGTGATCGACGGCTTCCAGTGGTCATGTTGAGGCTGGGGGCGCGCAACAGAATTCTGTCATCCTGAGCGCAGCGAAGGATCTCATGCCGGCGGCGAGCGGCGATGAGGTCCTTCGCTGCGCTCAGCACGAACTCAGTGCCGCACGTCGTCCTTGCGCTTGTCGACGATCTCGTACTGCACGTCGATCACCTTGCGCGCGGTGCGCCCCGGCGGCTCGGCGGGCGGCTGACCGCCCAACAGGCTGCGGATCCAGGCCTTGGCCTTGAAGCCCAGGATGGCGATCACGATCACCGCCGCGACGCCTGCGATCACGGCAAAGCCCAGCACCGCCAGCACGATGAAGCCGATCAGGCCCAGGATCGCCTGCAGCCAGACCCGCGCCGGCAGGCGCGCCAGCAGCTCGAGGAATTGCTTGCCGTTCATTGCGCCCAGCGTTTCTCGAAGTCCCACACATCGCGGAACCCCATGAGCTCATGCATGCCATTGAATTGCGGCACGTTCATGCCCACGCTGGTGCCCTTGTCCTTGAGATGCTCCCACGCCTGGCGCATGGCCTCGGCGGCCACGCTGAACCCCAGGCCGGGATAGATCGCCAGGTCGAAGCCCCATTGCTTGAGCCGTGCGGCCTCGACCCGCGGCGTCTTGCCGAACTCGACCATGTTGGCGAGCAAGGGCTTGCTCACTTCCTTGCCGATGCGCTCCAGTTCGGCCTCGCTCTCGGGCAACTCGACGAAGATCACGTCGGCGCCGGCCTCTTCGTAGAGCCTGGCGCGGCGCAGCGCCTCGTCCAGCCCGTGGGCGGTGCGGGCGTCGGTGCGTGCGACGATCATCGTCTCGGGGTGGCGCCGCGCCTCGGCGGCGACCTTGATCTTGAGCACCATGTCCTCGGCAGGGACCACGCGGCGCCCGGGCGTATGGCCGCACTTCTTGGGCATCTCCTGGTCCTCGATCTGGATGGCGGCGACGCCGGCGGCTTCGTAGCCGCGCACCGTGCGCTGCACGTTCAGCAGCCCGCCATAGCCGGTGTCGGCGTCGGCGATCAGCGGCGTCTGCACGACCGAGCAGATCATCTCCGCCCGCCCGACCATGTCGGAATAGGTCGCCAGCCCGGCATCGGGCAGGCCCAGCATGGAGGCCGTGGCGCCGTAGCCTGTCATGTAGAGCGCGGGGAAGCCCATGCCGTCGGCGACCCGCGCGGAGATGCCGTCATAGATCCCCGGCGCCAGGATGAATTCGCCTTTCGCCAGCTTCTCGCGCAGCACGCGCGCCTTCGCATTGCCTGTCATGTTCGGTCCTCGCTCTTGTCCGGCAACGTTAGCGCACTTTCACGAGCGCGAGGCCGCAAATCCGGCCGCCGCAATTGCCCCATTGATCCTGGTGGCGCCGGTCGTGCCGGGGCCGGCGGGTCTGGTCCCCGCCGGCCTTCCGTCCCGGATCAGACCGAAACCGGCTTCAGATCGTTCGAACCGGCAGCCTTGCAGAAGGTCGTGGTCTCGGTCGTCGTCTGGCCGTTCTTGGTCGCCGTCAGTTCGATCGGCCGGCAGGTGCTGCCGTCGGCGCGGCTCGTCGCCGGCGCCACCGGCTTGGCGGCGACCACCGTGGCAGGAGGCGGCGTCGAGGAGGACGACTTGGTCGTGGGCTCGACGGTATAGGTCGTGGGCACGTTGGTATCCGCGACGAAGGCGTTCTGCGTGGCCTGCGCCAGGCGCGCCCGTTCCTGCTGATCGAGCGCCCGGCCGACCAGGTTGCCGGCCAGCGCGCCGACCAGCGCGCCGCCGATCACGCCGCCCGCCGAGCCGAAGGCCAGGCCGCCGACCGCACCGCCGACCGCCGCGCCCATGAACGTGCCCATCGTCTGATTGGAGGGGCCGCCGCTGTCGCTGGTCGTGCAGGCCGTCGCGAGGCCGAAAACCGCGACCATGCCGACCGCTTGCATCGCAATCTTCCGGCCCATGGTGCGCAGGGGCGTCTGGGCTGTCGTTGCAATCATTTGGTACACCTCCGTTTGTATTCAGGAACTGTTACTCTACCCCAAAGCGACTGTTTGCGGCCACGGGCATCGTCCTCGGCATCGGCATAGGATCGGGGAGCATCGCACGACGCCAGCACCAGGCCATTTCGCACCAGGGCAAGTGCAAAGTCGAGCCGGTCGGAGTCGGGAATGTCGGCCAGCGGCTCCTTGGCGTTGAGGGCTGTGATCAAGCAGCGATAAAGCGGCGTACCGTCGGTCAGGCGGTCGGTCTGGCGGCAACGCAGGTTGCGCGGCTGGGCAGCGAGGGCATCGACGGCGAGCTTGTGCAGCGCCGGATCGTTCACGATGTCGACGCCCTGCAGCCGGATCTCGTCCGGCCGGTCCTTCAGGCCGATCATCATCAGCGTCTTGCCGAAATGATCGAAGGGGCCGGCCACGAACTCGACCGCCTTGCGGGCCTCGTCAATCGCCTTGCGCCGCGCCTCGGCCTCCTCATCGGCCTTGCGCTTGGCGTCCTCGTCGGCGCGTTTCTGGGCGGCAAGCTCGGTCTCGATCTTGCGCCGCGTCTCCTCCTCGAGCCGCTTCTGGCTCTCGGCCGCGGACTCCTGCTGGCGCTTGCGCTCGGCCGCTTCCTGTTCGGCCTTCAGCCGTTGCTCGTTCGCGGCACGCAGCTTCGAGGCCTCTTCTTCGGCCTTGATCCGCTTGGCCTCGGCTTCCTCGGCCGCGGCGCGCGCCTTGACCATCTCGGGATCGGGACCGCGCGAGGCGATGGCGTAGTAGCCGCCGCCGCCCAGCAGGGCCAGCAGCACGACGGCCGCCGCGATCCACACAGCCATGCGCCTGGGCGGGCCCGCGACGGGCGGCGGCGTCAAGGTCGGGACGTGCCGACCGTCGGGCCGCACCTCGGCGCGCCTTGCCCATCATGACCGTGGCGTCCGCGGCGGGCGCCGCCGACATGCCGAGGATCGGCCGCCAGCCGGCGATGGACTGCGGCCGATCGCGCGCCGCCACCGCGAGGCCCGCATCGATGCCGGCCAGCACGCCCGGCGAGAAGCCAGGCGGATTGAGCTGGCCGAGCGGCTCGTAGGTGTCGTTCAGCATGCGGTCGAAGGCGCTGGGCGGCGTCTGGCCGGTGATGGCGTGATAGAGCGTGGCCGCGAGGCCGTAGATGTCGGTCCACGGCCCCTGCTTGGCCGAGGTCATCTGCTCGGCCGCGGCATAGCCCGGCGTGAAGATCGCCGTCAGCGCCGTGCTGCGCCCCGCCATCGCCGCGCGCGACGCGCCGAAATCGATCAGGGTGGGATTGCCGGCGGCATCGAGCAGGATGTTGGCGGGCTTGATGTCGCGATGCAGGAAGCCGGCATTGTGGACCTGCTCCAGGCCGTCAAGCAGCGGCCACAGCACGCGGTCGACCTCCTCGGGCGTGAGCTTGCCGCCGCGGTTGATGCGCTCCTCGAGCGTCTCGCCGCTCAGCAGCTCCATCACGATATAGGCCGTGCCGTTGGCCTCGAGGAAGTCGAAGACGTGCACGATCGCCGGCACGCGATGAAGGCTGGCCAGCGTTCTTCCCTCGGTGACGAAACGCTCGCGACCCCAGCCGAAATCGTCGGCCATCTTGGTGTTGCGCGGCAGCACCGTCGAGCCGTCCTGGCGGATTGCCAGCGCCGTGGGCAGGTATTCCTTGATCGCGACCTCGCGGCCGAGCTGGATGTCGCGGGCGCGATAGGTGATGCCGAAGCCGCCCTGGCCCAGCACCGACACGATCTCGTAGCGGCCGATCGTCTGGCCGGCCTGAAGCGCCACGTAGTCGACCTCGGGTACTGGCGGGATCCCGGGAGGCTGGCCAGAGGATTGGCTCGGGGGGCCGGTCATGGGCGCGGCGCTTCTAGAGTTGGCGCACGAGCAGATCGACGTCGCCCAGGCGCAGCTTGGCGCCGGCATGAAGCGCCGCCGGTTCGCCGGCGCGCAGCGCCTTGCCGCCGACGGCCGTGCCGTTGGTCGAGCCGAGATCCTCGACCTGCAGCGCCTCGCCGGCCAGGCTGAGGCGGGCGTGGCGGCGCGACACCGTGGCATGCGCGACGACGAGGTCGCACTGGTCGGCGGCGCGACCGATCACCATGCCCTGCGGCTTGGCCATCAGCTTGTCGAGGGCGACGTCGAAGGCATGCTTGTGACCGCTTGAATCGGGGCCTTCGAAACGCAGCGTGATGTGCGGCACCATCCGCGTCGTCGTGCCCACGGGGACGGCCGACCTGGCGTGCCGGACATGGAAGACCTGGACGGCGCGGCTCACGTTCTTGACCTGGTGCTCGCCGCCGTCGACGAAGGCGTATTCGACCCGCAGCTCGACCAGGTCGCGCACGGCGCGCGACACGGCGATGCCGCCGGGCTCGGCCAGCGCCTGGATGCGCGCGGCGAGGTTGACGCCGTCGCCGAAGATGTTCTGGTCTTCCTCGTCGATGATCACCTCGCCGAGATGGACGCCGACGCGGAACATCATGCGCTGGTCTTCGGCCAGCGCCTCGTTGAAACGCGCCATGCGTTCCTGGATGTCGATCGCCGCACTGACGGCGGTGACGGCCGAGCCGAACTCGGCCAGCATGGCGTCGCCCGCCGTGCCGACCAGCCGGCCGCTGCCGGCCTCGATGGCCGGCCGCCAGACATCGATCTGGGCCGACTTCAGGTGCCGGAAAGTGCGCGTTTCGGCGCCCTCCATCATCCGGGTGAACCCGGCGAGGTCGGCATGGACGATGGCGGCGAGACGGCGCTGCATGGTGGCCTAGTCTAGCACACCGCGTCAGCGGCCCTTGAAGGCTGGCGTCCGGCGCTCGCGCAACGCGCTGAGGCCCTCGCGCAGGTCATCCGAGGTCTGGCACTCGCGGATGCCTTCGCGGATCCTGGGGATGTCCGGCTCGGCCTGGGCGAATTGCTCGATGGCGCGCTTCATGTTCGACATGGAAAGCGGCGCCAGGCCCGCAAGCTTGGCCGCCGTCTCGTCGACCTTGGCTGTGAACTGCGAGCGATCGACCAGCCAGTCGAGATAGCCCACGCGCAACAGGTCCTCGTCGGTGAAATCCTCCGACAGCAGGAAGGCGCGCTTGGCGAAGCTCGGGCTCACCTTCTGGGTATAGCGGCGCAGGCCGCTCGGATAGTAGTGCAGGCCGAAGCGCGCCGCCGGCATGAAGAAGCGCATGCCCTTGACGCCCAGGCGGAAGTCGCAGGCCAGCGCCATGTCGGTGGCGCCGCCATAGACGCCGCCGTTCAGCGCGCAGAGCGTCGGCATGCGCATCGCCTCGAGGCGATCCATGACCTTCTCGAAACTGTCCTCGCTCTCGGGCGGACGGGCCGCCTTGCCCGACGGGATCGAGCCGAGATCGTAGCCCGAGCAGAAGCTCTTCTCGCCCGCGCCGGTCAGCACCGTCACCCGCACGTCGGGCGCGGCATCGGCTTTCTCGATCGCCTGCCTCAGCAGGCCGAGACCGGCCGGGTCGAGACGGTTGTGCTTGGCCGGATCGTTGAGCGTGATGGTGGCCCGCGGGCCTTCGATGTCGAGCAGGACGGTATGGGTCATGTTGGCCTGAAAATACCCGAGCCGGTCGCCAAAAGCGACCGAGCGCGGCATATTGCGGTCCGGAGGAAAACACATGACTTATACCGCCCCCCTCGCCGATATGCGTTTCGCGTTGCGCGAAGTGGCCGGATTGCAGGGTGTTGCCGCCCTGCCGGGCTACGAGCACGCGACCGACGACACGATCGACGCGGTGCTCGAGGAGGCCGCCAAGCTCGCCGGCAACGGCCTGGCCCCGCTCAACCGCGACGGCGACAAGGTAGGCGCCAGGCTGGAGAACGGCGTCGTTCGCACCGCGCCGGGCTTTGCCGGCATCTACAAGGAATTCGTCGACGGCGGCTGGAACTCGCTGCCCTTCGACCCCGAGTTCGGCGGCCAGGGCATGCCGTGGTTGCTCGCGGCCACCGTGCAGGAAATGTGGCAGGCGGCCAACATGGGCTTCGGCCTGGTGCTGCTGCTGAACCAGGGCGCGATCGACGCCATCCACCACCACGGCTCGGCCGAGCAGAAGGCCGCCTATCTGCCCAAGATGATCTCCGGCGAGTGGACCGGCACCATGAACCTGACCGAGCCGCAGGCGGGCTCGGACCTCGGGCCAGCTCAAGAGCCGCGCGGTGAAAAACGGGGATCATTACCTGGTCACCGGCCAGAAGATCTTCATCACCTACGGCGAGCACGACATGGCCGAGAACATCGTGCACCTCGTGCTGGCGCGCACGCCCGATGCGCCGGCCGGCGTGCGCGGCATCTCGCTGTTCATCGTGCCGAAATTCCTGGTCGGGACCGACGGCAAGCCGGGCAAGCGCAACGACCTCCATTGCGTGTCGCTGGAGCACAAGCTCGGCATCCATGCCAGCCCGACCTGCGTGATGTCGTTCGGCGACGACGGCGGCGCGGTGGGCTACCTGGTCGGCGAGGAAGGCCGCGGGCTCTCCTACATGTTCACCATGATGAACAATGCGCGCCTGTCGGTCGGCATCCAGGGCCTGGCCATCGCCGAGCGCGCCTATCAGCAGGCGGCGGCCTTCGCCAAGAGCCGGGTGCAGTCGAAGGACGACGGAAGCGCAAAGCCCGAGCCGGTCGTCGATCATCCATCACGCCGACGTCAGGCGCATGCTGATGACCATGCGCGCCCAGATCGAGGCGATGCGGGCGCTGGGCTACTACACCGCGGCCGGCATCGACGGTGCGCTAAAACATCCCGACAAGGAGACGGCGCGCAAGACGCAGGACCGCGTCGATCTCCTGATCCCGATCGTGAAGGCGTGGTTCACCGACCTCGGCAACGAGATCGCCTCGATCGGCGTGCAGGTCCATGGCGGCATGGGCTTCATCGAGGAGACGGGGGCCGCCCAGCATCTGCGCGATGCCCGCATCCTGCCGATCTACGAGGGAACCAACGGCATCCAGGCCCGCGACCTCGTGGGCCGCAAGATCGCCAAGGACGGCGGCGAGACGATGCTGGCACTGACGGCCGAGATGCGCGCCCTGGCCGAGGAGATGAAGCCCAGCCCGGGCGACGACCTGGCCGCGATCCGCGCCGGCGTGCTCGCCGCGGCGGACGCGCTGGAGGACGCCACCCGGTGGGTGGCGCAGGCGGTCAAGGCCGACCTGGTGACGGCGCTGGCGGGCTCGGTGCCCTTCCTGCGGCTGGCCGGCACGGCGCTGGGCGGCTGGCTGCTCGCCAGGAGCGCCCTTGCGGCACAGAACAAGCTCGCGACCCGCGAGGGCGATCCTGCCTTCCTCGAAGCCAAGCTGGTGACGGCGCGGTTCTACGCCGAGGTCATCCTGCCCCCGGCGCTGGCCCAGCTCGGGCCGCTCAAGGCGGCGGGCCGCACGGTGTTCGCGCTGACCGAGGCTCAGCTTTAGAGTCTTCCGGCAAAGAAAAACGCCCGGTCTTGCGACCGGGCGTTTTCAATTCGATGAGAAAGAAGCCTACGCCGCTTCCTGCTGCTCGGCGGCCTCGGCCGAGGGACCGGAGTCCTGGCCCTTGGCGGCGGTGTCGCGCTCGATGAACTCGATCACCGCCATCGGGGCGGCGTCGCCGAAGCGGAAGCCCGCCTTCAGGACGCGCAGGTAGCCGCCGTTGCGCTTGGCATAGCGCGGGCCCAGCGTGGTGAAGAGCTTGTCGGCGATGTAGGGATCGCGCAGGAAGCCGATCGCCTGGCGGCGGGCGTGCAGGCCGCCCTTCTTGCCGAGCGTGACCAGCTTCTCGACGATCGGACGCAGGTCCTTCGCCTTGGGCAGCGTGGTCGTGATCTGCTCGTGCTTGATGAGAGCGCCGGCCAGATTCATGAACATCGCCTTGCGATGCTCGGCCGTGCGGTGGAACTTCCGGCCGCGATTGTTATGACGCATGACTCGATTCCTTCTGTCGGCCTAGTACGGCTCTTCCAGCCGCTTGGCCATCTCCTCGATGTTGTCCGGCGGCCAGCCCGGGATTTCCATGCCCAGGTGAAGCCCCATGCCGGCCAGCACTTCCTTGATCTCGTTCAGCGACTTGCGGCCGAAGTTCGGCGTGCGCAGCATCTCCGCCTCGGTCTTCTGAACCAGGTCGCCGATGTAGATGATGTTGTCGTTCTTCAGGCAGTTGGCCGAGCGGACCGACAGTTCGAGCTCGTCGACCTTGCGCAGGAGGTTGCGGTTGAACGGGAAGTCGTCCTGCTGCTCTTCCTTGCGGACCTCGCGGGGCTCCTCGAAGTTGATGAAGAGCTGGAGCTGGTCCTGCAGGATGCGCGCGGCGAGCGCCACGGCGTCGTCCGGGCGCGTCGTGCCGTTGGTTTCGACCGTCATCGACAGCCGGTCGTAGTCGGTGACCTGTCCGACGCGGCTGTTCTCGATCTTGTAGGAGACGCGCTTGACCGGGCTGAACACCGAATCGACCGGGATCAGGCCGATCGGCGCGTCCTCGGGCCGGTTGGCCGAGGCCGGGATATAGCCCTTGCCGGTGGCGACCATCAGCTCCATCGAGATCGAGGCGCCGTCGTCGAGCGTGCAGATCAGATGCTTGGGATCCATGATCTGGACGTCGCCCGGCAGCTCGATCATGCCGGCGGTGACTTCGCCCGGGCCGACGGCGCGCAGGTAGAGGCGCTGCGGGCGGTCGCCCTGCATCTTCACCGCCATCGCCTTGATGTTGAGCACGATATCGACCACGTCCTCGCGGGCGCCGGGAATCGACGAGAACTCGTGCAGCACGTTGTCGATCTTGATCGACGTCACGGCCGCGCCCTGGAGCGACGACAGCAGCACGCGACGCAGCGCATTGCCGAGCGTGAGGCCGAAGCCGCGCTCGAGCGGCTCGGCGACGATGGTCGCCGTGCGGCCGGAATCGACGCCGGCCTCTGTGACAAGCTTCTCCGGCTTGATCAGGTCCTGCCAGTTCTTCTGAAGCACGGGGGCTACCTCTCTAGCGGACCCTGGGGCCCACGACTAAATAATTCGGAATCGCGGCTTATGCCGCGTCTCTCTGGACGAGCCGTCTCCCGCGAGGAAGCCGGCCGCCCGGTAAGCGATCAGACTCGACGGCGCTTCGGCGGGCGGCAGCCGTTGTGCGGGATCGGCGTGACGTCGCGGATCGCGGTGACGGCGAGACCCACCGCCTGCAAGGCGCGCAGCGCCGATTCGCGGCCCGACCCGGGACCGCGCACCTCGATCTCGAGCGTGCGCATGCCGTGCTCCATCGCCTTGCGGCCGGCATTCTCGGCGGCCATCTGGGCGGCGAACGGCGTCGACTTGCGCGAGCCCTTGAAGCCCTGCTGACCCGACGACGACCAGGCGATGGTGTTGCCCTGCGCGTCGGTGATGGTGACGATCGTGTTGTTGAACGAGGCGTTTACGTGAGCGACGCCGGCGATGATGTTCTTGCGCTCCTTGCGGCGAGGACGCGCGGCGGTCGCGGCGCCAGTAGCGGCGGCAGGCTTTGCCATGTGATCCGGTTCCCCTCGGGCTTACTTCGTGACTTTTTTCTTGCCGGCGATCGGCTTGGCCGGACCCTTGCGGGTGCGCGCATTGGTATGCGTGCGCTGGCCATGGACCGGCAGGCCGCGGCGATGCCGCAGGCCGCGGTAGCAGGCGAGGTCCATCAAGCGCTTGATGTTCATCGCCACTTCGCGCCGCAGATCGCCCTCGACCGAATAGTCGCGGTCGATGGTCTCGCGGATGCGGATGACCTCGTCATCGGTCAGCGTGTTCACGCGCCGCGACTCATCTATCCCCACTTTCCCCAGGATTTCCTTGGCTTTCGCCAGGCCGATCCCGTGGATGTATTGCAGGCCGACAACCGCGCGTTTGGCGGTCGGAATGTTCACACCGGCTATACGAGCCAAAGTTCCAACTCCTTCAAAGACTTACGGCGCGCTTGCGCGCGCCCGTCACACGTTCCGCTGGCCCCGGAAAAGCGCGCGATTATAGGGAGATGCGCCTCCGAGTCAACGGAACTCAAAACTTGTCAAGCCCCCGTCAAAACCCCGGAGATCTGACGGTAAACCTCGTCCATCGACGCCATCCCGTCGACCTTCCGCAGCACCCCGCGGGCGCTGTAGTAGGGCAACAGGGGCTCGGTCTGCGCCCTATAGGCGGCCATGCGTGTCTTCATGGTATCTGCAGTATCATCCTTGCGGCGGGTGAACTCCCTCGATCCGCAGACATCGCAGACCCCATCGACCTTGGGCCGCTTGAACTTGTCGTGGTAGCCCGTGCCGCACTTGGCGCAGGTGAACCGGCCGACGATGCGCTCGGTCAGCGCCTTTTCGTCGACCTCCATCTCGACCACCCGGTCGAGCTTCTTGCCGGTCTTGGCCAGCATCTGGTCGAGCGCCTTGGCCTGGGCCTCGGTGCGCGGGAAGCCGTCCAGGATGAAGCCTTTGGCGACGTCCGGCTGGGCGATGCGGTCCTGGATCAGGCCGACGATCAGCGCGTCGGGCACCAGTTCGCCCTTCTCCATGATGCCCTTGGCTTGCTTGCCGAGCTCGCTGCCCGAGGCCACGGCGGCGCGCAGCATGTCGCCCGTCGAGAGCTGGATCATGCCGCGCTCCTGCTGGAGACGCTGCGCCTGGGTGCCCTTGCCGGCGCCCGGTGGCCCAAGAAGGATGATGTTCACCGGGCCCGGCCCCGCAAGCGGGCCTTCTTGATGAGGCCCTCATACTGGTGGGCCAACAGGTGTGCCTGGATCTGGGTCACCGTGTCGAGCGTGACCGAGACCACGATCAGGAGGCTGGTGCCGCCGAAGTAGAACGGCACGCCGCCACGGGCGATCAGCAGTTCCGGCAGGATGCAGACGGCGGAGAGGTAGAGGGCGCCGATCACGGTCAGGCGGTTCAGGATGTATTCCAGATAATCCGCCGTGTTCTTGCCCGGACGGATGCCGGGCACGAAGCCGCCGTTCTTCTTCAGGTTGTCGGCGGTGTCGGTCGGATTGAACACCACCGTGGTGTAGAAGAAGCAGAAGAAGACGATCAGGCCGATATAGGCAAGCAGGTAGAGCGGCTGGCCGTGGCCGAGATAGGTCGCGATCCACTGCACCCAGCCCGGCTCGCCGGCATTGCCCTGGAACGAGGCGATGGTGGCCGGGAAGAGCAGCAGCGAGGAGGCGAAGATCGGCGGGATCACGCCCGACGTATTGATCTTGAGCGGCAGGTGCGAGGCCTCTCCGCCATACATGCGGTTGCCGACCTGGCGCTTGGGATATTGCACCACGATTCGCCGCTGCGCCGTCTCGACGAAGACGACCACCGCGACCACGAGCACCACGCCGACCGCGAGTCCAATGATGAACAGCGCCGACAGCGCGCCGGTGCGGCCGAGCTCGAGGGTCTGGATCATGGCGTTGGGCAGCGCCGCCACGATGCCGGCGAAGATGATCAGCGAGACGCCGTTGCCGACGCCGCGCGCGGTGATCTGCTCGCCCAGCCACATCAGGAAGAGCGTGCCGCCCACCAGGGTGACGATGGTCACGAAGCGGAAGAACAGGCCGGGGTCGAGCACCACCGGACCGGACGTCGCGGACTGGCTCTCCAGCCCGACCGCTATGCCATAGGCCTGGAAGGCGGCCAGGATCACCGTGCCGTAGCGCGTGTACTGGTTGATCTTCTTGCGGCCGGCCTCGCCCTCCTTCTTCAGCGCCTCGAGCGACGGCACCACCGTCGTCAGGATCTGCATGATGATGGAGGCCGAGATGTACGGCATGATCGAGAGCGCCAGTACCGACATGCGGCCGATCGAGCCGCCCGAGAACACATCGAGCATGCCGAAGATGCCGCCCGAATTGTGGGCGAAGATCTCGGCCAGCGCGTGCGGATCGACGCCGGGGACGGGAATGTAGGCGCCGGTGCGGAAGACGACGAGCGCGGCCACGGTGAACCACAGGCGCTTCTTCAGCTCGGTCGCTTTACCGATCGCGCCCCAGTTCAGGTTGGATGCAAGTTGCTCGGCGGCGGATGCCATAGGACCTCACGCGTGAACGACGCAAACCGGGGGACGCGACTCCCCCAACGACGCCGTCAAGCTCAGGCCGCTTCGGCCACGGGCTTGGGCGGCAGCTCGACTTTGCCGCCGGCCTTCTCGACCGCGGCGATCGCCGACGCCGAGGCGCCGGCCACCTTCACTTCGATCTTGGTCTTGATCTCGCCTTTGCCCAGCAGGCGCACGCCCGCCGACGGATTCTTGAACAGCCCGGCGGCCTGCATGGCGGCGGCATCGATCGGCTTGGAGGCATCGAGCTTCTCGCCGTCGATCGCCTTCTGCAGCGAACCAAGATTGACCACCTGCCACGTCTTCTGGTGCGGCGGCCGGAAGCCGCGCTTGGGGATGCGGCGGTAGAGCGGCATCTGGCCGCCCTCGAAGCCCTTGATGGCGACGCCGGTGCGCGACTTCTGGCCCTTGACGCCGCGGCCCGCGGTCTTGCCCTTGCCCGAGCCGATGCCGCGGCCGACGCGCATGCGTCCCTTGCGGGCTCCCGGGTTGTCGGCGATTTCGTTGAGTTTCATCGTCAATTCCTCAAGTCGCTTCCTCGTCGATGCGCACCAGGTGCTGCACCTTCCTGATCATGCCGCGCACCTCGGGCGTGTCGACGAGCTCGCGGCTGCGATGGCGCTTGTTCAACCCCAGGCCGATCAGCGTGCCGCGCTGATCGTCGGTGCGGCCGATGTGGCTGCCGGTCTGGGTGATCTTGATCTTCTTGGCGTCGGCCATGGTCCGCTCCTATACCGCCGCCTCGACGGCGGTGTCGTCTCTGCGGCCGAGCAGGTCGCCGACCTTCTTGCCGCGACGGGTGGCGACCATGCGCGGCGAGTTGAGCTGCTGCATCGCCTCGAACGTCGCCTTGATCATGTTGTGCGGGTTGGACGTGCCGACCGACTTGGCGACGATGTCCTTGATGCCGAGCATCTCGAACACCGCGCGCATCGGGCCGCCGGCGATGATGCCGGTGCCGGCCGGGGCGGCGCGCAGCGTCACCTTGCCGGCGCCGAAGCGGCCCTTGACGTCGTGGTGCAGGGTGCGGCCGTCGCGCAGCGGCACGCGGATCAGCGAACGCTTGGCGGCCTCGGTCGCCTTGCGGATCGCCTCGGGCACCTCGCGCGCCTTGCCGGCGCCGTGACCGACGCGGCCGCGCTGGTCGCCGACGACGACGATTGCCGCGAAGGCAAAGCGCCGACCGCCCTTCACCACCTTCGCCACGCGATTGATGGTGACCAGCTTGTCGGTCAGTTCGTTGTCCTCGTCGCGATCACGGTCGCGTCCCCGATCGCGCGAGGAAGAACGGCCGGAACCACCGGGTGAACGAGCCATATGTTAACTCCCGATCAGAACGACAGGCCGCCCTCACGGGCGGCGTTGGCCAGCGCCGCGACGCGGCCGTGATACATGTAGCCGCCGCGGTCGAACACGACTTCCTTGACACCGGCCGCGATCGCCCGCTGGGCGATCAGCTTGCCGACCTCGACTGCCGCCGACTTGTCGGCGCCGGTCTTGAGCTTGCCCTTGACGTCCTCGTCGAGTGACGAGGCCGACGCGAGCGTCGCCCCCTTACGGTCGTCGATGACCTGGGCGTAGATGTGCCGGCCCGAGCGGAAAACGCTGAGGCGTGGGCGGCCGCCGGCGGCCTGGCGCAGCGCGAAGCGCGTGCGCCGCTGGCGGCGGGCGAAAAGGGCATTGCGGTCGGACATGGTGTTCTCGCCTCTACTTCTTCTTGCCTTCCTTGCGGCGGATCTTCTCGGTCGAATACTTGATGCCCTTGCCCTTGTAGGGCTCCGGCGGGCGCAGGCTGCGAATCTCCGCCGCGAGCTGTCCGACCTTCTGACGATCCGACCCGGTGATCTCGACTTCGGTCGGCTTGATCGCCTTGATCTGGATGCCGGCCGGAATCGGAACTTCGACGTCGTGGCTGTAGCCGAGCTGCAGCTTCAGCACCTTGGCATCGGCCTGGGCGCGGTAGCCCACGCCGTTGATCTCGAGGTTGACGGTGAAGCCATCCGACACGCCACGAACCAGGTTGCTCGCGAGGTTGCGCGCCGTGCCCCACTGCATGCGGGCCCGACGGCTGTCGGTGCGCGGCGCGAAGACGAGCGCCTGTCCGTCCTGGGTGATCGACACGTCGTCGTGCACCGTGAACTGCAGTTCGCCCCGCTTGCCCTTGGCCTTGAGATGCTGGCCCTTGAGCTCGATGGTGACTCCAGCCGGGATAGGAACCGGGTTTTTGCCGACGCGCGACATGGTCAGAACACCTTGCAGATGACTTCGCCGCCGACATTGGCGGCACGTGCCTCGGCGTCGGACATGACGCCGCGCGGCGTGGACAGGATCGAGATGCCCAGCCCGTTGAAGTGGCGCGGCAGCTCGCGGATCTTCGAATAGACGCGGCGGCCCGGGGTGGAGACGCGCTTGATCTCCTTGATGACCGGGCGGCCATTGTCGTACTTCAGCTCGACGCGAAGCTCCTTCACGCCCGGCCGCAGCTCTTCCTCGAACCAGCCGCGGATGTAGCCTTCGCGCTGGAGCACATCGAGAACGTTTGAGCGCAGCCGCGAGGCCGGCACGGTCACGCTGTCTAGGCGCGCCGACTGGCCGTTGCGGATACGGGTCAGCAAATCGCCGACGGGATCTGTCATCATGGTCTACGGTCCCCCGTTACCAGCTCGACTTCACGACGCCGGGCAGGGCGCCCGACGACGCGAGCTCTCGCAAAGCAAGGCGCGAAAGCTTGAATTTGCGATACACGGCCCGTGGACGGCCCGTGATCTCGCAGCGATTGCGAATGCGCGTCGGCGAGGAATTGCGCGGCAGATCGGCGAGCTTGAGGCGCGCATCGAAGCGCTCCTCAGGCGTCAGCTTGTTGTCCACCGCCATCGCCTTCAGCTTGGCGCGCTTGCCGGCGTACTGCTTCGCCATCTTGATGCGCCGATTGTTCTTTTCGACCGAACTCGTCTTGGCCATGTGTTTCTCCGGCCTCAGTTCACGAACGGGAAGTCGAAACCGCGGAGAAGCGCCTTGGCTTCCGCGTCCGTCTTCGCTGTCGTGCAGATGATGATGTCCATGCCGCGGACCTGGTCGACCTTGTCGTAGTCGATCTCGGGGAACACGATCTGCTCCTTCAGGCCCATCGAGTAGTTGCCGTTGCCGTCGAAGGACTTGGGATTGAGCCCGCGGAAGTCGCGGACGCGCGGCAGCGCGATGTTCACCAGTCGGTCGATGAACTCGTACATGCGGTCGCGGCGCAGCGTGACCTTGGCACCGATCGCCATGCCCTCGCGCAACTTGAAGGTCGCGATCGACTTGCGTGACTTGGTGATGACCGGCTTCTGGCCGGTGATCGCCGTCAGGTCGGCAACGGCGCCATCGACGGCCTTGCGGTCGTTGACGGCCTCGCCGACACCCATGTTGATCACGATCTTGTCGAGCTTCGGCACCTCGAAGGCATTCGCGTAGGCGAACTCCTTGGTCAGCGCTTCGCGCACGGTCTGGGCGTAGTGTTCTTGCAGTCGCGCGGGCATGGCCCGTTCTCCTAGCGGTCGATGGTCTCGCCGGAGGCGCGCGCGAAGCGCACCTTTCGGCCGTCTTCAAGGAACCGGAAGCCGATTTTGGTCGGCTTTTCCGATTTGGGATCCAGCAAGGCCACGTTGGAGACGTGGATCGCGGCCTCGCGTTCGATGATTCCGCCGGACTCGGCCCGGCTTGGCTTGGTGTGGCGCTTGATGACGTTCACGCCGGAGACGACCACGCGCTGCTCAGCTGGCAGCACGCGGAGCACGTCGCCCACCTTGCCCTTGCTGCGCCCGGCGATGACCTTCACCCGGTCGCCCTTCCTGATCTTGAGCTTGTTGGTCATGGTTCCTACAGGACCTCCGGCGCAAGCGAGATGATCTTCATGAACTTCTTGGCGCGCAGCTCGCGCGTCACCGGTCCGAAGATGCGCGTGCCGATCGGCTCGTCCTGCTTGCTGATGAGCACCGCGGCGTTGCGGTCGAAGCGGATGGCGCTGCCGTCGGGCCGGCGCAGCGCGAACGACGTGCGGACGACGACGGCGCGATGCACCTCGCCCTTCTTCACGCGGCCGCGCGGGATGGCCTCCTTGATGGAGACCACGATGACATCGCCGACACTGGCGTACTTGCGGCGCGAGCCGCCCAGCACCTTGATGCACTGGACCCGACGGGCGCCGGAATTGTCGGCGACCTCGAGGTTGGTTCGCATCTGGATCATGACTGTTGCTCCGTTCCGCTAGGCCTTGGCGCCTTCGACCAGAACTTCCCAGCTCTTGGTCTTGGACAGCGGGCGGCACTCGCGGATGCGCACGTTCTCGCCGACCTTGCCCTTGAAGGCGTTGGCCTCGTCGTGCACGTGATACTTCTTCGACCTACGAATGAACTTCTTGTAGATCGGATGCTGAACGCGCCGCTCGACCTTGACGACGATGGTCTTGTCCATCTTGTCGCTGACGACGACGCCTTCCAGAACTCGCTTCGGCATATCTTGCTCCTTACCCGGCGGCCTTCTCGCCCAGCACCGTCTTGATGCGGGCGATGTCGCGGCGCACCTGGCGCGCGCGGGCGGTCTTCTGCAGCTGTCCACCGGCCTTCTGGAAACGCAGGTTGAACGCTTCCTTGCGCAGGTTGCCCAGCTCGTCCTTGAGCTGGTCGTTGGTCTTGGGACGAAGATCGGTGGCCTTCATGGCTTTCTCCCTCAGCCCCCGACGCCGACGCGGGCGACGAAGCGGGTCTTGATCGGCAGCTTGGCGGCGGCCAGTTCGAGCGCCTCGCGCGCCACCTGGACCGTCACGCCGTCGAGCTCGAACAGCACGCGGCCGGGCTTCACGCGCGCCGCCCAGAACTCGGGCGCGCCCTTGCCGGAACCCATGCGGACCTCGGCCGGCTTCTTCGACACCGGCACGTCGGGGAACACCCGGATCCAGACGCGGCCGGCACGCTTCATGTGGCGCGTGATGGCGCGGCGGGCGGCCTCGATCTGGCGGGCGGTCAGGCGGTCGGGCTCCATCGCCTTCAGGCCATAGGCGCCGAAGTCGAGGTTGAAGCCGCCCTTCGCGGCGCCGTGGATGCGGCCCTTGAAGGCCTTGCGGTACTTGGTGCGCTTGGGTTGCAGCATGGTGTCCTACGCGTCTCTCTGCTCGGTGCGTTCGACGCGCGCCGGCGTACGCTGCGGCGCGGCTTCCTCGGCGCGCTTGTCATGCGCCATGGGGTCATGCGCCATGATCTCGCCCTTGAACACCCACACCTTGACGCCGCAGGTGCCGAAGGTGGTGAAGGCGGTGGCGATGCCGTAATCGATGTCGGCGCGCAACGTATGCAGCGGCACGCGGCCTTCGCGGTACCACTCCATGCGGGCGATCTCGGCGCCGCCCAGGCGGCCCGAGCAGTTGATGCGGATGCCCTGGGCGCCGAGACGCATGGCCGACTGCACGGCGCGCTTCATGGCGCGACGGAAGGCGACGCGGCGCTCGAGCTGCTGGGCGATGTTCTCGGCGATCAGCGTGGCGTCGATCTCGGGCTTGCGGATCTCGACGATGTTCAGCGCCACCTCGCCCTTGGTCATCTTGGCGAGGTCGCCGCGCAGCTTCTCGATGTCGGCGCCCTTCTTGCCGATCACCACGCCCGGACGGGCGGTGTGGATCGTGACGCGGGCGCGCTTGGCGGGACGCTCGATGACGATCTTGGCCACGCCCGCCTGGGAGAGCCGCTTGCGCAGCACCTTGCGGATGTGGATGTCCTCATGGAGCATCTTGGCATATTCGTCGCCCTCGGCGTACCAGCGCGAATCCCAGGTCCGGTTGATGCCGAGCCGCAGGCCGATCGGATTGACCTTCTGACCCATTTACTTGTCCTCCGCCTCGGCGCGCTCGCGCACAACGATCGTGAGATGGCTGAACGGCTTGATGATGCCGGCCGCCCGGCCGCGGCCACGCGTCTGGAACCTCTTCATGACGAGCCCTTTGCCGACCGACGCCTCGGCGACGATCAGGCGATCGACGTCGAGATTGTGGTTGTTCTCGGCATTGGCGATCGCCGAGTTCAGCGTCTTCTTGACGTCCTGGGCGATGCGCTTCTTGGAGAAAGTGAGCTCATTCACCGCCGAGGAAGCCTTCTTGCCGCGGATCGTGGCGGCCACGAGGTCGAGCTTGCGCGGGCTGACGCGAACGGCACGCAGCACGGCCTTGGCCTCGTTGTCCGCCTCGCGGCGGGGAGCGGATGGCTTGCTCATCGCGTTAATCCCTCGAGACCTTCTTGTCACCCGAATGCGAGGTGAAGGTGCGGGTCGGCGAGAACTCGCCGAGCTTGTGTCCGACCATCTCCTCGGTGACGTTGACCGGGATGAATTTCCGGCCGTTGTAGACGCCGAATGTCAGGCCGACGAACTGCGGCAGGATCGTCGAACGGCGCGACCACGTCTTGATCACTTCGCTGCGTACGGTCTGGCGCGACTTCTCGGCCTTCTTGATCAGGCTGCCCTCAACGAAGGGACCCTTCCAAACGGAACGTGCCACTGTCTTGTCTCCTCGTCAGCGCGTCGCGTGACGACTGCGGATGATGTACTTGTCCGTCGCCTTGTTCTTGCGGGTCTTCTTGCCCTTGGTCGGCTTGCCCCACGGCGTGACCGGATGGCGGCCGCCCGAGGTGCGGCCTTCGCCGCCGCCGTGCGGATGGTCGACCGGGTTCATGGCGACGCCGCGAACCGTCGGACGGCGGCCGAGCCAGCGCTGGCGGCCGGCCTTGCCGATGACGATGTTCTGATTGTCCGGGTTGGAGACCGCGCCGACCGTGGCCAGGCACTCGCCCGGCACCAGGCGCAGCTCGCCCGAGCTCAGCTTGACCTGGGCGTAACCCGCGTCCTTGCCGACGAGCTGGGCGTAGTTGCCGGCGGAGCGCGCCAGCTGGCCGCCGCGGCCCTTCTTCAACTCGACGTTATGCACGATGGTGCCGACCGGCATGTTGGCGAGCGGCATGGCGTTGCCCGGCTTGATGTCGACCTTCTCGCCCGACACGACCTCGTCGCCCGCCTTCACGCGCTGTGGCGCCAGGATGTAGGCCAGCTCGCCGTCGGCGTACTTGATCAGCGCGATGAAGGCCGACCGGTTGGGGTCGTACTCGAGGCGCTCGACCGTCGCGGTGACGCCGAACTTGCGGCGCTTGAAATCGATGGTGCGCAGCCGGCGCTTGTGGCCGCCGCCCATATGATTGCTGGTGATGCGGCCGTGGTTGTTGCGACCGCCGGTGTTGTGCTTGCCGCGCGTCAACGCCTTGACCGGCTTGCCCTTCCACAGGCCTTCGCGATCGACGATGACCAGCTGCCGCAGCGAGGGCGTGGTCGGCTTGTAACTCTTCAGAGCCATTTGTCGTTCTCCCGTCCTACAAGCCCGTGGTCACGTCGATCTTGTGACCATCGACCAGCGAGACGATCGCCTTCTTCCAATCGCTCCGCACGCCCGGACGGCCGCGGAAAACCTTGCTCTTGCCCTTCACGGTGACGGTGTTGATCGCCTTCACCTTGACCTTGAACAGGCCTTCGACGGCCTGCTTGATCTCGGGCTTGGTGGCGTCCATCGAGACGCGGAAAGTCACCTGGCCGTGCTCCGACCCGTTGGTGGTCTTTTCCGTGATCAGCGGCGAGCGGATGACCTCGTACATGCGCGCGCGCGATACCGGGCTCGGCTTTTCCCTGCCTCTGCTCATTGCAGGCGCTCCTCAAGATGCTTGACCGCATCGCGCGTCAGCACGAGCGTGTCGCGGCGCAGGATGTCGTAGACGTTGGCACCCTGCTGCGGCAGCACATCGACATGGGCGATGTTGGCCGCGGCGCGGGCGAAATTGGTGTCGACCTCGGCGCCGGCGATGACCAGCACGCTCGAGATGCCGAGCTTGCCGAAATGCGTCTTGAGCTGGGCGGTCTTGGGCTCGGCCAGGGCCGCCGTCTCGACCACGATCAGCTTGCCTTCGGCCGCCTTGGCCGACAGTGCCGAGCGCAGCGCGAGCTTGCGCACCTTCTTCGGCAGGTCCGACGCGTGGCTGCGCACGACCGGGCCGAACGCCTTGCCGCCGCCGCGGAACTGCGGCGCTGCCTCGTTGCCGTGGCGGGCGCGACCGGTGCCCTTCTGGGCGTACATCTTCTTGGCCGTCGCCGTCACTTCGGCGCGACCCTTGGTCTTGTGCGTGCCCTGCTGGCGGCGCGACAGCTGCCACACCACGCAGCGCTGCAGGATGTCCTTGCGGACGGGAACGCCAAACACCGCATCGGCGAGATCGATCTCGCCGGCGCTGCCGCCTTCAATGGTTTTGACCGCGAGTCTTCATGGTCTGATCCTCAAGCCGACGGAGCAGCATCAGCCGCAGGCGCGGCCGGCTCGGCCGCGAGCGCGGCCGTCGGCAGCAGCAGCCTTGCGCAGGCCGGCCGGGTAGGGCGCATCCTTCGGGCGGGCGCGCTTGGAGGCGTCCTTGACGATGATGTAGCCGTTGTTCGGGCCGGGAACGGCGCCGGAGATCAGCAGCAGGCCCTTGTCGTCGTCGACGGCGACGACCTTGAGGTTCTGCGTGGTGACGCGCTCGTGGCCATAATGGCCGGCCATCTTCTTGCCCGGGAAGGTACGGCCGGGATCCTGGCGGTTGCCGGTCGAGCCGTGGCTGCGATGCGAGACCGACACGCCGTGGCTGGCCTCGAGGCCGTGGAAGTTCCAGCGCACCATCGAGCCGGTGAAGCCGCGGCCGATCGTGGTGCCGACGACGTCGACGAACTGGCCGGGCACGAAGTGGCTGGGCACCAGCTCGGCGCCGACTTCGAGGACGGCGTCCTTGGCGACGCGAAATTCGACGAGCTTCTTCTTCGGCTCGACCTTGGCCTTGGCGAAGTGCCCGCGCATCGGCTGGGTCACGTTCTTGACCTTGGCCTTGCCGTAGCCGAGCTGGACTGCGGTGTACTTGTCCTTCTCTTCCGAGCGGACAGCGACTACCTGCAGCGTATCAACCTTCAGAACGGTGACGGGCACATGCTCTCCCGCGTCATTGAAGACGCGGGTCATGCCAACCTTCTGGGCGACGAGACCGCAACGCATGGTCTTTTTCCCTCTTCCCTGTCCCGCTCGCCGATCAGGCGCCGAGCTTGATTTCGACGTCCACGCCGGAGGCGAGGTCGAGCTTCATCAGCGCGTCCACCGTCTGCGGCGTCGGGTCGACGATATCCAGCACCCGCTTGTGGGTGCGGATCTCGAACTGCTCGCGCGACTTCTTGTCGATGTGCGGCGAACGGTTGACCGTGAACTTCTCGATCCCGGTCGGCAGCGGGATCGGCCCACGCACCTGCGCGCCCGTCCGCTTGGCCGTGCTGACGATCTCGCTGGTCGAGGAGTCGAGCACGCGATGATCGAAGGCCTTCAGCCGAATTCGGATGTTTGTGTTGTCCATGGTCTTCTACCCTGGCTGTCGTGCCGGTTGTCTACTTTACGACTTTGGTGACGACGCCGGCGCCGACGGTTCGGCCGCCCTCGCGGATGGCGAAGCGCAGGCCCTCGTCCATGGCGATCGGCTGGATCAGCTCGACCACCAGGCGCGCATTGTCCCCCGGCATCACCATCTCGGTGCCCTCCGGCAAGGTCACCACCCCCGTCACGTCGGTCGTGCGGAAGTAGAACTGCGGACGGTAGTTGGTGAAGAACGGCGTGTGACGGCCACCCTCCTCCTTGGTCAGGATGTAGGCCTCGGCCTCGAAGTTGGTGTGCGGCGTGATCGACCCCGGCTTGGCCAGAACCTGGCCCCGCTCGACGTCCTCGCGGCCGACGCCGCGCAGCAGCGCCCCGATATTGTCGCCCGCCTCGCCCTGATCCAGACAGCTTGCGGAACATCTCGACGCCCGTCACCACCGTCTTGGCCGTGGCCTTAAGGCCCACGATCTCGATCTCCTCGCCAACCTTAACGATGCCCCGCTCGACACGGCCCGTCACAACCGTGCCGCGGCCCGAGATCGAGAACACGTCCTCGATCGGCATCAAAAACGGCTTGTCCTTGTCGCGCACAGGCTGCGGGATGTAGCGGTCGACCTCCGCCATCAGCTCGAGCACCGACTTCTCGCCCTGCTCGGGGTTCTTGTCCTCAAGCGCCATCAGCGCCGAGCCGCGCACCACCGGGATGTCGTCGCCCGGGTACTGGTAGCTCTTCAGAAGCTCGCGAACCTCGAGCTCGACCAGGTCCAAAAGCTCCGGGTCGTCAACCATGTCGACCTTGTTCATGTACACCACCAGCGCCGGCACGCCGACCTGGCGGGCCAGCAGGATGTGCTCCCGCGTCTGCGGCATCGGACCGTCCGCCGCACTCACCACCAGGATCGCCCCGTCCATCTGCGCCGCACCCGTGATCATGTTCTTCACGTAGTCGGCATGGCCCGGGCAATCGACGTGCGCGTAATGACGGTTCGCCGTCTCGTACTCGACATGCGCCGTCGAGATCGTGATGCCACGCTCGCGCTCCTCCGGCGCCTTGTCGATCTGGTCGTACGCCGTGAACGTCGCCCCGCCCGACTTCGCCAGGATCTTCGTGATCGCCGCCGTCAACGACGTCTTGCCGTGATCGACATGACCGATCGTCCCGATGTTGCAGTGCGGCTTGTTCCGCTCGAATTTCGCCTTCGTCATGATCTTGGTCCCTAATCAGTCCTGGTTCGATCGGCGGCCGGTTAGCCCGCCAGCTTGGCGACGACTTCATCCGCCACGGCCTGCGGCACAGGCGCGTAGTGGTCGAAGGTCATGGTGTAGGCCGCGCGTCCCTGGGTCATCGACCTCAGCGTGTTCACGTAGCCGAACATGTTGGCGAGCGGCACCATGGCCTCGATGACCTGCGCGTTGCCGCGCGCATCCATGCCGAGGATCTGGCCACGCCGGCTGTTCAAGTCACCGATGCAGTCGCCCATGTAGTCGTCGGGCGTCACCACCTCGACCTTCATGATCGGTTCGAGGAGCTTGCACGCCGCCTTGGCCAGTCCGTCGCGGAATGCCGCGCGGGCGGCGATTTCGAAGGCCAGCACGCTCGAATCGACGTCATGGTAGTTGCCGTCGGTCAGCGTCGCCTTGAAGTCGATCACCGGGAAGCCAGCCAGCACGCCGGTCTCGCGCGAGGCCGCCAGGCCCTTCTCGACGCCGGGAATGAATTCCTTCGGGATCGAGCCGCCGACGACCTTGCTCTCGAAGCTGTAGCCCGAGCCCGGCTCGCCCGGCTCGAACACGATCTTCACCCGGGCGAACTGGCCCGAGCCGCCGCTCTGCTTCTTGTGGGTGTAGTCGATCTCGGACTTGCGGCCGAGCGTCTCGCGATAGGCGACCTGCGGGGCGCCGACATTGGCGTCGACCTTGTAGGTGCGGCGCAGGATGTCGACCTTGATCTCGAGATGGAGCTCGCCCATGCCCTTGATGACGGTCTGTCCCGTCTCCGGATCGGTCGAGACACGGAAGGTCGGGTCTTCCTGGACGAGGCGGCCGAGCGCCTGGCCCATCTTCTCCTGGTCGGTCTTGGTCTTCGGCTCGATGGCAAGCTCGATGACCGGATCGGGGAAGTCCATCTTTTCCAGGATCACCGGATTGTCGGGATCGCACAGCGTATCGCCGGTGGTGACGCTCTTGAGGCCGGCCAGGGCGATGATGTCGCCGGCGCGCGCTTCCTTCACGTCCTCACGGTTATTGGCATGCATCAGCAGCATGCGGCCGATACGTTCCTTGCGGTCCTTGGTGCTGTTCAGCACGCCGCTCGACGACTCGAGCACGCCCGAGTAGACGCGGGCGAAGGTGAGCGAGCCCACGAACGGGTCGGTCATGATCTTGAAGGCGAGCGCCGACAGCGGAGCCTCGTCGTTCGACGGCAGCGTGATCGGCTCGTCGGTGCCCATCTTCACGCCCTTGACGTCGGCCACGTCGATCGGCGCCGGCAAGTAGTTGACGACGGCATCGAGCATGGGCTGCACGCCCTTGTTCTTGAACGCCGAGCCGCACAGCACCGGGACGAACGCATACGAGATCGTGCCCTTGCGGATGCACTTGATCAGCGTGTCGTAGTCGGGCTGTTCGCCGGCGAGGTATTTCTCGAGTGCCGTATCGTCCTGCTCGACGGCCATCTCGAGCATCTTGTGGCGCCATTCGGCGGCCTGTTCCTTCATGTCGTCGGGGATCTCGACGACCTCGTACTTGGCGCCAAGCGTCTCTTCCAGCCAGATGATCGCCTTGTTGGAGACCAGGTCGATCAGACCCTTGTAGTCGGACTCGAGGCCGATCGGGATCTGGGTGACCAGCGGCTTGCTGCCGAGGCGGTCCCTGATCATGTCGACGGTGCGCCAGAAGTTGGCGCCGGTGCGGTCCATCTTGTTGACGAAGCAGATGCGCGGCACGCCATACTTGTCGGCCTGGCGCCACACGGTCTCCGACTGCGGCTCGACGCCGGCCACGCTGTCGAACACGCAGACCGCGCCGTCGAGCACGCGCAGCGAACGCTCGACCTCGATGGTGAAGTCGACGTGGCCCGGGGTATCGATGATGTTGATGCGGTAGGTGGGGCCGGCGTTGGGGCCGGTCTCGACCTTCCAGAAGCAGGTGGTGGCGGCTGACGTGATGGTGATGCCGCGCTCCTGCTCCTGCTCCATCCAGTCCATCGTCGCGGCGCCGTCATGGACTTCGCCGATCTTATGCGACTTGCCGGTGTAGTAGAGGATGCGCTCGGTCGTCGTCGTCTTGCCGGCGTCGATATGCGCCATGATACCGATGTTACGGTAGTCGGAGATTGGGGTGGTGCGAGCCATGGAGGGGGGCTTTCTCGATCAGGTTCTTGTTTTTGTGCGCGCTTACCAGCGGTAATGCGCAAACGCCTTGTTGGCGTCGGCCATCTTGTGGGTGTCTTCCCGCTTCTTGACGGCATTGCCGCGGCGGTTGAAGGCATCGAGCAGCTCGGCCGAGAGCTTCTCCTGCATGCTGTGGCCCGAGCGGTCGCGCGCGGCCTGGATGATCCAGCGGATGGCCAGCGCCTGGCGGCGCTCCGGACGGACTTCGACCGGCACCTGGTAGGTGGCGCCGCCGACGCGGCGCGAGCGGACTTCGACGGCCGGCTTCACGTTCTCCAGCGCCTCGTGGAAGGCGGGGACCGGATCCTGCTTGAGCTTGGTCTGGACCTCCTCGAGGGCGCCATAGACGACGCGCTCGGCAACAGACTTTTTACCACGCTCCATGAGCGTGTTCATGAACTTGGTGAGGACGATGTCACCGAACTTGGCGTCCGGCAGGACTTCGCGTTTTTCGGCAGCGCGACGACGAGACATGTGCTTCCCCCCGCCTTACTTCGGACGCTTCGCGCCGTACTTCGAACGGCGCTGCCTGCGGTCCTTGACGCCCTGGGTGTCCAGGGTGCCGCGAATGATGTGATAGCGGACACCCGGAAGGTCCTTCACGCGGCCGCCGCGGATCATGACCACCGAATGCTCCTGCAGGTTATGGCCTTCACCCGGGATGTAGCTCACCACCTCGTAGCCATTGGTGAGGCGCACCTTGGCGACCTTGCGCAGCGCCGAGTTCGGCTTCTTGGGCGTGGTCGTGTAGACGCGGGTGCAGACGCCGCGCTTCTGCGGGCAGGCCTGCAGCGCCGGCACCTTGTTGCGCGCGGTGAGGCCGTGGCGCTGCTTGCGGATCAACTGGTTAATGGTCGGCATCGACTTCCGGTTTCCTTGTCGCCGTCTCGGGTCCACCCAACGTCGGGGCATTGGCGCAAAGCGAATGCGCGGGCATAGCGGCAAGAGCGCAGCCCCGCGCGAAAAAAACTTTGCGGCCAAAAGGCCTGACTTGTAGCGGTCCTCGGCGTCAGGCTGCGTCTAGGCCTTGCGACCTACTACCAGCCCCCCACAGAGGTGGCGCGCTTATATGGCCGCTGTTTGAGGGCGTCAAGCACACCGCCGTGGTTTTCTCCTTGATATCGTTGGTTATTCCCAGCCTTCCGAAGACGACTCGTTCCTGACCGAACGGCCCATGAATCGCGCAAGAATCTATCAACTACATCTGGTGGGATTTGGCAGCGCTGCCACAAGAAGGCCGGATTTACTTTCGATCGCGCCCGCGCTATCGGAGCGCCATGTTGCGCTCTGACCTTGGCTTCATGTCGGCTCCGACCTCTCATTTGGGGGCGGGGGCGGTCGTGCGCGTGGTCATCTGATCTAAGCCACCCTCCCATTGGCCCCGCCGCGATGGCCGGGGCTCAGCGCAAGGTCCCGTCCCCGGCAACGGAACGAGACCGCCGATGACGACCTCCGGACCACTGCTACCGCCGACGCCCGTGCTTGAGACGGAGCGCCTCACCTTGCGCCCGCTACACCACGCGGACGTACCGGTCATCCAGCGCCGCTTTCCGCAATGGCAGGTCGTGCGCCATCTGGCCGCTCGCGTGCCGTGGCCGTACCCGCCCGAGGGTGCGGCGAGCCATGTAGCCGAGTGCCTTGAGCAAATGGCCCGGCGCGAGAAATGCTACTGGGCTATCATCCTGAAGGGCGGCCCGGACGAGTTGATCGGCCGCATCGATCTCTGGCCCGACGACGGGGTGAGCCGCGACCAGCGCGGCTTCTGGCTGGATCCCGAATTCCAGGGCCGGGGCCTGATGACCGAGGCGGCCGAGCGGGTGACGGAATTCGCCTTCGTCGAGCTCGGTTGGCCGCATCTTTGGCTCAGCAACGCCGAGGCCAACGGCGCTTCCGGCCGGATCAAGGAGAAGCAGGGCGCGCAGCTGATCGATCGGATGCCGTTCCACTTCGTCTGTGGCGAGGGCATGCGAATGGTCTGGCTGCTGCGCCGCGAGGACTGGCTGGCGCGACGTTCCGGCCACTAAAGTTCCTTCCAAAGGAAAGGCCGTCATCTTGCGATGACGGCCTTCGATTTTCCGGCAACCGATTCGCGCTTCTGGCCGCAACGGCCACAAGCGCTTTAGTCGGCCGCGCGTTCCTCTTCCAGGGTCGGGACCGGGCGGTCCTCGCCGTCGGCGCCGGCGGCCAGGATGGCCCGGTCGCGCTGGGCGGCGATCGCCTTCAGCCGGTTGACCACCCCGCCGGTGCCCGCCGGGATCAGGCGGCCGACGATGACGTTCTCCTTGAGGCCCTGCAGCGTGTCGACCTTGCCCGAGACGGCCGCTTCGGTCAGCACGCGCGTGGTCTCCTGGAACGATGCCGCCGAGATGAACGACTTGGTCTGCAGGCTGGCCTTGGTGATGCCGAGCAGCACCGGGTCGGCCTTGGCCAGCTTCAGCTTCTCGGTCGCGAGCTTGACGTTCTCGAGCTCGTACTCCTGCTTGTCGATCTGCTCGCCGATCAGGAAGGTCGAGTCGCCGGCGTCGGTGATCTCGACCTTCTGCAGCATCTGACGCGCGATCGTCTCGATGTGCTTGTCGTTGATCTTGACGCCCTGCAGTCGATAGACCTCCTGGATCTCGTTCACCAGGTACTCGGCCAGCTTCTCGATGCCCAGCACGCGCAGGATGTCATGCGGCACCGGGTTGCCGTCGATCAGGAGATCGCCGCGCTCCACGAAGTCGCCTTCCTGGACCGCGATGCGCTTGCCCTTGGGGATCAGGTACTCGACAGGCTCCGCGCCCTCGCCTTCCGGCACGATCAGGATGCGGCGCTTGTTCTTGTAGTCCTTGCCGAACTCGATGCGGCCCGCGATGTCGCAGATGATCGCGAAATCCTTGGGCTTGCGCGCCTCGAACAGCTCCGCCACGCGCGGCAGGCCGCCCGTGATGTCGCGGTTCTTGCCGCCCTCGCGCGGAATGCGCGCGAGGATGTCGCCGGCATGGACCTCCTGGCCGTTCTCGACCGAGAGCACCGAGTCGAGCGACAGCAGGTAGCGGGCCTCCTGGCCGTTGGCCAGCATGATCGGGTTGCCGTCGGCACCGTGGATGGCGATGCGCGGACGCAGGTCGCCGCCGCGCGGCTGGCCCTTCCAGTCGACCACGACGCGGTTGGAGATGCCGGTCGAATCGTCGATCACCTCGCGCATCGACACGCCGTCGACGAGGTCGACATAGACCGCCTTGCCCGCCTTCTCGGTGATGATGGGAAGCGTGTAGGGGTCCCATTCCGCCAGCTTCTGGCCCTTGGCGACCGGCGTGTCGTTGTCGACCAGCAGGCGCGCGCCGTAGGGCACGCGATGCTTGGCACGCTCGCGCTGGGCGCCGTCGATCAACACCAGCTCGGTGTTGCGGCCCATCACGACCGGCACGCCGGCGCTGTTGACCACGACGTTGCGGTTGCGCACCTGGATGTGACCATCGTGGCTCGCCTCGATGCTCGACTGCTCGGCGCCACGCTGGGCGGCGCCGCCGATGTGGAAGGTACGCATGGTGAGCTGGGTGCCCGGCTCGCCGATCGACTGCGCGGCGATGACGCCCACCGCCTCGCCGATATTGACCTTGGTGCCGCGTGCCAGGTCGCGGCCGTAGCACTTGCCGCAGACGCCGATCTTGGTATCGCAGGTCAGCACCGAGCGGATGCGCATCTCCTCGATGCCCGCCTTCTCGATCTGCTCGACCGTGACCTCGTCGATCAGGTCGCCCGACTTGCAGATGACCGTGCCGTTCAGCGGATCGACCACGTCGTCGAGCGCCGTGCGGCCGAGTACGCGCTCGGACAAGGGCTCGATCACGTCGCCGCCGTCGACGACCGCCCGCATCGTGAGGCCGCGTTCGGTGCCGCAATCCTCCTCGAAGATGATGCAGTCCTGGGCCACGTCGACCAGGCGCCGCGTCAGGTAGCCCGAGTTGGCGGTCTTGAGCGCGGTGTCGGCCAGGCCCTTGCGCGCACCGTGGGTGGAGTTGAAGTACTCCAGCACGGAGAGGCCTTCCTTGAAGTTCGAGATGATCGGCGTCTCGATGATCTCGCCCGACGGCTTGGTCATGAGGCCGCGCATGCCGGCGAGCTGCTTCATCTGCGTGGTCGATCCGCGCGCACCGGAGTGCGCCATCATCCACACCGAGTTCACCGGCTTGCCGGGCTTGGGCGTCGAAATGCCCTTCATCATCTCCTCGGCCACGCGATCGGAGCAGCGCGACCAGGCGTCGACCACCTTGTTGTACTTCTCGCCCGAGGTGATCAGGCCGTCCTGGTACTGCTGTTCGTACTCCTTGACCTCCTTCTGGGTCTGCGCGACCAGCTTCTCCTTGGCGGCCGGGATGACGAGGTCATCCTTGCCGAAGGAAATGCCGGCGCGGCAGGCATGATAGAAGCCCAGCCCCATCAGGCGATCGGCGAAGATCACCGTCTCCTTCTGGCCGCAGTGGCGATAGACCGAGTCGATGACGTTCTGCAGGTCCTTCTTGGTCAGAAGGCGGTTGATCAGCGAGAACGGCAGGCTCGGGTGCTTGGGCAGGATCTGCGCCAGCAGGATGCGGCCCGGCGTGGTCTCGACCACGCGGTTGGCGAGCACGCCCTTGTCGTCGTAGGCCTCGAGCCGGCCCTTGATCTTGCTGTGCATCGAGATCGACTTCTTGTGCAGCGCATGCTCCAGCTCGCCGATGTCGGCGAACAGCGAGCCTTCGCCCGGCTCGCCGTCGCGCTCGAGCGTGATGTAGTAGATGCCGAGCACGATGTCCTGCGACGGCACGATGATCGGCTTGCCGCTCGCGGGCGAGAGGATGTTGTTGGTCGACATCATCAGCACGCGCGCCTCGAGCTGGGCTTCCAGCGACAGCGGCACGTGAACCGCCATCTGGTCACCGTCGAAGTCGGCATTGAAGGCGGTGCAGACCAGCGGATGGAGCTGGATCGCCTTGCCCTCGATCAGCACCGGCTCGAAGGCCTGGATGCCGAGGCGATGCAGGGTGGGCGCGCGGTTGAGCAGCACCGGATGCTCGCGGATCACCTCTTCGAGGATGTCCCACACTTCCGGCCGCTCCTTCTCGACCATGCGCTTGGCGGCCTTGATGGTGTTGGCCATGCCGTAGGCCTGCAGGCGCGAGTAGATGAACGGCTTGAACAGCTCGAGCGCCATCTTCTTCGGCAGGCCGCACTGGTGCAGCTTGAGCTCGGGGCCGACCACGATGACCGAGCGGCCCGAGTAGTCGACGCGCTTGCCGAGCAGGTTCTGGCGGAACCGGCCCTGCTTGCCCTTCAGCATGTCGGACAGCGACTTCAGCGGCCGCTTGTTGGCGCCGGTGATGACCCGGCCGCGGCGGCCGTTGTCGAACAGCGCATCGACCGACTCCTGCAGCATGCGCTTCTCGTTGCGCACGATGATGTCGGGCGCGCGCAGCTCGATCAGCCGCTTCAGCCGGTTGTTGCGGTTGATGACGCGGCGATAGAGGTCGTTCAGGTCCGAGGTGGCGAAGCGGCCGCCGTCGAGCGGCACCAGCGGGCGCAGCTCGGGCGGGATCACCGGCACCAGCTCGAGGATCATCCATTCCGGGCGGGCGCCCGAACTCGATGAAGCTTTCGCAGAGCTTGAGGCGCTTCACCAGCTTCTTGCGCTTGGCCTCCGAGGTCGTCTCGCGCAGCTCCTCGCGCAGGCGCGGCCGCTCCTCGTTGAGGTCGATGACCTGCAGCATGGCGCGGATCGCCTCGGCGCCGATGTCGGCGCGGAACGAATCGTCGCCGTACTCGTCGAGCGCGTTCAGGTACTGCTCCTCGTTCAGGAGCTCGCGATACTTGAGCGGCGTCAGGCCGGGCTCGGTCACCACGTAGTTCTCGAAGTACAGGATGCGCTCGAGGTCGCGCAGCGTCATGTCGAGCAGCAGCCCGATGCGGCTCGGCAGCGACTTCAGGAACCAGATGTGCGCCACCGGCGAGGCCAGTTCGATGTGGCCCATGCGCTCGCGGCGCACCTTGGTGAGCGTCACCTCGACGCCGCACTTCTCGCAGGTGATGCCGCGGAACTTCATGCGCTTGTACTTGCCGCACAGGCACTCGTAGTCCTTGATCGGTCCGAAGATGCGGGCGCAGAACAGGCCGTCACGCTCCGGCTTGAAGGTGCGGTAGTTGATGGTCTCCGGCTTCTTGATCTCGCCGTGGCTCCAGGCGCGGATGCGCTCGGGGCTGGCGATCGAGATGCGGATCTCGTCGAAGGTCGGAGTGCCCTGCGGCTGGCCCAATACGTTGATGAGGTCGGTCATCTGTGTCCTACGGGTTCGGTGGACTTAATTCGCGAAGAGGGAGGAGTCGGCCACTCTCACGTGGCCGACTGGTTGAGTTCGACGTTGAGGCCGAGCGAGCGCAGCTCCTTGACCAGAACGTTGAAGGACTCGGGGATGCCCGCCTCGAAGGTGTCGTCGCCGCGCACGATGGCCTCGTAGACCTTGGTGCGGCCGGCCACGTCGTCCGACTTGACGGTGAGGATCTCCTGCAGCGTGTAGGCCGCGCCGTAGGCCTCCAGCGCCCAGACCTCCATCTCGCCGAAGCGCTGTCCGCCGAACTGCGCCTTGCCGCCCAGCGGCTGCTGGGTGACCAGGCTGTAGGGGCCGATCGAACGGGCGTGGATCTTGTCGTCCACGAGATGGTGCAGCTTCAGCATGTAGATGTAGCCGACGGTGACCTTGCGGTCGAACGCCTCGCCGGTGCGGCCGTCGACCAGGTTGACCTGGCCCGACTTGTCGAGGCCGGCCATCTCGAGCATCTCGACGATGTCGGCCTCGTGCGCGCCGTCGAACACCGGCGACGCGAACGGAACGCCGGTGGCTGAGGTTCTTGGCGAGCTCGACCGTCTGCTCGTCGTCGAGGTCGGCGATCTCGGCCTTGTAGCCCTTCTCGCCATAGACCTCGCGCAGCTGCTTGCGCAGCTGGGCGATCGACGCGTCACGCGAGCCGTTGACCATGTCGCCGATCTTCTTGCCAAGACCCGCCGCGGCCCAGCCGAGATGGGTCTCGAGAATCTGACCGACGTTCATGCGCGACGGCACGCCGAGCGGGTTGAGCACGATGTCGACCGGGGTGCCGTCCTCGAGGTACGGCATGTCCTCGAGCGGCATGATGCGCGAGATCACGCCCTTGTTGCCGTGGCGGCCGGCCATCTTGTCGCCCGGCTGCAGCTTGCGCTTGGTGGCGACGAAGACCTTGACCATCTTCATCACGCCCGGCGGCAGCTCGTCGCCACGCTGCAGCTTGTCGACCTTGCTGTCGAAGCGGTCCTGCAGGCGCTTCATCGACTCGTCGAACTGCTTGTTCGACGCCTCGAGCTCGGACTGCCGCTTGTCGGTCTTGACCGCGATCGTACGCCACTGGCCCGGCGTGTACTCGCCCAGCACCTTGTCGGTGATGCGCGTGCCCGGCTTCAGGCCCTTGAGCCCGCCGGCGACCGTCTGGTTGAGCAGCATCTCCTGGATCTGGCTGTAGAAGCTCCGCTCCAGGATGGCCTTCTCGTCGTCGCGGTCCTTGGCGAGCCGCTCGATCTCGTCGCGCTCGATGGCGAGCGCGCGCTCGTCCTTGTCGACGCCGCGGCGGTTGAACACGCGGACCTCGACGACCGTGCCTTCGACGCCCGGCGGCACCTTGAGCGAGGTGTCGCGCACGTCGGCAGCCTTCTCGCCGAAGATGGCGCGCAGCAGCTTCTCTTCCGGGGTCATCGGGCTCTCGCCCTTGGGCGTCACCTTGCCGACCAGGATATCGCCCGCCTTCACCTCGGCGCCGATATAGACGATGCCCGCCTCGTCGAGGTTCTTGAGCGCTTCCTCGCCGACGTTGGGGATGTCGCGGCTGATCTCCTCCTGGCCGAGCTTGGTGTCGCGCGCCATGACCTCGAACTCCTCGATGTGGATCGAGGTGAAGACGTCATCGCGCACGATACGCTCGGAGAGCAGGATCGAGTCCTCGAAGTTGTAGCCATTCCACGGCATGAACGCGACGAGCACGTTCCGCCCGAGCGCCAGCTCGCCGTCGCGGGTCGACGGACCGTCGGCCACGATGTCGCCCTTCTTCACCTGGTCGCCGACCTTCACGAGCGGCTTCTGGGTGATGCAGGTGCTCTGGTTGGAGCGCTGGAACTTCAGGAGGTTGTAGATGTCGACCGCCGGCCGGTTGGGACCGACATCGTCCGTCGCGCGCACGACGATGCGCATGGCATCGACCTGGTCGACCACGCCGGTGCGGCGCGCGGCGATGGCCACGCCGGAGTCGCGCGCCACCACCTCTTCCATGCCGGTGCCGACCAGCGGCGATTCGGCGTGGATCAGCGGCACCGCCTGGCGCTGCATGTTCGAGCCCATCAGCGCGCGGTTGGCATCGTCGTTCTCGAGGAACGGGATCAGCGCCGCGGCGACCGAGACGATCTGCTTGGGCGACACGTCGACGAAGTCGATCGTCTCGGGACGGCCGAGGATGTACTCGCCGCCCTTGCGGCACTGCACCAGGTCGGCGGTGAAGCGGCCGCGGGCGTCGATCTCGGCGTTGGCCTGGGCCACCGTGTAGCGGCCCTCCTCCATCGCCGACAGGTAGACGACCTCGTCGGTGACGCGGGCGTTGGCGACCTTGCGGTAGGGGCTCTCGATGAAGCCGTACTGGTTGACGCGGGCATAGGTCGCCAGCGAGTTGATCAGGCCGATGTTGGGGCCTTCCGGCGTCTCGATCGGGCAGATGCGGCCGTAATGCGTCGGATGCACGTCGCGCACCTCGAAGCCGGCGCGCTCACGCGTCAGGCCGCCCGGTCCAAGCGCCGACAGGCGACGCTTGTGCGTCACCTCGGACAACGGGTTGGTCTGGTCCATGAACTGGCTGAGCTGGCTCGAGCCAAAGAACTCGCGCACCGCCGCCGCCGCCGGCTTGGCGTTGATCAGGTCGTGCGGCATCACGGTGTCGATGTCGATCGAGCTCATGCGCTCGCGGATCGCCCGCTCCATGCGCAAGAGACCGACGCGATACTGGTTCTCCATCAACTCGCCCACCGAGCGGACGCGGCGGTTGCCGAGGTGATCGATGTCGTCGATCTCGCCGCGACCGTCCTTGAGGCCGTGCAGAACCTTGACGACGGCCAGGATGTCCTCGCGGCGCAGCGTGCGCTGCGTATCGGGCACGCCCTCGAAGTCGAGCCGCATGTTCATCTTGACGCGTCCGACCGGCGAGAGGTCGTAGCGGTCGAGATCGAACAGCAGGCCCTGGAACAGGGTCTCGGCCTGCTCCAACGTCGGCGGCTCGCCCGGCCGCATGACGCGGTAGACGTCGAGCAGCGCCTCTTCACGGTTGGAGTTCTTGTCGGCCGCCAGCGTGTTGCGGATGTAGGGGCCGACATTGACGTGGTCGATGGCGAGCGTCGGCAGGACGTCGATCTTGTTCTCGTCGAACAGGTCGAGCACGGCCTGGGTGATCTCCTGGCCGGCCTCGACATAGATCTCGCCGGTCTTCTCGTTGATGACGTCGAGTGCGGCATAGCGGCCGATCAGCTCCTCGGGAGACACGCGCATCTCCTTCAGGCCCTGCTCCTTCAGCCGGGCGAGGAGGCGCGGCGTCATCTTGGTGCCGGCGTCGGCCACCGACTTGCCGGTCTTGCCGTTCATCAGGTCGTGCGTCAGCTTCACGCCGCGCATCGATTCGGCGTCGAACGGCGTGTTCCAGCCGTCCTTCTCGCGCTTGTAGACGACCTGGCCGTAGAACGCCGCCAGGATCTCCTCGGGCGACAGGCCCTGGGCCTCCGACGGATCGAGCGTCTGGCTCTTGGCGACCGCCGCGGCGCGCTTCTTCCAGGTGGCGTCGTTGTCGAGCGCGAGCAGCAGCGTCGTCACCGGGATCTTGCGGCGACGGTCGATGCGGACATGGATCAGGTCCTTGGCGTCGAACTCGAAGTCGAGCCACGAGCCGCGATAGGGGATGATGCGCGCGGCGAACAGGTACTTGCCCGAGCTGTGGGTCTTGCCCTTGTCGTGGTCGAAGAACACGCCCGGCGAACGGTGCATCTGGCTCACGATGACGCGCTCGGTGCCGTTCACGATGAAGGTGCCGTTGTCGGTCATGAGCGGCATGTCGCCCATGTAGACATCCTGCTCCTTGATGTCGCGGATCGAGCGCGAGCCCGCTTCCTCGTCGATGTCCCACACCACGAGCTGCAGCGTGACCTTGAGCGGCGCCGCATAGGTGATGCCGCGCTGCTGGCATTCCTCGACGTCGTACTTGGGCTCTTCGAATTCGTACTTCACGAACTCGAGGCTGGCGCGCTCGGCGAAGTCCTTGATCGGGAACACGCCACGGAAAACCTCCTGCAGGCCCGACTGGGTCCGCTTGGCTGCCGGGATCGTGCGCTGCAGAAAGCCCTCGTACGAGCTCTTCTGGACCTCGATGAGGTTCGGCATCGGTGCCACCGACTCGATGTGGCCGAAGAAACGACAAATCCGTTTGCGCGTGTTGAAGGCCGTGGCCATCCTGCGTCCTCGAAGGTTCAAGGGCGGTAGAAATACCCGCTGCTTTCTCGGAGCTCCCGGCCCGCCAGCCGTTCGCCCCATCCGTCGCAGAGGGCCACTTGTCGGAACGGACCTTTGGGGGGTCCGCTCAGATAAGGAGCCATCCTCGATCTTCAAGCCCCTCTTCCCTTCAGCGCGCCTCGCACGGCGCGTGAAGGGAGAGGAACCTGAAAGTCGCTCGAACTACTTGAGTTCGACCTTGGCGCCCTCGGCCTCGAGCTTGGCCTTGAGCTTCTCGGCGTCCGCCTTGGGCACGCCTTCCTTGACCGGCTTGGGGGCCGCTTCGACCAGGTCCTTGGCCTCCTTGAGGCCGAGGCCGGTGATCTCGCGCACCACCTTGATGACGTTGATCTTCTTGTCGCCGACGGCGGCCAGCACGACGCTGAACTCGTCCTTGACTTCGACCGGCGCGGCAGCCGCGGCACCGGCGGCCGCGACGGCGACCGGAGCGGCGGCGCTGACGCCCCACTTCTCTTCGAGCAGCTTGCTGAGCTGAGCGGCCTCGAGGACCGTCAGGGTCGAGAGCTCCTCGACCAGCTTTTCCAGATTAGCCATTGTCGTCTCCTAGTAACCCGAACTTCGTTGCCAGATTTGTTGAGCGTGATGTCGATACGTCAGACTTACGCCGCCTTCGCGCCGTCTTCCTTGGCTCCGTACGCCCCGAACACGCGAGCGAGCTGACCGGCCGGTGCCGCCAGGACGACCGCCACCTTGGTGGCCGGCGCCTGGAGAAGACCGATGATCTTGCTCCGCAGAGCATCGAGGGAGGGCAGCGTGGCGAGAGCCTGGACGCCAGCGACGTCCAGCGTGTCCTCACCCAGCGCACCACCGACGATGGTCAGCTTCTCGTTGTCCTTGGCGAAGGCAGCGATTGCCTTCGCCGCGGCGACGGGATCCTTGGAGTAGGCGATGGCAGTCGGACCCTTGAACAAGGATCCGAGCGCCGTGAAGCGCGTGCCTTCGAGGGCACGCAGCGTGAGCCTGTTCTTGGCGACCTTGTAGCTCGCGCCGGCTGCCCTGACCTTGCGGCGCAGGTCCGTCACTTCCTGGACGGTCAAACCGGTCTGGCGAGTAATCACCATCAGGTTCGCGTCCTTGAAGATCTGGTTCAGCTCGACGATCGCGTCGGTCTTTTCCGAACGATTCACGGCCTTCTCCAACTATGGCCCAACCCGGGGGATCCGGATCGGACCGGCTGCGTTACAGACTGCGCAGCCTCCGTTAGCGGGTTAGCGCGAAACGGAGACCTCGCGGTCCGGTTCGCCTGCCCCGGAAGTTCGGGCGCGTGCGCGCACAACGAAGTGCAGCGTCAATTCCCTTGCCCCCGTCTGCGCTGGCGGGTTTCCCCATTAGACTCGCCCCGAAAGGCGAGAACCGGCGGTCTCGGACAGGTGGAGCTCGAAGACCTTGCGGTCTCTTCGCTCCCTCCTCCGCCGCCGGCCGAAGCCCGCGACGGAAACTCGAAAACTCTTGAAGCCCGCGCGCTCAGTTGAGCGCGGTGGCCGGGTCGAGCTTGATGCCCGGACCCATGGTTGAACTCAGCGACACCTTCTTGATGAAAGTGCCCTTGGCGCCGGCCGGCTTGGCGCGGTTGATCGCCGTGATCAGCGCCTTGACGTTGGCGGTGATCGCCTCCTCGCTGAACGAGGCCTTGCCGACACCTGCATGAACGATGCCAGCCTTCTCGGCGCGGAACTCGATCGATCCGGCCTTGGCGGCCTTCACGGCGGCGGCGACGTCCTGGGTCACGGTGCCGAGCTTGGGGTTCGGCATCAGGCCGCGCGGGCCCAAGACCTTACCGAGACGGCCGACCACGCCCATCATGTCCGGGGTGGCGACGCAGCGCTCAAAATTGATCTCGCCGCCGTTGATCTTCTCGGCGAGGTCTTCGGCACCCACCACATCGGCGCCGGCAGCCTTGGCTTCGTCGGCCTTCGGGCCGCGCGCGAACACCGCGACACGCACCGACTTGCCGGTGCCGTTGGGCAGCTCGATCATGCCGCGCACCGCCTGGTCGGCGTGGCGCGGATCGATGCCGAGGTTCATCGCGACCTCGATGGTCTCGTCGAACTTCGCCTTGGCATTGGCCTTGACGATCTTCACCGCCTCCTCGAGCGGATAGGCCTTGTCGCGATCGATGCCGGTCGACGCCGTCTTGTATCGCTTGCCGCGCGCCATGGCCTACTCCACCACCTGGAGACCCATCGAGCGGGCCGAGCCCACCACCTGGGCCATCGCCGCCTCGACGGAATCACAGTTGAGATCGGGCATCTTCTGCTCGGCGATCTCCTTGACCTGCGCCTTTGTCACCCTGCCAACGATCTGCGTGCCGACCGTCTTGGCGCCCGCTTCGATGCCCGCGGCCTTCTTGAGGAAGTAGCTCACCGGCGGGGTCTTGGTGACGAAGGTGAAGCTGCGATCCTGAAATACGGTGATGACCACCGGAATCGGCATTGCGGCTTCCATCTTCTGGGTGCGTGCGTTGAACTGCTTGCAGAATTCCATGATGTTGACGCCCTGCTGACCGAGCGCGGGCCCGATCGGCGGCGACGGATTGGCCTTGCCAGCCGGCACTTGCAGCTTGACGTAGGCCTGAATCTTTTTGGCCATGCTTGCCCCTCCATTGGGCGGCGCGGTACGGCCATGGCAGGCCTCCCGCACCTATGTTACGACCAACCCCTTGATCCATAAGGATTTTCGGGCTCGGCCACCGCATGAGAAAAGGCCGGCCCACCGGCCAGCCCCTCAAGGGCGCGCGATCTACCAAATAAGATCGCCCGCCACAACCCCTGAATTGTCCCCCTATGTGGGAGCGGATCAGATCTTTTCCACCTGAGCGTAGTCCAGTTCGACCGGGGTCGACCGTCCGAAAATGGACACTGCGACCTTCAGACGTGCCCGTTCCTCGTCCACGTCCTCGACCGTGCCGTTGAAAGAGGCAAAGGGGCCGTCGGCCACCTTGACCTGCTCGCCGATCTCGAAGCTGACGGCGGGCTTGGGCCGCTCCACGCCTTCCTGCACCTGACGCAGGATGCGGCCGGCCTCGCTTTCCGAGATCGGCACCGGCTTGCCGCGGCCGCCACCGCCCAGGAAGCCGGTGACCTTGGCGGTGTTCTTGATCAGGTGCCAGGTGTCGTCGGTGAGGTCCATCTTCACCAGGACGTAGCCCGGGAAGAACTTGCGCTCGGTCTGGACCTTCGAGCCGCGGCGGACTTCGACCACTTCCTCGGTCGGCACCATGACCTGCGAGATCTCCTCCGCGAGTCCCTTCTTTTCGGCCTGCTCACGGATCGACTGGGCAACCTTGTTCTCGAAGCCCGAGTAGGCGTGAACGACGTACCAACGATGAGTCATGTCAGGAAACCCCGAGCAGCAGCTTCACGACGAAGCCGATGATCTTGTCGGCCACCAGGAAGAACAACGCCGCGATGACGACGAAGATGAAGACCATGCCGGTGGTGATCATGGTCTCGCGCCGGGTCGGCCAGGTGACCTTGGCCACCTCGGCGCGGACCTCACGGACGAATTCGATGGGATTAATCATACTCACTGTTCTTGATAAATGGCAGGAGTGGAGGGACTCGAACCCCCGGCCCTCGGTTTTGGAGACCGATGCTCTACCAACTGAGCTACACTCCTACGGCGCGCCGCCGCCGGATTGCGCCGGCGGCGACATTCTATAGCACTACTTTACGACTTTGGTGACGACGCCGGCGCCGACGGTTCGGCCGCCCTCGCGGATGGCGAAGCGCAGGCCCTCGTCCATGGCGATCGGCTGGATCAGCTCGACCACCAGGCGCGCATTGTCCCCCGGCATCACCATCTCGGTGCCCTCCGGCAAGGTCACCACCCCCGTCACGTCGGTCGTGCGGAAGTAGAACTGCGGACGGTAGTTGGTGAAGAACGGCGTGTGACGGCCACCCTCCTCCTTGGTCAGGATGTAGGCCTCGGCCTCGAAGTTGGTGTGCGGCGTGATCGACCCCGGCTTGGCCAGAACCTGGCCCCGCTCGACGTCCTCGCGGCCGACGCCGCGCAGCAGCGCCCCGATATTGTCGCCCGCCTCGCCCTGGTCCAGACAGCTTGCGGAACATCTCGACGCCCGTCACCACCGTCTTGGCCGTGGCCTTAAGGCCCACGATCTCGATCTCCTCGCCAACCTTAACGATGCCCCGCTCGACACGGCCCGTCACAACCGTGCCGCGGCCCGAGATCGAGAACACGTCCTCGATCGGCATCAAAAACGGCTTGTCCTTGTCGCGCACTGGCTGCGGGATGTAGCGGTCGACCTCCGCCATCAGCTCGAGCACCGACTTCTCGCCCTGCTCGGGGTTCTTGTCCTCAAGCGCCATCAGCGCCGAGCCGCGCACCACCGGGATGTCGTCGCCCGGGTACTGGTAGCTCTTCAGAAGCTCGCGAACCTCGAGCTCGACCAGGTCCAAAAGCTCCGGGTCGTCAACCATGTCGACCTTGTTCATGTACACAACCAGCGCCGGCACGCCGACCTGGCGGGCCAGCAGGATGTGCTCCCGCGTCTGCGGCATCGGACCGTCCGCCGCACTCACCACCAGGATCGCCCCGTCCATCTGCGCCGCACCCGTGATCATGTTCTTCACGTAGTCGGCATGGCCCGGGCAATCGACGTGCGCGTAATGACGGTTCGCCGTCTCGTACTCGACATGCGCCGTCGAGATCGTGATGCCACGCTCGCGCTCCTCCGGCGCCTTGTCGATCTGGTCGTACGCCGTGAACGTCGCCCCGCCCGACTTCGCCAGGATCTTCGTGATCGCCGCCGTCAACGACGTCTTGCCGTGATCGACATGACCGATCGTCCCGATGTTGCAGTGCGGCTTGTTCCGCTCGAATTTCGCCTTCGTCATGATGTCACGACCCTCATGATGCTTCTTTCAGTCCTCGACAAATACGACCTTAAACTGGAGCGGGTGAAGGGAATCGAACCCTCGTCGTAAGCTTGGAAGGCTTCTGCTCTACCATTGAGCTACACCCGCAACTCCTGAACAGGACCTAACCGACGCAACATTCCGTTGGTGGAGGGGGAAGGATTCGAACCTTCGTAGACGCGAAGTCGGCAGATTTACAGTCTGCTGCCATTGACCGCTCGGCCACCCCTCCGAACCTGCGACAACGCGGCGCGAGATAAGCCTGTTCAGCCCGTCTGAGGGGCGCGCGTTGCTCGCAAATCCAATGGGTTACGTCAAGAGCCAAATCCCCGACACCGAGATTTGCCGCCACCGCCGTCCCGCCATACAAGGCTTCGCCATGCGCCTCCGTCCCCACCGCCCCCACCGGCTGCCGCGCAGCGGCCACCAGTCGGTCTGGCTTTATGGCCATTATCCCGTGCTGGCCGCCCTCGCCAATCCCGACCGCAAGCTCGAGCGATTGCTGGCGACGCGTGACGTGGCCGAACGCCACGCCGCCGACTTCGCCGCCGCGGGCCTCTCGGCCAAACCCGAGATCCTGTCGCGCGAAGATCTCACTCAACGCCTGCCCGCCGGGGCCGTTCATCAGGGCATTGCTGCTCTCGTGGCGCCGCTGGAGGAAACGCAACTCGAGGACGTGTTGGCCCGCTGCGGCGAGCATGCTCTGGTGCTGGCGCTCGATCAGGTCACCGATCCGCACAATGTCGGCGCCATCCTGCGCTCCGCCGCTGCCTTCGGCGTTGCCGGCCTCGTCGTCACCGAACGGCACGCCCCGGCCGACACCGGCGTGCTGGCCAAGGCCGCGTCCGGCGCGCTGGAGATCGTGCCGCTGATGCGCGCGACAAACCTTGCCCGCACCCTCGACCAACTGAAGGAAGCTGGCTTCTGGCTGTACGGCCTCGACGAGCGCGGCGACGCCGGGATCGGCGGTCTCGATCTCGCGGGCCGTGCCTGCATCGTGCTGGGCGCCGAGGGCGAGGGCCTGCGCCGGCTGACCGCCGAGAAGTGCGACCGGCTGGTCACCATCCCGACCGAGGCCCGGCTTGCCGCCCTCAACGTCTCCAACGCCGCCGCTATCGCCGCCTACGAATGGGCGCGGCGGCGCGCGAAGCCCTGACAATTTCCTTTATTTTCAATGAGTTCCGTGACAAACCTTGCTACGACACCAATGACTGCAGGCCGGGTTGGCACAGTGGTAGTGCAGCGGTTTTGTAAGCACGCTTCAGCGCAAGATCGGCTCGCGCTTGGCCAGCGACGCGGTGCTCTCATCGAGCTTCTGGCGGCTGGCGAAATCGCGGGCTGCCAGGGCCGCCGCGGGCGCCTCCTGCTCGGCGAGGAGAAGGTTCGCCTCGGCTATTTCGACGCCTCGCGCCAGGATAGCAACCTGTTCGGCGCGCACATCCGAGTAGACGCGGCCGCGCTCGGCCTTCGCGCTCCGGGCCGCCGCCTGCGCCAGGACTAGCGACGTGGCCAACCTGGGGTTGCTGAGCGCCGCCAGAAGATCGCCCTACCCTACAGTGGTCATCGCGAGCCTCTATGGCGGCAACTCGAGCAGAATTTACGGAGCGATGCGGATCCGAGTTGGTCTCAGGCCGAATCTGTGGCCACCAGAAAGGCGCGCAGGACGTGCTGTCGTTTCGCAAATTACATTGCAGGCTGGCGGCCTTTAGAATCTGCGCACTATTCAGTCTGCTCTTGTTGGGGTAGGTCCTTTCAGTGACGCCTTGTGCAAGGTGAAGTAGGACCCGATCAGGAAGATCACGCTCACGAAGAAGCCGACATAGCCGCCGACTAAAGTGATAACGAAGGCTGCGAGCATTGTGCCAATCGCTGCCCCATCCGGATCAGTCCCTTGCGGGATGTTGGCAAGTCCCTGGCCTCTTACAATGCCGGAGAACAACAGGCTGGCGAGTGGAGGCGCAAAGCAGAGCAAGCAGCAGATCAGCAGCCCTCGTGACCTGAGCCCCGGAAACTCCTCCAGGTTGAGGTAGAATAAGAGGTGGCTCGGGAAATCTGCACAGTGGGCTAAGTGGAGTTTCTGCCTGACGACGGCCAGGATGGCCGAGGATCAGGAGCTATCATGGGCAGACGGACACGGCGGAACCACACAGCGGCCTTCAAGGCGAGAGTGGCGTTGGCGGCGTTGAAGGGCGAGATGACGCTGTCGGACCTTGCGCAACGATTTGACGTTCATCCGAATCAGATCACGCAATGGAAAGCGCAGCTTTTGGAGGGCGCTGCCGGTGTGTTCGATAACGGAGCCCGACGTCGTGAACCGGCTGTCGACCTGAAGGCTCTGCATGCCAAGATTGGGGAGCTGACACTGGAGAACGATTTTTTGGAAGGAGCGCTCGGCAAGGCGGGCGTTGTGAGCGCAAAGCGATGATCGATCGATCGCATGATCTGCCGGTGGCCCGGCAGGCTCTGGCATTGGGCATCCGATCTCGTCGTCATGCGCCGGATCGACGAACTGCACCTGAACTTCCCGTTCGCCGGCAGCCGGATGCTGCGCGACCTGCTGGCTGGCGAAGGCTTCGCGGTCGGGCGCCTGCACGTCGCAACGCTGATGAAGCGCATGGGGATCGAGGCGCTGTATCGCCGGCCGAGCACGTCCAAACCGGCACCCGGGCACAAGATTTACCCGTATCTGCTGCGCAAACTGGCGGTCACACGGCCCGACCAGGTGTGGGCCATGGACATCACGTATATCCCGATGGCGCGCGGCTTCGTGTATCTGGCGGCCGTTGTCGACTGGTTCAGCCGCCGGGTTCTGGCATGGCGGCTGTCGATCACGATGGAGGCGGCGTTCTGCGTCGAGGCACTGGAGGAAGCTCTGTCGCGTTACGGCACACCGGAGATCTTCAACACCGATCAGGGCAGTCAGTTCACCAGTGCCGAGTTCACCGGCGCGCTGCTCGCCAAGGGGATCGCGATTAGCATGGACGGCAAAGGGGCGTGGCGTGACAACGTGTTCGTCGAGCGGCTGTGGCGAACGATCAAATACGAGGAGGTCTACCTGCGCGCCTACGACACGGTGAGCGACGCACGCGGCTCACTCGGCAGATACATCGCCTTCTACAACTCGCGTCGACCGCATTCGAGTCTTGACCGGCAACCGCCGGATCGGGCGTACTTCAACCGGCCGCCGCTACTCGCGGCGGCCTAACCCCGGCAGAGGCTCCACTTAGAAAGCCCGCGAAACTGTTCAAACAAACCGAGCCACCTCTCGCTGCCATGGCTGGTTGGTCCAGCGTAGCGTAGTAGTGCTCTTCGGCCCGGCCGGCGGAATGTTGCCGATGGGCTCGAGCAGCCGGCGATTGTTGAACCAGTCGACCCATTCCAGTGTCGCGATCTCGACGGCTTCGAACGACCGCCACAGCCCGCGCCGATGGATGACCTCGGCCTTGTAGAGACCGTTGATGGTCTCGGCTAGAGCATTGTCGTAGCTGTCACCCACGCTGCCCACCGACGGCTCGATACCGGCTTCGGCCAGACGCTCGGTGTACTTGAGAGCCGGGCCCGGGAATTTGCACAGGACGATAAGTGGAGTTTCTGTCTGACGGCGGGCAAGAATGCCGGCGGTTCAGGAGAGACGATGATAAGAAGACCGCGCCGGAACCACACACCGGCCTTCAAGGCGAAGGTGGCGCTTGCTTTTATCAGCGGCGAGATGACGTTGGCTCAGTTGGCCGAGCATTTCGACGTGCATCCGAACCAGGTCACGACGGGGAAGGCGCAACTTCAAGAAGGGGCTGCCGATGTGTTCGGGCGGCGGCAACAGCACGGGGCAACAACCAGCCGTCGACGTGAAGTCGTTGCATGTGACCTGCGCCCCAAGTTTCATCCAGCCGGCAGTAGAATCCGTTCGTCATTTGGGCCTGTCCGGCCCGGTGTTGCAACAGCCTGGGGCGCGAAGCCCGTGGTTGAGCGCAGCGCCCCAGGCTGTTGCGGAACAGAGGCGTTGCGAGCCGCGTAGGCGACCGGCGTCAGATTGCCGAGCGCGCTGTGCGGTCGTTCGGTGTTGTAGTCGCGGCGCCATTCCTCGAGGGCAGCGCGTGCGTGAGCAAGCGAGGTGAACAGCGTCTCGTTCAACAGCTCGTCGCGTAGCCGACCGTTGAAGCTCTCGATGAAGGCGTTCTGCGTCGGCTTGCCAGGTGCGATGTAGTGCCAGTCCACGCCGCTCGTCTGCGACCAACGCAGGATCGCCATGCTGGTCAGCTCAGTTCCGTTGTCGGAGACGCAGCCCAGAGGTCGACCGCGCCGGGCAATCAGCGCATCCAGCTCGCGCACGACCCGCAGCCCGGACAAGGAAGTGTCAGCCACCAGGCAGAGGTACTCCCGGGTATAGTCGTCGACCATCGCCAGGATGCGGAACCGCCTGCCGTCGGTCAGCGTGTCGCTGACGAAGTCGAGTGACCAGCGTTGGTTCGGACCCTGCGGCAGCACCATCGGCGCCCGGGTGCCCAAGGCCCGCTTGCGTCCGCCACGCCGGCGAACCTGCAGCCGTTGTAAAGCCGCCGCAGCTTCTTGTGGTTCACGCGCACACCCTCGCGCGACAGCAGCACATGCAGCCGTCGCCAGCCGAAGCGGCGGCGTACCGCTGCCAGTTCCCGCAGACGCGACCGCATCGCGCCATCGTCCACACGCCGATGCCGATAGCGGATCGAGGTTCGTTCCGCCCCGATCGTTCGGCACGCCCGCCGCTGGCTCACCCCATGCACGCTACACAGGTGCGCCACGGCCTCCCGCCTGGCTGCGGGCGTCACCATTTTTTTGTCGCGATATCCTTCAGCATCGCGTTGTCCAGCATTGCCTCGGCCAGCAGCTTCTTCAGCCGGCGGTTCTCGTCCTCCAGCGACCGCAGCCGCTTGGCCTCCGACACCTCAAGCCCGCCGTACTTGGCCTTCCACTTGTAGAACGTCGCGCTGCTGATCCCGTGCTTGCGGCAGACATCCAATGTCGCCGTACCAGCCTCGTGCTCCCGCAAGATCCCGATGATCTGCTCTTCCGTGAACCGCGCCTTCTTCATCGCCGTCTCCTCTCGAAGACGGATTCTACCTCAACCTGGAGGAGTTTCTGGGGCTCAGGTCACATGCCACAGCGCGGGGGTAACCCCGCGCAAATCGGAGCGCTGACGCTGGAGAACGATTTTTTGGAAGGAGCGCTCAGCAAGACCGGCCTGCTGAGCGCAAAGCGATGATCGACCGCAAGCACAGCCTGCCGATCGCCAGGCAGGTGGAGATTCTGCGCATCAGCCGTGGCAGCGTCTACTATCTGCCGCGCCCGGTGTCGGCGGCCGACCTGGAGGTCATGCGGCGTCTCGACCGGCTGCACCTGGAGTATCCTTTTGCCGGTTCGCGGATGCTGCGAGGTCTGCTGGCTGCCGAGGGGAGCAAGATCGGCCGTCGGCATGTCAAAACACTGATGCGGCGGATGGGGATAGAGGCGCTCTGTCGTCGTCCGCGCACGACGAAGCCCGAGCCCGGCCACAAGATCTACCCCGTATCTGCTGCGTGGCATGGAGATCACGCGGTCGAACCAGGTGTGGGCGATGGACATTACCTACATCCCGATGGCTCGTGGCTGTCCGGCATCAGGACCACTGATACAGAATTAGCGTCTTGAGGAAGGGAAGATTTCCGGCTCATCGTCATCCTGATGGGAACGATATGAGACAGAAATCCGCTACGCCCAACTCACCGTCCGAGCGTCTTGTGAAGAACATCCGCCGTGCGACGCGCAAGCACTATTGAGCTGAAGAGAAGATCCGTGTTGTCCTGGACGGCCTGCGCGGCGAGTCCAGCATTGCCGAGCTGTGTCGCCGGGAGGGTATCGCCGAGGGTCTTTATTACAGCTGGTCGAAGGAGTTCCTCGAGGCCGGCAAACGTCGTCTGGCGGGCGACACGGCGCGGGCGGCGACGAGCAGCGAGGTGACGGACCTCCGGCGTGAGGCGCGGGCGCTGAAGGAGGTCGTGGCCGAGCAGGCACTGGAACTGCGTCTGCTTAAAAAAGCATGATCGCGGATGGGGGAGACGGGGAATGAGACACCCCGGTTCCGAGAAGCTGGAGATCATCCGCCTGGTCGAGCACTCTCACCTGCCGGTCCGACGAACCCTGGCCACGCTCGGTATCCTGCCGATGACGTTTTACCGGTGGTATGCCCGCCTGCAGGCGGGCGGGCCCGAGGCACTGGAAGACAAGCCGTCCCGGCCGAGGCGGGTGTGGAACAAGATCCCGGAAGAGGTCCGGGAGCAGATCGTCGAACTGGCCCTGGACGAGCCGGAACTGTCGCCGCGGGAAGTGGCGACGCGCTTCACCGATGTGAATAAGTACTTTGTGTCGGAGGCATCGGTTTATCGGCTGCTCAAGGCTCACGACCTGATCACGAGCCCGGCCTTCATCGTCGTGAAAGCTGCTGACGAGTTCAAGGACAAGACGACGGCGCCCAACCAGCTTTGGCAGACCGACTTCACTTATCTCAAGGTGATCGGCTGGGGTTGGTTCTACCTGTCGACCATCCTCGACGACTTCTCGCGCTACATCATCGCCTGGAAGCTATGCACGACGATGAAGGTCGAGGATGTGACGGAGACCCTGGAACTGGCGCTCACGGCATCAGGCTGCGAGAGTGCGCAGGTCACACATCGGCCACGCCTGCTGAGCGACAACGTACATCGCCGGCGATCTGGCAGAATGGCTCAAGGACCGTGGCATCAGGCACATCCGGGGCGCTCCATTCCATCCCCAAACTCAGGGCAAGATCGAACGCTGGCACCAGACGCTGAAGAACCGCATCCTCTCGAGAACTACTATCTGCCGGGCGATCTCGAGATCCAGATCGACGCCTTCGTCGATCACTACAACCATCAGCGTTACCACGAGGCCATCGGCAATCTGACACCCGCCGATGTCTACTTCGGACGAGGCAACACCATCTTGCTGGAACGAGAAAGGATCAAACGACAGACCATCCAACGCAGACGCTTGAACCACCGTGCAATCGCCGCTTAACATCAATCAGCAGATGCGCCAGATCCTCTCTTCCAGATAGACCCGATCCGTATCTATCGTTCTGACGACGGACACCCACGGCGCAGGATTGCCTCGGTTTCCCGCCATGTTCTGAGCTTCCTGCTCGCCTCGTTCTCGATGAATTTCTCGACGGCAACGGCGAAGGTGTCGGCGCTTCCTCGCCTCCTCTCGTGCCTTTTCTGCCTTCGCCTCGCGCGGCGACTTCCCTTCCGCGAGCAGGTTGGGGATAACGCGCGTCTGCTCCCTCGCGGCCTTGAGCGCCAAGCCGGGATAGCTCCCGAGCACTTGCTTGTAGGGATTGGTGAAGCCGGGTCGCCTCTTGATCACGATGAAGCTTTTGGCGCCGTTATAGGTGACGCTTACGCCAAGATAGCGTTGCCCGGCGTCCCATACTATGTAGCGGCCGGGGTTTCCCTGTTTGTTGAGCGGCGCAGGTTTCAGCGCCTTGATGAAGCGGTCGGTGAGCATTGTCTTTCTAGCCGTTACCGTCATAAGGTCGTCCTCCTCGATGGGGCCTCGGTTTAAATGACCGAAGGCCTCGGTGTACTAGCGGTGTCACACTGGGGGCATGTCAACGAGTGTTACCCCGGGTTCCCTAACGTACCCTAAGACGCCCATGAAGCAGCGCGTATGCGATGTTATGCGAGTTCTCAAGGCAAACCGAAGTTCCCTATGGTTTCCGACTGGAATCCTATCCCCAAGGGTTTTGTAAACCGAAGGTCGAGGGTTCAAATCCCTCACCCGGCACCATTTCCCGAGCCGTGGCATGAACCGCACGATCCTGGTCACGGGCGGCGCAGGCTACATTGGCAGCCATGTCTGCAAGGCGCTGGCCGAGCACGACTTCCGTCCCGTCTGTTTCGACACGCTGGAGAAGGGGCACGAATGGGCCGTGCGCTGGGGTCCGCTCGAGCGCGGCGACATCGGCGATGCGGCGCGCCTCGATGAGGTTTTCGGCCGGCACCGGCCAGGCGCGGTGATCCATCTCGCGGGCTACATCGAAGTGGGCGAGTCGGTCCGCGAGCCCGAGCGCTATCTCCATAACAACGCCACCAAGTCCGACACGCTGATCAATGCCGCCTTGCGCCACTGCGTCGAGGCCTTCGTGTTTTCCAGTTCCTGTGCCGTCTACGGCCTGCCGCAAACGGATCTGCTGGCGGAGACCCATCCCATCGCGCCGATCAGCCCTTACGCCGAGTCCAAGGCGCGGGTCGAGCGCGCGTTGGCAATCGCCGCAAGCCGCGGCCTGCGCTCGGCGTCGCTGCGCTATTTCAATGCCGCCGGCGCCGATGCCGGCGGCGCGATCGGCGAAGCCCACGACCCCGAGAGCCACTTGCTGCCGCTCGCCGCCGACACCGCTCTCGGCCTCGGCCCTGCCATCACCCTGCTGGGCACGGACTATGCGACGCCCGACGGCTCGTGTATTCGTGACTTCGTGCATGTGAGCGACCTCGCCGACGCCCATGTCCGGGCGCTCGGCTGGCTGCAACGCGCCGCGGGCGGCCTCCACGAAGCCTTCAATCTCGGCAGCGGCACGGGCTACAGCGTGCGGCAGGCGATCGCCGAGACCGAGCGGATCGCGGGCCACGCCGTGCCCTACACGGTCGGTCCGCGCCGTCCGGGAGATTCGCCCAAGCTGGTCGGCGACATCGCCAAGACCCGGCGCGTCCTCGACTGGCAGCCCAAGCGCGACCTCGCCGTCCAGATCGACGACACGCTGCGCTGGCGCCGCAATATGCCGCGCTAGGAAAGCCGCAGCGGCAGGTCGGGCAAGCGCTTGCCGGTCGCGGCGAACACCGCGTTGGCCACGGCCGGGGCAGTAGGCGGCGTGCCGGGCTTGCCGACGCCGCCGATGAAGGACGAGCCGCCATCGACAAGATGGACCGTCATGACCGGCGCATCGGCCAGGCGAACGGCGTCGTAGTTGGGGAAGTTGGCCTGTTCGATGGCGCCGTTTGCCAGGGTGATCTCGCCGAAGAGTGCGGCGGACAGGCCATAGATGATGCCGCCTTCTATTTGCGTTCGAACGATTCGCGGGATTGATCACCGGGCCCCAGTCGATGGCACAGATGACGCGCTTGACCTGCAGCGTCTTGCCGTCCGGCACCGACACTTCGGCGACCTGCGCAACAATCGAGCCGAACGAGGCGCGGAGCGCAATGCCGCGGCCCGAGCCTGCCGCCAACGGCTGACCCTAGCCCGCTTCCCCGGCTGCGGTCTCAAGCACCTTGCGATGCCGCGGCATGGTTGCCAGCAGCTCGCGGCGGAACTCGAAGGATCCTTCTTCAAGGCGAGCGCCAGCTCATCGATGAAGCTCTCGTCGAAGAACGCCGTGTGCGAATGGCCGACCGAACGCCAGAAGCCGACCGGGACTGAGCCTTCGGTGACGACGGCGTCGAGCTGGTAGAAGGGAAACGCGTCGGGCGGGTTCTCGACGGCGTTGCCTTCGGGCTTGCCCCGGGCCGGCAGCCCGATCGCGCGATCAGGGAACTGGTCGGTCGGCGACTGAGCGACCTGATGCTTGGCCACCCTCGCGAGCTTCGGTGCCCGCCGGTTACGTCGAGTTCGGCCTGCCAGCGCGCCAGCGCCATCGGCCGGTAGCAGTCGTGGTGGATGTCCTCCTCGCGCGACCACAGGACCTGGACCGGCTGCTCCGGCACGGCCAGCGCGCAGGTCACGGCTTGGCGCACGAGATCGACTTCGGCACGCCGGCCGAAGCCGCCGCCCAGAAAGGTCGTGTGCACGGTGACTTGGGCTTGCGACACGTCGGCCGTCCTGGCGGCGCCCAGGCGCATCAAGGTCGGACGACTGGTTGGGCATCCAGACTTCGACGCCCGCCTTGCCGTTTCCTTGCTTGACTTGGGCCGTGCAGTTCATCGGCTCCATCGCGTGGGCGAGGTACGGCGCGCGATAGGTCGCTTCGACAGCCTGCGTCTTCGCCGGTTTGCTGTCGGTGCCAAGGGTTCGCGTCAGCGCAGGCTTGCCCGTCGCCATCAGCTCTTCGTATCGCTTCCACAGGGTCGCGCTATCGAGCGTCGGTTCGGGGCCCGGCTGCCACGGCACCTCGAGTCCTTCCTTCAGGAACTTGTTGGCGCGCCACCAGCTCGCGCCGATGGCGGCGATGCCGCCGGGCACAATGACGACTTTCTCCACGTCCTCGGGCAGATCGCCCTTCACCTTGAAGCCGCTCGCCGCGCCGCCGAAAGTCGGCGCGTTGTGCACCGCGGCGTAGAGAAGGCCGGGCAGGCGGACATCGATGCCGAAGGTCGCCGTGCCCGCCACCTTGGCCGGAATGTCGAGCCTGCGGCTGAGGCTTGTCGATCAGCTTGAATTCTGCCGGCTTCTTGAGCAGCGGCGCGGGTATGGCGGAGAGATCGCCGACAAAGTCCACCAGTTCACCGAACGTGGCGACGCGGCTGCCGTCCTTTCTGCGGACCTCGCCTTCGCTCACGATCAGGTCGGCCGCCGGGATGCCGGACTTGCGGCCGCCCGCCTGCAGCAGCAACTCACGCGCCACGGCTCCTGCCGTTCGCATCGGCAGCCAGGCATCGCGCGTCGCGGTCGAGCCGCCGGTCGCCAGAACGCCCAGCACGCCGCCCAGCTTGCCCGCGACCCAATGCGCGATATCGACGACCGTGCCGGTCTCCTCCGGCGAGAAAGGGAGGCCGTCGATCAGGATGTCGACATTGCGATAGACGCCGCTCTCGGGCGGATCCTCGACGCCGGACCTGCTCCCAGCGCGCATCCATCTCCTCGGCCACCAGCATGGCGAGCGCGGTCTGGATGCCCTGCCCATCTCGGCGCGCGGCACGGCCACGATCACCGAGTTGTCGCGCGCGATCTTGACCCAGCCGTTCAGGCCCGCTTCGTCGGCCTTGACGTTGAAGAGCCGGCGATCGCCCAATCGATCGCGCTCGCGGGCGAACCAGAAACCGACGCCTAAAAGGCCGCCGCCGACGATGCCGCCGATGATCGCCTTGCGCCGCGTGAACTTCACGACCGCCGCCCATGATCGCCGCCGCACGGTGCACGGCGCGGCGAATGGCGCTGTAGGTGCCGCAGCGGCAGATGTTGGAGAGCACGATTGTCGATGTCGGCGTCGGTCGGCTTGGGATTGGCCGCAAGCAAGGCCGCGGCGGACATGATGAAGCCGGGCTGGCAGTAGCCGCATTGGGGCACCTGTTGCTCGATCCACGCGTTCTGCACGGCGTGCAACGCGCCTTGTCCGAGCCCTTCGATGGTGACCCGTCTTGCCGGCGACGCCGCCCACCGCCATCGAGCAGGAGCGTACCGGCACGCCGTCGACATGAACCATGCAGACGCCGCACGACGCCACGCCGCAGCCGAACTTGGGCCCGACGATGTTGAGGTCCTCGCGCAGGACCCACAAGAGCGGCTTCCCGGCCTCGGCATCGACCTGGCGTGCCTGGCCGTTGACGGTGAACGAGATCATCGTTCGATGAGCGTATCACCCAGGACGAGGACGTCCATCTTGGTTCGCAGGAAACAGTCGATTGCTTCCTCGGGTATGCAAACGACCGGCTCGTTCTCGTTGAAGCTGGTGTTGAGCACGATCGGCACGCCGGTGATGTCGCAGAAGGACTGGATGAGCCGCGCATAGCGCGGATTGCCCGCCCAGGTGACGGTCTGCAGGCGCCCGCGTGCCGTCGACATGGGTGACGGCCGGGATCTCCTTGCGCTTGTCCTCGCGGATGCGGAAGACCTGCATCATGAAGGGCACGTCGTCGTCGGTCTCGAACCAGTCGGGCACGGCCTCGCGCAGGATCGACGGCGCGAACGGCCGGAACGATTCGCGGCGCTTGATCTTGAGATTGAGGATGTCCTTCATGTCGGCGCGGCGCGGGTCGCCCAGGATCGAGCGGTTGCCGAGCGCGCGCGGCCCCCATTCCAGGCGGCCCTGGAACCAGCCGATCACCTTGCCCTCCGCGATCGCCTCGGCGGTGCGCCGGCACAGCGTGGCCTCGTCGGCGATGCGCTCGATGGTGCAGCCTGCGGCATCGAAGTCGGCGCGGCGCGCGGCGATCGCCGCGGCGATCTGCTCGGGCGTCGCCGACGGGCCCCAGTAGGCATGGTCCATCACGAAATGGCGCTTGGCCGAGGCGCCGCCCAGCCGGTGCCAGGTCGCGAAGGCCGCGCCGATCGCGCCGCCGGCGTCGCCGCCGGCCGACTGGACGTAGAGCTTCTTGAACGGCGAGCGTTCGAGGACCTTGCCGTTGGCCACCGAGTTGTAGGCGCAGCCGCCCGCCAGCACGACGGCGTCGGTGCGCCGTAGCGCCGGTGCACCGCGTCCAGCAGGTTGAAGAAGGCGTTCTCGTAGGTCACCTGCGCCGAACGCGCGATGTCGCGATGGCGGTCCTCGAGCGGCGCCGCCGGATCGCGCGCCGGCCCGAGCAGGCTCGTGAGCGCGTCGCTCCACAGCCGGCCGCCGGAGGGGATGCCGTCCTTCACCTGGTAGTTGGCCCCCTCGCCCGCGGCATGACGGAAGTAGCGCAGGTCGAGCGCGAAGCTGCCGTCGTCCTTCAAGCGGACGATCTGCTTCATCGCCTCGACGTGACGCGGCTCGCCGTAAGGGGCAAGGCCCATCACCTTGTACTCGTCGCCATAGTGCGGAAAGCCGATGAACTGCGTCATCGCCTCGTAGAACACGCCGAGCGAATGCGGGAAGAAGACGCGGCCGTCGACGGACAGATCGGCTGCCCTGCCCCAGCCCCCAGGCGGCCGACGAGAAATCGCCGAAGCCGTCGACCGATACCGCAACCGCCTTGTCGTAAGGCGACACCAGGAAGGCCGAGGCGAGGTGGCAGAGATGATGCTCGACGGCATGCACGGTGCCGCGGAACTCCTGCTCGGGCAGATGCTGCTTGAGGTTGCCCGCGACGTCGGCGCGGTCGCCGCGCTGGCGCAGCCGTTTCAGCACGTAGCCCGGGCTGACGCCCGAGGACAGCACGTAGGCGAGCTTGCGCCAGCGGTTGGCGCGGTTATCGCTGTTGACGGCGACATGCTCGACGTCGCCCAGCGCGATGCCGGCCTCGGCCAGGCAATAGCGAATCGATTCGCTGGGGAAGCCGCCCCAATGCTTGATGCGCCGGAAGCGCTCCTCCTCGACGGCGGCGACCAGCGTGCCGTCCTTCACCAGGCAGGCGGCGGCATCGGCGTGATAGGCATTCAGCCCGAGGATGTAGGTCATCCGGCCGCCTTGGGCGGCATGAGGCGGTCGAGATCGCGGCGCAGCAGGTGCATGGAGAGGATGAGGTCGGCGGTCACGCGCTGCGCTGTATAAAGAAGACCGGCCGATCCGTCGAATATCAATCCCTTCACGAACAGGCAGTGCACCGCGACCGCGAGCGGCCCCAGCAGCCGCGTGCGCCGCAGCCGGTCGGGCCAGCTCAGCTCCGACCACGGCCGTGTGCTGAGCTTCTCGGCTTCCTGCGCCTGGTAGCGCGACTGCGATTGCAGCCAGCGCTCGAGGCTCTTGCGATCGTCGTGCAGCAGGCGGTTCCTGACGCGCTCGACAGGCCCGTCGATGCGCAGTTTCTCGGTATGGCCGTCCTGCTCGAAGCGCGCCCGGCCACGCCGGAACAGGACGGGCAGCGAGGGGTAAAGCGAGGCGCGCAGCGGCCGGCCTTCGATGCAATAGGTGAAGGCGATCTCGTAGGCCGCCGTCGCCGCGGCGGGCGCCAAGGGCGGCGATCTCGTCGCGCAGCGCCGGCTCGACCATGTAGTCGGCGTCCAGCCGCAGGAGCCAGTCGCTCGCGATCCCGGTCTCCTCGACGGCAAAGCGCCATTGCCGGGCATGGGTGTCGAACGGCCGGTGGACGACCCGGACGTTGGCAAAGCGGCCGGCGATGCCGAGCGTCTCGTCGGTCGAGCCGCTGTCGACGATCACGACCTGCCTCGCCCAGGTCAGCCGCTCGAGCGACCGGCCGATGTTTGCTGCTTCGTTGTAGGTCAGGATGACGGGGGTGATTTCGGCGAGCACGACGCCTTGACGGTCAAAAAAGGGCCCTATGTGATGGGTATAGGAGATTTCTCGCGCCGAACCACCGCTTTTCACGAGAGCCGGCCCGCGTCACAGGGCGACTTGACGGCGAAGCGCGGTACGAGCAAACGAACAGCCCTGCGCGCCGCCCGGATCGGCGCCCACGTCCACGGAAGCCATCGGCCCAACCTCGCAAGTCGTTGAAAAATTTGGTAAATGCCCCCTCTTCGTTCGAAAGGCCCGTCAATGTCCAAGAATGATCTCGTGGTCGTCACCGGCGCCGGTGGCTTCATCGGTGGCCATCTGGTCCGCGTGCTGCAGCAGCGCGGCCACACCAGGATTCGCGCCGTCGACGTGAAGCCGCTCGCCGAGTGGTACCAGAAGACCCCGGGGGTCGAGAACCAGGTGGGCGACCTCGCCCTGCTCGAGCCCTGCCGGGCCGCCGCCAAGGGCGCCAGGATGATCTACAATCTCGCCGCCGACATGGGCGGCATGGGCTTCATCGAGACCCACAAGGCCGAGTGCATGCTGTCGGTGCTGGTCAGCACCCACATGCTGGTGGCCGCCAAGGAAGCCGGCACCGAGCGCTTCTTCTATTCGTCATCGGCCTGCGTCTACAACGGCGACAAGCAGACCCGCACCGACGTCACCGCGCTCAAGGAAGAGGATGCCTACCCGGCAATGCCGGAGGACGGCTACGGCTGGGAGAAGCTCTTCAGCGAGCGGATGGCCCGCCATTATCGCGAGGACTACGGCATCGCCACCCGCGTCGCGCGTTACCACAACGTCTACGGCCCGGAAGGCACCTACGACGGCGGCCGCGAGAAGGCGCCGGCCGCGATCTGCCGCAAGGTCATCGCCGCCAAGCTGTCGGGCAAGCACGAGATCGAGATCTGGGGCGACGGCGAGCAGACCCGCTCGTTCATGTATATCGACGACTGCACCGACGGCACGATCCGGCTGGCCGAGAGCAACATCGTCGAGCCGCTGAATATCGGCAGCGACGAGCTGGTCAGCATCAATCGTCTGGTCGACATCGTCGAGAAGATCGCCGGCGTGAAGCTCAAGCGCAGCTACAAGCTCGACGCGCCCAAGGGCGTGCGCGGCCGCAACAGCGACAACGACCTGATCAAGAAGCTGCTGAACTGGGCGCCTTCCATCCGTCTCGAGGACGGCATGGAGAAGACCTACAAGTGGATCCACGACGAGATGACCTCGGGCAAGGCCTCCGTCGTCAACGCCCTGCCGCGCGCGGTCGCGGCGCAGTAACTCGTTGGCAAGAGGTTAGCGGCCGACGCGACTGACCTGCACGTTGGCGCGCAGAAGACCGTCGAAGTACTCGATGGTCCGTGCCAGCCCCTGGTCGAGAGCCACCTTCGGCTCCCATTTCAGTTTGTCGCGCGCGAGCGTGATGTCCGGGCAACGCTGCAGGGGATCGTCGACCGGCAGCGGCCGGGCCGCCACAAGCTTCGACTTGCCGTTGACGAGCTTCAGGATCCTCTCGGCAAGATGCTTGATCGGCAACTCGACCGGGTTGCCGAGATTGACCGGGCCGGTGAAGTCGTCCGGCGTGTGGTCCATCAGGCGCAGCCAGCCATCGATCAGGTCGTCGACATAGCAGAAGGCCCGGGTCTGCATGCCGTCGCCGTAGATCGTGATGTCCTCGCCCTTGAGCGCCTGGACGATGAAGTTCGACACCACGCGGCCGTCGTTGGGATGCATGCGCGGCCCGTAGGTGTTGAAGATGCGAGCCACCTTGATGCGCAGCTTGTGCTGCCGCCAGTAGTCGAAGAACAGCGTCTCGGCGCAGCGCTTGCCTTCGTCGTAGCAGGCGCGCGGCCCCAACGGATTGACGTTGCCGCGATAACTCTCGACCTGGGGATGGACGGTGGGGTCGCCATAGACCTCGCTGGTCGAGGCCTGGAAGATCTTGGCGCGCGTGCGCTTGGCCAGCCCCAGCATGTTGATGGCGCCATGCACACTGGTCTTGGTCGTCTGCACCGGATCGTGCTGGTAGTGGATGGGCGAGGCGGGACAGGCGAGATTGTAGATCTCGTCGACCTCGACATAGAGCGGGAACGTTACATCGTGGCGCATCAGCTCGAAGCGCGGATTGTCCAGGCAGCTGGCGACGTTCCGCTTGGTGCCGGTGAAGTAGTTGTCGACGCAAAGCACGTCGTTGCCGGCCGCCAGAAGCCGCTCGCAGAGGTGCGAGCCCAGAAAGCCCGCGCCGCCAGTGACCAATATCCGCTTGCTCATGATGCCCCTTGAAAACCCGCCCACCTTCGGGCGCCGACACTAGGCGATCAAACCCTTGAAATCACTTCAAAACGGCCGAAGGCTGCCGGCGCCCGACCGGCCGGCGGCGAGGCCGAAATCATGGGAAGCGTCGATGAGCATCGAGATTGCAGGACTGGCCGACATCGTGCGCCGGCAGGCGTCGGAGCGTCCCGAAGCTGCCGCCCTCGTTCATGCCGGCCGCACCACCAGCTATGCCGAGCTCGACCGCGCCGCGAGCCGGGTTGCCCGGGGGCTGATCGCCGAAGGCATCGCGCCGCAGTGCCGCGTCGCCCATCTCGACAAGAACAGCGACATCTTCTTCGAGCTGTTGTTCGGCGCCGCCAAGGCCAACGCGGTGATGGTCTCGGTCAACTGGCGCCTTGCCCCGCCGGAAGTGCTGCACATCGTCAACGATGCCGAGGCCGAAATCCTGTTCGTCGGCGAGGAATATTTTCCGGTCATCGAGAAGATCCGCGACGGGTTGAAGACGGTGCGCAAGATCGTGGCGTTTGGCGGCCGGCATGCCGCCTGGGACTCCTACGCCGACTGGCGCGACAGGCAGCCCGCCACGGATCCTCTCCTGCCAATTCGACCTGGCGACACGGCGATCCAGTTCTACACCAGCGGCACCACCGGCCTGCCCAAGGGCGCCGAGCTGACCAACGCCAACTTCGCCTGGATGTTTTCGCTGTGGACCAAGACCTGGCAGCTTGCGCCGGGCGTGCCCAATCTCGTCTGCCTGCCGATGTTCCATATCGGCGGCGCCGGCTGGGGCATTGCCGGCCTGTTCGCCGGCGCCACCAACCATGTCGTGCGCGAGTTCGTGCCGGCCGAGATCCTCGAGATCGTGCAGCGCGAACGGCTGCAGGTGATGCTGCTGGTGCCGGCGATGATCCTGTTCCTGGTCCAGGCCCCGCAGATCCGCGAGACCGATCTCTCCAGCCTTCGCCTGATCGTCTACGGCGCCGCGCCGATTCCCGCCGACCTCCTGAAGCAGGCGATGGAGATCTTCCCGTGCGGCTTCCAGCAGGTCTATGGCCTCACGGAGACGACCGGCGCCATCACCCTGCTGCCGCCTGACGACCATGACCCGAACGACGCCCGCAAGCTCCTGTCCTGCGGCTATGCCCAGACGGGCGTGGACCTGCGCATCGTGGGCGACGATGGCGGGGACCTGGCCGTGGGCGAGGTCGGCGAGATCGCCGTGCGGTCGCCGCAGATCATGGGCGGCTACTGGAAACTGCCTGACGCCACGACGCGCGCGATCCGGGGTGACTGGTTCCTCACCGGCGACGCGGGTTACCTCGACGACAAGGGCTACCTCTACATTTACGACCGCGTGAAAGACATGATCGTGTCGGGCGGCGAGAACATCTATCCCGCGGAGGTCGAAAGCGCCTTGTTCGGCCATCCCGCCGTGGCCGACGTTGCCGTGATCGGCGTGCCCGACGAGCGCTGGGGCGAGGCGGTCAAGGCGGTCGTCGTGAAGAAGCCGGGCGCCGATATCGGCGCCGGCGAATTGATCTCCTGGGCGCGCGAGCGCATCGCCGGCTACAAGCTGCCGAAGTCGGTCGACTTCATCGAGGCGCTGCCGCGCAATCCGACGGGCAAGATCCTGAAGCGCGAATTGCGCAAGCCCTACTGGGGCGACAAGCAACGCCAGGTGAACTGAGCGAACTTGAGAGCGAAGAACGGCGACCCGGATTCCGGGTCGCCGCTTCCCCGTCGTTCGGGTCGCCTAGTGACGGCCGCCCCTGCGCGCGCCCGTCGCCGGGGCGGAGGCGCGAGTTACCGCCGGACGCGGCGTGGTGGTCGGGGGGGCCGACGCCTGCTGCGTATGGAAGCCGCTCCAATTGCGCGAGCCCGTGCTGGGCTGCGTGCCGGTCGGCGGCGGCATATTGCCGGCCTGCGGCTGATGCCAGCCGCCATTGCCCCAGTTGTGCGAGCCGCTGCCGGCCGTCGGCGTGGTCGGCGGCGTGCCCGTCGCCGTGCGATCGTTATGGCGATCGGCGTAGATCTGGCGGCTTTCGCGATTCTGCATGCCGTCGATACGGTTGCGCTCGCCCGGCGTCACGACACCGTCGGAACGGGCGCGTGCTTCATAGCGGTCGACGCGGTTCTGACCGTGCTCCAGGCGGTTGGCCTCGCCGTGCGTGAGCGAGCCGTCGCGGGTGCCGTTCTGGATACGCCGGTCGTCGCGCGCATCGCGATGCTCGATGCCCGGCGGGCGGCTTCCGTCCCAGCCATTGTGCTCGCCGCGGGTCCAGCCGTTGTGCTGGCCGCGGTCGGCGTCACGATCCCCGCCGTGGTTCTGGCCCCAGCCGTCCTGGCGGCCGCCATTGTCCGTGTGGCCCCAGTTCTGGCCGCGGTCCCAGGCCTGCTGGCGATCGTGGCTCTGCTGATAGACTTCGCGGCCCTCGCGATCGGTCATGCGGTCGATGCGAGCCCGCTCCTGCGATGTCACTACCCCATCGGCACCGGCGCGAGCCTGTGCATGGTCGATCGCCCGCTCGCCCTGCTCGAGGCGACGGGCCTCGCCGCTGGTGATCTGGCCGTCGCGAATGCCGCGCTCGATGCGGTCCTGCTGGTAATCCTGGCGCTGATCGGTGCTGGACATCGATTGCGCGTACGCGCCACCGCCGACGAGCAAGCTGCCCGACAGCACTGCATAGGGGATTGTGCGAAATATGGACATCGTTTCCTCTGAGTAAATTTCGACGGCGGATGTACCGTCTTGAGAATCGCTACGCCTGCGTATCCCCAGGCATCCCTCGAAATTCCCTTCCATCAAGGCTAAAACCGCCCGTCCGGTAAACGACACAACAGCGCCATGCCAATGTCAGAATTGCCCGAGAACCTAACGCCCGTTCGGCCAGTCCACGCCTTCGATGAAGCGCGCCTGGCCGACTACATGAAGGCCAACGTGGAGGGCTATCGCGGCCCGATCCGCGTGCTGCAGTTCGAGGGCGGGCAGAGCAACCCGACCTTTCATGTTACTGACGGCGGCGGCGGCATGTACGTGCTGCGCAAGAAGCCGCCGGGCAAGCTTTTGCCCTCGGCACACCAGGTCGATCGCGAGTATCGCGTGATCAAGGCGCTGGCCGATCACACCGACGTGCCGGTGCCCAAGCCCTACGCGCTCTGCTGTGACGATTCAGTGATCGGCACGACCTTCTATATCATGCAGTTCCTGCCTGGGCGTATATTCGCCGATCACAAGATGTCGGGCATCTCTCCGGCCGATCGCGGCCGGATCTTCGATTCGATGAATGATGTCCTTGCCCGAATCCACAACGTCGACTATCGCGCGGTCGGGCTCGGCGACTACGGGCGCGAGGGCCAGTACATCCAGCGCCAGCTCGCCCGCTGGTCGAGCCAGTACGATCTCGCCCGCACCGAGCACATCGAGGCGATGGAGGCGCTGAAGCAGTGGCTGCCGGCCAACATCCCGCCGGGCGACGAGACACGCATCAATCACGGCGACTATCGGCTGGGCAACACGATCGTGCATCCCACCGAGCCGCGTATCGTGGCAGTGCTCGATTGGGAGCTGAGCACGCTCGGCCATCCGCTGGCCGACCTCGGCTACAACTGCATGATGTATCATTTCGGCGAGGGATTCGGCGCCTCGGGCGGCTATGCCGGCATGGATCTCAAGGCATTCGGCATTCCCACCGAGGCCGAGTATCTCGCCGCCTACGCGCGCCGCACCGGCCGCAAGGAGGTCCCGTCGTGGGACTTCTACCTCGCCTTCTCGCTGTTCCGGCTCGCCGCCATCGTGCAGGGCGTCTACAAGCGCGGCCTTGACGGCAATGCCTCGTCGGCGACGGCCACGCAGTACGGCAACCGCGCCAAGGCGATGGCCGACCTCGCCTGGTCGATCGTCGAGAAGCGCGCCTGATTGCCGGGCAGCGCCACTGCGATACTACTCGTCGGTGTAAGGCACCATCGACGCGTCGTTGCCCCTGGGGCAGTGCTCGCTGTCGAGACGACATTGGCCGGATTGCGATAGCGCTCGATGTCGTAGGGCGCCGAGTCGCTCGGCGGCCGCACCGGCGGCGTACGCAGCGTCCATGACACCAGCCGCTTGATGACGCTGCCCAGCGCCTGGTCGAAGGCTTCGACGACCTTGGGAATCTTGTCGGCGCGGGCACGCACGCAACGCTCGAACGAGGCCTCGCCGATGATCTGCCGGTCGGGCATGCGCACCAGCTTGGCGATGATGCGAACGCGCACGATCGGCGGCTCGCCGTAATAGTACAACGCTTCGAAATTGCGCAGGTCGGGCTGCAGCACGTAGTTCGCCTTGATTCCGATCAACTCGCGGGCCACCGCGACAATCTTGTGGGTGTTCTCGAACGAATCGACGATCCTCGTCTGCACCATGAGCGGCGCGCGATCGGTCCATGCCGCCTTGGCATAATAATCCGACGAGGTCGGCGTCATGGCGATGGCGATACGGCCGGTGTTGAGGTTGGCGGCGGCGACAGGCGCCTCCACCGTGAGCTGCCAGTAGACCGCCGGCAGATCGGGATCGAACGTGCTCTTGGGCGTCACCGTGTAGAGATCCTGGGGATCGGCCACGCTGAGCAGCGCGCAACCGGCAAGCGAAGCGGCGGCGGCCGCGCAGGCAGCCAGACGGGCGATCATTTCGGCGTGTATCCCTGCTTGCCGCTGAACACGAAGCCGGCCGGATCGCGTTCGAGCCGGGTGGCGATGACGTTCAGGTTGGCGGTGAGTTGGCGCAGCTCGCGGATGGTGAGCGACAGCTCGGTGAGGCCGGTCTCGGAAAATTGCTTGATCGGCCCCTTGTTGTCGTTCACCAGCTTGGCAAGCTGGTTTGCCGCGCCGTCGATGTTGGTGAATGCCTTGCGCGCCTCGGCAAGGGCCTTGCGCAGCTCACCCGCGTCCTTGCCGGCCAGCGCCTTGCGCGTGGCCGCGTCCTGCGGCCCGATCTCGAGGGCGACCAGGTTGAGCGCATCGGCCACCCCGTTCAGTTTGTCGAAGGTCTTGCGGAATTCGGCGACGGCGCCCGGAAGCTCGGCGAGCGTGGCCTGGATCGCGGCGTCCTGCTTGGCGATTCCCGTGGTCACCGTCGAGATATTGCGCAGCGCATCGCTGACCGCGCCGACATTGTCCGGGCTCAGGAGTTCGTTCAGCCGGTCGACCGTCACCCCGGCCTTGGTCAGCAGTTCCTGCGCCGAGGTCGACGTGGCCTGCAGGAAGGAGGCGCCCTCGCGGATCTCGGGGTACGGCCTCTCGCCCAGTTTCTTCTTGGGCTTCACCTGATCCACGTCCAGCCGCCCGACGATCTGGATGAATGGTGCGCCGGCGATGAAAGGTTTCTCGAAGACCGCGTACGAGCGCTCGCGGATGTCGATGTTCCAGTCGACGGCGACCGTGACCTCGATCTTCTCGGTCAGGCGCTCGCGTCCGGTGGACCGCTGCGTGTCGACGCGCGACGTGAGCTGGATGTTGTGGACGCGGCCGACGCGCAGGCCGCGATAGAATACCGGCGAATCGATGGTCAGGCCCTGCACGTCGCCCGAGAACAGGATGTCGTAGTAGGCGTAGGACGTGCGGTCGCCGGCGCGCAGCTTCCAGATGACGAAGCCGGCGACGGCCGCGATGAACAGGATCATCGCCGCGCCGATCAGCACATAGGGCGATTTTCTTTCCATACGACGCCGTTTCTACTCCTGCCGGGCCGCCGCCCGCCCGCGCGGCCCGTGGAAATATTCCCGGACCCAAGGGTGATCGTACGCCAACAACTCCGCCATCGTACCTACCACGACGCGCTTGTCGAGGAGCACCGCGATGCGATCGCAAGCCGCGTAGAGGCTGTCCAAATCGTGCGTCACCATGAGAATTGTGAGACCGAGGCTCTTGTTCAGTCCCTTGACGAGCTCGTCGTAGTGCGCCGCGCCAATGGGGTCGAGGCCGGCCGTCGGCTCGTCCAGGAACAGCAACTCGGGGTCGAGGGCGAGGGCCCGGGCCAGGCTGGCGCGCTTGCGCATGCCGCCCGACAGTTCCGAGGGCTTCTTGTCGCCGGTGTCCGGCGGCAACCCGACCAGGGCGACCTTGAGGGCGGCGATGTCCCGCATGGTCTGCTCTTCCAGCCCGGCATGCTCGCGGATCGGCACGATGATGTTCTCCGATACGCTGAGCGACGAGAAAAGCGCGCCGTCCTGAAACTGAACGCCGGTCCGTGCCTGAATGTTCCGTTCGGACTGCCCATGCAGCTTTCTGGTATCGGCTCCGAGGATCTCGATGGTGCCCTTGGTCGCCTCGTTGAGGCCGATGATCGTGCGCAACAGGACCGATTTGCCGGAGCCCGAACCGCCCACGAGCCCCATAATCTCGCCGCGAAATACGTCTAAATCGAGATTGTCGTGGATGATGTTGTCGCCGAACTGGGTGCGCACGCCGCGCAGCTTGAGCACGACATCGCGGCCGTCTCTATGGTCGACGAGTTGTCCGCCCTCCGCCAAGGCGGGCGCGGCAGGCTTTTCCGCCTCGACAGATGCTTCCGACATCACACGTTCGCCAGCAGGAAGATGATCGAGAATACCGCGTCGAGCACGATGACGCAGAAGATCGATTCCACGACGGATCGCGTGGTCAGCTGGCCGACGCTCTCGGCGCTGCCATGCACCTGCAGCCCCTCGAAGCAGCCGATCGTGGCGATCACGGCGCCGAACACCGGCGCCTTGATCATGCCGGTATAGAAATGCCAGGCCCCGACCGTGTCGCGCAACCTGTCGAAGAACTGCACGAAGGTGAAGTCGAGATAGACGGTGCAGGCAACGGCGCCGCCCAGCAGGCCGGTCATGTCGCCCCAGAAGGCGAGCAGCGGCATAGAGATCACCAGCGCAATGATACGCGGCAGGACCAGCCATTCGACCGGGTTGAGCCCGATCGTGCGCATGGCGTCGATTTCCTGATTGACCTGCATGGTGCCGATCTGCGCGGTGAAGGCGCTGCCCGAACGGCCGGCGACGATAATGGCGGTCAGGAGCACGCCCAACTCGCGGAACATGCCGATGCCGACGGCCTCCACCGTGAAGGTCTCGGCGCCGAACTGGCGGAGCTGCTGGACGCCCTGGTAGGCGGTCACGACGCCGATCAGGAAGCACAGCACGCCGACGATCACCAGGGCCCTGATCCAGACCTCGTACATCTGCCGTACCACCGCGCTGACGCGGAACCGGCGCGGCTCGAGGAAGGCCTCGACGAAGACGACGAGGATCTCGCCGAAGAACGCGCAAAGGTTGACGCCCTGGTGGTAGAGGCCGACCGTGCTGTGCCCGATTTCCTCGAGCCAGTGGGCCAGCCAGTTGACGTGCTGCTCGGGCGGCGCCTCGCACATGTTCTTCTTGACGACCTCGAACAGGTCGGCATGCGCCTTCCGAGCGGTCTTGACCTCGGACTCCAGGCCGCCGCCGGCAAGCTCCAGGATTTCCAGGGCACCCGCCATGTCGAGCCGCTCCACGCCGCTTGCATCCACGAGGCGCCCGGCTTTAGCCGCGCCCGCCGCCTGCAGCGCCTTCGCGGCCTTCTGCTGGATGCCGCGCATGCTGAACACGGTCCAGGTGCCGCCGACCTCGACGACGGGTTTCCCGGAGCGCGCCGTATAGCGGATGGTGGGTTCGGCGTCGGCCATTCGCCGTGATTAGTCGTCGCGGCCGTTCGCGCTGTCAATCACCCAGACCGATTGCCTCCCTCCGCCGGCACTGGCACGATCCGCGCCGGAGGCAACAATGGGCAAGTGGCCGATTCTGGACAAGATCGAGATGATCGACGGTCCGATCGACGAGAAGACCTACGAGCACGACCTCGAAAAGTTGCAGTATCGCCTGCTCGACCTGCAAACCCATCACCTGCGCGCCGGCGGCCGGGTCATCATCAACATCGACGGCTGGGACGCCGCCGGCAAGGGCGGGCTGATCGAGCGCCTCGTAGGCGGCCTCGAACCCAAATCGACGCATGTCTGGCGCATCGGCCCCCCGACGCCCGAGGAACAGGGCCGCCACTACCTCTGGCGCTTCTGGCAGCGGCTGCCGGCGCCTGGCAACTGGGCGATCTTCGACCGCACCTGGTACGGCCGCGTGCTGGTCGAGCGCATCGAGGGCCTGTGCAGCGTCGAGGCGTGGAAGCGGGCCTACCGCGAGATCAACGAGTTCGAACGCGAGCTCACCGACGACGGCGTGCGCATCGTCAAGATCCTCGTCCATGTCAGCGCCGAGGAGCAGAAGCGGCGCATGATCGACCGGCTGAACAAGCCCTACAAGCACTACAAGATCGGGCTCGAGGATTTTCGCAACATCGCCAGGCGCAAGGAATATCTCGAGGCCTACGACGACCTGCTCGAGCGCACCGACACCGACTGCGCGCCATGGCACGTCATCGCCTCGGACAACAAGCAGCATGCGCGGCTCACCGGGCTCAAGATCGTCGCCGACGCGGTCGGCAAGGGGCTCACGCTCACCGAGCAGCCGCTCGATCCGAAGATCGCGGAGGCGGCTTTCAAGCTGTGGGGGTGGAAGCCGGGCGAAAAAAAGAACGACAAGAAGAACGACAAGAAGAACTGACGCGCCCCTCGGCAATGGTTCGGATTTCACCGAACTATTGACCATGGCCGGCCGGCCCATCCCGACCTAAGTTCCCCCCATGTTCGCCATCAAGCAGAGCAGGATATTCCCCGGCTGGTGGGTCGTCGTCGGCGCCTTCCTGTGCATGATGACGGGCTACGCCGTCGCCTATTCCTTCGCCGCGTTCTTCGGCGCCATCGAGGCTGAATTCGGCGCCCGGCGCGGCGAAACCGCGCTGGTCTTCTCGATCTCGGCCTTCCTCTACTTCCTCCTGGGACTGCCCGCCGGCCTGATCGCCGACCGCATCGGGCCGCGCCCCGTGGTAGCGGGCGGCCTGCTGCTGATCGCTGCGGGCCTCGTCGTCGCCGCCCAGGCGAGCAGCCTGTGGCAGGTCTATCTCGGCTACGGCCTCGGCGTCGGCGTGGGCATCGGCTTTTCCTACGTGCCGAGCGTGGCGGCGGTGCAGCGCTGGTTCGTACGCCGTCGCGGCACGGCAAGCGGCATCGCCGTCGCCGGCATCGGCGTCGGAACGCTGGTCGGGGCGCCCCTGGCGCATCAGCTGATCGCCGCCTTCGGCTGGCGCCAGACCTACCTCGTGCTGGCCGTCATTGCCGTCGTCGGCGCCATCGTCGCGGGCGCGCTGGTGCGACGGGGGCCCGAGCATTACGGCCTCACGCCAGACGGCGATCCGCCCCATCCAAGCGGCGTGAGCGCGATGCCGTACGGCCTCGAGCCTGGGCGAGGCCGTGCGCTCGCGTCCGTTCTGGGCGATCTATGTCGGCGCGCTCCTGATGTCGTTCGGCCTGTTCGTGCCGTTCGTGCACCTCGCCCCCTACGCCAAGGACCTCGGCCTGGGCGAAGGCTTCGGCGTGCTGCTGATCGTGCTGCTGGGCGTCGGCAGCACCGTCGGCCGCTTCCTGTTCGCCAGCGTCACCGGCTGGATCGGCCGGCGGCTCTCCTTCGCCCTGATGTATGTCGGCGCGGCCGCCATGCTGGTGATGTGGTCGCAGTCGACCAGCGCCGCCGCGCTGGTGATCTTCGCCCTGCTGTTCGGCGCCTTCTATGGCGGCTTCGTCGCCATCGCGCCCTCGCTGGCCGCCGACTATTTCGGCGGCCGCGCGCTCGGCTCGGTGATCGGCGCGCTCTACAGCGGCGTAGCCTTCGGCGCCCTGCTCGGCTCGCCGGTGGCGGGCTATGCCTTCGACTTCTTCGGCTCCTACGCCGGCGCCATCCTGGCCGGCGCAGCACTCTGCCTCGTATCGTTCGTGATCACTCTCCTGACGCCGGAGCCGGCGCGCTGGCTGGCGGAGCGGAAATCCGGGCGCTGACGCCCGGCCCCAGCCGGCCGGCGATCCACGGCAGCGCCTCGCGCATCGCCTCATCGAACCGCCAGGGCGGATTGATCACCGCCAGCCCGCAGGCCGCGAGCTTGCCCGGCTCGACCCCATCCAGCTGCAGTTCCAGGGTCAGCACCTTGAAGGCGGCGAGGTCGTGCATGAAGCCGGCCGCCGCCTCGTCCTTGATCGGATACCACAGCGCGTAGCAGCCGGTGGCGAAGCGCCGTACGGCCTGGCGCAGGGCGCGCAGCAGGCGCTCGAACTCGTCGGCCGCCTCGAAGGGCGGGTCGACCAGCACCAGGCCGCGCCGCTCCGGCGGCGGCAGCAGCGCCTTCAGCACCTTGTAGCCGTCGGCCTGGCGCACCTCGACCGCGCGGTCGCCCGCGAACTCGCGCTTGAGCGCCAGCGCCTCCGCCGGGTGCAATTCGCAGGCGATGAACCGGTCGCCCGGCCTCAAGGCCGCGCGCACGAGCCGCGGCGAGCCGGGATAGCGCCGGAGCCCGCCGCCGGCGGGACCGAACTTGCGGTCATAGGCGGCCACGGCCGCGAGATAGCGCACCACGGCAGCCGGCATGCCGGCACGCGGGCTGGCGGCCAGCCGGACGATGCCCGCCTCGGCCTCGCCGGTGCGCCGGGCCAGTCCGCCAACGAGATCATAGCCGCCGGCGCCGGCATGGGTGTCGAGCACGAACAGCTTCTTGTCCTTGGCCGTCAGCAGGCGCAGCAGCTCGCAAAGTGCCGTGTGCTTCAGGACGTCGGCGAAGTTGCCGGCGTGATAGCCGTGGCGATAGTTCATGCCACGCCTATAGCATCGACGATGGATTTGGGCACGGGATGTGCTTCAACCCAGGAGCAACAAAGGGGACCGCAATGGCCACGCACGAACTTCAATCCTCGCCCGAGACCTGCCACTGGGGCTACTTCGACAGCCAGCTCAAGCCCCAGCTGCGCATCAAGTCGGGCGACATCGCCACCATCCATTGCGTGTCCGGATCGGCCGAGATCCTGCCCGGCGAGCCGTTCAACGTGCTGCCCGAGCACCGCGAGATCCTGGGCAAGCTGAAGCCCCATCTCGGCCGCCACATCCTGACCGGCCCGGTCCATGTCGAAGGCGCCGAGCGCGGCGATGCACTGGCGGTCGAGGTGCTCGACATCAAGTTCCGCACCAACTGGGGCTGGAACGTGCAGCGGCCGCTGGCCGGCACCCTGCCCGAGGACTTCCCCTTCTATCGCCTGACCCACATCCCGATCGATTCCAACCGCGGCGTCTGCACCCTGCCGTGGGGCACCGAGATCGAGCTGAAGCCGTTCTTCGGCATCATGGGCGTGGCGCCGCCGCCGGAATGGGGCCAGTGCAGCTCGATCGAACCACGCGCCTTCGGCGGCAACATCGACAACAAGCACTTCAACGTCGGCACCACCGTCTACCTGCCGGTGTTCGCCGAAGGCGGCCTGTTCTCGACCGGCGACGGCCACGGCGTGCAGGGCGACGGCGAGGTGAACCTTACGGCGCTCGAGACGTCGCTGTCGGGCACCTTCCGCTTCACCGTGCGCAAGGACATGAAGCTCAACAATCCGCGCGCCGAGACCGCGACGCACTGGATCACCCACGGCTTCGATCCCGACCTCGACGACGCCGCCAAGGAAGCATTGCGCGACATGATCCGGCTGATCACCGCCAAGACCGGCCTGTCGGCCGCCGACGCCTACATGCTGTGCAGCCTGCAGGGCGACCTGCACGTCACGCAGACGGTCGACGGCAACAAGGGCATCCACTGCATGATCGCCAAGAAGCTGATCGGCGGATGAACCCGCGCAGGCTGCTTTGCGCCACCCTGCTCCTGCTCGCCGGCACGGCAGGACCGGCGCTGGCGCGCGACGAGCTTGCGACGTCGGCCCGGTCGACGAGCGGCGAGAGCGTTCCCTATGTCCTGACGAGCAAGCCCGGCACGCCGGCCTATGCCGTGATCCTGATGCCGGGCGGCCAGGGCCGCGTGAATCCCCGGATGGAGGGCGGCAAGCTGGTCTTCTCGGGCGGCGGCAATTTCCTGATCCGGTCGCGCGAGCTGTTCGCCGACGGCCGGTTCGTCGCCGTCTCGACCGACGCGACCTCGACGCCCGACCGCATGCTGGCGATCGTCCGCGATCTCGAGGCGCGATATGGCAAGATTCCCATCTACATCATCGGCACCAGCCGCAGCACCGAGGCGACGATGGCGCTGGCCAGGCCGCTCGACGGAATGGTCGCGGGTTTCGTCCATACCTCGTCGATGAACCGCATCGCCGGCTTCGATCCGCGCGAGCTCAAGAGCCGGCAGCTCATCGTCCTGCACGTGATGGACGCCTGTCGGGTGACCAGTCCCTCTTCCGGCATGGCGTCGCACCGGAAATACGGCACCGAGCTGATCGAGATGAACGGCGGCACGTCGACCGGCGACGATTGCGAGCCCCGCGCCCACCACGGCTACAACGGCATCGAGAAAGAGACCGTCGACAGGATCAAGGCGTGGATTGCTAAGGCGCCGGCTCGACCCTGAGTTCGGTGCCGGTGACGGCGGCGACCCGCACGCGCGTGCCGGCCGCCATATCGGGGCCGGTCACCGTCCAGCTTCCGTCGCCCAATATCACCCTGCCGCGGCCCCCCAGGATCGGCGCATCGAGCACAATCGTGCGGCCGACCAGGCTGTCACCACGGGCATTGAGGGTGTTGGGCAGCGTGTCGCGGCTCTGCAGGCGGCGCAAAGTCCGGCGCAAGCCGACCGCCGACACCACCGCCACGACGGCGAAGATCGCGAGCTGCAGCTCGAGCGACAGATCGACGGCCACGAGCAGGACGGCGCCCGCTGCCGCCGCCCCGATCGCCAGGAACAGAAAGACCACGCCCGGCAGCATAATCTCGAAGACGAGCAGCACCGCGGCGAGCGCCCACCAATACCAGAAGATGATCTTGAAGCTCATGGCGGCGCTCAGCCCGCGTTGGGAACGGAGCCGCGCGGCCGCGCCGCCACTTCACCCGCTATGCCACGCGCCTGCGCCTCCTTGGCAAGTTCGCCGATGCCGGCGATCGAGGCCATGATTCCGGCCGCCTCGACCGGCAGGAAGAAGACCTTGGCGTTGGGGCTGGAGCCCATCTTGGCCAGGGCTTCGACGTACTTGGTACCGAGGAAGTAGTTGGTCGCCTGCACGCCGTTGCCGGCGATCGCCTCGGCAACAACGGCGGTTGCCTTGGCCTCGGCCTGGGCCAGGCGCTCGCGCGCCTCGGCGTCGCGGAACGCCGCCTCGCGACGGCCTTCCGCGGTCAGGATGGCCGACTGCTTCTCGCCCTGGGCGCGCTGGATGCTCGACTCGCGCACGCCCTCGGCTTCCAGGATGGTGGCGCGCTTCTCGCGCTCGGCCTTCATCTGCCGGCCCATCGCCACCACGATATCCTCGGGCGGCGCGATGTCCTTGACCTCGAGGCGCAGGACCTTGACGCCCCACGGGCTGGTTGCCTGGTCGATCACCGCCAGCAGGATGTTGTTGATCTCGTTGCGCTTGGACAAGGCCTCGTCGAGCGCCATGTTGCCCATGACGCTGCGGATATTGGTCAACGCCAGGTTGGTGATGGCGAGGTGGAGATTTTGCACCTCGTAGGCGGCCCGCGCCGCGTCGATCACCTGGTAGAAGGCGACGGCGTCGACCTGGACCGTGGCGTTGTCCTTGGTGATGACCTTCTGGGCCGGGATGTCGAGGACATTCTCCTGCATGTTCATCTTGCGGCCGACCTGGTCCATGAACGGCACGATGAGATGCAGGCCCGGCGGCAGGGTGCGCGTGTATCGGCCGAACCGCTCGATGGTCCAGTTGGTGCCCTGCGATACCGTCTTGACGCCCGCAACCACCAGAACGACCGCCACCAGCACCAGGGCCAGGACGAAGATCAGAGCACCCGTCATTATCGCGCCTCCCAGGCTTCGCGGCGACCCTAGCCCAGGATGCCGCCCCGGGCCATCGCGCCGCTAGCTGGCGGCGGCCGCGAATTCGGGTGTTTTCGGCTCGGGAGACCTCGCCAGCGGGGCGGCGACCCGCGTGTCGGCCGCCAGCCAGCGATCGAGGAAGCCGTTGATCCAGCGATCGAGCGGCGGATCGTAGAGCGCATGCATCGAGAGATGCACGCCGCGCTGCTGAACGCCGGGTTGTTTCAGGCGCTCCGAATTGAGTGTCCAGCGCTCCTTCATCTCGAGCGTGACCTCGGGATGGAACTGGAAGCCGAAGGCATTGGGCCCGCACCGGAAACCCTGCACGGAATAGGTGTCGTTGGTGGCGAGCAGCTCGCAGCAGTCGGGGATGTGCATGCCCTCGCGATGCCACTGGTAGACCTTCATCGGCCCCTTGAGCCAGGCGCGCCCCGCTGCGGTCGGCTCGATGTCGACATAGCCGACCTCGATCTTGCCTTCGGGATGCGGGCTCACGCGGCCACCGGCGGCGCGGGTCAGGAGCTGGGCGCCCAGGCAAAGTCCGAGGAAGGGAACGCCGGCTTCGACCACTTTCGGGATCCAATCGAGCTCGCATTTGATGCCGGCGAGCGTGCCGCAATCGTTGGCCGACATCGGGCCGCCGAAGATCACCACGCCGGCATAATCCGACATGTCTTCGGGCAGATTGCAGCCGAAATTCGGGCAGAGGCGGTGAAGCTCGTAACCGCGCTTTTCGAGGAGGACGCCGACCCGACCGGGCCGCGAATGCTCCTGATGCACGACGATTGCTATCTTCTTGCGACTACTCTTTTTGGGCTTGTCAGCCAGTACCGTCATGGATTTGCAAGATACGCGTCGGTTGTGGCAACGACAAGGCGAACCGACGGCGGAGAGACGAAATGGCGCGCCACCTCGACTTCTACTTCGACTGCTCCAGCCCCTGGACATATCTCGCCTTCCACGCCGTCCAGCCGCTGGCGGCCGAACTCGGCGCGGAAATTGCGTGGAAGCCCATCCTGGTCGGCGGCGTGTTCAACGCGGTCAACCAGACCGTCTACGACAGCCGTGCCAAGCCCAATCCCCGGAAGCAGGCCTACATGCTGAAGGACCTCGCCGACTGGGCCGGGCTCTACGGGCTGCGCATCGTCTTTCCGCCCAAGGTCTTCCCGGTGAACAGCGTGAAATGCATGCGCGGCGCCTTCGTGGCGCTCGACGAAGGCAAGCTCGTGCCCTACGCCACCGCCGCCTTCGAGGCCTACTGGGGCGATGATCGCGACATCGCGCGCGAGGAGGTGCTGGCCGATGTCGCCGCCAGGGCGGGCCTCGAGCGCCAACGCTTCTTCGCCGGCATCGAAACCGATTCGTGCAAGGCGCGGCTGCGCGCCAACACCGACGAGCTGATCGCGCGCGGCGGCTTCGGCAGCCCGACGATGTTCGTCGGCAACTCGATGTTCTTCGGCAACGATCGCCTGCCGCTGGTGCGCGCGGCGTTCGAGGGACAATGACTCGTGTTGATGCTATTCGCACCTCTGGCTCAGCGTCCCTCATCCGCCGCGCAGCCGGCGGGAGAGGGCCCTTGCGGAACTGCGATGACGCGCGACAGGAGTTCTCATGAGCGGCAACAGCGATCCCGACTTCTGGGCCAAGGCGCGGGCGCATCTGGTGCGCTATGGCGGGGCGTTCTCGCCGCTGATCGCCGAGAGCGCCGCCGGCAACTTCTTCACCGATGCCGACGGCCGCAGGATCCTGGATTTCACCTCGGGCCAGATGAGCGCCATCCTGGGCCACAGCCATCGCGAGATCGTCGAGGTCGCCCGCAAATGGATCGGCGAACTCGATCACCTCTATTCGACCATCCTGTCGCGGCCCGTCGTCGACCTTGCCGCGCTGATCGCCAGCATCTCGCCCGGCAAGCTCGACCGCGTGCTGCTGGTCTCGACCGGCGGCGAATCCAACGAAGCCGCCCTGCGCATGGCCAAGCTGGTGACCGGACGCCACGAGATCGTGGCGATGAGCCGCTCCTGGCATGGCGTCACCGGCGGCGCTGCGTCGGCGACCTATTCCTCGAGCCGCAAGGGCTACGGCCCGCCGCAGCCCGGCTCGCTCGTGCTGCCCGCCCCCGACACCTACCGCTCGCGCTTCATCGACGCGCGCGGCGTCTACGACTGGAAGAGCGAGCTCGACTTCGGCTTCGAGCTGGTCGACCGCCAGTCGAGCGGCGCGCTCGCCGCCTGCATCGTCGAGCCCATCCTGAGCTCGGGCGGCGTCCTCGAGCCGCCGCCGGGCTACATCGCGGCGCTGGCCGAGAAATGCCGCGAGCGCGACATGCAGCTCATCTTCGACGAGGCGCAGACCGGACTCGGCCGCACCGGCCACCTGTTCGCCTGCGAACGCGACGGCGTGGTGCCGCACTATCTGACCTTGTCCAAGACACTGGGCGCCGGCCTGCCGCTGGCCGCCATGCTGACGACGGCGGAGATCGAGGACGTGGCGGCCGAGCGCGGCTTCCTCTTCTACACCACGCACGCCTCCGATCCGCTGCCGGCCGCGGTCGGTCTCAAGGTGATCGAGATCATCCTGCGCGATCGCTTGACGGAGCGTGCCGCCCGTCTCGGCGAGCGGCTCAAGGCCGGCCTGCTCGCGCTGCAGCAGCGCTACGATTGCATCGGCGACGTGCGCGGCCGCGGCCTGCTGCTGGGCCTCGACCTGGTGAAGGATCGCCGCACCAGGACAGCCGATCCCGAGCTTGCCCAGCGCGTCGCCCGCGCGTGCCTGGAACTCGGCATGATGACCAGCGTTGTCCGCGGTGGCCTGGGCATCTTCCGCATCGCGCCGCCCATCACCATCGAGGCCGAGGAGATCGACCTCGGGCTGGAGATCTTCGACCGGGCACTTGCCCGGGCCGTGCACTGAAAAATCGAGGTTTTATGGCCTCCGGCGCGCCTGCCCGGTATTTGGGTTTGAAAGAGGCGTCTAACTGTTGTACCCGCTGGCGGTTTCCGGCCAATGCGTTGGGAGTGTAATGGATGATGAAGAAGCTTTCGCAGGCGACAATCGTAATGACAGGCCTTCTGGCACTGGGCGCCTGCACGCTCGGCAACGCCAACACCAAGGCGCCGGCCGTCCGGCCTCCGGCGGCGGACTATCAGGCAGCGGTTCCCCCTTCGCCCCCTCCACCCAACACGCGCGGCATCTGCTACACGCCGGCCGATCTGGTAACCTATCGCGCCCGCATGTTGCAGCAGGAGTTCTCGGTCGGCACGCTGCAGTGCCAGACGCCAAGCGGCAGCCGCGCCTATAACAACCAGTACGCCGCCTTCATCGCCAAGTTCCAGTCCGAGCTTGCCGCCAATACCCACAGCCTGCAGCAGCTCGCCGGGCGCAAGCGCTTCAACGTCGACGTCCTGGTGACCGAATTCGCCAACCGCACGGCGCAGCGTGCTCCCGTCGACAAGGAATTCTGCTCACGGATCAAGCGGGCATTCGACTGGTCGCTGTCGGCGCAGGTGACGACACTGGCGCAGGTGCCGCCGCCGTACGACCTCGGCCCGGAGATGAACGTCTTCGCCTGTTCCTCGCCCTGAGGCTGGCGCCGGAACGCGACACAAGAGGCGGTCCGCAAGGACCGCCTTTTTTGTCGGCTGGAGCGCATCTCTGCTGGCGAGCGCGCAACTCCAGTTGAGGGACCTCTTTTCTTGCGCGTCGACACGCGGTACTCGAGCGCCACTGGAGTGGCGCGCTTCCTCAGGGATGACGATAGGCCCAAGCGGAACATGCTCTCGTCGCCGACTTCATGCTGCATGTCCACCGCCATGCCGCAGCAGGCGGCCGGAATGGGTGTTGGTCGGGCGGTCGTTGCGGATCGTGACCTCGCCGTTCACCAGCACGTACTTGTAGCCTTCCGCGCGCTGGATGCGGCGCCATTCGCCGCCCGGCAGGTCGTGGGCGATCTCGTCGGGCAGCACGCGCAGCGCGTCGAAGTCGTAGACCACGATGTCGGCCGGCGCGCCCTTCTTCAGCACGCCGCGCCCGCGGAAGCCCGCGACTTCGGCCGGCAGGGCCGACAGGCGCCAATGGACGTCCTCCAGGCTCAGCATCTTGTGCTCGCGCACCACCTTGCACAGCGTTTCGGTCGGGTAGCGGCCCGCGGTCAGGAACTTGGTGTGGGCGCCGCCGTCGGACACGCCGAACAGCACGTAGGGATCGTCGACCAGCTCCTTCAGGTGCTCGATCCTGCCGTTGGGCGGGGCGGCGAAGAACTCGGTCTTGAGATCCTCCTCGACCGCCATGTCGAGCATGACGTCGACCGGATGCTTGCCCATCTTCTCGCCGGCATGGGCCAGGGTGTAGTCGAGCCACTTTTTATTCTTGTCGAGCTGCGGCCCGACGATGGCGATCTGCGGCAGCGGGCCGGTCGCGGTGATCGGCAGCTTGTCGCGCAGCGCCGCGCGGCGCGCCGGATCGGCGAGCTTGGCCAGGCGCTCGGCGCGCGTGCCGGTCGTGGCCTCGCACCACGGCTCGGAATCGTCGAACAGGTTCCACTCCTCGAAGGTGAAGGTGAAGCCGGCATCGGTGGTGAGGCCCTGCCCGACCACGCGGATGCCGCGCTCGCGGCAGCTCTTCAGCCAGTCGAGCACGCGACGATGGATGTGCGGCTTGTGATCGAAGGCCTGCACGACGTTCATGATCACGGGCCGGCCGCTCAAGGTCGCGACCTCCTCGTAGAAGGCCTGGTCGCGGGCATTGTCGCCCGAGACCAGCAGCATCTGCACGAAGCCGTCGTTGCGCTCGGCCAGCACGCGGGCGAGCTCGCGGCAGGTCTCGTCGTGCATCACGTCGGTCGGCATCGCCGAGCCGTCATGGTCGCGCTGCACCGCCGCCGGGCCGGTCGGCAGCATGCGCTGGGCCGACCAGCCGCAGGCGCCGGCATCCATCGCCTCGTGCAGCAGGCGGCGGATCTCGGCGTGCTGCGCGGGCGTCGGCAGCTTGCCGGCCTTGGCCGCCTCGAAGCCCATGACCCAGATCAGCAACGGCGAGATCGGCATGTAGGGCAGGATATTGACCGCCTTGGGCGCGGCCTCGACGCTGTCGAGGAACTCGGGGAAGGTCACCCAGTTCCACGGCATGCCGGCCTTCATCGAGGCCATCGGGATGGCCTCGACCCGGGTCATCGACAGCATGGCGCGCTCGCGCTCGGCCGGGCGCACCGGCGCGAAGCCGAAGCCGCAGTTGCCGATCACCACCGAGGTGATGCCGTGCCAGCTCGACAGGGTGCAGTAGGGATCCCAGAAGAGCTGCGCGTCGTAATGGGTGTGCAGGTCGACGAAACCCGGCGCCACGATGAGGCCGCCGGCATCGATCGTCTCGTCGGCCTCGCCGGCGCCGATCTGGCCGATCTCCGCGATCAGGCCGTCCTTGATGCCGATGTCGCCCCGAAAACGCGGCAGGCGGCTGCCGTCGACGATCATGCCGCCCCGGATGACGCGATCGAATCGGGCCATGTTTCCTCCGTTTCGCCAAGCGTGAGCGTGACCCGCGACTCTGTCAACGCGCCGCGCTAAACTCGCATCATGAAATCGAAACGCGTCCGAACCGACGTGCTGGAAGTCGCCTACGAGGAGCACGGGCCCGAAAGCGGGGACCCGGTGATCCTGCTGCACGGCTTCCCCTACGACGTCCGCGCCTTCGACGAGGTCGCGCGGGCCGCTGGCGGCCGAGGGGTGTCGCGTGTTCGTGCCCTGGCTGCGCGGCTACGGCGCGACGCGGTTCCTGTCGGAGGCCACGCCGCGGTCGGGCGAACAGGCCGCCCTCGGCCACGACCTGCTGCAGTTCATGGATGCGACAGGCATCGCGCGGGCCGCCCTCGCCGGCTACGACTGGGGCGGCCGCGCCGCCTGCATCGTGGCGGCGCTCTGGCCCGAGCGGGCGCGCTGCCTGGTGAGCTGTACGGGCTACAACATCCAGAACATCGCCGCGTCGGGCGAGCCGATATCGGCCGCCCAGGAGCATCGCTACTGGTACCAGTATTACTTCCATACCCGACGCGGCCGCGCCGGGCTCGCCAAGAACCGCCGCGACATCTGCCGGCTCCTGTGGAAACTGTGGTCGCCGGAATGGGCGTTCGACGAGGCGACCTTCGAGAAGAGCGCCGGCTCGTTCGACAATCCCGATTTCGTCGATGTCGTGATCCAGTCCTACCGCCACCGCTACGGCTACGCGCCGGGCGACCCGGCGCTGGAGCCGATCGAGGCCAGACTTGCCGGCCAGCCCAGGATCGGCGTGCCGACCATCAACCTCCATGGCGGCCACGACGGTGTCGGGCCGGCGCCCGAGAAGGACGGGCAAGCCAAATTCTTCGCCGGCCCCTACGAGCGGCGCGTGCTGCCCGGCATCGGCCATAACGTACCGCAGGAAGCGCCGGCCGCCACGGTGGCCGCGCTGCGCGATCTCATGAAAGGAACATCCAGATGAGCAACATCGCCCTGATCGGCGCCACCGGAAACATCGGCAGCCGCATCCTCGACGAGGCGCTTGCGCGCAAGCACACCGTCACCGCCATCACCCGCGACCCGCGCAAGCTCTCGGCGCGCACCGGCATGACGGTGCGGTCGGGCAGCACGACGGACGCGCCGGTGCTGGCCCAGGTGCTGAAGGGCCACGACGTCGTCATCGTGTCGGTCAAGTGGAACGAGAACGACGTCAACCGCGTGATCGACACCATCCGCAAATCGGGCGTGAAGCGCGCGCTGTTCGTGGTCGGCGCCGGCAGCCTGCTGCGCAAGGACGGGCGCAGCCATTTCGACTACATGGCCGAGAAGGGCGTGCAGCCGCCGACCTCCAAGCCGGCCATGCTGGCGCTCGACGCCATCCTCAAGGTGACCGATCTCGACTGGACGGCGATCTCGCCGTCGGCGGCGATCCCGGCCGGCAAGCGCACCGGCAAGTTCAAGCTTGGCCTCGACAAGCTGATCGTGGATTCCAAGGGCGAGAGCCGCATCAGCCGCGAGGATTTCGCCGTCGCCATCCTCGACGAGATCGAGAAGCCCAAGCATATCCGCAAGCGGTTCACGGCGGGGTATTGAGGCGCGCAGGCAATTTCCGCAATTCGCGCTCATGTCGTCATCCTGAGCGAAGCGAAGGATCTCATCGCCGATCCGGCCCGCACTCTCATTGAATCGCCATGAGATCCTTCGCTGCGCTAAGGCGGAGGTGACTCCGCCCAGATGACAACGTGGGCTGTGTCGCGTCGGGATTGAGCCGCGAGCATAGTTTCCGCAATTCGCGCTCGGCTTTCTTCCCCTTGCCGGAGTCCGGCAAGGGGAAGTGCCCTCGTCATACGAGGGCGATGGGGTCATGGGCCACGGCCTCGCGCTTCCGACCCCTCCGTCGTCGTATGACGGAGGAGACTTGATCGCGCAGTTTGCGCAATTCGCGCAAGTCCGAGTGGCGACAGGCATTTTTGTCATCCTGAGCGCAGCGAAGGATCTCATCGCCGTCCGGCCAGCACTCTCGTTGAATCGCCATGAGATCCTTCGCTTCGCTCCTGGGCGGAGGTTACTCCGCCCGAGATGACAACGGGGGCGTGTCTGCCCTTGTGATTCCAGGTACTAATCATTTCGGCCAGTCCACCTGGACGGGGGCAGGAACGCGAGGGGGTGGGTCGGGCTGAGGAGGTGCCTCACCCTCTTCTTCCTCTTCCTCCGAGTCGGGAGAGGTTTTCGTTTCCGCAATTTGCGCAGCGGGTTTTGGAAGCAAAGCCGGATTGACCTCCCAGCGCCGCGCCGGGCGGCCGGGGCGCGGGTAGGCCTCCTCGTCGTCGAGCTCGCGCAGCACGCCGGCCTGCTCCAGCAGCTGGATCACCTCGTCGGCGCCGGCGGCCTTCACCCGCTGGCTGAGCGCCTCGCGCCGCACCTCCTCGCGCGAGATCTCCTCGGCGCCCTCGGCGCGGATCCAGCCGATCACCCGCCGCGCGTGGTGCCGCACCTGGCGGTCGCGATCCGCCGCCCCGGCGCGGTCGAACACCGCCCTTGCATGCGGCCGGTAGTATCGGTCCCACAGCTGCCAGGCGGCCTGCAGATGCTGCGCCGTGATGACGGCAGGCGGCGGCGCATTGTTCGGCCGGTTCGCCGTCCAGTCGAGCAGCGCCATCACGGCGGCCAGCCGCGCCACCGTGCCCCGTCCCTTGCCGAGCCAGCCGGCCAGAAGGCCTTCCGCCCGCAGCGTCTCGCCGTGCAGGCGCTCCAGGGAGGCATCGAAGTACGTCACCGCCTGGTCCTCGAAGGCGAGCACCAGGGGCATCTCCGGCGAGCCGACCGCGCGGGCGATGCGGTGCAGCGCGCTCACCGCCTCGTCCTCGCGCACGGGCTTCAGGTCGCGCAGCGAGCGGTAGGGCGCGGGGCCGGGCCAGACATAGAGGAAGCGCGCGGCGAGGCCGTCGCCGGTGCCCTCGAGGGCCGCGTCCAGCCGCTCCGGATCGAGCGAGCCCACGATGCTGACGGCGGTTTTCTCGCGGCCCCACGGCAGAGCCGATGGCGCCCCAGGTGTCGAGGAAGGGGCCGCGCCTGCTCTCGTCGCGCCGGCTCTTGCGCCCCAGCCCGGCCAGCCAGGCGGTCGGCTCGTCGCGCCACAGCAGCACGCCCTGCCGCCGTTTGGCGACGGCCTTCTCCAGCGCCGGCAACGACGCATCGGAAACCACCACGGGCGCCCCACCCTCGCGCGCCAGCATGCGCTCGACCGTGCCGAGCGGACGGCGCAGCCATTCGAGCGCCGGCGTCTTGCCGCTCGACGGGCCGCCGACCAGCGCCTGCCACAGGGTCACCGGCTCGCTCCAGGCCTCGGTGATGCGGGCCGAGACGCCCTGGCCGCACAGGCCGGCGACGGACGCCAGCAGGGCCTGCGCCACGTAATCCTCCGACGAGCCCGCCCACTGCGCGGCGTCGCTCACCCACTCCCGCCACTGGCGCGGGAAGATCTGCAGGGGGAAGGCGGGCAGCTTGGGACGGCCCTCCTCCAGCAAGTCGGGGGCGATCGCGGGCCATGGCGGCGGCGGGGGCGCGGCCGCACGGGCGGCGTCGGGGTCTTTCCAGTAATCGGAGAAATGGGGCCGTGGACGGGTGACGTTGATTTCAGTGAGAGGCACTGGCCGATCCTTTCCGTTGGAACGGCTGACATAGGCCACAACATTGCGCGCGGTTGTCAAGTGTTACTTATGATATTACTTAAGTTCGCAAGATTGTTGTGAGGCCTGCCCTTCCCTGCGGAGCAGCGATACGGCGAACCGCGGCAAGCGCGCCGTGTTATCGGTAGTCAAAGGCAAGATGATCGCGAGCGCACACAATGAAGTTGGAACTCGACGATAACGGCGATGTCAAAAGCGCGTTGATTGCGTCTTTCGCCGGCCGACGATTGGAACTTAACGGCGGCGGCGCGCATATAGCTCAGCGTCTTATTGCGAATTGGCGAACCGTAGCGGACTCACTGAGCGCACTGGTGAACACGCTGGAGGCTTTGCCCCTCCAAGCTTTAGCGGAGCGCGCGCCAGTTGTACTGAAGTTCCGCCAGCTAATGTATGATGCGACGGGCTCTTCGACGTCTATACGCAGTACTTGCTAAGCCTCGTTGAGCCACAATCGAAATCCATAAAGCAAAAAGTTAATGCCTTTCGTGAAGCTGCGAAAAGGTTGCGTTCATTCAGTGCGTTGCTGTGCAATAGATGTAAGCACCAAGGCGCTCAAATCGCCTTTGCCTGGGCGCAGTCGAAGTCTGCGGATATTTACTCAGCGAGGTTCATGGTTCTTGTCTACAAGAACGGGGACGCACTTGTTACAGACACCGAAGTACATAGTAAACGCACAAGAAGCATTGGTCTCGTCGTGGCGACCCAAGAAGTTATGCACGCGCTGCTACGGGTGGATATTTTGGCCGCAACGCTTGTTTCAGAACTGCCCGAGCAACAGGCGGCGCCGGCTCCGACACTCCATGGCGCTCTAGCTATCGGCGACCCACTGCGACGCCTCGCAGCAATGAACGCTACAGTGTTAGGGGACGAGTCGACCTCCTTCGACGGATTCGAGTTTACGCCACGAGCGGTGCATCTCAAACGTAGCACTGCAGCGCGCCTCCCTGTTCCTGTGGAAGTGTCTACGATTTTTTCGGGAGATGGAATTACAAGGTCGTTTCCCTTTGCTTAGTAAGCTCCAGGTCGAGCAGCGCGGGCCCGCGGCATGCAGTGCATGCGCGGTGATTGGAGCAGGCCAAGAAGCACCGAAAGTTTGGATAACCATCGTGGTAGCTAGTTTGTCTATGCTAGGCGCTTGTTACCACTCTCGCGTGGTATAAGGGCCAATGGCTAAGAGATATCAACGTCCCGTCAACTCACTTGCCCTTTACATCGGCCAAGTGACCATTGCCGCGAATGATGTTCAGTTCGCTCTTCTGTACATTTTCCAAGACTTGCTGAACAATCGCGCGCTGGCTCATTCCCTCTACTTCTCGGCCCCCTCTGACAGCGCACAACAGAAGATGGTGTTGGAGGCTATTGATGTCGTTCTGAAGCCGCTTGATGCCGCGGTGGCTGAGCGCATGTCTAAGAGAATACGAGGTCTCGATAAACTCCGCATTCGTCGCAACGATGTTGTTCATGCTGTTTGGACGACCGATTCTTATTAGCAAGAAACTCACCCCTCTTCAGCCGAAGAGCAGCCTGAAGGGCAAAGAAGACATCAAGGTGGCGATGAAGAAGCTAACCGAAGACCTCATGATCGAGGCTTCAGAGCTACTTATGATGCGTTCGCGCTTGTTCGACCTACAGCACTTCAAGACCCAAGCGCTTGCCAACACTCTTATGTACGGTAACGATGTCTTCGCGTAGCGCGCGCAACGCTTATTCAGAACGCGGTTTTTCCGATTTACCGAACCATGCGGCGGCCTGAGCCTTTTCACCCTTGCTCGGGGCCCACTTAAACTTTAGTCGCTCTAGATCTAACGCGGGACGACCGTCGTTCGTCTTGAAGGCCACCCTCCTGATAATGAGTAGACTGTGAAGGGCCTTACGAAGATCGTTGTGTCCGAATGTGAAGGCGTTAGACGAGTGAGCAAACGCATTCCTGATGGCACGCATGGTATGACCCATTTCACGGCGATGGAACGATCCCGGGTGAGCCATTAAAGCTTGGAGGTGGCCGTCTACCGCGACAACGGGGCGTCGCTCCGAGCTCGCGCACGGCGATATCAACATCATGGGTTCGATCAATAGCGATGGCCACGAAAGCCGAACGAGTTCGAGCAGCACCGCTGTTCAGCGAGGCGTGCGAGCGCCCGCCATTTCAAGGACCGGCCGGCGGCTTGCGCTCGACGGCTAGTCCATCAACTCCGATGGGACGAAATAGGTGCGGCTAAGTTCGGATAATGCCAACAGCGGTACGCGCTCGACCGCACTCCTAAGCATTTCATCTATTGCCTAGACCCTCTTCAATCCTGCAAGTGACGACAGCCACTTGCGAAGCCTCTCGCCGTTCATCAATTCGATTCTGTATGGAATCGATTTCGCCAGATAGGGGTCGTTGAGCAGCAGCGGCGCAAAATCAGACGTTGTCGTGATTATACCCTTTGAGGCAGCGGTATCTAGGTTCACAACCCCGGCTAGGGCGTGCAGTTCCTCCTTCGTCACTATGTGACCAGGGCTGTAGGCTTTCACCGACCCGAGAATACGCACGCTTCCGATACCGTGCTTCGTCGCGATCACATCCCGCCCGTGGTCGCCGGAACGAGGCGTCAATACCACTTCGTCATAGCCAGCCTTCTTGTAAGCCCCAGCGACAAGCTCCTCCCAGACGCGAGGATCAAGCGTGTATGCCTTGGTCCAGTCCCTCTCCAGCTCTTCGACCACCTCAGCCCAGAATGCGGAAGCGGATTGTATGAGCACGCCTTCAGCTACTGGCTTTTCGGGAATGATGACCATCCCGACGCCGATCTCCGGGCGGATCGGCGTAGGCTTTAGTGCCTCGGAGAGCTTTTCAAATTCTGGCCGAGTCTGCTCATAAAATCGGGCCAGCTCTCGATCGAAGGTCGCGTTGAAGGCGGCCTCATTGAAGGCCGAAGTGTTTAAAGCGCCACCAAACGGGGGATTGGCGATCACTGCATCAAAATGACCGTCACGACCACCATCGCGGCCCGACCTCATCTGCGCGAGGTGAACCAGCATCAGGATCGTAGTGAATGTGAAGATATCCTTTTCGGAAGGATCGGCGAACAACTTCGCCAGCTCTTCGTAGTCTTTGTCGTCCTCTTCCGCCATACGCCCCCCTGACTACCTTAGCATGTAGAATGGACAATCGGCTGGCTGCCCCCTCGTTCAACCCTTCGTTCCGCGACGCAACCAGCCTGCTCGCGGCCGGCTAGCGCAACCGCGGGCCGGGGTCGAGCTCGCGCAAGGCGCGGCCCGATCGGATACCACTCCGGCGCCAGCGTCGCCGCCTGGCCGACCACCTGCAGGTCGCGCCACACTTCGGCCAGGCGACTCCCGGTCTTGAACGAGGTGCTGCCGCCGTGCCGGAACATCAGGTCCATCGCCTGGCGGGCGCAGTCGCCGGCATGCACCGCGGCGAGCCGGCAGCGGGCGCGCTGCTCGAGCGTGGTCTCGCGGCCGTGGGCGAGCGCATGCCACAGCTCGGCGATCATCGCATTGCGATAGATCCGTCCGGCATTGAGGATGGCATCGGCGCGCCCGACCGCGCGCAAAAGCCTCGTAAACCATCAGGCTAGACCATTGCAGGGTGTTGAGGCACGCTCGGTCGCCTCAAGTACCCACGTCCATTGCGAAAGGGAGCCGAGCCATGCCACGCGTGACGCCCGTTGAAAGCAAAGCCGACGTCGCTCCCGAGCATCAGGCCGTCGTTGACGACGTGCTTGGCGCGTTCGGCGCCATCCGTGGCCCGTTCAGCATGATGCTGCACAGCCCGGAGATGACGAAGCGCCTGTTGCCGCAGCCCTTGCGGCGCCGGTCGGGATCGACCACAGGCGCAGACAGTTAGCCTTTCGGCATGCCAATCTCTTCCGCCTCCTTCGGGAATAGGACTGCACGAATACCCTTCAAGGCTTCTGGAAATGCGTCTTGAAGCGCTAACGAAGTCAGCCAACGGCCTCGTTCGCCTACAAAGCGCTCAGGCATCCCCTTCCCGATTCCTACTTGGTTGAGGACCTGGATCACCTGCTCGAATTCGCTTACCGAACAGATGGCGTAGGGATGTGTGCCGCGAATGGACGGATCGATCCCAGCAGCCACAAACCCTTCTCGTACACGTTCGTCGATCGATGACAGAATGCGCTCACCGAAGGTAAACCAATCCTCAAGCGTGACGACCATGGGAAAGATAGGCAGGCCATCCGATTTCCAGTGGGGGTATTGCCCTGCCTTCGCATCAATCAACGTTTTGTATGCCTGGACGACGAAGCCAGCCATTTTGACCAGCTCCTCATCGAGAGCTTCAGTTGATGCCAGCGCCATCTTTGCCCGAGCCGTGAGCTTCTTCGTCTTGCATTCGACGAACAAATGGCCGGTGTCATCCGAAACAATCCAATCGATGCTATGCTTTTTATTCTTGCCTATGCGGTACCGCTGCTCCGCTAGCAGACGAAGACGACTGGGCGCGCCAATCGCTGCAATCACCTCACCGACATAGGCTTGAAACGTCTCGCCAAATGCCGCCGAGAAACCGGGCTTGTCGCACAGTTCGTAGTAGACCCCTTCAGTGAAACGGCGGAACAGGTACGTGGGAACCGGCGCGATTAATGTCCGCTTGCCCTGCAGCGTAACCCAAACCAAGGGAAAGGCCTTGAGGGGATTGAACGTATATACAAAATCCTGGTCATAGGACTGATTGGCGCGAATGAGTTCCCGGATATCACCAAGTTCACGGGAGAAGCGGCTGACAAAGAGGTCAAGCTGCTCCTTGGTGAGCCAGGGGACATTGACGGTAATGGGGTCCTCGTGACCGAATTTGTCGAGGTAGAGGCCTGCGAACATGAGCCCCAGCGTGTAGAGCGTCTTCGCCGACAGCCCGGTCTCCCGGGTCAGCAAGGCATCCATCTTTGGATGGCCAAAGATTTTGTAGTAGCGCGTTAGCACGACTTGGTTGGGCCGTACCTGCCAATGGAATTGGCGATGCGATATTCGATAGAGTTCGACCAGAATGTTCGGTCCCACTAGATGGTGGTACCGTTGGCTCAGTGCGTTCTCTAGGTGTTTGAGGTTGTTTACGGCCGTGGCGAACTCCGACCACCTGCGCAGGTCGATCCCACCTTGGTCCGGTGAGTTGAGAATGATCTCCTTGGCGAGGATCTCGAGCTCCCATTCGAAGACGCCACGTTCCGGTACCGATCGTGCGAACCGTATGCTTCGATCGACCTCTATGTCCCGAGGAAATTCCTGTCCAAACTGAAAATTTTGAAGATATGCTCGAACAGCGCCAAGGCTTTGCAGCAGCGACTGGCGCCTCAAGTGATTTCGAAGCGGCTTGTAAAGGTCGTAGGCATCCATTGCGTGTGACCATGATACCTCAAGCAGCAAGAGTTGAGGCTGGCGACGTGTTGGGCCGCAGATGCCGGCCTGCCAGCGGCGGGCCGGTAATCGAGGACAAGCACTACTATTCTTACAGTTCAACTCGCGTCAGTGACTGAGCCAATAGCCAAGTAGGCACATCTTGGTAATGCGCGACCGAGCGAGTCAGATAGCCTTCCATCTTCTTGGCGTCTTCAGCGCTCGGATTTACGAACTCTACGTTCCGCGCTCCCGCGCAAAGCCTCTTAAAAATGTCCAGTAGATCAACATCACTTTCCGGGCTTCCTATCCCCCAGAAGGTGACGACATCGGGGGTCAGTCCCAAGAGGGGGTGAATGATCGTCTGACCTACTGGGTGTTGATCCAACGACTTGGCTTTCCTCGGGGGCACGAATGACGAAAATGTCGTTGCGCCATCCGATGGTTGGATGTCGCCAATGAATTCTACTTGCCCAAAATAGAATCGCCCCTCCTTCTCGTTCACAGTCAAGTGGAAGGAGCCGTGTGGCTTGAAGGCCCAAATGCCACCGTCAGGCCGTGCATGAGGCGAATAAACTACGTTGCGCCCTACGTGCTTAAGCGCAACGTCAAAGATCAAATCGTAATTGAGATTTAGGACCAGATCGTTTGTCGATAGCTGCATTGCCACCTTTTCAGATAACGGAAAACGCAACTCAGGATTTCCGTCCAGAAGACCAGTAATGAGAATGAAATTCAGCGGCCTCAAGAGGCCGTGGTACATAAGATCATCCCACCGACGGCCATAAACCGTATGAACTCGGTCTCGCTGCCGCCAAGCAGATGCGAAGAATTCCTCGATCAATCCCGGCGTCGTCTCCTCGAGCTTGTAAAAGAGTTCGACTGGATCCTTGCCGCGGACGTCGTGGCCCTGCTCTTCCAAAAAGATCTCAAGGAACGGCGTCGGATTAAAATCGGCCCAAAGCTTGCGAGCCAAGTTCTTCATCATCGGCATACACCGATCATCCGTCAGGCCCCTTGCCTTGCATTCGGCGTAACTCGCTCCAGCGCCCACTACCAAGAGCCGCATGATGTCCAACCTCACTGGTGGTCTATGAGTGTCGATGATAACACCGCGTGTATGGTGCGGCGTGGGGCGCGCTGCAAGCGACCGCTATGGAAGTTGAAAGGGCTCCACTTTCACTTCTGGATACTCAGCAAGAAGTACATTGAAGTAGCTCGCAAGCCACAGATACTTGGCCTTGATCCTATGCTCCGCAAACGTCGCTAAGCCATGGGCAATTGGCTTGCGTATCGTCTCGAAGTGGAGCCGAGCCGAGTTGATGCTCTGCGCGGAAGGTTTCTCCACATCCAAGAAGGTCCTTCCAGTCAGAGGCTGAAGGAAATCCATGAACCATTCCTGATCCCAATGCCGACGCCAGGCCGGCCGGGAAGGGAGGGGGCGCCCATGCTTCGCCAGCCATGCAATCGCAGAATTCGAGAGAATGATGCGCGGAGCCCCCGCCCTCCTGCTCTCCAAGTCGTACGCTTCGGCAATGGCTGGACCGAAGGCGATGCTGTTTCTGTGATAGGCAAGTCCGATCGTGATTCCTCCGCGCAGCCACAGTCCGCCCCGGGGAAAAACGCCGCTAAGAAAGGATAGGGCATGCAGTACTTGGGAGAATCCCTCAACCGTTGGCGCAGCAGAGATGATAATCGAGTTTGAAAACTGGCTTAACTGGGCGCTGTCTGGAAACTGTGCTCTCATAAAATCGAACACTTTGCCCTGTCCCTCCATCGTCGTTAGGGCAAGCCCAAGGGTTTTGATCAACTCGGGGTCAGCGACTGACCGCGCTACCGCATCACCCCAGCCAAGCACATCAACGAATGCTACAACCCGATTGTCGTAGTGGAGAGTTGCACGATAGGCCTCGGCGGCCGCCCGTTCCTCGGCCGCCTTGGCTTCGCGAGCCGGCCGCTCTGCTTCCCACTTCCGCTCTTCTTCGTCACGCTGCGCCTCTTCAACATCTGTGAATTCAAGGAGGTACTGTCCCTTCTCGAAATCGGCCACATGGCCGTAGCGGCGGCCGGGTGACAGCTGATTGCCGGGCTTAGGCACTCTTTCGCCATTGACCACTTGGTAGACGGGTAGACCGGTAGGATTTCTCGGGTCTGCGGGGTCGTTCATGTTAGTTAGTTCCGATGCCTGGCCGCGAGTGCGGGTGGTGTCCAGAATCCTTCACACTCTTGGTCGGTGGCCTGGATAGTGTCCAGAATCTCGCGCACTTTGGCGCTGGCCCACTCCGGTTAACCGTGCGGCAACGGCCGTGGAGGCAAACAGCCTGCCGATCACACAGCCGGGGTGAGATCGATCATTTGGCTGTTCTCCAAGTTCGACTCAGGAGCCATAGGTCGGTCCCGGCGTCCCAACGAGAATATCGGTGTTGGTGATGATGCCATCGCGTTCACCACTCAAGGAACGACGCTCCGCATCATCGCGGTACGCATCATAGAGGTCCCGACTCGGAAACCTGAGCACGTGGACCTCGAAAGGCTCGTCCGACCGGTCGTCCGACGCGCCTGACGTCCGGATGACACGCTCGATGACGCCGCCGTAGCGGACCATGATGCGCGATACCTTGCGCTCGTAGGCCTCGAATTCCGTCTCGCGACCCCTGTCGATCCACAGTCTGACAAGGATGTAGAGGGGTGGGGTCGCCATGTTCACCTCACGGATCGGCAGTTTCGCCATTTACAGGTGTCGGTTCCGCGCGGCCAATGCCCAGTGCCGAGGGCACGCCGCGTCGCGCGCCGCTGCCGGCCGTCGCTTCGGGTCAACTGACCGGCCTGGTCGCCAGGTGTCTGGCGAGCACCGCCATCTGTGGCTTTTCCGTCGCGTCGTCGGTGGGCTCGATCGACATGAAGTAGTCATACCACCTGTCCCCGGCGCCCCACCACGTCGCATACGCCCATACGTCGCCGTTGTGCCGGATGTAGGCCAGCATGGTGTCCAGGGCGGCGAGGCTCGCGGCATCCGCCCCGGTGCCGAACTCGCCCAGAAAGAACCTCTTGCCGTGGGCGCGTGCCCACGCCGTGGCGGCCGCCAGCCTGTCCGCGCCGATGGTCGGCGAGACAATGCCGGGGCTTCCGCCGCTGCCGTCCCTGTCGAGAAACTGGTGGACCTCGAACATGTAATTGTTCAGCGGGTCGACGACGCCGCGGCCGACCACATCGGCATTGTCCGTGACCGTCCACGTCCACGCGCCGTCGAAGTAGCTGCCCGGCACGACGATGGTCTGCGTGGCACCGGTGGCGCGGATCGCCGCGATGGCCGCGTTGGCCGACCGGAGCCACTGCCTCGCACTCTGGGCGCTGGGCTCGCTCATGAGCATGAACAGCACGTCGGGCTTGTCCTTGTAGTGCGTCGCCAGCCTGCCCCACAGGTCGGCAAAGTCCGCGTCCGACGTATACGGGCCACCGATCAACTGGCCGTAGCCGTATCCGCCGTTGTGAACGTCGAGGCCGACCTTCAAGCTCCTGGAGATGGCGTAATCGACCACCGGATCGATGCGGGACATCTCCGTGGCGTCCAGCGGGCCGTTCCTGGCCGGCTGGACACGCTCCCAGAGGAACGGCAGCCGGATGATGCCCATGCCCTTCGATGCGTAGTAGTCGATGCTCGCGTTCGGCGGGTAGCCGTAGTTGCCGGGGTACGCGCCACCGGGCGTGAAGTCGCCCCCGGACAGGACGACGCCAAAGACGCACGTCTCCCGGGAGGCGTTGCCCGTCAGAACGGCTGGGCGGACGAACGACGCTTTCCAGAACCACACGATACGGCGCAGGTGGACCGCCCGGCCGACGACCCAGGCGACAGCGCGTGACAGGCGCTTCATGGCCTGGATCAGGGAGACTTGATTCGGATCACGCCGATCTCTCCCCTGACGACTCGCGATACGCCTGGCGGCAAGCAGTGCTCGCGGCCGGCTGGAGCAGCGTCCGATCAGACAGATTCTGTCATGCCGGACCGCGGGCCTCCAGGCCCGCTCATGCATGGGGCAAAGACAAAGAGGCGGGCCTGGAGGCCCGCGGTCCGGCATGACATCGGAATCTGCTCCAGCTACCGCAGCCGCGGGCCGGGGTCGAGGCCGAGGAAGGCGCGGCCGCCGATCGGATACCACTCCGGCGCGAGCGTCGCCGCCTGGCCGACCACCTGCAGGTCGCGCCACACTTCGGCCAGGCGACTCTCGGTCTTGAACGAGGTGCTGCCGCCGTGCCGGAACATCAGGTCCATCGCCTGGCGGGCGCAGTCGCCGGCATGCACCGCGGCGAGCCGGCAGCGGGCGCGCTGCTCGAGCGTGGTCTCGCGGCCGTGGGCGAGCGCCTGCCACAGCTCGGCGATCATCGCGTTGCGATAGAGGCGTCCGGCATTGAGGATGGCATCGGCGCGCCCGACCGCGTCCTGCACCTGCGGATTGTCGCACAGCCGGCCGGTGCGGCCGCGCGGCGTCTTGTCGGCGGCCAGCTCGACCAGCGCGTCGATGCCGGCGCGCGCCAGCCCGGTGATCACCGCGCACTGGTGCGGCCCGACCCAGGCCTGGGCCGGCAGGGCGTAGGTGAGGCCCGGCCAATGGCCCCACTGGTTGTCGAGCGGCACGCCGGCATGGATCGTCGTGCGCCGCTCGGGCAGGAAGAAATCGCTCACCGTCCAGTCGAAGCTGCCGGTGCCGCGCAGCCCGCTCACCTCCCAGGTGCCGGGAATGACCTCGACCTCGGCGCGCGGAAACAGGCCGCGCCAGAAGGTGCCGCCGTCGTCGCGGCGGCGCGGCTCGCCGCCGTCGAGGATCTGGAAGCTGCCGAGCATCCAGGCGGCTTCGTGGCAGCCGCTGCCGAAGGTCCAGCGCCCGCTGACGCGATAGCCGCCCTCGACCGCCACCGCCTGGCCGCCGCCCTGCACCGCGGTGCCGGCGATCACGGTGCGATGGCCCTTGGGATAGAGCTCCTGCACGCCGTCGTCCGGCAGGCCGAGCGTGACGAGCTGGCCGACGCCGTTGTTGGCGACGTTCCAGCCGACCGAGCCCGCGGCTTCGGCCAGGAGCTCGACGACGCGGACGTAGGTCAGCGGATCGGCCTGCAGGCCGCCGAGCGAGCGCGGCAGCAGGAGGCGGTAGAAGCCCGCCGCGTGCATCTGCTCGACCAGCTCAGGCGACAGCCGCTGCTCGCGCTCGATCTCGTCGTGGTAGCGCCGCACCGCCGGCTTGAGCGCGGCGGCCGCCTGGACCACCGGCTGGGCATCGACGTCGGCCGGCAAGCGGCGGTCTTCGACGATGGTCTGCATCGGCACCTCCTGTTGCCAGCCTGTCCGGATCGTATCACGGCCCGGCATCCAGAGAAGTCAGCAGGACAAGGACGCGTTCATGCTGACGGCGGACGACGATGCCGGGCGCGTGGCCGTCCCGCGGGCGAGGCTGCCGCAGCGGCCGGCCGGCGACCCGAACCGGCCTGCCTGACCAGCATGACAAGCTTGAAGTCGGGACGGTTGGCGACCGCGAAGGCGACCTGCTCGTAGAAGAGGCGGCCCTGGCGCGGGTGGTCGAAGGTCCGCTCGCCGCCGGTGCGGTCCATCACGGCATGTTCGCTCCAGCACCGGGCGAAGAAGCGGTTGCGCCGGCGCAGATCGTCGACCAGGGCCTGAAGCGTCGCGTCTTCGAGATGGCGGCTGGAATCGGCGCGGAATTCGGCCAGCACGCGGCGCGCCCGCGCCTGCCAGTCGGGGATCACCGTGCGCGCGGTCGGGCTGAGGAAAACGTAACGCAGCAGATTGCGGTCGCTGCCGCTGTCGAGCCAGCCCACGAACAGCCGCGCCGCCTGCCTGTTCCAGGCGCGCGCGTTCCACAGCGAATTCGAGGATGTAGGCGGGACCGTCGATGGCGGCGACGGCGCGGCCCAACGAGGCGGGGGCGTCCATGCCGTCGTCGTCCCGGGGTTCCGGCAGGCTGGGATCGCGCTTGCCCGCCAGCTCGAAGAGATAGGTGCGCTCGGCCGGCGTGAGCTGCAGCGTGCGCGCCAGGGTCGACAGGGCGATGGCCGACGCCGAGACGTCGCGGCCCTGCTCGAGCCAGGTGTACCAGGTCGCGCTCATGCCACAGGACTGCGCCACTTCCTCGCGCCGCAGGCCGGGCGTGCGGCGCCGCCCGCCGGCCGGCAGGCCCAGGCTGGCCGGTGTCAGCCGCGCGCGGTGGGCGCGCAGGAAGTCGCCCAGCTCGCGCCGCTTGGTCGCCGCCTGATCGGCCGTGGTCATGGAAGTTATTATACCAGGATAAGAACCTCACTGTTACCAGGTTAAAATGGACGGTAGGGCAGTCCATCGAAGGCTGACAGGAGGGTGGCGCATGAGCGGGCCGCGCACGCTGTACGACAAGATCTGGCAGAGCCACATCGTCGAGGAGCAGGACGACGGCACGGTGCTGCTCTATATCGACTGCCATCTCCTTCTCGAGGTCACCAGCCCACAGGCTTTCGAAGGCCTGCGCGCCGCGGGCCGCAGGGTGCGCCGGCCGCACGCCACCATTGCCGTCGCCGACCACAACGTGCCCACGACCGACCGCAGCAAGGGCATCGCCGATCCGCTGTCGCGCCACCAGGTCGAGACGCTCGAGCGCAACACGCGCGACTTCGGCGTGGCGTTCTACGGCATGAACGACATCCGCCAGGGCATCGTGCATGTGATCGGACCCGAGCAGGGCTTCACCCAGCCCGGCATGACCGTGGTGTGCGGCGACAGCCACACCGCCACGCACGGCGCCTTCGGCGCGCTGGCCTTCGGCATCGGCACGTCGGAGGTCGAGCATGTGCTGGCGACCCAGACCCTGATCACCACGCGCTCCAGGAACATGCGCATCACCGTCGAGGGCGAGCTGGGGTTCGGCGTCACGGCGAAGGACCTGGTCCTGGCGGTGATCGGCGCGATCGGCACCGCGGGCGGCACCGGACACGTCATCGAATATGCCGGCTCCACGATCCGCCAGCTCTCGATGGAGGGCCGCATGACGGTTTCCAACATGTCGATCGAGGCCGGGGCACGCGCCGGCCTGATCGCACCGGACGAGACCACGTTTGCCTACCTGAAGGGCCGCCCGCAGGCGCCGCCACCCGAGGCCTGGGAGCAGGCCGTCGGCGCGTGGCGGACACTGCCGTCCGATGCCGGCGCGCGCTACGACCATGAAGTCGCGCTCGAGGCGGCGACCATCGAACCGCAGGTGACCTGGGGAACCAGCCCGCAGGACGTGGTGCCGATCGGCGGGCGCGTGCCCGATCCGGGCGACGCCGTCGACGACCAACGCCGTGCCGCGATGGCGCGGAGCCTCGCCTACATGGGGCTCGCAGCCGGGCACGCCGATGACCGACGTCCGCATCGACAAGGTGTTCATCGGCTCGTGCACCAACAGCCGGATCGAAGACCTGCGCGCAGCGGCGGCGATCGTGCAGGGTCGCAAGGCCGCGGGCCATGTCCAGGCGCTGGTCGTGCCGGGTTCGGGCCTGATCAAGCGGCAGGCCGAGCAGGAAGGGCTCGACCGCATCTTCCGCGAGGCCGGCTTCGAATGGCGCGAGCCGGGCTGCTCGATGTGCCTGGCGATGAACGACGATCGGCTGAAGCCGGGCGAGCGCTGCGCCTCGACCTCGAACCGCAACTTCGAAGGCCGCCAGGGCTATGGCGGGCGCACGCATCTCGTCAGCCCGGCGATGGCCGCGGCGGCCGCCGTCAGCGGCCATCTCGCCGATGTGCGCGCGTTCATGAAGTAGGGAGCAGATGATGGAAAACTTCGTCCGCCTGACCGGCGTCGCGGCACCCCTGCCGCTGGCCAATGTCGACACCGACATGGTGATCCCCAAGGACTACCTGAAAGGGATCGAGCGCACGGGCCTTGGCCGCCATCTCTTCGCCGAGATGCGCTACGATGCAAGCGGCGCCGAGCGCGCCGATTTCGTGCTCAACCGGCCGGCTTACCGGCGGGCGCAGATCATCGTCGCGCTGGAGAATTTCGGCTGCGGCTCCAGTCGCGAGCATGCCGCCTGGGCGCTGCGCGATTTCGGCATCCGCTGCGTGATTGCGCCGTCCTTCGCCGACATCTTTTTCAACAACTGCTTCAAGAACGGCATCCTGCCGGTGGCGCTGCCCAAGGCGGTGTGCCTGGAGCTGATGGAGGATGCCAGGCTCGGCGCCAACGCCACGATGACGATCGATCTCGAAACGCAGGAGCTCGTCCGTTCCGACGGCCAGCGGATTGCGTTCGACATCGAGCCGTTCCGCCGCGCGCGGCTGCTCGAAGGCCTCGACGAGATCGGCGCCACGCTGGCGCAAGGCGACAAGATCGACGGCTTCGAAGCCGGGCTCGCGCATCGGCAGCCATGGCGGGCACGGGTCCTGGAGCAGCGCAACGCCCCGTCGTCTCAACGGCCATCCTGAAACCCGATCGGTTGACGTCGGGGAATGCCACTGGCGCGTGTTCCGTCTCAACAGCATCACCTCACCCTGAGGAGCACCGCGAAGCGGTGCGTCTCGAAGGGTGGGATGCAGTCATGGTGTTGCCGACCCTTCGAGACGGGCGCTTCGCGCCCTCCTCAGGGTGAGGGGGGGTGGGTTCACGATTCGGAATCTGCTCCAGCGCACGGCATTGGTATCAAGGAGGGTGATCGCCCTCGGTCTTCCGACTAGCATGGCCGGCTCAGGGGAGAAGGAGTACCGCCATGGACCAGGCCTTGTCAGGCGTCCGCATCATCGACATGACGCACAACCAGGCGGGGCCCGCCTGCACGCAGATCCTGGGCTTCCTCGGGGCCGACGTGATCAAGCTCGAGGAGCCCAAGGGCGGCGACATTGCGCGGGTGAACATGCGCGACCACAAGAACAGCGACAGCCTGTTCTTCCTGATCCTGAACGCCAACAAGCGCAGCCTGACGCTCAATCTCAAGACCGACGCCGGCAAGGACCTGTTCCGCAAGGTGATCGCCCAGTCGGACGTGCTGGTGGAGAATTTCGGACCGGGCGCGCTCGATCGCCTCGGGTTCGGCTACGAAGCCCTGGCCAAGATCAACCCGCGGCTGATCTACGCCACGATCAAGGGCTTCGGCACCTACGGGCCCTACAGCGGATTCAAGAGCTTCGAGCCGGTCGCCCAGGCCATGGGCGGGGCGATGAGCGTCACCGGCTTCCCGGAAAATCCGCCGACCTACGTCTGGCCATCGATCGGCGATTCCGGCACCGGCATGCACATGGCGATCGGCATCCTGGCGGCGCTGCAGCAGCGCCATGCGACCGGCCGCGGCCAGCAGGTCGAGGTGTCGATGCAGGACGCGGTCGTCAACCTGGTGCGGGTGAGCCTGCGCGACCATCAGCGCTTCGGCCATCCGATGCCGCGCAGCGGCAATCAGCTCGGGCGCAACGTGCCGGGCACGACCTACCCCTGCGCGCCGGGCGGGCCGAACGACTACGTCTACCTTTACGCCCAGCCGCAGATGTGGCCGGCGGTGGCGAAGGTGCTGGGGCAGCCGGAGCTGACCGAGGATTCGCGCTTCAAGACCGCGGAAGCGCGCTGGGACAACCGGACGGAACTCAACGCCATCGTCGAGGCGTGGACGCGCCAGCGCAGCAAGCACGACGTCATGCGCCTGATGGGAGATGCGGGCGTTCCCTGCGGCGCCTGCCAGGACACCGGCGAGGTGCTGGCCGATCCGCATCTCAAGGCGCGCGAGATGATCGTCGACGTGGATTACCCGACCCGCGGCACCTACCAGACGGTCGGCTGCCCGATCAAATTGTCGGATTCACCCGTCGCGGTCAGCCGTCCGCCCCTGCTGGGCGAGCACACCGACGCCCTGCTCGAAGCCCTGTGCGGGGTCGAGCCCGACGAGGCGAAACGCCTGCGCCAGGAGGGAGTCGTCTAGGGCGGGTTCCGATCAAGTGTCATCGGACCGCGGGCCTCCTCAGGTCGGGGGTTACCCCGACCGGCCCTTGCTCATTGCTGGGAGCGTGCCACTGCGGTCGGCGTAACCCCCGGCCCGAGGTCGCGCCTCATCCGGGCATGTGTGATCCACGAAGATGCGCCACGGAGTGGCGCGCTCCCAGCAATGAGGAAGAGCAGGAGCGGGCCTGGAGGCCCGCGGTCCGGCATGACATGAGTTTGCCTTACCCAAGCAGGCTGGGACCCTAGAAAATATTCTCCGGCGACACGCCGAGCATGACCTGGCCGACCGTCTCGTAGTGCAGGATGCGCCCCTGGCCCTGCTGCGCGACCGTGTCGATGTCGCGCAGACGGCGTTCGAACGGATTGTCCTCGAACACCGCCATCGCGCCGCAATCGTGAAACAGCGTGTTGACGATCTCGCGTGACGACTGAATGGCCCAGGTGGAGGCGAGGCGCAGGCGGGTCCGTTGATCGAGGTCCATCGCGCCGCGCTCCTCGATCGTCTCCAGCGCTTCGTCCGCCGCGGCGTGAAGGAAATAGCGCGCGGACCGCCACCGCGCCTCGGACTGCGCCACGTGGCTCTGGACGACGTTGTTCTCCACCATCGGCTTGCCCGCGCCGCCGCGGATCTTTTCCCGCGGCAGGGCCAGGAACGCGTCCATCGTGCCGCGGGCAATGCCAAGCGCCACGCCACCGAACCCGATCGAATAGAGCTGGGTGCTGGTGAAACGGTACAGCGGGCTGTCGCTCCGGCGGTCGCGCGGATCGTCGCGATAGATGGCGCGCTCGTGCGGAACGAACAGATCGTCGACGGAATACTCGTTGCTGGCCGTGCCGCGCAGCCCGAGCGTGTGCCAGATATCGTGGAACGTGGCGCTCGACTTGGGATAGAGGAAGGTCTTCATTTCCCGGGTGCCCGCCACCCGCATATGCGCGCCCAGCCAGGTGGCGTTCTGGCTGCCGCTCAGGAAGCGCCATTTTCCCGTGATGCGGTAGCCGCCTTCCACCGGCTGTGGCCTCGTAGGATGAACCCGGCGGTCCCCAGGCGAGGATCCCGTCCGGGCTGCCGAAAATCTCCCGGGCAATGGCCGGTTGGAGATAGGCGCTCGTGGTCGAGCAGCCGTTGCTTTGACACACCACCCACCCGGTGGATCCGTCCGCATGGGCGAGCGCCTCGGTCACCTGGGCGAAGATCGAGGGTTTCAGCTCCATTCCGCCCATCGATTTCGTCTTCAGCATGGTAAAGAAGCCGCCGTCGATCAGGGCCTTGACGACGGGCCCGGCGAGTTCCCGGTTTTCGTCGTTTTCGTCCGAGGCCGCGGCGATCAGGGGCATGAGATCGCGCGCTTTCTGTACCTGCGGATGGACGGTCGGCATTGTCGAGTCTCCTGGCGCTCTCTTGAAAGGTCACGGGGCTGCTCTAGCATGAGCAGGAAACCATTGCGCCACGGCGCTGCGGGAGGTCATGGGCCATGGAAATCTCAGGCAAGACAGCCATCGTCACCGGCGCCGCCTCGGGCATCGGCCTCGGCATCGCCACGGCCCTTGCCGAAGCCGGCGCCAACGTCGTCATGGCCGACATCCAGAAGGATGCGGTGGAGCAGGCAGCGCACCTTCTGTCCGGCACCAACAAGCAGGTGCTGCCGGTCAGGATCGACGTCACCCAGGAACAGTCGGTGATCGACGCGCTGGCCGAGGCGGAACGCCGCTTCGGCAAGCTCCACATCGCCTGCAACAATGCCGGCGTGCCGATGCACGGCACCCGCCTGGTGGATGTGTCGCTGGCCGACTGGGCGTTCGTCATGGGCGTCAATGTCTGGGGCGTCATCCACGGCATCCGCCACTTCGTGCCGGCGATCCTGAAGCACGGCGAAGCCGGGCACATCGTCAACACCGCCTCGGTCGCCGCCACGCAGAACCGGCGCGGCACCAACCAGGGGCCGTACTCGATGAGCAAGTACGCCGTGCTGTCGCTGTCGGAGGCGCTGGAGCACGAGCTCGAAGGCACCAATGTCGGCGTGACCGTGCTGTGCCCCGGCCCGATCGCCACCAACATCGCACGCGGCGCACGCAACCGCCCCGATCACCTCGGCGGCCCGCAGCAGCGGCCGACCGACGAGGCGGTCCTGGCGGAGCGCCTGGCGCAGACCGGTATCGATCCGAAGCTGGTCGGCGAGCGGGTGGTCGATGCGATCCGCAACAAGACCTTCTACGCCTTCGTCAGCGCCGTGCCGGCCGACGTGATCAAGGCGCGGCACCGCCGCATCGAGGCGGCGCTCGAGACAGAGCTGGACGACGTCGTATTAGGGACGCGAGGATGCGGACTTCGCAACACAAGGAAGGGCGGCGAACATGAGGCTGAACGGCAAGGTCGCCGCGGTGACGGGCGGGGCATCGGGAATCGGCGAGGCGACGGTCAGGCGCTTCGTCGCCGAGGGCGCGAGCGTGGCGTTCTGCGATCGCGACGGCGACCGCGGCCGGCGCGTGGCGAGCGAGCTCGAGGCCACGGGCGCCAAGGTCGCCTTCACGCAGGCCGACGTCGGTAGCGAGGCCGCATGCCTTGGCTTCGTCGACGGCGCGGCGCAGCGATTCGGGCGCCTCGACATCCTCGTCAACAACGCCGGCATCCGCAAATACGAGAAGGTCGACGAAGCGAGTGCGGCGAGCTGGAACGAGATCCTCGGCGTCAACCTGATGAGCTACGTCTTCTGTGCCAAGGCGGCGGTTCCGCTGATGCGCCGCGACGAGGGGCGCGACAGGGGCGCGAAGGGGCGGCGCCATCGTCAACGTCGCCTCCGTCCGTTCGGTCGTCTCGGGCGGCGGCAACCTGCAGTACGACACGACCAAGGCTGCCATCGCGGGCCTGACGCGGGCGCTCGCCGCCGACCACTCGCCGGAGGGCATTCGCGTGAACGCCGTCGGCCCCGGCCCGATCTTCACGCCGTTCCATGAGCGCCGCATCGCGGCGGCCGGCGAGACCGTCGAGCAATACAACGCCCAGGCGGCGCGCGGCACCATGCTGAAGCGCCCGGGCCGGGCCGAGGAGGTCGCCGCCGCCATCCTTTTCCTGGCCTCCGACGATGCCTCCTACGTCACCGGCGCCCTGCTGTTCGTGGACGGCGGCATGACGGCGCTGTGAGAAGGCCTCCAGGGAAGCCATGGAAGCAAGGGGGGTGAACGCATGGTCGAAACAGAATTCTGCGTGGCGTGCCGAGCCACTGACCTGGGGGCAAGGGCCGAGGGTCTTCGAGGTGTTCCTCGAACCGACCTGCCCGTTCTCCGCGAAGGCCCTTGGCAAGCTCGACGAGACCCTGCAATCGGCGGGCGCCGGCAACGTCACGCTCAAGATCTGGCTGCACTCGCAGCCATGGCATCTTTTTTCCGGCGTGATCACGCGGTGCGCGCTCGCCGCCTCCACTCTCGGCGAGGGCAAGGACGCCGCCAGGAAGGTGCTGGCGGGGGTCGCCGCCCACCGTGACCAGTTCGAACCCGCCGATCATTGCAGCGGCCCTCTTCTGGCGTTGTCACCCGCCGACGTCATTGCGCGCGTCGAGGAATATTCGGGCCTGAAGCTTGCCGAGGCCTACGCCCTCCCCAGGCTGGACCAGGAGGTCAAGCGACATACGAAATATGCCCGCCAGAACGGCATCCATGTTTCACCGACCTTCATGATCGATGGCCTGGTCCAGAACGACATGAGCAGCGGCGACGCGGTGTCCGCCTGGGTGTCCCGCCTGTCGGCGAATTAGAGTGTCGTCATTCCGTCATCCCACGAAGCCGAGTGTCGCGTAGCGAGCGGAGGGACCTGTCCTGCGGACGCTCATGAACGGTCCCTCGGCTACGCCGCACTTCGCCAGCTCCGCTCGGGATGCCGGCTCGAATGCGGCTCGGCCTGCTACTCCGCGGCGGCCTGCCGCCGGGCGGGCGAAGCGTCGCGGCCGATCTCGGCATCCCAGGGGCCGGGGAAGCGACCGTTCCCGGTCTTCTCGCGCGTGAAGACGTTGTAGTCGACCGGCCACTCGGCGCGCGGCATCTCGTAGAACACCTCGACGCCGTTGCCGTCGGGGTCGCGCAGGTAGATGCCGAGCGAGATGCCGTGGTCGACGATGCGCTCGATCGGTTGTCCCTCGGCCTTGATCTTCCTGTAGAACTCCCTGAGGTCGTCGAGACTTTCGAGGCGCCAGGCCATGTGGTTCAGGCCCACCTGACCCTTCGACTGCAGCGGCGCATCCTCGCCCAACTGCATCAGCGCCACCTCGTGCGACTGCTCCTCGTCGGCCGACAGGAAGGCCGCCCAGCCCGGCCGGTATTCGTAGACGTGGAGGCCGAGCAGCTCCTCGTACCACTTCTTCGACCGCTCGACGTTGCGGACGTAGACATTGACGTGCTGCAGATACATCGGGCGCTTTGCCATGCTGTCCTCCGCGTTGCCGGGTCTCTCAGTAGGGACGGTCGCCCCGCACCAGCATGCGATAGAGGCGGCGATGCTGGCTGTGATCGTAATCGAAGCCGGCTCTATGCAACGAGGCGCGGTCATCGATGATCAGCAGGTCGCCCTTCTGGTACTCGTGCGTATAGCAGAATTGCGGCTGCGTGATCCGGTCGGTCAAGTCCTGCAGAAAATCCTGGGTTTCCTCGGGCGACATGCCGGTCACCGTCTCGGTCTTGGCCTTGTGAAACCACACGGCCCTGGTGCCGGTCTCCGGGTGGGTGCGGACCAGGGGATGCACCGTCGGCGGTTTGGTCGCCTCGCGCTGGGCCTTCACGATATCCGGATTGCCCGTCTTCATCCGCGCGCTGCTGATCAGCGTATTCTCGGTCCTGGCGCCGGCGATCTTGCGTTTCAGGTCGTCGGGAAGCGCTTCGTAGGCGGCACGCGCGTTGCAGACCGATGTCCCGCCACCCTTGTCGGGCACGGCCACCGCATACAGCATGGTGAACTTGGGCGGCAATTCCTGGTTGGTGTGGTCGGTGTGCCAGGTGGCATTGCCGCCGACTTTCGCCGGCTGGCCCTTGCTGTCGAGGTGACGGTTGTCGAGCACGCTGATCAACGGAAATCCGTCGACCAGATAGCGCCGGTTCTGGTCCTCCATCAGCTCGCCGAACATTTCTCCCGCGGCCTGCACCTGGCCCGGGGTGAGATGCTCCTGCCCGCGAATCACAAGGACGACGTTTTCGACGACGGCGTCGTAGAGCTTCTTCCGCGTCGCGCCGTCGACGGGATGCGCAAGGTCGATGCCGGTGACAAGGGCGCCGATGTGCTCCTTGACCTTCTCGATCCTCATGGCCTGGGCGGCAATCGTCGACGCGGCGGCGCTCATGATCCGGCTCCTCTTTTCCTGGCCCGCAGACGGCGGTTCCCCGCCGTCAGGCCTTTGCGTATTCCAGGCGGAAGCCGTCGCCCCAGCGCTTGATATGGCCGACCGAGGGCGACGGGAAGTGCATCGTGCAGCACAAGGTGTCGGTGTCGCAGTAGCGCTCGAGGAAATTCCGGCGCGTCCGGACCGCCTGGTCGCGGTCGGTGTCGACGCGCATGACCAGGTCGGGATAGCGGGCCTGGATCGGCGAATGGATCAGATCGCCGGTGAACACCGCGGCGTCGGAGCCCTTGCCGGCGCAGACCGCGAAATGGTCGGGCGTGTGGCCCGGGGTCGGGCTCAAGCGGATATGGTCGTTGAGCGCATGATCGCTGGCGACCAGTTCGGCCCGGTTGGCCTCGATGATCGGCAGCACGCTGTCGGTGATCTGGTCGAGCGGCGTCTTCTTATGGATCTCGCTCCAGTAGGTGTATTCCTTCTTCGAGAACAGGTAGCGCGCCTTGGGAAAGGTCGGGACCCAGCGGCCGTTCTCCAGCCGGGTGTTCCAGCCGACGTGATCGCCGTGCAGATGCGTGCACATCACGAAATCGATGTCCTCGACCCCGAGGCCGGCAGCCTTGAGCGCCGCCATCCAGTTGGGGTCGGTCTTCTTGTTCCAGGTCGGCCGCAGCGGGAAGTTCTTGTCGTTGCCGATGCAGCTGTCGACCAGGATGTTATGGTGCGGCGTCCTGACGACATACGACTGGAAGCACAGCACGACATTGCCGCTCGTGCTGTCGTAGCCGCCGGGCGCCAGCCAGGCGAGGTTCTCGCCGAGGGTTTCCTTCGACAATGTCGGCAGGAAGTCGAGCATCGGCGTGAAGCCGCTCTCCTGCTCGACGATCCGGTGGATGGTCATGTCGTTGACCGAAAAGCTCGTGCGCATCGCTGGCGTCTCCTCACCCTGGGGCTGTCCGAACCTGTCGCGCCATCGTAGTCCCGTCAAGGCACGCCCGGCCCGCCCGTCCCGCAGCGCTTGGTCGGACGGGACGCATGGATTACGGTAAACGCCATGCAACGGGGGCGCAAAGATCGAACTCGCGGCGCTCTCGGGCGGCCTCGCCATGGCGGTGCTGCTCGGAACCCTTCTGGGACTTCCCTTCTGGTTGCTCGGACTGTTCCGCATCATCAGAATCAGCGGCTACTGGCGCGCCGTGCACACCGTGCGACGCGGCCGCGTGCTGATCGTCGCCAACCACCCATCGCTCATCGAAACGTTTCTCATTCCTCTCGTGTTCTGGCCGTGGGCGATGTTCAGGCTCAGGATGTTTCCGTGGAGTCTTCCGGACAAGAACCTCTTCAAGAGTTTCACGCCGGAGCATCATGAGCGACTGCGCTGCATCCGGGTCGGCCGCGACGACACGCTGGAGTCGCGGAAACTCAACTGGTCTGCGATGAAGAGGGTGATGGAGCTTTTCGACAGACGGCAGTCCTTCGTCGCCCATCTCGAAGGCGGCCGGACGAGCAAGCAAGCCGAGCACGTGTCGGTCGGACCGAACAAGATGGGCAAGATCAGGAACGCCCAGATCCTCAAGGCTGCCTGGAAAAAGCGTGCCTGGATCATGCCGCTGCATGTCAAGATGACGGACGACATGAAGCAGGGTCTGCCGGGATTCGGAGGGTCCCTGCGGCGCTTGCTCCTCAATCCAAAATGCTGGCCGATCAGGCTCGAGTTTCGCCGTCCCTACAGGATCGTCGGGCAAAAGTTCGACGAAGAAGCAGAGAAGAGGCGTCTGGAATTGGCGATTCTCACACCCGACGTTGCCGGCATGACCTATCTGGGCGCCCACGCCAATCGCCTCAGAGGCCTGCGGTGAAGCTCGGCATCGTCTCCGACCTGCATTGCAACATCGATGGCCTCGACCGGGCCCTGGAGACCATGGGGCCGATCGATGCGCTGCTGTGTCTGGGCGACAGCATCTACGAGTACAGCTTCTCGAATGCGGTGATCGGCCGGCTGCGCGCGCTCGACGCGATCACCATCCAGGGCAACCACGAGGAGGTCTTCCTCGGCGCGGCCGGCGTGCGGGCGCGTGCCCGGGCGGACATCGACCGGTCCCTGCTCGGCTGGCTCGCCGGGCAGCCCCATCGGCGCGCGCTCGGGATCGACGGCAAGCGCATCCTGATGGTGCACTCGACGCCGTGGGAGCCGCGCGGCAGCTATGTGCTGCCCACCAGCTCCGAGCTGCAACGCTTCGGCGAGGCCGACGCCGATATCGTGCTCTACGGCCATACGCACCGGCAGGTCGTCCGTCGCGTCGGCCGGGTGCTGGTGGTCAATCCCGGCTCGGCCGGCGAGGGCCGCGACCCGCGCAATGGCGGGCAGCTGAGCTGCGCCGTGCTCGACACGGTGACGGAGGAGGTCGTGGTGCACGATTTCCCGGCGCCGCCCGCCGGTCGACACCCCGAGCGTGTATAAGGCGGCTGGCGGGGCTATCATAGGGACAATGACAGACGACAAGGTGAAACGGCGGCTGACCACCGTCCTGTGCGCCGATGTGCAGGGCTATTCCCGCCTCATGGAAGCAGACGAAGCCGGCACGCTGGCGACGCTGCGCCGCCATCGCGCCGCCATTGCCGGATTGGTGGCGCGCCATGACGGGCGGATCGTCAATACCTGGGGCGACGCCGTGATCGCCGAGTTTGCCAGCGTCGTCGAGGCCGTGCAGTGCGCGGTCGAGATCCAGCAGGAAATCTCCAGCCAGGAACCGGAGCAACCCCAGGCGCAGCGCATGCGGTTTCGCATCGGCATCAATCTGGGCGACGTGATGGTGGAGGGCTCCGACATCTATGGCGACGGGGTCAACATCGCGGCGCGGCTGCAGGAACTTGCCGAGCCCGGCGGCGTCGTGGTCTCCGGGACCGTCTACGACCAGGTGCACAACAAACTATCCGTCGGCTTCGACTTTCTCGGCCAGCAACCGATGAAGAACGTTGCTTCCGTGACCAGCTATCGCGTGACCATGAGCGGCCAGGCCGTCGGGCGACGCAGCTTGCCGGCCGACGAAAGCCCTCCTGCCCGGGCGGAAGCCGTTGCAGCGCCGGACGCCGGCGCCCGACGGATTGGCGACGGACACGGGCCGTCCCCATGGACGCACTCCGTCCCGGACTGGCTGGCGAACCTGCCTCGCCCCCTTGCGGTGAGCCTCACGATTTCGGGCTTTCTGATTCTGATCAATGTCTTCACCGGTCTGCACAGGATCTGGTTCCATTGGCCGGTCGCCGCGTTGCTCTTCGTCGGCATCCTGCGGACAGTGCTCCGGCGCAGACCTGCATCGGACAGAAAGGAAGAGCGCCGAACGAGTTGCGAGTGAGGTGGCCCGCCGCACGGTTCGGACCATGACACAGTCGCCCGTGCCTACCTGGTGACCGCCTGTCACATACCGAAGCAGGGGCCTGACCCTCCTCGAACGAACGTGACTCAGTTGCGCGGGTTGCGCAGGACGATGCAGTTGCCGCCGGCGGCCATCAGCTTCGCGCAGAGCGCGTTCGCGGCCGGCCGGCTCTCTTCCGAGACGCGGACGAGGAACGGCGAGCCCGCCCGCCGGCGGCCGTCGAGGACCAGCGGCAGGCGGTCTCCGAGGACAGCGACGTACTTGCGGCGCAGCCGCTCGTAGGCGGCGAGGACGCCGGCTTCGGTCCAGTTGCCGGCAAGCTGGATGCCCCACGGGCCCCAGGCCGGGTTGGCGGCGAGATCGGGACGATGGCGCGTCCGCTCGATCATCGACCTGGCGATCTCGGCGCAGCGCGCGCCCGGTTCCGGAGGCGAGGGCGGCGCGGCCGAGGCCGCCAGCTGGGGCGGCGCTGCCGACGCCCAGGCTTCCGCGGCATAGCCGGTGACGATCATGACGTAAGCCTGGGTCTCGGCCGGAAGGGCGCGGCGCCGGGCGAGCCAGGCCTCGACCGCGCCGGGACCGGCATTGTAGGCCGCCGCGGCCAGGCCCAGGTTGCCGCGGAAGGTCGTGCGCAGCTCGCGCAGGTAGCTCGCCGATTCGCGCAGCGCCTGCAGCGGCTCGAAGGCGTCGGTGAGCCCGCGCATCGCGGCGGTCTGCGGCATGAACTGCGCGATGCCCCGCGCGCCGGCCGGGCTGACCGCCGCCGGGTCGAAGCTGCTCTCCTGCCAGATCAGGCGGGTGAAGAATTCCTCGGGAAGGTCGTTGCCGGCCGCCGCCTGCGCCAGCGTGCGGCAGATGTCGGCGACGGACAGGCTCGTCGCGGCCTTCGCCGGCTCTTTGCTCGCAGAGGGCTCGGCGCGCGCCGACGCCGGTGGCGACAGCGCAGCCGCCAGAACCACACATGCCGCGGCCAGTCGCACACGCAAAGGGGATTGCTGGAGCATTCGAAGCCCCCTCTCCTAGCCTCTCCCCCTGGCGGGGGCGAGAAACATGAGCCACACGCCAAACGCTTTGCACAATTGGTATGGCTGATGCATAGTTTACGCATAACAACAAGATGGAGACGTCAAAAACAGGACCAGGGAGGCTTCACATGTCTGACAAATGCATTGGAGTTGGACGGACCCGCAGCAACGGGCTCACACGGCGGCGAATGGTTGGACGGGCGGCGGCGGGCGGCGCGCTGGCGGTCGGCGGCGCGCTCCTGGCGCCGGCACCGCTGCGATACGCCCTGGCGGCATCGGGCCCGTACAAGATCGGCAGCATCCAGCCGCTGTCCGGCGGCGCGGCCGCGATCGGCAAGACCGCCCTGGTGGGACTGCAGGTCGCCGTCGAGCGCATCAACAAGAACGGCGGCATCCTCGGCCGCGAGGTCAAGCTGATCGCCGAGGACGACGAGTCGAAGCCCGATGTCGGCCGCCGCAAGACCGAAAAGCTGCTGCTCGAGGACGAGGTCGACGCCAATGTCGGCGGCGTGCTGTCCAACATCTGCCTCGCCTGCATGCCGCTCTACGAGCGGCAAAAGATCGTCAACATGATCAGCGTGTGCCTCGACACCACGATCACCGGCAGCAAGTGCAACCGCTACAGCTTCCGCCCCTTCGATTACGCGCCGGCCCAGGCGGTCGCGTTCGGCCCTTATCTGGTCAACAAGCTGGGCAAGAAATGGCACGTCGCCTATGCCGACTACGCGTGGGGCCAGTCGACCAAGGACGCCTATGCCGAGGCGATCAAGAAGGCCGGCGGCAGCGTGGTCGGCGCCACCGGCATTCCGCTCGGAACCGCCGACATGACGCCGTTCCTGTCGAAGATCAGCGGCGATTTCGACGGCCTGTTCATCATCTTCTTCGGCAAGGATGCGATCAACATCATCAACCAGGGCCACGACCTGGGGCTCTCGCGCAAATACAAGATCGCCGGCGACGGCGCGGTGGCGGTGCCCTCGAGCCTGCCGGCGCTGGGCAGCAAGATCGACGGCTTCGTCGGCATCGACCGCTACATCCCGGTGCTGCAGGGCCCGCTCGACACGCCCTACAACAAGAAATTCCACGAGGAGACCCTGGCGCCGCTGAAGGCGGTCGCGCCCGACAATCCCCTGCCCGACCGCTACGTCCAATCGAACTTCGAGGCCATGAACTGCCTCAAGCTCGGCATCGAGAAGTCGAAGTTCCAGGGCCGCAAGGACTCGATGGCCCTCGTCAAGGCGCTCGAAGGCCTCGACATGAAGGAAGGCTACGACTTCCCGCAGGGCGACAAGCACCTGCGCGCCGAAGACCACCAGGCCTTCGTGCAGGAGTTCATCTACGAAGTGAACGGCGGCACCTACGCGATCAAGGAGGTGGTGCCGAAGGACAAGACCATCGTTCCGCCGGCCTGCCACTTCGCGTCCTAGGTGACCGCCGAGCCCAACCTCGCGGGGCCGGGCCGGAGCGCGCGCGCTTCGCCCGACCTCGCCCGGCCGCTGCTGCGTACCGAGAAGCTGACCGTCCGGTTCGGCGGCCTGACCGCGCTCAATGGCGTCGACTTCTCGGTGCCGCAGGGGGAGGTGCGCGCCATCATCGGCCCCAACGGCGCCGGCAAGAGCACGTTCTTCAACTGCCTGACCGGCGTCCTGCGCCCGACCGCGGGGGCGATCTTTCTCGGCGGCGACGACATCACCGGCCTGTCGCCCGACCGGATTTCCCAGCGCGGGATCGCCCGCTCCTACCAGATCACCAACATCCTGCCGAACGCGAGCGTGCTGGAGAACACGCGGATCGCGGCGCAGTCGCGGCGCCACGCCTGGAGCCTGCTGACCCATCACCGCGCCCATCGCGACATCATCGAGAAGGCCGATGCGGCGCTCGACGCGGTCGGCCTGCTGGGCAAGGCCGACGAGCTGGCGGCCAACCTGTCGCACGGCGAGCAGCGCACGCTCGAAATCGCCATTGCGCTCGCCACCGAGCCGCGGCTGCTCTGCCTCGACGAGCCCACCGCGGGCATGAGCGCGGCGGAAACCCACGACACCATGGCGCTGCTCCGCCGGATCGCGAAGGACTTCACCATCCTGATCGTCGAGCACGACATGCAGGTGGTGATGGGGCTGGCCGACCGGATCACCGTGTTCCACTACGGCGAGATCCTGGCCGAAGGCGCGCCGGATGAAATCCAGCTCAATCCGCGCGTCATGGAAGTCTACCTCAAGACGTGAGCGGGGGACGATGAGCGCCAGCGTGACGATCGCCGAGGGCGGAGATGCCCTCCTGCAGGCCCGGGAGGAGCCGCTCCTCGCCGTCGCCGGAATCCACACCCACTACGGCAAAAGCCACATCCTGCACGGCGTCTCGCTCGAGGTCGGGCGCGGCGAGGTGGTCGGCCTGCTGGGGCGCAACGGCGTCGGCAAGAGCACGACGCTGAAGGCGATCGCCGGCCTCGTCCATCCGAGCGCCGGCGAGGTGGTGTTCGAAGGCCGCTCGATCGGCCGCCTGGCGTCGCACAGGGTCGCGCGGCTCGGCATCGGCTACGTCCCCGAGGATCGCCGGATCTTTCCCCTGCTCACCGTGCTCGAGAACCTCCGCACCGGGCTCGACCGCCACGGCATCGACAAGGCGAAGAGGGCCGAGCTGCTCGACAAGGTCTATGCCTGCTTCCCGATTCTCGCCGAGCGGCGCAACCAGCGCGGCGGCACGCTGTCGGGCGGCGAGCAGCAGATGCTGGCGATCGCGCGGGCGATGACGCTGGAGCCCAAGATCGTCCTGCTCGACGAGCCGACCGAAGGGCTGATGCCGCGCATGGTCTCGCAGATCGCCGAGATCGTCGGCACGCTGCACGACGAGGGCGTGGCGGTGCTGCTGGTCGAGCAGAACGTGCCGCTGACGCTCAAGGCCAGCCGGCGGGTCTATTTCATCGAAAAGGGCGAGGTGCGCCATCACGCCATGGCCGCCGACCTGCACATCGACGACCCGGTGATCCACCAATATCTCGGAGTGTGAAATGGACATCCCGCTCGACCAGATCCTGATCCAGACGATCAACGGCATCGTGACCGGGATGATCCTGGCGCTGGTTGCGTCCGGGCTGACATTGATCTTCGGCATCATGGACGTGGTCAATTTCGCCCACGGCGAGCTCCTGATGCTGGGCGCCTATGTCGGGGTCATGACCATGGGGCTGACCGGGAATTTCTGGCTGGCGCTGATCTCGGCCACGGTGCTGATCGGCATCTTCGGCGCCCTGATGTACGTCGTGACGTTGCGGCCGCTGCTCGGCCGCGACCCGCTGACGACGATCCTGGCCACGTTCGGCATGTCCCTGGTGCTGCAGAACTACGCGCTGTGGCAGTTCGGCGCCGTGTCGCGCAAGATATCCGAGCCGATCGTCGGCCATTTCAACCTGTTTCATCTCGACTATCCCTGGTACCGCGTGGCCGTCGCGCTCATATCGGCGGCGATCATCGGCGGCTTCTGGCTTTTCCTGAAGTTCGGCACCTGGGGCATCTGGATCCGCGCGACGACCCAGGACCGGGTGATGGCCCAGGCGATGGGCATTCCGGTGCCATGGGTGCTGGCCGGGGTGTTCGCCATCGGCTCGGGCATGGCCGCCGCGAGCGGCGTGCTGTTCGGCCCGTTCGGCGGGGTCGACGCGACGATGGGCCTGAACTGGATATTGCGGGCCTTCATCGTCGTCGTTGTCGGCGGCATGGGCAGCCTCGCCGGATCGGTCCTGGCGGCGATCCTGATCAGCCTCCTCGAAGCCTATGCCTCGCTGTGGGTCAGCCCGTCGCAGGCGGTCATCGTCTCGTTCGTGGTGCTGATCCTGACGCTGCTGGTGCGACCGACCGGCCTTTTCGTCGCGACCCCCAAATGAGCCGCCGCCATCCCCTCGCCTTCTGGTCGGTGTTCGCCGCCGCGATCGTCCTGCTGGTCGTCGCACCGCTTGTCCTGCCCGAGTTCTGGCGCCGCTTCGTCACCGAGGTCCTGATCTGGGGCCTGCTGGCGATGTCGTCCGACCTGCTGATCGGATACACCGGCATGATCTCGTTCGGGCATTCGGCGTTCTTCGGGCTCGGCATGTACGGCGCGGCCGCCGCACTGCTGACGACGCACCCGGCGAGCCTGTGGGCGGCGCTGCTCTACGGCCTGATCGGCGCCGCCGCGGTCGCCGCCTTCGTCGCCTATTTCTCGACCCGGCTGCGCGACATCTACTTCGCGATCACGACGCTGATCTTCTCGCAGATCTTCTACGTCATCATCTTCACCTCGACGGCGTGGACCGGCGGCGAGAACGGGCTCACCTTCGCGCAGCCGGCGCTGGCCATCCCCGGCCTGTTCTCCGTCGAGTTCACGCCCAAGGTCCTGCACTGGTTCGTCCTGGCGGTCGTCGCCGGGTCCTACCTGCTGCTGCGCCGCATCACCCAGTCGCCGTTCGGCATGGTGCTGCAGTCGATCCGCGAGAACGAGGCGCGCACGCGGGCGATCGGCTACGCGGTCGAACGCTACAAGATCGTTTCGGTGATGCTGTCCGGACTGTTCGCCGGACTGGCCGGGGTGCTCTACGCGATCCAGAACCAGTTCGCGGCGCCCGATTTCGTGTTCTTCCTGATTTCGGGCCAGACCGTCATCTACAACGTGATCGGCGGCGTCGGCACCCTGGTCGGACCGATCGTCGGCGCCGGCTTCTTCCTGCTGCTGAGCGAAGCGTTCTCGCGGCTGTTCACCGCGAAGTACCTCGATCCCATCGGGCTGCATGCCCTCGTCGGCATGAGCTACTTGGTCCCGCTGGGCCTGATCTTCATCCTCATGGTGATCTTCATGCCGCAGGGGCTGCTCGGTTTCGCCCGGCGCTGGCTCAACCGCTAGTTCGGCCGGACGGGCACGGCCCGCCGGTCAGGCCGGACAAATTCCTGTGAGGCAGGGGGAATGAAGCACGCCGGCCGTGGCGCCGGACTGGGGGCCATGCCAGTGTCCCGGGCCTGTGCCGCGGGAGGTCAGCATGAGAACGATGATCGTCGGTATCCTTTTCGCCATCGCCATGGTCGCCAACGCAAACGCCGCGATCAAGGAAGTGCCCGTCACCTATAGCGACGGCGAGGCCACCCTGAAGGGCTTCGTCGTGTACGACGACGCCATCCAGGGCAAGCGACCCGGCATCGTCATGGTGCACGAATGGTGGGGCATCACCAAGCACATGCATAACCAGGCGCGGGCGTTCGCGCAGCAGGGCTACACCGTCTTCATTGCCGACATGTTCGGCGACGCCAAGACCGCCGACAACCCGAAGGACGCCGGGGCGCTCTCGGGTTCGGTGATGAAGAACCCGGCGGTGATGGAAAAGCGCTTCAACGCCGCGCGCGAGCAGCTCGCCAAGCAGGCCACGGTCAACCCCCAGCGCATCGGCGCCGTCGGCTACTGTTTCGGCGGCGCGGTCGTGCTGAACATGGCGCGCTCCGGCGCCGACCTCGCAGCCGTTGCCGGCTTTCATGCATCGCTTGGCCTCAACACCCCGGCGCCGGCGCCGGGCACCGTCAAGGCGAAGGTCCTCATCCTGAACGGCGCGGACGATCCCTTCGTGAAGCGCGAGCAGTACGACGCGCTCAAGAAGGATTTCGACGCGGCGAAGACCGACTACCGGATCGTCGAGTATCCCGGCGCCGTGCACGCCTTCACCAATCCGGAAGCCACCGAGCTCGGCAAGAAGTTCAACCTGCCGCTCAGGTACGACGCCAAGGTGGATCAGGAGGCGGAGGCCGAGGCGGCCAAGTTCCTGGCCGCCAACCTCAAGAAATAGAGCGGCAACGCCTCGCGCCCGAACAGGGCCGCGAGGACGCGCCGAGTCGCCGGCCCGCCGCTCGCCGCCGACCAAGGCACCACCGCAGCCTGTGACGAGGGCTGGTCTGCTGCGCCACCGTTCGCGGCAGGCTGCGGTGCCTCATCCTGCCTTTCCCGGGGCTGTCCCCTTGCGTTTCAGGCCAGGCCGAAACGCCTCGCCGTCTCCCCGGTTCGGAGGACGCGGGTTTCGTGCGCGATCGCTATCAATTTCGCCGGCGGCCGACAGGCTGCACCGGAGAGGCGCGCCTGTCTCGCGGCGCCATACCGAAACCGACGCAAGCGACGCAACGGAGATTGGCATCATGCTCGAAGGAATTGAGCGCTCCCGGGACCGCATTGGCGGGCCCGCGAGCAAAGGCAGATCAAGGGCTGCCTCCACCGCCGTGATTTGCGCGTTTGCCGCCACGGGAATGCTGGCCACCAACATCTTTCTGCCCTCGCTCACGACCATGGCGGCCGACCTGCACGTATCGAGTGCCGCCATCACGTCGACGATCTCGGTCTTTCTCGCGATCTTTGCCGTCGGACAATTGATCGTCGGGCCGTTGTCGGACCGGTTCGGCCGGCAAATACCGGTGCTGGCCGGGCTTTTCCTCTTCGTGTCCGGCACGATCTGGTGCGCGTTCGCCGGCGACCTTGCGAGCCTGCTGGTTGGCCGGGCGATACAGGCAGCCGGGACATGCGCCGCCACCGTGCTTTCGCGGGCGATTGCACGAGATCTGTTCGACGGACAGGCGCTGGCCAAGATCATGGCAGCGATCACGATCGCCACCGCCGCCGCGCCCGGCCTTTCGCCCCTGGTCGGCAGCGCGCTCGATCATTTCCTGGGCTGGCGATCGGAGTTCGCCTTCGTGGCTCTTTTCGCAACCGGCGCCCTGCTGGCCTATGTCATTTTCATCGGTGAAACCAACGGGTCCGCCAACGGTTCCGTGAATCCCCGCGCGGTGGGCGCTTCCTATCTGGGCCTGCTCCGGGATGCCAGGTTCGTCGTGCCGGCCCGGACCTCGAGCCTCCTGATGGCCGGCCTGTTCGCCGTTTTCTCGGCGGCGCCGCGCGTGTTCCTCGAACATTTCGAATTCTCGCCCGTGGCGCTCGGCCTGCTGTTCGCCGCCGTCGTCGTGGTGGTGTTCGCGGCCAGCATGCTGGCGCCACGCCTGTCGGCAGGGCTCGGCTTCTATCGCGCAACGCTGGTCGGCCTGGGAGTCTCGGTCACCGGCGCCCTGGCGCTTCTCCTGGCCGTGCTGGTCGCGAGCAACGCGGTCCTGCCGTTCATGGCCGGCGCGGCGATATTCGTGTCCGGCCTGGGCATCGCCAGCCCGCTGTCGAGCGCGGCGGCACTGTCGCCCTTCGGCGACAAGGCCGGAGTCGCGGCAGCCCTGTTCGGCTTCGCACAAATGGCGGGAGCGGCCTGCGGCGCCTTGCTCGCAGCGGTCGTCTCGAGCGATCCGGCGCTTGGGCTGGCGATCGTGCTGGCCGTGGCATCGCCGCTTGCGATGATCCTGCACGGGTGGGAGGGGCGGCTTGCCGCGGCCAGCGCCTGAGCGGCAGGAGCGATCCGATGAGTTGCAGGTTTGTCCTGGTCTACGGTGCCGTGGTTTGCCCGCTTGCGTGCTGGCGCCTGCCGACGGGCGCGCCGTTCGCGGCTCCGGCGCTGTCCATATCCCGCCACCGCTTAGGGGTCCTCCTCCGATTGCAGGATGCACCACCCTGCCCGGTATTGTAGGGGTCGGCTTCCCTGGATGCCCCGCAGGCAGGCCTGTTCTGAAATGAATGCAGCGTCACGTCTGAGACCAGTGCCGGTCGTTGCATCGGCCCGCAGTCCCGATCATCCGCAGCGACTGAGCGACCTGATCGGCGTCCTCTACGATGCCGCCATCGACCCTTCCCTTTGGGAGGGCGCCATCGAGCGGGCGGCCTATTTCGTCGGCGGCAGCGGGGCCGCGCTCATCTGCAAGGACGTCGGTGCGCGCAACGCCGTCGCCCAGCACGAGTTCGGATTTGAGAGGCTGCCGGTCGCCCTGTTCGAACCGATCTATACAGCCGCCGAGCCGCACTTTCTCGGCGACATCGAGCAGCCGATCGCGACCACGGACCTGATCCCTTTCCGGCGAGCTCCGCCGGACCGAACTGTATCGGCAATGGGCACAGCCCCAGGGCATCGTCGATTTCATCAGCGCCGTTCTCGACCGGACGACCATCAGCTCGGCCATATTCGGCGTGTTCCGCCACGAGCGAAACGGCCTTGTCGATGAGCGGGCGCGCCGGCAAATGCGATTGATCGCTCCGCACATCAGGCGTGCCGTCCTGATCGGCAGGATGTTCGAGTTCAAGGCAGGCGAAGTCGCGACCTTCATCGATGCCATCGACGGGCTCGAGCACAGGCATGTATCTGGTCGACGCCGACGGACGCCTCATTCACGCCAATGCGGCCGGCCGGGCCCTTCTTGACGACGGCGATGTGCTGGGTTGCGCCGGCGGGCGGCTGGCGGCCGCCAATGCACGAGTCCAGCGGACGTTGCGGGACGTCTTTGCCTCCGCGGGCCGGGGCGACGCCGCCGTGGGGATCAAGGGAATCGCCCTGTCGCTGACCGGAAAGGACGGCGAGACGATACGTCGCCCATGCGCTGCCCCTGACGTCAGGCGCGCGCCGCCGCGCCGGCATCGATCGTGCGGCGGCCGCCGCCCTGTTCGTGCGCCGGGCCGCCGTGGTCGCCTCGTCGGCCTCCCAGGTGATCGGCGAGACGTTCAAGCTGACGCCGACCGAGCTGCGCGTCCTGCTCGCCATCACCGAAATCGGCGGCATACCGCAAGTCGCCACGGCGTTCGGCGTCGCCGACACCACGGTGAGGACGCACGTCAACCGCCTGTTCGAAAAGACCGGCGCCACGCGGCAGGCCGACCTCGTCAAGCTGGTTGCAGGCTATGCGACGCCGCTCGCGGGCTGAAGCCGGTCGGTATCGCTATTCCAGCGTCTCCAGCAGCCGGGCGCAGAGATAGGTGCGCGGCACCAGCGAGGAGAAGTAGATCTGCTCGTAGGCGGCATGGGCGCCCTTGCCGTCGGCGCCCAGCCCGTCGAGCGTCGGGATGCCGAGCGCGGCGGTGAAGTTGCCGTCGCTGCCGCCGCCGGTCAGCGGCACGTCGTTCAAGTTCCTTGCCGATCTCGCGATAGATCGCCTGCGCCTTGCCGAACAGATCGGCGATGCCGGCGTCCTTCTGGTAGGGCGGCCGGTTCATGCCGCCGCTCACCGTCACCTCGACATCGGTGCCGATCGGCTCGAGGCCGAGGAACCAGTGCGTCATCTCCTCGGCGAGCTGCTGGCTGGGCACGCGCAGGTCGATCTCGGCCGTGCATTCGGCCGAGCACGACGTTGACGCCCGTGCCGCCGCTGACCAGCCCGACATTGCAGGTGATGCCGCGCGCATAGTCGGTCTTGCCCTCGATGCGCAGGATCTGTTTGGCCATCTCGAGGATGGCGCTGCGGCCGTCCTCGTGGCGGACGCCGGCATGCGAGGCGCGGCCCTTGACCGTCATGACGAAGCGGCCGACGCCCTTGCGCGAGGTCACGACCTTGTCGCCGTCGCGGCCGGGCTCCATGACCAGGCAGTACTTGTGGCCCTTCGCGGCGGCCTCGATGCGGGCGCGCGAGGTCGGGCTGCCGACCTCCTCCTCGGGGATGAACAGGAAGGTGACCGGCAGCCTGGTCTTCTTGCCCTGGCGGATCAGGTGGCGCAGCGCATAGTAGGCGATGTAGCCGCCCGCCTTCATGTCGTAGATGCCCGGCCCGAAGACGCTGTCGCCCTCCTGGCGGATCTTGAGGTCCTTCTCGATCATGCCGATGGGATGCACGGTATCGAGATGCGCCAGCACCAGGATGCCCTTGCCCTCGCTTTGGCTCATCTGCGGCGGCGTCCTGCATTCGAGGATGTCGCCGAAGCCGTCGACGCCCGGCGTGCGGTCGAGCGCAAGGCCCAGGTCGCGGAACTGGCTCTCGACCTTGTCGACCACGCCATTGACCGCCTTGGCGTCGTGGCTCGGGCTTTCGATCGTCACCCACTCGACGATTCCCTCGAGGACTTCCTGGGGGTCGATCTTCGGTTCGTTCTTCAGTTCGGCCATTGGCAGTTGCCTTCCAACTCTTGTCGCAACGACCTCATGCTGAGGAGGCCGCGAAGCGGCCGTCTCGAAGCATGGCATCAAACGCGGTGCCTGTTCCCATCCTTCGAGACGCGGCTGCGGCCGCTCCTCAGGATGAGGCAAAGGGCAAATCACACCGGATCCCAGGTGAAGTACTCGGGCGAACGTTTCATGTCGGTGAAATAGGACTTCATCGACGGCACCGCCTGCTCGGCGATCGCTTCCAGGGTCCAGCCCTCGGAATTGTGCACCGAGCGCACCGGGCGGTTGGCGTTGAACAGCATGATCTCGTTCATGCGCACGCCGAAGATCTGCGAGCTGACGCCCTCGGCGGCGTCGCTCAGCAGGAACACCGCCATGGGCGCGATCTTGGCCGGCGTCATCTTCTTGGAGCGCTCGAGGCGCGCCTTCTGCGCCTCGGTGTCGGCCGGGATGGTGCCGATCATGCGCGTCCAGGCGAAGGGCGAGATGCAGTTGGAGCGGACGTTGAACGCCGCCATGTCGAGCGCGATCGAGCGCGACAGGCCGACGATGCCCATCTTGGCCGCCGAGTAGTTGGCCTGGCCGAAATTGCCGACGAGGCCCGAGGTCGAGGTGAAGTGCACGAAGGCGCCCGACTTCTGCTCCTTGAAGTAATTGGCGGCGGCGCGGCTGACGTTGAAGGCGCCGTTCAGATGGACGTCGATCACCATCTTCCAGTCGACATGGCTCATGCGATGGAAGATGCGGTCGCGCAGGATGCCGGCATTGTTGATGACGCCGTCGATCTTGCCGAAATTCTCGACCGCCGTCTTGACCATGCGCTCGGCGCCGGCCGGATCGGCCACGCTGTCGCCGTTGGGCACCGCCTTGCCGCCGGCCGCGGCGATCTCGTCGCAGACCTTCTGCGCCGGCGTCGTGCTGCCGCCGCCCTCGCCGTCGACCGCGCCGCCCAGGTCGTTCACCACCACCTTGGCGCCTTCCCTGGCCGCCAGCAGCGCCATCTCGCGCCCGATGCCGCCGCCGGCGCCGGTGACCAGCACGACCTTGTCCTTCATCATGTTCGCCATCGTCCGATCCCTCTCTCCACGATCTCCAGGGGAGCATGTACATCAGGTCGGTCGACGGCGGAAAGCCTCGTTACCGCTACATCGCACCGCGAGCCGTGCTAGGCTTTGCCGGGCGAAACCGGAGCGTCCGATGACCGTCGACCACGACATTACCCGACACTACGGACACGGCGCGCTGGACGAGGCGATCCTCTCCGCCTTGAAAGCGGCCGGAAAGGATCCGGACAAGCTCACCCTCGCCGACCTGGCGCCGATCGATGAGTTCCACATCGGCGGCCGGCAGGCGACCCTCGACCTCGCCGCGCAACTCGACCTGCCGCGCGGCGTGCACGTCCTCGACATCGGATCGGGCATTGGCGGCCCGTCGCGCACTCTCGCGCAGGAGCGCGGCTGGCGGATCGACGGCATCGACCTCACGCCGGAATATGTCGAGGTGGCCGAGCGGATGTCGCGGCGTGTCGGCCTGGGCGGCGCGGTGTCCTACCGGCAGGCCAGCGCAACCGCCCTGCCCTTCGCCGACGCCACGTTCGACGGCGCCTACATGCTGCATGTCGGCATGAACATCGCCGACAAGAAGGCTGCCTTCGCCGAGATCCGCCGCGTGCTGAAGCCCGGCGGCGTCTTCGCGATCTACGACGTCATGCGCGAAAGCGACGGCGAATTCACCTATCCGGTGCCGTGGTCGACCGCCGCGGAGACGAACTTCATCGACACTGCCGGTTGCCTACAAGCGGCTACTGGCCGAAGCGGGCTTCAGGGTCGACAAGGAACGCAGCCGCCGCGACTTCGCCGTGGAATTCTTCCGCCAGATGCGCCAACGCATGGCGCAGGGCGGCCCGCCGGCGCCCGGTCTGCAGATCGTGATGGGCGCCGACGGCCCCCCAGAAGGTGGCCAACATGATGGCCATGCTCGAGCGCGGCGTCTTCGCGCCCACCGAGATCATCAGCCGGGCAGGCTGACCGCCGGCCGGCGCGGCGCGCTCAGCAGCCGTGCGCTCAGCACCGTCAGGAGCGCGAACGGCATCAGGCCGATCACCAGGGGCATGGCGACGTAGCGGCTGCCGACCAGGGTCAGGATCGCCACCGCCACCGTGCCCATGGCGCCCATGCCCATCTGCGCCAGGCCGGCCAGCGACGAGGCGGTGCCGGCGAGCTTGGGAAACATGCCGACGGCGCCGGCATTGGCATTGGACACGATCATCCCGGTGCCGAAGCTCAGCACCATGTGCGGGCCGATGATCGCCCACCAGGTGAGGATGCCGGACAGCGACAGGACCGCCATGACCGATAGCGCCGCGACGTGGAACCAGCCCGCGGCGCGCATGATGGCGATGGGTGCGACGCGGCCGACCAGGCGATTGTTGACGAAGGTGCCCGCGGTGAAGCCGCCGACCGAGAGCAGGACGATCAGGCCGAACTCGCGCGGCGAAAATCCCAGGCTTTCCTGCAGGATGAAGGGGACGCCGGCCAGCATGCCGAAGTTGATGGCGAAGGCGAAGCCCAGGGTCAGCACGTTGCCGAGAAACCGCCGGTCGCGCAGCATCTCGCCCGAGCCGCGCAGCAGGTTGCCGAAATGGATGCTGTCGCTGCGGTACTTGTTGGTCTCGCGCAGACCGACCAGCGTGACGACCAGCAGGATGATGCCGAAGGCGCCGACGAACCAGAAGGTCGCGCGCCAGCCCGCCCATTCGCCCAGGAAACCGCCCAGCGTCGGCGCGAGCGACGGCGCGATGTTCTGGCCGAGCGAGATCCAGCTCATCACCAGCGGCATTTCCTTGAACGTGTAGGCGTCGCGTGTGAGGGCGCGGCCGAGCACCGAGCCGGACGCAGCACCCAGCCCCTGCAGGACGCGCAGGCCGATCAGGCCGCCGATCGAGGGCGCAAAGGAGCAGGCAAAGGTGGCGAGGATGAAGAAGGCCAGGCCGCCCAGCAGCACCGGTCGGCGACCGTAGCGGTCGCTCAGCGGGCCGTAGAAGAGCTGGCCCACGGCGAAGGCCAGCATGTAGGTCGTCAGCGTGAGCTTCACGCTGTCGGCGCCGGCGCCGAGATCGGCGCCGACGGCGGGCATGACGGGCGTGTAGATGCTCATGGTGAGCGGGCCGAAGCTGCCCAACGCCACCAACAGGGCGACGTAGCCGGCGGAACGCGGAACGAGACTCACTTCCTGGTTGCTTCCAACGCACCTTCTGCGCCGAAATCGCCGCCCAGGCCGCCCAGCGTCATATCCTCCTGCGCACGCGTCATGCGGGGATAGTAATGGCGGAACGCGTCGCGGATCTCCTCGAAGGGGATGTCGGCGAAGACGCCGCGATAGGCGAGGTATTCCATGTGACGCCGGCCGCCCAAGTCGAACGGGTGATAGATCGAATCGCTCTCGGCGTCCCACTCCAGGGGCCTGAGGCCGAAACGCTCGGTCAGCTCCTTGTTGAAGGCGGGCGTGGCCTTGAGCCAGCGCCCGTCGAGCCAGACCTCGGTGTAACCGTGATAGAAGAAGATATCGCTGCCCATCAGGTCGGAAAGCCGCTTGGTCGTCATATGATTGCGCACGTCGGCGTAGCCGACGCGGGCCGGGATGCCGACGGCGCGGCACACCGCGGCCATCAGCCCGGCCTTGTTGACGCAATAACCATGCCCGGCGGCCAGCGTCGTGCTGGCGCGGTAGGCCTCGCGCGTCATCGGCGTGTTGTAGGGGTCGTAGCGCAGATCGTCGCGCACCGCGTAATAAAGCCGAAGCGCCTTGTCGCGTTCGCTGCCCTCACCCGCCACGCGCCTTGCATAGGCCACGATTTTAGGGTGCTCTGAATCGATCAGGTCGCCCGGCCGGCGATAGGAATCGAAGCTGGCGCCGTCGCGCACCGTGTCGTCGCGCTCTGTCTTGAGGGAATTGTAATCCATGCCGGGCGTTCTTTACTGCAACAGCCGGGAAAGTACATGAGCCAAGACGCGCAATTCACACATGCGCATATGGTGCGCTTCGACCGTGTGCTGCCGGGGCCGGCCGAGAAGGTCTGGGCGGTGCTGACCGACACACGGTGGCTGCAGGGCTGGTACGGCGCGGGCAGCATCGAGCCTCAGCTCGGCGGCAAGGTCGAGCTGATGGGTGGCCATATCCGGGGCACGGTCACGCAGTGGGATCCGCCGCGCCGGCTCGCCTACAGCTGGAACGTGTTCAATCCCGGCGACGCCGTCTCGCCCTACCCCGAATCCTACCTGATCCTGACGCTGAGCCCGTCCGGCAACGACGTGGCGCTCACCCTCGAGCACCTGCCCGTGCTCGAGCGCTTCGTGAAGCTGAACGCCATGGGCTGGCACACCTATCTCGACATGGTGAGCGCGGCGCTGCAGGGCGAGCCGGTCGATTCGCGCGACGCCTACATGGCGAAGAACGCCAAGCGCTACGGCGTCGACCTCGCCCATCCGCTGTCTTGAGGCTGGGGCGTTGAATTCATATGCCTCCCCCGTATGACGGGAGCTTTGCGTAACGGACGTTCTGTGATTCTCTTGAGTGAAGCGCAGGAGGTCTAGCGGGATGTCGGTACGAGGCTCGCAGGCAGGAATGGCTGAAGCCTTCCTTCATCCGTCGGTCGGTCGGAACGTGCGGCTTGAGGCGATCTCGGAGCGGATCGATTGGCGTCCGGTCGAGGCGGCCGTGGCGCGTCTTCGGTCGGGCGAGCGAGGAGCGCCGCCTTACCCGGCTCTGATGATGACCAAGGCGCTGTTGCTGCAACAATGGTACGGGCTGTCCGACCCAGGACTTGAGGAAGCGCTGCTCGACCGCATGTCGTTCCGCCGCTTCGTCGGCTTGTCCGGTGACGAGGCGGCGCCGGACCGCGACCCTGTGGCGCTTTCGCCAGGCGTTGGCTCACCTGGGCTTGGATCAGGCGGTGCTGGAGGCGGTGAACAGCCAACTCGATGCTCAAGGCCTGATCGTCCGGCAAGGCACCTTGGTCGACGCCAGCCTGGTTGCAGCCCAGTCCCAGCCGCCCCGACCGGCCGCCAAGGAGGAGGTTGAGCCGGGCGCCAGCCGGCTGGTCCGAACGCCTCGCGAGCCCGATGCCGACTGGACCAAGCGCGGCGCAGTCCGCTTCTTCGGCTACAAGGCGCACCTCGCGGTCGACCGCGGATCGGGTCTGGTCCGCCGCGTCCTGTTCACCCCGGCCAGCGTCAACGACACCGTCGTGGCCGACGATCTTGTGCTGGGCGACGAAGGCGAGGTCTGGGCCGACAAGGCCTACGACAGCCACGCCAGACGCGCCCGCTTGGCGGCGGCCGGCATCAAGAACCGCATCTGCCGCCGCGGCAACAAGCACCATCGGCCTTCGATCTGGTCGCAGCGCCGCAATCGCGCCATCGCCCGGGTGCGCGGCCGTGTCGAGACACTGTTCGCGGTGCTCAAGCGTCACTATCGACACCACCGGGCGCGATACCTCACCCTGCAGCGCAATCGCACAGACCTGCTGATGGCCTGCGTCGCCATCAACCTGCGACGAGCCCTCGTCCTCGCGCCATGACAACCATCGCCAACCCGGGCCAACTGCTCGCCAGCGCCCAATTGCCTCTCGACGCAGCCCTTCCGGCCAACTCCAGGACTGCGCTCCCGACAAACCAACCCTTTCTGCAAAGCTCCCGTAAGACGGGGGAGGCTGATGACGTCGATACGCTACAGCGACGGCGGGGCGTCGTCGGACGACTTCACCAGGAAATGCGCGTTGGCGGTGGCGACCGGCTTGGAGCGGTCGTCCTGCCAGGCTTCGGCGAAGACGTTGACCATGCGGCGTCCCTGCTTGGTCACCTTGGCCGCGGCGATGACATCGACCGGCCGCGCCGAGCGCAGATAATCGACGGTGATGTTGACGATCTTGGGCACCGTCTCGGTCTCGGTCTCCCACAGCAGGTGGAAGATCGCCGCCATCTCCAGCATGGCGCCCAGCGTGCCGCCATGGATCGCCGGCAGGAATGTGTTGCCGATCAGGTCGTCGTGATAGCGCATGCGGGTGAGCAGCTCGCCGGTGCCGTTCTCCGGTGCGATCTGCATCCAGCGGGCATAGGGGATCGCTTCGGCGAGGCGGGCCACGTCGCCCGACTTGCGCACCTCCGCCAGGCGCTCGAGTAGCGAGCTCATGGCTTGATCTCGGCGCCGATCGCCTCTTGGCCGATGAATTGGCCGCGCGTCACCTTGCCCTTGGTGCCGAGCATGAAGGTGCCGGCGGCGGCGGCGATCGGGTCCTTGGCGTCGCCGTGATGGGCAAAAGCGCGGGTGAAGGCGACCGAGTGGGTGATGCGGTAGCATTCTGCCTCGGCGATCACCGCCTGGCCGGGCGTCGCGGGCTTGGCGTAGTCGATGCGCAGGTCGAGCGTGGCGAAGGGCATGGGATTCGTCAGCATGGTCGCCACCGACATGCCGCAGCAGCCGTCGAGCATGGCGGTCAGCGGACCGCCCGCCAGCACGCCGGTCTCGGGATTGCCGACCAGCTCTTCGCGCCACTCCAGCCGCATGGAGGCGAAGCCGCGGCGCGCGTCGATGACCTTGAGGCCGAGCGCCTTGCTGTGCGGGATGGTGTCGGAGAACCACTTCTGGAAGAGCGCGAGGCGCGCCTCGCGATCGGCGGGCAAGCTGACCATAGTCTGTCCTATAATCCCATTTGCCGCGCGGCGAGATCCTTCATGATCTCGACCGAGCCGCCGCCGATCGACATCACCTTGGTCTCGCGATAGATGCGCTCGACCTTGGCGCCGCGCAGGTAGCCGGCGCCGCCGAAGACCTGCATCGCCTCGTTGGCGCAGAATTCCAGGGTCGAGGTCGCGAGGTTCTTCAGCATGCAGATCTCGGCCACCGGCTTCTCGCCCTGCCCGACCCGCCACGTCAGGAGCTCGAGCGTCGACTTCACCGCGTTGATGCGCATCGCCATGTCGACCAGGCGGTGGCGCACGACCTGGTTGGCGACCAGCGGCTTGCCGAAGGTGTGCCGCTCACGGGCGTAGGCGATCGCCTCGTCGAGGCAGACCTTGGCGTAGCCGCAGGCGCCGGCCGACATGCCGAGCCGCTCCTGGTTGAAGTTCAGCATGATGCCGATGAAGCCCTTGTTCTCCTGGCCGATCAGGTTGTCAGCCGGCACCTTCACATCGTCGAAGAAGAGCTGGGCGGTGTCGGACGCCCACCAGCCCATCTTCTTGAGCTTGGTGCGCCCGAAGCCCTCGCGGTCGCGCTCGATCAGCAGCAGCGAGACGCCGCCGGCGCCCGGCCCGCCGGTGCGCACCGCCACGGTGTAATAGTCGGCGCGCATGCCGGAGGTGATGAACATCTTGGAGCCGTTGACGACGTAGTGGTCGCCCTCGCGACGCGCCGTGGTCCTGAGGTTGGCGACGTCGGAGCCGCCCGACGGCTCGGTGATCGCGAGCGCGCTGATCTTCTCGCCGGCCAGCACCTCGGGCAGGACCTTGCGCTTCATCCATTCCGGCCCGAGTGCCGCGATCGGCGGCGCGCCGATCGTGTGGCTGTTGAGGCTGGCATTCACCCCGCCGCTGGCGTGGCGCGCCATTTCCCAGGCCTTGATGATGCCGAAGAACGGGTCGGTCGGCACGCCGCCATATTCTTCGGGAAAGCCCAGCTGCAGCAGGCCGGCGGCTGCCGCTTTTTTGTACAGCGCGCGGGGAAATTCCTCGGCCTCGTCCCACTGGTCGACGTGGGGCATGATCTCGCGGTCGACGAAGCGGCGGACCGTCTGCCTGAAGGCTTCGTGCTCCGCGCTGTAGAACGGGCTGGGCGGCACGAAATCCGGCAAATGCGGCTGGGGTGAATCGACAGCGGCCATCGGGGCCTCCTTCGGGCCGGTTGTTACACTTTATAAGATCATCGCATAGCGCGTTGACAGCGCTGAACAGCCGTTCATATTTGCAGGCAACGCGGCGGCGACAGACCGCCCGACGTAGGGGACGGAAACTGGTTACCTTTCTTCAACTCACCCTCAACGGGCTGGCGGTTGGTTGTATCTACGGCCTGGTCGCGTTGGGATTCGTGCTGATCTACAAGGCGACCGAGCTGGTCAACTTCGCCCAGGGCGATCTCCTCATGCTGGGCGCCTTCGTCGCCTACATGGCGGTGATCTGGTGGGGGCTCGACTACTGGCTCGCCTTCGGGATCGCCGTGGTGACGATCGGCGCGTTCGGCGCGCTGCTCGACAGGGTGGTGCTGCGCCAGGTGATCGGCCAGCCCCAATTCGCCGTCGTCATGCTGACGATCGGGCTCGGCTCCATGTTCCGCACCTTCGCCAGCGTCACCTGGGGCTCGGAGATCTACACCTTGCCGACGCCGTTCGGCGGCGTCACGACCGTCGGCGGCGTCACGCTCAGCCATCAGTACCTGTCGATCATCATCGGCACGCTGATCCTGTGCGGCGCGCTCTACGCCTTCTTCAATCACACACGCCTCGGCGTCGCCATGCAGGCGACCTCGCAGAACCAGCTCGCCGCCTACTACATGGGCATCCCGGTGAAGATGATCTTCTCGCTGATCTGGGCGATCTCGGCAGGCGTGGCGGCCGCCGCCGGCGTGCTGCTGGCCCCGGTGACCCTGATCGACATCAACATGGGCCTCGCCGTCGCCCTGAAAGCCTTCGCCGCGGCCGTGCTGGGCGGCTTCGGCTCGATTCCGGGCGCGGTGGTCGGCGGCATCGTGATCGGCCTCATCGAGCTCTATGCCGGCGCCACCCTCCCCGACGGCTTCAAGGACACGGCGCCCTACATCGTCCTGCTGGTCATGCTGGCGGTGCGGCCGCAGGGCCTGTTCGGCGCCTTGACCCGCAAGAAAGTGTAGGCGCGGCCATGCGCTTCCTGTTCAAGACGTCCTACAGTCAGGACATCAGCCTGTTCCGCGACAAGGTCGCCGCCTTCTGGTACGGGCTTTTGGCCGTGGCCGCGCTCGCCCTGCCGGCGCTGCTCTCCGAGTACTATGTCGGCGAGACAACCTGGGTGTTCATCTACGCCATCGGCGGCGTCTCGCTGATGGTGCTGGTCGGCTATACCGGCCTGATCTCGCTGGGGCATGCTGCCTTCCTCGGCATCGGCGCCTACGCCCACGCCTTCTTCTTGCAGCACGGCGTGCCGTGGGTCGTGTCGCTGACGCTGGCCGTGCTGATCACCACCGCGAGCGGCCTCGTCGTCGGCCTGCCGGCCTTGCGCATGACCGGCATCTACCTCGCCATCGCGACGCTCGCCTTCGCGGTGATCATCCAGGAGGTGTTCAGCCGCTGGGAGTCGGTGACCAACGGCTTCGCCGGCATGCCGGTGGCCAAGCCCGTCATTTTCGGCGTCCCCTTCGAGGACGACCGGTCGTTCTACTACCTCTGTCTGTTCTTCCTGGTGCTGGCGCTGTGGCTGACGCGCAACCTTCTGCGCTCGCCCACCGGCCGCGCCTGGATCGCCATCCGCGACAGCGAGATCGCCGCCCAGTCGATGGGCGTGAACCTGGCGATCTACAAGTCGATGGCCTTCGCCTACTCGGCGGCGCTGATGGGGCTGGCGGGCGCGCTGTTCGCCCACAAGATCGCCTATCTGGCGCCCGACATCTTCACCATCCTGCTGTCCATCCAGTTCCTGCTGCTGGTGATCGTGGGCGGGCTGGGCTCGCTGCACGGCGCGGTGTTCGGCGCCATCTTCGTGGCGCTGCTGCCGCCGACGATCGCCATCCTGCGCGATTCGATCCCTGACAGCATGGCCCAAATGGCAGCGTCCTCCGGCATCGCGCCGATCGGCGTGCTGGGCGAGCTGATCGGCAACTTCCTCCGCAAGCCCGGGGTCGAGGCCGGCATCTTCGGCCTCATCCTGGTGCTGGTGATCCTGCTCGAGCCGCTCGGCATCTACGGACGATGGCTCAAGATCAGGCTCTTCTTCTCGACTTTCCCGATGTACAAGAGCGCGACCTTCAAGCGGCAGAAGAGCTACATGCGGTCGGAGCGGCTGCGATGAGCTTCTTCGAGGCCGACCAGCTCTCGATCCACTTCGGCGGCATCCGCGCCGTCGACGGCGTGAGCTTCGCCGTCGAGCAGGGCGAGGTCTTCACCATCATCGGCCCCAACGGCGCGGGCAAGACCACCATCTTCAACCTGGTGAGCCGCATCTACGAGCCGACCGCGGGCCGGCTCAGCTTCAACGGCACCGACATCACCAACGTGCCGCCGCACCAGATCGCGGCACTCGGCATCGCCCGTACCTTCCAGAACATCGAGCTGTTCGAGCATGCCACGCTCCTGCAGAACCTGCTGCTCGCCCGCCATGCCCACAAGAAGTCGGGACTTCTTCTCGGAGCTGCTGTTCCTGCCGTCGGTGCGGCGCATGGAGCTCGAGCATCGCGAGGCGGTGGAGAAGGCCATCGACTTCCTCGACCTGCAGCAGTACCGCGACAGCCTGATCGTCAACCTGCCCTACGGCGTGCGCAAGGTGACGGAGCTGGCGCGCGCGCTCTGCACCGATCCCCGCCTGCTGCTGCTCGACGAGCCGTCGTCCGGCCTCAACGTCGAGGAGACGGAGGACATGGCCTTCTGGATCCAGGACATCCGCGATCTGCTCGGCATCACCGTCCTGATGGTCGAGCACGACATGAGCCTGGTCTCGGCGGTATCCGACCGGGTCCTGGCGCTGAACTACGGCCGGCCGCTCGCCATGGGCACGCCGGCCGAGGTTCAGGCCCATCCCGAAGTCATCCGCGCCTATCTGGGAGGATGAGGATGTGATGCTAGACATGCCACTCATCGTCCCTCTCCGCCGCGCAGCGAGGGGAGGTGTCCATTGCGAAGCGGGAGCGTGAGGGGCGCTTCAAAAGCACGAGCGGATCTGGTGCAGGCGCTGATGCCCATGACCCTCTCCGCGCTACGCGCGGTCCACTCCTCTCCCAGCGATGACGCGGGCGGAGAGGCGAGCAGGCTGAGAGCAGCCATGACCGCCGAGCCCATCCTCAAGGTCAGCAACATCGAGACCTACTACGGGCCGATCATGGCCATTCGCGGCGTCTCCTTCGAAGTCCCCAAAGGCGGCATCGTCACCATCCTGGGCGCCAACGGCGCGGGCAAGACCACCGTGCTCAAGACCGTGTGCGGGGTGATGGACCCGCAGAAGGGCAGCGTCGTCTTCGAAGGCCGCGAGATCCAGCGCATGGACCCCGACAAGGTGATGCGGCTCGGCATCAGCCACGTGCCCGGAGGGCCGCGAGGTCTTTCCGTTCCTGAGCGTGCGCGAGAACCTGCGCATGGGCGCCTACACGCGGCGCGACGCCGACGGCGTCGCCCAGGACCTCGAGGCGGTGTTCGGCTATTTCCCGGTGCTGCGCGAGCGCGCCGACCAGCGCGCGGGGTCGCTGTCGGGCGGCGAGCAGCAGATGCTGTCGATCAGCCGCGCGCTGATGGCGCGGCCCCGGCTGATGCTGCTCGACGAGCCGTCGCTCGGACTGTCGCCCAAGCTGGTCAAGGACATCTTCGACATCGTCGTGCGCATCAACCGCGAGTTGCGGCGTCACCATCCTGCTGGTCGAGCAGAACGCCAACATGGCGCTGCAGACGGCCGATTTCGGCTACGTGCTCGAGGTCGGCCGCATCGTCATGGCCGACACCTGCGCGCGGCTGATGCAAAAGGAAGACATCAAGGAGTTCTATCTCGGCATCAAGGAACAGGGCGCGCGTGGACAGCGGCGCTGGAAGAAGCGCAAGACCTGGCGATGACGGAGAGACCGGGAGATGAGGGAGCAAGCGATGCTGGAGGCCCGACGAACGCATCGAAATCGAAGGCTGCGACACGATTCCCAAGCTGTTCTGGCACCAGGTGAAGGCGCGCGACAACCGCACCGCCTTTCGCGAAAAGGACCTCGGCATCTGGCGCGCCACCACCTGGCGCGAATACGGCGAGCGCGCGCGCTGGACGGGCATGGGCCTGGTCAAGCTCGGCCTCGAGCGCGGCGAGGCCGTGTCGATCCTGGCCGAGACCGTGCCCGAATGGCTTTACGCCGACATGGGCACCATGGGCGCCGGCGGCGTCTCCAACGGCATCTATCCGACCAACTCGGCCAAGCAGGTCGACTACATCCTGAACGACAGCCAATCGCGCTTCCTGTTCGTCGAGAACGAGGAGCAGCTCGACAAGTTCATCGGGGTGCGCGGGCGCTGCCCCGGCATCGCCAAGGTCTTCGTCTTCGACATGGAAGGCCTCGGCGATTTCGACGACCCGCTGGTCATGCCGTTCGATGAATTGCTGGCGCTCGGCCGGGCGCACGACGCGGCCCATCCCGGCCTGTGGGAGGAGCTGGTCGCGGGCTCCAAGGCCGACGAGCTCGCCCTGCTGGTCTACACATCCGGCACCACCGGCCCCGCCAAAGGCGCGATGCTGTCGCACCGCAACGTCGTCTTCCAGATGCGCAACGCCGACGCCTTCATCCCGCTCGGCACCGACGACGAGCAGCTGGCGTTCCTGCCGCTCTGCCACATCGCCGAGCGCACCTTCACCGCCTTCCTGCCGCTGCGATCCGGCGCCATCGCCAACTTCGCCGAGAGCGCCGAGACGGTGCCCGAGAACATCCGCGAGGTGGCGCCGACCACCTTCTTCGCCGTGCCGCGCATCTGGGAACGCTTCTATTCCGGCATCGCCATCCGCATGAAGGAAGCGACCTGGGTCGGCCGCAAGGCCTACCAGTGGGCGCTCGGCATCGGGCTGAAAGTGGCCGAAACGGAGCTGGCGGGCGCAACGTCCCTCGCTCCTCCTGAGGGCGCTGCACGGCATCGCCGACTTCCTGGTGCTGGACAACATCAAGCGCGCCATCGGCATGCACCGCGTCCGCTTCGCCGGCACCGGGGCCGCGCCGATCGCACCCGACCTGATCAAATGGTATCGCGCGCTGGGCGTCGACATGCGCGAGGTCTACGGCCAGACCGAGAATTGCGGCCTGGCGACCGGCATGCCCGACCGCATCAAGCTCGGCACCGTCGGCATCACGGCGCCGCACACCGAGACGAAGATCTCGCCGGACGGCGAGATCCTGCTCAAGGGCCCGCACATCTTCATGGGCTACCTGAACCAGCCGCACAAGACGGCGGAGACGCTGCGCGACGGCTGGCTGCACACCGGCGACGTCGGCTTCATCGACAACGAGGGCTACCTCAAGATCACCGACCGCATGAAGGACATCATCATCACCGCGGGAGGCAAGAACATCACGCCCTCGGAGATCGAGAACCAGCTCAAGTTCTCGCCCTACATCTCCGACGCCGTGGTAATCGGCGACCGGCGCAAGTTCCTGTCGTGCCTGATCATGATCGACTACGACAACGTCGCCAAGCACGCGCAGGACAGCAACGTGCCGTTCACCGACTTCACTTCGCTGTGCCGGGCGCGCGAGGTGCACGACCTGATCTGGTCGGAGATCGAGCGGGTGAACCAGAATTTCGCGCGGGTCGAGACGATCAAGAAGTTCCGGCTGATCGAGCAGCAGCTCACCGCCGAGGACGACGAGCTCACGCCGACGATGAAACTCAAGCGCAAGTTCGTGAATGAAAAGTACATCGGGGTGATCGACGGCATGTATGCCGAGGCGGGCTAGTCCGCTATAGTTGCAACCACGGGGATAGGGAGGAAAAGATGAACAAATCGACAATGGCTCTTGCAGTGGCGATCGCGGCGGCCGGCTCGCTTGTGACGGCGGCGGGCGCGTCGGCGCAGACGCGCGGCGTCACGCCGACGGAAGTCGTTGTTCGGCATGCATACCGACCTGTCGGGCGTGGCCGCGACCTACGGCGTGTCCTCGTCGAACGGCGTGAAGATGCGCTTCGAAGAGATCAACGAGGCAGGCGGCGTCAACGGCCGCAAGCTCAAGGTGATCGTCGAGGATCAGGGCTATCAGGTGCCCAAGGCCGTGCAGGCCTGCAACAAGCTGATCAACCGCGACAAGGTGTTCGCCTTCGTGGCGCCGCTCGGCACGCCCATGAACAATGCCTGCTTCAAGGACCAGTTCGCCGTCGGCGTGCCCAACCTGTTCCCGCTGTCGGCCGCGCGCTCGATGTACGAGCCCTATGAGCGGCTGAAATTCTACGGCGCGGCCTCCTACGTCGACCAGATCCGCGCGGGCATCGAGTACTTCGTCAAGACGAAGGGCAAGAAGGCGATCTGCGTGATGTACCAGGACACCGACTTCGGCAAGGAGATCCTGGAGGGCGCCGAACTGCAGACCAAGAAGCTCGGCATCAAGCTGGTGGCGACCGCGGCGCACAAGCCGACCGACCAGGACTTCACCGCCTCGATCACCAAGCTGCGCGCGGCCGGCTGCGACCTGATCGCCATGGGCACCATCGTGCGCGACTCGATCGTGCCCTACACGACGGCGCGCAAGGCCGGCTGGACCGATGTCGATTTCCTGGGTTCCGCGGCAGATCTATGACCTCGTCGTCGGCGCGGCGCCCGGCATGGACGGCTTCTACGGCATGGGCCTCACCGAGATGCCCTACGTCGACAGCCACGTGGCCTCGGTCAAGGCCTTCGTCGAAGCCTACAAGAAGAAGTTCAACGTCGATCCGAACATCGGCGCGGTCTACGGCTACGTCGCCGCCGACCTCGCCTACCAGGGCCTGAAGAACGCCGGCAAGGACCTGACGCTCGACAGCTTCGTGAAGGGCATGGAAGCCATCAAGGGCTATCACGACATCTTCAACGGCCCCGAGGTCAATTTCGGCCCCAAGATCCGCCAGGGCGCGAACTCCTCGTTCCTGGCCGAGGTCAAGGGTGGCCGCTGGAGCCGTGTCACCCAGCCGCTCGGCTTCTAGAGAACCAGGCAAGCGTATCGTGAAGCCCGGGCGGGCAACCGCCCGGGCTTTTCTTTGCGGATAACGCTCAGCCTGCCGATGGCGGCGGTGGGACCGTGACCCGGGCGTCGCGCAGCTTCTGCTGCAGCACCGGGATGCCGGAGGCGTAGTTGCCGTCCTGGCAGTCGGCGATGGCTACCCGGGCGTCGAGATCGGCGGCTTCGCCGCCGGTGGCCACGCCACCGAGATATCCGCCGACACGTCCCGACATACTCGGCGTAGGTCTGCGAGAGCCTGGAACAATAGGTGGCGCCCTGGGCGGCCGACATGCCGGGCGGCGCGACGGCAGGCTGCAGTCCTGCTCCTGCATATCCTCCCTGGCCGCCTGTCGTCGTGGTGCACGCCGCGACGCCCAGCACTGCCAGCGCCGCCAAGACAAATCCCGCGAGCTTCGCCATGCGATCCTCCCTCGCTCAAGGCTACTGCAATTGCCGCGCACTCGCTATGTTGCCAATCAGCATGAGCGATGAACTTTCCGGACAGGTGGCGATCGTCACCGGCGGCGCCTCGGGCATCGGCGCGGCGTCGGCGGCGCTGCTCGCCGGCCAGGGTGCGCGCGTGGTCGTCGCCGACATGCAGGAACTCGAGAGGGCAGGAATTCAAGCACGGCGCCGGCCGCTTCGTGCGCCACGACGTCACCTCCGAGGAGTCCTGGCAAGCCCTGCTGGCCGACGTGCTGGGCAAGCGAGGGCCGGCTCGACATCATGGTCAACAATGCCGGCATCTCGGGCGGTCCCGGCACCGTCGAGAGCACCGACGTCGAAAGCTGGCAGCAGGTCCAGGCGGTCAATTCGGAAGGCGTGTTCCTGGGCTGCAAGTACGCCATCCGGGGCATGAAGCAGACGCGGCCCGGACAAGCCCGCGCCCAAGGGCTCGATCGTCAACATCTCCTCGATCGCCGGCCTGGTCGAGCTCGGCGCGGGCCCGATCGCCTACACGGCGAGCAAGGGCGCCGTGCGGCTCCTGAGCAAGAGCGTGGCGCTCTATTGCGCCGAGCAAGAAATACGACATCCGCTGCAACTCGGTTCATCCCGGCGGCGTCGACACGCCGATCTTCAATCCGCTGTGGCAGATGGTCGGCCACGAGCAGCGGCAAGGCGTTCCTGGGCACGCGCCATCCGATCGGGCGCATGGCCGAGCCGGGCGAAATCGGCGAGATCGTGCTGTGGCTCGCCTCGGATCGCTCGAGCTTCGTCACCGGCGCAGAGATCGCGGCCGACGGCGGCGATCACCGCCGGCCTGATGAGGAGGCCGCTGCTTGCCGCGCCTTGAGAACAAGGTGGTGCTGATCAGCGGCGGCGCATCGGGAATCGGTGCCGAGACCGCGCGACTGGTCGTGCGCGAGGGCGGCAAGGCGGTGCTGGCCGACCGCGACGAGGCCAAGGGCCGCGCGCTGGCCGAGCGAGCTGGGCGAGGCGGCCCTGTTCGTCCCGCTCGACGTCACCGACGAGGCTGCCTGGAACAAGGCGGTGGCGACCACCGTCGACAGGTTCGGCGGCCTGCACGGGCTCCTGAACGCGGCAGGCATCGGCGTGCGCAACTCGATCGAGGACTGCACGCTCGCGGAATACCGCCGGGTCAACGACATCAACTCGCTGGGCACCTTCCTCGGCTGCAAGGCCGCCGTTGCGGCCATGAAGCAGTCGGGCGGCGGCTCGATCGTCAACATCTCCTCGGTGCTCGGCCTGCGCGGCGCCTCCTACGCAATGGCCTACTGCGCCAGCAAGGGCGCGGTGCGCCTGCTCACCAAGCACGTGGCGCTCCATTGCGCGCAGATGAAATACAACATCCGCTGCAACTCGGTGCATCCGGGCTACATCGACACGCCGATGATCGCGCCCCGCCTCGACCAGAACGTCGGCAACATGAGCGGCCGGCAATGGCTCGAGGAGCTCCATCCGCTCGGCCGCCTCGGCCGGGCCGAGGAGGTGGCGAACATGATCCTGTTCCTGCTGTCGGACGAATCGAGCTTCTCGACCGGCTCGGAGTTCGTCTGCGACGGCGGATTGACGGCTTAGCTGGGGGCGCGCCACTCCAGTGGCGCGATCATGATTCATGAGTAAGACGCGCCACTGGAGTGGCGCGCCCCCAGCGACGACCTACCGCATCCCCGTGATCGACGCGCTCATCGCGCGCGGATCGCGCTTGGGCCAGCGGCCTGAATCGACCTGGACGATGAAGTCGCCGACGATCCGATTGAACAGATCGGGGTCCTCCAAGTTGATGGTGTGGCCGCAGTTGGGCATCACGGCCAAGGCGGCCGAGGGGATCTCGCGCTTCATCAGCACCGAGGGCGCGAGACATGGCCAGTCCTCGTCGCCGGTGAGCACGAGGGTCGGCACGGTCATGGCGCGCATCTTGTCCAAGAGGTCGTAGAGCGAGGGCCGCTGGCCCTGTACGCCGATCTGGGTGTTGGCCGATCCGAGCGCCGAGTGCTCGCCCAGCTCCTTCTTGAACTGGGCGAAGCCGCGCGGGTCCTTGTTCTCGAACTGCACGCGCGTCGGGCCGTAGGCGTATTTGCCGGCGAACGTCCCCATGCCCTCGCTCATCAGCGTCTTGGCCACGGTCTCGACCTCGCCGCGGAACTTGCCCTGCTGCTCCTTCTCCGCGCCATAGCCCACGCCCGCCACGACCAGCGACAGGGCACGGGTCGGATGGCGGAAGCCGAAATGGAGCGTGGCGAAGCCGCCCATCGACAGGCCAACGACATGAGCCTTGGCGATCTTGAGATGATCCATCACCGCCAGGATGTCGTCGGTGGCGCGGTTCTGGGAATAGCTTGCGGGCTTCTCCGGCACTTCCGACGGCGGATAGCCCCGCGCGCCAAAGGTGACGCAGCGATAGCGCTGGCCGAAATGGCGCATCTGCATTTCCCACGAGCGATGGTCGGCCGCGAACTCGTGCACGAAGACGACGGGCGCACCGCTACCGGTTTCCTCGTAGTAGAGCTTCACTCCGTCGTCGGTCTTGGCGTAAGGCATCGGTTTTCTCCGGGTCGGCCCCGACTTTAGCTCATATGGCGGCCCGTCATCCAAATGATACGGTGTCGTCATGAGCGAGATCGGAACCGGCCTGCAGAACGCCACGGGCATCCGCAACGGGATGGCCCGGGCGGGCTACGCCTTCGTCGAAGCCTCCGACATGCGCAACGCCCTGGCGCGCTTCGGTACCCTGGCCGACTGGCCGCAATTCGCCGAGAGCTGGAACGACCTCGAGGTCGACACCTACATGGCCGACGGCGGCCGCTATCGGCGGCGCCGCTTCGCGGTCTACGGCGCGGGCAAGCAGGGCGCGATCGAGCGCGGCCCGCATCAGCCGCACTACCAGACGCTCGACTACAACCAGCTGAACGGCGGCATCGAGCGCTGGTTCAAGCCGGTGACCGAGGAGATCGGCGACGGCGCCTCGATGCGCACCATCCTCGAATATTGCCGCGCCCTGTTCGGCCGACTGGCGCCCGACACGGCGCGCTGGCACATCGAGGTCCACCAGTTCCGTATCGAGGCGCGTCACGGCGAGCACGGCAAGCCGACGCCCGAAGGCATGCATCGCGACGGCGTCGACTACGTGCTGGTGCTGCTGGTCAACCGCCGCAACATCATGAGCGGCACCACCACGGTGCACGACCTCGACAAGCGCACGCTCGGCAGCTTCACCCTCACCGATCCGCTCGATTCGGCGCTGGTCGACGACGCGCGATGCTATCACGGCGTGACCCCGGTCGAGCCGGAGAACCCCGCCCAGCCCGCCTATCGCGACGTGCTGGTGGTGACGTTCAGGAAGAAGGCTTGAGCCTCCCTGCCTCCCCCGTATGACGCCGCATGACGGAGGGCGGGCCAAGAGATCGCTCGTCAGCGGGCGTCGCGCTTCGCCTGGGCGACGCTTGCAGCCTTGCGCAGACGACCGCGCTCCATGGGACGGATCAGATCCTGCGGGCGCGGGTTTTCCACCTTCCGCATGCCCTCGTGGGCATGACGGCTGTTGAAGGCGGAAGCGGTATTCTCGCGGTGTTGCTTCATCGCCAAGGCCTTTTTCGCGTTCGCGACCAGAGACGTTCTCGCGCTCATCCGCCGCCGCCGCTCGACCTCGTTGTTGAGCCGTCGCATGGCCATCGCAAGAACGGCCACCTTGAGCTTGGATCCGGCCTCGGCCGTCGACGGTGTGGCGCCTTTGGCGGCCGCCTTGCCGCGCATTTCACGGCGGCGCTGTTCGGCCTGCGTTCTTGCCTTGTCGCGGCGCTGACGCATCAACTTTACCAGCCTGGAAAGTTCCTCGTCCGCCACCTCCTGCAGGGCCGGGTGGTGGGATTTCTCGACCAGCTCGCGCTCGTCCGCATTCAGCGCCCGTGCTTCCTCTTTCCGGGTGATCGCCATCGTTTGTGATCCTCTTCCTGGCTGGATTTGTCACGACGATCGTCGCGAAGCTCAAATAACCGCTGCGCTGCCCACGGCTCCCGTCAACCTCCGATCGTCACGCCGCCGTCGGCGATCAGCGTCTGGCCGGTGATGAAGGCGCCGGCCTTGCCGGCCAGCAGGACCGCCAGGCCCCCGATATCGTCGGGCTCGCCGATGCGGCGCAGCGGCGCGGTCTCGAGGCGCTTGGCGAGATACTTGGGATCGTCCCACAGCGCCTTGGCGAAGTCGGTCTTCACCAAGCCCGGCGCGATGGTGTTCACGCGGATGTTGCTCGGCCCGTATTCGAGCGCGAGGTTGCGCGCGAGCTGCATGTCGGCCGCCTTGGAGATGCAGTAGGCGCCAATCACCGGGCTACCGCGCACGCCGCCGATCGACGACACGATCATGATCGAGCCGTCCTTCTTGGCGCGCATGTCGGGCAGGCAGAGATTGATCAACCACATGTTCGACAGGATGTTGTTGTGCATCACCTTCATGAACACGTCGTCGGGCAGCTTCTCGTTCGGCCCGTAGTAAGGGTTGGACGCCGCATTGCACACGAGGATGTCGACCGGGCCCAGCTGCTTCTGGGTCTCGGCGATCAGGTTCTGGCACTGGCTCTTGTCGGAGATGTTGCAGGGAATGACGATCGCCTCGCCGCCTGCTTTCTTGATCTCGGCGGCCGCCTCCTCGCAGGCCGGGGCCTTCCGGCTCGACACCACGACTTTGGCGCCCTGCAGGGCGAGATGCATGGCGATCGACTTGCCAATGCCCTTGCTCGAGCCGGTGACGACGGCGACCTTGCCGGTGAGGTCGAAAAGCGGCGATGCCATGCGGTTTCCTCCGAAGTTCAGCGCCCACTGTGTCGCACGAAACGACGACAAACAAAAAACTGGGATCGCATAGACGTGGCGCTGGCGTCGACCGGCTTCAGGGCTTTGCCGGGCGGAAATCCTGGTCGGGAAAGGACGAGGCCTTCGGCGCCTGGATGACGACGACGCCACGGCCCGTCGCCTCATGGCATGCGTTGCACGTCGCGGTGAGCCGGCCGTAAGCCTCGGCGAATTTGCCCGCATCGGCCGCCTTGATCGCGGCGGACACGGCCTCCATCGGTTCCCGGGTGGTTGCCGCCATCAATTCGATGATGTTCGTCGTCCGGTAGGTCGGCCACACGCGGGCCGCCCGCTCGAACGATTCTTCCAGCTCGTGGAGCTCGTACGCCGCATAGGGCCAGTTCTTCTCCTGCCCCGCCAGCCCGAGCTTGGTATGGCGCGGCTGCACGGTCATGGTCATCAGGTCACCCAGGCCCGGCCGATAGGCCGGCGGCGCCGCCCCCGGGGATCCGGCGGGCCCCTGGGCGTTTCCGAGGTCGAGCATCGCCAGCGTGACCGCGCCGGCCAGCACCGCGAGGGACGGAATCCTTGAGAGACATGCCTTTCCTCCTTCAACCGAGCGAGCCCGCTGCGGACTGCCGCGACAGTCCGGCCAGCAGCCGGCGCCACGCGGCGCGCTCGCGCGCGGGCCGGAACAGCGGCACGCGTCGCGCCAGCGCCTTGCCCAACCGTGCGACGAAGCGCGGCTCGTGCTCCAGCCGCTGCAGCAGCCGGGCGAGCGCCCGCGTGTCGCCGACCGGGAAGTAGCCGGGATAGCCGGCGCCGAGAAGCCCGACATTGCCATCGATCCGGGAAGCCAGCACCGGCACGCCGGCCACGGCTGCCTCCGAGATCACGTTGGCACCGCCTTCGCTCAGCGACGAGATGACCATGGCGTGACTTCGCGCCAGAAGCCGGCGAACGGCGGCGGCCGGCACGTCGTCCCGCCAGAGGTAGCGCGGGTTGGCGGCCATCTCGGCGCGCGCCCGGGCCGCCCATAGCGGCGTATAGGCGCGACCGATCTGTTCGATGCGAACGCGGCTGTCGGGCGGCAGCAGGCGCGCCGCCTTGGCCGCGCGCAGCGGGTCCTTGACGTCGCGCAGGTGGCCGATGACCGAGACGACGACCGCGCCGCGGCTCGGCCGGCGCGGATGCGGCAAAGCGCGCGGCCGACTGATGGATGACGTCGAGACGCGTCCGGAGCCGCTTGGGAACGACGCGCCAGGCAAGGTCGTTCAGCGCCACCAGGCGGTCGGCCAGCTCCATCGACCGCAGCGTCGGAACCGGATCGGCATCGAGATAGTGATGGATGTCGGTGCCGCTCAGCTGCAGGACCACCGGCCGGGCGGGATACTTCGACTTGAAGCGGGCGATCGCGTCGGCGCTTCGCCAGGCATGCACGGCCACCATGAGATCGGCCGGCCGGCCGTCGTAGTCCGATGCGACGCGCACGCGATGGCCGAGGCGCCGCAGGATGCGCGCCCAGCGCGCGGCGGCGACCTGGTTGCCGGTGCGTGAAGTCGGACCCTCCGGTGTGATAAGGACGATCTTCATGGACCATGGCCATGCCCATCGGCCGACCAGCGGTGCTTCCGCTGTCGAACTCGTGGCGCAACTGCGCGAGGCCCGTCATCGCACCCGGCGCTTGACGGAAGATCTGTCATCGCCCGAATTGATGGGCCCGAGGCTCGATATCGTCAATCCCATGCTGTGGGAGATCGGCCACGTCGGCTGGTTCCACGAATACTGGACACTGCGCCACGCCCACCGCCGCGCGCCCCTGATCGAACGCGGCGACCGGCTGTGGGATTCGAGCGCGGTGGCGCATGCCACGCGCTGGCACCTCGACCTGCCGGACCGCGCCGGCACTTATCGCTACATGGCCGACGTGTTGGCACGGCAGCAAGACCTGCTCGGCGGCACCCTCGAAGACGGTGTACGCTATTTCTACGAGCTCGCCATCCGCCACGAGGACATGCATGTCGAGGCGCTGACCTATTCGCGCCAGACATTGTCCTACGCGCCACCGGACCTGGGCGAGGCACGGCGGCCGACAGCGGGCGACTGGCCGGGCGACGTTGCCGTGCCGGGCGGGACCTGGCGGCTGGGCTCGACGGCGTCCGACGGCTTCGTCTTCGACAACGAGAAATGGGCGCACGGGACCGTCCTGCAGCCCTTCCGCATCGCCTGCGCGCCCGTGACCAATGCCGAGTTCGCGGCCTTCGTCGAGGCCGGCGGCTACCGCGCGCGGGAATTCTGGAGCGACGACGGCTGGACCTGGCGGCAAGGCCGCAACGCCGAGCGTCCGGCCTACTGGCAGCCCAAGCGCGACGGCGTCTGGAGTGTCCGGCGCTATCGCACGATCGAGCCGCTGGCGCCGCATCAGCCGGTCGTGTTCGTGAGCTGGTTCGAAGCCGAGGCGTGGTGCCGATGGGCGGGCCGACGCCTGCCGAGCGAAGCCGAATGGGAGGTCGCCGCCGTTGGCGAGCCGACGCCCGACGGCAGCCGACTGGCCGATGTCCGCCGGCGCTGGCCATGGGGCGATGCGCCACCCACGCCCGCCCACGCCAATCTCGACTATGCCTTCGACGGGCCGGTCGACGTCGCGGCCTGCGCGGACGGCGACAGCGCTTTCGGCTGCCGTCAGATGATCGGCAATGTCTGGGAGTGGACGGCCGCGGACTTCCTGCCGTTCGCTGGGTTTTCTGCCGATCCCTACAAGGACTATTCGCAGCCCTGGTTCGGCACGCGCAAGGTGCTGCGCGGCGGTTGCTGGGCGAGCAGTGCGCGCATAGCCCGGCCGGGCTATCGCAATTTCTTCACGCCCGATCGCAACGACGTGTTTGCCGGTTTCCGCACCTGCGCGCGCGTCGCCTCCCAATAGCCGGCGCGTGATCGCCGCCGGCACCATCGGCAATGTGCTGGAATGGCATCGATTGCGCCCAAGGGTCGATACATAGGAACCAGCGTGCGGCCGAGGCCAGAAAAAATGGGCAATCCTGCCTATCTCCCGATCGCACGTTTTAAGTCTAGAAACCTTGCCTAGTTGCGCGCGCTTCGTGGCGCACATGACCAGCTGCAAGGGAGAAATCATGAGATCGTATTTCCTCGCGTTCGCACTGCTCGCCTTGATCGGAACGGCGCAGGCCCAGCAGCCCGCGCAAAACGCGCCGCCCTCGTCCGGCTCGATGGTGCATGGCGCGACCGTTGCCGCGACGCCGGTCCCGGCCGATGTCCTCGCGTCGGACGCCTACAAGGCGCTGATCGCCGACCTGCGGCAGGGCGGCTACGTCATCTATCTCCGACACGCCATGACGGGCAAGGCGTCGGAGACGGCGGTCGGCGACTTCGCCGATTGTTCATGGCAGCGCAACCTCAGCGACGCCGGACGGCGGCAGGCCGCGTCGGTGGGCAGTCGGCTCAGTGAGCAGAACATTCCAGTGGCCGCCGTCGAAGCGAGCCCGTTCTGCCGCACGCGCCAGACCGCGGAGCTCGCCTTCGGCCGCGCGCCCAAGGTCAATGCCGACCTGTTCTATCACACGACGCAGACCGCCGAGCAGGTCGCCGCGGCCAACGCCAAACTCAAGGCCCGTCTGGGCGAACGGCCGCCGCCGGGAGGCAACCTCGTGCTGATCGGCCATTCGCCGGCCATGAAGGACGCGGCCGCGGTCGAGTTGCCCGAGGGCGAGGGCGCCATCGTGAAGCCGAATGGCGACGGCACCTTCCGCATCGTGGCGCGGCTCACGGAAGCCGGCATCATGCCCGTTCCCTGAAGCCTCGCGCTGCGCGCGAGTCCCACACTCGTTGACGAGGCCTTCAGCGCGGCGGCGATTGCGCCCATAATGGCGGCCGCCTGCACTCAGGGGTCCGCGCCATGCGTCAAGCAACCATCCTCTCCGCCTCGGCGCCGCCCACCCTGATCGGCGGCGAGATTCCCCTGATCGACGTTTCCGATTTCCTCGCCGGCAAGCACGGCGCCGCCGAACGAGCCGCCGTCCAACTGCGCTTCGCCTTCGAGAAGGTCGGCTTCTACTATCTCACCGGTCACGGCGTGGCGCGTCAGCTGATCGACACGGCCTACGACGAAGCCGCGCGCTTTCACGCCCAGCCCATCGAGGCGAAGCTCGCGGTCAAGGTCGACGAGCACAACATCGGCTACATGCCGATCGCCCGCCAGCCGCCGCCCAATGCCGCGGCGCAGGGCAAGAAGCCGAGCCAGAACGAGGCCTACTTCCTGCGCCGCGAACGGGCGCCCGACGATCCCGACGTCCTCTCCAACCGGCGCTTCCACGCCATGAACAAGTGGCCCCGGGAAAGCGACCTGCCCGGCTTCCGTTCGAACATGCTCGCCTACATGAGCACGCTCGAGGCGCTGTGCAAAAAGTTGGTGCGGCTCTACGCGCTGGCGCTCCATCTGCCCGAGACTTATTTGGATGCGTGCTTCCGCGAGCCGCACATGATCCTGCGCATGTCACGCTATCCGGTGATCGACGGACCGACGACACCATCGCCAGTCTGGTCCCGCACACCGATTCGGGGTTCATGACCTTGCTGCCGCCCAACAAGGTGCAGGGCCTCTCGATCCTGCTGCCCGACGGGCGCTGGATGGACGCGCCGGGCCTGCCCGACGCCTTCGTCGTCAATGGCGGCGACATCCTGCACCGCTGGACCAACGAGCGGTTCCTCTCCACCCCGCACCGCGTGCGCAACGTCTCGGGCCAACTGCGCTATGCCGTGCCGTTCTTCTGCGATCCCAACCACGACACGGTGATCGAGTGCCTGCCGACCTGCCAGTCGGCCGAGCGGCCGGCCAAGTATCCGCCGATCAAGTTCGGCGACTATGCGCTGTGGTTCGCGGCCCAGCGCTACGAGCACATGGCCAAGGTGGAGGTGCCGGACGAAGCCGAGATCTCGCCGGGTGCGCGAGCGACAGCGCGCTGGTGAGTCAGCCGGCAACCGCTTGCTTTCCCGTCGTTCCCTGATCGCCTCGTCGCTGGCCGCCGGCTCGGCTGCACGTGCCGCCGAGCTCGCCTGGATAGACGCCCACACCCACGTCTTCGTACGCGGGCTCAAGCTCGCCGCGGATGCGCGCTATGCGCCGGACTATGACGCGTCGTGGGCGATGCTGCTGGCGTTGGCCGAGCAGAACGGCGCGGGCCGCGCCGTCATCCTGCAACCCTCTTTCCTGGGATACGACAACGCCTACCTGCTCGGCGCCTTGCGCGCCCGGCCCGAGCGCTTCCGCGGCGTGCCGTGGATCTCGCCCTCGGTCGAGACAACCGCCGCACAATGGGAGGAGATGGCGCAGCTCGGCGTCCGCGGATTGCGCTTTCCGATCCTCGGCCTGCCAACTCCGCAATGGTCGGCCTATCGCGACATGCTGTCCGAGGCGCTCAAGCGCGACTGGCCGATCCATCTCTATGTCGAGAGCAGGCGGCTAGCCCAGATCCTGCCCATGCTGCTCGATGGCGGCCACAAGGTCGTGATCCCGCATTTCGGCATGTTCGACCGCAAGCTCGGCCCCCTGCGCGACCCGGGCTTCGAGCTTTTGCTCCAGAAAGCCGGCACCGGCCGCGTCTGGGTCGTGCTGAGCGGTGCCTATCGGGTCGGGCTCGAGCGGGCGCGCCCGGCGACGCCGCTGCTGCTCGCCGCCTTCGGGCCCGACCGCCTGATGTGGGGCAGCGACTGGCCACATACCGATACGGATCTCGACCGCGCGACGACCTATCCCGAGACGCTGCAGTGGTTGGAGGAGTGGGTGCCCGACGCCGCGACGCGGCAGAAGATCCTGGTCGACACGCCGGCGAGCTCTACGGCTTCTAGAGCGCCCCGCCCTCGACGCCGCGGCCTTCGGCGCGCCAGCGCAGCATGCCGCCGGGCAGGTTGGCGATATCGGCGAAGCCCGCCTTCTGCAGGATCGCCGTGGCATGCGCCGAACGGCTGCCGGCGCGGCACACCGCGACGATGGGCTTGTCCTTGGGCAGTTCTCCGGCGCGGGCGGCAAGCTCGCCCAACGGCACCAGAGTGGCGCCGCGGATATGGCCCAGCGGTCCGGTGAATTCGTTGGGTTCGCGCACGTCGAGCACGCGCACCTTGGCGAGGTTCTCCTCCAGCCAGTGCGGCTCGACCTCCCAGACGCCGCCAAAGGTGAAGCGCAGCGGCGCCCAGGACGGGTCCGGAGGCGCCTGGGTCTCGTTGCCCGGCTGGCCGCAGCGCAGGTTGGCCGGCACCGCTTCGTCGATCTTCTTCGGATGCGGCAGATCGAGGTTCTTCATGTAGCCGACATAGTCGCCCTCGCCGACCTCGCCGCCCAGCCGCGGATTGAACTTCTTCTCCTCGGCGACGGAGGTGGCGGTGAGCCCGCGATAGTCGTGCGCCGGATAGAGCAGGCAGGTCTCGGGCAGCGAGAAGATGCGCGAGCGCACCGAGCGATAGAGTGCGCGCGGGTCGCCCTGCTGGAAGTCGGTGCGGCCCGAGCCGCGGATCAGGATGCAGTCGCCGGTGAAGGCCATGCTCTCGTCGTCGAGCACGTAGGTGAGGCAGCCGTTGGTGTGGCCGGGCGTCGCGCGCACCTCGAGCGAGCGCCGGCCGAAGGCGACCCGGTCGCCGTCGGCCAGCAGGCGGTCGGCGCCCGCCGCACCCGATGCCGCGGCGAGCGCAATGCCGCTGCCCAGCTTCTGCTTGAGCAGCCAGGCGCCCGTCACGTGGTCGGCATGAACGTGGGTCTCGAGCGTCCATTGCAGCTTGAGTCCGAGCTCGGTGATCAGGGCGGCGTCGCGCCGGGCCTGTTCGAACACCGGATCGATCAGCACGGCCTCGCCCGATGCCGAGCAGCCCAGCAGGTAGGTGTAGGTCGACGAGGTCGGATCGAAGAGCTGGCGGAAGACGAGCATGGGCTGTTCTTTTCTGGGGGCGCCACTCCAGTGGCGCGTCATCTCTGTGTTGCAGAAGACGCACGACTGAAGTCGCGCGCTCCAGCACATCAGGCCGGCGCGCTCGCCTTGTCGAGGGCGGCGACCGACTCCGCATCGAGCTTGATGGCGGGCGATGCGATCAGGTCCTTGAGCTGGTCGAGGTTGGTGGCGCTGACGATCGGCGCGGTGATCGACTTGCGCTGCAGCAGCCAGGCGAGCGCCACTTGCGTGTCGTTGACGTTGTGCTTCTTGGCGGCCGCGTCGAGCGCCTTCAGCACGCCAAAGCCCTTGTCGTTCAGGTACTTCTTCACACCCCCACCGCGCGCCTTGTTGCCGACGTCGGACTCCGCCCGGTACTTGCCGCTCAGAAACCCGCTCGCCAGCGAATAGTACGGGATCACGCCGATCTCCTCCTTCAGACACTCGTCCTCCAGCGTGCCCTCGAACAGGCCGCGCTCCACCAGATTATAGTGCGGCTGCAGGCTCTCGTAGCGCGGCAGGCCCTTGTCCTTGGCGATCTTGGCTGCTTCGGCAAGACGCGGCGCGTCGAAGTTGGAGGCGCCGATCGCGCGGACCTTGCCCGCCTTGATCAGCTCGCCGTAGGTCGAGAGCGTCTCCTCCTGCGGCGTGCCTTGTCGTCGCGGTGCGCCTGGTAGAGGTCAATGCGGTCGGTGTTGAGCCGCTTCAGCGACGCGTCGATCGAACCCACGATGTGGGCACGCGACAGGCCTTGGCCGACATTGGGCATGTCCATGCCGCACTTGGTGGCGATCAGTACCTTGGCGCGCTTGGCCGGATCCTTGCGCAGCCAGTTGCCGATAATCGTCTCGAACTCGCCGCCCTTGTGGCCGGGCACCCAGCGCGAATAGACGTCGGCAGTGTCGACGAAGGAGAAGCCGGCATCGACGAAGGCGTCGAGCAGCTTGTGCGAGGTGGCCTCGTCGGCCGTCCAGCCGAACACGTTGCCGCCGAAGGCAATGGGGGCGAATTCGAGGCCCGAGCGGCCCAGCTTGCGTTTTTCCACGATCGTACTCCCTGAGTGATGATGTCGATCTTATTCGGCGGCCTTGCCCGAGAGAAGTGCGGCCGAAGCGGCAGCCGGCGGCCTTTCCGCAGCCGGCGTCGCGAGCGGAGGCGCCTGCATCGCCATCGGGTAGATCGGCGTCGCGAATTTTATACCGAGTGCGGGGAAGGTCTCGTACATGCGGCGGATCGCCATGCGCTGGATCGTGCTGGGGTTCTTGGGCCGCGCCATGAACTTGAAACGCACGATCAGCGCGCTGTCCTTGATATCGACCACGCCCTGCATCTTGAGCGGCTGCATCAGGATCGGCTTGAAGAGCGGCTCTTCCATCATGTCCATGCCCAGTTTCTTGACCGTCTTGCGCAAGAGCTCGACGTCGGTACCGTTGGCAAAGGCGAGATTGAACTTCACGACCGTCCAGTCGCGGCTGAAATTGGTGATGTGGCCGACTTGGCCGAACGGCACGATGTGGAGCTGGCCGCTCTGGTGACGCAGCTTCAGGCAACGCACGCTGAAGCCCTCGACCGTGCCCTTGACCTTGCTGCAGTCGACATACTCGCCGATGCGGAACGCATCCTCGGCCAGGAAGAAGATGCCGGAGACGACGTCGCGCACCAGCGACTGGCTGCCGAAGGAGATTGCAAGGCCGAACACCGAGGCGCCGGCGATCAGCGGCGTGATGTTGACCCCGAGCTGCGACAGCACGAACAGTCCGCCGACCACGAATATGGTTGCGCCGGCGACGGCGCGCAGCAGCGGCATCAAGGTCCTCAGCCGCGAAGCGGCAACCTTGACTTCGTCTTCGGCCTCGGCCGCCACGTCGGCCGACGGCAGCGGGTTGGCGGCGATATAGGAGTCCATGCGATAGCGCACGAAGCGCCAGAGGGCGTAGATCGCCACCAGGCTCACCGCCGCGACCTTTGCACCGCGGTCGTGCGGCAGCCATTCCTCCGGGCTCGTCGCCCCCAGCACCCGCACCATGAGGGCCTCGGCGATCAGGATGATGACGTAGAGCCGGGCGACCAGGCGCAGGCAGTCGGCGACGACCTCGCCCGCCATCGGCAGCTCCGACACGATGTGGCGCGTGATGCGGTGCATCAGGGTCTCGAACAGCAGGAGCGCGATCAGCGCCGATTCGATCGTGCTGAGGCCGCGTGCGGCGGTGGCGCTTTCGCTGACTGCGGAATACATCGCCGCCAGGCCCAGCAGGCCGTAGAAGGCGAGCCCGAACATCCACCACCGGCTCGCCGCATCGAGTTTCAGCCGGCGGCCGATCTTGCGCTCCGACACCATGGCCGACAGCCACGCCGCCATCTCGTTGCGCCAATGCCATACGACCCACAGCAGGGCGGCCGCGATCAGCGGCGCGTAGAGGATGACGGCGGCGCCCGTCATCTCGCGGGTGGCGCCGGTCACTGCGAGCGCCCGGGCCAGGTGGTGTCCGATCAAGGGCAGGACGATCACCCAGTTCAACGCCACCAGAAGGCCGCGCGCCGCGGCACTGTCGACCGGCGCGATGCGGCCCTCCGGCGCGGCCGGCCGCAGCCAGGCGCGGAACAGGAGGTTAAAGGCGCGCCAGTAGACGAGCGCCTGGAAGAGCTGCTGGCCGAGCTTGCCGCCCACGCTCTGGGGATCGCCGATCTGGGCGAGGACCACGCGACCCGCGACCGCCAGCGCGATCAGCGCCACCAGATCGAGCAGCACGGCGAGCCCGAAAGCCCGGAGCGGCGACTGGCCGGCCAGGCGGTCGAAGCCCTTGAGCCGGGCGCGGCTCAGCAGCAAGCGCATGACCGCTTCCGCCGCAAGGCCCGCCACCACGATGCCGAGCAGCAGGAGCGCGGTATGGCCACCGACGATCTCGGGAAGCCGCGCCAGATGCTCGCCCAGGGCAGGAATTTGCTTGAGCGTGAATTCCAGCCGCTCGGTCAGCAGCGACAGGAACGAATCGGTGGCGCCTTCGGTGCCGTAGGCCGTCTCGGCGGCGGCCGAGCAGGCCCACGCCGCGGCAAGACCACCCAGCGCCGCTGGAATGCCGTACCTTGACCGGGTCATCGATTGTCCCTCAAAGGATGGGTCATAAACCTAGGCCAAATAGCCAAATGCCGCCACCAAGGGACCGGGAGAAACGCCCATGTTCGGCCTGATGCAGGACCGCCCGCTGCTGATCCAGCAGCTCATCGAGCACGCCGCCCTGAACCACGGCGACACCGAGATCGTGTCGCGGCGGGTCGAGGGCGATATCCACCGTTACACCTATCGCGATGCCAGAACCCGGGCGAAGAAGGTGGCCGAATCCCTGCTCGCCCTCGGCATCAAGCCGGGCGACCGCATCGGCACCCTGGCCTGGAACGGCTACCGCCATTTCGAGCTCTATTACGGCATCTCCGGCATGGGCGCGGTCTGCCACACCATCAACCCGCGGCTCTTCCCCGAGCAGATCGTCTACATCGTCAACCACGCCGAGGATCAACTCCTCTTCGTCGACCTCAACCTCCTGCCGGCGGTCGAGAAGCTGTTGCCGCAGTTCAAGACGGTGCGCCATGTCGTGGCCATGACCGACCGCGCGCACCTGCCCAAGGACTGCAAGATCCCCAACCTGCTGGTCTACGAGGAGCTGATCGCGGACAAGCCCGGCACCTACGAATGGCCGGAGTTCGATGAACGTACGGCTTCCTCGCTTTGCTACACCTCGGGCACCACGGGCAATCCCAAGGGCGTGCTCTATCACCATCGCTCGACGCTGCTGCACGCCTATGCCGCGGCGCTGCCCGACACGCTGGGCATCTCGGCGCGCTCGGTGATCCTGCCGGTGGTGCCGATGTTCCACGTCAACGCCTGGGGCCTGCCCTACACGGCCGCCCTGGTCGGGGCGAAGCTGGTGTTCCCGGGCGTGGCCCTCGACGGCGCCAGCCTCTACGAGCTGTTCGAGAAGGAGCGCGTCAGCTTCACGGCCGGCGTGCCGACCGTGTGGCTGGCCCTGCTCAACTACATGCAGGCCAACAAGCTCAAGCTCTCGACGGTGAAGTACGCCGTGATCGGCGGATCGGCCGCCCCGCCGGCGATGATCGAGGCCTTCGACAGGGAGTTCGGCGTCGAGGTGCTGCATGCCTGGGGCATGAGCGAGATGAGCCCGCTCGGCACGGTCAACCATCCCAAGGCCAAGCACGGCAGCCTCGCGGCCAAGGAGTTGCTCGACGTGCGGCTGAAGCAGGGCCGCCCGCCATTCGGCGTCGACATGAAGATCGTCGACGATTCCGGCAAGGAATTGCCGCGCGACGGCAAGGCGTTCGGCGACCTGCTGGTGCGCGGACCGTGGATCACCTCGGGCTACTTCAAGGGCGAGGGCGGCCCGGTGCTGCAGGAAGACGGCTGGTTCGCGACCGGCGACGTCGCCACGATCGACGAGGACGGCTACATGCAGATCACCGACCGCTCCAAGGACGTGATCAAGTCGGGCGGCGAATGGATCAGCTCGATCGACCTCGAGAACGCCGCCATGGCCCATCCCGCCGTCGCCGAGGCGGCCGTGATCGGCATCGCCCATCCGAAATGGGACGAGCGGCCGCTGCTGATCGTGCATCGCAAGCCCGACGCCGCGGTCGACAAGAAGGAGCTGATCGACTTCCTCGCCACCAAGGTCGCCAAATGGTGGCTGCCCGACGACGTGCAGTTCGTCGAGGCCATTCCGCACACCGCGACCGGCAAGATCCTGAAGACCCGCCTGCGCGAGGATTTCAAGGACTACAAGCTGCCGACATCCTAGAGCGTGGGTCGTCGATTCCCTCCCGATCGTCGAGCGCGAGTCGGGCCGGCTGCTCGGCGAAATTCACATAAAAGGCGGCACTGGCGACCATCGCCACGTCACCAGGCAAGAAATCGACGATCATTGGCCCCCGGGCTGGACCATGGCGCCGCCTGCGCATTATCGTTGCCGCGTAGACTTTGCGTAGAAGGGGTTGCCATGGCGACCGAGACAATTCCCGTCATCGACCTCGGACCCTTCCTCGCCGGCGAGAAGGGCGCGCTCGACCGCACCGCCAAGGAGCTCCGCTTCGCGCTGACCGAGATCGGCTTCTACTTCATCGTCAATCATGGCGTCCCGCGCGAAAAGATCCGCGGCGTGTTCGAGCAGGTGAAGCGCTTCCACGAGCAGCCGGTGGACAAGAAGCTCGCGCTCAAGATCGACCTGAACAGCACCGGCTACCTGCCGCTGCGCGGCAACACGCTGCGCACCTCGACGATCCAGACCGGCACCAAGCCCAATCTCAACGAGGCGTTCTTCGTCAAGCGCGAGCTGCCGCCCGGTCATCCCGACGTGCTGGCCGATCGCCGCTTCCGCGGGCCCAACCGCTGGCCCAGCAACTTGCCGGGCTTTCGCGAGACCATCGTCGATTATTGCGACACGCTGGAACAGCTGGTGCAGAAGATGGTGCGTCTCTATGCCCGTGCGCTCGACCTGCCGGCGGAATATTTCGACGGGCCGTTCAAGGACTGCCAATACTCCTTGCGCATGACGCACTACCCGCACCAGGACGGCCCGATCGAGGACGAATTCGGCCTGGCGCCGCACACCGACACCAGCTTCCTCACCCTGCTCGCGCCCAACGACGTGCCGGGACTTTCGATCCGCACGCAAAGCGGCAAGTGGATCGATGCGCCGGCGATCGAGGACGCCTATGTCGTGAATGGCGGCCAGATGCTGCAGCGCTGGACCAACGATTTCTTCCTCGCCACGCCGCACCGCGCCATCAACAGGAGCGGCGGCGAGCGCTACGCCATCCCGTTCTTCTGCGACAGCAACATCGACTGGCCGGTCGCCGCCGTGCCGACCACCGTCGGTCCGGACAAGCCTCCCAAGTATCCGACGACCTGGTATACCGACTACATGGTCTGGTACCAGAAGCGGAACTACGACGCGGTGTACCCGCAAGCGGCCGAGTGAGCGCGCCTGCCACCATTCCCGTCATCGATCTCGGGCCCTATCTCGCGGGCGAGTCCGGCGCGATGGAGCGTACCGCGGCCGAGTTGCGCTTCGCCCTGACCGAGATCGGTTTCTACTTCATCGTCAATCACGGCGTGCCCGAGGCGCAGATCCGCGAGGCCTTCCGCCAGGCCGCGCGTTTTCACGCCCAGCCGCTCGAGCGGAAGATGGACGTCAGGATCGACCGGCACAATGTCGGCTACCTGCCGCTGCGCGGCGATACGCTGCGCACCTCGACGGTGCAGACCGTCACCAAGGCCAACCTCAACGAGGCGCTGTTCGTGGCGCGCGACCTGCCGGCCGACCATCCCGACGTGCTGGCCGACCGGCGCTTCCGCAGCGCCAATCGCTGGCCCGACCTGCCGGGCTTTCGCGAGACCGTCGTCGCCTATTGCGACACGCTCGAACGGCTGGTGCAGAAACTGGTGCGGCTCTACGCCCGCGCCCTCGGCCTGCCGGCGGCGTATTTCGACGATCCGTTCCGCGAGTTCCAGTACAAGCTGCGCATGACGCACTATCCGAACCAGGAAAAGACCGGCGACGACGAATTCGGCATCGCCCCGCACACCGACACCAGCTTCCTGACCTTGCTCGCGCCCAACGACGTGCCCGGGCTGTCGATCCGCACGCAGAGCGGCAAATGGATCGACGCGCCCGTCATCCCCGGCGCCTTTGTCGTCAATGGCGGGCAGATGCTGCAGCGCTGGACCAACGACGTCTTCCTCGCCACGCCGCACCGGGCGGTCAACCGCAGCGGCGGCGAGCGCTACGCACTGGCCTTCTTCTGCGACAGCAACATCGACTGGCCGGTGGCCGCCGTGCCGACCACGGTCGGTCCGGACAAGCCGCCCAAGTATCCGACGACGTACTACACCGACTACATGGTCCGATATCAGAAGCGAACCTACGACCTGCTGGCCGACGACAATCAGCAAGCGGCCGAATGAGCGCCACCCTCGCCCGAGTCGAGGCGCATGTCTTTCGGGCACCGATCCAGCAACCCGTGCGCACCTCTTTCGGCAGCATGACCGAGCGCGTGGCGGTGTTCGTCAGGGTCGAGGATTCCGACGGCGCGCGCGGCTGGGGCGAGATCTGGTGCAACTTCCCGACCGCCAGCGCCGAGCACCGTGCGCTCCTGTTCGCCGACATCGTGGCGCCCCGCGCGCTGGGCAAGTCGCTCGACGATCCGGACGCGCTGTGGGCCGAGATCGACCGGGCACTGCATGTGCTGCGCGTGCAGAGCGGCGATGCCGGCGCGCTGTCGGCCGCCGCCGCAGGCCTCGACCTGGCGATCCACGATTTGCGCGCCCGCAGGCGCGGCCTGCCGCTGTGGCGGGCGCTGGGCGGCCGCGACGATTCTCCCGTGCCGGTCTATGCCTCGGGCCTCAATCCCGGCCGCGCCGCCCATGAGACCGTCGAGCGCACGCGCGCCGCCGGCTATCGCGCCTACAAGATAAAGGTGGGCTTCGGCGAGGAGACCGACCTCGGCTCGCTGCGGCCCGTCGCCCGGGACCTCAAGGTGGGCGAACGGCTGATGGTCGACGTCAACCAGGGCTGGGACCTGGCGACGGCCTGCCGCCTGGCGCCCCGGCTCGGCCGAGTTCGGCCTCGGCTGGATCGAGGAGCCGCTGGCGGCCGACCGGCCGATAGCGGAATGGACCCAGGTCGCCGCTGTCGCACCGACGGCGCTCGCGGCTGGCGAGAATTTGCGCGGTGCCGGCGCCTTCCAGGCGGCAATCGATTGCGGCCTGTTCGGCGTCCTCCAGCCCGATGCCGCCAAGTGGGGCGGCCATTCCGGCTGCCTGCCGGTCGGCGCGCGCGGCGCTCGCCGCCGGCCGCACCTATTGTCCGCACTTCCTGGGCGGCGCCATCGGCCTGATGCATTCGTTGCATCTGCTGGCCGCCGTGCGCGGGCCGGGACTGCTGGAGGTCGATGCCAATCCCAATCCCCTGCGCGAAGGACTGCTGGGCGACCTTTTGGCCGTCCAAGACGGCTGCGTGTCGCTTCCCGGCGGCCAAGGACTCGGTCTAGAACCTGATCTGAAGCCGCTCGCCAATCTCAGAAGCCTCCATATCGAGCGGCACGCGTAGAAGAGGAAACGACATGCTCGGCCTGATGCAAGACCGTCCGCTGCTGATTTCGCAGATCATCGACTTTGCCGCCGCCTATTACCCCGATGTCGAGATCGTCTCGCGCACCGTCGAGGGGCCGATCCACCGCTACGGCTACAAGGACGCCGCCAAGCGCGCCAAGAAGGTGGCGGAGGCGCTGCAGGGGCTGGGCGTCAAGCTCGGCGACCGGGTCGGCACCATCGCCTGGAACGGCTACCGCCATTTCGAGCTCTATTTCGGCATCTCCGGCATCGGCGCGGTGCTGCACACGCTCAACCCGCGGCTGGCGCCCGAGCACGTGGCCTATATCGCCAACCACGCCGAGGACCAGGTCATCTTCGTCGACCTCAACCTGCTGCCGATCGTCGAGGGCGTGTGGCACCATCTCAAGACCGTGAAGCACGTCGTGGTGATGACCGACCGCGCCCACATGCCGGCCTCGTCAAAGATCCCCAACCTGCTGTGCTACGAGGAACTGATCGCGGGCAAGCCGGGCACCATCGAGTGGCCGATTGTTCGACGAGACGCACCGCGTCGTCGCTCTGCTACACCTCGGGCACGACCGGCAATCCGAAGGGCGTGCTCTACTCGCACCGCTCGACGATGATCCATTCGATGATGGCGTCCAACGGCGCTGTGATCCCGATGGATCCCGACACCACGGTGCTGCCGGTGGTGCCGATGTTCCATGCCAATGCCTGGGGCCTGGTCTATGCCGCGCCGATGTGCGGCGCCAAGCTGGTCTTCCCCGGTCCGAAGCTCGACGGCGCCAGCGTCTACGAGCTGCTCGACAAGGAGCAGGTCACGTTGAGCGCCGGCGTGCCGACCGTGTGGCTCGCCCTGCTCGACTACTGCGCCCAGAACAAGCTCAGGATGTCGTCGGTCAAGCGCACCCTGATCGGCGGCTCGGCCGTGCCGCTCGCCATGATCGAGCGCTTCTGGAACGAGCACGGCATCGAGGTCGTGCAGGGCTGGGGCATGACCGAGATGAGCCCGCTCGGCACGACGACACGCTTCAACAAGGGCGAGCGCAGCCTGCCCGATGCCGAGCGCTTCGCCATCACCGCCAAGCAGGGCCGGCCGGTGTTCGGCTGCGAAATGAAGATCGTCGACGATGCCGGCAACGATCTGCCCCAGGACGGCAGCGTCTCGGGCAACATGGTCGTGCGCGGCCCGTGGATCGTGAAGGGCTACATGAAGGGCGACGGCCGGAGCCAGTTCGGCGAGGACGACTGGTTCCAGACCGGCGACGTCTGCAAGATCGAAGCCGACGGCTCGGTCGTCATCACCGACCGCTCCAAGGACGTGATCAAGTCGGGCGGCGAGTGGATCAGCTCGATCGACCTCGAGAACGCCGCCATGGGCTGCCCCGGCGTGGCCGAGGCCGCGGTGATCGGCGTACGCTCATCCCAAGTGGGACGAGCGGCCGCTGCTGATCGTCGTGCGCCGGCCCGACGCCGACGTCACCAAGGGCGACGTGCTGAAGTTCCTCGACGGCAAGATCGCCAAATGGTGGATGCCCGACGACGTGCAGTTCGTCGACGCCATCCCGCACGGCGCCACCGGCAAGATCCTGAAGACGGCGCTGCGCAAGCAGTTCGGCGATTACAGGTTGCCGACGGCCTGAGGCTGACGCAGCTCGGCCATGGCATGACGCGCCACCTGGAAGGCGCCGACCAGGGCCAGCCCCGACATGACGGCGGCCACGATGTAGTCCGGCCAGCCGGTGCCCGAGCCGAACACGCCGGCTGCCGCGACCAGTACCGCGAGGTTGCCGATCGCGTCGTTGCGCGTGCAGATCCACACCGAGCGCATGTTGCTGTCGCCCGCGCGCCAGCGATAGAGCAGCACCGCCACGCCGAGATTGGCGGCGAAAGCCAGCGCGCCGACCATGCCCATGACCGGCGCCTGGGGTACCGTGCCGGAAAGGGCGTGATGGATCGTGGTGACGGCCACCCACAGGCCGAAGGCGCCCATGCTGGCGGCTTTGAGCAGCGAGGCGCGGGCGCGCCACTGCAGCGCCATGCCGAGCACGAACAGGCTGATGCCGTAGTTGCCGGCATCGCCCAGGAAGTCGAGCAAATCGGCCAGCAGGGAGACCGACTGAGCGGCAACACCGGCGCCGATCTCGACGACGAACATCGCGAGGTTGACGGCCAGGGCCAGCCACAGCGCGCGCCGGTAGGCGGGCGACGTAGCCGCGGCGGCGCCATGCTCGTGGGCGTGATCGTGACACTGCGCGCTCATCTCAATGCTCCCCGATGTGGGTGACCATGTCCTCGACCATGCGGCGCACATGGACGTCGTCGGCCTCGTAGAACACTTGCTTGCCCTGGCGGTCGGCTCGCACCAGGCGCGCGCCCTTCAGCAGGCGCAGATGATGGCTCACCAGCGACACCGAAAGGCCGAGCCGGTCGGCGATGTCGGAGACGGCAAGCGGTGCGCGCAGGCAGGAGACCACGATCCGAAGCCGGGTCGGATCGCCCAGCACATGGAACAGGTCGGCCAGCGCCACGGCATGGTCGTCGGACAGGAGGGCTTTCTTGGTTCTGGACATTTGAACAACTGTTCAAATGTATGATCCCACCCCGGTCCCGTCAAGCCGCCTTTTCCCACCCCTTGGAGCGTAGTGTTATAATGTTCGCGCATCTCGCCGTTCGCGGCGCTTCGCGCTAGGCTGGTTTCCATGACCATCGACATCCAACCCATCGACACCGTGAACCGCACCTTCTTCGCAGGCGTTGTCTCCGGTCTCGACCTCATGCGCCCGCTGTCGACCGACGAGGTCGCCGCCGTCCATGCCGGCATGGACCACTTCGGCGTGCTGGTGTTCCACGGCCAGAAGATCGACGACGACCAGCAGCTCGTCTTCAGCCGCAGCCTGGGGCCGCTCGAGCAGGCCACCGGCGACATCGCAGCCCCTCAGGACCGGCGCATGAGCATGGACCTGAACGACATCTCCAACCTCGACAGGAACAACAAGGTGCTGGCGCGCGACGACCGCCGCCGCCTGTTCGGGCTGGGCAACCAGCTGTGGCATTCCAATTCCTCGTTCAAGCCGGTGCCGGCCAAGTATTCGCTGCTCTCGGCGCGGCACATCCCGCCGACCGGCGGCAACACCGAGTTCGCGGACATGCGCGCGGCCTACGACGCGCTCGACGACAAGACAAAAAAGGAAGTGCATGACCTGATCTGCCTGCACAGCCAGATCTTTTCGCGCGGTATCCTGGGTTTCACCGATTTCACCGACGCCGAGCGCGAGAAATGGGCGCCGGTGCGCCAGCGCCTGGTGCGCCGCCATCCCACGACCGGCCGCCTGTCGCTCTATCTCGCCAGCCACGCCGGCGCGATCGAGGGCTGGCCGGTGCCCGAGGCGCGCGCCTTCCTGCGCGACCTCACCGAGCACGCCACGCAGCGGCGCTTCGTCTACGCCCATGTCTGGCAGCCGCACGACCTGGTGATGTGGGACAACCGGGTCACCATGCATCGCGCACGGCGCTACGATCACGCCGAGGTGCGCGACATGCGGCGCACGACACTCACCAACGAGGTGTCGAGTCTGGAGCAGGCACCTTAAGGAATTCTGGCCTATCCCGCGATCAGCGGCTTGATCCCGACGTCGTCGTTGTAGGTCTCGTACTCGTCCGCCCGCTCCCGCCGTACCCGGCCGCGCCAGACGCGCGCGATGGTGGGCTGCTTGGGGGCACGGTCGCTCATCAGGCTTTCGGTCCCCACTCCTGCACGACGGTCTCGCTCACCGGATCGAGCATGCGCGTGTCGCGCAGCACCAGCCCGTGCTTCTTCAGAAGCTCCTCGGCGGCAACACCGCTGCCCACGCCGGGAAAAACCGGCCGGCCGCGCGGGACGCTCGCGCGCGCGCGCGACAGGAAGAAGGCGTCGTAACCGATGGTGAGAAACAGGGCGAACACGTCAGTCCCGCCGACCACCGCCAGAATGCCGTCCTCGACGCCGAGCCGGTGCCACGCCTCATCGAACGAGGCCGTCCCGGGATTCCACAGCACGACATTGGGGTTGTCGGTATCGACCATGAGCCGCTGCACGCGCCGCGTCAGCAGGATGCGCTTGCGCGCCTTCTCCTTGGGCCCGCCTTCGGCCGAGTGCCGGCCGTTGGCGACCGCCGACGCCCGCTCCAGCGACTCCTGGTAGAACTGCTGGTCGGCGGGGATTTTCAGCTCTTCGGGAAAGGACCCGTCGGACTTGGCGATCATGCCTTCGCACGAGACGATCGCGTAGCCTTCGATGCGGGGACGTTTGGTCGGCATTCAGTCACACACCCATCGCGCCGATGATGGCGCCCTGTATAACGAGCACACCCAGCCAATGGATGCCATCGATTACCGTGAGCAGCACCTTGCGCTGGCCGAACGAATAGTTGACCGCCAGGGTGGTGATGACGAAGCCCAGCCACAGGAACAGCGCCGAGATGACGCCGTTCTTGAGGGTCACCTGGCCGGGACCGAGATGGCCCATGGTGCCGGCCAGCACCCAGGCCATGATCGCCAGCGCCACGATCGAGACGATGAAGGGCACCGGCGAGCGCTTACCCGAGGCGGAAAGCTCCTCCCTGGTCTTGCCCATCGCTGCGAGCCACGGCCGGGAGAGCGACATGTAGTAGGCCGGGCCGAAGGCGAAGCCCGCCACCGTCGCTTAGCGCGGACTAGCGTCCCGGATCGAGATGCTGCGTGAAGAACGCGATCTGGTCGGCGACCAGGCGCTCGACCATCGGCGGGTGATAGACCTCGAAATGGTCGGCCGGATAGTGCCTGGCGATGCCGCGCGGCGCCTCGCGGGCGACCCTGACGGCGATCGCAGGATCCATCAGGTCCTCGTGGTCGCTGACGCACACGAGCAGCGGACAGCGCACGCGGCGCGCCATCGAGGCAGCGTCGTAGAACAGCAGGCTGAGCCCGGCGCTCGCCGGCACCCGATTGTCGAATGCCGTGCCCGGCGGCACGACCGAGTACCACCCTTCGTAGGCGCCCGGGCGGTTGACGAAGGCCAGTTCGCCGGGCCGCCCGACGATCGGCACGTAGCGCCGTGCCAGGCCGAGGGCGGCGCGCATCAGGTCGGAGATCATCGGCGCGGTAAAACGGGCAAGATGCAGCAGGCCCGAGCGCAGGGCGGGCGCGCGACCCTGCAGGATCGGACATTGGACAGCCGCAGCAGCGATGTCGCAGCGGCGCGCGGCGGTGGCCACGACGTGGCTGGCGCCGAACGAGGTGCCCCACAGGCCGATGCGCTTTTTATCTAGCTCAGGCCGCGTCCGGATGAAGGCGAGGGCCGCGTCGATGTCCTCGAAGTAGCGCCGCACGCTCATCAATTGGCGCGGCTCGCCGCCGGATTCACCAAGGTGGCGGAAGTCGAAGGCCAGCACCGCGAAGCCCGCGGCCGAGAACCATCGCTCATATTGGTCGAGCTTCATGGCGTGGATCGCCCCGCCGCCATGGACCAGCAGGATGACCGGGTGCGGGCCCTCGCCGCTCGGAAGGGTGAGCCAGGCGGCGCAGGTCTCGCCGCCTGATGGGAATGTCATGCGAGTCGTCATGCGTGCCTCTTTAAAGTACAGTGTACGGTATAAATCGAACGTATTACGTACACTGTACGTTGTCAAGGGGATCCCGATGCCGCCCAAGGCCAAATTCACCCGCGCGCAACTTCAGGCCGCCGCCCTCTCCCTGGTCGACGAGCAGGGCCTGGCGGCGCTCTCCATGCGAACCCTGGCGGGAGCGCTCGGCACCGGTCCGATGACGCTCTACAACTACGTCAAGGATCGTGACGAGCTTGACGCGCTGGTCGTCGAGGCGGTCCTGGCGGAGATCAGCCGGCCCCGCTCGCGCGGCGATTGGCAGCACGACGTCCGGGCCATCGTCGAGGCGACGTGGCGCACCGTGCGGCGCCATCCGAACGTGATCCCGCTGATCCTGACGCGCCGCACGCTGCACGAGACGACACTCGACTGGGCGGAAGGTCTGCTCGATGCGCTGGCACGCAGCGGCCGGTCGGGCATGGAGCTGCTGATAGCCTTCCGCACGGTCTCGGGCTTCGTCATGGGCCTGGCCCAGGCGCAGCTCGCCGGTCCGCTTTCCGCCGAGACGAACCCCGACGTCGCTCGCGCGCAGGCTTTGCCGCCGGGGCGTTATCCACGACTGATCGAAATCGCCAAGGCGGCAACCAGGCTCGGCGCGGACCGCGAACTCCGCGCCGGCCTGGACATCGTCATGGCCGGTCTTGCCGCAGGCTAATCACGGCATGGGCCGCAACCGCGCGGACCATGGCGGGTGCGACCCAGCGGTGCTAGGGTCAAGGCCTGCCTAGCGAGGCCGCCATGCGCATGCCCAAGCTGCTCATTGTCCTGATCGGTGTCGCCGCGGCAGGGCCTGCGCTTGCCGGGTCGCCGGACGACCAAGCCGCGGCCCCGTCAGTCGTCGTATTGCGCGGCAGCAGCGCGCCGCCCGAGCCAAGGTACACGCCACCGACGCCGGCGCCGCGCGACGTGCAGATCTACAACGTGCCGTACGTGCTGCCGTACTATTATCCGTATTACCCCTCCTACGCGCTGCCGCCTCACAGCGCCCCGAGCGACAGGCCGGCCGCCGCGCAATTCCATCCGCGATAGCGCCGCCTCCGCACGGCGGAACCCGAGGCCGCTGGGCGGGGCGCTCCGGGATTGCTAAGACAGGCCAACTCGAATGGCCATTTCCAGGGAAGAAACATCCATGACCGACGCCGTGCTTCGCTCCACCCAGGGGCGCATCGCAATCCTGACCGTCAACAATCCACCGGTGAACGCGCTTGCCGCCGGCGTGCGCGACGGCATCAAGGACGGCGTCGAGGCCTTCGGCAAGGACCCCAACATCGACGCCATCGTGCTGATCGGTGGCGGCCGCACCTTCATCGCCGGCGCCGACATCCGCGAGTTCGGGAAGCCGCCCAAGGGCGCCAACCTGAACGACGTCATCGCCACCCTGGAGAACTCCCCTAAGATCGTCGTCGCCGCCCTGCACGGCACGCCGCTGGGCGGCGGCCTGGAGACGGCGCTGGGCGCGCACTACCGCGTCTCCCTGGCGAGCACGCGCGTGGGCCTGCCCGAGGTCCATCTCGGCCTCCTGCCCGGCGCCGGCGGCACGCAGCGCCTGCCGCGGCTGACTGGCGCCAAGTACGCGCTCGACGCCATCATCTCGGGCCGCCACATCCCCGCGCCCGAGGCCAAGAGCAAGGGCATCATCGACGCCATCGTCGAGGGCGATCTTCTGGCCGGCGCGGTGGCGCATGCGCAGATGCTGGTGGCACAGAAGGCGCCGCTACGACGTGTCCGCGACCTCAAGGCGACGCTCGAATCGCCCGACCTGTTCAAGGAAACGGAGAAGGCGATCGCCCGGCGCGCGCGCGGTTTCAAGGCGCCGTGGAGCATCATCAAGTGCGTGCAGGCCGCCGTCGAGCTTCCGTTCGACGAGGGCATCAAGCGCGAACGCGAACTGTTCCTGGAATTGCTGACGTCGCCGGAGTCGGCGGCGCAGCGCTACTACTTCTTCGCCGAGCGCGAGGCCGCCAAGGTGCTCGACGTGCCGGCCGACACGCCGCAACGTGAGATCAGGAAGGCCGGCATCGTCGGCGCCGGCACCATGGGCGGCGGCATCGCCATGAACTTCGCCAATGCCGGCATCCCGGTGACGCTCCTGGAAGTGAAGCAGGACGCGCTCGATCGCGGAACTCAAGACCATCCGCACCAACTACGAGAACACCGCCAAGCGCGGCGGCATGAAGGCCGAGGACGTCGACAGGCGCATGGCGCTGATCACGCCCACCCTCACCTATGACGACCTCAAGGATTCCGATGTCATCATCGAGGCCGTGTTCGAGACCATGGAAGTGAAGGAAGGCGTCTTCAAGAAGCTCGACGAGGTCGCCAAGCCGGGGGCCGTGCTGGCCACCAACACCTCGGGCCTCGATGTGAACCAGATCGCCAACTATACCAAGCGGCCGGGCGACGTCATCGGCATGCATTTCTTCTCGCCGGCCAACGTCATGAAGCTCCTGGAGAACGTGCGCGGCAAGGCAACCGAGAAGGACGTCATCGCCACGGTGATGTCGCTCAGCAAGAAGATCGGCAAGATCCCGGTGCTGGTCGGCGTCTGCGAGGGCTTCGTCGGCAACCGCATGCTGCGCCAGCGCGGCATCCAGTCCTCCTACATGATGGAGGAAGGCGCGCTGCCGCAGCAGATCGACAAGGTGATCTACGATTTCGGCTTCCCGATGGGCCCGTTCGCCATGAGCGACCTCGCCGGCAACGACGTGGGCTGGCGCATCCGCCAGGGCAAGAAGGAGAAGGAGCAGCGCAACGTCCGCTACACCGGCTACATCGCCGACGCGATCTGCGAGCTTGGCCGCTTCGGCCAGAAGACCGGCGCGGGCTACTTCAAGTACAACCTGCCCGACCGCACGCCGATCCCCGATCCCGAGGTCGAGAAGATCATCGAGGAGACCTCGAAGAAGCTCGGCATCACGCGCCGCGCCATCACCGACCAGGAGATCCTCGAGCGCTGCCTCTATCCGATGGTCAATGAGGGCGCGAAGATCCTGCAGGAGGGCATGGCCCAGCGTTCGCTCGACATCGACGTGATCTGGGTCAACGGCTATGGCTGGCCGGTCTATCGCGGCGGCCCGATGTGGTGGGCCGACAACGTGGTCGGTCTGAAGACCATCCACGATGCCCTGCTGAAGTACCGCGACGCTTCCGGCGACCCGTTCTGGGAACCCGCGCCGCTGCTGAAGAAGCTGGTGCAGGAAGACAAGAAGTTCTCTACCGTCTGACGAATTCGAACCGGAGGAAAAATCAACATGGCTGACGCCGTCATCGTCTCCACCGCCCGCACGCCGATCGGCAAGGCATTCCGCGGCATCTTCAACGACACTCACGGCGCCGACATGGGCGCGCATGTCATCAAGCACGCCGCCGAGCGCGCCAAGCTCGAACTCGGCGAAGTCGAGGACGTGATCCTGGGCTGCGCCGCGCCGGAAGGCACGACCGGCTCCAACGTGGCGCGCGTCTCGGCGATGCGCGCCGGCGCGCCGGTCAGCGTCTCGGGCGTGACGGTCGAACCGCTTCTGCTCGTCGGGCCTGCAGACCATCTCGATGGCCGCCCAGCGGGTGCTGGTCGACAAGGTGCCGGTGATGATCGCCGGCGGTCTGGAGTCGGTGTCGCTGGTGCAGGGCCCGCCGGGCGGCAACAAGAACCGCCTGGTGAACCCCTGGGTCCAGGAGCACGTGCCGGGCATCTACCACTCGATGATCCAGACCGCCGACACGGTGGCGGCGCGCTACAAGATCAGCCGCGAGAAGCAGGACGAGTATTCGCTGCAGAGCCAGATGCGCACGGCGGCGGGCCAGCAGGCCGGCAAGTTCGACGACGAGATCGTGCCGATGGAGACCACGATGCTGGTGGTCGACAAGAACACCCAGGAGACCTCGAAGAAAACGGTGAAGCTCACCAAGGACGAGGGCAACCGCCCCGACACCAACCTGGAAGGCCTTTCCAAGCTGCAGCCGGTGATGGGCCCCGACAAGTGGATCACCGCCGGCAATGCCAGCCAGCTCTCCGACGGCGCGTCGGCCGCGGTCATCATGAGCGACGCCGAGGCCGCCAAGCGCGGCCTGAAGCCGCTCGGCATCTACAAGGGCCTGGTGGTGGCGGGCTGCGAGCCCGACGAGATGGGCATCGGACCGGTCTATGCCATTCCCAAGCTGCTGAAGCGCTTCGGTCTCAAGATGGACGACATCGACCTCTGGGAGCTGAACGAGGCCTTCGCCGTGCAGGTGCTCTACTGCCGCGACAAGCTCGGCATCCCCAACGACAAGCTCAACGTCAACGGCGGCTCGATCTCGATCGGCCATCCCTTCGGCATGACCGGCGCGCGCTGCACCGGCCACGCCCTGATCGAGGGCCGCCGCCGCAAGGCCAAGAACGTCGTCGTCACGATGTGCATCGGCGGCGGCATGGGCGCCGCCGGCCTGTTCGAGGTCGTGCAGTAACCTCCCCTGTTCATCCTCCCATGCTTCCTCTCCCCCTTGGGGGAGAGGAACACGAGGCGTGAAGGGTTCAGCGTCGCATTTCAGGCATCGCCTTTCCGCCGATCGCCGCTTCAAGCAGCACCAGGCGGTCGTTTCCCCAGAACATCTGGTTGCCAAGAAAGAACGTCGGGACGCCGAAGGCGCCCCGTGCTCGCGCCTCATCCAGCAAGCCGTCGTGTCGCGCCTTTGTCTGCGGCCCGTCCAAGTCGCGGCGGAAGGCTTCCGTATCGATGCCCAACTGCGCCGGCAGAGTCGCGATGACGGCGGCATCGATCGCCGTCCCGTCGACGAAAATCAGCCGCTGCAGCAGGCGGCAGCACGGCATCAGCGCCCCCTGCCTGCCGGCGGCGAGACAGGCGAGCGCAAGCGACGCCGGATCCACCCTGAACGCGACGGGCTCACGAAACGGGATGCCGTAAAAGTTCGCCCAGCACCTGCGCGTCGTATTCGCGATAGCCCCAGTCGTACTGCCCCGAGAGCGGCTCGCCGCGGAACGGATTGCCGCCACGGCGGTCCATGAGCATCCCGCTGGCGACCGGCTTCCAGACGAAGCGGCAGCCGTACGTCGCCTCGATGCGGTCGACCTGGCTGGCCGCCAGATAGGAGTAGCGGCTACCCAGCCCGAGGTAGAAGTCGATGGCGACCGGCTCGGCCATCGCGCTCCCGATCAGCGCCGGTTGCGGCGCAGATCCTCCTCGTCCTTCCACATCAGGAACTGCGGGCCGAGGTCGGCGATCTTGGTGGCGCCCATCTGCGCCATGCTGATGTCGATCTCGCGACGGAAGATCTGCAGCGCCATCTTGGCGCCCGGTATGCCGCCCGCCGTCACGCCATAGAGCGTCGGCCGGCCGACGAACACGAACTTGGCGCCCGTGCAGAGCGCGATCAGCGCATCGAGGCCGCGGCGGATGCCGCCGTCGAACATCACGGTCATCTTGTCGCCGACTGCGTCGCGGATCGCCGGCAGCACCTCGAGCGGCGACGGCGCGTTGTCGAGCTGCCGCGCGCCGTGGTTGGAGACCATGATGCCGTCGACACCCAGCGCATGGGCGCGGATCGCGTCGTCGGGATGCATGATGCCCTTCAGCACGAAGTTGCCCTTCCACAGCTCCCGGTAGCGCTCGACGTGCTTCCAGGTCATCGGCGCGCGGTTCTGGTAGCCGACGAGATCGGCGATCTTTTCGGCGTTGGCGTCGGGCCCGGCATACTTCGCCCAGTTGTCGAAATAGGGCGTGCCGTGCTTCATCCATTCCATCATCCAGGCCGGATGCAGCAGCGCCTCGAACTTGGTCTTCCAGGTGAGCTTGAGCGGCCGGCCCCAGCCGTTCCTCGTATTGCGCTCGCGGTTGGAGCCTTCGGGCACGTCGACGGTGAAGACCAGCGTGCGCAGCCCGGCATCGCCGGCACGCTTGATCATGTCCTCGGAGATCGACTGGTCCTTGGCGGAATAGAGCTGGTACCAGCCATGATCGGGCGCCAGCCTGCCGAGCGTCCTCGATCGAGCCGGTGCTGGAGCCCGACATGATGAAGGGCACGTTGGCGTCGCGTGCCGCCTCGGCCAGCATCAGGTCGGCGCCGCGGCGGAACAGGCCGGCGAGGCCGGTCGGCGCGATGCCGATCGGGCTCGAATAGGTCCGGCCGAAGATGGTCGTCGACTGGTCGCGAACCGTGACGTCGACCAGGTAGCGCGGCACGATGCGCGCCTTGCGGAAGGCCTGCTCGTTGGTGACCAGCCCGACCTCGTCGTCGGTGCCGCCCTCGATGAAGTCGTAGGCGATCTTGGGCAGCCGCTTCTTGGCAAGCTTGCGCAGGTCTTCGATGTTCACCACGCCGTTCATCGCTTCACTCCCGCTCCGACACCATCATGTTCGTTGCGCGGATTTTGACCGTCTTTGCCGCTCCCTGCCAGCGGTGTTAGACCAGCCGCCATGCAAATCAGGCACGCAAAACACGGTGATGAGGCCGCTCTTGCCCTCCTGCTGGAAGTCCATGAACATCACCACGGCAATCCGGTATCGCGGGGCGCCGGCTCGGTAGATGCTGCCTTCCTGATCGATCGCGCCGGCCAGCGGCACGTTCTGCCTGGTGGCCGAACGGGATCGGGAGGCTGGCTGGGGGACGGCTGGGCTTGACCCTGATCCTCCATCACTACGACTTCTCCAATTTTGCCGAGAAGGCGCGTCTGATGCTGGGTTTCAAGGGCCTGGCATGGCGCGGCGTGGAGATCCCGCCGATCCTGCCCAAGCCCAAGCTGGTGCCGCTGACCGGCGGCTACCGGCGGACGCCGGTGCTGCAGGAAGGCGCCGACGTGTGGTGCGACACGCGCCTGATCGCCCGCGAGCTGGAACGGCGCGTGCCGCAGCCACGCGCTCTTTCCTGCCGCGACGGCCGGCGCGGCCGAGGCCATCGCATGGTGGGCCGAGCAGCAGTTCATGCGGCCGGTGGCGCTGTTCGTGTCGGGGATCAATGCCGATCACATGCCGGCCGGCCTGCACGAGGATCGTGCCCGCCTGCACGGCCTGCCGGTGCCGTCGATCGAAGCGGTACGCAAGGCCGCGACGCGCAACCTCCATCTCGTGCGGCCGCAGATCAGGTGGATCGCCGACATGCTGGCCGACGGCCGATCCTTTCTGCTGGGCGAGGCGCCCTGCATCGCCGACTTCGCGACTTATCATGTCGTGTGGTTCTTCCGCGGCCGACATGTCGATTGCCGCCAGGAGTTCGATCCCTACCCTCGCCTGCTCGCCTGGCGCGACCGCATGGAAGCGATCGGCCACGGCAAGCGTACCGACATCGCGGCCGACGAAGCGCTGGCGGTCGCACGCGCGGCCAGCCCCGCCACCCCGCGTCCCTCGCAGCCGCAGGACGGCGATCCGCTGCCCGGCGAAGCTGCCCGCGTGCGCTCCTCCGACAACGCCAGGGACTGGGTCGAAGGCGAGGTCTGGTTCATCGACGCAAACGAGATCGCGCTGCTGCGCCATGATCCGGAAGTCGGCGACGTCGCCGTCCACTTCCCGCGCCTGGGCTACGACTGGCGGCGCGGTTAGCTCTTAAATCTCTCGATCCCCAGACCATCGATCGGCAGGTTGGTGGCGCCGGTGGCGACCAGCTCGGCCATCATCGCCCCCGTGCCCGGTCCGAGCTGGAAGCCGTGAGCCGAGAAGCCGAACTGGTGGAACACGCCCTCCGACGTCGCGCTGGGCCCGACAACCGGAATGTCATCCGGCATGCGCGCCTCGATGCCGGCCCAGGCGCGCACGATGGTCGCCTGCGCGCATCGCCGGGAACAGCTCCCAGACCGTGCGCGCGCTTTCGCTCAGCTTGCGCCAGTCGATCACGGTGCGGTTCTCGTCACGATAGGGCGCCGCGAGATGGCCGCCGCCGATCACCACCGTGCCGTTGCCGAGCTGCTTGAACGAGAGCTTGCGGCCGCGCAGGATCACCACCGGCTCGATGAAGGCCGGCAGCCGGCTGGTGACCATCAGCATGGGCGCGATCACTTCCAGCGGCACCGGCTCGCCCAACTGGGCGGCGATGCGATCGGCCCAGGCGCCGGCCGCGTTCACCACCTTGGGCGCCTCGATCGGCCCGGCGCTGGTCTCGACCCGCCACACCGAGCCTGTGCGCGCGAGCCCCGTCACCGTCACGCCCTCGATCACCTCGGCGCCCTTCTCGATGGCGCGCTTGCGGAAAGCCTGGGTGGTGCGGAACGGATCTGCGGCCCCGTCGCGCCGTGAGACCACGCCGCCCGGGCAGTGATCGGCCACCGCCGGCACCAGGCGCTTCAGCTCATCGCGGCCGATCAGCTCCTCGTGCGTAAAGCCCTTCAGCCGCAGGTCATCGACACGGGCGCGGAAGCCCGCGAGTTCCTCCTCGCTCTCGGCCACCAGCACTGTGCCGTGGCTCTCGAAGCCGCAATCGTCGCCGACCAGATCCTCGATCCTCTCCCACAGGGCCATCGAGGCGATCGACAGCGGGATCTCGGCCAGGTGGCGCGCGAGCTGGCGCACGCCGCCGGCATTGACGCCCGAGGCATGGCGGCCGGCATAGTCCTTCTCGATCAGGATCGGTTTCAAGCCGCGCAACGCCAGATGCAGCGCCGTCGAGCAGCCATGCAGGCCGCCGCCGATCACGACGACGTCGGCGGTGCGCGCCATCCTAGCGCTCCACCGCCTTGCGCTCGGCCTCGGCGATCGGCAGCGAAGCGAGCTCGGCCAGGGTGATGGGCTTCACCGGCGGGCGCAGGCGGTAGTAGCCGACCTCGGCCGGGGTGGTGCCGCGCTGCGTGGCGATCAGTTCGGTAACGGTGAGCCCGCACAGCCGACCCTGGCATGGCCCCATGCCGCAGCGCAGGAAGGCCTTCATCTGGTTCGGTCCCTCGCAACCCAGGTCGGCCATGTCGCGGACCTGCCTGGCCGTTACCTCCTCGCAGCGGCACACCACGGTGTCGCCGTCGGGCTGGCGGAACGAATCGGTGGGTCGGTTCAGCCAGTCGAGGAAGGCGCGGCCCATCTCCTCACGCTGCAGGCGCTGCCGCACGATCTGCGGATCGGGCATAGCCGCTTCGGGCTTGAGGGCGCGCACTGCGGCAATGGCGGCGATGCGGCCGCGCTCGGCCGCCGCCGTGCCGCCAGCGATACCCGCGCCGTCTCCCGCGACGGCAATACCGGGAACGGAACTGGCGAAATCCGGATCGAGCACGGGCTGGAAGCAGAGCTGGCGTGCATTCCACGCGTGCGCCACGCCGGCGGCGATGGCGAGGTTGACGTTGGGCACGACCCCTTGATGCAGCAGCAGCAGATCGGCCGCGAGGCGGCGTTCGTTGTCACCCGAGCCGAAGACGACCTCGCGCAGCTTGCCATCGCCCACCGCCTCGACGCGGTCGACCTTGTGCACCGGCACCTTGGCGCGCACTTCGCGCAGGAGTTTCACACCCTTGGCGAAATACGGCGACAGCACGAAGTCCGGCAGATGAAGCAGCGCGCGCAGCCAATTGCCGCGTGGCGTGGTGTCGAGGATCGCCTCGATCCTCCCGCCGGCGCGCAGGATCTGTGCCGCCAGGAGCCACAGCAGCGGCCCCGTGCCCGCCAGCACCGTGCGGCCGTCCGGCATCAGGCCCTGCCCCTTCAGCGCCGTCTGCGCCCCGCCCGCCGTCATCACGCCGGGCAAGGTCCAGCCGGGGATCGGAAATGGCCGTTCCTGCGAACCCGTGGCGATGATGACCCGGCGCGCCTCGATCATGCGCGCCTTGCCGTCGATCGAGACGCCGACGATGCGCTGCGGGTCGAGGCTCCACACCGTGGCGCCGGTCACGATCGACGCGCCGCTGGCCCTGGCATCGGCCGCCAGCGCCTCGCCGGCCCAGTAATCCTCGCCCAGGATGGTGCGATCCGTGACGGGCGTCGACGTGATGCCGCGATAGATCTGGCCGCCGACGCCGGGATTCTCATCGAACAGCACCGTCGAGAGGCCGGCGCGGGCAGCGAGCGATGCCGCGGCCAGGCCGGCCGGCCCGCCGCCGATCACCACGAGATCGTAGCTCGAAGCCAGATCGGATGCCTTGGTCATCGCCCGGCCTCGCGCTTGCCGAGCTGGGTCTCGACGGTCATGCCCTGGCGCACCGGTACCAGGCAGCCCTGCCGGCTGCCGACGCCATCGATCGTGACCAGACAGTCGAAGCAGACGCCCATCAGGCAATAGGGCGCGCGCGGCGCGCCGCTGACCGGCGTGGTGCGGCAATGGTCGATGCCGGCAGCCAGCAGCGCCGCGGCAACCGTGTCGCCCGTCCGCGCGGTGACCGCCTTGCCGTCGACGGTGATCGCGACCGCCGCACCCGCCTCAGCCAGCCTCTTGAACATGGAACCTCCGCGCGCTGAAGGGAGCGACCAGCGCCTTGTCGAGGGCGCCGCGGGCGATCATCGGCGCGATGGTGAGCGCGTGATTGGCCGCGAGCGTGACGCCCGAATGGCAGCAGACGGTGAAGGCGCCGGGATGCGTCTCCAACTCGTCGTAGATCGGAAAGCCGTCCTGGGTCATGACCCGGATGGCGCTCCAGGTACGGACGACATTGACGTTGGCGAGCAGCGGGAACAGGCGCACCGCGCGCTCGGCCTCGGTGGCGCTGACGCCCAGCGTCAGGCCTGCGGGATCGATACTCTCTTCCTTGGAATCGCCGATCATCACCGTGCCTTCGTCAGTCTGGCGCAGCGTAACGACGGGATAGTGGAGGAACGGCCGCAGCCGCTCGGTGACCACGATCTGGCCACGCTCAGGCCTCATCGGCGCCTCGAGTCCGACCATCGGCGCCAGCCGCATGTTGGCGTTGCCGGCCGCCAGGGCGACGCGGTTGGCGCGCACCTCGCCGTGCGCCGTCGCGAGCCGGAACTCGCCGCCGTCCCTGACGATGGTCTCGACCCGATGGCTCGGCAGATAGGTGACGCCCCGCGCATTGATCGCGGTGTGGAGCGTGCGGAAGAGGCGCAGCGAATTCACGTGGCCGTCGAGCGGGCAGTAGCTCCCGCCCACCACCTCGGGCCCGATATCGGGCAGCATCTTGGCAACCTGCGCGTGATCCAGGATCTCTGTCTTGTACTCGACGACGCCCGGCTGGTTGTGCAGGCGCCTCAGGATGTTGGCGCGCGCCTCCAGCTCCCGTTCCGACAGCGCCAGATGGAAGCCGCCAGGACGCTGGAAGCAGACGTCCAGTCCGGTCTCCTCCTTCAGGGTCCGGGCGAAGCCTGCCCAGGCTTCGGAGGAGCGGATGGTCCATCCGGCATAGGGCGGCGAGGCCCAGCCCCTTGCTCTGCACCCACACCAGCGCGAAGTTGCCGCGGCTCGCGCGCACCGCGCGGTCGCCCTCGTCCAGCACCACGACCCGGCAGCCTTCGCGCGCCAGGCCCCAGGCGGTGGCGACGCCGACCAGCCCGCCGCCGACAACGGCGACGTCATAGTCGCTAGCGGCCATGGTCTTCACCCCGTCCGACCAGCAGCCGCTCCAATCCATAGGCGCGGTCCATGATCACCAGCGCCAGCACGGTGACGGCGATGACGCAGGCCGAGACCGAGGTCACCAGCGGGTCGATATTGTCCTGGATGTAGAGGAACATGCGCACGGGCAGGGTCTCGGTTCCGGGTGCCGCGATGAACACCGTCATCGTGACCTCGTCAAACGAATTGATGAAGGCGAGCGCCCAGCCGCTCACCAGGCCGGGCAGCACCAGCGGCAGGGTGATGCGCTTCAGCACGGTTGCTTCCGAGGCGCCAAGCGAGATAGCGGCATGCTCGAGCGCGCGGTCGAGCCCGACCGCCGAGGCAAGCGTCAGGCGAAGCGCAAAGGGCAGCACGATCACGATATGCGCCAGCACCAGGCCGGCGAAGGTGCCGCCCAGCCCGATCTGGGTGAAAAAGCGCAGGAAGGCGATGCCCAGCACGACATGCGGAATCATCAGCGGCGACATGAAGAGCGCCGTGAACGCCTCGCGGCCGCGGAACCGGTAGCGCGCAATGGCGAGCGCCGCCGGCACCGAGAAGGCGACCGCGACGGCCGACGACAGCGCGCCCAGCCAAAGGCTGCGCCAGAAGGCCGAGACGAACTCCGGGTAGCGGCCGATGGCATAGAACCAGCGCAGCGACCAGCGGTCGGTCGGAAACGAGAGATAGCCTTCGGGCGTGAAGGCGACCCAGCAGACGACCAGGATCGGCGCCAGCATGAAGGCCACGAACAGCGCATGGTAGCAAAGCGCCAGGGGGCCGTTACGGCTCATCCGAACACCTGCGACGTAGCGGCGTTCGACCAGGCGGCTGGCGCCGACCACGATGACCACCAGAACCACCAGCAGCAGCACCGCGACTGCGGCGCCCAGCGGCCAGTTTAGTGTGTTCAGGAACTCGTCGTAGGCCAGGGTCGACGCGACCTTGAGCCGCCGGCCGCCGATGATGGCGGGCGTGGCGAAGGCGCTGGCCGCCAGGGCGAAGACGATGATGGCGCCCGACAGGATGCCGGGCATGACCTGGGGCAGCACGATGCGGCGCAGCACCGTGAGCGGGCCCCGCCCCCAGCGCCACCGCCGCGTTCTCGATCTGCGGGTCGAGCCGCTGCAATGCCGCCCACACGGCCAGCACCATGTAGGGCATCAGCACGTGAGCCAGCGCCACCACCATGCCGGTCTCGGTGAACATGAAGGGCAACGGCGCGGAGATGAGCCCGAGCGAGAGGAGCGTCTTGTTCACGAGGCCCGAATTGCCGCCGAACAGCAGCGCCCAGCCCAGGGTGCGCGCCACCACCGAGATCAGGAGCGGCCCCAGGATCACCAGCAGGAAGACGCCGCGCCACGGGCTCTTCATGCGATTCAGGATGTAGGCCTCGGGGGCTCCGAACACCGCCGTCAGCAGGGTGACGAAGAAGGCGATACGGAAGGTGCGGCCGAACATCTCGCGGTAATAGGAGTCGGTCAGCACCTCGCGCCAATTCTTCAGGATGAAGACGGGCTCGATGCCCTTGTACTGGCCCCAGTCGTGGAACGAGAGCAGCACCGTCATGCCGAGCGGCACGACCACGATCGCCGCGAACAGCAGCAGCGCGGGGAGGCTGAGGAGATAGGGGGCGGATTTCATGCGCACGCCGTCGTCCCGACCAGCGAGTGGAACGCACGCCGCGTGCTCATGGATGACGGCCGGTCTCCGCCCGCGTCATCGCGCGGCGAAGCGCATGAGCCTGCGAGTCGGCTCTTTTCAAGACGACAGACAATCACGCCGTCCCCCACACCAGATGCACCGTCTCGCCCTCGGCCGGCATCGTCTCGCCGGTGTTCTGGCGGATCACGGTGACGAGACCATCCGGCGTCTCGACCTGATAGAGCCAGTGATTGCCCTGGAAGATGCGCGTGCGCACCTTGCCGGCCAGGCCCGCCACCGCGAAGGCGATCTTCTCGGGCCGTACCGTGGCGCCGTTCATCAGATTGGTCTTGCCCAGGAAACTGGCCACGAACGGCGTCGCCGGCCGCTCGTAGGCGTCGTGCGGCGGGCCGACCTGCTCGGCGCGGCCCTGGTTCATCACAACGATGCGGTCGCTGAGCGCCATCGCCTCGGCCTGGTCGTGCGTCACCAGGATGGTGGTAGTGCCGACGGTGCGCTGGATCTGGCGCAGCTCGATCTGCATCTCCTCGCGCAGCTTGGCGTCGAGATTGGAGAGCGGCTCGTCGAGCAGCAGGATCTGCGGGCGGATGACCAGCGCGCGGGCGAGCGCCACGCGCTGCTGCTGGCCGCCCGAAAGCTGGCGCGGAAAGCGGTCGGTGAAGGCCGCCAACCCGACCAGATCCAGCGTCTCGCCGACCCGCTTGCTGCGCTCGGCCGCCGCCACGCCCTGCATCTCGAGCCCGAACGCCACGTTCTCGGCCACCGTCATGTGCGGGAAGAGCGCGTAGCTCTGGAACACGATGCCCAGTCCGCGCTTGGCGGGCTTCACCGCCAGGAGATCGCGGCCTTCCAGCCGGATCGCCCCCGAGGTCGGCTCGACGAAGCCGGCGATCATCTGCAGGGTCGTGGTCTTGCCGCAGCCCGACGGGCCCAGCAGCGAGACGAACTCGCCCTTCTCGACCGTGAGCGACAGGCCATCGACCGCGGCATGCGTGCCGAACGTCTTGGTGAGGGCTTCAAGTTCCAGGAAGGCCATTTCCTTGCCCTGGCGTCTGCTTACGCGTCGACCCGGGCGTCGAGACGCGCCGCGACTCGGCGATGGAGGCGATAGAACGCATCTTGAGGCTGGTCCATCGCCATGATCTCGCTCTCCGGCACGCCGAGGAACAAGCCGCGCATTACCCGGCCGATGGCGCCGTGAGCGAACACGGCGACCGGCCGTTCGCCGGCAAGCGCCAGGATGTCATCGAGCGCCGGGCGGGCGCGCTCGACGGCCATGACGTAGTTCTCTCCGCCCGGTGGCAGGTAGTTCCAGCGGTCGCGCCGCCTGCGCCGCTATGGCGTCCGGCCAGCGCGCCTCGATCTCGGCGATATTCAAGCCGTCCCAATCGCCCCAACTCACTTCCTGCAGCCGGTGGTCGAGGGATCCGGCGTCGTGCGACAGGCCGGCGGCGGCGGCGGCGATCGCCAGTGTCTCGCGCACGCGGCCGAGCGGACTCGCCCGCACGACAACGCCCGACGGTTCGTATCCGGCCAGCCGCAGTTCGCGCGCCAGGGCGTGGCCCATGATGCGCGCCTGTTCGCGGCCTGCTGCGGTCAGCGGCGAGTCGAGACGGCCCTGCGCCCGGCGCTCGGCGTTCCATTCCGTCTCGCCGTGACGGAAGAGGTAGACGGGATGATGCACGCGCGCCTCGCGGCTACCGCTCGACCTCGCGGTTCCAGCGCTTGGTCCAGTCCTCGCGCTGGGCGTTGATGGCGTCCCAATCGGGCTGGATCACCAGCTTGGCGCGCTCGCCGACCGGGGCCATGCGCAGCTCGGGCATGTTGACGTCGACCTTGGTGTTGACCGGGCCGTTGCCCATTCCCTTGGCCATGCCGGTCTGGACCGGCGCCGAGATCAGCGTCTTGATGAACTCGTACGCCAGCGGGTTGATCGAGGCCTTGGCGACCGGGCAGGCCGAGGCGAGCAGGATCGGCGCGCCTTCCTTGGGATAGATGAAGTCGACCGGGAAGCCCGTGTTGGCGAAGGCTTGCACGCGGCCGGTGCCCCATACCGCGATCTGGCCCTGGCCCGACTGGAACAGCTCCGTCATCTTGCCGGGCGAGGGTTCGTAAACCAGCACGTTGGGATTGATGTCGTCCTTCATCACCTTGAAGCCGGGATCGATGTTCTTCTCGCCGCCGCCGTTCAGGCGCGCATACATCATCAGCGTATAGAGGCCGTAGGTGTTGTTGATCGGCGGAATCACCAGGAGCTTCTTGAACTTGGGATCCTTGAGGTCGTTCCACGAGGTGGGCGTCGCCCAGCCCTTCTCCTTGAAGGTCTTGGTGTTGATCATGAAGCCCGTGCCGGTCTGGCCGACGGCCACGGCCTTGTCGTCCTTGAACAAGGCGGCGGGATAGAGGTCGCTCTTGTCGAGGCCCGGGATCGGGGCGCAGAAGCCGAGCTGGATCGCCTGGTACATCGGGCCGTCGTCGACGATGGCGACGTCGATCACCTGGTTGCCCTTCTGCGCCTGCAGCTTGGCGAGCGTGTCGGTCGAGTTGCCGGCGACATACTCGATCTTGACGCCGTGCTTGGCCTCGAAGGCCGGGAACACCTCCTTGCGCAGATGCTGGTCCCAGACGCCGCCATAGCCCGCCACGGTGAGCGTCTTGGGCTGCGCCAGCGCGGACCCGGCGATCGAGATGAGCAAGGCGGCGGCGCCGACGGATTTCAGCATTGGTGTCTCCTGAGTTCCCCGCGCGAAGGCTAGCATAAGAAACGACCTCGCCGTAATCCCGAGCGCAGCGGAGGATCTCGTCGCCGCTTGCCACGGGCATGGATCCTCGCTGCGCTCAGGATGACGGCAGCACGAAAGTCAATTCGTGCTTGTTGTGATGCAGATGCAGAACTCGTGCCCCGGGGATCGCGGCAAAAGCGGCGGCTGTGTCGTGATCGGTCTCGCCCTGGAACTTGATGGTGCAGACGAAATTCCGCACGTGTCCTGCGGCGCGCCACCTCTCCACCAGGCGCAAGAGCCGCGCCGGATAGCAGACGATGTCGGAGAACAGCCAGTCGACCGGACCGACGCTCTCGGGTTCGAGTGCGAAGGCGCTTTCGCCGCGCCATTCGACGCCCGGCATCGATGCGACCTTGGAATCGAGCGGCGCCTTGTCGACCGCTACCACCTGGGCGCCGAGTTTAGCCAACACCTGAGTCCAGCCGCCCGGCGAGGCGCCGAGATCGAGGCACCGCTCGCCGGGGCCGGGCCAGCGCCGTAACCGGACCAGAGCTTCCCAGAGCTTGAGATAGGCGCGACTGGGCGGACCGGTCTTGTCCTCGATGAAGGCCACCTCGCCGTTGGCGAAGGGCGAGCTGCAGCGCGCGGCTGCCAGCAACCGGTCGGGCGCCAGCAGGGTCCACGATCCCAGCGGCGCGGTCGGCGCCGCAGCGGGAAAGACGATGGGCTTGGCCGAGACGTGCGGCAGGCGCTCCTGGATCAGGGCCGCGCGGCGGTGCTGGAGGGGCGCGTACATCGCCCAATTGCGCTGGATGTCGCGCAGCGCCCGGGCGGCGCTGCCGATCGAGGCCACCGGCAAGGCCACGCAGTCGTGCCAGATGTTGGCGGCCCAGGCGGAAGCGATCGCCGGCCCGTCGCAGACGAACAGCCGCTCGTGCCGCTGGATCGCGGCCACGCCGGCGCGCTGCAGCTCCTCCTGCAGTTGGTCGGCAAAGCCCTCGGCCGCGAGGTAGGCAGTGGTCATGGACGCAACCTAATCTACCGGCCGCCGTTCGCAGGCAAGGACTACCAACCGGAGGACTGTCATGGCCAAGACGTCGATGTCCCAGCGCAAGACCATGGGCCGCGTCATGCACGAATATGCCCACGGCGAACTGAAGAGCGGCCCCGCCGGCAAGGCCGGCAAGGTGAAGAGCCGCCGCCAGGCGATCGCCATCGCGCTCAAGGAGGCCGGCGCCTCCAAGAATGAGAGCAAGAAAGAGAACAAGCAGAACCTGAGCAAGACCAAGCGCAAGGAAGCCGCCGGCCGGACCTATCAGCAGGAGACCGAGGGCAAGGGCCGCGTCGGCGCGCGCGGCAAGCGGGAGAGCACGCCGGCGATGGGCGGCCGCAACGCCCGGGCACCCACGCGTCGCTCGGCCCGTCGTCGGTCCTGACGACAATCGACCCGCCTCCGCAAAAACAGAACGAACCTCAACTATTTTCAACCCGGCTGTAACCGGCAGGCCATGGCCCGGCTGTCAGACCTCGTGGTAGCGTTTTTTGCCAAGACGAGGAGGTTGCATCATGGTCAACAGAAGGCTTCTGCTCGCCGTAGCGCTTGCAGGTTCGGTCGCCGCCGCCGGCAGCGCGCTGGCGCAAACCAAGCCGATCGTCGGCATCTCGACGGTTACCACCTATTACGCCGATGCGCGGATCACCGCCGTCGATCCGACCGCCCGCACGGTCACGTTCGCCTACGCCAACGGCGCCGTGGCGACCCGTAAAGTGAGCCCATCGCTCACCAATTTCAACGCGAGCAAGGTGGGCGACATGGTGTCGGTCGGCTTCGAGGACAGGCTCACCTTCGTGCTGTCCGGCCCCAACGCCAAGACGCCGCGCGATCGCGACATGAGCGTGACGGCCGCTGCATCGGCCGGCCAGAGCGCAGCCGGCGTGTCCGATGACCAGGCGGTCGCCAATTGGTGGGTCGTTGGCGTCGATCCCGCCGCCGGCAAGATTTCAGTGGTCAACCCGGCCGGTGGCCCGGTGCGCACCTACAGCGTGACGACACCGGCCGGCCGCGAGCAGCTGTCGCGGGTCAAGACCGGCGACTATTTGACCGCCGTCGACACCGACGTGCTGGTCGTCTCGATCGCGCCCAAGGCCTAGGGAACCTCACGGCACATCTCTGCGCACCCCGGCGGGCGACGGGCTCGCCGGCTGACCGTCCCCCGCGGCGTGCTGCGAGAGCGTGCCGTGCACGCTCATGTCGATACCGCGGATGTCGAGTGTGAGCGACCCGCCGTTGACGCGGCCGCTGGCGGAGGCGTTGTTCGTCGAACAGCTGGCCGCTTCGTAGAGGCGCAGGCCGCCACTGATCGCGCCGGACGGCTCGACCGACAAGGACACCGGCAAGGTGCCGCAGGTCGGATGCACGAGCTGTCCGGTAAGCCGCTGCCCGGCAAGACGCAGCTCTGCCTCCATGGGACGCAACGCCGCCTGGCCGCCGCCCGTGGTTGAGCTGGACAGTGACCCGAAGTAGGTGCCATCGGAAACGGCCGCTGGCGCCGCGGCCTTCCTCCTCTGCTCCTCGTCGAAGCGCTGAAGCGCCGGCTGCGCCTCGCGCAACAGTGCCTGGCTCTGGCTGGCATCGAGGTATCCGGTGGCCGGATGGTTCCGCGCCCGTTGCCAGGCCGCGATCATCTCGCGCGAGCGTGGGCCCAAGGCGCCGTCGAACCCATGCGTATCGAAGCCCAGTGACGTAAGCGCGACCTGGATGCGTTGCCGCTGCGTCGACCCGAAATGCAGCGCGGCCTCCTCGGCCTCGCCCGGCGGGCGCGCCGCTTCGACAGCTTGAACCCCCGCGGTCGGGGCTGCGGCGACCGGCGATGGCACCGATGTCGTCGCCGTCGCGACAGGCAATGCCGGAGAAGATGGCCCGAAGGCAAGGTAGCCACCGCCCGCCAGCGCCAGCATGACGACCGCGCCGACGGCGATCCACTTGACGCCGACCAGCCGGGCGCGACGCGGCGGCGAGTTGGGTCGGCGGGCTCGGCGGTGTGGGCGGCGTCGGCGGCGTCGGTGTCGTGGGCGGCGCGGGCGGCGTGGCCATCACCATCGTCGCCTCGCTCGCCGGCGCCGACGCGCGCAGGAGGGTTCGCCACTCGGCAATGGTCTGCGGTCGCTCCTCGACGTGAACCGACAAGGCCGCGTCGATGCCGCTCAATAGCGCGAGCGGGAATTCCGCCGGCCGCGGGCCGGCCAGCGGCTCGTAGTGATCCTCCATCAGCCGATCGAAGGCGCTGGGCGGGGCCTTGCCGGCGATCGCATGATAAAGCGTCGCACCGAGCCCGTAGATGTCGGTCCAGGGTCCCTGCTTGGCCGAGCTGAATTGCTCGGGCGCGGCATAGCCCGGGGTGAAGATCGCCGTCATGATCGCCGTGCGGTCGGCCATCGCCGCGCGCGACGCGCCGAAGTCGATCAGGGTCGGCTTGTTCTCGGCGCCTATCAGCACGTTGGCGGGTTTGATATCGCGGTGCAGGAAGCCCGCGTCATGGACTTTCTGAAGTCCGTCGAGCAGCGGCCACAGCATGGCGTCGAGTTCGTCGGCCGAGAGGGCGTCTTCCGCCTTGATGCGCTCTTCCAGCGTCTCGCCGCGCAGCAGCTCCATGACGATATAGGCCGTGCCGTTTTCTTCGAGGAAATCGAAAACCTGCACGATGGCCGGCGCCTCGTGCAGGGTGGCAAGCGTGCGGCCCTCGTTGATGAAGCGTTCGCGGCCCCAGTCGAAATCCTCGGCAACCTCGGTCGAGCGCGGCAGCACCGAGGCGCCGTCCTGGCGGACGGCGAGCGCGACCGGCAGGTATTCCTTGATCGCCACCTCGCGATTGAGCTGCGTATCGCGCGCGCGATAGGTGATGCCGAAGCCGCCTTGGCCCAGCACGGCCAAGATCTCGTAGCGGCCGATGGTGCGGCCCGGGGCGAGCGCCACGTAGTCGACCCTCGTGGGGGGATTCGCGGGGCTGGGGGCGGCGTCGATCATGTCACCAAAATGCTTGCAATAGGCAACGCCGGCCGCGCCCTGAACGTTGCGTTAGAGGAGAATTCAGGGAGTTCACCATGAAAGCATCCGACATGGACCATCAGGATGTGCATCTCCTCGCCCCGTCCGTACCGGCGTCCGGCGGCTGGCTGCGTGTCATCGGGGCCGCCCTGGCCATCCTGCTGATCTGCGCCATCTGGACGTTCTGGGCCTAGCAGCACCGTTTCCACGACCCAAGTCGGGGTGACACTCTTTGCCACGCCTTGCTAACCTCCGGGACAATACGGAGGAATTCATGGCGAAGTTCGGCATCGGACAATCGGCGCGCAGGATCGAGGATCCGCGCCTGCTGACGGGCGGCGGGCGCTACACCGACGACACCAGGCTCGAGGCCCCGGCGGCACGCGCCTATGTCCTGCGCTCGCCTCATGCGCATGCCGACATCAGGAAGATCGATGCCGCGGCCGCCAGGAAGGCGCCAGGCGTCCTGCTGGTCTTCACCGGCGAGGACGTGAAGAAGGCGGACTTCGGCGACGTGCCCTGTCTCGTGCCGCTGGAAAACCGTGACGGCACCCCGCGCGGCGAGACCCCACGGCCGATGCTGGCCCAGGGTCGCGTGCGCCATGTCGGCGATCCGGTGGCCCTGATCGTGGCCGAGACCCTCGAACAGGCGAAGGACGCTTCAGAGCTGATCGAGGTCGACTACGCCGCCCGGCCACACGTCGTCGGCACCTACGAGGCCGCGCAGCCCGGCGCGCCGCTGGTGCACGATCACATCAAGAACAATATCGTGTTCGACTGGGAAATGGGCGATCGCGCCGCGACCGAGGCGGCCTTCGCCAAGGCCGACCGCGTGGTCAAGCTGCAGATCGTCAACCAGCGGCTGGTCGTGAACTCGATGGAGCCGCGCGGCGCCATCTGCAGCTACGACGCCAAGGATGACCGCTCGACCCTGTGGGTCTCCTCGCAAGGCGTCAGCATGATCCGCCCGGTGGTCGCCGACATGATCCTGAAGATCGGTTCGCCCAAGCTTCGCGTGCGCACCGGCGACGTGGGCGGCGGCTTCGGCATGAAGATCTTCGTGCATCCGGAATATCCCATGGTGGTGTGGGCCTCGCGCACGCTCAAGCGCACCGTGAAATGGATCCCCGACCGCCAGGAGGCCTTCCAGTCCGACGTGCAGGGCCGTGACCATGTCTCGATCGCCGAGATGGCGCTCGACAAGGACGCAAGGTTCATCGGCTGCCGCATCACGACCTATGCAGCGCTCGGCGCCTATCTCAGCCATTTCAGCGCCTTCATCCCGACGCTCGCCGGCAGCTCGATGCTGGTCGGCCTCTACCAGACGCCGGCCACCTACGTGAACGTCAAGGGTGTGATGACCAACACCGTGCCGACCGATGCTTATCGCGGCGCCGGACGGCCCGAGGCGGCCTATCTGCTGGAACGCTTCGTCGACCACATCGCGCGCGAGACCGGGTTGGCGCCCGACGAGATCCGCGCGCGCAACTTCGTCAAACCCGGCCAGATCCCGTGGAAGACGGCGTTGGGCGACACCTACGACTCGGGCGATTTCGAGACCGTGATGCGCAAGGGCATGGCCAAGGCCGACTGGAAGGGCTTCCCGTCCCGCCGCGCTGCCTCCCAGGCCAGGGGCAAATGGCGTGGCATCGGCATGGCCACCTATGTCGAGAAATGCGGCGGCGGCGGCGCGCCGGAGACGGCGATCGCCAAGTTCAACGACGATGCCTCGGTCACGCTCTATCTCGGCAACCAGACCAACGGCCAGGGCCACGAGACGGCGATCCGCCAGATCGCCTCGGCGCGGCTCGGCATCGATGTCGAACGCATCAACATCGTGCAGGGCGATTCGGACGTCACGCCCGAAGGCTTCACCGGCGGCAGCCGCATGGTCTCGGTGGCCGGCGTGGCAACGCTGGGCGTCGCCGACAAGATCATCGCCAAGGGCAAGCTGGTGGCGGCGAGCGTCCTGGAGGCGAGCGCCGCCGACATCGACTATGCCGACGGCGCCTTCAAGATCGTCGGCACCGACCGCACGATGAGCCTGTTCGATGTGGCCAAGGCTGCCAAGGACCCCAGGCATGTGCCGGCGGGCGAGAAGCCAGGCCTCGACGACGAGTTCACGCGCATGCCCGATTCCGACACCTTCCCCAACGGCTGCCACATCTGCGAGCTCGAGATCGATCCCGATACCGGCACGCTGGAAATCCTGAACTACAGCGTGATGGACGATTTCGGCAGCGCCCTCAATCCGATGCTGCTGCAGGGCCAGGTCCATGGCGGTGTGGGCCAGGGCGTGGGCCAGGCGCTCACCGAGAAAACGGTCTACGACAAGGAGTCGGGCCAACTCGTGAGCGGCAGCTTCATGGACTATGCCTTGCCCCGCGCCGACATCGTCCCGCACGTGAACTTCGACATGCACAACAGCCCGTGCACGACCAATCCGCTGGGCGTAAAGGGGGCGGGCGAGGCCGGCGCCATCGGCGCGCCGCCGGCGGTGATCAACGCCATCGTCGACGCCATCCATCCCCATACCGGCCTGAAGCATATCGACATGCCGGTGACGGCCGCCAGTCTGTGGGCGGCGATCGACGCCAACCGGACGAAGAAAGCAGCATAAGCATCATGACCACCGACCGGAAGACTCTCGCCGCCGCCCTCGCCCAATCGGTGAAGGCGATCGACGACGACTACAAGGAAGAGATGCGCGAACTGCGGGCACTCTTCCATGCGGCCAAGGTGGAGGCCGAAAAGGACGAGCCCGACGGCGTGAAGCTCAAGGCCCTACTGGCCGACGGCAACGAAATGGTCAAGACCTTTGCCGGTCTCGACCCGGTATGGCAGGGCGTCCAGCGCGTGGCCCGGATGTTCGGGTTCCTGTAGTGGATCAGCGTCAATCGGATGGAGACGGTCCGTCCCGCGTCCGGTCAGTACAACCGTGAATTGGTGGTAGCCGGTTTTTATTCGGGCATAAACGTCGGGCCGACAGGCAATACCCAATGGACGAGATCCTCAGGCCGCAGCAGAGCAACAATTTCTTCGTGCGCTACTGGCGCGGCGACTATCCGCTCGCTTTTTCGTATTGGGTCGTCGGCCTTGTCGGCAACATCGCCGTTTTCCTGGCAATCCTGCTTCTGGCGTCGATCGTCGTCGAGCAGGACTTCAATCCCTATCTGGCGGCGCTTTACGTCGCCGCTATCTGGCTCGTCACCGGCGCCTGGGCGATATTTCAACTGGTCGGCGTCTGGCGTTCGGCGGCCCAATATCGTGCCGAAAAGGCGAAGCAGAATCTTTTCGGATTCTGGGGTGTGCTTGCACAGCTCGCCGCCCTATTTAGCGCGCTGAATCTGGCGATGCAGTTCACGAGCACCGGAGTGCCGCAACTTTCCGAATCGTGGAACATGGCGTTCCGAAACGACTCCCGAATTCCTGACTATGCGATACGCGTCATGCGCAACGGCACCGAACTGGAGATCACAGGAGGATTTAAATACGGTTTGGCAGACGATGTGGAGAAGATCCTGAAGGGTTCTCCTCAGGTGAAGGTCGTGCACCTCAACAGCGTCGGTGGCCGGACCGGTGAAGCTGAAAAGCTGAGCAGAGTCATCCGCGCCGGCAACCTGGCGACCTACTCGGCTGCGCAATGTTTGTCTGCCTGCACGATTGCCTTCGCCGCGGGCCGTGAGCGATGGTTATTGAGCGGAGCCAAACTGGGCTACCACAGGGGCTCGTTTGCCGGACAGGAAGATACTGGAACCATGCGCGACGCGCTGTTGCAGGCCGGGCTCGACGCGTCTTTCGTCAATCGCGCGGTCGCCGCTGGCCCCGAAGGGATGTGGTTTCCGAAGCCCACCGAGCTGCTTGCGGCGCGGGCCATTTCCGGCGTCGTCGACAACAATCGGTTCGCCGCCTCCGGTTATGGCCTTCGGCCAGGAGAGGAAGACTTCAAGAAAGCGCTTCGGCAATCGACGCTCTATCGGGCGATCGAGGAGAAGGAGCCGCGTGCATTCTCGGAAATCGCCGACGCATTCCGTCGGGGCTATCTCGACGGCATGCCTGAAGGGCAAATCCAGGATGCCCTGCGAAGCGCCAAGCTCACGCCGCTCCTTCGGGCGAAGATGCCAAATGCCGACAACGAGACTTTGGCTGCATTGGCCATTCTGACCGCCGACCAGTTTGAGACACTCGGGGCAAAGAACGCCAAGTATTGCTATGACTACGCCGGAAACAGGATGAGCACGACGCTGGTCGATGCGCTGGGACCCGAGCTTGCACAACGAGAGATTGCCCTCGATGAGAGGATCCTGCGATCGTCGGGCGTGCCGACGATCGTCGACAGAGAGCGACTAGGTTCGTTGTACGCAACCGTCTTGGAGAAATTGACGGCCCGGTACGGCGAAAGCGCCGTCGATGTCCTCGCGCGAGCGCGCAGCATCGGACCGGATCAGTACGGCACCTATTGCCGTCTCGCCGTCGCGATGTTTCGCGAAATCGCTCGACTACCCCCTGCCGACACCGGGGCCATAATGAAGGATATCTTCGAGAGGTCCGTAACCGGCAAGAAGAGCTAGACAAGTTGGCTTGGGCGCGAAACAACGAGCGATCACGAGATACGAGGGGGAGCAACGCCCATGGCCCACGACCTTGTCGCTCTTTGGGAGGCCCATTGCCGGCACGAGTTCGAAACCCGCGACGTCGACGCCACCATGGCGACCATGGTGGCGCGGCCCTACGTCAACCACGTGCCGACCATGACGGGCGGCGTCGGCCACGACGAGCTCAAGCGCTTCTACAAGTACCATTTCATCGGCGGCAATCCTCCCGATACGGCACTCAAGCCGGTCAGCCGCACGGTCGGCGCCGACCAGATCGTCGACGAGATGCTGTTCTCCTTCACCCACACCAGCGAGATCGACTGGATGCTGCCGGGTATCGCGCCGACCGGCAAACGGGTCGAAGTTCCGCTGATCGCCATCGTGCGCTTCGAGGCCGACAAGGTCGCGCACGAGCACATCTACTGGGACCAGGCTTCGGTGCTGGTGCAGCTGGGCCTGCTGGATCCCAAGGGACTCCCGGTCGCGGGCGTCGAGACGGCGCGCAAGGTGACCAATAATGCCTTGCCCAGCAACGGGCTGATGACACGCTGGGCCACGAGCGCGGGTAAGCCGATCTGAGTCCCCACGCATCCTCCACGCGCCAGGCGCGTTAGCAGGAAAACTCCGGCGGAGGATCCATGGCCAAATATTCCCGCAGCGCCAGCAAGGACGTGAAGAGCGCGCTTCATCGCCGCAAGAAGGGCACGCTGAAGAGCGGCCCCGGCGGCAAGGGCGGCACTGTGAAGAGCCGCAAGCAGGCGATCGCCATCGCGCTCTCCGAAGCCCGCAAGAAGGGCAAGAAGATGCCGAAGCGGAAAAGCAACGCCAAGTCGAAGAAGCGCTAGACGCGTCAGGCGCCTACGGCTGGACGATCGTCACCGGAAAGCTCACGGCGCCGCCTTGATACCCGTAGGCCGCGTCACTGAAGGCCGGCGGGCCCATGCCAATCTTGGCATTGCGCGAGAAGCCGTAGGGATCCTGCGGCATGCCCACCCAGCTTTTCTTCATCACCGTCTGGCCCGGCGCCGCCTGGAACAGCGCAACCGCATAGGTGCCCGGCGGCACATTTGTGAACACGCATGTCGCCTGTTGGTTGACGATGGGCGAGGCGACGCCCTGGAATTCCTGGCCGTCCTTGGGAAAGGTCGCCGCCGAATTGAAGAGGCCGCAGCGCACCGTGCCGTTGTTGTTGGCAAGCCCGGTCACCGGCACGGAGATGGTGTTGGCCGGCTGGGCCTCGGCGACGGTGCTGGCCAAGCCGGCAGCGCAGACAAGCGCAAACGCAAGTTTAGTGTAGCGCATAGCCATTGGCCCCCTAGCTGTATCGCCCGACTTCAACTCTCTTATTCTGCCGCTTGCGCGGTGCTGACGCCACCCCCCATGCCGAACTTGTAGGACAGGCCGGCGCGGATTGCGTGATTCGTCGGCTGGAAGCTGAGGCCGGCGACGTCCTTTTGCTCGAACTGGCTGTAGCGATATTCCAGCCGCGTCGTCCAGCCGCCGCTGATCGCCGTCTCGATGCCCGGCCCGACCGTGAAGCCGCCAAAGGTCGAATCGCGCGAGGCAAACACGCTGCCGCCGCCCGCCAACGTCGCGCTGGCCGTCCCGTGGACGTTGAGCTGGGTGTAGCCGCCCGCCGCATAAAGCAGCGTCGAAGGCACCGGCAGATAGCCTACTCTTCCCATCACGCTCCACTGCCGGTTTTGCTCGGCCGAGAGGAAGGCGCCGCCGCCCGGTCCCATGACATTGAAGGTCGACTGGAGGCCCTGCCAGGTGAAGTCGCCCATCACGCCGGCCAACATCTGCGGTGCGAACTGGTAGTCGGCGCCGACAAAGACGCCGCCCAGCAGGCCCTGGCCGCCGCTGTCGAAGCTGGCCGAGCCGCCACCCGCCGCGGCGGTGGTCTTGCCGAAGCCCATGCCACCGCCCGCGGCGACGCCGCCATAGATGCCCGTCCAGTTGACGTTGGTCGGCGCCGGCGGCGCCTGCTCGCCAGAGCCCACGGCGCCGAGGCCGCCGAAGCGGTAGGTGATGCCGGCGCGGATCGCATGGTTGGACGGGTTCAGCCCGATATCGCCGCCCGCCAGGGTCGTGCGGCCGAACTGGCTGTAGCGATACTCGAGCTTGCCCGACCAGTTGCCCGTCAGCATCGTCTCGAAGCCCGGACCGACGGTCCAGCCGTTCACCGTCTGGTCCGTGGAGAAGCTCGCCGTACCGCCCGGGCCGCTGGCGATGCCGTCGGTATGGATGTTCTGACCGGCATAGCCGCCGACCAAGTAGAGCAGGGTCGACGGATTGGCGAGCACCCCGGCGCGAGCCAGCAAGGCCCAGCCCAGCCCCGTGTTCATGTTGAGGCTGGTGGCAGCGCCCGGCACCTGGGCCGTGGCCGAGCCGGCGAAGCCCGAGTAGCTCAGTTCGGCGAGCAGGCCGACGACGCCGCGCTGGGTGATCTGGTAGTCGACGCCGCCATAGATCGAGCCAAGCACGCCACTGCCGCCACCGCCGTCGAAGGTTGTCGAAACGCCGCCCGCCACCGCATCGATCTTGTTGACCTGGCCGCCGGCGCCGAAGGCTGCACCGACATGGAAGCCGGTCCATACCGGACCGTAGGCTCCCGAGGGGATGGCAACCGGTGGAGTCTGTGCTGCTGCCGGAGCCGCAAAAGAAAATGCGGCGAGAAACGCCCAACCGTGCTTACCCATCGATGCCCCACAGTCACTACAGCCAAATATATCATATTTTACTGGGAGTTGGGCAACATACTTTACAACCTACCTGATCCTTTCCGGCAGACTCGCGACCATCTCGGATCTCGCCGAACTGGCGACTGAAGACGATGTGCTGCTCGCGCGTGATCCTCTGGTCACGGAACAACAGAATGCCGCGCTCCAAGGAGGTCCGGTAGATCTGGTCGAACTGGGGGTTGCTGAGAGCTGGGCGAGATCGACACCCTCGATTTCGGCGCCGAGGGAGTGGGGTTCGAAGAGCGTCAACACTGACAATCGACGGAACCGCGGTGTGCGTAACGCGGCCGTCGTAGCGGCCCCGGGCGCAAAGAAAGCCGTCAGTTGGAGGGGACGTAAACGACGGCAGGCGCCGGCGGCGGATCGCTGTAGGCGACTGTTGCCGGAGCAACCGGGACCGGCTTTTCGACGACGGTCCTCTCGGTATACGAACAAGCAGAGGCGACGCCGCACAGCGTGAGCGCCAGAAGGAAAACGTTCTTCATCGTCGAACTCCCAGGTTCAAGGGATGGGCAGACGTAGGTTGGGCTGTCCCGACAACGGCACTTGGCGCCGCCGGTTGCGACGGTTTCGCGCCTGAGGCGACGATCCTCCTAGTAGTCCCACTCCATCTTGACGCCGAGGCGGCCGTTAGAGTCCGCACCGATGTCGCCCTCGATCTTGGTATGGTCGAGCACCTCGATCTCGACCACGCCGCGACTGGAATTCGCCGGCGGCGCCCTGCTTGGCGCCGACATAGACTCCGGGCGCGACGTAGCGGCCGGCTTCCGCTCCCACCGGCAAGGAGCCCGACGAACCGGACGCGCCGCCTGACGATCCGACCGAAAGTCGGTCGAGGCCGAGTCCTCGGCGCAGGCGGCCGATCAGGCCGGTCGCCGGAGCCTCCCGGCCGGTGAGTTCAGCCAAGGTCTGCGCCACCTGGACGAGCTCGAAGGCGCTGAGGTTCGTCGCGGGCTTGCCGAACAACAGCATCGCCAGCGCCTCGTCGGACGGCATCGCCGGCACCGAGGTGACCGCGATGGCTGGCGCACTTGCCGTCCCTGTGATGGCGATCTCGATGGCGGTCGACCCGGCCGTGGCGCTGGCGACGAAGTCGAGCGACGGGTCGATGCGGTCGAGGTTATCGAGCGAGACGATGCCGCGGCTGAAGACCAGACGCCGGCCGCCCAGGGTGAAGTCGCCGCGCCGGAGCATGAAACCGCCCGCTACCGTGGGCGACGCCGGGTCGCCGGTGACCTGAAGCGTGCCGCCCATCTCGGCGTCGAGACCACGGCCGCGCACGAACACCGCCTGCGGCGCCTGCACACTGAGCGCCAGCCGCACCGGCACGGCCGACGGCGGCTGCCGCGGCGCGCGGGCAGGTCTCGCCGGAGGCAGAGCGTCGGGCACGCCGGGCTTGTTGATCTCGCGCACATCGACGGTGGGAAAGGCCGCCGTCCGGGCGCCGCCGACCGAGATCTCGGCGCGGTCGACCGTGACCGGGCCGGTCACGTCGATGCCGGCGACCATCGACCCGGTCACCTTGAGGTCGCTCGACACGGTAGCCGCCAGGTCGGCGCGGTTGACCAGAAGCGCGCGACGGGTCGCCACCGCGAGGTCGAGCGCGACACCCTGGTCCGGGTCGAGGCGTATCGTGCCGCTCGCCGTCAGCGCGCCGTTGCGGCCGGTCTGGAAGGAGAGGTTCTGGAGTTGCAGCGTGTCGCCCTGCATCACCAGATGCGCCGTGCCGCCGCTCAGCCGCAAGCCCATTTCCGGAAAGTTGAGCGACCCGCTCTGCAGGTCGAGCGTGCCGGTGCCGGAGATCTTCTCGCTGCTGACATCGAAGGCGAGATTGCTGCGCAGGGTGCCGGTGATGCCGCGCACCTGGTTGCCGAGCAATGGTGCCAGGGGCGCGAGGTCGATCGCGCCGGTAACGGCGATTGTGCCCGCAAGCGGTGCGATCGCGAACTTGCCCTTGAGCGCAAGGCTGCTGTTGGTGCCGGCACTCAGGCGCGCATCGATGCTCGCCTGCCGGCCGACCAGCGCGGCAGAGCCCTGCACCGCAAGCGCCGGCAGCAAGGCTGCCTCGGGCCGGCGCAGCCGCACGCGCGAGGCAATATAGGTGGCGTCGATGCGGGGGTTGGCCATCGGACCCGCAACATGCACCCGCGCCTGCAGGCTTCCGTCGAGGCCGGTGCCCGGGGCGAACGCATCGATCAAGGACAGCGGCAGCGATGTCAGATCGAGCCGCAGGTCGCTCGCCACGGGATCGACCACGCCCTGCAGCGCCAGCCTTCCGCCGCCGACGCGCAGGGTGGCGGGATCGATCGCCACCCTGGTGCCGGCGACTCGGAGGCGAGTCGGCGCGTTCAATGCCACAGGGATTCCCTGAAAGCGGCCTTCGAAATGCTGGAGCGCGACGCGAATTTCGTCGGCCAAAAGATCGACTTTGGCGGCGAGCGTTGCATCGGTTCTGGCGCCCGAGGCCTGCAGCGCGACGTCGAGTCCGCTTTGCCGGTCACCTCGCACCGTGCCGCTGATCTGCCCGAGATCAGCGACGCCACTCAACCCATTGGCCGTGATGCGGGCGTCGGTCGCGACCTTGCCCATCGGGTCGTCGATCGTGCCGTCGACCTGCAGCTTTGCGATCCTGATGGCGCCACTTTGCAGGCCGGTTCCGCTGATCTTCGCTTGCAGCCGGCCTGACGCCAGTTGCGGATCGGTCGTCACCTCGGCGTCGATCGAGCCGGCCAGCTCCATGCCGAGCAGCGCGCTCACGTCCTGCAGCCGCTCGACCGTCAAGCGCGCGCTGCCCGAGGTGCGATCCGGCGTGATCGCAAGATCGGCGACGTTCAGCGCCGCGCTCGCCCAGTGACCTTCGACGCTCGGCACGACGATGCCGCCCGCTGCATCGCGGTCGAAGCGGCCGGCGAGCGAGACCGGCCGACCCTGGACATCGCCCTTGAGAGCCAGACTGCCACTCGCCGTGCCATCCGGGCGCAACTCGATGGTCGAGGTGGCGGAAGCAGCGCCCGCGAGGCCGGCATCCAGAGCCGCGAGCTGCTTCAGATCGACCGAAAGCTCGAACTTGCCGGCCGAGCCTTTGCCCTGACCGGAAAGGCCGAAGGCGCCCGCGTCGCTCGCCACGCGTACGTCGGTCAAAGACCAGGTCTCGTCGCTTCGCACCGTGGCCTTGCCGGAAAGCGCTATCGCCCGCGCGATCAGATCGGCCGGCACGTCAGGCATGCCGACATTGGCCAACGAGCTCTGCCACTCCAGGGCCACCCCGCCAGCATCCTTGCGCGCCGACAGATCGAGATGCGCGCTTCCCGCCAGCTCGCCGGCCGGCCAAAGCCGAGAAGGGCGCAAGGCGAGGCAGGTCGATCGTCGCCTTGACGTCGCCGATTCCGGTTTTGGGCAGATACGCGCCGCCGTTTCCCGTCACCGATCCAAGCGCCGATGTCGCCTGCAGCGCATCGAGCGTCAGCCGGCCATCGCGCTGCACGCCGAGCTTGGCGTCGAGCGCGACTTTGCCGAGCGCAGGCAACCGGCCATCGAGTGCGGCGACGGAAAGATCGTCGGCGCCGCCGCTCACTGTCACGCTGCCCTGCGGCTGCCTGGCGAGCCCGTCCAGAACAGCATGTGAGGTGAGACGCAGGCCGCGCCACGTCGCTCCTCCCAGCACCGGGGCGAGCGGGCCCGGTTCGTCGGACTGAATGATTGCCGTCCCGTCGAGGCGGTCCGCAGCGCGGTCATAGGTTCCCGACGCGGAGAGGCGAAGAGGTCCCGCAGTCAGCGTCGCATCGCTCAATGTCACCATGGCATCGGCCACCGTGGCGTCCGCGGAAAGAGAGACCGGTCCGCCTCGTTGGGCCAACTGTGCGCCTGCCGCCTCCAGCCGCACCGAAACCGACGTGCCCTCGCCGCTGGGCTGCCAGCGCGCGGTGCCCTTGGCGGTGGCGGCATCCGCCGCGGCGAGGGTCAGTTCACCGCTGCCGGACGCGGCATCGCCCTTGGCTGCAAGGCGCAGGGAGACGGCAGGGAGATCGGGCTGCTGCAACAGCGCCGCCGCCACGCCGCCGGCGCCCTCCTCGACCGTGACTTCGCCATCGACGGTGCGTTGCGTGAGATCGAAGCGGATGTTGGCCGCGACCTTGCCCGTCGGCCCGTCGGTGCGAACACCGGAGAGACGCAGTCGGCCCTCATGCAGGTCGGCAGGCAGCAGGCCGTTGCCGTGCAGGGTCCAGCGCGAGTCGACGCCGGCGAGGAGCGCCGCGAGATGGAGAGCATCGACCGAGAAGGCTTGCACATCGACTCCCAGCGGCAGTTCGAACGTGCCGCTTGCCGTCGCCGGCTCCGCCTTCTGCGGCAGAGGAGTCCGCAGGACATCGACCAGGCCAGCCGACAGGGTTTCGATCTGGACGCGGCCGGTGAACAGCGAGGCGAACGACCAGTGCAAGCGCGCATTCTCCACCCGCAGCCACGGTCCCTGGCCATCAACGAGGTCGATGCGCGCCACGTCGAGAGCGGTTGGGAAGAAGCCGCTGATGCCCGACACCTGCAGAGTGCTGTTCGATATCAGCCCCGCCAGCGCGCGCTGGCCCGGCGGCGTCTGCAGGAACGCGAACAGGAGCGCGGCAAGCCCCGCCACGCCGCCTGCGACCATCGCGAAGAGGCGAAGCGCGCGCATCAGAAAGCCTGCCCCAGGCTGACATAGATGCCGAAGGGCGGGTCACCGTCGCGACGGTTGAGCGGCAAGCCGACATCGAGGCGTACCGGACCGAAATCGGTGTAGTAGCGCAGGCCGGCACCGGCACCGACGCGCGGGGCGAACAGCGAGAAGTTGGGCAACATGTCAGGATAGGCGCTGCCGGCATCGACGAAGGCCACTGCGCCGAAAGATTTGAGTATGCGCTGGCGAAATTCGACACTGCCTTCGATGACGCTGGCGCCGCCCAATGGGTTGTTGAAGGCGTCACGCGGACCCGCGCTCTGATAGACGAAGCCGCGCACCGAGCCGCCGCCGCCGGCATAGAAGAGCTTATCCGGCGGGATGCCGGCGATGTTGGTGGCGGGCTCCGTACCGAACGAGGCACGCAGCGCCAGGACGCTGCGGCCAGGCTCGGCGAGATCGAAATAGCTGCGACCCGTCAGCCTGATGATGGAAAAGAAATCGTTATTGGGGCCGACGTCGCCATAAGGCGTGACATCGAGCTGGAGGCGGTAGCCGGTCGTCGGGTCGACGTCGCTGTTGGCCTTGTTCATCAGCACCGATGCCGGCACGCCGAGCAGCCGATAGCTCTGCCAGATGGCGGTGCTGGGGCGCGCGACCTGTGAAGCCTCCGCGGCAAGTCCGACGCGCACCTGCCAGACCGGCGAGATGATGCGGTCGATACCGCCGAAAAACACGATGGCGTTGCGGTTATAGGCGGGGAGCACCTCGCGCAGTGCTTCAGCGGAGGCGCGCCCGTCCTGGCCGGGCAACCACCAATCGGGCTTGCGGAAATCGGCGCGAAAGGCAAAGCCCGTATCGGTGATCGCCAACCCCTGCCCGATATGATTGATCTCCGCTGTCAGGCGCAGGCTCTCCGCCTGGCCGAACAGATTGCGATGCGTCCAGAAGCCGCTCACGGCGAAGCCAAGCTGGGTCTCGTAGCTCACGCCGAAACCGACGGAACGCGCCAGCCGATCGGTCAGCTCGACGTCGAAGGGCAGTTCGCCATTGGCATCAAGCGCCGGTGCGGGCTTGATGCGCACGGCGTTGAACACTCCGAGCGAAGTGAGCTTGCCGCGCAGCGCGTCCACCTTGGCCGGATCGTAGGGCTCGCCCGCCTTGAACGGCACACGGCGCTGCAGGTAGGTCGTGTCGATTTCCTTCGTCCCCGAGAAGCGCACCGGCCCCATCGCGGGCGACCGGGCCTTCGGTCACCGTGAAGGTGATCTCGGCCTCGCGGGTCGCATGATCGACCACGACTTCGCGCCGCGACCGATGCGAGCGCATAGCCCTGCGCGCGGAACTCGGCGAGAACGACGTCCTGCGCGGCCAGGATGGCGGCGGCAGAGGCCGGATCGCCGTCCGCCAGACCGAGCTTGCTCATGTCGACGGCGGGCAGCGAGGCCGCGCGCGCGCCGCGGATGGCGATGCTCCCGACCTTGAAGACAGGACCGGTGTCGACGGTCAGAGAAATCGTGACCTGGTCCGTCTCGGGGTGGCTGTCGATGGCGTCGAGCGCGGCGGGCACGTTGATCGGCTGGTTATCGACCGTGGTGCTGGCCCGCGCGTCGTAGAAGCCGCGCGAGCGCAACGCCGTACTGACCCGGGCCTGCACGGCCTGCGCACCCTGCAGCAAGGTGAGGCCGTCGCCCGACAAAGGCTGCTCCTTCTCGAAGTTCTCGACGAGTTGCCTCAGCTCGCCGCTCATGCGCTCGTCCCCCGTCACGGCGAGCACGATCTTCGCCGTCCGCGCCTCGGCGCCAGCGCATACGGCCGCGACCATCGGCAGCAGCCACAGGAGAAGCCGGTATGGACCGACCGGCCATCGCATGCTGAACACTCGGAGACTGACGACCATGACAGTGGCGAAATAACGTTCGACCGACAGCCGGGGATGCGTGATCAAACCGTATACATTGCGTTAAGGGCAAGCCCGCTCCACACTCCGCCGCATGCAGGGCGGATGCATCCTGGCTGCGGGAATGTTGGCGTTGCTGGGCGCGAGCAGTCCGCTGTGCGCCCAGGAAGCGCCGTGGCAACAATATAACGGCCTCAGTGAAATCGAGATCCCCTTCGCCAACGGTCCGATCAGCACAGGCTACGTTCCGGAAGTCTGGCTGAAACTGCCGGGAAGCGCGCCGCGGCGGTTCGGCTTGGACACCGGCTCGACCGGCATCGTGGTCGCCGCCGAGCGCTACACGCCGGCGCCCGGCGATGTGCCGGGTGGACCCGGACGTCTGGTCTACAACAGCAGCGGCCGCATCCTGAGCGGCATGTACTACACGACCGATGTCGTCATCCAGCGCGACGGCAGCGTGCCCGTCGCCACGGCGCGCGTGCAGGTGCTGCGGGTTGCCGAGGTCACCTGCCAGGAACATGCGCGCGATTGCCGGCCCGAGAAGTACCCGCGCGACGTGGCCTTCCTGGGCGTGGGCTTCGATCGCAATTCGGCGCAAGGCACCGAGGCGCGCGTGCCGCGCAATCCGTTTACCCATCTGGTCTCGCTTGCTTCAGGTGCGCCGCTTGCCTCGGTGCGGCCGGGCTATGTCGTGACCCGGACCGGCGTGCATCTCGGCATGACGGCGGAACTCACCTACGGCTTTGCCTTCGTGAAGCTCGCCCCCAGCGCCGCGTCGCGGCCGGGCGCACCCGAATGGAGCACCGCCACCGCGACCATTTCAGTCGACGGCGTCTCGGGCGACGGCACGATCCTGATGGACACCGGCATCAACTACATGTTCCTTTCGCCGCCGCCCGGCACGCGACTGGAGCCCGGCAAGCGCGCGGCAGCAGGCACGAAGATCGCGATCTTCCTGCCCGACCGCCGGTCGCCGCAGCCCGCCTTCTACGACTTCGCGGTCGGCGCGCGCGGAAACCCGTTGCAGCCCGAAAAGATCGAGGTGGTGCGCGACCGCGGCGTGTTCGTGAACACCGGACGGATGTTCCTCGAAGGCTTCGACTATCTCTACGACGCCGCCGCCGGCTATGTCGGCTATGGCTGGAATCGCCGGCTGAGCGACAAGTTCGGCGGCGTGATACCGGGACTTTTCGCGCCACGCTGACAGTCCACGATTTCACGCTGGCGGCTCTGCTTCGGGCCAACCCGACGTCACAAGCGCCGGTTTCGCAAGTTGCGCTTCCGCGCAGCCGGGCAAGCCACGGCGGCGCGGCGGCGGCACCGATCCTCGGCACAGTAATTGCGTCTTCCTCGGCCATCCGGACGACCACACGGCGCCTCTGTCGAGCCGCCGCGGTGGGCGTTCGACAACCGAGGCCGCCGGCCTGGAAGCCTGACCGCGGCAAGGAGCCCAGACGTGACCGCCAAACCGTTTCATCTCGCCTGGTTCTTGCAAGGATCGAGCGTGCAGGCCTGGGGCGAGCCGTGGACCGGGCATATCGGCCAGACATGGATGATGCCCGAACTGTTCCTGAACATGGCGCGGACCCTGGAGCGCGCCTGCTTCGACTACATCCTGCTGGAAAACTCGTCTTATGTCGGCGAGAGCTTCGGCGGCTCGACCGAGATCTACCTCAAGAACGGCATCGCCGTGCCGCGCCAGGATCCCTCGGTGGTGGCGGCCTTGATGACGCAGGTGACGTCGCGCATCGGCATCGTGCCGACCTTCGGCACCTACGCCTATCATCCCTATCTGCTGGCCCGGCTGGTCGCGACGCTCGACCAGGTGTCGGGCGGACGCATCGGCTGGAACGCGGTCACCGGCAGCTCCGACTTCGCGGCGATGAACTTCGGCATGCAGGGCATGCCCGAACACGACCTGCGCTACGATATGGCCGACGAATACATGGAAGTCTGCCGCGGCCTGTGGGGCTCGTGGGAGCCGGGCGCGATCGTAGCCGACCGCCAGAGCGGCGTGCTGGTCGATCACACCAAGGTCCATGCCGTGAATTACAACGGCAAGTATTTCAGCACGCGCGGGCCGCTGAACTCCGGTCCGGCGCCGCAGGGCCAGCCGGTCATCGCCCAGGCCGGCGGCTCGCCGCGCGGGCGCAAGTTCGCCGCCGCCCATGCCGACACGATCGTCGTCAATGCCAAGGGCATCGAGGCGATGCGCGCCTATCGCGACGACGTGCACAGGCACATGGTCGCGCAGGGCCGCAAGCCGTCCGACTGCAAGGTGCTGTACCTGATCAATCCGATCCTGGGCGAGACCATGGAAGAGGCACACGAGCGCAAGCGCAAGCGGGCCTGCCTCGCCATGGAGCATATCGACGAGCGGCTGGCGCATTTCGGCAAGGTGACGAACATCGACTTCGCCAAGTTCGATCTCGACAAGCCGCTGCCCGACCATGTCACGACCAACGGCCATCAGCTGAACCTCGAGCAGTTCCGCAAGATGGCGAACGGACGCTCGATTCGCGAGACAATGGCGAGCTTCAACGCCGTCGACCTGTCGGTCGAGCTCGTCGGCACGCCGGACGCGGTTGCCGCGCGCATGGGCGAGGTGATGCAGGAGGTGGGCGGCGACGGCTTCCTGTTCTCCATGCCCAACGTCAATCGCCGGACCCTGGCCGAGATCGAGGACGGGCTGATCCCCGCCCTCCAGGATCGCGGCCTAATGCGCAAGAGCTACGAGCACGTGCAGTTCCGCGACAATCTTCTGGCCTACTGATCCACCCCGAGCACGAAGGCAGGCAATCATGCGCAAACATCGTTTGGAAACCCCGTTCGGCCGCCGCACCGCCCTGGCGCTGCTCGGCGGCAGCCTCGCGGCGCCCTTTATCCGCCCGGCGAACGCGCAGGCCGCGTGGCCCGAGGTAACGTCCATCCCGGACTCGCTCAAGGGCAGCGGCGAGGTCCGCATCGCCACCTTCGGCGGCACCATGCAGGAGACGCAGCAACGCGCCTACTTCGAGCCGTTCGAGAAGCTGAGCGGCATCAAGGTGCGGGCGTTTCCGGGCTCCGACCCGACCAAGATCAAGGCCATGGTCGAGACCGGCAATGTCGAGTGGGACATGGCGCAGCTCAGCCGTGGCTCGATCATGAACCTGCAGAAGCGCGGCGACTACTTCGAGAAGATCGACTACGACCTTGTCGACGCCGGCGTCGATGCCGCCTACCGCTTCGAATACGGCCTCGAGATGCTGGTGTGGGCGCAGGTGATGGCCTATCGCACCGACGCCTTCAAGGGCGCCGTGCCGAAAGGCTGGGCCGATTTCTGGGACACCAAGAAATTTCCCGGCGACCGTGCCATGATCGGTACCAGCGCCGGCGGCTGGCCGGAGCTGGAGTTCGCGCTGATGGCGGCAGGCGTGCCCGCCGACAAGCTTTATCCGCTCGACATCGACAAGGGCTTCGCCAGCTACGACAAGATCAAGAAGGACGTCGTCAAGTGGTGGGACACCGGCGCCGTGCCGATCCAGCTGCTGACCGACCGCGAAGTCGTCATGACCAGCGTATGGAACGGCCGCATGGCGGCGCTGCAGGCGGCGGGCGTTCCGGCGGCGATCAGCTGGAGCCAGGGCCTGCTGAAGCGCGACGCCTGGGGCATCCCGAAGGGCGCCAAGAACAAGGGCAACGCGATGAAGTTCGCGGCCTACTCGACGATGGCGATCCCGCAGGCAAGGGTCTCGCTCGGCATCCCCTACGGCTCGGTCAACAGCAAGTCGAACGAGTACATCCCGGCCGAGCGGCTGGAGGTCCTGCCCAGCGCTCCCGCCATCAAGTCGCAGCTGGTGAACTACAATTATGATTGGTGGATCGACAACCGCGAGGCGGTCGTCAACCGCTTCAACAAATGGCTGCTGAGCTGACGACGATGGCGGGAGCCGGCCGCGGCGCCTCGGTGTCGTTGACCGATCTCGAGAAAAGCTACGACCGCGTGGCCGCGGTGGTCGGCGTCTCGCTCGACATCCGGTCGGGCGAATTCCTGACGCTGCTGGGACCGAGCGGCTCGGGCAAGACGACGACGCTGATGATGATCGCCGGCTTCGAGATGCCGACGGCCGGCGACATCGCCATCGACGGCAAGTCGGTGGTCGCCATGCCGCCCTATCGCCGCAACATCGGCATGGTGTTCCAGAACTACGCGCTGTTTCCGCATCTCACGGTCGCCGAGAATATCGGCTTCCCCCTGAAGCAGCGCGGCGTCGCCAAGGTAGAGCGGGCGAAACTGGTCGGCGAGGCGCTCGAGCTGGTTCATCTGCCGGGCTATGGCGAGCGCTATCCGCGTCAGCTTTCGGGCGGCCAGCAGCAACGGGTGGCGCTCGCCCGCGCCATCGTCTTCAAGCCGCGCCTTCTCCTGATGGACGAGCCGCTGGGCGCCCTCGACAAGCAGCTCCGCGAAAACCTTCAGCTCGAGATGCGCCGCCTGCATGCCGATCTCGGCATCACCTTCATCTATGTGACGCACGACCAGGAAGAAGCGCTCACCATGTCGGACCGCATCGCCGTCATGAACGATGGTCTGGTGGCGCAGGTCGGGCGGCCCGAGGATCTCTACGATCGGCCGAGCAGCCGTTTCGTCGCCGGCTTCATCGGCGAGTCGAATTTCCTGCCCGCCGTCGTGCGCGGCATCGAGGATGACGTCGTCGTGGCGGAGTGCGACGGCGCGATCATCCGCGCCCTCTGTCCCGGCCGGCCGGTCACCGGCGAGAAGGTCATGCTGACGACGCGGCCGGAGCGCCTGCGCTTCGCCGACGGCGCCTGGAATTCGCCATCGCCCTCGGGCGCGCCGCAAAACCGCCTCAGCGTCACCGTGACCGAGGCGGTCTTCGCCGGCGAACGCTGCCGCTACATGCTGCAGGCGGGCGACGGCACGGCCATGGTGCTGAAGGAGCCGTCGAGTGCCGCGATCCGGCGACGTGCAGTCGGCGAGCAGGCCGAGATCGCCTGGTCGATCGCGGACACGATTCTTGTCTGAAGCCGTCGAGTCCGTTGTCGACACAAGTGGGCGTCGCTGGGGGCCGCCACTCCGGTGGCGCGATCTTCGTCCGGCGCGATAAAGACGCGCGACACAAGGCGAAGGTTACTTCACCTGAGGAGTCGCACGCCCCCAGCCTTGATCCCGCTGCTGCTGGCGGCACCGTTGCTTCTCTTCATGCTGGCCTTCTACGCCCTGCCAGTCGCCACGATGCTGATGCGCAGCGTCTCCGACCCGGTGTGGACGGTGTCGCACTACGCGTCACTGGCGGACGACGTCGTCTTTCTGAAGGTCTTCTGGAACACGCTCTACACCTCCGTGATCGTCACCCTGGGGACGCTGCTGCTGGGCTATCCGGTGGCGCTTGCCCTGGTGCGTTCGCGGCGCTGGGCGCCGGTCATCCTGATCCTGATCCTGCTGCCCTTCTGGACCAGCGTTCTGGTGCGCAGCTACGCCTGGATGGTCCTGATGGGGCGGCATGGGCTGATCAACGAGGCCCTGCTTGCCGCCGGCCTGCTCGAGCGGCCATTGCGCATCCTCAACACGCCGCTCGCCACGCAGATCGCGATGACCCACATCCTGCTGCCCTACATGATCCTGCCGATCGCCAATGCGCTCCGCCAGATCGATCCCTCGCTGGCGCGCGCGGCGTCGGGGCTGGGCGCCACGCCCTTCCGAACCTTCCGGCAGGTGATCCTGCCGCTTTCCATGCCGGGTGTCGCGGCGGGCGTGCTGCTGGTCTTCGTGCTGGCGCTGGGCTTCTACATCACGCCCGCCATGGTGGGTGGGCCGCGGGAGATCACGCTCTCGATGCTGATCGCGCAACAGGTCGACCAGCTCAACTGGGGCTACGCGGCGACCCTGTCTGCCGTCTTGTTGCGACGGCTCTGGCCATCATCGCCGCCTGCTATCGCCTGCCCGGTCTCGGCACCGCCTTTCGGATGAATACGCGATGACCGGAACGCGCATGATTGGCGCGCGCCTCCTGCCGACGACGGTCGTCGGGCTGATCCTGCTGTTCCTCGCCTTTCCCATCGTCGTCGTGGTCGTGGTGTCGTTCTCCTCGGCGACCTACCTCACCTTCCCGCCGCCGGCCTTCGGGCTGCGCTGGTACGGCGCCTATTTCAGCAGCGCGGACTGGCTGCGACCCACCTGGCTCAGCCTTTGGGTCGCCGCTTCAGTCGTCGTGCTGGCGACGTCGCTCGGCACACTGGCGGCGTTGGGCATCGCCCGCCTGCCGCGCGCGCTGCGCGTCGTGGCGGCAGGATTGATCCTCTCGCCGCTGATCGTGCCGGTGATCGTCGTGGCGATCGGCATCTACTATGCCTTCTCGCGCTACGGGCTGGTCGGCTCGCCGATCGGTCTCGTGCTCGCCCATACCTGCCTCGCCGTGCCCTTCGTCGTGACCAGCGTCAGCGCCAGCCTGGCGGGCATCGACCCACGGCTGGAGCAGGCGGCGCTCAGCCTGGGCGCCACGCCGGGCGGCACGTTCTTCCAGGTGACCCTGCCGCTGATCCGTCCCGGCGTGGTGGTGGGCGCGCTATTCGCCTTCATCAGCTCGTTCGACGAACTTGTGGTCGCGTTGTTCCTGTCCGGCTCTGGCGCGGTCACGCTGCCGCGACGGATGTGGGACGACCTGCGCTTCCAGATCGATCCCACGATCGCCGCGGTCTCCACCCTGACGATCGTGCTGACGGTCGCTCTCCTGGGCGCGGCACACCTCCTGAGGAGACGCGCGGAGCGGATACGGACAGGCTAGAACTCCAGCAGATTGTCGCGGAAGTGCTTGTGCGCGTAGGCCTTGCGTGTCAGCCCGCGGCGCTGCAGCTCGGGCACCAGTCCATCGCACACCTCGATGACGTAGCGCCGGTCGAAGTAGCTGTTGAAGATCAGGAAGCCGTCACCGCCGACCTCTTCCATGGTCGTCCTGCATCATGCCTGCCACGTGGTCGGCCGTGCCGGTGAAGTCGATACCCGCCTTCCTCGCATAGCTCTGCAGGATCGAGCGCGGCGTCTTGCCGATCCACTTGGCAAGCGCCGATTGGTGGCCGTTGGTGGTCAGGTCCGAAGGCAAAGGCGCATCAAGATCGAACTTCGAGAAGTCGATGCCGGTGAGGCGCGACATCCCCGACAAATGCAGGTCGAGGTGCTTCTCGGCTTCAAGCTGCTCCAGCCGCGTGCGTTCGCGCGCCGCCGCCATCGTGACGTCGATGATCGGATGGGCGAGGAAGAGCACCTTGATGTCGTCGGGATTGCGCCCGATCTCCACGGCACGGCGGCGCACTTCATCACGATAGGCCTTCATGCTCTCGACGCTACCGCCGCCCTCGGTGATGATCGTGTCGGCCCAGCGCGCGGCGAAGCGCTGGCCGCGCGGTGAGCCGCCGGCCTGGCAGATCGGCACGCGGCCCTGCGGCGAGCGCGGCGCATTCAAGGGACCGCGGCACTTGAAGTATTTGCCCTCGTGGTGGATCGGATGAACCTTGCTGCCATCGGCGAACATCGGGATTTCGCGGTCCAGCACCACGGCGTCGGGCTCCCACGCCTCCCACAGCCTGGTCACCACCTCGGCGAATTCGTCGGCGATATCGTAACGCTCATCGTGCGGATAGTGCTTGTCGCGCCCGTAATTCTGAGCGGCACCGTCGTTGCTGCCGGTCACGCAGTTCCAGCCGACGCGGCCCTCCGTCACGTGGTCGAGCGAATTGACCAGCCGCGCCAGCAGGTACGGCGGATATTCCGACACCGACAGTGTCGGCACGATCGCCAGGTGCTGCGTCGCCTGCGCGAGATAGGGCACGAGCACGGCAGGATCGAGCTTCGGCGCGCTGGCGGCATATTTCAGGTAGCTGTCGTGCGAGCCTTGGTAGGTATAGGGCACGTTCGACGAATCCTCGATGATGAGATAGTCGAAGCACGCGCGATCCATGCTTTTCGCCAGGTCGATGAACAGGTCGGGCATCATCCAGCGCGAGATGTCCGCACCCGGCCAGTCCGAGCGCCAGGTCTTCGGTCCATAGCCCTGTGACAGGAACCAGGCGAGGTGGAATTGTCGTTTTGCCATGTCTCGGACCTCATCGATGCCGCGGAGTTCGAGTGCCGGAAAGCAGCATCGGCCGGCGGTCACCAACTTGCAAAAGGTCTGCCATGTACGGGCCGGCTTGGCTGCGCGGGAACTCGCCGGATGTGCAACAAAGGCGTTGCCGGCTGAGGTATAGTGGAGTGCAGCCGAGCAGCCCCGGGAGCATCCAATGCAACTGTCTCGTCGCTCCGTTCTGGCGGGAACTGCGAGCCTTGCCGTGACGTCGAGCGTCGCACGAGCCGCCGGCGGACAGAAGACGTTGCGTCTGGCCACCCACGTCATCGAGGTCGGCGGCAAGCCCGCGACGCGTTACGGCGTCTTTCAGCCATCCGGCGCCCGGGGCCTCACGATCGACGAAGGCGATACGTTCGACGTTCGGCTCGAGAACAACCTCGAGGTGCCGTCAGGGGTGCACTGGCACGGCCTCAATCCGCCATGGCGCCAGGATGGCGTGCCTTACATATCCGGCCCGCCGATCGCGCCAGGCAAGTTCGCCGACTACAATTTCGCCGCCCAACCTCCGGGCACGCGCTGGATGCATTCGCATTTCGGACTGCAGGAGCAAAACCTGCTGGCCGCGCCACTGATCGTACGCGAGCAGAGCGCCATCAAGAGCGGCGTCCAGGAAGCCGTGATCCTGCTCGAGGACTTCTCCTGGACCAAACCTTCGGTGTTGTTCGAGCAGTTGCGCAAGCCCAAGCCCGCCATGACCATGTCCGCCGGCGGCATGGGCATGCGGGGAAGCGGTGGCGCGAACATGTCCGCCGGCGGTGGCGTAGACCTGAACGACGTCACCTACGACGCCTTCCTGGCCAACGACCGCACGCTTGCCGACCCGCAGGTCTTCGACGTCGAGAAGGGCGCCGAGGTGAGGCTGCGCATCATCAACGCCGCGGCCTCGACCAACTTCATGATCGACCTCGGCGCCGTCGAAGGCACAGTGGTGACCGTCGACGGCAACCCCGTGGCTCCGCTCAAGGTCCGGCAGTTTCCACTGGCCGTCGCGCAACGGGTCGACATCATCGTGCGCCTGGCGGCGGACGGCAAAGCCCTGCCCGTGCTGGCGCGTGCCGAGGGCCGGCCGCTGCAAACTGGCGTGATGCTGCGACCACCCGGCGCTGCCGTCCCGAAGATCCTGGAGACGACCGAGATGGCAACGCCGCCCATCGGGCTGATAGAGGAGATGAAGCTGCGCGCCGTCCAGCCGCTCCCGTCACGGCCGATCGACCGCTCCGTGCCGGTCGATCTCGTCGGCACCATGTCGGGATATGTCTGGGGCATCGACGTCCACGGTCAAGGCGGCGCACCCGTGACGGCGGCGAAAGGCGAGCGGGTCGAGCTGGTGATGCGCAATACCACCATGATGGCCCACCCCATGCACCTGCACGGTCCTTCCTTCCAGGTGACGGAGATCAGCGGCCAGGGCCTTTCGGGAGCCGTGCGCGACACCGTCCTGGTGCTCCCGCGAATGACCGTGAAGGTCGTCTACGATGCCGACAATCCAGGCCTGTGGCCCTTCCACTGCCATAACCTCTATCACATGGCCGCCGGCATGTTCACGACGCTGGTCTATCGCGGATTCAACTGAACTAAGCGCCGCTCCACAGACGCATCAGGGGCCCGCCGTCGCCAAGTACCGGGTCCATCTCGGGCATCGGTACCTTGGCGATCGCAGCCAGCGCCTTCTGATGATCGACCTGTCCCGGCCGCTGCTGGTCGAACGAGGCGTTGCGCGGATAGGCGCCGACGACCAGGAGATCGCCGCTTGCCTCGAGGCGCTGGTGGCCAGTGCCCGCCGGCAGTACCACGACGTCGCCGGCTTCGACGGTGAGCGCCTGTCCCTTGGCGCCGCCGAACTGCACCGTCGCCCGGCCGCGCGCGATGCCGAGCACCTCGTGGGTCGCCGTGTGGAAATGGAGGAAGGGATGGATGCCGTTGCGCCAACCGTCGGTCCAGCCATGCGCCGTAAAGGCACGCTCGAACGGCACCGCCGGATCGCGCGCACCCACGAGATCGACCGCCGCGCGATAGACAAGCAGCGGCAGGCGTGGATTGTTGGGTGTCTCGCCGTCATCCTCGAAGCGGAAGGCTTGCACGTCGGTCATCGCCGGCTCCCCGATTGGCCCTGCCAGCCTACACCGCCGCGGGGGCCAACGCGCCCGATGAAACGTCCCGAGGCCGATTTGGTTCCGCCCGTGAAATGCAGGCGGCCGCTGCTTATCAGGGAACGTTGGCTGTCCGGCGCAGTTGACTGTTTATGCGCTATTGCATCCAACCTGCCACGTCGGTCGACGTTGCCTTCCTCGCCGTCGTGATGGACGACAACCACGAGCCCTGGAACGGCGCGCCGGATGGACTGCCTGCCGACCGGCTGCTGCAGACCTGCGCCTGCAGCACCCAGATCTGGGCGGCCCACGACAGCGCGGGCACACCCACCGCGCTGTGGGGCGTCGCTCCGATGTCGGACGACCCCGACGTCGGACATCTCTGGATGTTGGCCTGCGAGCCCTTCGACAACAATCCCGAGGAGTTCCAGGCGCTGTCACGGCTGGTCTTCGGAGAGATGCTCGACCAGTTTCCCCGGCTTGAGAACTTCATCGACGGCCATAAGGTTCGGGCGATCGAGCTGTTGCGTGCCATCGGCTTTACGATCGAGCCGGCTGAGCAGCACTCGAGGAATCGCGGCTTCCATCGCGTATGGATCGATTCCAACCAGTTGCAGTCGGGCGTCCGCTTCGGCCTCCTGCCCAACTGACATCTTCTTTTCGTTTGCGAGCCGATCGCAAGTTTGGGTAACGTGCCTTTCTCAAGGGAGGTCACATGGCCCAGGATCGTCGTTCGGCTCGCGCTTTGGCTGCTTTGTTGCCTGCTGGCGCGCTCGGCCTGTCCGTGAGCCTGGCGTCGGCAGACGCCGCGGCCAGCCTTTCCTCCGACAGAGACACCTGTGCCAGGAAGCCCGGAGAGATCGCCGATCGGCTGCAATCCATCCGCGCCTCGGTGTCAGACGCCTTCGAGCAGTACGCCAAGGACGGCGAGCCGTTCGTCGCGGTTGATCCCGAGACTCAGCTTGCCTGGTGGGGCAACGGTGGCTGGCGCAACGGCGGCTGGCGCAACGGTGGTTGGGGCAACGGCGGCTGGCACAACTGGGGCAATGGCGGCTGGCACAACTGGGGCAACGGCTGGCACAACGGCTGGCATAACTGGTAGCCCGATGTCCAAAGCCCCCTGCCGGCCCGAAATCGGCATGGTCGTGGTGCAGCCCACCGCGTTCTGCAATATCAACTGCACCTATTGCTACCTGCCCGATCGCAACAACAAGCACGTCATCGCCCAATCGACGGTGGCGCGGCTGTTCGGCGAGATCTTCGCCTCGGGCTGGGCGTGTCCGGAAATCACCATCGTGTGGCATGCCGGCGAGCCGCTGGTCGTGCCCGTCTCCTTCTACCGCGAGGCCTTTGACGCCATCGAGCGGCTGCGGCCTCCGGCGGTGATCGTCAAGCATTCCTTCCAGACCAACGGCATGCTGATCGATGCCGAGTGGTGCCGCTTGTTCCTCGACCGGAACGTAGGCGTCGGCGTCAGCATCGACGGGCCGCGCGCGCTGCACGATCGCAACCGCAAAACGCGCAGCGGCAAGGGCACGTTCGACCAGACCCTGGCCGGCATCCGCTGCCTCAGGGCCAACGGCGTGCCGTTCCACGTGATCTCCGTGCTGTCGCGCGACAGCCTCGCCATGCCCGACGAGCTTCTCGACTTCTATCTTTCCGAGGGCATCGACCAGGTCTGCTTCAATGTCGAGGAGTCCGAGGGATCGCACGTCTCCGACCTGTTCGAAGGCGCCGAACTGCGCCATCGCTACGCCGCCTTCCTGCGCCGCTTCTGGCACCGGGCGCGCACCAGCGGCCGGGTGAAGTTCGTGCGCGAGATCGACCTCGCCCTGCCGCGCGTGTTCCGTCCCGACGGCGTGCCGACGCGCAACATCCAGACCGAGCCGCTCGCCATGCTGAATGTCGACAGCCATGGCAACGTCTCGAGTTTCTCACCCGAGCTGCTGGGGCTGAAGAACAAGGACTACGGCGACTACCTGCTGGGCAATATCAATCGCCAGTCACTCGCCGAGATCCACCGGGCCTGCCTTGCCTCGGCGTTTCATCGCGACATCCAGGCCGGCGTGCAGGCGTGCGAGGCGGCCTGCGAATATTTCTCGGTCTGCGGCGGCGGCGCGCCGGGCAACAAGCTGTTCGAGAACGGCACGTTCGCCAGCACGACGACGTCGTACTGCACGCTCACCCAGATGGTGCCGACCGACCTCATCCTCGAGGCCTACGAACGCCTTGAGCAAAGCTGGACCGGCAACGATCCAGCGCCCATCGTCCGCCCGAATTCCCAAACGACGGCCGAGGCCGCCGCGCTGTCCACGAGGATGCCATGACCAGATCAAAGCTGTTCGCCCTTGCTTCCCTGCTGGCCGCGACCCTGCTGAGCGCGCCGGCCTCGCACGGCCAACAGCCGCCGCCCGCGGCCGGTGGAGCGCCGCCCGCCGCCGGAGCCCGGCCCCCAGCGGCCGGCCAGCCGCCGCAGGGCGCTCAGCAGACGGGCCAACCGCCCGAGGGACCGGCACAGGAAGGGATCGAGGGCCCGCCCTGGCCGGTCATGGTGGTGACCAGCGTCGAGGTGCTGCGCTCCACGCGCGCCGGCGGCATGGACATCATACGCGCGCGCGGCCTGGTGACGTCGGATGGCTGGGGCGAACCGCATCTCCTGCCGATCAGCCAAGGCGCGGCGCTCGACGGGGTCCTCGACCTGATCTTCCAGGCGCACGCCCCGAGCGGCGCCGCTCCGCTCGGCCCCTTCATGATGGTCGAGGCGATCCTGCCGGTCGAAAGCGGCCATCCCTACAAGGGCGTGCGGGTGCGCGGCGGCACCAATGCCGTGACCTTGAAGACAATCCCCGGCTACGCCGAGACGGCGGCGCCCAAGGAGGACTGCGCCAAGTGCGTTGGCAAGTTCTTCGTCGCCAAGGGTGCCAACCCGCCGGCCGGGGTTGCCGCCGACAACGTCGTGCACGAGGCCGACCTGCCGTGGCCGCTGCGCGTGATCAAGCCGACCGACGGCATCCCGAACTACACCTTCGATCCCAACCGGCTGACCCTGGTGCTGAGCGAGGACGGAAAGATCGTCGACGGCGCGTGGGACTGAGGTAAGACGCTACGGCACGGGCAGCGGCGCGAGCGCGTTGCGCAGCGCGGTGTTGGGGATCTGCATCAGCCCGTCGAACGGCTGGCCAAGCTCGATGATCAGGTAGATCGCGACTGAAGCGGCAAGGGCGCAGACGACCAGCACGGTAACGACCGTCGCGTTGGCCTTGGTCGACATGCTGAAGCTCGCGAAGATGAACATCAGCCACAGCACCAGCACGGTGACGAACGGCCGCGAGAGGGCATCGGTGGGCTGGGCGAGCAAGGTCAGGCGAATGTGCTCGAGTTCGTTGCTGACCGCGAGCGCACGCGCCTGCAGGGTGGTCTGCATCGGGCTGCCGGGCGCCATGGCGCTCAGCAGGGCCGATCACTGTCACTTCCTGCGTCGCCGGCTTGGAAGACTGCGCCTGAGGCCGTAGGTCGGAATCGTCCTGCCAGATCGATGCGACGATGGCGATTACGTCCCGGCGCAACGCCCGCCGCAGCGCCTCGCCTTCCGGGCCATATTGCTTCAGCGCGTTGTCGAGCTCGATGATGCTCGTCGCCATCTGGCCGACGCTGGCATGGGTCGTCTCGTAGGAGGTCCGCGTCGAGGCGAACAGCAGCGCCAGCACCAGGGCCGCCATGGTCCCGATCAGCGCCGTGGCCAGCCGGATCACCTCCTTGGAATCGCCACTGAGATGCTCCTCCGGCAGCCAGCGGCGCCCCACCGCGCCGCAGGCGATGCTGGCCACGATCAGCCCAAAGACGATCAATGAGGTGTCGACGGCGCTCAAGTTTTGTCCTCTTTGCCCCGAGGATGCCGCACGACCCGTGCCCGCGCCAACTGCGTTAAGGGGTACCCTCGTTGCACTTTCCCGGATGCCAATGGCGGTGCGCGACATGCCGAGTTGATTGGACGCGCGTCCGTGCAGAGTATAGGAGTTGTTTCACCGTCGCCCACCAAAGCCTTCGGCTTGCGATGGCTGAGAGAGCCGTGCGCTCCCGCCCAACCGCGAGGTGCAGGCATGCGCGACTGGCTCATACGCCCGTCCTATTTCCCGCTTTGCCGACTCTGTCGATTGTCGGCTGCGCTATCCTGCGCACGCCGACCTGACGGCCGCCCGGCGGCCACGAAAGGACTTGCCATGGAATTCCCGAAGAACACCAAACCGATGCTATGGGGCGCCGTCGCCGGCGCCGCGGCGTGCATGATCGTAGGCTTCAGCTGGGGCGGCTGGGTGACCGGCGGCACCGCCCGCAAGGATGCGGCCGTGGCCGCGCACGATGCCACCGTGATGGCGCTGGCGCCGATCTGCGCCGATCGCTTCCGCGCCCAGGGCGATGGTCCGGCCAAGGTCGCCGAACTCGCCAAGGCGAGCTCATGGGAGCGCGGCAACGTCGTCGAGAAGAGCGGCTACGCGAAGATGCCAGGCAGCAAGACGAGCGATTCCGATGTCGCGCGCGCCTGCGCCGAGATGCTGGCGACCCCGCCGACGCCCAAGACCTGAACGAGCTCTCCCGATAGGAATGTTGCCGCCGCCCTCGTCCGCACCGCAGATCGGTGCGAACGAGGAGCGCAACACATCAGAGCCCGGTTGAGACGGCCGCCTCACGCTCGCGTTCCCCGAGCGAGCGCGCGACCTGCTTGCGGAAACGGTCGAGATCGGCCCCGCGCAGTTGCGCCGCCTTGAGTTCGGGATGATTGATCGGATTGACCGGCTTGCCGTCGCTTTGGAGCTCGAAGTGCAGATGCGCGCCGGTCGAGCGGCCGGTGCTGCCGACGAAGCCGATCAATTCGCCGCGCGCCACCCTCGCGCCCGGCGCGATGCCCGGCGCGAACGCCGAAAGATGGCCGTAGACCGTGGCAAGCTTCGCGCCATGCTCGATGCGAATCCAGTTGCCGTAACGGCCGTTGGGCGCGGCGCCCGTCACCACCCCGTCGGCCGCGGCATGGACCGGCGTGCCGTACGGCGCCACGAGATCGACGCCTTCGTGCATGAAGAGCGCTCGCGCTGCGCGCGGTGGCGCGGGCCAGCTGCCATAGGATGAGAACCCGAGCGGCGCGACCAGGCTGGCCGACCCCGAGCCATTGCCGTTCACGCTGCCGGTAGGCAGGCCGGGCGGCAGCGGCACGTTGCGCCGCGGGCCGCCCATGGCCTTGCCGGCGGCGAAGGCGGGCGGCGGCTGGTCGAAGGGGTCGGCGCGCAGCCCGAAGCCCGACGAGACCGAGATGCTGTCGAGCGGCATGCGCATGGAGGGCGGCGTCGCCGCCTGGCCATTCGCCAGCCAGAAGCGATCGACCTTGTCGCGCGTGCGGAAGCGATGGATAGCGACGGTGCCCCGGGCCCTGGTGCGCAACTCGGCCCAAAGCAGGCGGCCGACGCCGATCGACGCGCCTTCGGCCGTGAAGGTCTGCTCGTAGCGGACGTGGAAATGGTCGCCGACGTTGACGTCGCGGTCGAGATTCATCGCCGAGCCGAAGGCCTGCAGCGCTTCCAGCATGGCGGCGGCGGGCACCCCGGCTCTGGCCAGCGAGGAGTTGAGCGATCCGGAAACCACACCGCTTGCGGCGATCTCGCGGGTGAAGGGCAGACAGGCGCTGTAGCGCGCGTCCTCGTCGCCACTGCCCAGCAGGCGCTCCTCGGCGATGCGCGCCTCATCCGCGCCGATGCAGACCGACACCGAACCGAAGACAAGCGAAACGCCAAACGCCGCGGCGAGCGATGTCCTGATCATATCGCCAGTTTACCGCGCTTGCGGAAGGCGCTTCCAGCCCTTCGCCCGTGACCTTTCGACGATTTGCGCACGCATCGTGCGCGGGCCGGGCCGGAACCGACGCCGAAGGCGGCCCTCGCCTTCAGGCGCGATCGTCAGAAGCCGCCGTATAGCAGCGCGACCGCTTGCTCGCGCTCGCGTTCGACAAGGTCGCTCTTAACCTGCTTGCGGAATCGCTCGAGATCGGCGCCGCGCAGTTGCGCGCGCTTGAGCTCCGGCTGAACCAGCGGATTGACCGCCCTGCCGTTGCTCAGAATCTCGAAATGCAGATGCGAGCCGGTCGAGCGGCCCGTGTTGCCGACAAAGCCGATCAGATCGCCCTGGCCGACGTGCACGCCCTCCTCGATGCCGGGCGCGAAATCCGAGAGATGCCCATACACCGTCGAGAGCTTTCCCTCGTGCTCGATCCGGATCCAGTTGCCATAGCGGCCGTTGGGCGCCGCGCCCGTCACAATTCCGTCGGCGGCGGCGTATATCGGCGTACCGGTCGACGCGACGAGGTCGACGCCGTCATGCATGAACAATAGGCGCGGAGCGCGCGGCGGCGGCGTTGCGACGTGGGCTTGCTCTGTCTCGGCGGGCACCTCGACAGCCCGGGCCGCCGCTGCGCGCCGCGCCGCGGCGTCGCGCTCCTCGACAAGACGCTGCAGGTCGAGCTGGCCTCCGTCGAGGATGGCACGCGCATCCATCCGTCCGGCAAAGCCGCCGAACTGTCCGGCCAAGGGTGCGGCGTGCCGACGGGCCGGCTTTGCCGGTTCCTCTTTAGGCGCCACCACAGCCTGCTCGAGTGCAGGGGCGGCGACCTTATTTGCGGAAGGCGGCGGCGCCGGATCGGGCAACGGCCCGACGGCGAGCGCCGGTCCCGACGGCTTGTCGAGCGGGTCGGCCCGCAGGCCGAAGCCCGACGAGACATTCACGGCGTCAAGCGGCAGGCGCATGGAAGGCGGCGTTGCCGCCTCCCCGTTCGCGAGCCACAGGCGCTCGACTCCGCCATGCGGGCGAAAACGATGAAGGGCGATCGCGCCCTTGGCCTTGGTGCGCAACTCGGCCCACAGAACGCGGCCAACGCCGATCGGCGCGCCCTCGGCAGTGAAGGTCTGTTCGTAGCGCACATAGAAGCGATCGCCGGCACCCACGTCGCGGCCAAGGTCGACCGCCGTGGCGAAAGCCTGCCGTGCCTCGAGCATCACTGTCGCCGGCACCCCGGCATTCGCCAGCGATGCGTCGAGCGAATTGGTGACGACACCCGCGGCCGCGATCGCGCGCGTGAAGGGCTGGCAAGCCAGGAACCGCGCGTCCTCGTCGTCGCTGCCCAGCAGGCGCTCCTCAGCGACGCGCGCGGCTTGGCGAGGCGCGTCGTCTGCGGCGAGGGCCGCCGACATCGAGCCGAAAAGCAGCGAAGCGGCGAGTGCCGCAGCAAACGATGCCCTATGCATGAGCCCCCTAAGATATTTCCAACGGATGACGAACGCGCCTCATCCCCAAAGCGCGGCTGGGCAAGGCCGCGCTAGGGCAGATCTAGTCTTGAGTATTCCCACTCCACGGGGGGTTCCCCCGCCCGACTTCCAGACCGCCCCACAGCAGCCCGGCGCGAACTCTCGATTAAATCGAGGGATGGCGCCTCGTCAGAACACACTTCTTAGACGAAATCGGCGCGCCCGCCAATCAAACCGCCTAAGATCACGGGGCCTGCGTAATTGTGGCGCAGCTACGGGACAGGCTTCCAGGCCCTGGCCCGGCGCTCGGCCTCGGCGATCTGGGCCGGCGTCATGCGGGCGGCCAAGGCAGCAAGGTCCTTCTTGGCCTGGTCGAGCCGGTCCTGATTCCGGGCAGTGTATCGGCCTATGGCAAGCGAGATCCATTTGTAGGCCTCGACATCGTCGTGCGGCGGGTTGCCCTCGAATCCAAGCATGAAGCCGATGTCGTTCTGGGCACGGGCATAGCCCTGGTTGGCCGCCAGCAGATAAAGCCGGCCCGCCTCCTTGTGGTCGCGCGGCACGCCCTCGCCGCTCCAGTACATCGCGCCGAGCAAGGTGCGTGCCTCGGCGTTGCCCTTGTCGGCCCACACCTTCCAGAGACGCACCGCCCTCGCCATGTCCTTCTGCTCATAGGCGGCCGCAGCGGCGCGCATGTCGACCTCGAGCGCGGACTGGGCGGCGGCGGACGAGGCGACGAGGAGCAGGGCGAGCAGCGCGGCGGCGATGGTCTTCATCATCTCATGGTATCGCTTTCCGCGACGGATGGCGCAACCTGGGGGCCAATAGGGACGTTTTTGTCGGCGGATTGTCCCTGGAAAGGCATACCGTCATGGCCACGACCCTTTACGATTCCGAGACGGAGACGGAGATCACCAGCGAGGAAGTGCGCGATCATGTGCGGACGTTCCACGTTTTCAGCAAGCTGGTACTGTTCGCCATCCTACACATCATTCTGGTGCTTTCCTGCTTGGCCCTTGCCTTCCTCGGCAATGCGCCGCTGATCGCCCTGATATTGGGCGTGGGCGGCACGGCGCTGCTGATCGTCATCTTCTCCGCGCTCGCCTGACCGCTCACCAGCAGCGTGGCCCGTTCGGCCGAGATGTGGCCGAAGCTCCCTCTTAGTCCAGCGACGAGAGCAGCTCTCGCGCCTCGATCGCGCAGGCAATCGAGGTTCCGCCTCGGATGGCGCCGCACGGCTCGATCAGAACTCGGCGCGCCGTCGCGCGATCGCCGAGACGCACCAGGAGGCCGGCCAGCTCGTAGGCCGCCCGCAATTCGTACAGGAGCGCGCCCTGCTCGTGGGCCATCCCGATCGCCTGCTCGAGAGCCGTCCGGGCCGTCGCGGCATCGCCCTGCCGATCCGCGACCAGGCCTTTCAGGCGGAGCAGGACGGGAACGGCAAAACTCTCCTTGCGTTGCCGCGCGAGCGCCAGGGCGCGATCGATGGTCTCGCCCGCCTCATCGACCGCATTTGTCGCGAGCAGGCCTTCGGCAAGGGCTGCATGCCACGTCGGAATGTGGAGCTCGGCGCCGCTCGTCTGCCAGGCATGGACGCCGCGCCGCATGCGTTCGACGCCCGCCGTATGGCCTGTGAGCCGCGCCGACGACCAGCCGGCCATCATCTCGCCCGCGGCCGACCAGAAGATCAGACGGTGTTCGTCGGCGACGCGCGAGGACTCGGCGGAAAGCCGCGCGCACTCCTCGGGCGCGCCCAGCAAGTGTTGCGCATTGGCGGCAATGTGATGGGCAAAGGCGAAGGTCAACGGATTCTGCAGCTGTCGGGCGGCGGCAAGTGCGTCGTCCATGAACACCTTGCCGCGATCGAAGTCGCCGGCAATGGTGTGCGCGAATCCCGCATAGACACCGCAAATGACGAGAGGTGATTCACTGTGCTCGCGCAGGCCGGCATCGACCGGCAGGCCGGCGCTTGCTTCGACGCCCTTCTCGAAGGCATCGATGGCGCTGCGAAAGCGACCGAGGCTCAGCAAGGATGCGCCCAGCGCGCGATAGGCCAGTCCGGGCGCTTCCGCCGCCGGGTGATCCTGCGCCAGCGCCGAGAGCCGTTCGGCGATCTCGCGGGCACTCTCGAGATCGGCCCGGTCGTAGATGCAGTTCCACAGGCCGCGCAGCCCCTGGAAAAGCTGCACCGTGTCGCGCGCCCGCTCGGCCAGCTCGACCGTTCGCCGATAGGTCGTCTCGACCTCCGCCGCCGCATAGCCGTGCAGGGCGATACGCGGCACGCCCGCCATGGCCAGTGCGCGAAGCTCGAGCGCTGTGCGCTCGGCCCCCTCCGGCAAGGCTGCGATCAGGCCGAGGCCGCGCTCCAGATGGTGGATGGCCTCCTGGTTGGCGTAACGCTCGATGGCGCGAGCGCCGGCTTGCAGCAGGTAATCGACGGCTTTGCGATCGAGGCCGGCGAGTTCGGCGTGCCGGGCGATCAGCTCCGGCGGCGGCTGGACGGCAAAAGCCTCGAACGCCGTGACGATGGCGCCATTGATCCGGCGAAACTCGCTGCGCAGCAGGCTGTTGGCGGCGGCGTCCCGCACCAGCGCGTGCTTGAACGTATAGATGGACTCCGGAGGCAGGCCGCGGCGGAAGACGAGCTCGGCCTCGACCAGCCGGTCGAGCGCGGCATTCAGCTCGCCGTCATCCATTTCGGCAACAGCGGCAAGCGTCCGATGGTTGAAGTTGCGGCCGATGCAGGCGGCAATCTGTGCGACGCGCTTGACCTCCGGCAGGCGATCGAGGCGCGCCATCAGGGAGTCGTGCAAGGTCGCCGGCACACTTAAGCTGGTCTCGGATCGGCCGGTGCTCTTTGTGCCGTCCTGCGGCTGCCCTGCCAGCTCCACGAGGGCCCGCGTCAGCTCTTCGACGAACAGCGGCACGCCGTCCGTCCTGGCCAGGATCTCGCGACGGACCGCCTCCGGCAGCGTGTCGCTGCCTTCGATGGCAGCCGTCATCGCCTCGACGGCGGCGCGTCCCAGGCGATTGAGTGCCAGGCGAGTCACGCGCGGGTGGCCCGCCAGCACAGGCTGGCCGTCCGGCCGGCTGGTCAGGAGGAGAAGGATGCGCTGGCCTTCGATCCTGTCGAGCACGAGATGGATGAACTCCAGGGTCGACGGATCGGTCCAGTGCATATCCTCCATCACCACCAGGACGGGCCGCCGCTTCGCCAGGCCGAGGAACTGCTCGACCAGCGTCTGGAGCGTCTGATCCCGCTGGGCCTGCGGAGAGAGATTGAGGGGACCGTAGCGGTTGTCGTAAGGCACGCCGAGCAGGCTCGCGACGAGCGGAAGGGCGCTCTCGATGCGCGTCGCCCTCGAACGGAGAAATCCGTCGATCTTGTCGAGCCGCGTCGCCGCCGGATCTTCGGCCGACATTCTGACGGCAACGGTCAGCTGCTGGATCACCGGCCACAGAGCGCTGTCGAGGTGATAAGGCGAGCATTGAAAGAGCAGGGTGGCGCTTTCGGACTCGCCGACCAGATCCCGCAGGGCGCGGGTGACGCGCGACTTGCCGATGCCGGCTTCGCCGACCAGCAAAAGGCATTGGCCCGCGCCGCCCCGTACCTCGCCCCAGCGCTCGCGCAGCAGCGCCAGTTCCTGTTCGCGCCCGACCATCGGGCGCAGATGGCGGCCGGCGCGCGCCTCGAAGCGGCTGTCGCTGGAACGCTCGCCCTGGACCACAAATGTCGGAAGCGGTCGGTCCAGGCCCTTGAGTGAACGCGGTCCCACGGCGATCAGATCGAAAGACGACCGGACGAGCCTCTGCGTGCTCTCGGCGATGACGACCTGTCCCGCCTGCGCCAGGTCTTGCAGGCGGGAGGCGATGTTGGGAGTGTCACCGACCACGGAAGTTTCCTGCGCCACGCCATGGCCGATCAGGTCGCCGACGACCACCAGTCCGGTGGCGATGCCCGCACGCGCCGCAAGGGCCTCGCCATCGGCGGTCCGCAACTCGGCGACGGCTCCAACCGCAGCCAGGGCGGCGCGCACCGCTCGTTCGGCCTCGTCTTCATGCACCTTCGGCCAGCCGAAATAGGCCAGCACGCCGTCGCCCATGAACTTGGCGACATAGCCGTCGAGGCGCGCAACCTCGCCGGCCACCGCGTTCTGGTAGCGCCGGGTGATCTGGCGCATTTCTTCCGGATCGCGGCGCGCCGACAGGGCCATCGAACCGACGAGGTCGACGAATAACACCGAGAGCTGCCGCCGCTCGGCGGCGTCGACGGCCGGTTCGACCTCGCCCCGCGCCAGCGCGGCACGGCCGCCGGCAATGGCCTTGAGCAGGCGCCGCCGGTCGCCGAGCGCGAAGCCGAGAGTCTTGAGGTCGTCTTCCGTGAGATCAGGCAGGACGTCGAGATCGACCTGCTGCGCCTCGAGAACACCGTGCAGCGCGCCAAGCCCGCGTGCCTCCAGCCATTCCGAGAGGGCGCTCATCCTGCACCGCCTCGCCTAGCCGGCGGTTCGCGCATGCAGGCGACCGGCGTCGCGGCCGCCGCCGAGGCGATTGGCGATCACGATCACGACCGTGGTGATGGCGACCATGGTGAGGCTGAGCACGGCGATGGCGCCGACGTCGCCGCTTTCCTTCAGGTCGAAGATCAGGACCGACAGGACCTTGGTTTCGGAGGTGAACAGGATCACGGCCGCCGACAGCTCGCGGATCACCGCGACGAAGACGAAGCACCAGGTCGCGATCACCGCCGAGCGCAGGAGCGGCGCGGTGATGTCGGCCAACGTGCGCAGCCGCGTGGCGCCCAGCATGCGGCCGGCTTCCTCGAGCTCGGGATGCACGGCATGGAAGGCCGAGGAGAGCTGCTGGTAAGCCGCCGGCAGCTCGATGGTGACGAAGGCGATGAGCAGGATCCACAGCGTGCCGTAGAGCGTAAGCGGCGGGCGCGTGTAGGCGAGGAACAGGCCGACGCCCAGCACGATGCCGGGGATGGCGAGCGGCGCGGTCGCCAGGAAGCCGAGCAGCCTGTGTCCGGCAACGGCGCGGCGGGCGACGATGTAGGCGATCAGGAGTGCCAGCAACGCGCCCACGCTGGCCGAGGCTGTCGCCAGCAGGAAGGTATTCTTGAGCGCCGGCATCGTCGAGCTGAGCTCGAGGAAGGTGAAGCGCACATTGTGCAGCGTGATGGTCTCCAGGCTCACCAGCCGCGAGGCGACCCGCGAGAAGGCCGAGTTGAACAGCGCCGCATAGGGCAGGAAGAGCGGCATGGCGAGAATGAGCAGCGCCAGGACGGCGGCGGGCCAGCGCAGCCAGCCCAGCCGCACCAGACGCGGCTCGCCGTACTTGCCGCCCAGCACGGCATAGCCGCGGCGCCCCAATGCCAGCGCCTGGGCGCGCAGCAGCAGGATGGTGAGCAGCAGCAGGGGCAGCGAGGCGGCAGCGGCGAGCTCCGGCTTGGGCGGGAACTGGAACAGGCTCCAGATGCGGGTGGTGAGCGTATGGAAGCCCGCCGGAATGGCGAGGATGGCGGGCGAGCCGAACAGGTTCAGTGCCTGCAGGAAGGCAACCAGCGCGCCGGCCAGCAGCGTCGGCAAGGCAAGGGGAACGGTGATCAGGCGCGCGGTCTGCCAGGTCCTGGCGCCCAGCATGGAGGATGCGTCCTCCAGCTCGCCCGGCATGCGGTCGAGCGCATTGGCGACCAGGATGAAGACATAGGGAAAAGTGTAGCAGGCGATGACGAATATCAGGCCCGGCAAGGTGTAGATGTCGAGCAGCGCCTCGTCGGCCGGCATGCCGGTGAGCGCGCGCCACAGCTGGTTCAGCAGGCCGGAGTTGGGCGCCGCCAGCATCTCCCAGGCGATGGCGCCGACGAAGGGCGGCGTGACCAGCGAGGCCATCACCAGAGTACGCACCGTGCGCCGGATCGGCATGTCGCTGCGCGCCACCAGCCAGCCGAGCGGGGCGGCGACCGCGCAGCACATGACGCTCACCGAGACGGCGATGATCAGGGTCGTGATCAGCGGATCGACAAAGCTGGGATCGGTAAACAGGGTGACGAAGTTGCCGAGCGTGGCATGGCCCGCTCTGTCGGAGAGGCTGTAGACCACGAGCCAGCCCATCGGCAGGACGATCATCACCGCCAGGAGCAGGGTAACGGCGATCAGCACCGGGCGCGAGAGATCGAGCGCGCGACGGGTGTCGTGCCGGGCGAAGCCGGCGACCTTGTCTTCAGCAGCCGATGACAAAGGGCGTCTCCCAGGCGTTTGCTGTCATCCTGAGCGAAGCGAAGGATCTCATGCCCGTTGCAAGCGGCGATGAGGTCCTTCGCTTCGCTCAGGACGACAGCCGGCTGAACAGTGGTCCTCGACAGTCATCATACCTTGAAGATCCGCTGGTACCTGGTCTTGATTTCGTCGGCGGTCTTCTCGACCTCGATCGGGTCTTCGCGCAGGGTCTTGATCGAGGCGAGCGGCGGCCGACCGGCCTTGGCCTTGACCAGCTTGTTGGCCGGATACTGGCCGCTCAGGTTGACGATGAATTCCTGGCCCTCGGCCGACATGATCCAGCCGAACATCAGCCGCGCGGCGTTGGGATTGGGCGCGGCCTTGAACACCGCCATGGGGTTGGAGATCTGCGGCGTGCCTTCGATCGCCTGCACCACCTCGATGGGGGCGCCGCGCTCCCTGGCCATCCAGAAAAGATAGTCGCTGCCGTCGGCGGCGATGGCGCGCTCGCCGGCTTCGATCTTCTTGGGCGGCTCGGTGGCCGACTGGACCTGCAGCACCTTCTGCTTGGCGAGCTTCTCGAAGTAGCCCCAGCCCAGCGCGCGCACGAGCTGCTGGGTCGCCGTCATGATGGTGCCCGAGTAGCCGGGATGGGCCTTGACCAGCTTGCCGGCGTATTTGGGATCGAGCAGGTCGACAAAGCCCTTGGGCGCATCCTCCGGCTTCACCAGGCTCGAATTGTAGGCGATGGCGCTCAAATGCGTGCGCTGGTTGGTGAAGGTGCCGTCGGGATCGCGCTGCTCGGCCGCCACGTTCTCGGCGATATCCACCGTGACGTAGGGCGCGAGCCACTCCTGCCGTTTCCAGACGATGAAGTGCGCGGCGTCGGAGCTGTTGACCACGTCGCAGCGGCGGATGTTGCTGGCGGTCTCCTGGGCGATGCGGTTGAACAGCCGCTCCGCCCCGGTGCGCTCGACCGCGACCTTGATGCCGGGATACTTGGCCTCGAAGGCCTTGGCCAGCGGCTCGGCGACGGAAAGATCCATCGCTGTGTAGTAGGAGACCTTGCCCTCCTTGCGGGCGGCGTCGACCAACGCCGGGGTGATCGACTCGGCGGGCGGCGCGGCCGAGGCCACGCGCGCACCGAGCGGAAGTAGAGCAGCCGTCTTCAGCAGCGTGCGTCTGCGCATCGTCAAACCTTGAATAACTTGGTGTAGTGCGCCTTGATCTCGTCGGCCTGGTCGGCGACGGCGGCAGCGTCCTCGCGCAGGGTCTTGATCTCGGCAAGCTTTCTGCGGTCGGACCGGTCCTTGACCAGGGCATGCGCCGAGCGCAGGGCGCCGACATCGACGTTCATCTGCTGCGCCGCGGCCGTCATCGACCACGCATAGAACAGTCGCGCCGCATTGGGGTTGGCGGACCGCGCCATCACGGCCGAGGGCCCGGTGATCAGCGGTGTGCCTTCGACGGCGTAGACTTCCTGGATCGGGTCGCCCTTCGCCTTGAGCATCGTCACGAGGTATTCCGTGCCGTCGGCCATCACGGCGCGTTCACCCAGCGCCAGCTTCTTCGGCGGGTCGGCCGCCGACTGGACCTGCATGACCTTCTGCTTGGCGAGCTTCTCGAAATAGCCCCAGCCGAGATCGCGACTGAGCTGCTGCGTCGCCGTCATGATCGTGCCGGAGTAGCCGGGATGAGCCTTGACGATCTTGCCGACCCACTTGGGGTCGAGCAGGTCGTTGAAGCTCTTCGGCGCCTCCTCTGCCTTCACCAGGGTGGTGTTGTAGGCGATGGGGCAGAGCGTCACCCGCCACGACGCATACATGCCGTCCGGATCCTGGTGCTCCTTGGGGAAGTGCCTGGCCACGTCCTCGGGCAGGAACGCCGCCAACATGGAATTGCGCTTCCAGATGATGAGATGGGCGGCGTCCGAGCTGTTCACGACGTCGCAATTGTAGATCTTGCTCTGATACTCCTGGCCGATGCGCTGGAAGATGCGTTCGGCGCCCGAGCGTTCGACCTTCATGCTGATGCCGGGATAGGCGGCTTCGAAAGCCTTGGCGATCTTCTCGGCGACCGGCAGGTCGACCGAGGTGTACCAGGAGAGCTTGCCCTCCTTCTTGGCCGCCTCGATCAGCGCCGGCGTGATCTTCTGCGCCTCGGGCGCCGCGCGCGTCGAAGTGACGAACGAGAAGGTGCCCGCCGTCGCAGCACTCGCCGCCAGTACATGGCGTCGCGTCAGCTTCCTGGTCATCGTGTCATTCCTCCGCCAATGCCCGGCATTGTTCCGCCGGCAGATAGAGCCATACCGATTGGCCCGGCGCGATGTTGCGGCCGGGCGGCGCCGTCACGCGCAATTCGGTCTTGTCGTCGAGCGCGACCGTATAGTCGCGCGCCGAGCCGAGAAAGACCTGCCGCGTCACGACGGCGTGAAGGTGATTGTCGTTGCCTGATTGCGGCTTCTCGGCGGCAAGGACGATCTCATGCTGGCGCACCGACAGCGCCACGGGCTTGCCGGTCTTGAGCGTCCGGCCCGTGGTGCGCAGGGCCGAGCCGGCGACCGACACATGGACGTCGTCGAGCGCCGCACCGCGCAGGATGTTGGCGCCGCCGATGAAGCGGGCGACGAACTCCGAGCGCGGCCTTCCGTAGATCTCCTCCGGCGGCCCGAGCTGCTCCACCTTGCCGTGATTCATGACCGCGATCAGGTCGGCCGTGGTCATGGCCTCGGCCTGGTCGTGCGTCACATAGATCGTGGTGTAGCGGTACTGGTCGTGCAGGCGGCGGATCTCGAAGCGCATCTCCTCGCGCAGATTGGCGTCGAGGTTGGAAAGCGGCTCGTCGAGCAGCAGCGTCTCGGGCTCGACCACCAGCGCCCGGGCGAGCGACACTCTCTGCTGCTGGCCGCCCGACAGCTCGCCGGGATAGCGCCCGCTCAGCGCCTCGAGCCGCGCCGTCGACAGGATCGCCTTGAGCTTCGCCTCGATGACCGCCTTGTCGAGCTTCCGGATCTTGAGCCCATAGGCCACGTTCTCGGCCACCGTCATATGCGGCCACAGCGCATAGCTCTGGAAGATCATCGACATGTTGCGGCCTTCCGGCGGCACGGTACGGGCCGGCGAGGACAGCATCTTGCCGCCGACCACGATTTCGCCTGCCGAGGGCTCGATGAAGCCCGCGATCAGCCGCAAGGTCGTGGTCTTGCCGCAGCCCGACGGGCCCAGCAGGCAGACGAGCTGGCCATGCTCCACGCGCAGCGACACCCCGTCGACCGCGACGGCTTGCCGTAGTGCTTGCTCAGGCCCTTCAGTTCAACTGAGGCCACATTTCCTCCCTGTCGACACACCTTATTCAAATCGCGGGACGCGCGCTATATTACCGACCTTACCGGAGGAACGGCGGCATGCAGGAACAGAAGATCTACGGACGGCGCGACGGCGCCGTCGGCCACCTCGTATTCAACAACCCGGCCAAGCTGAATGCCGTGTCGCTCGACATGTGGGAGGCCTTCGTCGGCATCCTCAAGGACTACGAGAAGGACCCCGAGGTCCGCTGCGTCGTGGTGAGCGGCTCAGGCGGCAAGGCCTTCGTCTCGGGTGCCGACATCTCCAAGTTCGAAAGCGAACGGGCCAACGCCGAGGCCCAGGTGCGCTACGACGCCATCTCCCGGGAAGGCTATGAATCGCTCTACAACTTCCCCAAGCCCACCATCGCCAGGATCACCGGCTACTGCATCGGCGGCGGCATGAACCTCGCGGCCTGCTGCGACCTGCGCTACTGCAACGAGGGCGCGCGCTTCGGCGTGCCGGCGGCCAAGCTCGGCCTGGGCTACGGCTTCCTGCGGATCGAGCGGCTGTCGCGCATCATGGGCCTGCCGCGCGCCATGGAGTTCCTGTTCACCGCCAGGCAGTATTCGGCGAAGGAGGCCTACGACATGGGCCTCGTCCAGGGCGTGGCCGCCGACGCCGAGCTCGATGCCCTGGTAGCCGGCATCACCGACGCCATCGCCCAGAACGCCCCGCTCACCATCGCGCTCGCCAAGGCATCGGCGCGCGAGATCGCCAAGCCTGAGTCCAGGCAGGACCACAAGAAGCTGGAAAAGATGGCGGAAGCCTGCTTCGACAGCGAAGACTTCAAGGAAGGCCGCCGGGCTTTCATGGAGAAGAGAAAGCCGGCCTTCAAAGGACGTTAGCGCTGGGGGCGCGCCACTCCAGTGGCGCGTCATGATCAGCGCCAAAGATGATCGCGCCACTGGAGTGGCGCGCCCCCAGCAACGAGGAACACCATGACCACCCTGCCCCTTTCCCACATCTCCGTGCTCGACCTCACGGCACACCGCGCCGGACCGACGGCCGTGCGCCAGCTTGCCGACTGGGGCGCGCACGTCATCAAGATCGAGCCGCCCAGCGAGGGCGGCACCGACGCGATGGGCGGCTCCCGTCACGGCTTCGACTTCCAGAACCTGCATCGCAACAAGAGGGCGATGACGCTCAACCTCAAGAGCAAGGAGGGCCACGCGATCTTCATGAAGCTCGCCGAGAAGGCCGACGTCATCGTCGAGAACTACCGCTCCGACGTGAAGCATCGCCTGAAGGTCGACTACGACACGGTGGCGAAGATCAACCCGCGCATCGTCTACGGCTCGATCGCGGGCTTCGGCCAGAGCGGCCCCGATGCCGCACGGCCCGGCGTCGACCAGATCGCCCAGGGCATGGGCGGGCTGATGTCGATCACCGGCGAGCCCGGCCGCGGGCCGATGCGCGTCGGCATTCCCATCGCCGACCTGACGTCGGGCCTGCTGCTGGCGCAAGGCATCATCCTCGCCCTCTACAATCGCGAGCGCACCGGCAAGGGCCAGTGGGTCCATACCTCGCTGATCGAGGCGCAGATCTTCATGCTCGATTTCCAGGCCTCGCGCTGGCTGATGAAGGGCGAGGTCGCCAAGCAGGCCGGCAACGACCATCCGACCGGCATCCCGACCGGCGTGTTCCCGACCAGCGACGGCCATATCAACATCGCCGCGTCCGGGCAGAACCTGTGGAAACGCTGCGCCGCCGCCCTCGGCGCGCCCGAGCTGGTCGACCATCCCGAGCATGTGACGCCGGCGCTGCGTTCGCAGAACCGCAAGGCCGTGAACGAGCGCATCGGCGCCATCACGAAGACCAGACCCTCGGCCTACTGGCTGGAGGCCATGAACAAGGCGGGCGTGCCCTGCGGGCCGATCAACACCATCGACAAGACCTTCGAGGAGCCGCAGGTCAAGCATCTCGGCATCGCCCGCTCGGTCAAGCATCCCAAGCTCGGCAACATCAAGGTGGTCGGCCAGCCGATCAACCTCTCCGACTCCCCGCAGCCCAAGGAGCTCCGGCCGACGCCGGACCTGGGCGAGCACACCGACGAGGTGCTGGCCAGCCTGGGCTATGACCGCAAGGCGATCGACGCGCTCAAGGCCGGCGGGGTGATCTGACGCTTTCAATGGCTACGACAAGGGGTGAGACATGCCACCAAAAACACGATTTGTGATTCATGTACCGGGCAAACCCGACGTCGGCTGCAACACGGCCGATGAAGTCCTCGACGCGCTGAACGACCTGAAAACGACAAAAGGCGTCACTGTCTCGGACACGCAGACCGGCATGCGCGAGTTGAGCCGGGAAGCGATCGAGGAACTTGCGAACGATGAGCGCGAGTAGATAGCCCCTTCCGTCACCCCGACCGGAGCCGAGCGCAGCGAGGCGAAGCGGAGGGACCTGTACTGTAGCCTCGGCAACGAGAAAGGTCCCTCGACTGCGCCGCCCCCTAATTTCGCAGGGTGGCGGCTTCGCTCGGGATGACGGATAACAGAAAGAAGAACCGCGTGCGCGACTACCTGGCCTGGCGACTTGCCTTTGGCATCACGACGCCGTCGACCAACACGGTCGTCCAGCCTGAATATGACGACATGCGGCCGGCGGGCGTGACGAATCACCTGGCGCGCATGGTCATCGCCGACGATCCCGTGACCTCCGATGCCGATTTCGAGCGCCAGCTGGAGGCCATCGACAAGTCGCTCGAGGCCGCGGTCAGCCGCGTCATGGACGCCAAGCCCAACGCGTTCATTCTCGGCATTTCCGCCCTCTCGGTGTGGGGCGGCACGCTCGACTGGGGCGAAGAGCTGAAGCGCCGCGTGCGCAAGGTGGCCGGCTGGGACATCCCCGTCGCAATTGCCTCCGACGCGGTCGCGGCCGGTCTCAAGGCGCACGGCATCAAGCGCCGGATCGCCATCATGGAACCCTACTACCCTTGCATCGAGCCGCGTCTCAATGGAGTGCTGGGCGCCCATGGCTACGAGATCGTCCGCTTCTGCCACATGCGCGGCAAGAGCCCGGCGTCCTACTCGGTGCTGAGCGCCCAGGACATGATCAAGGCCATCCGCTCGATCGACGGGCCGGATATCGAGGCGATCGTCGCCTTCGGCGCCAATCTGCCGTTCGCCAGGCTGGCTGACGAAGCCGAGCGGTGGCTCGACAAGCCGGTCCTACAGATCAATGCAACCACCTACTGGCACGCGCTCCGTACCAACAGGATCGCGGACAAGATCTACGGTTACGGCTCACTGCTCGCGCGCTTTTGAGAAGGAGGCACAACGACATGGATCTGAATCTGCACGGCAAGGTCGCCCTCGTCACCGGCGCGTCCAAGGGAATTGGCCTGGCCTGCGCCCGGCAACTTGCCGCGGAAGGCTGCCATCTGCATCTGGCGTCGCGCACGAAAGCCGATCTGGAGCGCGCCAAGGAATCGATCCAGTCGCGGCACAATGTCTCCGTGACGATCCACGCCGTCGATCTCAGCAACGGTGATACCGCGCGATCGCTGGCGGCGGCCTGTCCCGACATCGACATCCTGGTGAACAATGCCGGCGCCATTCCGGGCGGGGACCTGCAGGCGATCGACGAAGCCCGGTGGCGCGACGCGTGGAATCTCAAGGTGTTCGGCTACATCAATATGTGCCGCGCGATCTATCCCGCCATGAAGGCGCGCGGTGGCGGCGTCATCGTCAACGTGCTCGGCGCCGCCGGGGAACGGCCGACCTGGGGCTACATCGCCGGCAGCGCCGGCAATGCCTCGCTGATGGCCTTCACCCGCGGCATGGGCGGCACCAGCCTCGTCGACGGTATCCGCATCGTCGCCTGCAATCCCGGCCTCATCCGGACCGAGCGCATGGAGACGATGCTTCGCACCGCCGCCAAGGAGAAACTTGGCGATCCGGCACGCTGGCAGGAGCTGATCCCCGTCAACCCACCCGTCGGCACGCCCGAGCAATGCGCCGATCTCGTGGCTTTCCTTGCTTCCGACCGGGCCTCGCACATCGCCGGGACGGTCGTGACAATCGACGGCGGGGCGGCGCATTTCAGCGGGGTTCTGTAGAGCCGCCATGCGGGCGCGCACCGCAGGCGCTCTCGACAACGAGACGCCGCGGGATGAATAATATCGCGCGCGATCTGCACGGGAGGAAATCATGTCCAACACCAAGGACTGGGCGTTCAGCCACGATGTCGCGACCGCCGCCAAGTGGACGCCCGGCTTGCGGGAAATCTTCGAGTATCGCGACCTCGGCATCAAGGATACGACCAAGGGCGACTTTGTCGCCCACGTCATTCGTCACAATGGCAACAAGGCCAAGGACGAAGTGCAGCAGTGGCACGTCCATGATTGCACGTTCCAGATGGTCTACGTCATGAATGGATGGGCCACGTTCGAGTACGCGGGCCACGGCCAGAAGACGATCCGCAAGGGCGATTGCATCAACCAACTCCCGGGCATCCCGCATCGCGAGATCACGTGCTCCGATGATTTCGAGGTGCTCGAGATCGTGGCGCCGGCGAACTTCAAGACCAGGATCGTCGAGGCGCCGACGGCGCAGCCGCAGGCCGCGGAATAGCCGCACGCTCATGCTTCCTCCGTCGAAGACGGGGAGGAAAAGAAGAAGCCAAAGGGAAGGGAACGTCCATGTCCATGAAATTCGGCCCGTCGCGACGGGCCATGCTCAAGGTCGGCCTCGCGGGAGCCGCTACCGTCGCGTCGCCCGCCATCCTGCGTCTCAGCGCCCAGGCCGAAACCGGCCCGATCAAGATCGGCATGCCGATGGCGTTGACCGGCGCGCTCGGCTCGGTGGGACAGCAGCAGAAGCGCGGCGCCGAGTTCTACGCCAAGCTCCAGAACGCCAAGGGCGGTATCCTGGGACGACCGATCGAGCTCTTGATCGAGGATACCGCCGGCAATCCCGCCAACTGCGTGCGCAAGGCGCAGGAGATGGTGGAGCGCCAGAACTGCCGCCTGTTGACCGGCATCACGCTGTCCTCGGAGGCCCTGGCGGTCGTGCCCAAGCTCGCCGAATGGGACTCGATCTTCATTTCGTCCGACAACGGCGACGGCCGGCTGACCGCCGAGAGCCTGGTGCCGAACTTCTTCCGCGCCAACATCTCGGGCCCGATGGGCACCCGCGCGGTGTCGCTCTACCTGCGCACCGCCAAGCTGCAGAAATTCTATGCCCTGGGGCTCGACTACGCCTGGGGCCACAACAGCGTGCAGGTCTTCGAGCAGGAGGCGCTCAAGGGCAAGAAGGAGTTCATCGGCAAGGTCTTCGCGCCGACCGGCACCAAGGACTATTCGCCCTACATCACCAAGATCCGCCAGTCCGGCGCCGACGCCGTCTTCCTGGTGCTGCAGGGCGACGACAACAATGCCTTCCTCTCCCAGGCGCAGCAGTATCGCCTGCCCGAGAAGGTAAAGCTGCTGACCGAGATCGTCGATCTCGCCAGCATCCGCGCGGTGGGCGACGCGGCGCTCGGCCTGATCGGATCCTCGCGCTACAGCTTCACCTACGACCACCCGCTGAACAACGAGTTCGTCGCCGCGTGGAAGAAGGAGCACGGCACCTATCCCGACACCTTCGAGGGCGAGCAGTGGCAGTGCATGAAGGTGTTCGAGGCCGGCATCACCAAGGCAGGCGGCATCGAGGCCGCAAAGCTGCGCCCGGCGCTCGAGGACATCGAGATCGAGAGCGTCAAGGGCAAGGTGCATATCCGCAAGTGCGATCACCAGGGCGTGCAGCAGGGCTTCATGGTCGAGGTGGTCAAGAAGCAGGGCTTCGACACGCCGGTGCCGCAGGTGATCGCCACCTTCCCGGGCGAGAGCACCACGCCGACGTGCAACACCATGACGTTCAAGGACTAGGACCTGCTGTCATCGAATGTTGCTTCACACACGACCTCATCCTGAGGAGCTGCGCGTAGCGCGGCGTCTCGAAGGATGGGAACGCGCGCCGTGCCTGCTGCCCATCCTTCGAGACGCACGCCTGCGGCGTGCTCCTCAGGATGAGGTTTGCCTTGTTTCACGACTCTGCGTGATGCGCGCCCGATGAGCACCCTCGCCCTCCTGCTGACGCAGTTCGTCAACGCGCTGTCGCAGTCGGCCTTGCTGTTCTTTCTCGGCGTCGGCCTGACGCTGATCTTCGGCCTGATGCGGATCGTGAATTTCGCCCACGGGGCGCTCTACATGCTGGGCGCCTTCGTCGGCTACTCGCTCGCCAGCTGGTCGGGCACCTACTGGCTGGCGCTCGCGGGAGCGCCGCTGCTCGTCGGGCTGTTCGGAGCGGCGTTCGAATTCTCCGTTCTGCGCCGGCTCTACCGGCGCGATGCCCACGCCTTCCTGATGGTGACCTTCGGCCTCGCCCTGGTCGTCGGCGAGGCCGTCCGTCTGACCTGGGGCTCCGATGCGCTCCAGGTCGCCGCCCCGCCGCTTCTGGGCGGCGTGGTCTTCCTGCTCGACGAACCGTTCCCGGTCTATCGTCTGTTTCTCGCCGCCGCCGGCATCGTGGTGGCCGTGGCGATCTGGCAATTCCTCGAGCGGTCGAAGCTTGGCCTGCTGATCCGCGCCACCTCGCAGAACGCCGACATGGCCAGTGCGCTCGGCGTCGACATAAAGCTCATTCGCTCCTGCGTGTTCGGGATCGGCTGCGGGCTTGCCGCGCTCGGCGGCGTGCTGGCAGCACCGCTGGTCACCGCCTCGAACGGCATGGCGGCGACCGTCATCATCGACGCCTTCGTGATCGTCATCATCGGCGGCATGGGCAGTTTCCTCGGCTCGCTGATCGGCGCCCTGCTGGTCGGCTTCGTCCAGGTGTTCGGCAACTACTACGTTCCCGATCTCGCGCTTGCCTTCATGTACCTCGTGATGCTGGGCGTCCTCATGGTGCGTCCGGGCGGCCTGCTCGGCAAGCAGGCGTAAGCGGATGCAAGGTGCGACCCGCCGCCCGATGCTGATGGTTGTCGCGCCTGTGCTGTTGTTGGCGCTGGTGCTCGCGCCGCTCGGCCTGCCGCGGTTCGCCATGACGCTGCTCACCGAGGCGGTCATCCTCGGATTGTTCGCCATGAGCCTCGATCTCATGGTCGGCTATACGCGGCTGGTCTCCTTCGGCCACGCCGCCGCCTATGGCCTCGGGGCCTATGCGTGCGGCTGGATGCTGCTGCACACCGGCCTGCCGCTCCTGTTCGCGGTATTCGCTGCGGCATTGCTGACCGGCGTCATCGCAATCGGTGTCGGCTGGATGTGCACGCTGGCGACCGGCGTCTCCTTCTCGATGCTGACACTGGCCTTCGCCCAGCTGCTCTACGCCATCTCCTTCAAATGGACCTCGGTGACCGGCGGGTCGGACGGGCTGGCGGGAATTCCGCGCACGGTCGGCCCGTTCGGCTTCGCGGCGCTGTCGAGCAAGACCGGCTTCTACTATCTGGCGCTCGGCTGCCTGGTCGGCGGCTTCCTCGCGTGCCGGGCCCTGGTGCACTCGCCGTTCGGCGCGGTGCTGCGCGGCATTCGCGAGAATGAGGCCAAGACGACGGCGCTGGGCTACAACACCCGCCTCTACAAGATCGCCGTGGTGGCGGTATCCTACGGGCTTGGCGGACTGGCCGGCGCCCTCTACGCGCCGTTCGCCGGCTTCGCCAACACCGAGCTCCTGTTCTGGCTCCTGTCCGGCCAGGTGCTCGTCATGGTGATCGTCGGCGGCGCCGGAACGCTGATCGGCCCGGTCCTGGGCGCCGCCTTCTTCATGCTGATGGAGCACCAGCTCAGCGCGCTGACGGAGGCCTGGGCGCTCTATTTCGGCCTGATCTTCATCGCCTTCGTCCTGTTCGCGCCCGAAGGAATCTGGGGCTTGGCGACGCGGCGCTGGCGCACCGCCACTCCGGGCCCCTGACTGTGGCGCTGCTTGAGCTCGACGGCGTGACGCGACGGTACGGCGCCCTGGTCGCGCTCGATCAGGTCGCCATGCGGGTCGAGGAAGGCGAGGTTCGCGCCATCATCGGTCCCAACGGTGCCGGCAAGACGACGCTGTTCAACGTCATCACCGGAACGGTCAGGCCGACTGCGGGGCTGATCCGGTTCGCCGCCCAGCCGATTGCCGGCCTGCCGAGCCACCAGATCTGCCGCTTGGGCATTTCGCGCACCTTCCAGATCACGGCACTTTTTCCCGAGATGTCGGCGCGCGAGAATGCCCGGCTGGCGGCCCAGGCCCGCCATCCGCGGCGCTGGCAGCCGTTCGGTGGAGCCCGGATCTTCAAGGAGGCCCAATCGCGCGCCGACGCGGCGCTCGAGCAGCTCGGCCTCGGCGGCATCGCCGACAGGCCGGCCGGACTGCTCTCGCACGGCGACCAGCGCCTGCTCGAGGTCGCCATGGCCATGGCGCAGCAGCCGCGGGTGCTTCTGCTCGACGAACCGACGCAGGGCCTCTCGGTCGAGGAGACGGAACAGGCGGTCGACACGCTCGCGCGCTTCCTGCAGGCCTCGCGGATGACGGTCCTTCTCGTCGAGCACGACATGGAGGTGGTGTTCCGTCTCGCCCACAGGATCACGGTGCTGCATCGCGGGGCAGTGATCGCCGACGGCGCGCCGGACCAGGTGAAGGCCGATCCGCGCGTGCAGGACGCCTATCTCGGGGGATTCGAGTGATGCTCCGCATCGGGGGCCTCGACTGATGCTCAGGATCGACGGCATGAACACGCATTATGGCGCCAGCCACATCCTTCAGGGCGTCGACCTCGACATGCCGCAGGGCCGCATCAGCGCCGTGCTCGGCCGCAACGGAGTCGGCAAGACGACGATGGTGAAGACCATCATGGGGCTTGTCGCGCTGAGCGGCGGACGCGTGCAGGTCGGCGGCACCGACATCAGCGGCTGGCCGCCGCATCGCGTGGCGCGCGAGGGCGTCGCCTACGTACCCGAGGGCCGGCTGATCTTTCCCGATCTGAGCGTCATCGAGAATATCCAGGTGGGCGAACGCGGGCCCGGCACCGCCTGGCCGATCGAGCGGCTGCTCGAGCTGTTCCCGTCGCTGCGCGAGCGCGCCGCCAGCCGGGGCTCGCAGCTCTCGGGCGGCGAGCAGCAGATGCTGGCGATCGCCCGGGCGCTGGTGTCCGATCCCAAGGTGATGCTGCTCGACGAGCCGAGCCAGGGGCTCGCGCCCCTGGTCGTGCGCGAGCTCGCCCGTGTCATCCGGCTGCTGCGCGAGGAAGGCGTGACGATCCTGCTGGTCGAGCAGAACATGAAGCTCGCCGAGGCGGTCGCCGACGAGCTGCATATCATGGTCAAGGGTCGCATGGTCTACCGCGCGACCCCCGCCGTCTTCCGGGCCGAGGAAGCGACGATCCGGGCTCGCTTTCTAACGGTGTGATACGCCTTCCGGCCGGACGGCCTCTACTGGCGAAGCCCCGCCTGGCGCAGCAGTGGCATCACCGCACTGTCGAAATATTTGAGCTCCTCGTTGTAGTCGAGGAAGCCGAACACCACGCCATCGACGCCGGCCGCCGAGACCTCGGCGAGCTGGGCGGTGACCTGCTCGGGCGTGCCGACGATCGGGTTCGTCCCCCAGCCCGCGACGACGCGCTCGCGATATTTCTCGATGCGTTCGTTGAACGACTGGCTCTCGATGCCCAGCACCTTCATGAGATTGTCGGCGGCCACCCGGTCGCCTTGCTCGATGATGCTGCGATAGACGCGGCGCGCCTCGGCCTCGGTCTCCCGGCAAACGACGAGCGCCGAGGTGCAGACGCCGATATCGCGCCGGTAATCCCTGCGGGCCAGCTCGCGGACCTGCGCCGCCACGGTCTTGACCTGCTCGACGCTGTCGAAGCCCACGAAGCTGAAGTCGACCTCGCGGGCGGAGAACTCCCGGGCCGCCGGCGAATGACCGGCGTTGATCAGGACCGGCCAGGGCTTCTGGATCGGCTTGGGATGGGCCTGCGCCTGCTTGATGTGGAAATCCGCCGAGTCGAAATCGAACGGCTCCTCGTCGGTCCACAGGCGCTTGACGACGGAAAGCCATTCGGCGCCGTAACGGTAGCGATCGTCGTGCGCCCGCTGGGTGCCCTGGAACATCTCCATCTCCGGCGTGAACCAGCCCATCACGAGGTTCAGCGCAAAGCGCCCATTGGAGATGTGGTCGATGGTGGCCGCCTGCTTTGCGGCAACGATGGGATGCACCGTCGGCACGTGCGAGGTCGCGGCGACCATGATGTTCGTCGTTGCCTGGGCCAGCCCCGCCGCCCAGGTGTAGGTCTCGAACAATTCGCCGTTGAAGTCGGTCGTGCCGCCGAAGCCGCGCCAGCGCGCCACCGGCAGGGCCAGCTCAAAACCCATGGCATCGGCCCGCCTGACGATCTCGGACGTGTGTTCCCAGGTCACCTTATAGGTGGTCGGCGCATGGGAGATGTTGACCCCGTAGCTGCAATTGATGCCGAACACGCCAAGCTTGAGCTTCTGGTCGTTGTACAGCGGCACGTGGGCGCGGCGGTACTCCGCCAATGCAGTCGCTTCAGCCTTGGTCATCCCAGCCCCTGGCGTCTTGGCGCATCTTGGGGCCAAGGCGGCTTGGGTGCCAGAAATCTGTCGAAAGACGGACCGCGACTTGACTCTCGCGCGGTCGTTGGCTGAACTGCGTTTCAGTAATAGAACGAAGTTCATGGATATGAACGACAGTGTGAAATCCGCGGCCCGCGTGCTCGATATTCTCGAGCTGCTGTTCCGCAGCGAAGAACCGATGGCCCTGAAGGACCTCGTCTCGATTCTGGCGCTGCCCAAAAGCAGCGCGCACGCGTTGCTCCGGACGCTGCAGTCGCGCGGTTATGTCGAGCGCGACGCGGCCGACCGCTACGTCCTGAACGAGTCCCTGCGCCAGTCTTCAGGTTGGATCGGCGGCCCCGAGGCGCACCTGGCAGCGGTGGCACGTCCGGTCATGGACCGATTGCGCGATGACCTGGATGAAACCGTGTTCCTGGGCGTCCGCGCGGCGTGCGGTGACGTCAAGGTCATCGCCAAGTCGGTCAGTCGCGCGCAGATCCGCTACGATTCCGACGATGCTGGTCTGCGGCCGGCCTATTGCACCGGGATGGGCAGAGTTCTGCTGGCGTTCTGGGACAAGAAGTCGACAGATGCCTATTTGATGCGCACGCGACTGCGCGCCCACACGCCGAGAACCGTGACTGACCGCGGCAAGCTGCGGGCGATCCTCACCAAGGTGGCGGCTGACGGCTATGCCGTTCTCGAGGAGGAATTCGTTCTCGGTGGATCGGCGACGGCGGCACCGGTGCTTGGCGGTGATGGTACGATCGTTGCTGCGCTGAACGTGGGAACGGTCTCAGCGCGGTATCCCGCCGGCAAGTCGCGAATCATCGCCGGCGTCGTCCGCGCGGCAGCCACCATCAGCCAGCGTCTCGGCTACCGGCGCGCGGCATAGGTCTTACGACGGAAGGAATGCAGCGGTGAGCTATCGAATCGGCGTGGACATCGGCGGCACCTTCGCGGATTTCTGCGCCCTGGACGAAGCGACGGGCCGCCTGGCGACATTGAAGGTATTGTCGACGCCGCAGGAGCCCGGCCGCGAGGTCATTGCCGGCCTGGCGGAGCTCGGGAGCCGCTTCGGCATCCACCCCCAGGACATCGGCTATTTCACGCACGGCACCACCGTCGGCATCAACTCGGTGATTCAACGCAAGGGCATCCGCCTCTGCCTGTTCACGACGGAGAATTTCGTCGACGTGCTGGAACTGGCGCGGCTCAAGATGCCCGATCCCTACCACCTGATGTCGAGACGGGCCGAGCCGCTGGTCACGCGCGACCGCGTGCTGCCGGTGCGGGAACGGATACTGGCGGACGGAACCGTGGACAGGCCGCTCGACCACGCCAGCCTGCGCCGCGCGCTCGACCAGGCCATCGAACTGGGCGCCGAGGGGATCGTGCTGGCGCTGCTGCATTCCTATCGCAATCCGGCCCACGAACGGGAGGCCGAGCGGCTGATCGGCCAATGGGCCCCGCGCATGCCGGTGTTCTGCTCCAGCGACGTGTGGCCGATCATTCGCGAATATGAGCGCACCGCCACGGCCACGATCCACGGCTACGTGCAACCGGTCGTGGCGCGCTACCTCGCGGCCCTGCAGACGGCCTTGAAGCAGGCCGGCGTCGCCGCCGAGGCCATGGTGACCAAGTCGAACGGCGGGGTCATGACGGCCGAGCTCGGCAAGTCGGCATGCCTGCAGATGCTGCTCTCCGGCACGGCCGCCGGTGTCATCGGCGCCGGCTTCGTCGCGCGCCAGGCCGGGCTCGACAAGGTCCTGAGCCTCGACATCGGCGGGACCTCGGCCGATGTCGCCATCATCGTCGACGGCACGCCGACCTACGGCTCGGGCGAAATGGTGGGAGACTTCCCGATCTACATCCCGACCGTTTCGGTGACCTCGATCGGCGACGGCGGCGGTTCGATCGCCGCGGTCAGCGAGTTCGGCATCCTGACGGTCGGGCCCGAGAGCGCGGGATCGACGCCCGGTCCCGCCTGCTACGGGCGCGGCGGCACGCGGCCGACCATGACCGACGCCTTCGCCGTCTGCGGCGTCATCGGCCACGGCAACATCGGTTATGACGCGGTGGCCGTCGACGTCGAGAAGGCGCGCGCCGCCGTCGGCACGGTCGCGGCGAAGCTCGGGCGCGGGCTCGAGCAGGCTGCCGAGGCCATCATCCAGGTGGCGGTCTCCGGCATGTACCGCGAGGTCGGCAAGCTTGCCTCGCGCCAGGGCATCGACCCGCGCGACTTCACGCTGCTGGCGTTCGGCGGCGCCGGACCGATGCTGGGATGCTTCCTGGCGCGCGAACTGGGCATGCGCCAGGTGCTGATCCCCACCGCGCCGGGCGTGCTCTCGGCGCTGGGCGGACTGGTGGCCGACGTCAAGAACGACTTCATCAGCACGGCCTACTACCCGCTGTCGGCCGCCGAGCTGCCGCGCCTCAAGGCGGATTTCGACCGTCTCGCGCGCCGCGCCGCCGTCTGGATCACCGACGAGCAGAAGTTCGCCGGTCCCTACGTGCTGCAGCCCTCCGCCGACATGCGTTATCAAGGGCAATCGTTCGAAATCGAGGTGCCGCTGCAGCTCGACTGGATCGCGGCGGGCGACTGGCAGCGGATCGCGGCGGCCTTCCATGCGCAACACGACCGCCTTTACGGCCACAGCTCCGCCACCGCGGCGGTGTCCCTGGTCAGCCTGCGCATGGTGGTGGTGGGCACCTCGCCGCAGCCGCAGTTTCCGGCGCAGCCTCTACGCGACGGCTCGCCGACGCCCGCCAAGCAGGTCGAGGTGTACCTCGACGGCGCCTGGCGTACCGTGCCGCTTTACCGGCGGGCCGACCTGGCACACGGGCATCGTCTTGGCAGCCCCTGCGTCGTGGCGCAGGAGGATACGACGATCTGCGTGCCGGAAGGCTTCACCGGCGCGGTCGACGCCTACGGCAACATTCTCCTGTCGCTGGATCAGTTCCGGTTGGGCAATGAAGGGACACGCGATGCGCATCGACCCGGTCACGCTGCAGATCTTCGCCAATCACGCGCAAGCGGCCGCCGACAGCATGGCGTTCACGCTGTTCCGCACGGCCTACTCGACCTTCGTGAAGGAAACCGAGGACTTCACCACGGGCCTCGCCACGCCCGACGGCATGACCTTCGCCAGCCCGCGCGATCTCGGCGCCACCTGGTTCATCGGGCTCGACTACGCCAACGCCCTGCGCATGGTCGGCGACTACCGGCCGGGCGACATCTGCATCACCAACGATCCCTACAGCGGCTTCGTGTGCACCCACACGCCCGACCTGCATATGTGGAAGCCCATCTTCTGGGAGGACGAGCTCGTCGCCTTTTCCGTCAGCCACATCCACAACACCGACGTGGGCGGGGCGGTTCCGGCATCGCTGTCGCGGACACTGACCGAGGTTCACCAGGAAGGCATCCGCATCCCGCCGAACAAGCTCTACGACCAGGGCAAGCTGAACCAGGCGTTGCTCGATGTGATGCTGACCAACGTGCGCATGCCCGATCAGAACCTCGGCGACCTCCAGGCGCAGATCGCGGCCATGAACACGGGCGAGCGCAAGGTCCACGACATGGTGCGCAAGTTCGGCGTCGAGGTGTTCCGCCAGGGCGTCAAGGATCTGCTCGATCTGGGCGAACGCCAGGCCCGCGCCCTGCTCAGCCGCATTCCCGACGGCGACTATTTCTTTGCCGACTACCTCGACGAAGACGCGCCGGGCGGGGTGCCCGTGCGGCTCGCCCTGACGCTGAAGATCCGCGGCGACGAGGCGATCCTCGACTTCTCCGGCTCCGACGCCCAGCTTCAATCGTCGCTCAACGTGCCGACCGGCGGCGCCGAGCGCCACATCCTGCTGATGGTCGGCTACACCTACTGTCTCTACAGCATCGATCCGACGATTCTGCTGAACGGCGGCATCACGCGGCCGGCGCGCTGCGTCATCCCCGAAGGCACGATCCTCAACCCGCAGTTCCCGGCCGCCGTCGGCATGCGCAGCATGACCTGCGGGCGCCTGCAGGGCGTCACGATCGGCGCGTTCCAGGCGGCGGTGCCCGACCTGCTGCCCGCCGGCCCCGCCGGCAGCAGCGCCATCATGAACGTCAAGACGACCGACAACCGCAGCGGCCGCACGATCATGGCCTCGATCGACCCGATCACCGGCGGCGCCGGCGGCTGGTCGGGCGGCGACGGCGCCGACGGCTCGGGCGCCAACTCGAGCTTCCTCAAGAACACGCCGGTCGAGATCAACGAGACCGAGGTGCCGATCAAGGTGCTGCGTTACGGGCTGGTGCCCGACACCGGCGGCGCCGGCAAGCATCGCGGCGGGCTTGGCACCCTGCTCGAGTTCAAGGTGTTCGCGCCCAACACCGTGGTGACGGCGCGCAACCGCGACCGCACGCGCTTTTCGGCCTGGGGCAGCAACGGCGGCCGGCCAGGCGCCACCTCCAGCTTCTGGCGCAATCCTGAGAGCAACGACGCCATCGACCTCGGCAATACCGACGTGGTGGCGCTGGACCCCGGCGACGTGATCCTGACGACGGCGTGCGGCGGCGGCGGCTGGGGACCGGCCTGGGAGCGCGACGCCCGGGCGGTGCTGTTCGACGTGCAGCAGGGCAAGGTCTCGGTCGGGGCCGCCGCCGACGACTACGGCGTGGTCATCCGCGACGGCGCGATCGACGAGACGGCGACGGCGGCCCGCCGCGCGCGCCTGGCGGCGAACGCCAAGCCCGGCGTCTTCGCCTTCAACGCCCAGCGCGAAGCCTACGAGCGCGAATGGACCGACGCCAACTACGACGCCCTGACCGAGGTGCTGGCCACCCTGCCCGTCCATTGGCGCCACTACATGAAGAAGCGGATCTTTGCCGCGCTGGAAGAGGTCCCGGCGCATCAGCGCCGCGGCGACGGCAGCGAGGTGCGGCGCGCCTTCGAGCTGGCGGTGGCCGAGTTCCCGCAGCTCCGGCCCGCGCAGGCGGCGGAATGAACGGCTGATGGACATCCATTTCGACAACCAGGCGGTCATCGTCACCGGCGCGGCGCGCGGGATCGGCGGCGGCATCGTCGAGGGCTTCGTCGAACGCGGCGCCCGGGTGTGGGCCTGCGATCTCCTGGAAGACGAGCTGGCGGCGCTGAAGGCGCGGGCAAGGCCCGAGCGCGGCGGCACGCTGGAGACGCGCAAGGTCGACCTGACGCAGTCGGCCGAGGTCGACGGCTTCGTGCGCGAGGTCGAGCGGGCGTGCGGCGCGGTCGACGTGCTGGTCCATGTCGCGGGCGGCGTGCGCGGCCAGGCCAGGCGCCCGGTCGAGGAGGTGAGCGACGACGATTGGCGGGCGATCTAGGCCGTCAACGTCGAAGGCGCGTTCTTCGCCAGCCGCGCCGTGACGCCGGGCATGAAGAAGAAGGCGAGCGGCCGCATCATCGTGATCGCCAGCCGCGCCGGCCTGGGCGTCAGCCTGACCGGAATCCAGTCCTACGCCACGGCCAAGGCAGCGCAGCTCGGCCTGGTGCGCCAGCTTGCGCACGAGCTTGGACCGAGCGGCATCACGGTCAACGCCGTCGCGCCGGGCTTCCTGCGCACCAGCCCCGACTACGAGCGGCAATGGCAGTCCTACGGACCGGAGGGCCAGAAGGCGATGATCGAGCGCGTCGCCATGCGCCGCCTGGGCGAGCCGCAGGACATCGCCCATGCCGTGATGTTCCTGGCCTCGCCCTACGCGTCGTGGATCACCGGCCAGGTGCTGCCGGTGACCGGCAGCCCGCTCGCCTGAGCCTCAGGAGGAGGAGACCATGTCCCCGCACGCCCGACCATCGTTGCCAAGCCGCAGGAGCAGGAGCAGCCCTGGCAATGGTCCGAAGAGCGCTGGCGCGGCATCGTCGAACGCGTGCGCGCCGGCCGGACGCTGCGGCCCGACATCTGGCCGGACGGCGCGCGCTGCGCCGTGGCGCTGTCGTTCGACTCCGACCACGAGACCGGCGAGCTGCGTGAAGGCGGCGAGTTGATCGGTCGCCTGAGCCAGGGCCAGTACGGCAACCGCGCCGGCATCCCGCGCATCCTGGCGCTGCTGCGGAAATACGCGATCCCCGCGACCTTCTATGTGCCGGCCGTCTCGGCCATGCTCCATGCCGACGAGCAGCGCCGCGTCGCCGCCGACGGCCACGAGATCGGCATCCACGGCTGGATCCACGAGCGCAACTCGATCCTGCCCGAGGCGTCGGAGCGCGACCTGCAGATGCGCGCGGCCGACATGCTGGAGAAGGTCTCGGGCCGGCGCCCGGTCGGCATCCGCACGCCGTCCTGGGATTTCTCCCCGCACACGCTCGCCATCACGCGCGACATGGGGCTGCTCTACGACTCCTCGCTGATGGCCGACGACGACTGCTACGAGCTGCTGCTCGACGGCCAGCCGACCGGCGTCGTCGAGCTGCCGGTCGAGTGGATCCGCGACGACGCGGTCTACTTCAACATGAATCGCTTCGCCGCGCTGCGCCCCTACACGCCGCCCTCGGCCGTCCTGGAGGTCTTCCGGCGCGAGTTCGACGTGGCCTATGCCGAGGGCGGGCTCTTCCAGCTCACGATGCATCCGCACATCATCGGCCACCGCTCGCGCATCATGATCCTGGAGGAGCTGATCCGGCACATCCGCGCGCACGCCGGCATCTGGTTCGCGACGCACGCCGACGTCGCGCGCTACGTCAAGCAGAAGGGCTGAAAGACAGAGGAGGCAGGGGAATGAAACGGACAATTCTGGCAGTGCTGGCCGCCATCGCTGCGGCAGCGTCGTTCGCCGTTGCAGGCGGCGCCTGGGCGCAGGGCAAGTACGTCCACGCCAACAACAGCGGCTACGACAATCTCGATCCGCATGCGATCTTCGACGTCGGCCGCGCCGCGTCGCGCATCAACTTCTACGACGGGCTGTATCGGTGGGTCGACAATCCGCCGAAGATGATCCCGTGGCTGGCCGACAGCTACACGGCTTCGGCCGACGGCAAGACCTGGACCTTCAACCTGAAGAAAGGCGTGAAGTTCCACGACGGCAGCGAATTCACCGCCGACGACGTGGTCTACAGCATCGAGCGGATGCTGGCGATGAAGAAGGGGGCTGCGTCGCTGTTCCTGCCCATCATCGAGCCGGGCAGCACCAAGGCGCCCGACAAGTACACCGTCGTGTTCACGCTGAAGGAGCCGTCCGCCATCTTCCTGGCCACCGTGCCGGAAATCCTGGTGGTCAATTCCAAGCTGGTGAAGAAGAACGAGAAGGACGGCGACTGGGGCCAGGCCTGGCTTGCGAAAAACGTGGCCAGCACCGGCTCCTACAAGCTGAAGCGCTACGATCCGGCGATCGGCTTCGTGGGCGAGCGGTTCAAGGAGCATTTCGCCGGCTGGGGCAAAAAGGCATTCGACGAGATCGAATTCCGCACCGTGCTGGAGACGAACACCCGCGTCCAGGGGATGATCAAGGGCGACTTCCAGGGCACCGACGGCTACCTGCCCTACGACCAGATCCTGCGGCTCAAGCAGGCGAAGAACGTGCAGATCCTCGAGCAGGAATTGATGCGCGTCTTCTACTTCAACATCGACAACGCACGCCCGCCGCTCGACGACGTGCACTTCCGCCGGGCGCTGGCCTATGCCTTCGACTATGACGGCTTCATCAAGGACATCCTGAAGGGTGCGGTCGCCCGCAACCCCAGCCCGAACCCGAACAATCTGTGGGGCGCGCCCAAGGACCTCAAAGGCTTCACCTACGACCTGGAAAAGGCCAAGGCGGAGCTTGCCCAGGTCAAGGAGCCGTTGCGGCCGATCGTGATCGGCACGCTGGCCGGGTTCAGCGAGACGGAGCAGGCGGCCGCCTTGCTGCAGAACGGCGCCAAGAAGATCGGCATCGAGATCAAGATCGAATCGGCGCCGTGGCCGGTCGTGCAAAGCCGCATGCAGGATCGCGACAAGAACTACGACATGGTGCCGCTGTGGAAGAGCACCTATTACGTCGACCCCAACAACTGGGTCGGCGAACTCTACGGCTCGCGCTACATCGGAACGCGCAATTCCTCGTACACGAAGGATCCCGAGCTCGACAAATGGATCAACGAGGCGCTCGCGACCAATGACCAGGAAAAGCGGCGCGTGCTGTACGAGAAGGCGGCGACAAAGGTGACCGAGCAGGCGATGGGCATCTTCGTCTACAACACCAAGTGGTACGGCCCCTACGCCGCCAACGTCGGCGGCATCCGCTTCAGCCCGATCGGCAGCGGGCAGGACATGCGCTGGGCGTACTATAAGTAGGGCAGAGCAGTGATGGAACGGACTTGGTTCCGTCATTCCTCCCCTTCGCGGAATCCGCGAAGGGGAGGTGCCCGCGCAGTGGGCGGAGGGGTCATGCCAGCAGCGCGACTCATGCTCATGACCCCTCCGTCGGCGTGGACGCCAACACCTCCCCAGCTTCGCCGGGGAGGATTAGGCATCCGATGCGCCGTCTGGAGATGATTTTTTCGCGACTGGCCTGGTTCGTGCCCACGCTGGCCGGGCTGGTCATCATCGTCTTCCTGGTCTCCAACGTGATCCCGACCGATCCGGTGCGGGTTCTCCTGGGCGAGAACGCCACCACGGCGCAAATCGAGGCGATGCGCATCAAGCTCGGCTACGACCAGCCGCTCTGGGTCCAGCTCGCGCGGCACTTCCGCGACATCCTGTCGGGCAATCTCGGCATCAGCATCTACAGCCAGCGGCCGATATCGGAGGACCTGGCATCGCGCCTGCCGGCCACCCTGGAACTCACCCTGGCGGCGATCACGCTGTCGATCGCGCTCGGTATTCCGCTCGGCGTGATATCGGCGCTGAAGCGCAATTCGCTGCTCGACCACGTGCTGCGGGTGATCAGCGTCTCCGGGCTTGCCCTGGCCGCGTTCTGGCTGGCGTTGCTGCTGCAATTCTTCTTCTCGATGAAGCTGGGCGTGGCGCCGCTCAACAGCCGGATCGACGGCTTTGGCCCCTCGCCCGTGACCGGGCTCATGATCATCGATTCGCTGCTCGACTGGGACATGGAATCCCTGCACAGCGCGCTCTCCCATATCGCCTTGCCGGCCCTGACGCTGGCCTTGCCGGCGGCCGCGACGATCGTCCGCTTCACGCGGGCCGGCGTGCTGGACGTCATCAGCAGCAACCATGTGCTTTACCAGCGTGCCATGGGCCTGCCGCCGGGCCTGATCGTCTGGAAATACGTGCTGCGCAACGCCATGATTTCGACCGTCACCCAGATCGGCCTGATCTTCGGCGTGCTGGTGACCAACGCCGTGATCGTCGAGACGGTGTTCGACTGGCCCGGCATCGGCACATTTGCCGTGAATTCGATCCTGCAGTCGGACCACAAGGCGATCATCGGCTTCACGATCTGGATTGGCGCCCTGATCGTGATCGTCAACCTGTTGGTCGACATCACCCATTCGTTCATCGACCCCCGAGGATCACGATGAAGCCGGGCTGGCGGCGAGAGTGAAGTCAATTCACGCGGGACCGCGCCTCGGCGCTGGGCCTGGCGCTGCTG